>NZ_JBIWDJ010000001.1:0-1177929 GCF_044761955.1 Peribacillus sp. NPDC097225
GTTTTCAGAAAGTCAGCATCCAACATATCTAAATCTGCCCCTGCACAGAATGTGCCCCCGCGTCCTCGTACGACTAGAGCTAATACCTCATCATCATTTTCTGCCTCTCCGATGGCATCCGCCATTTCGTTCAACATCTCCCAGTTGATGCAATTCTTTTTCTCTGGACGATTCAACCAAAGTGTCGCCACGTTATTTTCCTTTTGATATTCAATAAACTTATACATATTGCACTCTCCTCTATATAAATTTTTTTACTAACTATACAACTATAGAAGTCTATTAAAAGCTTATGAATTTCTTTTACACATTACTTACTTTTGGTACAATCCATCCTGCTGTCTTTACAGCTTGCAAGGCAAATCCGAGGGCCATTGCCAACCCACCGCCATACCCACGTTTATAAACATTTCCAGTATCCGCTCCAGCAACGAGAAGTCCTGGAATCGGCTTCCCTTCTGAATTCAGTGCTCTAGCCTGATCGTCAATTCGAAGACCAGCATGAGTAAATGTAATGGCTGGTTCCACAACAAGTGCATAATAGGGTGCCTTGTCCAACGGCCGAAGATCATAAGCACGTGAAGGGTTGATTTTTTCAGGGGATGAAACAACTTTTTCATTGTATTCTTTGATGCTTTGCACAACTGTCTTCCCATCAAATCCCCATTGAGCAGCAATGTCACTTAATTCTGTAATCTCCTTTACCTTTATCCCAAGTGCCCCATGTTGAAGAGCCACCTGCAACCTATCCTCCGCTTCAACGCCATGGACAAATGACTTTAAGACATGTTCCTGTTGGATATGTTCGTCCCAGACAAGCAATCCACGTGCATTTGGCTGAAACACCAACTCATTTGAACTGCGGAAATCCCCTTGACTCTCGTCGGTAAACCGGACTCCTTCCTCATTAAATAGGAGCGAATAGTCACTATGATATTGGGAGAGTCGGGTAAATAGTGATGGGTTATTAAGACAGGCTGGTGAACTTATCAAATGTCCATAAAAACCTGGGTTCTCACCAGCCCATGTTGATCCTGCCTGAAGTCCTAAGCGGATTCCATCACCAGTACTGTTAGGATTAGACCTCAGGGCAATACCTGCCGCGTTTGGGTGGATTTTTTCTGCCCTGAGAGCAGGATTTGCCTGAAAACCACCTGTAGCTATTAGAGTCCATTCTGCTTTTACCTCAATTAATTCGTTATCATCGAGAATCCGTGCTCCCTCTACCCTCCCTTCAGGACTTAAAATTAGCTCTTCAACAAATGCACCTAAGATAATTTGACCACCCGCCTTCCGAATCATTTTTGTACAATCCTGAAGATGCCCAGTTACATTCAACGCATAACCGAGTCCATGAAGAACAGGTGTCGGTCCCGACTGAAACATTCCGCGGCTGCGCATCCATTCTGTTCCTTCTGGAAAATTTTCCAACACAACACGAGCCAAATGTGGGTCTCCATCATCCCATCCTCTAAGTACCCGTTCATCAGGAACTGTCCAAAGGAATCCTGCATGTTGTCCAGAACCACCAATCTCTGACGCTTTTTCTACCACTAATACTTTTGCGCCTGCATCTGCCGCACGGCCGGCTGCAGAAAGTCCTGCCATGCCTGCTCCGATGACAATCAGATCATATTCAAGAAACATTTGTTCATCTGTCAAATTCACTAACCCCTTTCCTCTGTTTCTAGCGCATTACCAGCGGAACCCAGCAGTTAATCCCCCATCTAACGGAATGATGGTTCCTGTTGCGATTTCCCAACGCATTAAATCCACGACTGCCTGGGCAATGTCATTAGGCTTGCCACTTTTCCCAATTGGAACGTAGTCCCTTACATAATCTTGAGCATTCTCAACAGTCATGGAAGTGTTAACAAAACCTGGACAAATCGCAATCACTCTGATCCCTGCTGGCGCAAGATCCATTGCTGCCGCTTTTGTTAAAGCAATAAGCCCCCCTTTTGAAGCACAATAACTTGCTCGATTATTTAAGCCCATTAAACCCGCAATAGAAGCAATATTAATAATTAAACCCCCACGACCAGCAGCTTTCCATGCATTTCCGACTTCCCTAGTGAGATAAAATGGAGCCGTTAGGTTCACCCTCATCGTGGTTTCCCATTCCTCATCGGTAGCATCTAAAACGGTAGTTGGCCAGCGGACACCAGCATTATTCACTAGTAGTTCGATTTGAGATGAATCTAACTCACTTACCATTTGTTTAATAAATTGAGGATCTCCGATATCCCCTACTTTTTTAATTAAAGCATTCCTTGTGACCTTCTCATCAAGAAGATCCAAGCCTACTTTATCCACATCTGCGGCAACTACAGTGTACCCCTCTTCTATTAGCCGGATAGCTATCCCGTTCCCCATTCCCCGGGCAGCACCGGTAACAATAGCAATTTTTGTCACACTCCCACCCCCATTTGATGTTACTTTGTTCCAAAGTATCCCTCTTGTAAGACCTCACTTGCAGCTGTCATAGTGACAGAACCATGATATCGAATACTTCCACCTTCAAGTACAACCATGTTTTTTGCATTCCGCAGTGCATAGGTAGCCATCTGCTCAATGACGATTACCGTCAATGCCCGTTTATTTAGCTCAGAGATAATTTCATATATTCTCTCAATCATTTTAGGTGCCAATCCCAAAGATGGCTCATCCAAAATAATGGTATCGGGTCGGGCCATGATTGCCCGGGCAACCGCAACCATCTGTTGCTCGCCACCACTTAAAAGTCCAGTAGGTTTATTTAGATGGCGTTTCAGTTCTGGCAGAAACTCTAGTATATCCTCATAGCTTCTCATCATCTCGACTTTGGATTGACCGGAGCCATAGGCTCCAATAAGCAAGTTTTCTTTCACTGTCATCGAATTAAATAATCGGCGTCCTTCAGGAACCAGAACAACTCCAAGTCCGATGAATCCATCACCTGATTGTTTACCCTTATGTTGTTTCACAGTGACCGAACCAGACGTTGGGCGAAGCATTCCACCTAAGATGAGAGCAAGTGTAGATTTACCTGCACCATTTGGCCCTAGGATAGCTGTAAAACTACCCCTTTCAATTTCTAGGGAAATATCTTGAAGAGCAAGTACTCCGTCATACCGGTGTGTTACATTTTCAAGGCACAATTCCTTTGCTACTATATTAGTGATCATCGGTTAAGTCCTCCTTACCATCTTGTAGTACAGAACCAAGATAAGCTTCCAGCACTTTTGGATTGTTTTTAATTTCATCAGGGGTTCCTGTTGCAAGTACACTTCCAAAGTCCAGTACCACCATCTGATCGGCAATACTCAGTACCTCCTGTACCACATGGTCAATAATTAAAATCGAGACTCCAGCTTGTTTCATTACTTGTAGGATTAACCGTACCTCCTTGCGTTCATCTGCATCTAGTCCTGAAAATGGTTCATCCATCACAATGATTTGTGCACCAGTAGCCAAAGCTCGAACAATATCGGTAACCTTTTGGACACCAAAAGGTACCTCCGCTGGATAGGAATTTGCATATGGCCGTAATCGAAGCTGATCAATTAACTTTTCAGCAATCTTAAGTGGTTCTTTATTATTTCCTTTGCCATTTAGTACTTTATAGCTTTGTTGGGCTGCTAGAATAATATTTTCTTCGATAGTGAGTTCTGTAAATAGTTCAGCATGTTGAAAGGTACGGCCAAATCCATGCTGTACTCGCTGGTAAGGCGCTAACTGTGCTAAATTGATTTTTCCAAAGCGCAGGCCTTCAAAACTTGAAGGTTTAACATACCCACTCAAAACATTTAACAGAGTAGTTTTCCCTGCACCATTTGGGCCAATCAGACCTACTACACTCCCAGCTGGAACATCGAGACTAACATGATTTAGAGCACGAACACCTCCAAAAGATACGCTAAGATCTGAAACCGTCAAATTGGATGTTGCTGGGTTTAAGAATCCTTCCACTAATGAATGAAGATGTTCGCTTTCATGAAATTCTATTAGTGCATTTTCCGAAGTAGCAGCAACAAGTTCTTCTTTTTTCACAATCGTCTTACTTCTCTTTTTTAGGCGTTTTAAAATACCTGGTACAATTCCTTCCGGCAAAAATAACAATACAAGAATGGTTGCAAAACCAAATACATACCCAGAAATTCCCTGCACCTCTCGAGCTACTTCAGGTACTAGTACCAGAAACATTGCACCTAACATAGCACCGCCAATACTTCCCACCCCTCCAACTACTGTACAGAG
The DNA here is from genome assembly GCF_044761955.1 of Peribacillus sp. NPDC097225. Lineage (NCBI taxonomy): Bacteria > Bacillati > Bacillota > Bacilli > Caryophanales > Bacillaceae > Peribacillus > Peribacillus sp. NPDC097225. Next base: position 4,240 of record NZ_JBIWDJ010000001.1, read on the forward strand.
CATAAGGTTTGTAGCAATTGCTATTGTAAAGGCTTCGGGACTGATATACATTGTGGAGTAAGCAAGAGACACTCCAGCTATAGAAGTAATGGCACCACTTAACCCAAAAGCTAACGCGTTTTCAAGAGAAGGTTTTAATCCAATCGACATGGATGCCATTCGCTGACTTTTTACAGCTAACCAACGGCGTCCAAGTGTTCCTTTAGTAATAATGGTAACTAGCAGGAAAACCAAGGTGAACAATACGGTTGTTAACACTACGTAATTATTAGCACTAATTGGATCCTCAGAAAATAACAAGCGAGCAGGACCAACCGTGATACCCTGATCCCCACCGGTTACTGAGTGCCATCGTCCGATTACCTCATTTGATACCAACCCAAGTGCCAAAGTTAAAATGGCCATGTAAAGGATGGAAAATCGTCCCGCGCTGAGACCAATTATCAACCCTATTATTAGCGTAATCACAAAACTAATCAGAATAATTAGTTCAACTGAGAAACCACGAACACTCAAATTCGCTGCTAGGTAAGCACCGATGGCTAAGAATGCCGTATGTCCAATGGACCAAATCCCAGAGTAATTCGCCAACATACTGATTGAAATAGTCCCAATTGCATATATGAGTGTAAGGTTGATCACGTAGCTAACATAAGAACCCACTAGACCCGCTGGCCCAAGAATAACTATTAAAGCTATCCCCACAATAACAATCAAACTAAGCTGAGTGTTTTTTTGTTTTCTATTTTGCCCTAGAGCGGAGATGTTATGGCTGTTCATACCCTAGCTCCCCCCTTAGCCCCCAGTATACCGCTCGGTCGAATAAATAGAATGGCGACGATTACGGCAAATACCATCGTGTCCCGAAAACTTGCTGAAACATAACTTCCAGCTAAATTATCCATAATCCCAATCATCATACCGCCAGCTGCTGCACCCATCATATTGTTCAGGCCACCCAAGAAAACTCCTGCAAAGGCCCGGAAAAGAACCATTGCCATCAAGGTAACACTAACGGAAGTCTCAGCGGCCATAATGAAAGCTGTTAACCCAGCTAAGCCACATCCTAAAAACCATGCAAGACTTGCTACTCGACTGCTTTTTATGCCTACCATTTTGGCAGCAAAGTGATCTTCAGCAGAAGCCCTCATTGCTAATCCTATACGCGTCCAGTTAAATAAGGTTGCAACGAGCAACATAGCAACTATTGCTAGACCAGTAGCCAATAGTTTTTGATAAGTAATTGCCACTCCTAAAAACGTAAAGCTACCATCTATAATTGGAGGGATTGCCCGGGGGGTAAACCCCCAAACAGTCCCAATTAACGCCTGAAGTACTAACCCAAACCCCATTGTTATGACCAATGCTGAAAACATGCTGCCGGGCCCGAGCGGGCGTATGATAAATCGTTCTACCCCGATTCCAATCATGCCAGCTACAATGAACGTAACAGGCAGTGCCAATATTACAGGAACTCCCAATGCCATCACGGATAAAGCAACGTAAACTCCAATAGTTGCTATATCTCCAATTGCAAAGTTTACAACATCTGTTGCCCTAAAAATGATAACTATCGAAAGGCCAAGTAGTGCGTAAAGAGATCCACTTACCAGTCCTGAAAAAATTACGGAGAGTAAATCATGCATCGTATTTCTTCACCCCTTTTCTAGTTTATCTACCAATCTGTCGCCGGATCGATAAAGCCCCCTACCGTTTTCCATTCTCCATTTTCAACCTTAACAGGCTGAATTTCTTTAACACCCAAATGATTGTCAGATGAAAAGGATACTGGAGGAAGAATATCTGTCTCATAATTTTCAATAGATTCCAAAGCACTAATTAACTTTTCACGTGTCGGTGCTCCATCGATTTTTTTCAGAGCCTCAACAAAGATTTTTGACTCAGCCCACGTAAATAGAGATTGGAAATCAGGTGTTGTAGCAGGAGCATGCTTTTTCAGAACCTCTCTATACTCCTTAACAGCAGGTGAATTAGTTGTAGGTGGCACAGTCCAAGACATAGCATGAAGTCCCTCTACGGCTCCTCCTCCTAACTCCAATGTATCTAGTGAAGCATTAGGTGAATATGTGTATAATGGAACTTCGAAATTTTGGTTATCCAACGCCTTTGCCAACGCAATTAATTCCTCAATCGGTTGAATCATAACAATAGCATCAGGTTTCCGGTTAATAACTTCGAGGGCAATTGGAGCATAGTCTGCCGTACCATATTTTACCGGCAATAGATCTACCGATAAACTCGATTCGACGGTTTTTACACCTGGTTCCACATTATTAGCCACTATTTCGTATACCGCCGGATCGTTATGAATAACAAGAATATTCTTAGCTCCTTCCTTAGCAGCCCATCTTCCAAGAGCACGAGCTTGATCTTCGTATGGAATCATCACCCCATAAAGATTTTCACGGGATGGATCATACCAGTTTTCTAGTCCTCCATAGACATTTAACAAAGGTACCTTTTTTTCATCTAATACGAATGAGAAAGTTGCTTCTGTTTGTGCAGTTCCAAAAGGAGCTACAATAGCGAAGACCTCGTCTCGTTCAATTAGTTTCCGGGCAGCAGCAACCGTTTGCTGTGGGTCCCGGCCACTATCTTCTGTGATGTATTCAATCTTCCTTCCGTTTACTCCTCCATCTTCATTGATCATTTCAAAATAAGCCTCAATCCCTTGGCGCTGGGTACTACCATAAACAGCTGCAGGTCCTGTCATCGGCAACCATGCCCCAATTTTGATGGATTCTTCTGTTATACCTAGCGTCTTCTCCGCATTTCCACCGCTACACCCAGCTATAAATAATAGCAGCATCGCAATCCCTAATAGCACCGTTTTCAATCGCCATACCCCCACTATTTTTAATAATGTAAATATTCAGAAATTATCTCCCAAAAGATATCTGTTATTTTCGGATAAAAGGTTGGAGGCTGGCTGTTCAGAATCTTTCGGTTGATCGCTAAAGGTCAAAATCACTTTGTTGCCATTTTCAAAGGACTATCCTTTACCATTCCTTATCAGGATCAATGAAATCCCCTACAGTATTCCATTCTCCATTTTCCACCATGACTGGCTGTAATTCTTTTACACCCATATGGTCACCTTCTGAGAAGGTTACTGGAGGAATAATACCGTTTTCAAAATTCTCCATCGATTTTAGTGACTGAACAAAAGATTCACGTGTAAGAGGCCCATCTACCTGGTTTATTGCCTCTACAAAGACTTTAGCGACTCCCCACATATATAGGGATTGAAAATCAGGATGTGCAGACGGTTCGTACTTTTTCAAAGCTTCCCTATATTCTTCCACCTCTGGAGTGTCGATGGTTGGCGGCACCGTATAAGACATCGCCCTTAGTCCTTCAATTGCTTTGCCACCAAGTTCTAACGTATCATTTGATACATTAGGTGCATAGGTGTAAATAGGAACATCTAGATTCTGACGATTCAATGCCTTTGAAAAAGCAATGAGTTCCTCTACCGCTAAAATAGCGACAACAGCATCGGGCTTTTTGTTTGCTATCTCGAGTCCAATCGGAGCGTAGTCAGAAGTCCCAAACTTTACCGGGAGCAGATTAACAGATGCTTCCTTGGAAATTGTATTGACTCCTGGCTCAGCAGCTTTAGCTACATTAATAAACGCTGCGGGGTCACTGTGAACGACAACGATATTCTTCGCCCCTTCCTTAGCTGCCCAGTGGCCTAAAGCTTGTGCCTGGTTTTCATATACCACCTGAACCCCAAAAAGATTTGGTTTAACAGGATTCCACCAATCGTTCGCTCCACCCTGTCCCGGCAGGAAAGGTACTTTCGCCTGATCTAGCAAATAGGGAAATGTTGCCGCGCTCTGTGCCGTGCCGTTGGAGCCCACGACTGCAAAAACTTTATCCCGCTCCACAAGTTTACGAGCGGCAGCCACAGTTTTCTGTGGGTCGAAAGCATTATCTTCCACTATCCACTCAATCTTCTTTCCATTTACACCACCATTATCATTGATCATCTCGAAGTAAGCGTTCATCCCAGTTTGCTGAAGTATTCCATGTGCAGCAACACCACCTGTAAGAGGGAGCCAAGCACCAATTTTGATAGAAGTATCCGTGACCCCTGTTGCTTTTTCTCCTTGAGATGTAGTTACATCCGTTCCATTACTACAAGCAGCTAACAAAGAAGTGATTATAATTAAACCTAAGGCTAGTCTTTTCAAATCCCATTCAACTCCTTTTGAAGAGCGTCCATTCTAATTAACATTGAGATACTCAGAATTATAAGCATGGCCCCTTATAGGAAGCGCTTACATTAACTATTTAGCTCATAAATCCGCTATACAAATAATATAAGAGGATTTATGATAGTCTATTAAAAAAGTACCTTATCTTTATTTACTTAGAAATTCCAAATTTCACAAATTCCATAAGCTCATCTAATAATTTGTCGTCAACTTCTTTTCCATCCCACAAAACCCATTTCATACCAATATAATTCATAATGCCCATAAAAGAATAGACAATTATTTCTGGGTTTAGTTTTCGAATATCCCCTATTTCCATTGATTCCTCAATCCGCTTGATATAAGGTTCAGCGAAAACCTCCATTATTTTCCGATGAAGCTCTTTATCGACAAATTCAGCTTGTGGAAATAAGCTATACCAGTAGGGTCTTTCTTTTAAAAAATCTAACATTGCCTTAAAACCTTCTCTTTCCATCTCAATCCTATTGTCTATCCCTGCTGTTTTTTTTCGTAGGACTTTTGTTAACTCACTTTGCATTTCCCAAAGTAGTGATTCAAATATTTGGTACTTAGATTCAAAATAAGTATAAAAATTACCTAATGAAACTCCTGCCCTTTGGGTAATCTCTGTTACACTGCTCTCGTGATATCCATTCTTCCCAAAAACATATTCTGCCGATCGTAAAAGCTTATTTCTAGTTTGAATTCCTCTGTTAGTTTTTGGAATAAGGTTCTGATTCTCTTGGGGCATTGCAATTCCTCCTTAGTACATATAAAGTGAATCATGTTTCAATTATCATTATAACCGATTGTTTTGGTCAAGCTAATACTGTTAGAGGAATTTATCAGTATTATATTTCCTTGTATGTTTTATTTTAGTGAAAACTGATTCAGTATTTAAATTAACTTTATAATAATTTAACATTTTTGTCAATATTTTGAAAATTTAAATTATATACATCCGATAATTCTCAGATTCCCCCATCCACTCCGATTAATTTTTACGGGAATATTGACTTGCACCTTGGCCACCATCAATTGGAATCGTAACACCATTAATGAACTCTGCTTCTCCAGAAAGGAGGAATGCAACAAGGAGTGCCACTTCTTTCGGCCTCCCTAACCGTTTAGCTGGAATTCCATCTGCATGTTGAGCAGCTGCAACTTCCCAATTTTCCGGATTAATATTTTTAAAATTATTGATCAACATATTCGTTGCAATTGGACCTGGTGCTATTCCATTGACACTAATGCCGAATTCAGCATATTCGATTGCAGCTGCTTTTGTTAGACCTACCACTCCATGTTTTGATGCTACGTACCCTGGCTTATGGTAAAGTCCCCGAAGGCCTGCAACCGACGCAGTATTCACCACAAATCCTTCTTTCTGCTTTTTCATCACAGCAAGAACATGCTTTAGACCATAGAACACGCCAGATAAGTTAATATCAATTAGCTTGGAAAACAGATCGCTATCATACTCCTCGAATGGCGCACTTGTGTCGACAATCCCTGCATTATTAAAGAAACCATCAATTCTCTCAAAACGACGAATAGTATGATCAACGTATTTCTTCACTAACTCTTCATCGGAAACATCTGCTGTTAAAAGGAGTACCGGGGATTGCTGCGTCTTTTCGGTAATGAGGCTTCTTGTTTCCTCAAGTGCCTCGATGTTTTTGTCAACAAGGGAAAGCATAGCCCCTTCAGATGCTAAATGAATGGCTGTTGCACGGCCTAAGCCAGACCCTGCACCCGTAATTAACACTACCTTTTTTTCAAAACGTTTATACATCTTAGCCTTCCTTTCTAATTTCTTAAACAGAAGAATATTCTGTTGGTCAAAAGACCTTCTTATTCATAAAAGAGTGAACTAGTCACTACTCAGAGGTTACCCCTCCATCAATACTTATCGTTTGACCTGTCATGAAGTTGGAAGCATTGGATGCTAGGAATACTGACATCATGGCAATATCTGAGGGCTGACCTAGCCTTCTAAGTGGAATCAAATTCAGCATCTTCTTTAAGAGTCTTTCATCTGCTATTTCTCCTGTATTGATATCCGTACTGATGAGCCCTGGTGCAATTCCGTTTACTAATATTCCATGACGAGCCCATTCTGAAGCAAGCGACTTTGTCAGCTGAATGACCGCCGCCTTGCTGGCCCCATACGGAGCAATCCGTTTAAAAGTTTTGATTCCCCCAATGGAAGATATATTAATGATTTTCCCGCTCCCTTGTTCTATCATGATTTTTGCTGCTTCCTGACAGGCAAAGAATAAGCCCTTAATATTAATATTAAACATCGCATCCCAATCTTCGCTTGTAACTTCAATGGAAGGTTTGGTAATACTGATACCTGCGTTATTTACTAATATATCTAGCCTTCCAAATGTATCCGCTACCATTTGGAACATATTTTGAATTTCGTCTAAATTCGCTATATCGCAGCCAATGGCCAGTGCTTGCCCTCCCTCCCGGATCACATCTTCTGCCACTTCGTTACAATGTTGAATGTTTCGGCTCGCAATGACAACGATTGCCCCTTGGTTTGAAAACGCTTTCACTATTTGCTTTCCAATCCCCCTACTCCCTCCTGTAATAAGGGCCACTTTTTCATTCAAATCAAAGAGAGAGTCCAATCTCTTTACCTCCTTAAAAAATAGCAGTTTTCCCTTTTTGATAAAACTCTTATGGGATTGCCACCACTGAGATGGATGTGACTATCTATCCAGCAATGTACTTATTAAAATTTCTTTGTCTCGATAATTTCATTGGCATATTGCATCAAACTATATATAGACTGATCCAATGTTGCAAACCGTTTGTCCTTTGTCTGGCCAAGAGACCATCTATAATAAATTTGCTGCATCACAACCGCAATTTTAAAATAAGTAAACGCCATATAGAAATGCAGTGGAGGGATATCTTGCCCGGTCTTTAAAGAGTATCGGTGTATATATTCATCGCGAGTGATAAATCCAGGTGAGGTCGTCAAGGATGGTAAACTCTGTTTAACAGATTCCCAATCATTCGTTTGGGTCCAATAACCCAAGGCGGCAGCTAAGTCGAATAAAGGATCAGCAATCGCAGCCAATTCCCAATCAAAAACTCCAACTACTTCCCCGACATTTTGTTTGGAGAACATCATATTATTTAGTTTATAATCATTGTGAATAACTGTTGCTCCTAGTGAATGAGGAATGTTCTCAGTGAACCATTTTCCTATTTTATCAAAATAGGGTATATCATGCGTTTTACTTCGCTCAAACCGAGTTAACCAATTGTTAACTTGTCTCTCAACAAAGCCTTCAGGGCGTCCAAAGTTTTCTAATCCTATAGCCTTGTAATCGATTTGGTGAAGCTGTGCCAGCGTATCAACCGCCGCATAGGAAATTTGTTTGGATTTTTCGTCTGTAGCTGTAAAATCTGTCGGGAATTTCGCATCGAATACATAACCCTCTTTCCGTTCCATAATATAAAATGGGACTCCTATTATCGACTCTTCTTCACATAAAAGGTAGGTTTTTGGTACATAAGGGAAAGCTGGATATAATTTCTCTAATAAAGAGAACTCCCGTTTCATGTCGTGTGCTTTAGGAGGAAGAGGTCCTAAAGGGGGACGCCGCATAACAACTTCTGCCTCCCCACATCGAATTAAATAAGTTAAATTGGAATACCCGGCTGAAAATTGAGTCACTTCAAGCGGTTCATTTGGCCACCAATTTAAATGTTTAAGCATATAGGAGTGAAAAGCTTCCCGATTAAAATCTTCCCCTTCACGAACGACTGATATCACATCGCTTTCATGGGATTTCATCTTATTACCGCCTTTCCGCCAATTCACTAGTTTATTTCCATTACTTGAAAACGTTTATGATAGGTGCACCTTACGACTTTATTAATCATTCTAATGATTTAAAGTATACTTAGTCTCTTTTTGATTAAACTGTTTTAATTCTTGTTTTGCCACAGCTTCCCTGTGTACCTCATTGGGTCCATCCGCCAGTCGAACAATACGTGCATATGCCCAGTTTCTAGCAAGAGAAAAGTCTTGGCTAACTCCGCCTCCTCCGTGAACCTGAATGGCTCGGTCGATTATTTTCGTTGTCACTTCTGGTGCAATGATCTTTATCATCGCTATTTCTTTCTTCGCTTCTTTATTCCCTAATTTATCCATCATATATGCTGTTTTTAGAGTTAGTAGACGTGCTTGGTCAAGTTCAATCCTTGAATCCGCTATCCATTGCCGGATAACCCCTTTATCGGAGATAGCGCTTCCAAAAGCGACCCGAGTTTGTGCTCTCTCAATCATTGATTCCAATGCTCTTTCTGCCAAACCAATTAGGCGCATACAATGGTGAATTCGACCAGGCCCAAGTCTTCCCTGAGCAATCGCAAAACCTTTTCCTTCTCCCAATATCATATTTGAAGCAGGTACCCTTACATTTTCAAATAATACTTCTCCATGCCCATGAGGTGCATCGTCGTATCCATACACGTTGAGGCTTCGAAGAACTTTTACTCCTGGAGTATCAATCGGGACCAAAATCATGGATTGTTGCTCATAGGTTGGGGCATTGGGGTTGGATTTCCCCATAAAAATAAGAATTTTACAGCGTGGATCCGGGGCGCCCGATGTCCACCATTTGCGCCCATTAATAACGTAATGGTCTCCATCTCTTTCAATACTTGATTCAACGTTTCTCGCATCAGAAGAGGCCACTGCAGGTTCTGTCATCGCAAAGGCAGATCTGATTTTCCCCTCCAATAAAGGAATCAGCCAATCCTTTTTCTGTTGCTCCGTACCGTATCGTACCAACACTTCCATATTCCCTGTGTCAGGTGCACTACAATTAAAAGCTTCCGGACCAATGAAGGGAGAGCGGCCCATTATTTCACATAAAGGAGCAAACTCCGAATTAGTTAGTCCTGCTCCGTACTCACTTTCTGGAAGAAATAGATTCCATAGGCCCTTTTCCTTTGCTTTAATTTTCATTTCCTCAATGATTGGAGGGATTTCCCACCTCGATGTGCCTTCATTTAACTGTTGCTCATATACGGTCTCATTTGGATAAACATATTGTTCCATAAACTCCGTTACCTGATGTTGCAGATCCTTTACTTTATCTGAGAACTCGAAATTCATCCTAATACATCTCCCTTATTATTAAGATATTTACCTCCTAAACTGCCTTTCTTTCCTGTTAAATTGATACATTTATTAACTTTTTATCAATTAAATCTTACGGGCAATTCGATGACCCTCTAATATTGCATGACTTATCCGCCGAGGTGAGATGGCATCGCCAACTAAGTGAGCCGGAATAGCTACATCCCTAAGTTGCTTGGCAAGAGTGTTTTCTTGACGTCTTCCCGCATCTATGACAAGTAAGTTTGATTCTATGAGTGTTTCTTCCCCACTTAAAACATTACGAACTTTAATATTATTTCCATTAGCTTCTGCGATTTGGTGTAAAATCATAAATTGTACCCCAGCTGTACTCAGTCGATTAAGAAGCAGTTGAATGCTTTCATGCGGAATGCTTGCTCCAATTGTTCGTGACGGTGTCACATATATCACCTTATAACCCTTCGCAGCAAGACATCCTGCCGTACTTAATGATGGCCAAAATCCTGTCCCATCATCTACGACAACCGCAGTTTCACCTACGCCTTTTGACAAATCGTCAGACTTTAGCACATCATAAACCGTCAATACCTTACCTTTAATAGAATCATGAACCTTAGGTTGTTCTGGCACCGCTCCAGTTGCGAGGATAACCGTATCAAAACTGTTTAAGTCATTAACATCTACGGCTTGATTTAAATTTACAGTAACCTCAAGTCTTCGAACCTCTGATTCTAAGTAATGAATGACGTCGATCAGCTCCCGGCGGTTTGGTTCCCTTGCTGCTATTCTCACCTGTCCGCCTAAGGTCGCTTCTTTTTCAAATAGTTCGACTGAATGCCCTCGTAAAGCTGCTACCCTTGCTGCTTCTAAACCCGCTGGCCCTCCTCCGACAACGGCAACCTTTTTTATGTTATTGCTCTTAGGTATTATTCTATCTAACTCATTTTCGCGGCCTGTAGTCGGATTAACAGCACAATATAAAAACGGATCAAATGATCGGCAATCCTGGTTACAGCCGATACAAGGAATAATTTCATAACTGCGACCTGTTTCTGCTTTGAGTGGCCACTCTGGATCGGCAATGAGGGCTCGGGTAATCCCGACTAAATCTGCTGCTCCTTCTGCCAAAATCTTCTCTGCCATATTTGGGTCTTTAATACGTTGACTAACAAGAATGGGTATATTAGTAGCTGAGCGAATTTCCCTTGCTGCGTCTACCGTGACTCCTTGAGGAATGGTCAAATCCTTTACATATCCTCCTCTAATCCCCTTCGTAATGTTCAAATAATCGACAGGACTAATTCCAGACAGCACTTTGACAATTTGAAGTGTGTCAGCTAACTGCATGCCGCCGCTTACCTCTTCCTCCGCACTCAACCGAACACCTATAACAAAATCACTTCCCGTTTCCTTGCGAATGGCTTCCAGTAATTGAAGTAAGAACCGCATTCTTCCTTTTAGGGAGCCGCCATATTCGTCATTACGTTTATTGGTTCCAGATGAAAGAAATTGAGCGACCAAATAGCCATGCGCAGCATGAATTTCAACCCCGTCATACCCAGCCTTTTTTAAATTTAATGCCGATAGTACAAAGGCATCGATGATCTCGTTAATTTCTATATGTGTTAGCTCAATCGGCCGGTAAAGAGCACGAGGTGATTGAATGGCAGATGGTGCTCTTAAAGGATAATCGGATTCTCCTCCAATCATCTCTCTGCCTAAGTGAACCAATTGACCAATCACCTTAGCTCCGTTGGCATGAATCGCCTCAGCCCTGCGTCGAAACATCGGAACAGCTTCTTCCAAATATGCCTCATTTAGCATTCGTCTCCGAAGTCGAGAACTTGGATGAACAATGGTTCCTCCCGTAATTAGGAGTCCTGCACCGCCTCGTGCTCGTTCCTCCCAATACTTGATGTCCTCTTCCATCGGAACACCGTCTGTAATCATTGCTGTACCATGAGCAGTCCCAACAATTCTATTCCTCAAGGTAATACGTCCAAGAGTAAAAGGAGAAAATAAATGTTGGTGCTTCGTCATCGTTTAACATCCTCTCAAAAAATTAGGAATTCAAAAAACGAGTGCCTTAAAAATAATAATTTACCAATACATGAATCACCTTTCAACATCAATTGTAATAGACTGAGTTTTGATTAGTCAATATATTTAGAATATTTTTACAAATAAATATTATATCTTGAGGCTTCCTGTTGAAGTATTCCTTGACTCGGCTACATTTCTTAAACATGAAACATTATAACGTTCTAAATACTTTTACCCTTCTAATTTCAAACGACTGTTTTTACTGGTCTAACATCCCGCCATCAACGGTATATAATGATCCTGTTACGAAAGATGATTCCTCCGATAAAAGAAAATTCATTACAGCTGCTACTTCTTCTGGTTCCCCATACCTTCCTAAAGGTGTGGCCATCTCATTAAACGTTTTTTGTTTCCTTACATTACCGGAACTCTCCTCAATCCTCCTCATCATCTGTGTATTTATTGTACCGGGACATACAGCGTTTACTCGGACTCCGTATGGTGCTGCTTCTTTAGCCACGGAGCGCGTCAACCCTATAACTGCATGCTTAGACATATTATACGCTGAACTTCCAGGTACCCCCATTAGACCAGCAAGTGAAGAAGTATTGAGGATGGCACCTGATTCCTGTTTTTTCATTACGGGAATGACATATTGTAGTCCAAGAAATACTCCCCTTACATTTACTTTATATACTAAATCTAAATCTTCTACTGCTAGATTTTCGATTACCCCTCTTGGTCCTTCTATCCCAGCATTATTGGCAAAGTAGTCTATCCTCCCAAATTTCTCAACTGTTTTTTGAACAAATATTTTAACGTCTTGTTCTCTAGATACATCTGCTTTTACAACTAGAACGTTTGCATTCTCTAATCCAGTCTCAAACACAATTTCTTGAAGCATTTCTTCTGCCAAGTCCACAAGCACTAAATTTAATTCTCGTTTTGCCAGCCGTTTGATTAAAGCCTTTCCAATTCCTCCAGCAGCACCTGTAACAATGGCTGTAGTTGAATAATTATGAACCATATCAACTTCCCCCTCTTTAAAAGATTCTTTCTACTGACTAACTTAGAATATTAAAAACTATAAATCAAGTAAAATTAGAATCTTTTTAATTTTCTGTTAATTCTTTTGGCGTTATGATACTTTTAATATAACAAATATTAGGAGATGATAGTGTGGGGAAACTGGACAAAAAAGTAGCTATCGTAACGGGGGGAGCTTCAGGAATTGGACTTGCAACTGTAAAAGCATTGATTGAAAAAGGGGCCACAGTTGTAATCTCTGATTTAAATGAGCCCCCGGGAGTATTTGCCGAACAAGAGTTGAAAAAGAATGGAGCAGAAGTTCTATTTATAAAGGTTAATGTTGCTGAAGAAAAATCCGTTGAAAATCTAGTAACAGAAACGGTAAATAGATATGGAAAAGTCGATATCTTAATAAATAATGCTGGGATTGGCGGGTTAAATCCAACGCATACACTCACTTTTGAGCAATATAATAAAATTATATCAGTGAACCAACACGGTGTATTTTTTGCGGCAAAACATGTCATTCGTGAAATGCTAAAAACTGGGGGTGGTTGCATAGTAAATACTGCTTCTATCCTAAGTACTGTTGGGCTTCCTGAAACGTTTGCTTACACAGCTAGTAAAGGAGCAGTATTAAATTTAACCAAGACTCTTGCACTCGAATACGCTGATAAAAATATTAGGGTCAATGCCATAAGTCCCGGTTTCCTCGAGTCCGGAACCGTAAATAGGGAAGCTAATAATCTTTCCTATAACGAGCTTATCGCTAAACACCCGATTGGAAGACTTGGAAAACCGGAGGAAATTGCTCATGCCATTATTTTCTTATGTGAAAATGATTTTGTAACAGGAACTTCGCTAATCGTTGATGGAGGCTATACTGCGAGATAATGATGCTAGCAATTACTTGGGTAATTGGGGCTCTTCTAGAGCTCCTAAAAATTACTCAAGCAAGTGCATTAATCTCATTTCCCCTTACTATTTCAAAAACACAAGGAATAGTATACTAATATTTTTTCACTATAATAGCTCATGCTCCCATACAAACTACTCCCAATATATATATTCATACTTTCATCCCTTAAACCTTCCACAAAAAATTAGTGTTATTTTAAAAATTCTGCTGGTACTTCCTGTTTCTCCGTTTCACAATTTTCACAAATAAATCTTGATTCGTACCTATCACAAAGGACCTATTAAGGGGGTTACCATTTTATTTTCAAAAAAAGTAATTCAAGGAGAAAATCATCCATGCTTTCCTTCGTATGAATGGTGATCTGATTATAAATTGGTTATGTCATTCAAACTTCTCCATGTATTTTTTGGAATAGATAAAGCACCTCCTTTAATCATCGTACCCAGGAGGTGCTACTATTTAACATTTAAATGGAACCCTTATTTTACTACATATTAAATGGCTAACTCTAATACTGTGTATACCAGGAATTTACCATCAAATAGTCGGATGAACCAATAAATTTTAGTTTAAATTCAAATTTTTCTTTACATTGAAATTTCACAATTATCCCCCCGAGTGTTTCCTATCCTTTTCTCCTTACCCTATTTTATAAAATAGTCTTCTCCAATTCTTCTTTCCCTGCACCGATCGTCGCATTCATGTCTACATTTTCTTGATTCACCGTGGGCGGGTATATATTTCGCTTACCTGAAAAGTTATCCAGTAAGTCTTTCACATCAATGCCTGAAGATTCCTTTAAGGACTCTTGTAGTGTGGACATGAGGTTCGTCGCGTAAGAGGTCACTTTGTTAGCACCCCCATTTACACCATTCCCACCCGTATCCACTACCGTTATTTTATCAATGTTACCCAGTGGAGAAGCTATTTGTTTTGCATACTCCGGGAGCATTTTCAGGATCATATCCATCACGGCCGCTTGACCAAACTGTTCAAATGCTTCAGCAATCTTCTGTTTTGCTTCGGCCTCTGCCACCCCTTTTAAACGGATGATATCGGCATCTGTTGTCCCCTGGGCCCTTTGTGCATCGGCTTTGGCAAGTCCATCCAACCGGATACGTTCCGCTTCCGCTTTTGCCATTGCTTCAATTTTATACTTATCTGCGTCAGCTTCAGTTATTTGTTTCATCTTATTTGCCGAAGCCGCTTGCTCCACCGAATAACGGTCAGCATCCGCTTTTTTCTTCACTTCGGAATCATATTGCTTTTCTCGGCGAAGAATTTCTTTTTCTTCAAGCTCAATTTGCTTTTGCCGTTCAATAATCCTGATTTGCATTTCGTGTTCCATTACATCTTGCTTTGAACGGGCTGTTTCAAGATCATATGCTTGGTCTGCACGTGCTTTAGCAATGTCCTGCTCCCGGCGAAACTCTGCAACCTTTAACTTATTGATTTTTTCGGCTTCCGCTATTTCCGTTGCCCTCTCAAGTTCAGCACGTTGGGCCTCTTTTGAAGCTTCCGCCCGTTTAATCCTGGTTTCTTTTTCAGCATCAGCCGTTGCAATATCCGCATCCCTTTTTACTTGGGCAATTCTTGGCTTCCCTAGTGAATCAAGATAACCGTTTTTATCTCGCACATCTTTTATTGTAAAAGACACAATGATTAGCCCCATTTTTGCTAAATCTTGAGAAGCGACCCGCTGAACTTCCTGTGAAAATTTTTCACGATTTTTATAGATTTCTTCAACGGTCATGGAGCCAAGGATAGATCTTAAATGTCCTTCTAGCACTTCACGGGCTTCCTGTTCACGATCGTCCTTGGTCTTTCCTAGAAATTGTTCAGCAGCCGTGGCTATGTCCGTTATGGAACTACCGATTTTAATGATGGATACACCATCTGCCATAACTGGTACACCTTGTTCCGTATATACTTCGGGCGTAGAAACCTCCAGTTTACTCGATAGCAGGCTTAACGGTTCTGCTTGCTGGAAAACCGGAAGGACAAAGGCTCCTCCACCCCGGACAATTTTTATTTTATTTCCTGATTCATCGGCATGTACGTTTTTATTCCCCAAATAACTTCCAGTAATGATTAATGCTTCATCAGGACCAGCCGTACGGTACTTCGTAACAAAGACAGCAATAAGTGCAATAAGTAAAAAAGCAACAATAGCAATAACGATCCATATTAAACTTGTCATAAACATTCCCTCCTCAACCCTCTTTAATTATAATGGGGCATGACATAGACAACCCCATTTTTCACCTCAATGATCAAGACTTTAGTTTCTGAAGCGATTTGTTCATTTTTGAAACTTGCCGCAGTCTTAGAAATACTGCCGCTATTACTCTGTATTAACACTTCGCCAAACCCGTCTACCGGAACTGTCGTTAAGACCAGTCCCACCCTTCCCCTCAAATCATGATCATGAAAGGTTAAGCTTGACTCCGCCCTTGAAACGGGAATCAAAACAAACACATTCAATAATGTGACGGTTGTTAATGCCAGTAAAAAAGAAAGGCTTACAATCACACCGGCATGGAGATCTGTAACTGATTCAAATAGAAAACCACTTGCAAAAAAGATCGTCAAAAAACTAAGAATCAAAGTAGGATTAAAAATATCCGGAAGTTCTAATCCAGAAAATACATCATTAAACAAAATGATTAAAAATGTCAGTCCTCCAGATATAATTAATCCATATAGATAGACGGTTTCTAGTGGTACTCCATACAAATCCATAATTTCATCCCTTACATAAGGTTTTCTTCCCCCAAAAAATTGAGCATCATTTAATTTAGCCGCTACCTCCTCTTTCTTTTCATTTGATACCATTTAGATGTTAGGGTATAAAAACCATATTATACTTTAATCACCATTAATACGAATGAAAGCAGGAAAGGTTTCACAATTATAATAAATACGCCTTAATTTGGACCTACTACAATTGCCCAATTTCGATAGGAATAAAAAAGGGTCGTCATTTTTTTCAATATTCATTTAGAGGATAACCTATAGGAATAATGTACGGGGAAATTGTTATATTTAATCGTGGCATAGATAAAGCACCTCCCATGATTAATCGTCTTCAGGAGGTGATGCGTGTTTAATATTCTCTTGTGATTTTTTTATTTTTACCTCTATATGGTCAATTGCCCTAAGTCCCGACTGCTGCACCGGATCCTCACGTATGGTAGAAACTTCAACTTAACGGGGGCTAACCTCGATTTTGAACTTTGTTTGGGACGTATAACTTTCGCCTGCCAAAAGCAGAATATCTCCAAAACCTTCAAATTCCTCCGCTCCTGGAGCAGCTTGGGTTTCAAACGTTATTCCACCATGTTGACTTAATTTTTCTCCATGCATCAGTGGAACACCTTTCACAAAGTTTGCCGTGTAAATGACAACTGCTGGTTCATCTGTGTAAACCTTGACTGTTATTTTCCCGTCAGGACTAATTAATTTGGCTGCAATTTGATGAATTCCTGAAGAGGTAAGGAAAAATGGATGATCGATTCCTTGAACCTTTTCAACCTCTGCGTCAATTGCATCAAAGGTTGAACGTAATTCCTTTGGCGTACGAAAGTCATAAGGCGTGCCAATCGTGCTTCGCTTTTCCCCAGTTACCGTGGTATCTTCATTTACTGGCGCAAACTCTTCAGAAAAGATTTGTAAGAAATGATTATCGATTGGATTGCTAGGGTGCCCTGTTAAGTTAAAATAGACGTGATTGGTCGGATTAAAAATTGTGTCTTTATCACTTTTTGCTTGATAGTTCACTGACCAAGTATTTAAGTTATCCAATGTATACGTCACACTTACTTTCAAATTCCCCGGAAAGCCATTTTCTCCATCAGGTGAGTGAGTTGAAAAAATGATTGACGCACTTTCATCATTCTCCTCCACTTCATAATCCCATATTTTTTCATCGAATCCGGGATTGCCACCGTGTAATGTATTCCCTAATTGATTGACGGATGTTTTATACCGGGATTCACCAATGGAAAACTCACCATTTTTAATTCTACCAGCCACTCTACCTATTGTAGCTCCATAATATGTTTCTTTTTGATAATCCTCTATCGTGTCAAATCCCAATACGATATTAGTGGGACCTGATTCCGTAAGAACGAAAAGATTGACGATTCTTGCTCCAAAGTTTGTAACTTCCATTCTTATACCATGATCATTTTCCATAGTAAACAGCAAAATATTATTCCCAAATGAGCTATGTGATACTTTCATAATATCGGCTCCTACCCTATTAAATTCTTTTTTATAATGATAAGTTAATTTTTTTAAAGCGAAAAGACAAAAGCCCGAAGTATTCACTTCGGCCTTTTGTTAGGAATCATAAAAGTTCATGATGTACCTATAGATTATAATGACCAGAGTACCATATGAATTCCTGATTTAACTGGCTCCAAAAATCATAGTTGTAATTTAAGCACTTTCTCCCTTGGCTGGTTTTATTGATCCATTTTTTTCAATTTCCTCTAAAGAATGACCTCGAGTTTCAGGAACACATGTCCGGATAAATAGAACACCAAGCAAACATATAACACCGAATATTGCAAAAACGGCTTCTTGAGAAATCGTTGCTGTCATGATAGGGAATAGCAATCCAACCAAGAAAGATCCAATCCAGTTAAATGATGAAGCTAACCCGGATGCACGCCCGCGAATCGCCAGTGGGAAAATTTCTCCAACGATAACCCATGTTAAAGGCGCCCACGTGAATGAATATAGCGCAACATAAATACTTAAAAAAACAACCATCATCATCGGATTTGCATCAGGAATTAATACATTCAATATTGCGGGCAAAATAAAGGATAGCCCCATAATAGTTCCGCCTATCGTTAATAAAGTACGGCGATTGAATTTATCAGCAATCATTAAGAATAATAATGAACCTAATACAAGTATAACCCCTTGAATAATTGGCCACATCAATACTGAGCTGGCTTCATGCCCTGTTGCTTTTTCTACAATCATAGGAATATAATAAAAAATTGCGTTTGCTCCCTGGAATTGTTGAAACGCAGCTACCCCGACCCCAGCAATTACTAGATAACGGTATTTACTGCTTAAAAGGGTTCCCCATGACGCTTTTTGATTTACTTTCGTTTCCTCTTTGGCAGTGTCTTGAATTTGTTTTATTTCAGAATCAATTTGTTCTTTGTTAGAGCGAATATAGCTCAACACTTTACGTGCTTCATTAATCTTATTATTCTTAATCAAAAAGCGTGGTGATTCCGGTAACCTTAACACCCCGATAAACAAAATCAAAGCAGGTACGGCAGCCAAACTTAGCATCAAACGCCATGCCATGGTACCTGGTAAGTCTTTCAATAGATAAGCAATAATGTACGAAAGTAACATTCCGGAAACAATCATTGTTTGATTAATTCCGGACAACCGTCCACGTAAACGGGCAGGTGCCATTTCAGACATATAGGCTGGGACTAACGCAGAGGCAGCACCAACAGCTATCCCTAATAAAATACGAGCAACAATCATAAATAGAATCCCTTTATGAGGGGATACACCTGCTAAAATAGACCCAAAAGCAAAAATGATAGAAGATATTAGTATCATTTTGCGCCGTCCTAAACGATCTGAAAGTTGTCCAGCCAGGGCACCACCAAAAATAGCTCCAAACATCAAGGAAGAGGTGATCCAACCTACAGCACTAGGGTTGTTTTGAAGATTCCAATCATGTTGCAAAAAAGGCAAAGCACCCGTCATAACGCCGATATCATAACCGAAGAGAATGCCTCCAAATGCCCCAAAAAAATAAATGAATCCACTTGAGATTTTCTTTTCATTAACCATTAATGTTTCCTCCCAAAGGTTATAAAATTACATTCAAAAAAATCCCTATACTATAAAAGTATTAATTTCTTTTTAAGAAACCCTAATAGTTTACAACTATTGCTTATAAGGATGAATTCTGTGTCATTATTCAGTCAATAAAACGCTTTCATCTTACCCTAAAAAATAAAGCACGCCTACAAATTAATTTCAGGATTTACGAATCTAATTTTCCCCTCCCCGGAAGCCAATCTCCCGTGGAGGGAAAAACATTACTTAATAACTACGTAATCCAAACCTACTAATTTTGCATAGGTTATGATTTGGTCTGTTGTTAAATTCAATGACACAACTGTATGGTGACCCCCACCATTCTCTAGCCAAGCTTTCACTCCATCTTGGAAGTTTGGCTTAACTTCCCAAAGTACACGGGCCACTGGAAGGTTTGGTGCTGGAACAGATGGTTCAAAAGCAGAAACTTCATTAATTAAAAGTTTATAGTTTGTACCAAAGTCAGCCATGGAAACAACGACACCGTCTCCCGCTTTACCATCGAATACTAAACGTGCCGGATCTTCACGATCGCCTATACCTAATGGAGATACGACCATTTTCGGTTTATTGCTTGCTAAAGTTGGATCGACTTCAAGCATATGTGACTGTAGGATTGATTCTTGTCCGGCAGCTAATTCATATGTGTAATCCTCCATAAAGCCAGTTGATTGGTTATGGCTCATCACTTTCAGTAAGCGATCAAGTGCTGCCGTCTTCCAATCTCCTTCACCCGCAAAGCCATATCCCTGCGCCATCAAACGTTGGACGGCAAGACCAGGAAGCTGTTTCATTCCATATAAGTCTTCGAAATTCGTTGTGAATGCCGTATAACCACCGTCATCAAGGAAACGTTTAATTGCAATTTCATAGCTTGCCTGTACCTTAACGCTCTTTTCCCAATCTTCCTTACTGTATGTACCATATTCAAATTCATAAAGTCCTTCATATTCTGCAAATAATGCCTCAATTTCTTCATCCGTAACTGCATTTACATATTGAACAAGATCCCCTATTCCAAAATAGTCAACTGTCCAGCCAAATTGGATTTGTGCTTCAATTTTATCCCCTTCAGTTACGCCAACGTTTCGCATGTTATCTCCAAAACGAGCGACCTTAATGTTGAAGCTCTCGTTATAAGCAACCGCTACGTCCATCCATTGTGCAATTTGTTGTCGCACTTCAGGACGCTCCCAATAACCTACAACCACTTTGTTTTGTTTGTTCAGACGGGCATTGATAAAACCATATTCACGGTCACCATGAGCGGATTGGTTTAAGTTCATAAAGTCCATATCTATCGTAGCCCATGGAATGCTTTCATTGAATTGAGTGGCTAAATGAAGTAATGGTTTTTGTAATAATTTTGTTCCACGAATCCACATTTTCGCAGGTGAAAAAGTATGCATCCAAGTAATGACTCCGGCAACTTCATCACGATAGTTGGCTTCTTTCATGATGTTTGTTATTCTATCTGCACTAACAGCTAGATCTTGCAAAACAATTGGGTAAGGCAGAATGCCGCATTCATTTAATGCATCGGTTATCGTTTGTGCATGCGCCTTGACTTGCGCTAACGCATCTTCTCCATATAGATGTTGTGATCCAACGACAAACCAAAATTCCTTTGTTTCTGTTGTTAACATAATAACCCTCTTTTCTTAATCTACTGGTTTGATAACTTGGTAGAGTTACTCTTACTTTTGACCATAATAAGCATTTTTTCCATGTTTTCGTAAATAATGTTTATCCAAAATATTTTGTGGTAATTCTTTCGCAAAATGATTTAATTCCCTTGTGAATAAATTCATTTTCGAAACTTCATCCAAGACCACACTGTTCATGACAGCGGATTTTGCATCTTTACCCCATGTAAACGGTCCATGACCATGAAGTAATACGCCAGGAACGGCTAAAATGTCCAACCCACGCTCTTCAAATGTTTCGATGATTACCTTCCCAGTCTCCACTTCGTACCCACGATCAATTTCCTCTTGTGTTAGATAGCGCGCACAAGGGACCGATCCGTAAAATGTATCTGCGTGAGTAGTCCCCATCGCTGGAACATCAAGGCCTGCTTGAGCCCAGATTGTCGCCCAAGTTGAATGAGTATGAACAATGCCGCCAATTTCTTGGTAATATTTATAAAGTACTGCGTGAGTCGCTGTATCTGATGAAGGCCTCAGCTCTCCCTCAACAACATTGCCATCTAAATCGACAACTACCATATCGCTGGCTTTCATTGTTTCGTAATCAACACCACTAGGTTTGATAACAAATAAACCACTTTCACGGTCAATGGCACTTGCATTTCCCCATGTATATTTCACGAGACCATATTTAGGCAAGTCCAAATTTGCTTGATATACCTCTTCTTTCAGTTGTTCTAACACGCCAACCCCTCCAGTTTTCCAACTCATAACATCAAATTGTCAACAGCTACCTGCTCAATTACTAAGCCCTTCCTGTATCTTTCAATAAATGTTTCATATCCTTCAATATCTACTTGGTCAGGATAAATTTCTTGCCCATCCATATCTTTGAATACTTTTTGGTCGAGGAAGTCTTCTAAACTTTCTTTTTGATTTTTATTCAACATGTAAGAGGCAAGAATCGCCATTCCCCACGGTCCACCTTCACCTGCTGTTGACATTACCGATACTGGCGTATTCATTGCAGCGGCAACGATTTTTTGTACAACAAGTGGGGTTTTAAATAAACCACCGTGAGCCAAAATACGATCAATCGCAACATTTTCTTCCTTTGTCAAAATACCCATTCCGATATTTAAAGCACCGAAAGCAGTAAAAAGGTGAGTCCGCATGAAGTTCGCTAAATTGAAACGACTCTCAGGCGAGCGTACAAATAGTGGTCGTCCTTTTTCAAATCCTGTAATATTTTCACCTGAGAAATAACCGTAGCTAAGCAAACCACCACCATCTGGATCCGCTTCCAGAGCTTTGTTCAACATTACTTCAAATAATTTATTTGTCTCAACCTTTTGTCCCATTGCCTCAGAAAATTCACGGAACAATCCCAACCATGCATTAAGGTCACTTGAACAGTTATTCGCGTGGACCATCCCAACTGGACTTCCGTTTGGTGTAGTTACCATATCAATTTCTGGATATACTTTTGAAAGCTCTTTCTCTAGTACAATCATGGCAAAAACGGAAGTTCCTACTGAGACGTTGCCGGTACGTTTTCGCACACTATTCGTAGCAACCATTCCCGTTCCAGCATCGCCTTCTGGTGGGCAAATCGGAATGCCTGGTTGTAAATTCCCGGACCTATCCAGGATTTTCGCTCCCACTTCGGTTAATTCTCCCGCTTGCTCACCTGAAACGTAAACTTTAGGAAGGATCTCTTTAAGCATCCAAGGATAACCTTTCGTAGCAATCAATTCATCAAAACGCTTGATCATTAATTCATTGTAATCATGCGTTGATTCATCAATTGGGAACATCCCTGAAGCATCCCCAATGCCAATTGCTTTATTACCAGTCAATAACCAGTGAATGTATCCAGCCAAAGTCGTAATACAATCAATACGCGGCAAATGCTTCTCTTCATTTAATATTGCTTGATAAAGGTGGGCAATACTCCATCGTTCAGGGATATTGAATTGTAATTGATCAGTTAATTCTTTTGCTGCCACACCAGTTGTTGAGTTACGCCAAGTTCGAAACGGAACAAGTAGCTCCCCTGTATGGTCAAAAGCCATATAACCATGCATCATTGCAGAGAATCCAATAGATCCAATTTTCCGAATTGTTATGCCGTAATTTCGTTCAACTTCTTGCTTCATTTCACTATAAGCTGTTTGCAGACCGGTGATTATATCCACTAAATTGTATGTCCAAAATCCATCTTCCAGAAGGTTTTCCCACTCATAACTTCCAGATGCGATTGTTTCATAACGTTTATCTATCAACACCGCTTTTATACGTGTTGAGCCAAATTCGATTCCAAGTGAAGTATCACCCTCGTTAATCGCTTGTATAATTTCTAATCGATTCGATTGCACGTTAATCCCCCTTTCGATAGCGCTTTCAATATACAGGAGGCGCTTGAATTCATTTATGAATATATTATATTTTTTGTACGTACATTTGTCAATAAACAATATTAATTATACTCACAGCTTTTAAGTTGAACCGTCATCCTCACTTCAAAGGCAGTGAATCTAGGATATTAAGTGAATAGGGATAGGGAGTAAAGGATATGGTAAAAAATCAGGTATTAATAGCTTTGTCCACAAACTGAGGTAATTTGTTTTAATCCACTCAGGCTTATGTTAAAATGTGTACGTACAACTCTAAAAGGAAAATAAATAAGAATGCAAACAACCGAAACGAGGTGAGGTTTAATGAAACCAAAGTATCAGGTAATCGTCGATGATTTAAAAAATAAAATCCTTACAGGTGAGTATAGTATAGGAGAACAAATTCCTACAGAGTCCGTTATGCAGGATATGTACAACGTTAGCCGACACACTGTAAGAAAGTCCATTTTAGAATTAGCAAACGAGGGATTCTTAAGAAGTGAAAAAGGTTCTGGGACATATGTTAGTAATCAATATCAATTAAAGTCTGGTGGGAATTTCAAATATAAAACGATTGGTGTCATCACGACCTACATATCGGATTACATTTTCCCTTCTATTATCCGGGGAATCGAAAAAAGATTAAATGAAAATAATTATTCCTTACTATTGGCCAGTACAAATAATGACGTCGAACAAGAAAAAAAAGCCTTGGAAATGATGTTATCCTTTGGCGTAGATGGTTTGATTGTTGAACCTACAAAAAGCAATCTATACAATCCCAACATTGCTTATTACCTAACATTTAAGGAACAAGAGGTACCATTCATCATGATTAACGCTTATTATGAAGAATTAGAAGTTCCTTTCTTTTGCCTAGATGATGTGCAGTCGAGCTATCTCGCGACAAAAGAATTAATTTCCAATGGGCACACCCAAATTGGGTTCATTTCGAAAATGGATGATTTACAAGGAAAGTATCGAATGAAAGGATATATAAAAGCACTTGGAGAAGCAAAATTACGCTTTCAACCCGAACAATTGCTTTCATATACTACAGAAACGAAGCTAGACTTGCACAAGAACTTGAAGCGGTTCTTAAACGAAAATAGAGACGTGTTGACTGCCATTGTTTGCTATAACGACGAGGTAGGGTTAGAAGTAGTAAATGTATGCAGACAACTTGATATTTCCATTCCGGAACAATTATCAATTATTGGCCAGGACAATTCTTATATAGCGAAAAATGCTAATATCAAATTAACGACTTTAACACACCCACAAGAACAAATGGGTCATGATGCAGCTGATTGGCTGATCAAGAAATTACAAGGAAAGAAGGGCTTACCCAATGAAAACCATTACCAACCAGTCTTAATTGAAGGGGAAACTGTAAAAAAGCTAGATGAAAAATAAATCTAGTCTGGTGTAAATGATTGACTATCTTCACATGGGCCCCTATTATTCCTATGTGAAGGCAGTCAAATGATGAAATCCATTTTGTCTGCTCTTTCATGATTCCAACCTCATTTACAAAGTGGTGAACATACAGCTATACCTGTAATATTGAATGTTCGAGTTGAGCTAAATATCAGGCTTATAGATCCCTATATTCTTTACACTCCCCCTTATATGCAATCCAATTTTCTTCCTTCAAACTTCAGAAAAAACAAAAGATATTGACAGTATTTACTTCCTATAATAAAATTTTATTTGTTAACCAAATAATAAATTAGTTTACATTAGGAGGAAACGCTATGAATACGAGTCATGAAAAATTAAGAATGATGATAATCACAGCCTTATTTGCAGCTATTATCGGAATCCTTTCCCAACTAACCATTCCACTCCCGCTCGTGCCTATTACAGGACAAACTCTGGCCGTTGGACTTGCCGCTACGATCCTGGGTGCTCGTTATGGTACTTATTCGGTAGTTTTGTACTTATTCATTGGTGCAGCTGGTGTTCCTGTCTTTGCAGAAATGTCTGGAGGACTGGCAAAGATTTTCGGTCCTACTGGTGGCTATTTATTGTCTTATATCCCTACTGTTTTCATTACCGGCTGGATTTTGGAAAAAACCCGTTTTACATTTCCCATTGCACTCATAGCTAATATCATTGGCATGATGATAACATTAACCATTGGAACAATATGGTTGAAATATGCAGCTGCATTAACTTGGACAGCTGCCATTGCTAGTGGATTCGCACCATTCTTAATCGTAGGTATCCTGAAAGCCCTCCTAGCATCCTGGTTAGGTGTTTCCATTCGAGCTAGACTTGCTTCAGCTAAAATGCTTCCCAAAAAAAATATCTCTATTTCCTAATAGACAAAATAAAGACAGGTAGATACCATGGATTTGGTACCCCCTGTCTTTATCGTTTAATTAAATATATTTAAAGTCGGGCTTTATTTTTCAGAAAAATAAAAAAAGACTCTTTTTAGAAAAAAGACTCTTTTTTTATATGTATTTACTACGGTCCTATCCCCATAAGCCCGAATTAAATAGCATAGTAAAAGTATGATAAACCCCTTTGTTTACCTACACCATTTTACTATAACAATTAAGATTTGACAACTCTTGAATATATTCTATCACGATTGTTTTTATTTATTAACGACTTTATATACCTTTGTTTTTCCATCGCTATACGTAACTTCCAATTCGAACTCTTGGTAATCCTCTTTTAAGTTAAAGGCTTTAGTCACCTCTTGTATGACCTCATCATCCGTAGAGTCTTGGGTGAAAGTCAACTTTTCTAAAATTGGCGTCAATTCTTCCATCGCTTCATCACCATGAACTTCATGTTTATTGGATTCATCATCGATAGAAGCTTCCGTTTGAGCACCCATGGTATCATATTCCGCTTCATAGTCATTGTTATTCCCTTTATAATCAACTTCTAGGTTAAAGGCTTTGAAAGTAAATGGAAGCTTTTCATTGGTTTCTGTTCCCTTTTCAGGATTTGTTTCCGCTTGGTTTTCATTTTCTTGTACCGGCGGATTCTTTACCTCGTCATCTTCTCCACATCCTGCTAATACAAGCATAGCAGCAAATGGGACCGAAAGTACTTTTAAAGATTTCTTCATATGGTTTCCTCCTAAGTCTCTTTTCTTATCTATTACCTAAATGGTAGAATTTAAAACACGAATTTATTTATATAAAGATAATCCCTCTAGTTATAGAGGGATAATATAAAATAAAACTACAAAGAAGTGTGCCACAGATCCTGCAAGCACGAAGAGATGCCATACAGCATGGTGAAAAGGAAAACCACGCCATACATA
This sequence comes from Peribacillus sp. NPDC097225, assembly GCF_044761955.1. Classification (NCBI taxonomy): domain Bacteria; kingdom Bacillati; phylum Bacillota; class Bacilli; order Caryophanales; family Bacillaceae; genus Peribacillus; species Peribacillus sp. NPDC097225. The sequence goes on from NZ_JBIWDJ010000001.1 coordinate 30,811, forward strand.
AAAGATGGCACCGAAAGTATAAAGTAATCCTCCGGCTATAAGTAATTGTATGCCTGCTGCTGGCATGGTGTTGGTTAGCGGGCCCCATGCCAGTACAATCATCCACCCCATTGCGATATATAAAATCGTGGATAGATAAAGAAACTTCTTAACAAAGAAAGCCTTGAAGATGACTCCTACCACTGCCACACCCCATACAACTCCCAGTAGCGTCCATCCTAAAGCCCCTTGAATGACGAGCAGCATGATTGGTGTATACGTGCCCGCAATAAATATATAAATGGCCGAGTGATCAAAAATCTCAAAAAGGTCTTTCAATTTCCCCTCAGGAAAGCTATGCACTAAAGTAGAAGCTACATATAAAAGGAGCATAGAAACTCCATAAATGATCGAAATCACAATGAGTGAAGCCGATCCTTGATGAGCAGAGAAAATTATTAATAAAACAAGAGCGGCAATGCTTAATAAGACACCAATTCCATGGGTGATTGCATTGAATACTTCCTCTTTTTTTGTATAAACGTGCGTATTAGCCATCTTACAACTCCTTATTCATTGAACCACTTTTTCAATTTCCTTTTCAATTATATCCTACTTCCAGAATGCATTAAAGTAAGTAATTCCATTCATCAGCCCTTTTCGACTATAACGTTTTTGAGGAAATACTCTTTTATTGAAAAAGGCCTGACCGTAGACGGTCAGGCTTCATGATCAAATGGCAAAATGGTGGCCACCGATAATTTTAACCACTTCTAATTTTTCCATCCACACACTGTCGGATATACTTGGATTCCAAAAATATAATGCATCATTCGTATAGCCGTGAATGGCTATTGCTTCATTTACTGCCCGTACTGCATCTTCTCCAGCAGGTTTGTTAATGCTACCATCATCAACAGGAGAGAATTGATTTTTTTGATAAATCACTTCTCTTACTGTTTCAGGGAATTCGCCACTATCAAGACGATTTAACACGACTCCTGCTACTTCTACCTTGCCTCTATATGGCTCACCTTTTGCCTCAGCATGAACCAATCTAGCTAATAATTCTTTATCGGTTTCATTCATGAAATGCGGAATAATCAATGTTTTGCCTGGTTCAGCAACATTATTCTTGTTATTATTGACTTCTTTTAACGTTTGAATTGGAACTCCATGTTGCTTAGCGATATCCCATATCGATTCACCTTGTTTAATAACATGTTTTTTAGCACCATTCGAAGCCTTGCTTGTGGTTTCCCAAGGGAATGCTAGTCCAAGTATGATGACACTAAGAGTTATGATCATCGGTAATACAACTGATAATTTCATCCTTTAACCTCCTCGTTAAGCACCTCCCTAGAATAACAGAATAAAAAAGAGAAAACAGCGTCAAATTATTCCCAAGGTAATCCAGGTGTTTTTTTACATTTTTTTTAAAAAAGTGATTATCGTTCATTCGTTTCTCGCTTGCCATTCTTCACGTAACATCCCCATCTTGATGGAATCGTAGTAAATCCCATCGTGATAAATGCATTTCCTTATTCTACCCTCAAGTTGCATTCCTACTTTTTCAGCGACCGTCATCATTCGTTTATTTCCAGACCACGTCGTCAATCCTATCCTTTCAATGGTTAAATTTTGAAATAAATAAGGAATGAATAGGCTAATGGCTTCCGTTCCATAACCGCCATTCCAATATCTTGGTTCATATATGGTAATTCCGATTTCTAGCCATCTTGCTGGTTCATTCTCCCAATAATAAACAACCGACCCGATTATTTGGTGTTCCCTTTCTATTAATAATTCAGAGAAAACACCTAATTTTTGATCGTATCTCCGTAGTTTCATCTCATTGTTAATGTACGTAGGATAATCCATAATTTCATTAGCTGAGTATGGTGTATCCCATTTTTTCCACATAGGATTTTCTTCTCCATACCTTAAACTCCATAAGGTTTTCAAATCGTCCTGTTGGACATTCCTCAACCGTACTTTTTTTCCTGTAATCAAAACATCTATCAAAATTGCTTCCCCCTGCATATCCTTGTCTTACTCAATCAGTTTGATGAAGTAATGACGATCTCTAGGACCATCAAATTCACAGAAATATATACCCTGCCATCTACCAAGGACCAGACTACCTTTATGGATAATAACTTGTTGTGACGACCCTACAGTGCTGGACTTTAAATGAGCAGCAGTGTTCCCTTCCATATGTAAATCCAACGTATGATTCCATGGATAAAGCTCATCCCATCTCCTAAGCATATCTTTTTTAACATCTGGATCCGCATTCTCATTAATTGTAATGCCTGCAGTAGTATGTGGACAATATACAAGCGCTATACCTTCTTGTATTCCCCTTTCCGTTACAAATGCCTGCACTTCTGTCGTAACATCTATCATATCATCTCTTTTGATGGTTTTTAGTGTGTTTTTCTTCAACAATGTCATCCTTCTCCTTTTTATGTTATTTATATTCTCTACCCAAAAACTAGGGGAAACATGCTTTTTTATGTCTCTATCAATGGCTTATTATTCGTCATATAAAGACTTTTTAACCAATCTATAATATGGCCGAGGAACAACCTTCCCCAAAAGTGAATCATATGGAATCTTTGTACGATTAAAAGTCTGGAAAATTGAAAAGACGGATTCAAGATTCTTGAATCCGCCAATCTTCAGTTCTGTTTTCTTTTCCAGAATCCCAAGATAAGTCCAGAGATGAGTGAGCCTATTAAAATGGCCAACAAATATAGAAATGGATGGTTAACTAATGGTATTACAAACACGCCCCCATGAGGTGCCGGCAATGTGACATTGAATGCCATCGTAAGAGCACCCGCCGTTGCTGCTCCAATCACACTACTGATAATGACCCTAAACGGATCGGCTGCCGCAAATGGAATCGCTCCCTCTGTAATGAAAAAGGCTCCCATAAAGTAATTTGTCAATCCAGATTTCCTTTCTGTATCGTTAAATTTACTTTTGAAAAATGTAGTCGCAAAGGCAATGGCAAGCGGAGGTACCATACCACCCGCCATAACTGCTGCATGAGGGCCGAAGCTTTGTGCTTCAATAGCCGCAATCCCAAAGGTAAAGGCAGCTTTATTGATAGGGCCCCCCATATCTACAGCCATCATGCCTGCAAGAATCATCCCTAAAAGAACGGCGTTTGTCCCTGATAGGCCCTGAAGCCAATTCGACAAACCTTGGTTGAGAGCGGTCACCGGTTCATTAATAACGAATAGCATGATCAAGCCTGTTATTAACATTCCGAACACCGGATAAAGCAATACCGGTTTAATCCCTTCGAAAGCCTGTGGCAAATTAGAGAATAATTTCTTCAATCCTAAAACAACATACCCGGCAAGAAAACCTGCAATCAGGCCACCTATGAAGCCAGCATTGGCCTGGGCTGCCAACAACCCTCCCACCATACCTGGGGCAAATCCTGGACGATCGGCGATACTTGAGGCAATGAAGCCTGCCAGGACTGGGACTAGAAAGAAAAAGGCCCCGCTTGTACCTCCCCCAATATCACTTAATGCTTTGGCTATCGGATTATATTCCGGTTTCGTCGGATCGGATGCATCTAATCCAAAAAAGAAGGATAGTGCAATTAAGATCCCTCCACCTACAACAAATGGAAGCATATTACTTACGCCATTCATCAGATGCTTATAAATATCGATTTTTCCTTTTGTTGAAGGTTCATCTTCTCGACTATCCTTTTTGGTCCCTTTGTAAATGGGTGCGTCCCGGTTAACAGCCCTTTTAAGTAACTCCTCCGGCTTCCTGAGCCCATGAGCAACGGGAACGATGATAACCCGCTTACCGTCAAAACGGTCCATCTCCACTTGTTTATCCGCTGCAACAATAATGACATCCGCATTGGCAATTTCCGCTGGATTCAACCTATTTTTTACACCTGTCGATCCATTGGTTTCAACTTTGAAATCAAGACCCATTTCTTTCGCCTTAGCCTTTAAAGCATCCGCTGCCATATAAGTGTGGGCTATTCCTGTCGGGCAGGCCGTAACGGCCAAGATTTTTGCAGCATCCCTAATTGCACTTGTTTCCTGTTCTTCGTTTTCGTCTTGATCTGCTTCTTGTTCTTTTTGATCGATAATCTCCAACACTTCTTCAGCTGATGTGGCAGAAACCAATTGAGACCTGAATTGAGCGTCCATTAATAATGAAGACAATCGAGATAGGGTCTCTAAGTGAACCTGATTAGCTGCTTCACTTGCCGCAATCATGAAAAATAAATGAGCTGGCTGCCCATCAAGCGATTCATATTGAATACCTGAAACTGATTTTCCAAAGCAAATGGCCGGCGTTTTCACAGCACTCGTTTTTGCATGTGGGATGGCGATTCCCTCACCTATCCCTGTCGTACTTTGCTCTTCACGTTTCAAAATGGCGGCCTTGAAGCCACCTTCATCATGTAAACGTCCAGCTTGTGCTAACTTGGCGGATAATTCTTCTATCACCCCAAGCTTTGTCTCGCTTTGCAAATCTATAAGAATGGTATCCATTTTTAACAAGTCTGTAATTTTCATAGAGTTACCCCCCTTTTATCTCACTGACACTAACCTGCGGCAATACTTTTTCTATTAATTCCCACGTACAAAGGTCCGATGAAAAAGCTGTCGCACTTCCCGCGGCGACACTATATCGAAAAGCGGTTATAACATCTTCCGTTTTTTCATACATCCCGATAAATCCGGCCACCATGGAATCTCCGGCCCCCACTGAGTTGATGACCTTTCCTTTCGGTATATTTGCAGCATAAGATTTATCTCTTGTGATAAGTACAGCCCCATCTCCTGCCATCGAAACGATTACGTTTTGAGCACCTGCTTCCAACAATTCCTGCCCATACTTATTTGCATCCTTCACATTTCTGATTTCAGTCGAGTAAAGACTCGCTAATTCGTGATGATTAGGCTTCAGGAGAAAAGGCTCATAATGAACGACTTCCAATAATTCTTTCCCACTAGTATCAACCACCACTTTTACTTTCCTCCCCGAACATATTTTCATCATCGTTTCGTACACATCACGTGGGAGGCTTGTTGGAATACTACCAGATAAAACGAGCCAATCATTTGGCTTGAGTTCACCAATTAAACTAAGTAAATGATGATAATTCTCCATGGATATTTCAGGACCATGACTATTAATTTCAGTCTCCACTCCTGTTTTTAATTTAATATTGATTCTCGTATCACCTGTTATTTCCGTGAAATTAGTCCTAATATGATCTTTTTCTAAACAGGCTTTTACAAATTCCCCAGTTTGGCCACCTAAAAAGCCTAAAGCAGTCGTATCGTTTCCTAGCCTTTTCAATACACGTGATACGTTAATTCCTTTGCCCCCCGGATATTTCTTATCCATGCATGTTCTGTTCACCAAGCCCATTTGGAAGTTTTCAACCTCGACCAGGTAATCTATTGAGGGGTTAAGCGTTACGGTATAAATCATTAAATCGTCACGACCTTTATCTTGGGATTTTTCAAGAGCTGTTCGACGGCAGCTTCATTATTGTTATCCGTCAGCAAAATGACTTCACTTACATCTGCCACTTTTGCGAAGGTGACTTCATTTAATTTTGAACTATCTGCAAGCACATAACTTTGATTGGAAAGCCTTATTGCCGTCTTTTTCAATAGCGCTTCTTCAGGATCTGGTGTGGTCAAACCTAATTCAGGATGAATGCCATTGATCCCTAGAAAACATTTATCGAATCGGTAATCACTTAAAAAATCGACAGCTGTACTACCTACAACCGCATTGGTGGAAGCCTTGATGGTTCCACCAACGATAACCGTTTTTATTTCCAATTCCATCAACTTTTGTATATGCATGAGACCGTTGGTTAAAACGGTTACATTTTTATCTTTTAAATAAGGGATCAGTTCAGAGATGGTCGTACCTGCATCAAGATAAATACAGTCATCATTCTCGATAAAAGTTGACCCCAGCTCTGCTAGGAGCTTTTTTTCGGATAACGCTTTGTTTTGCTTCTCCAAGGTGGTCGGTTCCATGCCTTTTCTTTGAAGCAAGGCAGCTCCACCATGAACACGTTTTAAAAGCTTAAGTTCCTCAAGTTGGACTAAATCACGCCGAATGGTAGATTCTGAAGCTTGCAAATGATCGACAAGTTCTTGCATCTTTATAATGCCTTTTTTCTTAATCAACGTAAGGATTACGTCATGCCTCTCGGTTGTCAACAATTGCCTCACCCCCAATATATTTCCATAATAACTTCATTTTTCAGATTAATCAATCATTATCGTTCACTTTTATTCAAAAACATTCATTTATATTAAAAAAACCAATCACATTCCTGCAAGTGATGATATGATTATCTCTTTATCTATGAACTTTTCTACAAAAAAAAGCCCCCATCACCATGACAGGGGCTTTTTCATTATATAGGATTTATTAATTTTGTAATAAAAGTTGTTCAGGATCTTCAAGCATTTCTTTGATTGCCACTAGGAAACCAACTGCTTCTTTTCCATCAACGATACGGTGATCATAAGATAATGCAAGGTACATCATTGGTCTGTTTTCGATTTGATCGCCAACAGCAACAGGACGAGTCTTGATAGTATGCATACCTAGAATACCAACTTGTGGTGCATTCAAGATAGGTGTCGATAATAGGGAACCGAATGTACCACCATTTGTGATGGTAAAGGTACCACCAGATAAATCTGATAGCGCTAATTTGTTGTTACGTGCTTTAACAGCTAGGTCCGCAATGTTTTGCTCGATTTCAGCGAAACTTTTACGATCAGCATCTCTTACAACTGGAACAACTAAGCCTTCTTCAGTCGATACGGCTACACCGATATCATAGAAGTTCTTTTTAAGGATATGATCCCCTTTGATTTCAGCATTCAATAAAGGATACTTTTTCAATGCCCCAATGACTGCTTTTGTAAAGAATGACATGAAACCAAGTTTAACGTCATTAGCTTTAACGAATGATTCTTTATGACGGCTACGTAATTCCATAACTGCAGAAAGATCGACTTCGTTGAAAGTTGTAAGCATTGCCGCTTCAGATTGGACTTGAACTAAACGTTTAGCAATGGTTTGACGACGGCGTGTCATTTTCACTACTTCTATACGGTCATCGTTGGCTTCAATAGGAGCTGCCGCTTGTTTAGTAGCTGCAGGTGCTTTTGGAGCTGCTGCAGGTGCTTTACTTGCTGCTTCCACGTCTTGTACACGTACACGGCCTAGTGGATCAACAACAGGTACTTGAGTTAAGTCAATTCCTTTTTCACGAGCTAATTTTCTAGCAGCTGGTGATGCAATAACTTGTTGAGTGGAAGATGCTTCTTTCGTTTCAGCCTTTGGAGCTTCTTTGGCAGGTGCTGCTTGTTCCACTTTAGCTGGTTCTTGTTTCACTTCTTCAGCTTTTGGAGCTTCCTTAGCAGGTGCTGCTGCCGATCCATTTTCATCCACGATGGCAATAGCTTGTCCAACTTGAACAGTGTCGCCTTCTTCAGCTAAAAGTTCAGTAAGGGTCCCAGTGTAATCAGAGATGATTTCCACGTTTACTTTATCTGTTTCCAGTTCAAGGACATAATCTCCCTTTTCAACATGGTCACCAGGTTGCTTTAACCATTGCGCAATAGATCCTTCAGAAATTGATTCTGCTAATTCAGGCACTTTTACTTCAGCCATTTTATTTATCCCCCTCATTATTGCGTGTAATTGCTTGACTCATAATCCGTTGTTGTTCATTTTTATGGACAAGTGGATCTCCCTCAGCCGGGCTTGATCTACGTTTTCTACCGATATACGTTACAGAAAGATTTCCAGGAGCAGCCGCATTTAAGCGAGGTTCAACAAATGTCCAAGCTCCCATGTTTTTCGGTTCTTCTTGAGCCCAGTAGATTTCTTTAAGGTTCGTATATTTTTTCAATGCTTCTTGAACGCCAGTGAACGGGAATGGATAAATCTCCTCGATACTGATGATTTGCAACCAATCGGTATTTTGTTCAGTAGCTACTTTATCACGTAGTTCTACAGCTAATTTACCGCTTGCAAATACAATGCGCTCAACAGCTTTAGGTTTTTTGCCTAGCGTTTTCGTTTCAATGAATGATTCAAAACTTCCTGTACTGAACTCTTCTGGAGTAGATGCCATCACTTGGTTACGAAGCATACTCTTCGGTGTCATGATAACAAGCGGACGCACTTGTTCCTGATCAAGTATTTTAGCTTGTCTTCTAAGGACATGGAAATACTGAGCTGCAGAACTTAAGTTAGCAACTGTCCAGTTATTTTCAGCTGCTAATTGAAGGAAACGTTCCAGGCGAGCACTTGAATGTTCTGGTCCTTGTCCTTCGTATCCGTGTGGAAGTAGCATAACAAGTCCAGATTTTTGACCCCATTTTGCACGGCCTGCCGCAATGAATTGGTCAAAGATTACTTGTGCCGTATTGGCGAAATCACCGAATTGGCCTTCCCAAAGTACAAGTGTTTCTGGAGCAAAAACATTATATCCATATTCATAAGCAAGTACTGCCGTTTCAGTAAGCGGACTGTTATGGACAGCGAAAGATGCTTTGGCAGATTCAAGAGTATGAAGCGGTGAATATGTTTTGCCGTTCACGCTATCATGCAGCATGATGTTACGTTGTGCGAATGTTCCACGTTCTGAATCTTGACCAGTTAAACGGATTGGTGTGGCATCATTTAAAATCGTTGCAAATGCAAGCGTTTCAGCATGTGCCCAGTCAATTTTACCGTTTTCACCAAACGAATCCAGACGACGGGACAAGATTTTACCTAATTTTTTATTAGGCGTAAATCCTTCTGGCCATTTCACAAGTTGTTCATTGATTGAAATAAGTTCTTCCTTAGATACAGCTGTATCAATCGTAGGAATGCCTTTTTCAATTATTCCCGGAGGATTTACTTCTTTGGAAGCTTCCGGTTTGTTTCCAGAAATTTTGGCATAGGCTTCTGCAAGTTTAGTATCCACTTGTTTTGCCATTTCTTTCACTTCATTTTCTGTAAACTCTCCAGATTCAATCAGTTGTTTACCGTAAATTTCTTTAACTGTTGGATGCTTATGAATCAAAGCATACATTTCAGGTTGTGTGACCAATGGCTCATCCATTTCATTATGGCCGAAACGTCTGTAACCGATTAAGTCAATCAAGAAATCTTTTTTGTATTTTTCACGATATTGGATGGCAAGATTAACTGCAGCCATACATGCTTCGGGATCATCAGCATTAACGTGGACGATAGGTACTTCAAAACCTTTTGCAAGATCACTCGCATATCTAGTTGAACGTGAATCTTCACTTTCGGTAGTGAAACCAATCGTGTTATTAGCGATGATGTGGATTGCCCCACCAACTTGGTAACCGCGTAGACGGCTTAAGTTAAACGTTTCAGGTACGATACCTTCACCTGGGAACGCAGCATCACCATGAATAAGGATTGCTAGTGACTTATCAATATCTTGCACTGGGAAGCCTTTTGCTGTCCTGTCTTCTTGAGCCGCACGAGAGTAACCTTCCACGATTGGGCCAACTACTTCCAAGTGACTTGGGTTATTGGCAAGCGTAATTCTTGCTTTCTGTACGCTTTCTTTTGTAATTTGTTTATCCAAACCTAGGTGGTATTTAACATCGCCAGTCCAACCATAATTAATGCCGGTTGAGCCTTCTGATGGGACTAAATCCTTATTAGGTGAGTGTTGGAATTCAGAGAAAATCACTTCATATGGTTTTCCAAGGACATGTGCCAGGACATTAAGACGTCCGCGGTGAGCCATGGCAATATTCACATTGCTCGTTCCATTTTGGACAGTCTGTGAAATCATCTCGTCTAACACTGGAACCAATGCATCTAGACCTTCAATAGAGAAACGCTTTTGCCCTACAAATGTACGATGTAGGAACTTTTCAAATCCTTCAACTTCATTCAGACGTTTTAGCATTAATGCTTTTTTCTCTTTTGAAACTTTAGGGAACATTTTACCAGATTCGACCATATCAGTAAGCCATTGCTTTTCATCCAAGTCATTTACATGGTGAAATCCAAAGGCTATTGTTTTTGTATAAAGTTGTTTAAGATATTGGAAAGCTTCGTATCCGTCTTTTACGTTTTCAGGTGATTGCGCGCAAATAAGATCAGCCGGTATTTTCCGTAAATCCTCAACCGTCAAATCGTATTTTTCAAAGTGGATTTGCTCTGTGTCTGGCTTGTCTTCAATCAATGGATAAATGCTTGAAGCAAGATGTCCATATGCACGAATATTTTCTGCCAATTTTACTGCAGACATAATTTTCTTCATTGAAAGGACTTCACCAGTCTGTGGTGCACTTTCCATTACAGTGCCTGCCTCTACTTCAAATGAAGGAGGACCAGCAACCTCAAAAAAGTTTTTCAGTTCCGGATCTACTTCTTCCGGATTAACTTGAAATAAATCGTATTGCTCCATGACATACCCAAGGTTTGGACCAGAAAAAGATTTCCATGGGTCGTAAGCCTTAGCATCCTTGATGGTCATTTTTGTAAACCCCCAAATTTTTCTCATAATTTCGTTTTATCCATCCCCAAATTCCTTCTTCTAACATTTCCCCAAATAGATAATTTATAATAAATAACTTGGTCATTGAATAATAAAATTTTAAAGGATAAAACGTTTTCAGATGCTATATTAACATGTTTTTGTCGAAATATCCAAGGGTTTCACCTCTTTATACACCCTTTTTCAAACTATTATTCTGTTTAATTCGCCTTATTTCGTCTTAAATAGACCTTTTATCTTTTTTAAGTCTATTTTTTCTAAAAAAAGATTTTTCTATTTTCGTATATTAATTCAAACAAGCTAGATTTCGTACGATTGAAAACCCTTTCAACTCAAGCAAACTCCCAAGCTGTCAAACTTAAGTTTCCATACTGAAAACTACGATGCAACATTTTTGCCTTTTTATTGGAATCTCCTGCTCCCATCGCAATGATCAAGGGAATGAAGTGGCCTTTAAATGGCACCGCCTCGGAACTATATGGCCCTATTCTTTCATAATCAAACAAGGATTCCAAATCCCACTTCTCTACCTGTTCTTCCACCCAGTTTTCAAAACGGATTGCCCACCCCTCCGCAACATGCAGGTCTGGCTGAATCTGGTTAAAATTATGCACAATCCCACCGCTACCAATTATAAGGACGTTATTCCGTTTGAGAGCCCCCAGCATTTTCCCGATTTCATACTGTTTTTCAAACGGTAGGTCGGAACTGATCGATAATGAAACGATTGGTATATCAACTTTAGGATACATGAGATGCAACAGCCCCCATGCCCCATGATCGAGAGGACGCCTTTCATCCAGCTCCCCCCATATGCCCACTCGTGACAACAGGGTTAAAATCTTATCGGAAAGCTCCAAATTTCCTGAAGCGGGATAGGATACCTGGTAAATTTCTTCCGGAAAATCGATATAATCATAAAGGATTTCATGCTTCTTGACAGCTGAAACCAACTGTTCATCACTTTCCCAATGGGCTGACAGAATGACTATTGCAGTTGGCTTCTCAATTTCTTTTGTATAAGCTTTTAAAAACTCGGTGTAGCTATTCTCTTCCAAGGCTAATAATGGCGTTCCATGTGATAAAAACAACGATGGCATCATAAAAACTTTAAATCCTTTCCAAACTATGATCTTTAAATTAAAATCCAATTACCTTTAATTTACTATAGTTGAGCTTCGCTTTCACTAATTAAATTGAACCTTTGGGGTTGTCTCATCTATCGTATCAAAGATATAGCCTTCTTTTTTTAGGATTTCTATTATCTTCGGCAGCGCTTTAACGGTATTTTTCATACTGTTGATATCATGCAGCAGGATATTAGCCTGTTTTTGATTTTTCAAGCCTCTTTGCACGGATGTGATGATTTGATGTTCGCTTATAGTAGGACTGATTCCATCCGTTGAATCTATATTCCAATCTGTATATATATACCCTTTATCCGTTAGCTGTTGAAGTATTCCATTAATGATTGGTTTTGTGCTTGCTTGTTGTCTCAGACGATTTCGTGATCCACCGGGAAGACGAACGATTCGGCTTTTTATTCCATAATCTTTTTCTAACATCGTTTCAAGACGATTTAAATCCTCAAAAAAACTATTCGTGGAACGATACACGATTGAATAGTCATGTGTATAGGAATGTAAGGCAATTTTGTGGCCTCTTCCTATCATTTCTTCATAGCATTTTTTTGCATATGGCTCTTCATTACCTTTAACAAAAAATGTTGCCTTTACTTGATACCGGTCTAAGATGTCCAGGATATCCATTGTATTCGTAGAAGGCCCGTCGTCAAAAGTTAAATAAACTGTCTTTTGGTTTTCTTTACTTTTGACGAGTGGAGTTATTTCTTCCGGAATTATTGCATGTACGGGTCCGGCAAGTGTTTCACTTAGGATCATTGAAAAACAGAATACTATCGTATATAAGTGCAATAATTTCTTCATAATTATATCTCCCCCTTGCTTTTTACCATTAAGGTGTACTATACCAGGGGTTTCATGCATCAATTTTTTTTAGAATATAGGCATGGAATTATGGTCTTTAACAACTTCACTTTCTGTATCAGGAATTTATTCTTAATGTGCTCTCGAAATTAACTCGCCATAATCAATAAGACAGCGGATTTAACCGCTGCCTTACTTATCTATCGACATTAAAATATCTAGCTTCAGGGTGTGCAAACACTATAGCGGAAACAGATGCCTCCGGTTCCATCATGAAACCTTCAGTCAATTCTACCCCAATATCCTGAGGCTGTAATAAGCGGAAGAGTTTTTCCTGGTCTTCCAGATTCGGGCAGGCTGGATACCCGAAAGAAAATCTTTGACCAATATACTTGGCAGCAAATCTCTCTTTCATGGTCATTTCGATAGAATCGCTGATTCCCAAATCGTCACGCATCATTTGATGGATTCTTTCAGCAAATCCTTCAGCCGTTTCGAGAGCAAGGGATTGTAGGGCATGATTTTTTAAGAAATCTCCCTCTTTCTTGAACTTTTCAGCCCACTTTCTAATGCCTCTTCCTGCTGTAACCAGGAAGAAACCAACATAGTCCATTTCGCCAGAAGAAATAGGCTTCGCAAAATCAGCCAGACAAAGGTTTGGACTTGTATCTTGCCTTGGAAAATCAAAAGTTTCCAATACTTCCTGATGATCCTCGGGATTGTATACCACTAATTTGTCACCATCACTTTGGGCGGGGAAAAATTGATAAACTGCATTTAATCCATATTCAGGTTCGGATTTCAGGAATTCAATCAGATCGTCAACCAAATCATTCAATTGTATAGCTTTATCGTTACCCTCCTTCAGTAATTCAGCCACCTTCCCTTTTAGACCCAGATGATGCCCAATCAACATCTGTCTATTGATATAGGGCTGAATGACTTCGAGTGGATATTTTTTTAGTATATGCCTTTTGACATCATGAGGTTTTTGAACCGGTACATTCCTTAGTGGAACCGCACTTACTGGCTTACGTTCCGGTTTTTCAATTAATGCGGCGATGGCAGCATTGGCTTTTGCCTTTTCACGTTTATTTTTCAGTTCCTCTAGGTATACCATTTTTCTGTTCGTATCATGTAGGATATTCGTAACGGCCAAACCATCCATCGCATCCTTAGAATATAGAACAGGCCCATCGTATTCGGGTGAGATTTTAAAATCGGTGAACTTACGGGATAATGCGGCACCACCCACCAAAATTGGGGTGTCAATCCCAGCCTGTTTCAAATCCTGTGCTGTTAAGATCATTTGCTGAGCTGACTTTACAAGCAGGCCCGATAAACCGATAATGGTAGGTTCATGCTTCCGTACTTCCTCAATGATTTGCTGTGGTGCAACCTTAATTCCAAGGTCCACTACTTCATAACCATTATTGGAAAGAATGATATCGACAAGGTTTTTACCGATATCATGGACATCCCCTTTGACAGTGGCCAAAAGAATTTTGCCTTTTTTAGCATGATCCTCTGAATTTTCCATAAGCGGTTCAAGATGTGAAACAGCGGCTTTCATTGCCTCGGCACTTTGAAGCACTTCTGCCACAATAAGTTGGTTATCATTGAATAACCGCCCCACTTCGCTCATTCCATCCATCAATGGTCCATTAATGATTTCCAGTGGAGCATCACCACGCTCTATGGCTTCATTCAAGTCCTCGATCAATCCTTCTTTTGTACCCTCGATTATGTAGTTACCTAACCTTTCATCTAATGGAAGAATAATTCCATCATCTTTCTTTTCAGCTTTTTTACCACGATAAAATTCAGTGAAGGTCGCCAGTGTTTCTGTTGAGGTATCAAATAAAAGTGCTTCAGCAAGCTTCACTTCCACTTCTGGTATTAAAGCAAACCGTTCGAGTTTTTCCGTATTCACAATCGCGTAATCTAGTCCAGCTTTCGTACAATGATAAAGAAAAACGGCATTCAATATTTCCCTTCCACGTGAAGGCAAGCCAAACGAAACATTTGAAATCCCAAGAATCGTCAAACATTCAGGGAATTTTTCCTTGATTGCTTTAATTCCTTTTACTGTTTCCAATGCGGAGCCAATATATTGTTCATCTCCTGTACCGACTGGAAATACAAGGGGATCAAAAATCAAGTCACTTTTCTTTAGGCCGTATTTGTTTACAAGTAAATCCACTGAGCGAGTAGCTACTTCTATTTTTCGTTCGGCGTCTACCGCCATACCAATTTCATCAATCGTTCCTACTACGACAGCCGCACCGTATTGATGAATAAGTGGAACGATTTTTTCAAACCTCTCTTCACCATCTTCGAGATTGATTGAGTTTATGATGGATTTCCCTTGGGAATGTTTCAAGGCTTGTTCAAGAACGGCTTCATCAGTTGTATCGATGACTAAAGGGACCTTTACCTTTTTGACGACCTCTTCAATGAATTCTTTCATGTCACCGAACTCATCTCCATCAGGGTCTGCCAGACAGATATCAATGACATGCGCACCTTTCTTAACTTGTGCCCGGGCAATCTCCGCTGCTGGTTCGTATTTCTTAGCACGAATCAATTCCTTGAATTTACGAGATCCAATGACATTCGTTCGCTCTCCGACAAACAGGGGTCGCATTGAGTCGTCATAAATAAGCGGCTCGATGCCAGATACGGCATGACCATGTGCAGCCTCAGGTAATTTCCGTGGTTGAATATCTTTAAGTACTCTTGAGAGCTCTTTAATGTGTTCAGGAGTGGTACCACAACAGCCACCAATGATATTGACCCAGCCTTTTTCTGCAAATTGTTTCATTTTCTCGGCTAGGGAAGTGGGAGATTCATGGTAATGCCCCTCTTCATCAGGCAATCCTGCATTTGGATAACAGCTAATCGCATTGTCGGATAGATCTGCTAGAGTACGGATATGGTCAATCATAAACTCTGGGCCTGTCGCACAGTTCAAACCGACAGCCAAAGGGTTCATATGCTCTACCGATAAATAAAATGCCTCTATGGATTGACCGGCTAACGTCGTTCCCATCGGCTCGATTGTTCCTGAAATCATTATCGGTACTTCCTTGCCAGTTTTAGCGATGGCCGATCTAATTCCAGAAAAGGCCGCCTTTACATTGAGCATATCTTGACAGGTTTCCACGAGTAATAAGTCTACCCCACCGTCTATAAGGCCAAGTGCCTGTTCCTCATATGAATCGGTCAATATATCGAAAGTCGTTCCACCTGTAACAGATAAAGTTTTTGTCGTTGGTCCCATGGAACCCGCTACATACCTGGGCCAATTATCACTTGAATATTTTTCACATGCTTTTACGGCAAGCTCTGCCGATACTTTATTAAGTTCATATGCAAGCGTGCTTAATTGATATTCTTCCAGCACTAAGCTTGTGGCACCAAAGGTATTAGTCTCTATAATATCGGCACCTGCCGCTAAATATTTTTCATGGATGGTTTGAATGATTTCAGGACGGGTTAACGATAAATACTCATTACACCCTTCGTATTGTTCTCCACCGAAATCCTCGGCCGTTAAATCTTCAGCTTGAATCATGGTGCCCATTGCTCCATCAAGAAGAAGAATCTTTGATTGTAATTGCACGTTAATTTCCCTTTTACTCATGTCCTGCCACCTCAGATGTTTGTTTACGATCATGATCCTTAATATATGTAGTAAGTTCCGCTGTCATTTCATAGCGTAAGAAAGGCGTTATTAAGTAAATTCCCTTGAACCTCTCTTGGGCTGCGTCTACCAATTCCCTTGCTATATTTATAGCTTCAATCCTTGATTTTACTGGATCAGCTCCCGCTGAGGCCATTGCTTTCCGTACACTGTCAGGTAATTTAATCCCCGGTATTTCATTATGGATGAATTCGGCATTCCTCGTACTGGTAAGGGGCATTATCCCCATGAAAATCGGTGTTTCCAAATGTTTTGTCGCCTGATAGACTTCTTCTATTTGTTCTACTGAATAAACTGGCTGTGTTAAAAACGAATGAGCACCGCAAGCGATTTTCTTTTCCATTCTCTGAACAGCCTTATCGAGATATTTCACATTTGGATTAAAAGCTGCGGAAATCTTGAAATTAGCCCGTTTCCCTAGACTTTGTCCGGAATAGGAGTAGCCCTCATTGAATTGCTTAACCAGACTTATCAAATCGAATGAAGATAAATCATAGACAGACGTTGCCCCCGGGAAATCACCAATCTTAGAAGGATCCCCAGTGATAACTAAAACTTCATCCAGCCCGACCGTATGCAATCCCATTAAATGGGATTGTAACCCAATAAGATTTCGGTCCCTGCACGTAATATGGACCATCGGATTCACCCCTAATTCAGCCTTTAATAAATTGGCTAAGGTCGAATTCGATATCCTTGGTGAAGCAAGTGAATTATCAGCTAAAGTAATGGAATCCACCCCAGCTTTTTTCAAGGCTTCAGCTCCTGCCATAAACGTTTCGATTCCTAACTTTTTCGGTGGATCAAGCTCAACTAGGATCGTTCTATCCGTTTTTGCCTTTTCATGAAGAGCTAATTCTTGTTTTTGGTTATTCACTTCAATAATTTCTATATGTCGAGCTTTCGTAATTTTTTCCTTGACTGGCGCTAAAGTGCCAATCATTTCGTTCACAGCTTGTATATGTAGTGGTGTCGTACCACAGCAACCCCCTATAATGGTTGCTCCTTGTTTTCGTAATTCGAGTGCACTTGAACCGAAATATTCTGGTTCCGCTTTATAGACCAGTCTCCCATCCACATAATCTGGAAGACTTGCATTAGGATAGATGGCAATCGACGCCTGCATAGGCAATTTCACTTCTTCCAGTGCCCTTATCATATGATGGGGGCCCAGACGGCAATTCACCCCAACCACATCTGCACCTAGGTACTCTAGCTTTTGAAAAGCTTCATTCAAATGAAATCCATTTTGAAGATTTCCAAGTTCATGCATCGATACATTTGCAATAATCGGCAGGTCCGTTTCCTTTTTAGCAATTTGAAGCACCGTTTCAAGCTCTTCATAATCATAGAATGTTTCAAGAAGAATTCCATCGGGATCTTCCAGGAGCAAACTGTATAATTGTTCTCGAAAACCCCGTTTTATTTCTTCTATACTTAAATCCGATTTACGTATACTACGCTGGGCCCCAATTGTACCAAAAACATAAGCCTTCCCTTTCGCTACTTGTTTAGCAAGGCTGACTCCTTGGCGATTGATCCGACTGACTTCTTCCTCCAGCCCATACCGTTTCAATTTATTGAAATTGGCACCATATGTATTGGTTTGCAGAATATCTGCACCCGCTTCTAAATAGGCCCTATGTATAGTCTCAATTTTATCAGGATTGGTGCAATTTATTTCCTCATAACATTGATCGATTCCATAGGAGTACAACAACGTACCCATCGCGCCGTCTCCAACTAGCATTCTTTCCTTCAATTCACTACGAAAATCCAATTAGTACACCCTCTCTTAAAAACACTATGGTTTTTGTCAGTTTCTATGAGTGTGAGAGTAAAGAAAAAAAACCTTCTCAAAGAAGAAGGCTTTTTTCGAAACATTCTCCTCATCTATCAAGCTCTGCTTGCTGGATTTAGCACCTTTGCCTAGGCTGGTTGCTGAGGTTTCATCGGGCCAGTCCCTTCACCTCTCTCGATAAGATTTATTAAGTTTAATTTTCTAAACATTTCAAAATTTATTTATATTTAATTTACATGAATCATCTGATAATTTCAAGAGTATATTTATCATTTTTTCATTTTCTTCAGACTTTTTAACGATACATCCTTTTAGAAAGCAAGGCTCCCCATTCTTCCGACAAGGATTCAATGGAAAGCAAGGACATTGCCCCCTCCTCCCCATCACGCTTATGAAGGATGACATCCGTTGCATAAAGTACCGTAACCTTATCTTGAAGCCGATCCAATAACACGATATCATCTTGTTGGCCAATTACCCCTTCTTGTATAACCCTAGCAAAATAGCCAGTTAGATTAGTGTCCATCACCAATTTCAAAAACTCTGGCTCTTTGTTAAAGTGGGAGATGGTCGAGCAAGGAATACGCCCCTGTGTAATCTGAATAACGGTCCCGCCAATGCGATAGATATCGCCTATAAACGTTTGACGTTCAGTCATTCCAGCAATCGTCAAATTCTCCCCAAATGCAGGGATGGAAAGCTGCTTATTGAATGTTCGATTCCATAAATCATAATGCTCAAAGGGATAAAAACATAGAGCACGGTCAGGCCCTCCATGGAACTTTCTGTTACCCACTCCATCCCTATCAATCCCTGATTTTGTTACGGTGATATAGTCGATGGCCTTCTTATCCATTGCCGTTTTGATCTTTACCCCCGAAAGCTCCTCCTCTTTTGGCATCCCAATTTGAAGAGACATGATTTTACGATTTTCCATTGGACATCTTCCATTTCTTTTAAATTTCCAGATTGCAATAAAGAAACATTCTTTATATTCAATCTATTCAATTATTTGATTATACCAAACAAAAGCAATAACCTCTTTACTAGGTATAAAATTCGATGTGAAAAGAGAATGATATAAAAATAATCCCTTTGTTTTAGTAATTTAGTTGCTATTTCCAAATTAATTATGATAGAATATGAACACAATATATAGTCGAAAAAGACAATCCGTCGCCTATATGTTGATTCACGATTAATTTCCTCATTGTCGCTCTTTAGGGGGCGAATTTTTTTGTCTCCTTTTAAAAAGGGTGGAAAACAGTAGATCCTTACTAATTATTTATACCTAACAGGTAGCTACCAAATTGAACAAGAGACCTTCTTTTAATGAAAATTTATAGGTACGATCATTACTTTCCTCACAGTACACCACTTTTTTGATAATTTTGGTGATTTTCTTATGCCTTCATTTTCCCCTTAGCTTCTATTTTTTCGCCCCTTATATTCCAGGTATCGTAACAGCCATGCCGATATCGTTAGCCAAGCAGCTCCGGCAACAAAACCTGCCACAACATCGCTCGGGTAATGCACCCCTAGATAAATGCGGCTCCATCCAATGACCAATGAAGCCAAAAAAGCCAAAAACCATATAATGCCGTTCATATATTTACTTTTGACGATTCGTAAACATACAACTGCAATGCTTCCGTAAACGATAACCGAAGCCATAGAGTGACCACTAGGAAAACTATATCCTGAAACGGATAATAATGGAGCGATATCGGGTCTTTCCCTTTGAAAAAGATATTTTAGCCCCCAATTAAATACCCCACCCATTGCTGAAGTGATTATTAAGTATAAAGCAAGCTGTTTTCTTCTGTATAAGGCCAAAATCAAGGCAAATATACCAATTAGTACGACTATCCATGTCACCGACCCAAAAAATGTGAGCGTAGTCACAAAGCTGATAAATTGTTCACTAAAGGGCACTTGGATGAAATTGATAAGGACTTTATCAAATTCGATTAACTCCCCTTCCTTCAGTTCTTCCACAATTTCAATAAAAATGAAAAAATAAACTAGGATTAAACCAGCCATCATGGCAATATAAAGAAGTTTTTTTGAAATATGTATGCTAAAAAAGTTATGCATTCTCGGACACCACCTTTTCCCTCATTTACCACGCTACCTCTAGGATAAAACAAAAAAAGCCTAAGCGATAGATTTCGCTCAGGCTTTTTTTACGCTTGTTTCTTTTTAGGCTCCGCTCTTTTGCGTGTCGTCTTTTTCTTTACAACCATTTTCTCCGGCTTCGTCCTGTCAATGGACGCTTGTAAAGCTGCCATTAAATCCGTCACATTATTGGCCACGGGTTCTTTAGATTTTGCTGTAATGGTTTTCTCGCCAGTTTTCTTTGATTCAATCAATTCAAGCAAAGCTGTTCGATAATCATCTTTGTATTTAGTCGGATCAAACGTCGATGTCAACTGATCAATTAATAATATGGCCGTATCGATTTCTTTTTTTGCAATGGCATCATTAGCAGGAATATTAGGAACGTCGGTTGCAGAACGAACCTCATCAGGGTAATGAATGGTTTCCATCAACAATGTGTTATCCACTACCCGAAGGATAGCCATTTGTTCTTTGGAACGAATGATGATTTTAGCGAGACCAACCTTGCCTGACTCCAAGAGTGCTTCCCTCAAAAGAGAATAGGCTTTTGTACCGCCATCGTTTGGAGACATATAATAGCTTCGGTTGAAATAGATTGGATCAATTTCCTCTATTTTAACAAAATCAATGATTTCCACTGCCTTATCTTCATTTTGTTTTTTTAATTGCTCAAGTTCATTGTCTTCTAGGACAACAAACTTTCCTTTTGTATACTCAAACGCACGAACAATATCATCCTTGCCTACTTCTTTCTGGCAAACTGGACAAACCTTTTCATATTTTATCGGTGAATGGCATTCCTTATGCAAAGTTCGTAAGGATATATCCTTATCTTCCGTTGCCGCATGAAGCTTTATCGGGATATTCACCAAACCAAAAGAAATGCTGCCTTTCCATATTGTATGCAAATTCCTCACCTCATCGTTGATTAATTGATTCACTATTATTATCATTCCCATTTCTTTCAAAAAAATTATATCTCAACTCTTAAAATTAAGATTTTATGGGGAAAATACTAATAAACGCATTGAACGGAGGGAAAAATGTGATAAAACCAATGTTGCCCACCTATCATCCAGAAGCTCCTTGTTCTAAGGAATGGATATATGAAGTCAAATATGATGGCTTTCGGGCCATTTTAACGATTGAAGAAAGTAAAGTGGCAAAGCTGACGAGCCGGAACGGAAAAGAGTTGCTGCCTCTTTTTCCGGAAATCGGTGAATTCCTAGAAACCTTGAACCTCGAAGGTATACTTCCCCTTCAACTAGATGGAGAACTAGTTTGGCTAACGAATGAAGCCAAGGCAGACTTTTCCGAGATACAGTGGCGTGGACGTTTGAGAAACCAAACATTGATATCCGAGGCTTCCACCCTCTCCCCATGCCGATTCATAGTGTTTGACTTACTAACCTTAAATGGAAAAGACATTACCAAACAAAACTTGTCGGAACGGAAAGCTATGTTGAAGGGCTTAGGAAAGAAACTTCATTTCCCAGAAAATCCTAGCCCCCATGAAGAAAGCCCAATCCAACTGATTGGAAACTATGATACTGCAAATGAAGCAATGAACAAGGTCATTCTCATGGATGGGGAAGGGATTGTAGCCAAGAACATCAACAGCATATGGCACGAAAAACGGTCAACCTCCTGGATCAAGGTGAAAAATTGGAGGGTATTCCCCTGCTTTATCACCGCTCTTCATAAAGAAAACGGATATATTTCAATTTCCGTTTATAAAGACGGTGTAATTACCCCGATTGGGAGCGTCAAAAATGGCATGAGTGCCCAGGATAAAACCATTTTACACGAATTGATTAAAAAAAATGCCGTCGAAGAGAATGCGAAGTTCTTTTACCTCCATCCTTCCATTTGTATCGAAGTGCAATTTCTGCATGTTCATGAAGAAAATGAATTACGGGAGCCTCAGTTTTCCCAGTGGCTGTTGCAAACGATACCAAGTGAATGTACTTGGGAGAGGTTCCTTATCAGTCAATTTACTTTTCCGGAGTCGGTCCATATAACATCCCCAGATAAACCGATTTGGGCATTTAAGGATAGAAAGGTGATAAAAGTTGAATACCTCCAATATTTACGGGAGGTGTCATCTCATTTCTTGCCTTTTCTAGCCGACAAACTTCTGACAACAATTCGTTACCCTCATGGCGCAATGAACCCTGAACGTTTTTTTCAAAAAAATAAGCCAGAGTATGCGCCCGCATCGATTCAAACGTTCCTGAATGAAGACATCGAGTATATGCTATGTAATGAACTGGAAACATTGCTTTGGTTTGGCAACCAACTTGCCTTGGAGTTCCATGCACCATTTCAGAAAGCTGGCTCTACTAAACCAGATGAAATTGTATTGGATCTTGACCCTCCCTCGATTGAGTATTTTAACTTGGCGATTCATGCCGCTCTTGAAATAAAGAAAGTCTTGCTTCCATTACATATAGAAGCATTCGTAAAAACTTCAGGAAATAAGGGATTACAGATTCATATTCCACTACCGGAAGATACTTTTACTTATAAAGAGACACATATTTTCACTGATTTTCTTGGTCAATACTTAATAAGCTCCTTTCCAAATGACTTTACCTTAGAGAGAATGAAGAAAAATCGACAAAATCGACTTTATCTCGATTTTGTCCAACATAGTGAAGGGAAAACCATTATCGTCCCTTATTCCCCTCGTGGAAATCATTTCGCCGGGGTAGCCACTCCCTTATCATGGGAAGAAGTGAATGAAAACCTTAGACTGGAAGATTATACAGTGGAAACTGTACCTAACAGGATCAAAAGGTTGGGCTGCCCCTTCAAGAATTACAGGCAGATTGATAACGGCCCAGCATTTCTAGAGGTTTTATCCTTCCTTAAACAACAAAAGGGGCCTTATAAGTCCAAAAAATAAAACAGGTGAAGAAAAACGAATCGTTTTTCTTCACCTGTTTTTCTTTTTTTATAATAATTTACTGATTTGACAGCCTTTTGTCCCTTACCATTTCGTTTTCAAAAAGCTTTGTACTTCATCCTGCATCTTTGCATATAATTTTGTTTCCTCTTCATATTCATGTTTTTCAAGCACTGTGAAAACCTCTGGCTGATCGATGTCTATTTCAAGCAACGCTTTGAACTCATAGGTTGCATTTCCAATCAGGTCAATGGAATACGCATTACTCTCTTCATCATGGTGAACGATACATTTCACTTTTCCACCGTTGTTATAAACGGAAATTTCCTGTTCAAGCGAATTAAGTCCAATCGAGCAAGTAACCAGACTTGAAGCCGACATCGCAGTTCCACAAGCATTCGTGAAGCCTACACCTCTTTCGAAGGTACGAACATAAATGCTCCCAGGTGTCAGTTCTTTTACAAAACTGACATTGACCCCATCCGGAAACAGGTCATTCGGTTGGTTCACTTTCGTGGCAAGCTCTTCCTGTAAATTACTTTGCAATACATCGCTATCCACTAAGGTGATCAAGTGTGGATTTGGGACAGCCAATGCCGAAAATAGGAGGGAATCATGCAACTCAGGGAGCAATTCATTTAACAACTGATCCTTTTCTATTGCAAGCGGAAGATCCTTGACCCTAAAGCTGACCGGAGAAATTTCCACTTTGAATGTTGGAATTCCCGCATAAATATCATCCGTTTTTTCGACGAGTAAATTCACTTTCATCGTCTCAACAGTCATTTTATCAAGCCCTAAAACGTCATTCGTATACCTGGCCACACACCGAAGTCCATTACCACACATGGATGCTTCTGATCCATCTGCATTAAATACCCGCATTCTGGCATCTGCATGCTCACTTTTCATGACAAATAGAATGCCATCCGCTCCAAGCTTTTCTCTATTGCAAAGGACCTTCGCTAATTTTTCGCGTTCTGCCTCTGTAAAGGTCAGAGTTGTTGTTAATTCATCAATAATTAAAAAATCATTGCCCGATCCATGAATTTTAAAACCTTCAATTAACATCCTGTCACATCCTCAATGCTGTTCATTTATTTTAAATATTCTTTATCATAGCATTATAAGTTCGAACATGTCATCGGGAAAATTCCAATTAAGCGAATATTCCATCAAGAAAGCCGAGTTGCCATACAATAAAAAGCCTGTGGAGGCAATTCTACCCACTCCACAGACTTTTCAATTCATATTAACCTATTATAAAATAGATAATAAACAATATAGCGCTAACATACATTGGACCTGAAACTTCTTTCGCCTTACCTGTGACCACTTTCAGGAATGGGTATAGAATAAACCCGAAAGCCATTCCATCTGCAATACTGTAGGTAAATGGAATGAAGGTAATGATTAAAAGTGCGGGGATGCTTTCTGTATAATCGCTAAAGTCCATTTTCTTAATATTTTCAAGCATGAGCATGCCGATAATGATTAAAATTGGCGCAATGGCACTATCCGGAATCACCTTAATTACCGGAATAAATAAAAGTGACAGAAGAAACAAGAACCCCGTGATGACTGATGTTAAACCGGTCCTGCCCCCTGAGGCGATGCCTGCAGCGGTCTCAACAGTGGCTACCGTCGGACTGGAACCGATAGGGCCAGAAAGAAGAACGGAGACACTCGTTGCCTGTAGAGACTTCTTATAAGCCTCCGGACGTTCGATGCTGTTCACATGTCCGTGTACAAGACCAATGTTTTCAAAGATTAGTACCATGGTCATCGCAAAAACACTTATCCAAAATTCAATTCGCCCCACCTCGATAAATGTCAGTGAAAAAAAGAGTTCACTATAAGAGGCTGTATCCAAACCAGAAAAGTGGATATTCGAGATTTCAATCGTGCCAAAAAAGTACGCTATACAGCTACCTATGATGATCGTGATCATAAAGTTTCCTGGGACATTTTTAATAAATAAAGCAATGGCAAGTAAAAATGTCAAAATCGTTGCTAGAACAGATGGGTCACTCAAATGACCAAGTCCAAGAAGCGATGAAGAGCCCCTTGTAATAATCCCACCCTTTTCCAAACCGATTAACAGCAAAAATAAACCAAGACCAACAGAAATGGCGTCTTTTATGGAACCTGGAATGGAATCATTAATCAATTTCGAGAACTTTGTAAAAGCCACGATTACAAAAATGAGGCCCGAAACAAAAACAGCTCCAAGAGCCGATTGGAAGGATAAGCCCATTCCTTGAACCATTGTGTACGCGAACAGGGCATTGACGCCCATACCGGGGACGATGATTATTGGTACATTAGCCCACAACCCAATCAAGATACAACTCACTGCGGAAAGGATAATGGTTGCAATCACCGCTCCATTAATAGGTATACCTGCTTCAGATAAAATCAGGGAATTCACGACGAGAATATATACGATTGTGAAATAACCAACCACACCGGCAAGAATTTCACGTTTTCCATTTGTTCCATATTGGGAAAAATGAAAAAACGTTTCTAAATTTGTTTTCTTCATGTAGTATCCTTACTATGTTGTCCCTCGCCCACCCGCTTGTATAAGTGACAAACTGCACTTCGTGATTTTAACAAATATTCATTTAAAAATAAATAGAAACTCTTAAAAATGAAAAAGCTGATGGTATGATTCCATCAGCTTTTGGTACATTGTTTTTATTATTTTTCTATGTGGTCATAACCGTTAACGACCAGTTCCAATTTGCCTTTATCCGGAGAAATGATAAGTCCATGGACAGGAACATTCTTTGGAATCAGAGGATGGCTTTTAATAACCTCTACACTATTTTTTAAACTTTCATAAACGTCATCAAATCCACGAAGCCAACTCTTGATATCGATGCCTGAAGCTCCGATTGTATCGATTGTTTCCTTTTGAATGCCACGTTCTACCATTTTTTCTACCGTAACATCAGCATTGACAGAAGCCATGCCGCAATCATGATGAGGGATGACAAACACTTCATCCGCCTTCAATTCATATATAGCAATCAAGATACTACGCATGACGCTACCAAACGGATGAGAAACAATCGCTCCGGCCGTTTTCAATATTTTCACATCACCATTTTTGACATTCATTGATTTTGGTAACAGCTCAACAAGGCGAGTGTCCATACAACTGACGATAACCATTTTCTTTTCAGGGAATTTGTCTGTTTTGTACTTAACATATTCCTCTTTTTCAACAAATTGCTCATTATAATCTAGAATTTCATTAAGTAAACTCATACCTTCACCCTTTTTCTATGTATTCTATTATGTATTACTATTTGATTATATCAAATCTTTAGACTATTAGCCAAAAAAATTGCCTAATGCTAACCTGATGCTAAAAGGAACGATGATGATGTACGGCTACACAAACCCCAGCATACGCAAAGGGAAACTAAGAAGAGGTGCATTTGACTTGAATATCGTTTCCCAATCCTTCGACAGCACCATACTTGATAGCCACCTTCTTTCCGGTGCCACTCATAATTTCAAAAGAATAAGAACCCTGCTGAAGTTTGTATGGATATCCATTCATTCTTGTCATAATTATAAATCATTCTATTGATCTTCACGAGGGACTTTGTACCGTTTTCTTCATAATAACCAATGAGTTCGCCTCTTCGGTTCATGGCCGATACTTTATTGATAACCCCTCCTTTTTATTATACTCGGCTAGTAAATGACCCTTGTTCCATCATAAAAAAAGGGATCCGCCTAAGCAGAATCCCCCGATGTAAAACTTATAAAATCCTAAATATGAAGGGAATGCGATAGTCGACCCCTTCATAAGCTCTGACTGCAGCTATAATTGTAAATACAACTAAAGCTATACCTATGACCGGTAATAGTACTGCACCAATCAATATGATTACAAGTAGACCAGCGACGATGGAATATACAGTATAAGAGATAAAGAAGTTCAAATATTCCCTTCCGTGATAATCTACAAATTGGGATGAATCCTTCTTAACTAACCATATGACTAAAGGACCGACAAAAGCGGTAAAAAAGCTAATTACATATATTAGGGCAGCAAACACTCTTTCATCTTTAGTGGGCATGTGTTCTGTTCCTCCTTTCTTATATGAAATAATACGATTCAAAAAGCAATTAGTTTCATTTCTTACATGTTTTTTAAAAAAAAGTAAGTCTTTTTTCCCCCATCTTAAAACGTTAACGGATAAAAAACCGAATAAGTTGGCCCTTCCCACGCATACAGATTAAATAGTGGATTGTCCACGTAAGAATGGAGGGATATATTTGCTAAATGAATTCCAGGCCTTCATCCTTGGAATCATCCAGGGCTTAACTGAGTTTTTACCGATTTCAAGTACAGGCCATTTATATCTGGGGAGGCACATTTTCCATCTTGACGAAGCTGGCATCTTTCTAGATACTATGCTACACATTGGAACTTTACTTGCTTTATTGGTCGTTTACAAAGATGAAATCATATTCTTATTGAAAAATCCATTCTCAAAATTGACGCTTCTTCTGGTAATAGGAACGCTTCCGGCTGTTATTGCCGGTCTCCTTTTAAGTGATTGGTTTGACAGCCTTTCAAAAACAGGGTTGACGATTGGTTGGGAATTCCTCGTAACCGGAATGATTCTATGGTGGGCCGATGGAGTCAATAAAGGGAATAAGAAACTAGATGATATCTCCATAAAAGATTCCTTTATCATCGGTACCTTTCAGGCGGCTGCAATCATGCCTGCCTTATCACGTTCCGGATTGACCATCGCAGCTGGTCTTTTTTGCAGGCTTGACCGGGCAACAGCCGCCTATTTTTCTTTTTTACTTTCCATCCCTGCCATTGCCGGAGGAATCCTCTTTCAGATGAAACCCATTTTCACGGGAGAGGTTGAAAGGATCCCTTTCATGGCTCTTTTGATTGGGACCCTCGCTGCCGCAATCTTTGGATATATAGCCGTAGTCTGGATGATTGATTTCTTAAAGAAACGATCTTTGAAGATGTTTTCCATGTACGTCTGGGCACTCGGTACGATAATTTTATTCATGCAATTCACTGGACGATTTTAACAAAATAAAAAAGCAACTTTTCTTAGTGAAATGCTGACAATCGGGCTCAAAATCAAGTTGAATACCAACCAAAACCTTCCCAATTTCCACCTTCAAAAAAAAGTTGGAAATTGACGAAAAAAAAAGGCAAAAAACCTATTCCCAAACCGTTTATTTTTTAGTATTATACCTTCGTAAGGTTCTTTAGATTTAAATACTTTCTGAAAATAAAAATAGGGAAGGCAAATGGTGCGCCACCGGTTTCCGGTTCTAGTGGGTTCGATTCCCACCCCGAAATTTTTTGATGAACGACTTAAAAAATTTCGAGGGTGGGCAGCGGCTACGCATAAGGACTGCCCTCAAACGGAGGGACGGAAATGTTAAAAAAGAGAGATTTTGCAGATTGTTTTTCTCTTTATGAACACATGACTCATCCAGATGTCTTCCCTTTCGTGCGCCATAAAGTAGATTCATATGAAGAATATGTATTCATTACTAAGCAAACGATTGAGGCTGAAGAAAAAGGTGAGCTCATTTCACGAACAATCTTAGATGAATGGGAAAATCCCGTTGGTTGTATTTCTTTATACGATATTGAAAACGGAGCTGGGTTCCTAGGTACATGGCTTGGAAAACCTTTTCATGGTAAAGGGTATAATGCCGTTGCCAAAGACGCCTTCTTCAAGGAATTATTTTTTGAGCTCGGCATGGAAACGGTTTTTATGAGGATTCGCAAAATAAATATCCGTTCCATTAAAGCAGCCGAAAAGCTTCCTTATGCGATCAAGGCAAATGAAACCAGAAAAGCTCTCTATGATCAAATAAATCAAGAGGAAGACATTTATGATTTATTTGAAATTCCCAAGGATTTATACACCTTGCATATCCTAAGACAGGATAATGATGAAGACCAGCAATTACTTGAAGCTTAATCTTAATAAAGGCATGCCAACTCTTTCTTATGAAAGAAAAGGTACCCTATCATTTATATACAGAAAACGGAAGCGTCCCGGATTTGGGACGTTTTTTTATGTTTATTTACATTTCCCCCTCTTTTAGCCATATGGAGTACAATTTTTCTGGGCCGAATAAGCATATACCCTATTAATTTACTCAATCTTTTTCTATAATAAATACAATTGACCAATTACTAAATACATTCAAATAGTCATGGAAAGGATCTAATTATGAAAAAAATCATTCTTTTTATCATCCAGCTTTTCCTGTTGGTTATTATTTGTGAACTAGGGATTTATTTATCCAATTTCTTCAGTTTGCCCATTCCAGGAAGCGTAATTGGCATGCTTATATTATTCATTTTATTACAAACTAAAATTTTAAAAGTGGAGTGGGTTGATATTACATCAACCTTTTTAGTCAAACATCTGGCCTTTTTCTTCATTCCGATTTCTGTAAGCTTAATGACCATGGGTTGGCTCTTTCTAAAATACGGACTTCCCTTAGCCCTAACACTGTTAATCAGTTTGATTATCGGATTCATCGTATCATCCCTGGTCGTCCAAAAGTTCTCCCGTAGAGAAGAGGTTAAACAGCGTGACAACATTCATCACACTTTATAGTATAATGATTACGATCATAGCCTATGCTATCGGTAGGAAAATATACAGTACACATCCTTCACCTTTTACGACGCCTGTTTTTTTTGGAACAGTCACTATTATTCTCGCGTTGCTAATAAGTGGGTTGGATTTCAATGACTATACCCCAGGCAAAGACATCATCACGTATTTCTTAGGACCGGCTACTGTTGCGTTGGCCGTTCCTCTTTATAAAAATAGAGCCATAATCGCAAAATATGCGATACCAGCAATCAGCGGTATGGTTCTGGGTCTTGCCGTGACATTAACCCTTGCCTTAACCATCGCCAAAGCCTTAACACTTCCGCTTTATATCCTTCAGGGATTGGCGGTTAAGTCCATTACAGTTCCTATTGCCGTGGAAATCACCAAAATTTATGGCGGAAACCCTAATATTTCTGCAGCTTTCGTCATTTTAACCGGTGTTTTAGGCACGATGATCGCACCTAAATTGATGGATAAACTGAACGTCACGATGCCTTTCGCCCGTGGCATTGCTTATGGCACAATTGCACACGGACTTGGGACTGCCCAAGCAACACAGGAAAGTGAATTTACAGGAGCGGTCGCAGGTGCGGCAATGGCCCTTTCCGGCATCATCATTTCATGCTTATTTCCACTAATTAATCATTTTCTCTAGTATGATAAAAAATCCACATCGTCATTTGCCGATGTGGATTTTTTATGAAAAGATTCTGACTGAGGACCTAGCCTATTTCCCATCATTCCCAGGCAATTTTGAACTTTTAAACGGATGGTAATCAAGTGTACCAGCGTTGGTCAGGTTAACTGTTATGTTAATTTGGTCAATTGAATTTCCCTTCAAATAATCATTTGGTTCCTTAAAGCCTTTAGCTTGCCAAAATTTCAATTCTTTACGGTATAGAGTTCTCCCCAGACCCAGTGGATCTCCATTCCGTTTTAAGCCTATTTTATATGTCTTTTCAATTTCTTTTCTTATATAGTCTTGAACTACATTTTCAAAGTTCTTTAAAGGTTCTGTATTTGACATTTCCAAGATACTCCCATTAATATGTATATCCAGGTTGTATTTAGCTTCATTATCTTTAATGAACGGTTTGATTTTCACTTTAGGGTGGGATAATGAGATGTAATTTGTGCCGTCACCTTTTTTAAATTCAAGTGGTGTTCTATTCGTATCTTCCGTTACCCAGCGCAATCCTTTTAAATCATCAATGGAATACCAATTTAACGATTTTTTATAATACAGGACAAAAGCTCCGTCAATCATGAAAGTCCTGCGCTTTTTCTTGTCCTCGGTCCAATCCTTTTCACTAAAAGAAATCGTCGGAAGGATCGTAGTTATCGAAACGTCCCTGTAAGTGGAAATAAAGGTTCTCAATGAAATCGGTTTAATATAGGAAATGTTTTCATAAACCGCTTTTGGAAAATGCAGCTCTGAATATAAAGGCGTTAAATTGAAAAAACCTTTAATAGCAAACAATTCCTTCAATGGCTTGTTCGTCGCAAAAATATTACTTGAATACCGAATCAAATTATATCTGAAAGCGGCATCAATTATATCATTTATATTGTGCTTTAACGCCCTATCCGTCAACACAAAGGTAGAAACTTGACCAAGGTATAATCGTTGTTGTGCCGACTGATACAAATGGTTTATTGCCTCCGCAATGGATTTCCCTGAATGTTTCCCGACATACACTTTTCCCGGTTCTGTACTCTTGTTTTCTTGCTTGGCCACACCAGATAAGTCAACCAACTGTACATATACCTCATACTTGCCATCAAGATAATCCACTCCTAAAGTAGTCACGTAATGGATGTCCTGAATATCCTTATAATCCCAACATCCCGTTAAAAGTGTAAAGGCCGATAAGATGAGAAAAAGCTTCGACAATCGTCGTGTCACTGTTTACTCCCCCTTTTCCGTTTGGTCTAGAGCGCCTTTAGTTCTTTTCTTAACATTCCATGGGATTTTTATAAAAGCATCTGAAACTTTCGAAAGACTTGGAGGTGAAAGTTCATTCATATAAGGTACTCCAAACGACTCGAGAGAGGAAACCCAAAAAGTAACGAATATAAATCCAATAAGTAAACCATAAATACCTAGTATAGAACTAAGTATTAAGATTAATAAACGGATGATTGATACGACCCCTGTCAAAGATTGATTAACCAAGGTATAGGAAGCCACTGACGTGACTGCAGCGATGACAAGCATTGTTGGAGATGTCAATCCGGCACGAATGGCTGCATCACCGACGATCAAACCACCAACGACTGCAACAGTCTGGCCAACTGCTTGAGGTAACCGTACTCCCGATTCACGGAACAACTCGAATAACCCTAGCATGAGAAACATTTCAAGCGCAACAGAGACAGGTAGTCCCAATCTGGAGATACTGACTGTTGCAAGTAAAGGAAAAGGCAATTGGTCTATGTTATACGCTGATAATGCCACCCAAAAACCTGGAAGCAATATAGAACACACCAATCCAAAGACTCGTAGAAGCCTTTCTAAAGAAACGAATATGAAAGGAAGGCTTGAATCTTCGGCCGCTTTAATCTGAAGCAATAATGTGGTCGGTGCTATGATGACGGTGGGTGAACCATTCATAAGTACAATGAACCTGCCTTGGTTTAATGATCCGACGCAAAAATCGGGTCTACTCGTATAATGAGTCAGTGGGAACAGCCTGAAATTTGCCTTTGAGATCAACTCCTCAAGCTGTTGATTACTAATCAATACATCAATATCAATTTCATTCAGTCTTTTCCTTACCAGCTTAACAAGTTCAGGATTTATTATGTTCTCTATATACATTAGGGCGACTTTTGTTTGGGTGCTCTTCCCAATTGTAAACTCTTCATAGGATAGCGAAGCTGTTCGCATCCTTTTACGTATGAGAGCCACATTCGTTGCAAGATCTTCCACAAACCCATCCCGTGGGCCCCGAAGAGAAATTTCAAATGATGATTCCTCCGGACTCCTGTTTGGAATGTCTGGTAAAGGTAATGCAAAAAGCTGCTGTGTTACTTGGAAAAAAATAAGGATTTCCCCGCTGAATACCCGTCTACTTATGTCCTCTTTATCAATCGGACTGCAAGAAAGCTCTGTCAAAGTCAAAGAAGGATGAAATGGAGGCTCGAGCTTTTCATGATCATCCTTTTGCTCCAGCATAACGTGAATGTATTGCAATACATTATTATTCAATTCAATTGTATCTACCATTCCGGGGTAATAAAATAAGAGGATGTTCGCTTTTTTATTCTGTTCACTTTCCATTACCCTAAATAAAATATCCGAACTATTCCTGAAAAGTTCTCGAAAAACTTCTTCCGTATAATAGTATGGTTTATCATGGGCGCTTTTGAATCGTTTCATCAGGAACCACCTTTCGTTTAGGTTTCATCTTGGCTGCCACTGTAAATAAAAGAATAAGAATAATGAGCAAAAAGAAAGTACCCAGAAAATAATAGTTCTTTAAGAATGTATAAAAATGAATATCGCTTAAGGGAATTACATTGATAATAATCATCATTATTGCCAGGACTATCAGGATCCCTTTCTTCATATTCGCTGTTTTTACTCTTAATAAATCCGGAAGTAAAAACATCGCCATTGATACCCGAATAAAGGCGCCAGCAATCCATTGATATATGGAAAAAAAGTCTGTATGGGCAATGTACTTCCCGATAGTCAACAAGCGCCATTGTTCATAAGCCGGATATCGCATTTCGCTAGAAAGAATTGGGCCGAACTCAATAATGGCACCGGTAAGCGGGCCAAGGATTAATACCGTGATGATGCCCATCATCCCCAATACCGTTTTCAGTTTAATGGCCTCTCCATTTGAAAGATGATGCTGAAATAATATAACGATAATCAACTCCAGATATCCATTTGCAATGTAGTACATTGATTTAATCCCAAAAAAATAACCCTGCTCAAATAGTGGAAAGAGAAAATCATAGTTTTTTTCGGGTATATTACCAGTAGCTACAAAGATACCTAAAACAATCACAATGGGTAATAAAATCGCTGAATTAATGGCAATGGTCTTAAGGTTAGAATACGCAAGCACGGCACATATACACGCAAAAGGTATAATAATGGCGATTGAAGGTGTTTCTGGCAAGGACGTGGTACGGACCCAGTCAACCATATCTTTAGCCGTCGTCAAGATGATCGTGATCAAATATACTGAAAGCACAAAACATATTACCTTTGTAAACCGTTTTCCCATTCGATTTGCCAACCAGGGAAAAAGATGCTCCGTTTTTTTCTTCTTTAAAATCCAATACAGTAGGAACGCCCAACCAATAGATAAGACACCTGTGAGAACAGCAAATATCCAAGCATCTCTTCCTGCCACATCCAATACCAAAGGAATGATCATAACGTGGTTCAGAAGTCCGACCGAAAGGATGACTATCGGTAGTGAAGAATTAAAATTAATCTTTTTCATATTTAAACTCCATAAGGGAAAAGTTTTATCCATAACTATAAAGCATTCATTGTTTTGGAATAATAAATAGCATTTGCAGTGTAATAGGAATATATCCAAAAAGATATAAGGTCTATTTTTAAAAGACAAGAAAAACATAAAGGAGCCGCAACGTAGAATACGTTGCGGCTCCTTTATGTTTTTTCTTTTTTAGTGAGTTCATATAAACGTCTTAACTCATAGGTTTTATACAATTCTAACTTTCTTCGTTCAATAGGATGATAACTGATTCCTGCAGTTTTTAACTGCTGAATGAACCATCCTTTCGAGTATTGGTGAGCCATCCTTCCCCCTCCTCTTTTCGAAAAAAGATATGCTTGAGGAAGGGAAATAATAACCTACTTTTTACTTTTCATTACATTCGTCAACAATTCATACATTTCCGCCGCAGTTTTGAACGGACGCTTTTGACGCATTTTCGTTTGGTATGCGTCGGAATTATTGACTAGATCAAGAAGTGCCTGGTTAAAGACTTGATCTGATAATTCCTCTTCCTGAATCACCTTACAGAAGCCTTGCTTTTCAAAGCTTGCAGCATTTAAAATCTGATCCCCACGGGATGCGGCCGCACTAAGCGGAATAAGTAGCATTGGCTTTTGTAGGCCGAGGAATTCAAAAATTGAATTCGAACCTGCTCTTGATACAACAACATCAGCACACGCTAGCAAATCGAATAGTTCTTCATGTACGTATTCAAATGGGGCATACCCTCTTTGCTTAAGTTCCGACTTGACATTATCTTTTCCGCAAATATGAATAATTTGATAATCCTTTAATAATTGATCCAAGTTATCCGTTATCAAGTTATTTATTTTAACCGCTCCAAGGCTGCCGCCCATGACCAATAATACGGGCCTGCTATTCGTGAAACCACAAATGGTCTTGCCTTTTGAAGGTTTACCTGTGAATATCCCATCACGTAGTACCGCCCCAAGGTACATGGCCTTATCTTTTGGCAAGTCCTTTTCCGTCTCTTCAAATGTCGTGAATATTTTAGAAGCAAGCGGCATGGCAATTTTATTGGCTAGCCCTGGTGTATAGTCAGATTCATGAATCGCTATGGGGATTTTCAACATCCTTGCTGCCAATACGACCGGAACCGAAACAAATCCACCTTTTGAGAAAATGAAGTCAGGCTTAGTTCGTTTTAAAATCTTTCTTGCGTCAAAAATCCCCTTTATTACACGGAAAGGATCTTTTGCATTTTCTACAGAAAGGTACCGCCGGAATTTACCAACTGAAATCGTTTCATATCGAATTTCAGGAAATTCCTTTTCAATGATATCTTTTTCAATCCCTTTTTTAGAACCGATATAAGTAACATCCCACTCATGTTTTAAAAATTCCGGGATGATTGCTGCATTAACTGACACATGACCGGCTGAACCTCCACCGGTAAACACTACTTTCTTAGTCAAAATTTCCACCTTCCAAACTTAAAAAATCACTTTCCATCCATAGTACCACATTTCAAGGGTATATTTACTCGAAAATGCAAACAATGATATAGAATAACGTAATAAATGCAATGAGCGATTATTTTTTCATTTTCACTCTGAATATATTATAATCTTAGTATTCTACAATTCTACAGAATACATTGGAGGAACATTACATTGCAAGAAGTTTCTGAATCTCTTAATCAATTTGAAGGAATTGATGCATGGACACAACTAGGAATTTCTATCATTATTTTCCTTCTGGTCCTTTTGTTAAGGAAAGCATTCACTACTTATATTTTCAAATTTTTCCTTAAAATCGCAAAAAAAAGAAAAATTGAATTTGCCGCCAACCTAATGCTAGCCATTGAGCAACCAGTAAGATGGCTCATCGTTTTGATAGGGATCATCATTTCGATGCACTACTTTCCAATTGACATCCCATCAGAAATTATGAGGTCGAAGATATACCGTTCGGTCTTTGTCTTCTTGTTCTTTTGGACGATTTTCAATATCAGCTCGATTTTAACCATCTTGTTCCCTAAGTTAGTTAGTAAATTCGGACTTGAAGTCGATCAAATCGTGATGCCGTTCTTAACGAAAATCATTAAATTGATTATCTTGGCACTGGGAGCATCCATCATTGCGGAAGAATGGGGATTTAACGTCAATGGATTTGTTGCAGGTCTTGGACTAGGAGGTCTAGCCTTTGCCCTTGCTGCAAAGGATACTGTCAGTAACTTCTTCGGTGGAATCGTTATCGTTACCGAAAAACCTTTTACTATCGGCGACTGGATTAAAACACCAAGTGTCGAAGGGACGATTGAGGACATTACGTTTCGTAGTACGAAGGTTCGTACATTTGCGCAGGCTCTCGTTACGGTTCCGAATGCCACCCTTTCGAATGAACCAATCATCAACTGGTCGAAGATGGGCAAAAGGCAGATTGCTTTTCATTTAGGCGTGAATGTCACAACGCCAAAGGACAAGTTGGAAAATGTCATTAAGAGAGTTGAAAAAATGCTTACTGACCATCCGGAAGTCCATCCCGAAACCATACTGGTGAAATTTGATGAGTTCAGCCATACGGGTTTCAACATCTATTTGTATTTCTTCTCAAACGAAACCAACTATGGGGAGTATTTAGCCATCAAAGAAGATATCAACTTTAAGATTTTGGATATCCTCGAAGAAGAAGATGTCCAGATTGCCATCCCTTCTCAGGCATTCATCCTACAAACCGATTCGCATACAGCAGACATGAACGATTTTCAATCCATGCATGACTGACAAAAGGGACTGCCTAAATACCGGCAGTCCCTTTTTATATCTTGCCTTAAATAAAATCAAAATGTTCAAGGGATTTTATGATATAATTCTTTCATTGTGAAAAAATTTCATACACCGAGGTACATCGATGAATCAAACTTATAAAAAGTCAGAAAAGATCCGTTTGTTATTTTATATTTTGATACCTATCCTCATCACCCAAATCAGTCTCTATGCCATGACTTTTTTTGATGTGATGATGTCGGGCCAATACAGTACTGAAGATGTTGCCGGCGTCTCGATAGGAAGTTCGCTCTGGACTCCAGTCTATACGGGATTGAGTGGCATTTTGATTGCCTTGACTCCGGTCGTCTCACAGCTAATCGGATCAAGACGTACAAAATTGGTATCCTTTTCAGTGATGCAGGCCATATACTTGGCCATATCCTTAGCCGTCATAGTTTTAGTCGTCGGGTCATTTGTTTTAAACCCTATTTTGAATGCCATGGATTTGGATTCAACTGTCCACCGGGTCGCGCATGACTATCTGGTTGCCCTATCAATCGGGATTGTTCCATTATTCATATACAATGCCTTAAGATCCTTCATTGATGCACTGGGTCAAACAAGAATTTCGATGGTTATTACGTTGATCGCACTTCCGATAAATGTTGTGTTCAATTACCTTCTCATATACGGAAAATTTGGTTTTCCGAAACTTGGAGGGGTCGGTTCTGGTTATGCCACCGCGATTACCTATTGGTTAATCGCTATCATTGCCATCTTAGTCGTGGTGAAAATGAATCCGTTCTCTTCCTATCTCGTTTTCCATGAATTTTTCAGGGTATCTTGGATTGAATGGCGGTCCCTATTAAAGATAGGCGTCCCTATCGGATTGGCCATCTTTTTCGAAACAAGCATTTTCTCAGCCGTTACCCTCTTCATGAGTAAATATGATACGATCACTATTGCTTCACATCAAATTGCGATGAATTTCGCGTCATTGCTTTATATGATGCCGCTTAGTATATCTATGGCCCTAACCATTGTCATTGGATATGAAATTGGTGCTAAACGATATAATGACGCCCGTGAATACAGCAAGATAGGAATAATCATGGCTCTGTCGATGGCCCTCGTCAGTTCAGCTATCCTATTTTTCTTCCGGGAACCTGTAGCTGCTCTCTACACAAAAGATCACGCTGTAGTTGCACTAACTTCCCATTTTTTGATCTATGCCATCTTCTTTCAGATATCCGATGCCCTGCAGGCACCCATTCAGGGAGTATTACGTGGATACAAAGATGTCAATGTCACTTTCGCTATGTCACTTGTCTCCTATTGGGCACTCGGACTGCCTATAGGCTATCTATTTGCTAAGTTTACGGAAATGGGAGCTTTCGGATATTGGGTCGGTTTAATCTCAGGTTTGGCACTAGGAGCAATAGGTCTGGCCGCTCGTTTACGATACATTCAGCATATAAAATTCAATAAAACCGCTTAAAAAGGTGAAAAAAGGATTTATCCTTTCTTCACCTTTTCTTATCTTTATCTATCCTATTACTTCTTATTGATTTTACCTAGAATATCACTTCCGCCTGTGATTGGAATGACGCTTCCGGTAATGAAATCAGATTGATTTTCGCACAAAAAGGTAATGACTCGTGCAACGTCTCCTCCTGTTCCGGGTCTTCCTACCGGGACCAACTCATCCTTCTCCCCCTTGGCCATAAAAATCTCGGCTTCCTTCCATGCACCTACAATATCCCCTGGACAGACCATATTGACCGTGATTCCATTGGTTGCTTCTTCTAATGCCAATGTTCTTGTTAAAGAGGTCAACCCGCTTTTTGCAGCAGCAAAAGCCGAGCGGTAAATCCAGCCGGGTGCCGTCTCACAACGGTCAAAACCGAGCGTGATGATCCTACCCCATCTTCGCTTTCGCATATGAGGGATGATTTCCTTTGTCATAAAGAAAAAACCATTTAGATTACCGTTCATCATGTAATTCCATTCTTCACTGCTATACTCGGTCATGGATTTTCGTTCATGCAAATAAGGTCCTGCATTATGGATGAAGAAATCTATTCTTCCAAAAGTATCCATAACTACTTCCACCAGGCTCTTGCAATCTTTCTCAACTGAAGCATCGCCTTCAATTGCCAATGCTTTTACTGAGTAATTTTCCCTCAATTCTTGTACCAATGCTTTTGCTTCCTTTTGACTT
Organism: Peribacillus sp. NPDC097225; assembly: GCF_044761955.1. Taxonomy (NCBI): domain Bacteria; kingdom Bacillati; phylum Bacillota; class Bacilli; order Caryophanales; family Bacillaceae; genus Peribacillus; species Peribacillus sp. NPDC097225. Next base: position 69,938 of record NZ_JBIWDJ010000001.1, read on the forward strand.
TTCCGATAGGTGATGACTATTGACGCCCCCATACTTGCTAGGGAATAGGCAGTCCTTCTACCGATTCCCTTTGCTCCTCCCGTAATAACAGCTACTTTTTCATCCACAGGCATCCCTCTTTACCAAATGATTTTTATTTTATATTATACATAGGCACGAGTTATTTTCCTAAAAATTAACATATCGGAAAATGAACCCATGGGTTTGAGCCTGCATAAAATAACAAAAATAACCCTGTCACCAGAAATGCAGGAGAAAGGAATTCAATATGTTTCCTTGGAATTCACTTTTTTCTTTCCAGAAAAACTCAAATCAAAAGGACTTCTTAAAGAATATGCAGCAAAGTGATGTACAGACCTTTATTGAAAAGGTATTTACACAAGTCATACCAGAAAATATGCAAGGAATGACGAACCAAGCTAATAATCCTTTCCAAAAGGATAATAAGCCTTCAGAACACCCCTTACATTCAGAAGTTTTCGAAACGCATTCATTTGTCTTCATAAGAATACCCATCGAGGATGAAGCCTGGCTCAAACAAATGAAACTGAAACATACTTCTAATCAATCAATCGTTGAAGGTATACCAGAAGCATCGGATCGACATGTGATTACATTGCCTGCTCTCGTTAAGAAAAAAGGTGCTGCTGCACAATATAAAGACGGTACATTAGAAATCCGTCTGCCTAAAAGCTTTAATTCGCAGTATTCCGAAATCGATGTTTCAGAATTTTAATTCCTCTAGAACGATTACATGCAATCATTTCTGAACTAACGCAAAAAAGAGTGTACCTCAAATTTCAAGGTACACTCTTTTTATTCTATTAAACTTATTATTTACCGATGAATTGTTGAGTCCAGTAGTTACCTGATTCTACATATCCAACACCGATATGAGTAAAGCTTGCATTCATGATATTTTCACGGTGGCCTTGGCTGTTCATCCAAGCTTCAACCACTTCTTCTGGTGTTTGTTGACCTTGTGCGATGTTTTCTCCAGCTGATGTATAGCTAATTCCGAATTGTTTCATCATATCGAATGGAGAACCGTACGTGGGGCTATTATGATCAAAATAATTATTGTCTTTCATATCTTGAGACTTCGCACGGGCTACCTTGCTCAATTCTGTATCAATTTCAAGAGCTGCTAGACCTTGTTTTGCTCGCTCAGCATTTGTTAGTGTAACTACTTCTTGTTCAAAAGCACTTAATTCTGAGCTTGTCTCTTTTTGTTCCTCATTTGTTTTCTCTGTCGTTACTTCTTCTGTTGTCTCAGGTTTTGCTTCTGGCGCTGTTACTTCTTCTGTTGCTTCAGGTTGTGCTTCTGGTGCTGTTACTTCTTCTGTTGCTTCAGGTTGTGCTTCTGGTGCTGTTACTTCTTCTGTTGCTTCAGGTTGTGCTTCTGGTGCTGCTACTTCTTCCGGTGTTTCAGCTTTTGCTTCCGGTGTTAATTGTACTTGCTGTACTAATTGTTGGAATGCGAAGTGTGAAGTTGGCATTGCAATATTATACTTAGCTAAGTATTGTTCAAGTACTTTTTGTATATCTTCCTGATTGATAGATTTATATGTTACTTGTTTCACAGTTTCACAGCTTGCCGCTTCAGTTTGGCTAGCACCCGCTCCTGTAAAAATTATAGCTGCAGCAGCTGCTGCTGATATGAACATTTTCTTTTTCATTTGTATTTCCTCCCATTAATTCGTTGATGTGTCTTGGCTCTGGAAATATCATATCATGCATTTTTTGTAATAAAGGCACCATCAATTTCCAGAGCCCTATCCAACAACAATTGATTGGAAGGAATATTATCCTAGTTTCATAGTCATAGAGAAAAACCTTATTCTATCAATGTTTTGCTTTTTCTTACATATTCATATATTTTCCATGATTTTTTTGTCAATGGAAGATACTTATTACCATTACCATGGAATACTAATAACTTTTAGTTGACAACTTGTATAAACCCTTATTGATATGACTTTTTTTACTTTTATATTACAAATATTTCGTATGAAACACGTTTATAATGTTCCTTTTTCTTTCTTTTTTGAAAAATAATGATAGACTCAATTGAATTTAAAAAAGGTTCGAGTTTTACCGAACCTTTTTTCACTACGAGAAGTTGTGACAAAAAAATCATTTTCAATGATCACTTTCTTCATGATCCATCTCATCCATGTTTTTGGAACCACCATTTTCCTCGGGTGAGCTTGGAGTTCCGATTATGAATTCCTTCTTAGGCATATTGTGCATATCCCTGGCCGTTACATGGGCATATACATAATAAGTTCCTTCTTCATTAAAGGACTTTTCCAATTCATAGATTCCATTTCCTTTATGGGTGGCGGCTATTTTTTCATGATCCTCACTATTTGCCAGCCATATTTCAAAACTCACATCATCTGCATCCTTCACTTCTTCTTCACCATAGGTCACTTTTGCCTTGAATGTTACTGGCTCGTCCCTTTCACCTTTAGTAGGTTCGACCGTTAGATCTACATTCAGCAGTTTTGGAATCTCTTCTTCTTTACCACAACCAGCCAGTATGGCTAAAGCTACACACATTCCAATCATCATTTTTTTCATTGCCATTCCCCTTTTTTATTAATTCCATTCATCTACTATAGTCGGTAGCACTATGCTAACTTTTGTACCTATCTGTTCCTCACTTTCTATAGTAATTTTACCTTTTTGCTGCTCAACCAATTTCTTGACGATGGAAAGCCCCAGCCCCGAGCCCCCATCAAATCGGCTTCGTGCTTTGTTCACTCGATAAAAGCGTTCCATCACATGATGAATATCTGATGCCGGTATTCCTCTTCCAGTATCTCCGATGATTAGCTCACACTCTTCTTTTTGCTGGGTCAATGTTAAGTAGATGGTGCCCCCCGTTTCCGTATATGTAATGGCGTTATCCAGGATATTATGAAGAACTTGTTCTACTCTTCCTTCGTCACCCATAATAATCGGGTCAGGATCTAGTTCAACCTCCAACCGGATTTGCCTTTCTTTCATAATAGGCTCATATTTAACCAACACTTCTTCTATGAATTGGGCAAAGGCAATTGGCGTACTATGAAGACCACTTTGTTCACTGTCCAACTTAGCTAAATTCATTAAATCCCTTAAAAGTTTTTGCAGCCTTTGCGTTTCCCTTGAAATGAGTTGAAGGTATTTTTGTTTTTCTTCTTCATCTTTCACAATGCCATCCTTAATGGCCTGCGTATATCCTAAAACGTAGCTCAATGGTGTTCTAAGCTCATGTGCTACATTTTCGAGGAATTCTTTTTTTCTTTCTTCTTCTAAATAAATGGACTGTGCCATCTCATTGAATGCTTGAGCCAAACTCCCTATTTCGTCTTGGCTCTTGACTTGAAGCTTAATATTATAATCACCATCCGAAACGCGATTGGCAGCGTGTTCCATTTCCTTGATCGGCTTGACCAACTTTTTCAACCATTTTGTCATAAAGAAAATCACAACAATTAAAAATAAAAATGCGGCCCCCAACCATTTTGCTGCAAACTCTCTAAGTAAATCGGTAATCGAATCAACGGGAATATATGTATAGATGATGCCTTCAAGGCGATCTCCATCGTTTAAAGGAATAATTGCCGCTACAATATTCTTATCGAACCTTTTCTCATACCCTTCTTTTTCTACGGCTTGTCCGGCCAATAGGAGTTGCCTTTCTTCTTCTGAAATGAGGGTGTCATAATCGATTTCAAAGGGCAGGCAAGCACTTAATTCCCTTGGGTTGCTGACAACAAAGACTTCACTATCATTTTTACTATTGAACCATTCTACCTTTTCCACGAAATCTTCAGTGATTTCCCCTCCGGAATAGTCCACACCAAGCAAGCTGGCTTCATTAACTAAATCTGTTTTAATTTTTTTTACATATAAGTTTTTGTAATAATATTGTGATAGCGAGTATGCGAATAGAACCGATAGAATAATTGCGGCAATAATCGTTACCCATATTTTAATAGATAGGGACGGTCGCTTATTCCACATGTTTTTCCTCGATTTTATAGCCAATGCCCCATACCGTTTGAATATAGTCGTCAGTCTTCAATTTCATCCTTAACGTTTTGATATGGGTATCTACCGTACGTAAAGAACCCCCATATTCTCCGCCCCAAATGTTCTCGAGGAGCTGCTCGCGGCTCAGCGCTTGATTTTGATGATGGATGAGGAATACGAGCAATTCAAACTCCTTCAATGTCAATATCACTTGCTTCCCCTCTAGAGACACAGTTCTGGAATCAAGGTTGACGTTAATTTCACCCAGCTGAATGCTATTTGTATCTTCTCGTTTCAATGACATTTTCCCTGCTCTGCGTAGTACAGCTCCAACCCTGGCCACCAGTTCACCTGGATTAAAAGGTTTCACCAAATAATCATCGGCGCCTATCCCTAATCCTTTTACCATATCCCATTCCTCACCTTTTGCACTGACAAAAATGATAGGGACTTCAGATTGTGAGCGGATTTTTTCACATATGGAAAAACCGTCCATTTCTGGCATCATGATATCCATTAAGATCAAGTCTACATCATGAACTTCAAGCAGGGATATGGCCATTCTCCCATTATCCGCTTGAAGACATTTATATCCTGAGTTAAGCAAATACATTTCTACCAAGTTACGCATATCTTCTTCATCATCAACGATTAAAATGGTGTAATGATGCATGTTATCTACTCCCTAACCAACATTTGAAATGGACCTTCACCGACTTTTGCCGTTTTCTTGACCTCCATGGTTTCAGTATCCACTATATACACTTCATCACTGTCATACCCTGCCACTATCAAATCCTCCTTGAAGTTTCCCATTTCAAAAGGATTGACACCTACAACAAGGCTCTTGATCACTTCATATTTGTCATTCAATTTATATAAAGAACTTGAACCATGACTCAGAATAAAAATCCCGTCATCATTTTCAATGAATTTTATTGGCATAGTCGCCGCCTTAATCCTTTTCTTCAACTTTCCCGTCTCTGTCGAATAAATATAGAGATTTTCTTCTACCTTTTTTCCCTCACCATGACCGCCTATCCAAATTTCTTCATTTTCCTCCCTTACTAAAGCGCCTGTGGAGGAACTCTTTATCGTAAACTCCCGATCAACTTTTTTTGTTTCAAGATCAATCACCGAACAGATGGTATCCCCAAAATTAACGACAAACAAATTATGTGATTGCTTCCCTTGAAGTACGGTTAAGGGGCTTTGACCAACCCTGACCCTGTCTTGCTCCTTGCCTTCTTCATCTAAAAAGGAAATGGAATGATTCAATTGGTTGACAGCCACAATCCCCTTGTCTTCTTCTAGCATAAGCATATTGACGATCCCCTTCCCTGAATTCCAGCTGTTTATGTGTTTACCAGCGGATAGGGAAAAGATTTCAATCGTCGACATCTCCTTTCCATACAGAAGGAGCGTATCTTTGTCCGCTAAGAGCAAAGCTCCTGTAAAGGGTTCAGAAATATCCCAACTGGCAAAGCGCTGATAGTTTTCATCCAGGAACGTCAAGCTTGTATTTTTAATGTTGACAGTAGCCAAAAAAGATTTATCCAGGTTTATTTTGGTATACGTTTCATTGCTGTCGCATCCACAAAGCAGGGCAACGGCAAGCAAAAGGGGAATGACCCGCATCATGACTTTGACTCCTCATTCGTTTAAAAGCTATTTTCAAATATTCTAACAATAAAATGTGAAAAAAGTATGAAGAAAAAAAGAAAAATGATGAACAACTCCCGCTTCACTTTGAAGCCAACAGTCGTTCCTGTACCGTATGGTAAGCTGAAATGATTGCTGTCTTTTCTGCATCGGTAAGAGAGGATTCCCTCACCCGATTGACACTTAAATGAAATTTATCATGAATTGGCTTCCTTGCCCGAGGATGGGCATTTTCATCCAAGAGTTCACGTCGGATAAGTTCTGACAGAACTCTTGACGGGTCTTCTTCCCCCTTCAATACCCTCCTGTTATTCCATAGGCTTAGATAAGCCTCCAATATTGTCTCATCATTCATTAAATTTTTCATCCATTTCCCTTCCATCCATTACTAATTTATACATATTAAAAATCATCTTCGTAAAGACTATAAGTATATTTTAACTTTATTACTTCTAAAGGAGTGAGTGAATTGTCTCAAGTATATCGTTGTCCGAATTGCAGGACAAATAAATCCCGTTTCAATCTCATTGAACAGGTTCCCACCCCTGTTAAGAAAGATCCGCAATCCGGTGAGATTGTCGAACAGTACTCAAATGATGCCCTTCAGCCGTTTCACCTAGCCTATAATGGTCCTGAAGTTCGAGTACAGTGCGCAGCATGTGGGCTTATTGAAGATGAGAAAACATTTGCAGCTTTTGGACTGCAGTCATAAAAAAATCAGGCCCATGCTTTAAGGGGCCTGATTTTTTTATTCTTTTCCGACTGCCATTTTTGCTCGATCAATGGCGATTGGAATAGCTTTCCCGTCCTCATATCCTTCATCAAGTAAAGCGTTCGCTATCTCAATGGCTTTTTCACGGACATCTGCATCAAGATTTTTCATTGAATTAGGATAATCGCTTTTGTTCCACGGCATCCATAACCACCTCCTCGATAACTAGTCCTCCTCTTTTCCCGGTTTCGATTGGTGGTAAACGTCTATATCGCCGCTTTCACTTCCAAAGCTTTTAACTCATTGATTATCTTCTCTTTATCCAGTTTTTCGCCGATTATGACGATATTCAAAGGCATTTTAATCATTTCATTCATATACAATGGCATCCCATAAGAATATTGGAATAAGTAAGGATGCTGCGAATGCGTGAAGGAAAGATATCCTTTCATCCTGTATACCGTTTCAGGGAGGGCCCTGAGCCAATCCTCAAAGTCGGTTTGATTAATGGTCCCTGTAAAAGTATGCACGATTGCACTTAAATGAAGATGGCTATGTACTTCGAGCTTTTGATGGTTTTTATGTTGGTTCCTATGCATTTGTTGCAGGGAACCTATAGATACGGCTGCATATTCCGTCAATAAACATACGGCTTCTGGATTCAACCCCTGAATGGAATAGATGAGTTGGGATGCTTCCATTTCACTTACCAAATCCGCTTTATTTAATAAGATGAAATCTGCGTGGTGTATTTGCTCGGACAACAACTGTCTAAGCTGTGGCGAGAGCTGTTCTCGGTCACGCCACCTCAATAAATCGACCACCGTGATAATCCCTTTATACTCTAACTTATTAGCAAAAAATGGTGACATGATTCCATCGAGTACTTCTACTGGATGTGCTGCACCTGTTGTTTCAATATAAACGGCATCTAGATCATTTTCGGTCAACAATTCTTGCAGCTGAATTTCAAGCTTGTCCTGAAGGGTACAACAAATGCAACCATCAAACAATTCCTTTAACGGTACGTCATCGCCAATCAAACCACTATCCACCGATACACTGCCAAGTTCATTTAAAAGCACGGCCACTTTTCTACCCGCTTCACTTTCCTGCTTTAATATATTTCGAAGAAGCGTCGTCTTCCCGCTACCGAGAAAGCCGCCTAATATATATACTTCGGTCGTTTTCATTAGTATCTTCTCCTATAATGTACACGATTTTTATTTCCGTTAAAATTTTATCATACTTTTCCCGCTTAAGCACCCTGCGGGGCCACATAAAAAAACCAGCCCGAAAGCTGGTTTTTTCACACTTTTATTATGCCTGAACTTCATCTTTTTCATATATCGGAACCCAGCCGGCCGCTGTAACGAAAATACGGACCGCGACTGTTCTTCTATCTTCCGCTAGCGTGAAGTAGTGACGAGTCGATTCAGGTACGCTGATCAAATCTCCAGGGTTAAGTCGGACATCGAACCATTTTCCCTCGCTACCCTGGATGGCGAAGATACTCGTTCCCCCAGCGATGAACCGTACCTCGTCATCTTCATGATGGTGTTCCTGCTTGAAGTTCTGCAACAATTGGTCCAAATTCGGATTGGAATCGGATAATGTGATAATATCATGCGCTTTATATCCTCTTCTTTCCGAAATTTCTTTAATCTCTGACTGGAAAGCATCAAGAATCTCTTGTTTATCTTCATCCGTAAGATCATATTTTTCCACCAGATGGGCTGGCAATTTTGAAATATCCCATTGTTCGTAAATTACGCCTTGAGTCTCTAAAAAGCTCTGAACCTCTTCATTTGTTTCAATTACTTCATTTGTTTCTTGGAATCTAATTGTAGCCATTATTTTTCCTCCTTTATATTTTTAGCTGAGCGAACCTGTCAATATCTTTTGCTGGTTAAGTAACAGCTGATATTGAAACAGGAATTCACATGCTTCTAAGATTTTTTTTGCTTCCAACCCGCTTTTTCCCCATACGGTTATACCATGATTTCTGATAAGCACCGCTCCTGAGTCTGCATCGACATAGGGACTGAATGTCTCAGCCAACAACGGAATATCTGCATGGTTATGGATGATGGGTATCTTCAATTCTGCATCTTCCTGCCATCGTCCAGTAGCCTTGATAATTTCATGATGACAAAAAGTCACTTCCCCAACTTCACTATATAACTCGGAAATCACGTTATTTTCTACTGTATGGACATGGAGGACGCAATTGGCATCCGTTTTCCGATAAATCTCTGTATGAAGAAGAGTTTCAGCGGAAGGTCTGAGCTCGGTCATTTCGACTGGTTTTCCTGACAAATCCACCAAAATAAAATCGGAATCTGTCTGCTTGCGTTTATCCTTGCCACTTGCGGTTATATAAAAAGAAGGGCTATTAGCCTCACGGATCGATAAATTTCCACTCGTCCCCATGAACCAATCTCTCTCGGCTAGTTCTCCCTTTATTTGCGCTAGTTCCTGCCACTCTTTTGAAGCTGTCACCCTTACACCTCCTGCATTTTTTTTAGAATATCAATCACATCATGGAAAGTTTCAAACTCTTTATGGGGAATGGCTTCTGTGCGGCACTTTTCAAGGAGCCTGTCACGGGCAATAACAAAATCTGCCTGTTTAGCCGCTTCAAAGTCGGTAACGGAATCTCCAATCACCAATTTATACTGATCCTTTGTAGAAAGCTTTCTCATAATCGTAGGTTTACAGCAACCACACCCATGATTACATTGGTCATCACAAGTATGCGGCCACTCAATCATAATTTCTTCCTGACTGAAGTCGGCATGATTACAGTAGACATTCTCTACAGGTAAGAGGTCATTCAAAAGAGGTTCAACGAAAAAGTCCATTCCACCACTGACAATATAGAGAGGAATATCTGATTTTTTTGTAAATTCCACAAAATCACTGAACCCTTGGCGAATACCCGCTGTCTCCTTCACATATTGAATGATGTCCTCCTTTAAATCGCTATCCAGCAGGGAAAACATTTCCCCTACACCGTGGGAAATGCTGATTTTTTGCTGAAGAACACCATCTTTTAATGCCTCCCAGCCGGGCGGGGCAAACTTCTTCATGATTGAGATGATATTATCCGAGTTGGTGATCGTTCCATCAAAATCACAGAAAATGATCGGTTTGACCATGATTATAGCCCTCCCCATAGGGCCAGTGCTTTTTGAAGTTCCTCATCTTCCTCAGCCGCGATTGACAATGATTTTCCGGAAAGGACAGCTTCTACTGCGGAACGGAAGGCCTTAGCTCCGCCTTTTGCACCATCCGGATGACCATGGACGCCCCCACCAGCATTGATCACACTTTCTATCCCAAAATCCTTGATGAGATCTGGAACCATGCCAGGATGGATACCTGCCGATGGAACCGGGAAAGTCCTTTTCCAAGATGTTTCATTTCTCGTCAATCCTTCAGCAATCGCCAATGTCTCTGCTTTATCGAGTGCCACATTTCCGTATGGAGAGGGAAAGAGGGATAAATCTGCACCTGATATCCTCACCAGTTTTCCAAGGAGAAGCGGATAGCTGAGTCCATAAAATGAAGATGAAGCTAATGCTCCGCTATATGCCGGATGAGCCATGATCGGTAAGTTGATCCGGTCATTTTCGCGTAAAGCCTGTAGAACATCCAATCCATATGTATGAACATTAAATAACAAGGCATCTGCGCCGGCTTCGGCTGCCAGTTCAGCTTTATCCAATAGTTCTAGTGTTTTTCCTGACAGGTTCACAGCATATAAGGTTCGATGTCCCGTTGTCTCATAGATACCTTTCAAAATGGCCTTTCCGGTTTTGACTCTATCGATGAAAGGCGTCTGATCTTGGTCAAAAAGAATCTCATCGTCCTTGACAAGATCGACTCCTCCCAATGCCTGTTGCTCCAATTGTTCATTATGAAAGGCAAGGTCTCGACCTAACACACCTTTAAAAATACTCATCACTAGGGGGCGGTCAAACACATCAATTTTTTCCCTGATCCCACTAATTCCGAATCGAGGACCTGGAAAGGCTTTTTGAATATCGCCGACAAAGTCCAAATCCATCAATTTGATTTCCCCATCCAATGACAATTTACCGAATACTGTCGTCAAGATAGCCGGTAGATCATTAGAAAAATTACCTGCCGGGTAGGCAATCCTGATTGTTGAACGGTACACTTTTTGACCGAAATAGAGATTAACTCGCTCTTCTTCGGGAAGGGGTGTTACGGAAACTACCCTACCTTTATGTTTTTCCAGTTGCTGTTGCACCAAGTGAGGAAGTTCAGTCCATGTCCCTACAGTCAATCCTAACGCAATGCCTTCTGCTTTTTTCTCATGCTCTCCTTTGAAGTCATGAAGTAAATACGTAGCGATTATTTCGCTCATCTGATCACTCCCAATACGTAAAAGTCATTCTTAAAGTTGTCATTGTTGGTCTTTCCTTTAACAAGCTTCTAACCATCTGCGAACAAAGTTGCACTCCAATTCTCTGTTAAACATGTAAAAGCCCCTTCCTAAAGAAGAGGCTTTGAAAAAGCCATCTTCTTATCTCCCAGCTCTATAGCTGCAAGAATTAGCACCGTGCCTTACGGAATCAATAAATGATCCGGCGGTATTATCTCCGCCCCATTTCACAATGGTATTACAGTCGGTTGCTGGGCTTCATCGGGCTAGTCCCTCCACCTGCTCAAAATAAGAAAATGCTATTATATTTTCGTTTATGTATCTTAACTAAAAATTTAGAATTCTTTTTTATATTCTTTCACGCAATTCATACTTTGTCAATAGGTATAATGTTCAAACTATTCAATATCTCACTGATTTTCTTTGAATATATTCAATGTACGAATTCTTTCTACCGCTTCTTGGAGTCTGTCTTCTGAAGTGAGAAGTCCCACCCTGACGTATCCTTCACCAAATTCACCGAAACCATTTCCTGGTGCAACTGCTACATGGGCATGTGCCAGTAAATGATCTGCAAAGCTCGCTGAAGTATATCCTTCAGGGACCTTTAGCCAAGCAAAGAAGGAAGCATCTGGAGCCTGGACATCCCATCCAATGGATCGTAACCCTTCGATAAATACATTTCGTCGTCCTTCGTACATGTTCACGAGTTCCTTCACACACTCTTGTGAATCCAGTAAAGCGCATGCCGTGGCTTCTTGTATTGCGGGAAAAAGGCTGACGTAAAGATGATCCTGCAATAATTCAAGCGATTCGATGACACTCTGGTTGCCAACCGCAAAGCCAACCCTCCACCCCGCCATGTTATATGTTTTAGAAAGGGTGTAAATTTCTATCCCCACTTCTTTTGATCCTTCTGCTTGAAGGAAGCTTACCGGTTTTTTCCCATCGAACCCAATTGCACCATATGCGAAATCATGGACCACACATATCGAGTGTTCTTTTGCCATGGAAACCGTTTCTTCGAAGAATTCTGCTGACGCCGATGCTCCTGTGGGATTATTGGGATAATTCAAGAACATCATCTTCGCTTTGTCAAAAACCTCTTTATCTATTTCCTTATAATCGGGAAGAAAATCATTTTCTTCGGTCAAGGGCATAATTTCCGTTTTAGCTTGGGCTAACGCTACACCTGACAGGTAATCTGGATAGCCCGGATCAGGCACTAAAATTGTATCGCCTGGATTCAACAAGCATTGCGGTAATTCGACTAGACCAGCCTTTCCACCGAAAAGAATCGCCACTTCCGTTTTAGGATCTAGCTTGACGCCATATTCACGTTCATAAAAGAGGGCCGCAGCTTCTTTTAAATAGGGAAGCCCCCTAAAAGGAGAATATTTATGATTCATGGAATTTCCTGCTGCTGTCTGCAGGCTCTTCACGATATGTTCAGGAGTCGGTTGGTCTGGATTTCCCTGCCCAAGATTAATGACATCCTTGCCTTCTGATGTTATGTTATTAACTTTTTCGACTAAAGAAGCAAAAAACTGCTTTGGAAGCTCTTGAAGAAGTCTGGATTTTTCGAATTGCACCATCTTTGCACCTTCTCTGAAATTTCTTGAAATTATAGTCACAAATGATATATGTTTATCTTAATCTTGTAAAGTACTTTTTTACATATGGAGGTTTTAAATGATGAAATGGAAAATCGCCTGTTTACAAATGGACATTGCCTTTGGACAGCCAGATATAAATTTTCAGGTGGTAGAACAATGGATTGAAAAAGCTGTACAGTCTAAACCGGACATCGTCATGCTGCCGGAACTATGGACAACCGGCTATGACTTAACGAGATTACATGAAATTGCAGACGAAGAAGCAGAACAAACCATTACCTTTCTAAAAGCCCTTGCAACAAAACACCGAATTAACATAATCGGTGGCTCGATTGCAAAGAAAACTAAGGAAGGCATCTATAACACAATGCTCATCATCGATAAAGAAGGCAAACTGGTTAAAGAATATGATAAACTCCATCTGTTTCAATTGATGGATGAACACCATTACTTACAACCTGGCAAAAAAGACGGCTTATTCTCCCTCGATGAAAAGATTTGCGCCGGATTCATTTGCTATGATATCCGGTTTCCGGAATGGCAACGAGCCCATACGGTACGAGGTGCGGAGGTTATCTTCGTGACCGCCGAGTGGCCAAAGCCTAGGCTCCATCATTGGAGGGCACTGTTAATCAGCCGGGCAATCGAAAATCAAGCCTTCGTTGTGGCTGTGAATCGTTCCGGTTCTGACCGCAATAATCATTTTGCCGGACATTCCATCATCATCGACCCATGGGGAGAAATCATTTGTGAGGCTGGTGAAGAAAAAGAACTTCTACTCGGCACCCTTGACTTAGAAAAAGTAGGAGAAGCAAGAAATAAAATACCCGTTTTCGAAGATCGGCGGCCCGATTTTTATTAATTTCCCATTGACAAACTATTTGAAATATTGATATCATTCATTCAAGATTAATTTTCTGAAAATAAATACAATACTCTTATCAAGAGCAGGCTGAGGGATAAAGGCCCTATGAAGCCCAGCAACCGACTGTAATACCATTGTGAAATGGGGCGGGAATTCCGCCGGATTATATCCACAGAGCACGGTGCTAAATCCACCAGAAAGAATTCTTTCTGGGAGATAAGAGGTTCGAAGTGAAGCTTCTGCCTCTTTCTATGGGAAAGGGGCTTTTTCATATTTTTTAATGTACTTGGAGGGATAACAATGACTCAACCATCAAATTTCAAGCTATTGACAAACGAAACGGCAATTGACCTAACGAAGAAACTTGGGTTACTGCATTCAGATGACTCATTACTATGTAATGAAATCGGTGACGGAAATTTAAATTATGTTTTTCACGTTACAAATCCCGTAACAAATAAAGGAGTCATCATCAAACAAGCAGTTCCTTACGCAAAGGTTCTTGGTGAAAGCTGGCCATTGACTTTAAAAAGATCGGCTATCGAAGCAAATGCATTAATTCAATTCAGAAGCTATTGTCCCGAACTTGTCCCACAAGTCTATTATTCTGATGAACAGCTTGCAATCACCGTCATGGAAGATTTATCACACTTGAAAATCGCCCGGACCGGATTAATTGAAGGAGATCATTTCCCTCTATTATCCAAACATATTGGTGAATTTGTTGCAAAGACCGCTTTTTATACGTCTGATTTTCATTTGGAACCGGCAGCGAAAAAAGAGGTTGCCCGGAACTTCACGAATCCAGAACTCTGCAAGATTACTGAGGTTTTCATTTTCACGGATCCTTTTTTGGAGGAACATCCAGGCGAGTTTGAGCTTGAGTTGCTGGAGGCTGCCAAGTCTATATGGAAAGATGCTGATTTAATACTGGAAGTGGCTAAGTTAAAACAAAGCTTCGAATCCGAGCAGGAGGCCCTTCTTCATGGCGATTTACATACGGGAAGTATATTTGCAAGTGATACAGAAACAAAGGTAATTGACCCTGAATTCGCTTTTTATGGTCCTGTTGGATTTGACCTTGGACAATACATGGCGAATCTCCTATTCCAGGCAGTAACACGCGAGGCCACTGGGAAGGAAGAAATCTTTACTCATCTTCAGGAATTTTGGAATACATTTGAAGAAACATATACAAACCTGTGGAATTCTGAAAATAAAAGTCCTTACAGTAAGATCGAAGGTTATCTTCCATATGTACTCAACAAGTTTAAAGGTGATGCATATGGCTTTGCAGGATGTGAACTAATTCGAAGAACCATTGGCCTATCTCATGTTGCTGATTTAAATGGCATTGAGAATAAAGAAACTAGAATTACAGCTAAAACGGCTACCTTGAAAATCGGGGCCCATATAATCAAAAATCGGAAAGAACTGAATATTTCAGCAGTGATAGAAGCCGTAAAGCAATATACATTGCCTTCCTATTCAGCCCTATAAGGAGATATACATATGACAACTACAACGCCACTACCCTATTCCGTCCAATGGAATGATACCCATATTACCTTATTGAATCAACAGGCCTTGCCATCAAAAATAGAATTCATTGAACTTTTTACGGTTAAAGATGTATATGACAGCATCTTGACCTTGAAGGTCCGTGGTGCCCCCGCTATCGGGCTAACTGCAGCATTTGGCGTTGCTCTTGGTGCAATCCAGGAAAATACCACGGATTTATGGCAATTTAAACACAATGTCACGAAACATGTTACTACACTCGCTTCTTCAAGACCAACAGCGGTCAACCTTTTTTGGGCACTGAAAAGAATGGAGAGTACTCTACAAGCAGCCAATAGCATAGCTTCAGCCAAAAGCGCTCTTGTTGCTGAAGCAAAAAAGCTATTTTCAGAGGATGTGGAGATGTGCCGAAAAATTGGTGAATACGGATTGTCTTTATTCAACGAGGGTGATTCTATTTTAACCCATTGTAATGCTGGGGGGATAGCCACTGCACGGTACGGAACTGCCCTCGCACCTTTCCACCTGGCCCAGGAAAGATCCTTTCCTATAAAGGTCTATGCCTGTGAAACGAGACCTGTCTTGCAAGGGGCACGACTCACCGCATGGGAACTTATGCAAGCTGGAGTGGACGTTACATTAATCTCGGATAATATGGCAGCCCACACCATTCATCATAAAAAAATCGAAGCCATTATAGTCGGAGCAGACCGTATTGCGGCAAACGGTGATACAGCCAATAAAATTGGTACATTGGGTTTGGCGATATTAGCTAAGCATTACGATATTCCTTTCTATGTAGCAGCACCATCAAGTACATTCGATTTATCTCTCGAGTCGGGTATCTCCATCCCAATCGAAGAAAGGAATGGGGATGAAATCACTTCTATACAAGGAGTCAGGATAGCACCAGAAAATGTGAAGACATTCAATCCTGCTTTTGACGTTACGCCCCATTCTCTTATTACAAGCATCATTACCGAAAATGGCATCATTTCACCTGATTACAGGAGTAATATCCCGCTTGTTGTAAAATGAAATTATTTATAAAGGATTGATCAAGGGGCTGTCCCAAAAGGTGTAATTACACACCGAAATTGAATAAATAGTAAAAGGCAGAAACGTTGATTTAACAACATTTCTGCCTCTTTATTTTTGCGAAATCCACTGGAATAAGGACTTATTAGACAGCCCCTTCATTCTTTTCACGATTAACCTTGGAAACCCATTCAGTTGCTCCTGTTATATTTATTCTGACGAGGTTCTTTTTGATAGATATAATCGCAGAATTTAGTCAGATTGGCATCTAGCCTTCTTTGATTTTTCTGCCGCTTTTCGGTAGTAATTATTCTTAGCCTTGTATGAAAGTTCATGTTCCTCAAGCAGGGTTTACCGCTCGTTTTCTTCAAATTCTACTTCATCATGGATACCCTTCCATTCCCCACCCATTGGTACTTCTTCCATGGTCACCTTATGGATTACACACACACCTAAGTCAAGCATACGAAAAACGGCCCATCAGCAATAAATGCTTGCTGATAGGCCGCTTGTTTTTATAAAAGATTATTTGATTTTCTTTTTCAATACTTCCACCGCTTTTTTCACTTGAGTATCATTTTTAAGGATTTTATCCCTAATGACTTCCATCAATTTAACGGTTGTATCGTCTTTAATGACACCTGTTTCTTTGATCTTATGATCCTTTTGGAATTCCTTGACCGCTACCTTTGTTTCTTCATCGAAATACTTATCCACTTTTCCTGGATTATACCCGGCTTCTTTCAGCATTTTCTCCGCTGCTTCTACTTCACTCGAGGAATCCGATACTTTCAATCCTTTATCAGGAGAGATATATGGAAGATTGGCATACTCGGGAAGCTTGACTTTTATATCCGGTTCAATCCCTTTTTTATGGATCCAATTGCCTTTCGGAGTCAGCCATTTTTGTGCTGTATACTTAAAGTTGGAACCATCATCAAAGTCTGCGGCTTTTTGCACGGTCCCTTTCCCGAATGATTTTACCCCTACAAGCTGAATACCCGCAGATTCACTAACAGCGGCGGCAACGATTTCAGATGCACTTGCACTTCCATCATCAATTAATACGACCACTGGTAGCTTCAACTCACCATTATTCTGGGATTTATAGACTTCTCTTTTTCCTTTTCGATCCTCGACCTGAAGGATGACTTCCCCATTCGGGATAAATAAGTTTGCCATCGCGATCGCTTGGTCAAGCAATCCACCCGGATTTCCACGTAAGTCCAATATTAGGCCTTTCATCTTTTCTTTATCCATGTCTTCAAGTGCCGTATTCAGCTCTTCCACCGTATGCTCAGAAAAACTTGTAACCTGCACTTTGGCAATCCCATCATCAAGCATCTCTGAATAAACCGTTTCAATCGGAATGGTATCACGCTTAATGGACAAAGTAATCGGTTCCTTTTCACCCGCCCTTGAAATGGCAAGTTCCACTTTTGTTCCCTTTTTCCCCCTGATTTTCAAGACAGCTTCCGAAGAACTTAAGCCATCAAGGCTTTTGCCATTGACACTTAGTATAATATCATTAGGCCGGACTCCGGCTTTTTCAGCTGGTGATCCTTTAATAGGGGAAACCACCATGATCTGTCCATCCTTCTCTTGGATTTCAGCACCTATTCCTTCAAAGGAAGAAGAGATGCTCTCATGGAAACTGGAGGCTTCTTTCTTATCCATATAAGAGGAATAAGGATCATCCAACGATTCTATCATTCCATTTATAGCTCCATCCACGAGCGTGTTCTCATCGATTTCTTCATAATAATTATCTTTGATCGTATCATATGTAGAATATAACTTTTCAAATTCAGGATGATTACTCGGTGCAAGTGACTCTACTTTTTCATCGCCAAAGGTCAACGCGATTGTAGTTATCCCTGCTGTCAAAAATATGAGTAAGAAAATCCCCATAATAAACGTAAACTTTTTTATTTTCACAATTTTGCCTTCATCTTTGGGCTGTTGTTGATTTTCTTCTTCCACTGAAGCCTCACCACTTTCATTCTTCATGACAATATTAACTAATACATCCTATTTTATCAGCTTTCTAGCAAATCGGAAAACTTTAGTTATCAAATTTTTTGAATGATATGTAAGTGCCTACCATCTTGCTCCAATCCAGCTTTCTTATAGAGACCAATTCTTTATCCACATTCTATTTACGTGCAAAAATACGGACTCCGTGGAATAGAAGAAACTAAATATCTTAGTTTCTTCTATTCCTGGCTACCCGTAAATGATAACGTTTATAGTCAGTCTTGAATCGCTGCCTCTAAAGAAACCTCAATCATCTCATTGAATGTTATTTGGCGCTCTTCGGAGGTTGTTTCCTCACCTGTTAAAAGATGGTCGGAAATCGTTAAAACGGATAATGCTTTACGACCAAACTTAGCAGCAAGTGTATATAATGCAGCCGATTCCATTTCTATAGCAAGGATTTGGTACTTGGCCCACTTTTCCAATTCACTATTATCATTATAGAATTGATCTGCGGTAAATACGTTTCCGACTTTCAATTGCAACCCTTTGTCCACCCCTGCATCATAAGCTTTTTTCAATAAATCAAAATCAGCAGTAGGAGCAAAATCAACGCCACCGAATGTCATGCGGTTCATTTGTGAATCTGTAGAGGCACTCATAGCCAGGATTACATCTCTGACCTTCACATCTTTTTGAATGGCACCAGCTGTCCCAACCCGGATAAGTTTTTGGACATTATAGCTATTCATCAATTCATTTACATAAATCGAAATCGAAGGGACACCCATTCCTGTACCTTGAACGGAAATACGTTTTCCTTTATAAGTTCCTGTATACCCAAACATATTACGAACTTCATTGTATAATTTAGCATCCTCTAAAAACGTCTCAGCAATATATTTTGCACGTAACGGATCCCCAGGAAGCAAAACCGTTTCCGCAATTTCATTTTCTTTAGCACCAATATGTACGCTCATTCTTAAAATTCCCTCCTTGAAGTGGTTGAAATGACATTCCCAATTACTATAACATACCAACCCCATATTAGGAAAATAGAACTTCTTTATCTACTGCAGGAAGTAGGATATAACACTCTTTAAGTGATCGGTGGAACGCAGCAAAACGGCGGAAACCCGCCGTCTTTTTAGTTGATTTTAAGGAGTAATGGCAAGAAAACTGCCCATTGATTGATGATACATCATTCATCGACTTCCTCATCAATAATGCATTTTTCAAGAAGGTATTCGAATGTGATGTCAGCAAGATCTTCAACTTCAGATTCTTTTGGAAGATAGCCCCGCTTTAATAATTCTTGGTAAAAGAATTCCGCTATCTCTTCAGTATCAATAAAAACCTCAATTTCTCGCAAATCATCGCCCCCTTAATTAAAGATGTATGAATGTATAGGTATAAATATGCCAGTAGGGCATTTTCTCTCAAAACTTACGGATATCCTACACTTTATTCGTTGATTCAATTTCTTAGAGATGAGTCTTCATCGGCTCGTGCTAAAGTGTATACATCCCTTTTCGAGACCTTTTATTTCGTATGCTCTTTTTTGTGACCTGGGTAAATTTCTTCCGCCGCCTTCTCAATTTTAGCAAGAGCTATTTTCATGATATGTTGATATTCATCATCGCCAAATTGATGAAAAAGCTTACAATAATCATTATATAAATCCAACAGTCCATCAATCATTTCCATTTTTTCATTTTTTGTCATAGTCATATCTCGCTCACCTTTACCAGGGTTGTTTTGTTTAGCAATGATAGTAAGCTCGTTATTCTTATTAGAAAGGAGCAGCCCCAATTTTTGAATGATTGCATCTGCACGTTTGGCATCGGCTACTAAAGTCAATTCTTCTTCATGCGCTTCCAGCCATTCCCCATCGGAGATACGTGATAATTCATATATCACATCTTCCCAGGCATTCTCTTTATAGCGCCAAATCTCCGTTCGATAGCCAATTATCTTAAAATAATCATATTCATATCCATCGACCTGGACTAAATCACCGATAATATATTTATATTCGATATCGATTTGTTCCTGTTGATAAAGGATTTCTCCTTCGTATTCAGTTATAGACTGTAATGTCTTTTCAATATATAGGCCTTCGCTGTAATTTACTTCATACACATAAGAACCATCGAGATATTTTATATCGGTTATATTCCCGACTGTCCCATACATTATAATTACGACTGTATCGCCTAATTTGAATTTTGGCTGATTTTTCTTGCCCATAAGAGACATCCCCCAATATGGTCCTTATCGTTTGATAGTAAATTATATGCATGAACAAACAAGGTGGTTAATGGAAAAGAGGGGGCATTTGACTCATTTAGATAGGTTATGCGAGAAACTTTTATTATGGTAACCTATCAAAAAAATAGGGCAAGACAGGAAAACCGCCTCTTTAAATGAGACGGTTTGTTGTCGGAATCGTCAAGATCACTTCTGTACCTTGTCCATATTTACTTTCGATTTGAAATTTCCCTTTGAGTTCATCCATTATTTGGATGCAAGTTGCCACTCCCAAACCATTTCCTTTTAACTTTGTCGTATAAAAGGGCATCCCGATATTTTTTAAATTCTCAGGTTTAATCCCTTTTCCATCGTCTCGGATCTTCAATTGTACATAATGAGGTGAAGTATCGACGGTCATTTCAATCTGCCCTTTTGACTCAAACGATTCGCAGGAATTATTCAGGACATTAAGGATAACCTGACGCAACCGGTTTTTATCGGAATAGGTATGTACGGGTTCTGTCAATGTATTAACGAGTGTGACATCTTTATATAGAGTAGAAGCCGAATAGACAACAACCAGTTCATCAAGGAATTCCTTCAGATCCAAATTCTCCATTTCAAGCTGGTGGGGTTTAGCTAAATCAAGGAGTTGTGTAACAAAAACGTTCACTCGATCTACTTCCCCAAGCATGACATCACTGTACTTTTCAATTAACTCTTTTTCATAATCCTGCTTCTTCAACAGTTGGAGAAAACCCCTGATGGTCGTCAATGGGTTCCTGATTTCATGCGCTACCCCTGCGGCCAGTTGTCCGACATATTTTAACTTTTCGGTACGGACGATTTCTCTTTCCCTATCCTTAATCGTATCCATCATCCTTAGAAACGCATGATTCAACTTCTCCATTTCTACAAAACTTCTTTTATCAGAGACCACGAACTCTTTTCCCTGGATAAAATCTTCCGTCACTTCCACTAGATTATGTACTGGTTTCACCAGAGATTTCGTAAGTAAATAGACGCCTAGAATGATGGACATAAATACAATGGTGTATATAGAAAGATAGCGGGATAAAAGATCATTTAACGGCTGATATACTTGTTTTTTGTCAGCTCCCACTACCACAAACCATTTATTTTCCGTTTGAGCTATCGGTTGAACGTATTGAATGGAATATATCTTTTCTCCATTTTCTGCACTATATAAATTATTGGAATTAGCGGATTCCAATAACTTTTCTTTTGTAAGGCCCATATCTTCCAATGTCGTATTAGAACTCTCATGAATGCCATTCGGATCTTTTTTTGAAATCATAATGCCATCCTGATTGATCATATAAAAATTCACAGGGTACTTTTCACTAATGTCATTGGCCTTTTTCTCCATCATATCCCAAAGGCCTGATATCCGAAAGGCCGGGGACACAACACCGATCATTTTCCCTTTATTATCATTTACCGGTGCACTTAAGGCTATAATAGGTTCAGCAAATGCTTTCGTTTTATATACATCCGATAGGAATTCATGCCCCTTTAGCCCTTCTTGAAACCATATTCTATTAGCTAAGCTTGTTCCGACCATTTTATTTGAGGTATCAGCCATGACCGTACCTTCCAAATCTAAATATACGGCACCAAAGTATTCACCTTTTGCTTCTGTGAATCTTTTCAATTCATCGGTCTTCTCCTCTTTAGAAGAATCAGGATTGATCAATACCGTATTCGTACTCATTAAGTTAACATCACTAATCCGTTCATTTAAATAACTGTACATTTCATTTACCATATTAAGTGAACCTGAATTCAATGTACTCTTCGCTTCTTTAGCTAGCAAGGAGCGTTGTGATTCATAAGAAATGATTCCCAATATCAAAACAGGTAAGCTCGATATAATTAAAGAATAAAACAAAATTCGGGCTTGAAGGCTTCTAAACATCCTTCGGCTCCCCCTATTCCTGTATCTATAGCAGTCCTTCTTCTATTTGGACATATTGATCCCATAATCGATCGAATATAGTCATACTATCTAAATAGTCTCCATTTAACTCCAAGTAACTGCTCACTTCATGATAATCATCCGATTGCTTTGGAAAACTGTGATCTTCGTATGCATGGTTTGCGAATTTTGTAAATTCATCAATTTCCTTCGGCTGTCGATATTTCATTAAAAATAAGTAAAACGGTCTCATGTCGAGCCCCCTTATCAAAATACTATGATTTAAATCTTAATATATCGGAAACTAACGCTTACGTCTACACCTATACAAGTCTTGATTGTTAATTACCCTTTCAACTATAAATTCCATCTAGATGCTTTACCACGAATTTTGTGTATATAGAGTAAATCTTCAGGCGCTGATAAATGTTTTATTATCCAGCTGGTTACCCCTCCAATTTTTCATAATTTAACTAAAAGTTCATTTTCAGTTCATTTAGTTACATTACAATGAAATAGAAAGTGATGACGAGCTTAAATGTGATGTCCGCATTTCACATTGCAGCTCTAAACTATAAGGGGGAAATAATTAAATGAATTCTTTTTTACGCCCAATAACTGATTGGGTTTCAACTAAGAAAGGTATGTGGATTACAATTGTCACATGGCTGGTCTTAATGATTGGGTTAAGTGCCGGTCCGGCAGTAAGTGATTACAAAGTGACAAACTTTCAATCCTTACCCGACGATGCACAATCCATTATTGCAAATGAAAAATTAGAAAAATACTTCCCTAATGATCAAGGGACGCCTGGTATTCTTACCTTTCATAACGAAAATGGTAAGGTGAACTTAGAAGAAGTTACAAGCATTATGAATAAAATCATCGGTGCTAAAATTGAGGGTGTCGATGAAATCGTCAATATCTCTCAATTACCGCCAGAAGCAATCGAAGGGTTCAAGTCAGATGACCAGTCTACGATCATCATTCCAATGACTTTAGACCCTGGTCTTGATAGCCGCCAAATTGGCGAAACCGTAGATGCTATGGCTGAGGTTGGAAATGGCGTTACAGAGGGTATGTCTGAAACTTCCTTCCGTATTACTGGTCCTGCAGGAATTGCTGGAGATACGCTTAAGTTGTTCGAACAAGCAGATTTCGTGTTACTATTTACCACAATAGTGATTATTTTAATCCTGCTCATCGTTATTTACCGTTCTCCATTATTGGCTTTTATCCCACTATTAGCAACAGTAATCGTATACCAAGTAGTGAATCAAACACTCGGATTAATGGGTGCTGGTGGACTTGAAATCAACAATTCAACTACATCGATAATGAGTATTTTGCTGTTCGCGGCCGTGATTGACTATTCATTATTCATATTCTCTCGCTTCCGAGAAGAACTGAACCACCATGAGACCAAATATGAGGCAATGAAACATGCGATGCGTGCTACAGGATTGCCAGTATTCTTAGCAGGCGGAACAGTACTCGCCGCAATGCTAGTATTATTCTTTGCAAACTTCCGTGATTATCAAAACTTTGCGCCAATTTTTGGAACGACAATGTTTGTCATCATGTTAGCATCCATTACACTTGTCCCAGCGCTGTTCACCCTATTCGGGCGTAAAGCCTTCTGGCCGAAAGTACCGAAGTTTGGTGAAACGAAAGAAGTGAAACATCGCTTCTGGGGACCCGTTGCAAAATTCGTTGTAAATAAACCAGGCCTTTCTGGCGGGATTATCGCCATTTTAATGGTTGTGTCAGCGTTAAATGTATTTAACCTTGATTTTGAATTTGATACAGTGAAATCTTTCCCAAAAGATTTACCTTCACGTGAGGGCTACGAAATCGTCGAAGCGAAATACGACAAAGGTGAATTGGCTCCAACATCCATTTTATTCGAAGGAAGAGAAACGTTATCAGAAAAACAGATCGAAGCATTACGGACAACGCTCGAATCTGAAAAAGATGTTACATCAGTTCGACTAACAAATGTATCTGACGACGCGAAAGTAGTAAAATATAGTATGACGCTTGACCTTAACCCTTATTCTGTCGAAGCAATCGATATGATGAAGGAGTTAATTGAAAACGATGATGAAATCCTAAGTAAAGCAGATATATCCGGTGAAGTGTATTTTGGTGGAATTACTCCTAAACTTGTTGACGAGCGTGATGTCAATAATCGTGATATTTGGGTGATCGTCCTACTAGAAACATTATTAATTTTAATCCTCCTATTCGTGTTAACGAAGTCAGTAAAAATGTCGGTTTATATGATGGCCACCATTTTACTTTCATTCTTGGCGGCATTAGGATTAGGTCTGTTCCTCATTGATGTTCTGTTCGGTTATGAAGCAGTAAGTACACGTGTACCTGTTTATGCGTTTATCTTCTTAGTCGCTCTCGGGATAGACTATAACATTATTTTAATATCCCGTTTCTTAGAAGAACGCAAAACAAAAAAAGTGAAACAGGCTTTGGAAATCGCTATTCGGAATACAGGTGGGGTCATTTCATCTGCTGGTTTAATTTTGGCAGCCACCTTTGCGGCATTGACTACGATGCCAATAGCCGATTTATTCGTCTTTGGATTCATCGTTGCCATCGGTATTTTAATGGATACATTCTTAGTGCGTGGAATGCTATTGCCCGCATTAATATTATTCTTTGAGAAAGATAAGAAATAAAAGAAAAAACAAATATACAAGCCATACGCAGAGACTTCCACATGTCTCTGCGTTCTTACCTGTTTACATGCATGTAAGTATAGATTTCATGAAAGCGAACCCATGTACATATAAAGCAAAAAATGGTTTGAGGTGATTGTATTGAAAATAATGGTTTGTGATGACGACAAACATATATTACAGCTGGTAAGTATTCATTTAATGCGGGAAGGATATGATGTCATAAAAGCTAATGATGCGAAAGAGGCGCTTTACTTATTAGAAGAAGTAGTTCCTGACTTAGCCGTAGTTGATGTGATGATGCCCGGGATGGATGGCATTGAGTTGACAAAAATACTCAACCAAGATTATAAAATTCCTGTTCTACTGTTAACGGCAAAAGATCAATTAGAAGATAAAACGAGAGGGTTTCTAGCAGGTTCCGAAGATTATGTAGTAAAGCCCTTTGAACCTAAAGAGTTACTATTTCGGATTGCCGTCATCCTTAGAAGATTTGATAAGGACAGCCAAAATATCATTCGGATCGGTAATGTGACGATTAATCGTAAAATTTTTGAAGTGTCAACCGAATCAGAAACACTGATCATGCCCTTAAAGGAATTTGAATTGCTATCATTACTTGCAAATCGGCCCAATTATGTCATCGAGCGATTTACCATCATGGAACAAATATGGGGACATGATTATGAAGGTGACGGCCTGACCCTTAATACACATATCAAACGCCTGAGAAACCGATTGGATCGTCTAGGGGCTAATATCGAAATAAACACAATCCGTGGTTTAGGATATAAATTAGAGGTTCAACATTCATGAAAACCTTGTATCAACAGTTCATTATCACTACGTTAAGCCTTATGCTATTCAGTACAATTGTCGGCTTTTTTTTAACAAACACGTATTACCATCTGGTTACTAAGGAACAAAATGATGAAAAGAATGTCGCCATAGCACAAAATATTACACGATATATCGAGAGTACGCCTGATTTGGATTTAGAACATTATTTATCGACACTTGGCGATATAGGGTATCAATTTTATGTTGTCGGGGAATCTGGTTATTCTCAGTTCTTTGGAGGGGCATTTAAAACGTCAGAATTACCCCCTTCCGCCAAAGAAACGGTATTTAAAGGAAATATCTTTCATGGTATGGAGAACTATCCAAATCAGTCATTCATGACAGGTTTTTTTACGAATAAAATTATCAATACTGTCGGTGTCCCCTTTATATATAATGGCGAACAGTATGGGGTCTTCCTTCGGCCCAATATTGGCTTATTATTTTCTGAAGTGCATACAATATTGGCTTGTTTGATCATATCCATGGCGATAATCAGCCTGATTGGAATGCTATTTGTTGCGAAACAATTAATACGACCCATTACACAATTAACGGAAGCCACTAAACAAATATCAAAAGAAAATTATGACCTTCTACTGAAGGTTAAACGACGCGATGAAATTGGACAGCTTGCATCAAGTTTCAATCAAATGACGAAGCAATTACAGGAAACAGATCGATCAAGAAAAGAATTCATAAGCAATGTTTCTCATGATTTCCAATCGCCGCTATTAAATATCCAAGGATATTCTGAACTATTGAAGTCACCCAGCATTACAGAAGAAGATCGCCTAACATACACATCGATTATCGAGACAGAGACTAAGCGATTATCTCTCTTAACTAAGCAATTACTACTGCTAACCTTTTTAGATCAGCCTACACGTGCATTAAAACGCTCCTCATTTGCATTGGATGAACAACTTAAGACGCTGATTCAAAAATATTTGTGGCTCATTGAAGATTCGGGCATCGAACTATATTATAAAATTGCACCAATCCGTTTCAATGGTGATGAAGGTCTATTGGAAACTGTCTGGGATAATTTACTTACAAATGCTTTAAAGTACAATAAACCGAACGGTTCCATTAAAATTATCGTTGAAGAAACAAACGATGATGTTTTCATTCAATTTCGAGATACCGGTATGGGGATTAAAGAAGAAGAACTTTCTCATTTGTTCGAACGTTTTTACCGAGCGGACGCTTCTAGGACAAAAGAAGGCACTGGTCTGGGACTGGCAATTGTCAAAGAGGTAGTGGATTTCCATCGTGGCAGCATACGTGTTTCAAGTCAATTCGGAAAAGGAACATGTTTTTTCATCACTTTGCCTAAACTATAAATAGGCTAACTACGCACCTAGATCAACATATACCTAAAGCCACCAGGATTAAGATATGGTGGCTTTAACTATAATAATCCATCCTTTTGAACATTCGTACACCCTCCCTTCCGCGTTACTCAACCAACTAAAAACGAACATGGAAAAGTTTTTCTAAACTTATAAAATAAGGAAAGTAGCTTATTCTAGTCTAAGCCTATTAATTATTACATGGAACTTGCTGCAGAAGAGATCGTCGGACATTAGTGTGAAAGAGTTATAGTGGACAATATTAGGGGCTTTTTCTGCAGAAAACCTCAGCTATCCTTGCACTTATAATCAGTCCGTTTAGCCGATTTTATCTAGGTTCAATTCAAAAAAACATCTATCCAATCCCGAGGATCAGATAAATGTTTTATCAAAAATCATAGTTTGTATTTTTTATAGAATTCGCTCCTCCTAAGAAAAGTCAAAATAATTCCGTTTCAGCATTCGCTTCATCTTTAATAGTTCCTCATACGTAGTCTGCTTATCTAGCTGTTTCGTATCAATTAAAAACAGCTGGTCTTCAATTTCTTTCACGATTTCATCACGTTGAAATAGGGCGTTACAATTTTCACAATAGGATGATGGAGTTTCGGTAATCTCAACAGCCCTCGTTCCATCCGGTAATTCCCAATAAACTGTACCTTTTATGGAAGAGAGTTTTCCTGTTTCACACCACGGACATACTTCCATTTTACTCCCCTTCTTCCTTTTCACTTTGTGGAGCTATATTTTTTATCTGCTGTGCCTGAAATTTTTTTTCTTTTAGCTGGTCACGTTTTTCGCGTTGGTTTTTTAAAGAGGCATGTTCTGGGTTGGTATGGTACTTTTCACGACGGTTCATCCGTTTCAGGCCTTCAGGTACTAAATTAAATTGTTTGTCGTTCATAAGACCCGCTATCCCTGAACCTGACTGTTTTGCTTCAACATCGGGATAAATCCCCTTGAAATAATCATCGGCAAGTCCCGGTGTGTACTGCTCCGGTTCCGGATAGGTCGTGATTACACCTTCGAAATTCCGTAGGACTGTCTTCGTCGGGGATTGAGACAGGATGTAATTTGGCTGTAAAGTGATTTTCCCTCCGCCTCCAGGTGCATCAACAACGAATGTAGGTACTGCATAACCGGATGTATGACCCCGTAAGCCTTCGATGATCTCGATTCCTTTAGATATCGGGGCCCGGAAATGACCAATTCCTTCTGACAAATCGCATTGATAAATATAGTAAGGGCGTACACGGATCTTGACAAGGTCATGCATTAGCTTCTTCATGATAGGGACACTATCGTTAATGCCCGCTAAGATTACAGCTTGGTTTCCGACTGGCACACCCGCATCCGCGAGCATCTCACACGCTTTCTTCGACTCTTCCGTAATTTCTATCGACGTATTGAAATGCGTATTTAACCAAACCGGGTGATATTTTTTTAGAATATTACACAGGTTTTCAGTGATACGCTGAGGAAAAACCACTGGAGCCCGTGTACCGATTCTAATTATTTCAACATGGGGAATGTCTCGCACATTCTTCAAGATATATTCGAGGATGGTATCGTTGATCAATAATCCATCACCACCGGAAATTAGCACATCCCTGACCGCTGGTGTATCCCGAATATAGCCGATTGCTGCATCTAATTGTTTCTTTGGAACGCCCATGCCAATTTGACCTGAAAAACGCCTTCTCGTACAATATCGGCAATACATCGAGCACTGGTTCGTCACCAGGAAAAGCACACGGTCGGGATACCGGTGAGTCAATCCCGGTACGGGTGAATCCTCATCTTCATGTAGTGGATCCTCCATATCATACTTAGTTTTATGCATTTCTTCCGATATGGGCACGGATTGCATCCTTATTGGACACCTAGGGTCCTCTTTATTCATAAGTGACGCATAATAGGGGGTAATGTTTAAGGGAATCGTTTTGGTGGAGATTCGCACCCCTTCCTCTTCGTCTGGAGTAAGGTCGATTACTTTCTTCAAATCATCCACAGTTCTTATTGTATTTGTCAATTGCCACAACCAATTGTTCCATTGTTCATCAGTTACATCTTTCCATAACTCTATATCTTTCCAATGACGATCTGGTTTATATAAATCAAATAACATAGCCATACCTCCTAAGTCTTGTTAGTAGTATTTAATGCAAGAAGGGTGCCAAAATTGCCCAAAAACTAAATATGAACGCTAAAAAATCCGGTTATATACGATATACCGGATTTTTTAGCGTTCAAGTATGTTTCTTGATTTTATATTGGAGGGTCTGCCTCGGGATGTCCAATAGCTTTGAAGCTTGAAAGACATTTCCTTCGGTTTGCAAAAGTGCCTCTGATATAAGTTTTGTTTCCATTTCCTTCATGGCTTCCCGCAGCGGCAATACCTTCTCTTTAGGAACTGTACTCTTTTTTAAAAATGGGGGCAAGTCACCCGCTGTCAAGACTTCACTTTCGGCATGTATCATCATGAACTCAATCGTATGCTTGAGTTCCCTTACGTTACCTGGCCAATGATAGGCATGTAGGATTCCCTTGGTCTCTTCATCGATTCCTTTTACGGAGCGATTCATCTTCTCGTTAAAGTTTATAATAAAATGCTCCGTAAGCAATAAAATATCCTCTGGACGATCTCTTAGCGGCGGTAGCTCATAGCTCAAAACATGTAAGCGATAAAATAAATCCTCACGGAGCTTTTTCTCCGTGACAGCCGTCTTCGGGTTTACATTCATCGCAGTCATGATCCTGACATCTACCTGAATGCTTTTTGCCGCCCCTATCCTCCTAACGGCCCCATCCTCAAGTACACGAAGCAGCTTCGCCTGTAAATCAATGGGCATCGATTGCAGTTCATCAAGAAATAGAGTCCCTCCATTCGCCAGCTCAAATAATCCCTGGCGTTCGACAGCTCCCGTGTAACTACCTTTCGAAGTCCCAAATAAAAGCGAGTCCAATAAATTTTCAGGTAGTGCCGCACAATTTTGTGCAATGAAGGGCTTTTTTCGCCTATTGGAGTTGTGATGTATACTTTGGATGAAAAGTTCCTTTCCGACACCACTTTCACCATAAACTAAAACCGAAGACGATGACCGGGCAGCCTTTTTCCCTTGTGCAATCAACTTTTCAAATGGTGGATCTTGGGTTAGAATATCAGCAAAAGTGTATAACGTACCATTCGTGGCTACTTTTTTTTCTTTTCTTGTCGTCGTTTTAAGAGAGCTTTCCAAGTCTGCTAAGCGTTCCGATAATTGTTTCAGGCTAGAATAATCTTTCGCAATTTCGATTGCCCCCATTATGAAACCGTCTACATATATAGGCAGGGTTGTATTGAAGGTCTCAATGATTCGACCATGTGCATTTACATAAGATTGTCTATGATGGTAGATGGGCTTTTCGGATTGGATGACACGCAGCAAGGTCGAAGATTTATGATTTAAGGACGGAAACGCTTCAAGCAGTGGTTTTCCAAGCACTTCCTCTACCTTCATTCCATCATGGTTGGCCGCCACTTCATTATAAAAGATCGTTTGACCTTTTGGATCGATTACATGAATTCCCTCATCAATGCTTGCCAGAATCGCTTCTAAGACCTGATTTGTATTAAAACATTCACTGATCAATGTCTTCCCCCTCTCTCACATTCCTTCCATCATATATATGAAGTAGTGCCGAAAACTTGTCATATGCATGCCCGAAAATGGGCATTCATGTATAGTTCTTCACCCATAAGTTCATATCCTCCAATTTATCGAAAATGAAGCAGTTATTGGCTAATCTACCCCTGTAATAATAGCCTTGCTGATGCAATGCTGCATTCATTCCGAATGATAGCGCCCTTGCGATAGAATAGATACAATAAATGTCATGTGAGACGAGGTGACTTTCAAGCTTCTCAATCAAGTGCTTCATTAATCCATACTGCCGATGATCCGGCAGTGTTGCACAATCCGTTATTTCCGCATTACGGTAGAAGTCATTTATTTCAGCGGATGCCGCACTGACGATTACTCCATCATGTTCGTACATGTAAAAGACCGTCCCGCTTTTCATGCATTTCCTCACATATTCTGGTTCATTCATTGGGGTTGGGTAAATTTCAAATACTTTTCCGTACAATTCAGCAAGCTTCACGGCATCTATTTCCTCCGCCTTCCTTCCTATATAGGTTGATGGGGGGGCCTCTAGCTCTACTTTTGTTGGAAGTTTCTGTACATTTTCTAGAATTTCATCCTCCTTGATCCAATGAGAACTGGCCCTTCGCTGATCTTGGGTATATTTAACAAGGAAGTGGCAATCACTTCCTAAAAAGAACTTATCGATACTTCCCTCATATAAAAAACCTTTGCTCAGCAGATCCAGTACATTTTCCGTTCGTGCCTTAAATATGATTTTCTCCGCTGATATATTATCAGCTGCTTTCAAAGATTCTTCGACGCAATCTTGAAAATGGCCCAAATAGTCTTCGACCCGTACGCGCTTATTAAAACGATCCATCGTTATATGTAGTGTAGAACGGGACAATTGAATTCTTTTTTCAACAATATCCATTCGGCTCTCTCCTTCCTTCTCTATCTAATAGTGTAACAGAAGGCCTGACCCTATTTTAGGAATCAGACCCGGTACCCCTTATATGTCCCTCCACTCCACACCATTCCAAAATTGTTCGTGCAATGATTTCGGCCGATTCCAACATTTTATCCACTTCTATATATTCATTGGCATCATGGGCCAATTTTGTTTCGCCTGGTCCGAAAACCACTACCGGTATGGAACCGACCGAAGATAAATACCCTCCATCCGTTCCCCAAGGGGAAGCTTCCACAGTCGGCTGTTCTCCCATGACTTTTTCATAGTGGGTGGACAATGCCTGAATCAACGGATGATCCAATTCCAGGATTCCCGGTATCCATCTAGCTCCGAACCATTCCAATTCAATTGGTTTTTCCTTGAACCAATTATCCTTACGATTCAAATCGTCAATCTTGTTTTTCAAGGAGAGTTGTGCCGCTTCCATGGTTTCCTTCGGGGCAACTCCAAATCTACCTTCTAGAATCGCTGTATCAGGCACAGAAGAAGGCCAATTCCCACTTTGGATGCTCCCGATATTAATGGGAATGGGGATGGGGATATTATGATAAAGTGGATGATCCATCTTTTGGTTACGTTCCTTTTCAAGGTTCTTGATTTCCTCGATTACAAGATAAGCTTTATCTATCGCGCTTTGTCCTTCATACCGGGTTCCCCCGTGTGCTGATTTGCCTTTTATTTTCAGTCGAAACCACATCGATCCTTGTTGAAGGGGGAAAAATTTCATGTTCGTTGGTTCTGGAATGATCGCTCCATCAGCTTTATATCCTCTCAATACAGCTGCGAGTGAACCCGCCCCACCGCTTTCCTCTTCGATTACACTCTGAAATATCACGTCGCCCTTCAACCTTATGCCTGTTTCAACGATGGATTCGAGCGCTAATAATAATGAAACATTCCCGCCTTTCATATCCGTCGTCCCCCGCCCATACACTTTCCCATTCTCTATTTTTCCACTGAATGGATCATCCTTCCATGCTGTTCTATCACCTTCAGGAACGACATCGATATGACCGTTCAATATAAGCGACCTGCCGCCGCCACTTCCCTTCCTAACCGCGACAAGGTTTGGATTCCCTTTAAAATCTTTTCGGTCACAATAAAAATGAGGATGATTTCTTAGTGCACCATCCCCAATCTCCCATAGGTCGATGTCAAGACCGATCTGCCGGCACTTTTCGACGACGATGGCTTGTGCACTCCCTTCCTGCCCGCGTTTGCTGGGTTCCTGCACTAATTTTTGAAGTAATTTAATGCCATCATTTCGATGCTCTTTCAACCATGCACTGATTTGCTCTTCATACATGCCCTCATACTCCTCTCTCATTCTTTTACTATACAAAGCTTGCTAGACACTTTAACATCGGCTTCCGTTCTTTTCTTGACTTCTTCTATTGTAGTGGAAGCGAATAAATCAGTTAATAGGAGACCTTTTGGAATAACAGAAAAAACGCCCAGTTCCGTGATAACCTTATGTACACATCGTTTCGCCGTTAATGGCAATGTACAGTTCTTCATTAATTTGGAGATACCGTCTTTGTCGGTGTGCTCCATTAGGACAATGACTTTTTTCGCCTTTGCCGCAAGTTCCATTGCCCCACCCATTCCAGGTACTCGCTTACCGGGAACAATCCAATTTGCCAGATCCCCATATTCACTTACTTGAAGAGCGCCTAAGATCGTAACATCAACACGGCCACGGCGAATCATCCCAAAGGCGAGTGTACTATCGCAATAGGATGCTCCTTCCCGGATGGTTATGGGGAGGCCTCCTGCATTACAAAGATGTGCGTCTTCATGGCCCATGGCTGGAGAGCTTCCCATACCAACAATCCCATTTTCTGCTTGAAACATCACTTGATGATCGGCTCGTAGATGATTCGGCACTAAAGATGGAATGCCGATACCTAAATTGACCAGCATGCCATCCCTAATTTCAGCTGCCGCTCTTTTGGCTAATCGATTTCTCGCCTCGGCTCCCAAACCCATTTCCAATCGACTCCTTTTGAAGGAATGATATAATCTACAAAAGCACCAGGTACAATGATTTTCTCTGGATCCATGCTGCCCAGAGGAACGATTTCCTCGACTTCCACAATCGTGATTTGACCTGCCGTTGCCACGAGTGGGTTTGTATTTCGAGCACTTTTGTCGAATATGAGATTGCCATAGGGATCTGCTTTTGCTGCAAAAACGATAGCGATATCGGCAGTCAATGCAGGTTCCACTAGGTAATTTTTCTCCCCGATTTTGACGGTTTGTTTCCCTTTCCTGACGATATCATTATCCAGACCAATATCGGTTAATATTCCGCCAAGACCCATCCCCCCTGCACGGATTCGTTCAACCAGTGTACCTTGCGGAGAGAACTCCACTTCCAACTCTCCATTATTCATGGATAGTCCGGCATTCGGATTGGAACCGATATGAGAAACAATGATTTTTTTTGCCCGCCTTTGAGTAACCAGCCTACCTATTCCGATATCAGGGAAGCCAGTATCATTTCCGATTAAAGTTAAGTGTTGTATACCCGTCTCCAAGATTAGATTGATGAGGCCCGGAGGAGTGCCAATTCCACCGAACCCGCCAAAAAGAATGGACTGACCGTCTTCAAAGAGATGCAGGACATCCTCAAAACGGCAAACTTTATGGAATGCATTATCATTCAATTCTGTTCACTTCCTTATTTAAGACGGCAGATATCCAGGGAGGATCTTATCTTTAAATTCACGGAGGGTTGAGTCCAGTCTCCTTAGCAATTCAGCACTCTCTTCCTTTGTAATGATTAAGGGCGGAGAAATGATGATGGCTGCCCCGTTAATGCCATCAAGCCCCGCTGATGCAGGGTATAAAATAATCCCATTGTTCATCCCCGCCTTTATAATTTCAGCAGTCACATCTAAAGTTTTTGGAAAAGGTTCCTTCGTTTCTTTATCCTGGACAAATTCCATCCCGATCAATAAACCCCTACCGCGGAGGTCCCCGATAAACGAGTATTTCTTTGCAAGCTTTTTTAAACCGTTGAATAACTCCTTCCCTCTTTTAGCAGAGTGTTCTACGAGATCGTTATCCTCCATATATTCCAAAACGGCAAGCGCTATGGCACACGACAATGGATTGGCACTAAGTGTATGTCCGCCCATGATTGAACGGGAACCATTCATGATGGGTTCCAACACTTTTTCCGTCATGGCAGCGGCAGCGATAGGCGTGTACCCCCCGCTTATCCCTTTCCCAAACGTAATAATATCCGGTTCTACTCCCCAATGTTCAGAGGCTAGCATCTTACCTGTCCGACCGAATCCAGTCATAACCTCATCAGCAATGAATAGAATGTCATGTTCCTCACAAATTTTCTTTAGTTTCTGAAAATAACCATTAGGCGGAACGATTGCCCCACCTGCTGCACCGATAACTGGCTCACATATAAATGCTGCGATGTTATCTGCACCAATGCGCCGGATGGATGATTCCAACTCCAAAGCACAGGCCATCCCACATGTTCGGTGATCTAATTGATATGGACAACGGTAACAATAAGGAGGAGCAACAGAAGGGTATGATTCAAGTAGAGCGGTAAATCGCTCTCTGCGTATAGGATGACCAGACATTGAAAGAGCGCCGATCGTAATGCCATGGTAGCTCATCCATCTGGATATTATCTTTTGTTTCCTGGGTTTCCCTTTTTCCTGCCAATGCTGGATGGCAATCTTTAGTGCAGTTTCGGTCGCTTCTGAACCACTATTAACAAAAAAACTATAGGGGAGCTTCCCATTGGTTAAATCTGCAATTTTTCGGGCAAGCTTCTCTGCTGCCTCGCTCGTGAACTGGGAACGATACACAAATGACACTTGGCTTGCCTGTTGAACCATGGCATCTGCAATTTCTTGCACCCCATGACCAATATTGGAGGTTACAGCACCGGAAGATGCATCCAGATAGTCCTTCCCTTCTTTATCGTATAAATAGACGCCCTTCCCATGACTAATTGTCGGATAGGCGACGCCAAGGAACGGCTTGATCAATGAAGACTGCTCCATGCCCACACTCTCCTTCTACCACCAATTATGGCTTATGCTAAAGTGTATGTCCCCACTAGGGAAATCTTGCTAAGGAATTGTTGCAACTCTTTCAAACTATTTTTATAGGAAGGTTTTAGAAGGATGGGGAATCTATTCACCGCGGGGAAAGTAAGGAAATACGACAAAAAAAAGTGTATCCACGAGAGATACACTTTTTTTCTTATAATGAGCTATTTAGTTTGTCTTGACGAATGGAATCTATGAAGCTTTCATCCTTTAAAATAGCCAGCACACTTTTATAAAAAGCCGCTTTGTCAATGACTGAGGTATGTACGTATTCATACTCTTTTAATGATGGATGACGCAAGACATGTTTCATGCAAGAAAGACAGACTTTTTTAGTACCTAACTTATAGTAATTCAAGTTGCTTGCATCCCCATTAGAAGTGTCTTCGTTACAAACGAAACAGGTATGGCTTACCCGGCCTTTTTTATTATACTCGGATAAAGCGCCTTCTAAACGAATGGATGCGGGAATTGTTAATAACACATAATCACCTTTTCTATTTTAAATCTCTTAGTATTATATCAGAAAAATAAAGAATTTGAACTATTAGCCTCATATTCCCTAATAATGCTTGTAAAATAGGAAAATGAACAGGGATAAAACCCTATTTTACCCAAAAACAGGGACCGATACAGACAATGACCGATAATCTCGGTTCATCCTCTTAAGTTGCCCTATATATAGGTAGTCTGACGATAAGTCCATCTATTTTTCAAGAGAGGATGGTCACTTTCGCGTTACCGTTCCTCACGGTCATCTTAACACTTTCGCCCATCGGTATAGTAGCAAAAGGATGGACATGACCAAAGTTTGCATTCGCTATGACAGGGATACCATTCAGTTCCCTCTTAGTTGCAATGATTTGCTGAAGGGCGTAAGGTGTCATCCCTGAATCCTTTTGAAATCGACCTATGATAACTCCCTTGATACCATCTGCATCAGGCAACTGTAGCAAGGATTGTAAATCCCGATCGAAACTAAAAGGATGGCTTTCTTCATCATCCTCAATAAAAAGAATGCGGTCCCGTAACGATGGCATATACTCCGTCCCCTGCAAAAGATTTATCGTACAAAGGTTGCCACCTAAGATGGTACCAGCTGCTTCGCCCTCCTGTATGACCATATATCCCGAATTTGGATGGAAGGAACGGTCCTCCTGCTCCAGATGCCATGAATCATCGCTCCAGGTTTCACTTTGTTCTAAATCAAAGCCATCATCCATAAGAACCGCTTTCTTAAAGTAGTCCATTGTATAGTCCAGCCCAGTCTTCATCCCAAAAGTAGAGAAATCAGGACCAGAATATGTAGTCAAACCAGTTTTTTGATAAATGGCCAAACCGATGGCCGTAATATCACTATAGCCCATCAAAACTTTAGGATTCTTTTTTATTAAATCGTAGTCGATATATTGTAGCAATTGATTGGCATTATATCCACCTACGCCAGCAAGGATTGCCTTTACAGACGGATTTCTAAACGCATCATGCAAATCTTCAACCCTGTCCTCAATCGAATTCGAGAAAAAGTCATCATGTACCAAAGCTGTTTTACCGTATGTAACTTTAAAACCGAGGTCCACCAATCTTTCCTCTGCCAGTCTGCGTTGCTCACCTTTTACAATCGCAAGACTTCTCGATGGTGCAATAACCCGGATTTCATCCCCGCGTTTTAAACGAGAAGGTTTCATATCTCTTTCCCCCTAAATATATTACATCTTAAATTATTTTAGCAGATATACAGAACAAAAGAAAATCATGGCTCATTATTGATTATAACACAAAAGAAACATATGTTCTTAATCGAATCCCTTTTAAAACTCCACCCTTGAGCCAGTCCCTAGCCAAGGCTTAATCTTGGGTAATTCTGTTATAAAGAATGGCCTCCATAAGAAAAGACCAGCTGATAGCTGGTCTTTTAGTGTTATATTTAGCAGCAGAATGATGCGCCGATGATAACCAACAGAATGAATAAGACAACGATTAATGCGAAGCCTGAACCAAAACCGCCACCGCATCCGCCACCGTATCCTCCGCCGTAACCATAACCGCCGCCGCAGCCGCCACCATATCCTCCACCATATCCGTACATAAAGTTTCACTCCTTCTTGATTTCTGTTTTCTCTTTACACCCTTACCATATGTCGATATGCCCGCCTTGGTCTGTGTATTTGCCCATTTTTTTTTATTTAAGCAAAAACTCCTCCATTCTTCTATATAAATCCCCCTCAATAAAACGTGTAATCAATTGGTTTTAAAAACGGGAAATGAAACCAAACCTTATTGTATTACCTTAAATTTGCGATATAATAAGGTTAAAATATGCTTTTCGGCCTATACTTACCACACCAACCTACAATAATGTTAATCGGAGGAAATGAATTGAAAAAAGTCTCGAAATCCCTCATTCCATTCGCAGGAATTGTCCTCACACTCCTTCTCATTTACATCCTTCAAAAAGTTCCAAAAACATACGGTTCCGATGAGAACTTAAATGTATACCAAAAATACCAGGATGGTCAGCCGATTGACTATCTGATTATTGGCGATAGCATAGGCAGGGGGTCCGGGGCTGAAAATCCGAGTCAAACTTGGTTTAAACAACTGGAAAATAAAATGAGCAAGCACCATTCAGTTCCCTTTAAAGGGGATTACGTTGTTCAAAGCGGCTCCACTGCTTTTGAAGGTCTTTATAAGCTCTGTCAAATAAAAAGAATGGGCCATAAGGATTTGATTTTCATTGTATTCGGTGAAAATGATCGTAAATACATGAATGTGGACGATTTCAAAATGACGTACGAGGCTCTGATTAGAAAAGCAAAGCACCTATATCCTCATGCTGAATTGTTCACGATTACGGAAAGTTGTTTGGAAAACGAGGAATTTGCGAATGCTATCGGTCTGTTATCTGACTATTATGGGGCCACCAATATTGACATGCGTCCAGTTTTCAATTCTTCAGGGTTCACTGACAAGGAATTGACGAAAGATTTGATTCATCCAAATGGCCTTGGCTATCAATTCTATGCAAATGCGATTTACCAAAAGTTTATTGAAAATGCACAAAAAGAAAAACCTGTCGCTAGTCTTCCTCCTAAATTTCATCAAGGCTCCGAAATAAATTTAAGAGATAATGACAACTATGATTCAATGGTGGGGTTTAGACCAAGAGGCGGTTATTACACAAGTGATGAGACAGGGAGTTATATTGAATACCGATTCGAAGGAAATATACTTGGAGTTAAATTACTCAGAAGCCCAGATGGCGGAGAAGTTGATGTATTCATTGACGGCAAACTGAATACATCCCTTCATACGTGGTGGCCCTTTGCCCGCGAAAGGTATTTATTCATCGCCAATGGCCTTTCTCCCGGTCCTCACACCGTGCGTTTTGTAGTTTCAGGGAGAGAAACCTCCAAGGACCTCCCTACCACACATGTGCGGCTTTCTTCCATCATCACCAATGATTCAAACCACTAAAACAAGTAAGCCCCTATCACAGGATGATAGGGGCTTACTTGTTTATTAAAGAAACAGTTTCTTATATTCACCGTATCCTTCTTTTTCAAGATCTTCGAGTGGGATGAATCTTAACGAAGCAGAATTGATGCAATATCGTAACTTGGTTGGTCCTGGTCCATCATCAAACACATGTCCAAGATGGGAATCGGCCGTTTTTGAACGCACTTCGATCCTTCTCATGCCATAGCTTGTATCCAAATTTTCCACAACTTCACCATCATCCAGTGGCTTGGTAAAGCTTGGCCAGCCACAGGCGGAGTCAAATTTATCTTTGGAAGTGAATAGCGGTGTACCGGAAACAATGTCCACATACAGTCCATCTTCATTCAAATTCCAATATTCATTATGAAAAGCAGGCTCTGTCCCGCTATTTTGTGTGACTTCATATTGAATGGGTGTTAATTTTTTCTTCAAATCATCTTTACTGCTCATTTCTTTTCCCCCCAATGATGTTTTTGAAAAGCCTTGCGCCCGGAGCCAACTGAATATCTCTCGTAGTGCTCTGGTTGCTTTTTATAATAATGCTGGTGATACGTTTCTGCCGGATAAAAGGTTTTGGCCGGTAGAATGGGTGTCGCAATGGGCTTAGAAAAAATGCCGCTCTCCTGTAGGTTTGCCCTGGAAGCTTCCGCTATTTCCCGTTGCTTTTCGTCGTGATAGAAAATGGCCGTTTGATAGGAACTACCACGATCAAAGAACTGGCCTCCAGCGTCTGTTGGATCAATCTGTTGCCAAAATAATTCAACTAAATCTTTATAAGGGTAGATGGAAGGGTCAAAGGTAATCTGAACAGCTTCATAATGTCCCGTCGTTTCCGAGCAAACCTCTTTGTATGTAGGATTCTCCGTTGTCCCCCCTGTATAACCGGAAATGACAGATTCAATACCAGGCTGTTCATCGAAGGGTTTTACCATACACCAAAAACATCCTCCAGCAAATGTTGCTTTGTCTAAATGGTTGGTCAACTGTAATATCCTCCTTTTTTGGAAAAGTTCTATTGAATGCATTTTAAACCTTTTATAAGGTCATGTAAAATTATCTGCTGTCTAAACTTCTTTTGTTGATGAAACTGGACTGATTAAAAAAATCAATCAAATTTGAGTATACGAAAGACACATGCCCAAGCATGCTACCATATGATGTCTTCATAATGATTCAAATGAGAGGTGATAGACATGAACCATAAAGACAAACATTTACAAAAGGCCATGAATTATGATGCATTATCCTGCTACTATAAATATACTAACCCACATTTACATGATTATTATTATCATAAACACTTAAAGAGCATGGAAAAAGCCATGCAACCAATGAGAAGTGAACAAATCAATACGGTAAAACCGGCACAGGTCCGTATTTTACATGCAGCTCCAAAAGCACCTGCGGTCGATGTATATGTAAACGAAATGCGCATCCTTCAGAATTTCGCTTACAAAGACAATAGCAACTATTTATCTTTACCCCCGGGTAAATACCAAATTGATATATATCCTGCCGGACAAACCACGTCCACCTTCCTTAGCCGTAAAGTCGATCTGGAAAGTGAAAAACTGTATACTGTCGTTGCTACAGGATCCAATGAAATGCCAAAACTACTTACTTTCGAAGACAATCCTTATGTCCCCCAAGATGAATCCAAGGTTCGATTTGTCCACTTGTCTTTTGATACGTCACCGGTGGATATCGCTGTAAAGGATGGTGATGTCGTATTTTCAAGACTTCCGTATCGCAAAGCAAGTGAATACCTGAATCTCTACCCCATGCAAGTCGATTTTGAAGTAAGGAAAGCCGATTCGAAAGAAGTAGCCCTCTCCTTACCCAATACAGATATTCAGGCAAATACCCCATTATCCATTTATATAATCGGCACCAGTCAGGGTCAACCTGGCTTAGAAACACTTATCTTAACACCTTAATACAAAAAAAGATGAAAAGCCAGGATGCATTTGACCTGGCTTTTCATCTTTCATTTTCACTTATTGTAAAGAAGAGGGGACAGTTAATAAAAATGAAATATCATCATTCTTTAAATCAAATTCATTAGCCTTGACCCTGACGTCACTTTTTAATTTCATGTCCTGTAAAGACACATATATGTTTTCCTCATTGGGATTTATGGTGACCCAATCCGGCATTTTATACCGTTCATTAATTAAGTTCATCACATATGAAACAGGAAGGTTCATCTGGCCAATCGCAATCGATTTTTGTTTTAAAACCAAATCCCCGTTCTTTTGCGCAATGGGTTCGAATGTTAATTTCATTTCCACTTCACGGTTGAAAAAAGGCATTTTCCCGTATAACTCCACTTCATCTCTTAAATACACTTCATAATGTATCAATCCAGTCAAGCCTTCTTTATCAAGATACTGGTTGATTAATCGGGTCAAATCTTCCCGGTTTGTATGAATCTGAAACTGGATATCTTCTTCCTTAGTTACAACTGGCTTCATATCTGAATCTTTTGCCGGTAAATTAATTAAAACCAGGATTGAAAGGATGACCAGGATGTTAACGGCTAATAAAGTAATAAACAAAGTCTTCCATTTGACTTTTGTCATTCTTGGTCATCATCTCCTTTGGCGCTAGCTTCCATTGTATCCTTTCCGATTGTTAAAACTTCCATGTTATTATAGATTCTTTCTGCAATCAATTCATATCCCCGATCATTGGGATGGAAGTAATCTTCCGTATATAGCAAGTCTTCTTTGGAATTTTGGAAAATATCATCTATTTCGATAAAATATGCAGAATCATATTCGGTGATAATCTTTTTTCCGCTATCATTCCAATCATTCATGATTTCATCTAGTTCATAAAAATCAGCAAACCACTTTGAAAATGGGTTATACACGCCCACTAAATAAATCTGTGCCTGTTGATTTTCAGAGCGCACCTTATCCAATATCTGTCTTAATCTTTTTTCATACCCTATTTTAGCTGAATCGAATTGGTTCAGTTCCAAGTTGGAGAAATTCTGTTTAAATACTCTCATGATATCATTTCCACCAATTGTGACGACAATGGAATCGGCTTGTTCAATATCTTCTTGAACACGGGATTTATCCAACCTTTTTAATAATTGGTCGGTCCGGTTTCCCCGAACTCCGTGATTGATCATCTCAACTGAAGTAATAGATGGCTCTTTCTCAAGATTTTTCTGCAAGTAAGGGAGATATCCCCCATTATCTTTACTATCGCCGACACCTTGAGTTAGGGAATCACCTATTGACACGATTTGAACAGGATCCGGAAAAAAGCTGGCTGGAATGGTTTCCTTTTTGCTTAATTCAACAACATTATGCTGCTGAACGAGTGGCTGTTCTGAAGTAGTCCTCTGAGAGCAACCTGAAATCCAAACTAGGCATATAAAAAGACAGGTGATTTTGTGTCTCATAACCTCACCTTCCCTACCTAAATATTATATCATGGGGAAAATATAAAATTGAATCAATTTGACCTTTACTTGTCGGTTTTATTTGTATTTATCACTGTATAGTATGAAAAAAAGCTGGGAATTAAAGCTTATCCCATGAATTTTAGCATGTACCTGATGAGTAAATTCATTCTTCGTAACAGCTATTTGTTCCATACGTCATTCCGTGATTACTATAGAAACTAAAAAACTATTGAACAGGTCATTCTCCTGTTCAATAGTTCTGTAGTATTTTTATATGCTTAATCATCTCATCAAAAGGAATATCCTGAAGTCCCGTGTAATCCCGGATGACTTTTCCCTCTTGATCCATTAGATAAAACCTTGTCTGGTGA
Organism: Peribacillus sp. NPDC097225; assembly: GCF_044761955.1. Lineage (NCBI taxonomy): Bacteria > Bacillati > Bacillota > Bacilli > Caryophanales > Bacillaceae > Peribacillus > Peribacillus sp. NPDC097225. The sequence goes on from NZ_JBIWDJ010000001.1 coordinate 112,832, forward strand.
ATCACCTGATCTTCATTGTCAGGCTTCAATACAATCGTTTTAAAGTTATCCTTGGCAAATGCCTCGATTTCATCTTGACCATAACCAGTCAAAAAGTGCCAATTTTTGTAATCGACGTTGAACTGGTCGCCAAATGCTGTCAAGACATCAGGCTTGTCCACTTCAGGATCCACGGAAAATGACACGAACTCAACATCTGAAATTCCCTCATCCTTCAGTTTTTGTTGCAACTTCACCATATTGGCAGTCATGGGGAGACAAACATCCTCACAATTTGTGAAAATGAAATCGGCTACCCAGACTTTTCCTTTTAAATCAGTTTTGGAAAAGGGTTCCCCATCCTGGTCCACATAACTAAAATCTTCGATATCCCAATTCTTCGCATCAGGCACCCCAGTTGAACCACATGCTGCCAGCATCAACAATACCCCAATGCCCATAGCTGCCTTCAACAAATGCAGCTTCCTCATCCATACCCCGCCTTTTATGTATAAATATTCTGTCACTTCTTTCATTCTACCAGACCACCAGTAGGAAAACAGCACTATTTTTATCATAAAATGAACATTTGACTACATTACTTAGCTATCATCTCCTGCTCTTTAGGAGGTACTAAAAGCGAACATCAATCCCAGTAATACATGATGGCCATGGCACCTTCGCCAGTATGTGTGCTGACCACAGCCGTTGTAGCTTCTAACTTAATATCCTGGACCCCTGAAATTTCAGTAATCGCTTTGCGAACTTTATCGGCCATTTCATAGCCATTTGCATGGACGAAACCAATGCCTTTGACTTGTTTTCCTTGTGTATCTTCTTTGAATTTTTTTGAAATGAATTTTACAACCTGTGATTGGCTCCTTGCTTTTGAAACGGGATTCAGCACGCCTCCGTCCAGAAGTGCAATCGGTTTAATATGTAAAAGAGATCCGATGAATGCTGATACTTTGCCAATCCTTCCGCCTTTCACAAGATTGTCCAGCGTTTCAATGACAATGATTAGACTCGACTGTTTTCTAATGGTCTCAAGCCTTTGCATTATTTCTTCGGTGGTTTTGCCTTCATTCGCCATCTTGGCAGCCTCTATCACTTGGAATGACATGGCTTTTGAGATGAATTCCGAATCATAAACGGTAACTTTAGCATCGGACATCCCTGCTGCACTTTCAGCCGAACGTACTGTACCACTCATGCCACCAGTCATATGGATTGAAATAATCTCACTGCCATCCTTTCCAAGTTCATTATATACTTCTAAAAAAGTCCCTACTGCCGGTTGGGAGCTTTTAGGGAGTTCTTTTGACTGATTCATTCTTCTTAAAAATTCATCCTGTTCAATTTCCACTTTATCCAAAAAGGTCTCTCCATCAATATAGATCGACAAGGGGACCATTGTAATGCCATAATACTCAAATTCTTCTGGGGTCATATCCACTGTTGAATCCGTTACAATCTTCACTTTATTCATCTTTACACATCCCTAAATTAACGTATCTATTGTATTATACCTATTCAAAGTACGCTTTCAAACTAAAGCTTATATTTTTTTCAGAATAATGATTCTCTTGGACACATATACGTTGAAAATCAGAAGAAAACTTTGTAAAAAGGCATATATCTTATTTGGATCTAATCAACTTTATGGCTGAATGATGCCGATTCAATAACTTCAGCCATAAAAAATGACCCGAAGGAATAAATCCTTTGGGCCATTTTTTATATGCCATCTTCATTATTAAGAGTTTCTTCCAGCAAGCTCTCCCGTTTTACCCTTCGTCGATAGACAATTTTAGAAAGCGAAATACTAACTTCGTAAAGTAACAGTAAGGGAACCGTGACCAAAAAATCCGACATGAAATCTGGCGGTGTGATGGAAACAGCAATTACCACGAGAACAAAGTAAGCATACTTCCTTAATTTTTGAAGCACGTAAGGGTTGATAAGACCGATGGAGGTCAGGAACATCGTAACGACTGGTAGCTCGAATAAAAAGGCAAAAGGAATCGTCATATTGAAGACAAATGAAAAATACTTATCTGCGGTGAAATTGGTTATGAACATGCCTTCACCCAGTTCAATTAAAAATTGAAGGATGGTCGGAAAAATGACAAAATAACCAAAAGCAAGGCCTCCAATAAACAAGATGAAAAGAGCTGGAATATAGGCAAGGGTGGCCCTCACTTCATTGGGCATTAAAGCTGGCTTAACGAACAACCAAATTTGAAGTGCTATAATCGGAATCGTTGCAGCAATGGCAACTACTCCTGAAAGCATGAAGTAAATCCAGATGATATCACTTGGACCTAAGACCATTAATTCGAATTCAAGATCCTTAACAAACCAATAGTAGATTTTTTCCACATAAATAAAACTGACAATAAAAAAGACGAAAAAAGCTACAGTCGTAATGATTAGCCGTTTTCTCAATTCATCGAGATGATCGATGATATTTAATTCTTTATCTTCCAAAATAAATCACGCCTTCATTTGAAAATCCGTTTCTTTGCTACAGAACAAAAGACGTAAGAAGGTCCATCTTACGCCCTGCATTTAATCATTCATGATTTTTTGGTTGTTGTATTTTCTTATCCTCTTCATAGTCGCCTTTTGTCAGTTCACTCGTGGATTTCTTGAATTCTCGAAGCGTTTGTCCAAAAGCACGTCCGATTTCGGGAAGCTTCTTCGGACCAAAAATGATTAAGGCCAATACCAAGATGATAATTAGACCAGGTATTCCAATATTCGACATGAATACATCCCCCTCGATGTTATAATTCAACCTATTCTGCTTTTAATTATAATACCATTTTCAGCCAAATGAAAGGAACCTGGCAAATCGTCATACAACGGTAACAATTATCGACAAAACACGACTGCTGGATAAGTTGAATAATATGTAAAAATATATATATTATTCTAACCTAATTTAAAATTTTGTCTAGTTTAAATTAATAAGTGGAATAAATTGCTGTCTTTATTGACTTCCACGCTTGAGAAACCCTTTTTATTCATTCTCTGAATAAGTCCTGTATAATCAAATTTGTTTTTTAACTCAATACCAACAAGGGCCGGGCCACTCTCTTTATTATTTTTCTTCGTATATTCAAATCGACTAATATCATCATTGGGTCCCAACACTTCATCAAGAAATTCCCTTAATGCTCCAGCACGTTGTGGGAAATTCACGATAAAGTAATATAGCAGGCCTTCATATAATAAGGACTTTTCCTTGATTTCCTGCATACGGCCTATATCATTATTACCCCCACTTACAAGGCACACGACCGTTTTCCCCTTTATTTGGTCTTTGTAAAAATCAAGGGCTGAAACGGAAATAGCACCCGCTGGTTCAGCAATAATGGCATGCTGATTATATAAATCGAGAATCGTCGTACAGATATGGCCTTCAGGCACTGCAACGATATCCTCAAGATTCTCTTTACATGTTTGGTATGTCATTTGCCCTACACACTTCACGGCTGCACCATCCACAAACGTATCGATATTCTCAAGTTCAACGACTTTTCCTTCTTGGAAGGAAGTTTTCATGGACGCGGCTCCGAGCGGTTCTACTCCAATACACTTCGTATCAGGGGACACTGATTTGAAGTAACTTGAAACCCCAGCCATTAATCCGCCGCCACCGATTGCTGCGAACACATAATCAATCTTATCTTCACAATCATTCAGGATTTCAACCGCCGTAGTGCCTTGACCGGCAATCACCTTTTCATCATCGAAAGGATGGATGAAAGAACGCCCTTCCTTCTCGCAACATTCCATTGCACTTGCGAATGCGTCATCAAATGTATCACCAATTAAGACAATTTCAATATTATCCCTACCGAATAACCGGACTTGATCGACCTTCTGCCTTGGCGTCGTAGCAGGCATGTAAATTTTCCCATCGATTCCTAACTCACTGCAGGAAAAAGCCACTCCCTGTGCATGGTTCCCGGCACTCGCACACACGACACCATTCTTTGTTTCTTCCTGAGTCAAACTTTTCATTTTATAGTAAGCTCCCCTTAACTTAAAGGAACGAACATGTTGAAGGTCCTCACGTTTCAAATAGACATTGCATTCATACTTACTGGATAAACGCTGATTCTTTTGTAAAGGTGTATGTAAGACAATATCCTTCAATTCTCTATAGGCAATTAGAATATCCTCCAACTGAATCCCCCTATTCACTGATGCTGTCTGGTTCATAGTTATCCCTCATTTCCTTCCTAATCAATTCTATAATTATAGCACTTTATCATAAGTATGTAACTGATTTTTCTAAAAATTCTATCTCTTTGGTTTTGTACAAAAAAACCGACTATGGCTTATTCACCATAAATCGGTTACTAATATCATTTTTTTCGTAAAACAATAAAATCATGGGCATATAGATTTTTATCATCTGTTACACCAGGGGTCGTCTCCACGGTTTCCCACTCCGTCTCATTAATGATTGGAAAAAACGTGTCCCCTTCAAAGACTTCATGTATTTCAGTTATATATAACCGATCGGTTACTGGCAGGATTTCTTTGAAGATTTCCGCTCCCCCTATAACGAACACCTCTTGTTTACTATTGTCGGCATACGTCTTAATCTGATCAACATCATGCAAAATGGTGCAGCCTTCCGCTTTAAATTCATGATTCCTGGTCACGATGACGTTTTCCCTTCCAGGCAGAATCCGCCCTATGGATTCAAATGTTTTGCGCCCCATGACGATTGGGTGACCCATCGTTACCTTTTTAAAGTACTGAAGGTCCGCTGGCAAATGCCAAGGCAGCTTGTTATCTTTTCCAATCACACGTTTTTCATCCATGGCTACAATTAAGGAAATCATATACTCACCTTCCCTTTAATGTGGGGATGAGCTTCGTAATTTTCAAGTTCGAAATCTTCAAACCGAAACTCAAAGATATCTTTCACTGCAGGATTGATTTTCATCGTAGGCAGTGGTTTAGGGTCTCGTGTCAACTGTAATTTCACTTGATCCATATGGTTCGAATAGATATGGACATCCCCAAAAGAGTGAACGAATTCACCAGGCTCCAGGTCACATACTTGGGCTATCATCATCGTTAAGAGTGCATAAGAAGCGATATTGAACGGCACACCTAAAAATACGTCCGCAGAACGCTGGTAAAGTTGGCAGGAAAGCTTACCGTCCGCCACATAAAATTGAAAGAATGCATGACAGGGAGGTAAGGCCATCTCTTCAAGCTCTCCGACATTCCAGGCACTTACGATCAATCTCCTTGAATTTGGGTTCGTTTTGATTTGCTCGATCACTTCACTGATTTGATCGATTTGCCTTCCATCCGCTGCACCCCATGAGCGCCATTGATGCCCATAGACGGGACCTAGATTTCCTGCTTCATCAGCCCACTCATTCCAAATGCGCACATTATTTTCCTGAAGGTATTGTACGTTTGTATCGCCTTTTAGAAACCATAAGAGTTCATGGATGATTGCTTTTAAACTGACTTTTTTCGTAGTCAAAACAGGGAATCCCTCACGCAGATTGAACCTCATTTGATATCCGAAGGTACTGATTGTTCCTGTTCCGGTACGATCGCCTTTTTGAGTTCCATTTTCAAGTACATGCTTACATAAATCCAAATATTGCTTCATGGTAAACCACCTTTTCAACATTCATTCTTCTTATTTTAACTTTTTACTGTTACCAGTTCAATGTGTCAATGTGAATTACGATTGAATTAAATTATTCAATCTAGTTGTTTAATAAAATGGTAGGTCTCTGGAGCTTTCCGTCTTAGCAATTGATTTTGTTCCGGATTTACATAAAACATCGCAAACGCTTCCGCAAAGTATTCTTCGGGATATGTAGAAAAATAAGGTTGACCAGGAAACAGTGCATCTACTTCTTTTCCCCATACGCTTAAATAATCCATATCCTCACGAATGCCGCCATACACGATTTTATCGATGGAATGGGCAATTTCATGGAGTTCGAGATTTATAGAACTATGGCCGTTACCTTTATCGCTCGCGCCGATTTTAACCAAGACCATATGCGAGCCCCCCATACCCGGAACATCATCCCATGTAGTGCTGGGATTAACATACCCTCTTGGTGTCTGCCCCTTTAAATGAGCTGCAGAACGATTGTCTGTCAGGCTCCCACTGAAAAGCTTTATTTTCACACCCCGATCAATAATTTTCACTTGAAGGGAATGCGGGAGTTTATTGATTGTTTCAACTATGTTTAAGGCTTCCTCTTCATCAAATTCATCTACAGGATATATAAACAAGTTCTGTAATGTCTCTTGATCCTGAAAAATGGCTGCCTGCCTTAGTAGGCTATCTTTTTTCAAGTCCCTCCACTTTAAACCATCTTCCTTAGCAAAAGAGATGGAAAGCATAGAAAGGAAACAGCCTGCCAAAATGAATAATCCAATCCACTTTTTATTTGTCACCTTCTACATCCTTTCCATGGTTTAATAGGATATTTCAAAGAAATATGTATACTTCAATCCCAATTTATTATTCTAGTATAACATGAAACTCCTCTATAATTGATTGATGTATTTTTGGTAAAAATAAGTGGAATATTCTTTTCTCACGAGGCACGGATCACCCAGCATTTTCATATAAAATAATATAATCAAAAAAGGTTCAAGGTGATACCATGAAACCAGTTAACAGAAGTCTCATCCTGCCAGAACCACATGAACTAGCCGAGGAAGTACTGGAAATTTACAGTTTAAAAGTGTTCATCATTCTAGATCTATTGCTATTTTCGATTTTCTTTGGCATCTTGCTGCATCCATTCCTCACATCACTATGGCTAAACCTGTTATACCCTTTGCTCTTTTTTACATTTTTCACTCTCCTTTTTCATCTATTTGAATTTTATTTCCAAAGAAAGAGCTGACACCATTTTGGTATCAGCTCTTTTCCGTAAGATTATTTACTGTGTTCTTTAAGCTTTTTTTCCCTCTGAAAATGAAGCAAGATGGTCGTTCCAAAAATAACAAGAATGGTCAAAAAGAAGATGACATGTGGAACTTCGATTTTCGCCACCGAAAGAAGCATTTTAATCGATATGAACCCTATCAAGACATAGGCAGCCGTTTCCAATTCAGGAATCTTATCAATCAGTTTCAAAAAGACTCCGGCAACGCCCCGCATCATCAGGACACCGATCATTCCGCCCAACAGGAGGACCCAAATCTTTTCACTCACCCCAAAGGCAGCCAAGACACTATCAACGGAAAAAGCAATATCCATCATCTCAACAGCGACAACCGTTCCCCATAAATTACCGAACATACGGATTAATAAACTATTTTTACTCATTCCCTGTAACTCTTCATCCTGGTTAGCCTGTTTATTTCTCTTATCTCGGAAATACTTGAATGAAAGCCAAGCAAGATAAACAGCTCCGAGGATTTTTACCCAAGAAATCTTGATGAGATAGACACCTATTCCAATGGCTAAGAAACGGAATGCATATGCACCCAATAATCCATAGAAAAGGGCCTTTTTCCTTTGTTTTTCCGGAAGATGCCGAACCATAACGGCCAATACCAAAGCGTTATCAGCCGATAAAAGGCCTTCCATTAAGACAAGTGTCCCAATTAATCCCCAGCTAACAGGGTCTGTTAGTACTTCCCCCCACATATCCCAATCAAAAAACTGGGAATAGGTATGGAAGATTTTATTTAGCAATTCTACTGACATGATTAAAGCACCTCTGCAAAACTATAAAATTCACTGCAAGTGCTCTCTAGAGGCACAGCGCAGTTTTTCTTGCTATGTATTATTTCACACAAAATAAATACGTTGCAGAACAACGTATCCAAAAAGAACATTATGAACTTACCTTTATGTATGTTCATTATCATCATACTCTTCCCTTTAGATAAAATCAATGAACGAAGAGATTTAGGATATTCTATCTTGATTCGTCCATTTGGGAGGAGTGTTTTTATCCCAATATATTTTCCCGATGTCATAATGCGTGGCAAAAGAATCGTGGTACGTGTGATAATGAAAATTAAACCAATATCCTTCTAACGGTGGATTTTCCTGCCTAACATGGAATCGGATGACATCATTTCCACTTATCGAGTCATAAATATGAAAAATTTTTTCGGATCTACCTGCACTTGGCCGCTCCGTGATAGTTAGCTGTTGCAGTTTTTCATCAGGAAATTGGTTCGCCATATCGTTTACCGTCTCTTCTATTTTCGGCAAAATGATCATTTTGAACTCATCACCTATTTTAGGGTTTATTTTTTCACCAAATTTCACATAAGCGCTTTCTTCTGCTTTATCAAGTATATCCGATAAAAAGTTATCACGGTCGAAATGATTGAAGCCACTAGATTCCTGTGCAGAAGGAAATGGTGTATGGTCTTCTTGCACTACCGCTTTTTTCGAATCTTTTAGAGAGTCAGCATCAGCTAACCATGCCAAATCTGTAGGTGTGACAAGTCCAAACGTTAAAACGGAAACTAAAATGACAAGACTTTTCCTAAACCATGTTGCCGTTTTCAAACCATTATCCCCCCTCCTGTTGTTCCTTTTTTCTAGTATACTGCGATTTTCCAGGTAATACGAATATATAATACCCCATGTTTCAAAAATCGCCAAAAAGGATAAATACCTATATGCAACATACGTGTTGCATCTTTTATACCATTTTTCACTATAAATATATAAATTAAAGGATTATTAGGTAATTTGTAGAACTTAAATAGATTCAGGTATCTTTTTAAGGAGGGCTTATAAATGGCTTTGACTACAACCGCCATGGTGGCTTTATGTCTTGTTACATTAGCATTTTTCGTATATTTATCATTTGCTGATTAAGACTAAAATACTTATGAAAGAGTCCTTGTCATTCTATTAATGACAAGGTTTTCTTTTCAATGAAGTTCGTCTCTAGCTCAAGAAAGAACTTAAGACGATATACTGGAGGAATTTTGATGGAAAACATCGATGAAAAAACCAAAGAAGAAAACTATAAAAGAGAAACGGCAACAGGAAAAGCTGGTATGGTCGTCACGGCTCATCCAGTTGCGACTAAAATCGGGGAAAAGATCTTACGCGATGGCGGAAATGCCGTTGATGCAGCAGTAGCCATCCAATTTGCATTAAATATCGTGGAACCTATGATGACAGGAATAGGCGGCAGTGGATTCCTTATGGTTTATAATGAAAAAAGTAAAAAAACGAAGATATTCGATGGACATGTCAGGGCACCTAAAGCGGCATATCCTGAATTGTTCCTGGATGAAAATGGGGAGGTTATTCCCTTTAAAGAGCGTTCGACAAAAGGGACGGCAGTTGGCATTCCAGGAATTCTAAAGGCGATGGATGAAGCGCTCAATGAATATGGTAGCAAGCCATTAGCCGAACTCATTGAACCCTCTATAGAATTTGCTGAAAATGGGGTCCCGGTCAACTGGGTACTTTGTGATGCCCTTAAAAACTTTGAATATCGATTGGGTGATGAAGCGCGAAACTTCTTCATGCCCGAAGGAAAACCATACCAGGTGGGAGATATATTAGTTAAGGAAAAGCTGGCAAATACTTATAGGATTTTACAACGCGAAGGGGTATCTGCTTTTTATGAGGGCGAGATTGGTGAAGGAATCATTTCCTGTATCAAGGAACAAGGCGGATTCATGGAAATGGCCGATTTAAGAGATTACAAAGCAACCGTTGATGAACCCATGGTCGGCACCTATAAAGATTATAAAATTGTCTCTTCGATGGCTCCTAGCGCGGGAGGGTTTACCGTCATTCAAATATTAAAGATATTAGAATCATTCCATCTAGAGCAATATGATGTACGTTCCTGGGAGAAATATTATCTGATAGCGGAAGCGATGCGTCTGGCCTTTACAGATAAAAAGGCATTTCTGGCTGATCCTGAATTTGCCGAATTACCGCTTACGGGTCTTATGCATGACGAATATATAGCTGAACGACGGAAGTTCATTAATTTCAAGTCACGGAACAATGCCATTGATTTCGGAAATCCATGGAAGTATGATTCCGTGAAGCAAAGGGAAGTGATTCAACAGCCAAATGATGAAGAACGCAGTGAAACCACCCACTTCACGGTGCGTGACAGATGGGGCAACATCGCGGCTTGCACCTCGACTGTTGAGCACCCTTTCGGTTCTGGCATCATGGTTTCCGACTATGGTTTCATGTTGAATAATGAATTGACCGACTTTGATTCCGTTCCAGGCGGCATGAATGAAGTACAGCCTAATAAACGACCAGTAAGCTGTAAGAGTCCGACCATCATTTTTAAAGACAATCAACCCATTTTAACACTTGGTTCCCCTGGGGGACCGACCATCATTAGCTCAGTTGTCCAAACCATCATTAATGTGCTCGATTTCAAAATGGACTTAAAGGCGGCAATCGAAGAACCAAGAATTTTCACGCCGATGGGCCCACATATTGAATGGGAAGCCGGGATTGATATGAACAGCAAGGGACACCTCGAAGGAATGGGATTTGCCTTCAATGAAGTCCCCCACTCAATCGGTAATGTCCAGGCCATACAAATCAACCCATTGGACGGTTCGAATTATGGCGCTGCTGATTCCAGCCGTGAAGGCTGTGCAATGGGTCTTGATGAAGGGGATTATCAGACCGAATGAATTCATAAAATGGAAATGAAGCCATAATGGAATTTTGAGGTTTTTCGTTCCAACACGTCAAATCCAAATCTCTGGAAGCGGGTACTGCGAAAATGATCTTTCAACACAACTCTTTTTCGTGCGACCCGCTTGGCTTCATTTATTATTTCTATGGTGAAATCATGATTTGCAGCAAAATGGGTCAGGCCTTTAATGCCATTAGATTCTTCAATGGTCTCCTCAAACATCGGATCAAAATAGACGACATCGAAATGATTATCCGGTAAAGTTTTCAATAACTCATTATGATTAGCCTCCATAACTTCTATCCGCCTCATTACTGATAACATCCACTCTTCTGCATCACTCCAAGTCTTTAAACCATGGTCCACAAGTAATGCCAAGTATTTATTTCCCTCCAGCGCTAACACACGCCCTTTACTACCGACTGCAAAACTAGCGACAATGGAGTCAGCACCTAATCCCAATGTACAATCAAGCACGGAGTCCCCTTCTTTAATATCCCCTGCAATAAGAAATGGATCAGCCTCCCCATTCAGTAATCGCTTCAATCGAATCATCGCTAAGTTAGGATGGAAAAAGAAAGGCTCCCTCTCTCCGTACCGGTATATTTCCATTCTATTTCTCCCGAAAACGAGACAATCATCCTTGTCGTTTTCCCTTTGAATATCCTGAATCGAACGTTTTCTCCTCGATACAAAAGGAATCTTTTGATCCATCGCGAACTCTTTTGCCAACTCTATAACATCTTGGTCAGCTCGTCCAGCTGTAGTCACAAACATGTACCTGCTCCTTTAATACTCTGAATTTGAAAAAGAATGCCCTTTTACAGGACATTCTTTTTTTTACTTATTTTATTTTACTTTACATTATCGAATGCTACCAAGAGATTTTCCATGATAGCTTCCATAGGCTGGCCTTCAATATCATGGCGAGGAATGAAATGAACGACCTCTTTCCCTTTTAATAGAGCCATGGATGGAGAAGAAGGTTCAATCCCATTAAAGTACTCACGCATTTTAGCTGTCGCTTCTTTATCTTGCCCTGCAAATACAGTGACTAGATTATTTGGCTTCTTCTCTGCTTGGAGTACAGCTTGAGTCGCTGCTGGACGAGCTAAACCTGCAGCACAGCCACAAACTGAATTGACGACAACAAGTGTAGTCCCTTCGGCTGCCTCCATGAATTCCTCAACCTTTTCAGCTGTTTCCAATTCCTTAAAACCCGCTTGCACCAATTCAGCACGCATTGGCTTCACCATTTGTTTCATGTATTCATCATAAGCCATAGACATAATAATTCCCCCTTGAAATAACTAGATGACTATAAGGATACTATAATTTATGTTCATAATGCAAAGTTGACGCTTAAACCTTCTACGAAAGGCGAACCTTAACCTTGAATCCACACAATTTAGGTTTACCAACATCCAAGCCCTGCATAGAAAATAGGCAGCAGAATTATCTGCTGCCACCCTTTCATTTGTGGATTAAATCTTCATGACGCCGCCAGTGCTTGCATTGGTGACAAGCTTGGAATAACGACCCAGATACCCTCTTGTTACCTTTGGTTCGAATCCTTTCCAATTCGCTTTGCGTTTTTCAAATTCTTCGTCAGAAATTTCCAACTGGATGATACGATTATTCAAATCCAGCTCAATGATATCTCCATTTTCTACAAAGGCTATTGGTCCTCCTTCGGCTGCTTCAGGAGATATATGACCGATACTGATCCCTCTAGAAGCACCTGAGAAACGCCCATCGGTAATTAAACCTACCTTGGCCCCAAGACCCCTGCCGACGATTTGCGAAGTTGGTGCCAGCATTTCCGGCATACCCGGTCCGCCTTTAGGTCCTTCATATCGAATGACCACGACATCCCCTTCTTTTACTTTACCAGTAATAATTCCTGACAACGCATCTTCTTGGGAATCAAAGCAGATTGCGGGACCTCGGTGATAACCGCCGACAGACTCGTCTACGGCACCCACTTTAATGATCGATCCTAGAGGAGCCAGATTCCCGAATAATACCGCAAGTCCTCCACGTTCGGAATGCGGGTTATCTAGGGGATGGATGACATCCGTATTCAAGATTTCGCAGCCTTCCACATTTTCACGTAGCGTTTTACCGGATACAGACAGACAATCACCATTGAACGCTCCTGGCTTTTTCAGTAACTCATGAATAATAGCACTGACCCCACCTGCATTATGGACATCTTCAATATGATAATCCGATGCCGGTGCAATCTTTGCAAGATGTGGTACCCTTCCGGCTATTTCATTTATTCTCTCCATTGGATACTCAAAACCTGCTTCATGGGCCAAAGCAAGGGTATGAAGGACGGTATTGGTCGATCCACCCATGGCCATATCCAAAGCAAATGCATTATCAATCGCTTCCATCGTAACGATATCGCGCGGTTTACGATCCATTTTGATTAGTTCCATCAGTTGTTTAGCTGATTTCTTTACGAATTCCTTTCGTTCTTCAGCTACGGCTAAAATAGTACCATTACCTGGAAGGGCAAGACCTAATCCTTCAGCTAAACAGTTCATCGAATTGGCAGTAAACATCCCTGAACAAGAACCGCACGTAGGACATGCCACTTGTTCGATTTCTTCTAAGTCTTCTGCTTCAATATTACCTGCTTGATAGGCTCCAACACCCTCAAAGACCGATGTTAAGGATAGAGACTTACCATTCTTATCTTTTCCAGCCTTCATAGGTCCTCCGCTGACGAACATCGTCGGGATATTGACACGAAGTGCCCCCATCATCATCCCTGGTGTAATCTTGTCACAGTTTGGAATGCAAACCATCCCATCAAACCAATGTGCAGAAACAACCGTTTCTACGGAGTCAGCAATGATTTCACGACTTGGTAAAGAATAACGCATACCAATATGTCCCATGGCGATTCCATCGTCTACTCCGATTGTATTAAATTCAAATGGAACCCCGCCAGCTTCCCTGATTGCTTCCTTCACGATCTTACCGAACTCCTGAAGATGGACGTGCCCAGGAACGATATCAATATATGAATTACAAACCGCAATGAACGGTTTGCCGAAATCTTCTTCTTTAACACCCGCTGCACGCAATAGACTTCTATGTGGAGCACGGTCAACCCCTTTTGTAATCATGTCGCTTCTCATTTTTGCTGTAGACATTTATGTAGCCCCCTCATTTTAGCAAATTAACATTGAATATATTAACTTTTTATAATACTCTAAAAATTCTAACATAAATGTGGTCAAATGTAACCATTCTAGCTCAAAGTTTTCTACATAAACATTTTTCTAAAATAGTAGAAAAGGGATTTATTCATATAAATGAATGATTTTATCCATTTTTTACCTAATCTTTCATCCCTTTTTTATAAAAAAAAGAGGATGACCAACAAACACGTCCTTACACGGTCTGTGATTATCCTCTTTCGGTCTTTAAACTTACTTATTTTTTACTTTCTTGATTCCGTCATTTGTTTCCATACAGAACCTTTCGCTTCTTCCCCATTCTCGATTCTATCAAGGGCCATTTTCACTTGGAGTGCGACTTCAAATTCGGGGTCTTGTTCAGCTTTCTTTAAAAAAGGTAGGATGGATTCATCACCAACTTCGTATAAAAACATGGCTGCCCTCCATCTCACTAGTTTATTTTTATCCGATAGAGATAATGCCATTTCACCCATTGCTTCCTCAAACCCAAGATCAGATAAACAGTCCCCAGCCGTCCTTCTTACAGCGGCACTTGAATCCCTCAATGCTTTATATAAGCTAGGAAGGACTTTTGGGTCTTCAATCATCCCTAAATATACAGCAGCAAGTCGACGAATGGAAACTTTGCTATCGGCAAGGGCTTTTTCCAGTACCGGAATATCTTCAACCGTCGGATCGCTCATCTGATCCAATAATTGATATCTCTTTTCCCAACTTTCATCGTCTAACATGTCAACGGTCAATTTTATTTTGGGGCGATTGATGACCGGTTCTTTTTTATCCATGGTTTCTTGGGCGGCATCAACTAATTTATTAATTCTTTCCTCCGGATAAGCTGCAACCAATTCTGCCGCTACTTCCTTGACGATATCTTCCATTTCTCCGTAGCGAATGCCGTAGTCCTTCCATTTACGAAGTAGGACGACATTATCATCTTCTTTTTGCGCAGCTGATATGCCCTTAATGAAATACTCCGGTAACGCAAAACGTTTTTCGTGTGTGCTATCATTTGCTTTAATCTGCATGGGAATACCTTTAAATTGTTGGATGGAAACGGAAACTTCTCCATAATGCTCATTTATTTGCGCTTGTTGATTTTGTTTTCCAGTATCCTCACCGAAAACTTGGCGAACTTGGACCAAAATATCTTTCCAATCAAATTTCGCATTACGTTCGACTGCTAAAAAGTCAGCCACATGGTATACACCCTTGACACCGTCAATTTGTAACATGTCTTTTATCATTTTCGGCGCAAGTTCCGCTTGATCTTTTTTATAATTATTGCTCTTTCCTGCTGGCAATTCTTCCGTAAGATTAATTTTCATTGTATTTGGACTTGGCGTAGGTTCTATCGATTTAATATTCAATGCTTTTCTCTCCTTTATCAATACGTTTCCTCGTGTCCTAGATTTTATCACACTGGCAAGAGATTCTCATGCAATTGAGATTCACCGAAAAAAAGACTGGGCCAAGCTAACGCATCCTGGCCCAGTCTTCAGCTTATTCCCCTTCAAGTTTTTCAGCAAGATATGTCCATCTTTCCATTGTATACTCTAACTTTTCGTTAAGCTCTTTTTCTTCTTCTAGAAGCAGGCGGACCTTTTCAAAATCACTGCCGGCTGCTGACATTTCGGCTGTGATATCCTTCAGGCGACCTTCGACTTGCTCCATTTTCCCTTCGATTTCTTCCCATTCCTTACTTTCCGCATAAGTAAGCTTTTTCTTCTTCTTTTCCGTTCGATTAGGCTGTGGCTCGATAGTTTTTTGAGGAACCGTTTCTTCTGTCTTTTCCTCTAAAAACTCAGAGTAGTTTCCGTAATAAAAATCTATTTTACCTTTATCTTTGAAGACGAGTAGTTGGTGACAAGTTTTATCAAGAAAGTACCGATCATGCG
The DNA here is from genome assembly GCF_044761955.1 of Peribacillus sp. NPDC097225. Lineage (NCBI taxonomy): Bacteria > Bacillati > Bacillota > Bacilli > Caryophanales > Bacillaceae > Peribacillus > Peribacillus sp. NPDC097225. The sequence continues at coordinate 128,603 of NZ_JBIWDJ010000001.1, forward strand.
AAACGGTGATGACGACTCCCGAAAACGTTTCTAAATAGTCTTCAAGGACTGTCAAGGTTTGTGTATCCAGGTCATTTGTCGGTTCATCCAATAAAAGGACATTGGGTGAACCCATCAAGATGTTCAATAAATAAAGTCGTCTTTTTTCTCCTCCTGAAAGTTTCCGTATCGGAGTGCCATGCGAACCCATGGGGAACAAGAACCTCTCAAGCATTTGTGCAGCGGATATGAAGCTACCATCTTTAAGAGCAATTGAATCAGCCGTTTGCCGGATATATTCGATCATTCGGAGATTTTCATCCATATCGATGCTTTCTTGTGTATAGTAGCCGATTTTGACGGTTTGCCCGATTTCAAGATTTCCACCATCCAACGGTTCGCGTCCGGCCAAGATATTCAATAGTGTGGATTTTCCACTTCCGTTATTACCGACAATCCCAATACGATCGCCTGGCTTGAAAAGGAAAGATAAATCTTTGATAATTGTCTGATTACCGAATGATTTGGAGACGCCTTGCAGTTCCAACACTTTTTTCCCTAGACGGGCGCCGCTTAATTCCATTTCAAGGCTTTCGTTTTTCTGCTTATCCTTAACACCGGTTTCTAACGTTTCAAAACGTTGAATCCTAGCCTTTTGCTTCGTTGAGCGCGCCTTGGCCCCTTTGCGGATCCAGGCCAATTCTTTTTTGAAGAGACTCTCTTTTTTTGAACGTTCAGTTGATTCATTTTCTTCCCTTATGGCTTTTGATTCAAGGTAGTCTGCATAATTCCCCTTGTATTCAAAAAGCTGAGCTTGAGCTATTTCCCATATTTTATTGGACACACGATCAAGAAAATATCGATCATGGGTCACAAATAAGACGGATTTCTGATACTTTGATAAGTATTCTTCCAACCAGGTGATACTTTCAAAATCCAGATGGTTGGTTGGCTCATCCAAAATGAGCAAATCAGGAGTTTCTATCAATGTCTTTGCCAATGCTGCCCGTTTCTTTTGTCCACCTGAAAGCTCACCCAATTTCCGAGAATGATCAGGAAGGCCTAGCTTAGTCAAGATTGTCCGGGCATTGGCGCTAGTATCCCAGGCATTAAGAGCATCCATAGATTGTTGTTGCTTCAATAATCGATTTTGCACTTCACTATTTTGGGGATCGATTTGCAATTGCACCAATGTTTTTTCATATTCTTTTATCAAGGAGAATACGGGTGTCGAACTTTCATACATATACTCCATAATGGTCAATTGTTCATCAAAGTCAGGATCTTGTGATAAATAAGAAATTGTATAGTCATTCGGATGATCCTTCGTACCCAGGTCACTTTCTTCCAATCCAGCTATAATATTCAACAGCGTGGATTTACCGGTCCCATTTATACCGACGATCCCGATCTTTTCACCTTCACTGATGGATAAAGAAACATCTTTAAAAAGAAGCTTCTCTCCTTGGGTTTTCATTACATGTTCCATGCTAAAAACTTTCATAAACGTACATCCCATTCCTTATAGAATTCTTCTAGAAAACGAACCATGTATTCATGGCGTTCACTCGCGATATTCTTCGCTGTATCTGTGTTAAGCAAGTCTTGTAAACGTAATAATTTTTCATAAAAATGGTGGACGGAAGAGCTTTTACCCATTCGATATTCCTGCTTGGTCATCTCTTCACGGACCGAGAGAGATGGATCATACATAGGTTGTCCCTTTTTACCCCCATACGCAAATGTTCTTGCAATTCCAATCGCCCCGAGAGCATCCAAACGATCGGCATCCTGAACAATTTCAGCTTCGATGGACGTCAGATTCACTTCTCCAGCACTGTAGGAAATGGTAGAAATAATCTCCTTTATCTCCTTAACCGTATTCAGGTCCACCCCGGTCATCTTCAACCAATCATCGAGCTTATTCCAACCTGCTTCCATATCATCATTCAATTTATCATCTGGAATATCATGAAGGAGGGCTGCCATCTCGATTATGAATTCATTACCCTTTTTTTCTTCACGTGCAATATGTAAGGCCAGCTTCCGAACCCGATTGATATGATACCAATCATGGCCACTGACATCAGATTTTAATTGTTCGTAGACAAATGATTCCGTTTGTTCAATTATTGTTTTTTGCATTTCACCACTCCATGTCCTTTCTATTTTACCATGGTTCTAATTTTTAGAAAGGGAAATTGCCCTAAACTTCCTTGAACCAACTGATCCCGATTGTCTGTTCACCTGTATGCACCCCTATTGCACTACCTAGTGGTGATATATGTATTTTCACTTCTGGAAACTCTTCTGTAATCCTCTTTTCCCATGGTTCGGCCTGAACGGGTGAACCTCCGTACAAGATACTGCATTCTTTTACCTTGCCCAATGAAATGGATTTGCGTAATTCATGGAATATTTGATTTTCCGCTTTCTTAAGATTTCGAGTTTTCGTTTTGGTTTGCAGCAACCCATTCTCTATGGTTATGATCGGTTTTAAGCTCAATAGACTTCCAAGGTAATACTGAGTCCCCGTTAACCGCCCACTCCGGTGTAGTTGGTCTAATGAGCCAATCAAGACATATGTCTCATGGCTATCTGCATACTTCCGTGTAAGGGTGAAAGCTTCTTCCATTGAGAACCCGCTGTTTATATAGTGCATGAGCCTTTTTAATAACAGAATCATCGGATACGATATAAGCAAGGTGTCAAAAACATCCACAGGTATCGTGACAAGTTGTGCTGCCTGACGGCTTGAGGAGACCGTCCCACTCAATTTACTTGAGAGATGGATGGAAACCACCCGATCATAGTCTTTTTCAAGTTTCCTATACAACTCGTAAAAGGTGCCCACTGATGGCTGGGAGGTGGTCGGGACCTTATTTTCCTCCTTCATTTTGCGATACAGTTCTTCAGGTAGTAGGTCGACACCATCTTCGTATTCCTCACCATCCATGATGACAATCATAGGTACGACATATACATGTTCATTTTGAGATAGTTCCTCGTCCAATAAAGCCGTACTGTCCGTAACCCATGCAATTCGTTCCATTGTTTCCCTCCTGGGTAAAATAGTTGTTACCTATTATATTCCACTTTATCCCCATTTTTCCCCCTTTAAATTACGGACCCTTTTATTCCTTAAATAAAAAGCCCACCGATAAGAACACGGTGGGCCATTGAATCATGATAGCAATTTTTTTATATCTTCTTCCATTTCAAGCGGTTTTGTTTTGGGAGCATAGCGGTTCACAATATTCCCTTCACGGTCGATCAAAAATTTGGTGAAGTTCCATTTTATTGACTTCGATCCCATCATTCCTGGTGCATTCTCCGTTATATAGCTAAATAGCGGGTGAGCGTCTTTTCCATTCACATTCACTTTCGCAAACATTGGAAAGGTTACACCGTGATTGAGCTTACAATAGGAATCGATTTCAAGCTCGTCGCCAGGCTCTTGGTTGAGGAACTGATTGCAAGGAAACCCTAGAACTTCCAGACCGTCCTCTTTGTATTGCACATATAGGCTCTGCAGGTCATCATACTGTGGTGAAAATCCACATTTACTAGCCGTGTTAACTATAATCAATACTTTTCCCTTGTATTCCTCAAGCGAAATGACATCACCATTGATCTTTTTCACTTCAAATTCATAAATGGACATATATGATCTCTCCCTTTAGCCCTGATGAGGTCATTTTACCTTAAGTGAAGGAAACTTTTCCAGTTTGAGTGTTCTTGATTAGTTATTTAAAGAACCTTCAACAATTTGTATGGATTGTATTAGATACTCTACCATATCTTCTAAATCTTCCATTTGCTCTTCCTTTATAAGTCTTCCGAAAGAAATACCAAATGTTGAATGGCATGATGAGGATGGTTCTTTTTCACTAACCGTTTCAGAAGTAGTCAATTTAATGATTCTCTCACTCCCCCAAAGGGTCTCGAGTTCAATTAACATATTTCTAACTTCCAAGCTGTTGAGCTTTCTCGGTATGGAAATGAATAAATTCACGGCACAACCGGAATGCGTTTCATTCAGGTTTGACTGCAGCAGCTCGGAACTTAAATTCTCCAGTGAAGCGTATACCTCAAAGCCGCCGGTCACAGAATCAGTATGCTCTGATTCTTTCATTTCTAACTCAATTTTATATTTCCTTGCAAGTGTTGAGAGATTGACGATATCATCACGACCAATAACCAATATATCCCCAATGAGGTCGCGGTCATATACCGCTCCTTCCAATACCACTTTCATATTCTCATATGCTGTAGGATCAAACAATATCCATATACCCCTCTTCTAGATTCTTAACTGTCATAAACAAGTTTTATATAACTCATCATCATTTTACCATTCTACAAAATTCTTATGAGGATCTAAAAAAATAAAAAAATTGCTTTTCTATTTTTAAATTTTCTATATAATTGAAATATTATGATTTCACAAAGGAGGCAAAGCTAACTATGCCAATCAAAATACCAAGACACCTGCCAGCTAAAGAGATTTTAGAAGAAGAGAACATCTTTGTAATGGATGAGGAACGGGCAATCAGCCAGGAAATCCGGCCATTAAATATATTGATTTTAAACCTTATGCCTGAAAAAGAAAAAACAGAGGCACAGTTACTGCGTTTTCTTGGCAACACGCCTATTCAAGTAAATATATCATTTCTGGGTTTGAGTACCCATGAATCCAAAAACACAAGTAAATTTCATTTAAATCAATTTTATAATTCTTTTGCAGACATTCGTTCAAAAAAATATGATGGGATGATCATCACGGGAGCACCTGTCGAAAAGATGGACTTTCAAGAAGTTAATTATTGGGAAGAATTAAAAGATATCATGAACTGGTCAAGCAAAAATGTCACATCCACCCTACATATTTGTTGGGGGGCTCAAGCAGCTCTATACCACCATTATGGTATAGGTAAATATGAGCTTCCGGAAAAATGCTTTGGCATCTATAAACATGAGGTTCTTGAACCGAATGAAGACCTCGTCCGTGGCTTCGACGATTATTTCTTGGCTCCTCATTCTCGCTATACTGACATAGATTATCAAAAGTTAGTGAATCATCCCGAACTGAAAATCTTAGCACAATCAGATCAAGCCGGTGTGTTAATAGCCGCTTCAACCGATTCAAAGAGAATTATGGTGACTGGTCATTTCGAGTATGATGCGGGAACGCTCGGTGACGAATATAAACGCGATATTGAGCGCGGAATCGAAACCCAGCTCCCCGAAAACTACTTTCCGGATAATGACCCATCTAAAACTCCGTTGCATCGTTGGAAAAGTCACTGTAGCCTCATGTTTTCCAACTGGCTCAATTATTACGTCTATCAATCCACGCCATATGATTGGGATTGAAAGCGAAAGAAAAAAAGGGTCTTTGTCCGTTGATTGCCCTTTTTGGGGGAACCTGCCACACATCTGTCTAATGAAAAATCCTGATGAGAAACTCAGGATTTTTTTATTTCGCACTAGAATGAAATGATATTGAATACCTATGTCTGTTAAATGCAAACGTGTATCTACTCATCCTTTTTCTTCATTCTCAAATCATTCATTTACTACTCTTCTATTATCATAAAAAAAGGAATCTAATTTTACTTTTTAAGACTCTTTATCGCCAAAATATACTTCTTCATAGGGCTGGACAACAATAAACCCCTGTCCTTCGAATTTCATCTGAACTGACTCTCCGCTTCCTCTCCCAAAAAATGATTTCAAGGATACATCCGTTACGAAGTCTGGCTGTAAGTTCCCTGACCAGGCGACGGTCGCATTTGGATCTGTATAGACTGGCTTTCCCTCTTCAACAAGTAAAGTGAGGGGTTCGTAGTGTGATGTGAACGCAACCATCCCATTTCCTTCAAGCCTGACATTGAACAATCCACCAGCCAACAATCCGGCAATGCGTCTCATCATTTTAATGTCCCATTTCACACTTGATTCAAAGGCAAGTAAATCATTGCCGTTTATACAAATGGCCTCTCCATTCAATTGTATAATCGAAATCTTCTTTCCTTGGTCGGCCACATATAGCTTCCCTTTCCCTGTCGCTTTCATTAAAGAGGTACCTTCACCAGTAAAGGCTTTCTTAAATAATTTTCCAATCCCATGCTCCAGCATGCCTTCTCGTTCGAACTTAATACTGCCCCGGTATGAAATCATCGTCCCCATTTTGGCCCAGATTTGTTGTTCGAGATTGATTTCAAGAATTCGTTCCGTCTCCAGTTCAAATAATCCCTGGCCCTTATCCTGCTGTTTCGTTTTTTCGACAAATTGATTGATATGATATTTTTCCATCATTGAATACCTTCTTTTTGAAAGAGGAAGAGCCACATAAATGAAACGGATTGTTTCAATTCTTTTGAAAAGTGACCTAGCTTGGAGTAGTCCACCCCTCTTTTTTCAACACCAGTCTCAGCGACTAGCTTCCAACCAGTAGATAGTGCAAGCTTTTCAAATTCCCAGGCCTGCATCGTATTCATGATCACATCTTCACCAAATAACCGTTGGTAACTAAATTTTTTACGAGGCTCCGCCGTAGGTCCTAGTATTCCAAAACATACATATCCCCCGGGCTTTATAATTCGATGTATTTCCTTCATCACCGTCAGTGGCTCACCAGTATATTCAAGTGAATTGATCACCAAAGCGGCATCCATTTCATCATCCTTAAATGGGAGACTGTAAAAATCTCCTTGAGTAAAAGAAAGGCCGGGTTGTTGGTCGGCATTTTCCTTAGCCAATTCAACCATGACGGTTGAAAGGTCCACACCTGTAACAGCGTAACCGGCTTGGGCGAGTTTTGAAGAACCGACTCCGTCTCCGCAACCTATATCCACAACCTTCGATCCCGACTCCACATACTCGGAAAAGAAAGGGATGATCTTTTTACGACTACCGGTCTCCCACATTTCCTGTGAATTCTTCGCCCATGTCGGGGCAAAAACATCCCATTTCTTTTCTGCTTCTTTATGCCAAGTTTTTACATTCAAATGTCATTCCCCATTTCACATAGTTTTTCAGATTTACTGATCGCACCTTTTTCATGATTTAAATGGATATATTTTATGGTATTTCAAAATATCCCCTTTATAATAGCTATTCTGTTTTAAGACTAAAAATCCTCTTTTCCCCGTCATGTGGTTGCTTATTTAAGAAACGAATGATGGTTTTAGAGCAAAAAAAAACTGCCCATGGCAGCTTATTTTGCATTTTCTTCATTTTTCTTTTGTATATTTCTTAAATCCTCAACCCGGCTAGGTGATTCCTCAAAGAATTCTACAAGGTCACCAATTCGGTCTATCGCATTCCAGCTCAGGTGATGCTCGATTCCTTCAACATCATGGTAGATATTTTCTTCCTTGACCCCTATCAATCGTAGCATCTGCTCCAATAATTCATGACGGTAAACAAGTCGTTTACCCACTTTTTTACCATTTGCTGTCAAAACCAAACCACGATACTTCTCATAGATTAAATACTTTTCGTGGTCTAGCTTTTGTACCATCTTCGTCACTGAAGAAGGATGTACAGATAGGTTTTCAGCAATATCCGAAACCCTTGCATATCCTTTTTCTTCTATAAGTAAATATATCTGTTCTATGTAATCCTCCATGCTCGGTGTAGGCATCAGGAATCCTCCCATTCAAACGCATATCTAAAAATCTTACTATAAAAACGACCCTGAAACAAGATTATATCGTCTCAGGGCATGGTAGAAACGCTTAATTTTGCTTAACTGGTTGATCCGATATAAATTTAAAAATTACCTTCTTCTCGGTATCAGACCAAATTAAAGCAGCATCAAACGTCTTGTCCCCTTTTTTGAAACCACTGATCACATCGGTTTCTCCATGGGATAAAAGCTTTTTAACATTGACCTGACTGATTTTTTTATTAAGGATTTTTTTTGAGACGGTAAAGTTACATTTGGTTTTCTGATAACTTGCACATCCATAGAATTCCCCTTTATCGACAACTTTAGCACCACATTTCTTGCAACTTCCTACTGATGTCACACTTTTTTTCTTAAAACCCGGTCTTTGAATCGAATCGATATCTAGACCTTGAAAGTCCCAGGCTTCACAAGACTCAACGGCATCGCTAATAATCTTTGTGGACATCTTTTTAACGGCTTCCATGAAAGCACCCGCGGAAGCCTTACCTTCCCCGATTTCCCTTAGGCGCTGCTCCCATTTAGCCGTCATTTCTGGAGAAGCAAGGATTTTCTCGCCAATTGCTGTAATGAGAACCTTCCCTTTATCGGTTGCAAATACCTGGTTTTTCTTAACATCAATATATTTTCGATCTTTCAGCATGGTAATGATCCCCGCACGTGTCGCTTCGGTTCCTAAGCCTTCTGTTTTCATCAGGACCTTTTCAAGCTCTTCATTTTCCAGATGCTTTCCCGCCGTTTTCATCAAGGTTATTAGCTGACCCTCTGTATAACGCTTCGGTGGCTGGGTTTTTCCTTCTTTCACTTTTACCTTGGACACTAGCCCAGAATCGCCTTGTTTAAGGAGGGGTAAAAGAACATCATCATCTTTCTCATCTTGAAAAATGACCTTACGCCACCCTTCTTGAATCTGTTGTTTACCCTTTGAAATGAACTCGGCCCTCTTCTCGACCTTTGTCTTGATCGTCGTGTAATCAAAAATGGCTTTTTCATAATGTGCCGCAATCAGTCTTCGTACCACTAAATCATATATATTACGTTCCTCACCGGAAAGTCGTTTTGGATCTACAACCTGTTCTGTCGGAATGATGGCATAGTGATCCGTAACTTTTTTTTCGTTAACAAATCGTTTATTGTCGCTGATACTGGAGATAGGTAACGGGAAAAAGGGTTGATATTCTGAAAATCCACTTAATTTTTGCATAATGTCCGGAAATGTTTCAGCTTCGCCTTTAGTGACATAGTTGGAATCCGACCGTGGATAGGATACAATTCCTTTTTGGTATAAACTTTGAACGATATCCAGGGTTTTTTTAGGTGAGTACTTATAGAGCTTATTCACAGTTGCTTGCAATGACGACAGATTAAATAAGAGCGGAGGCTGAAACTCTTTTCTTTCCGTTGTCATATCGGCAATTTCAGCTTCTTTTCCCTTACAAAATGCAGCTATTTTCTCTGCCATCTCTTTAGTCTGGATTCTCGAATCATTATTTTGTTGCCATTTTCCCTGATACTTCTTTCCATCCATCTTGAAGTCTGCAAATACTTCCCAAAACGGTTCTGATTTGAACCGTTCGATTTCCAATTCCCTTTTGACTATCAAAGCAAGGGTTGGGGTCTGAACGCGACCTGCTGAAAATACATCCGATACACCCTTTTTTTTCAAGAGAATGCTATATACCCTTGATGCATTCATGCCTACTACCCAATCCGCACAAGCACGCGTATACGCTTCATGATAAAGTGGCCTGGTTTTCTCTTCACTGATTAGATTTTGAAACCCTTCATATATGGCCTTTGGAGTCAGTGAGGAAATCCACAAACGTTTCATCGGCTTTTTGACATGACATAGTGAAATGATATTACGTACAATCAATTCCCCTTCGCGACCAGCATCCCCAGCATGAATGATTTCATCAACATTCGGTTTACTCAGCAAAGTCTTGACCACATTGAACTGTTTGGCCTTTTGGCGGGTCACTTCGTATTGAAATTTATCCGGTATCATCGGCAGGGTATCAATCGACCATTTTTTCCAGTTAGAATGATAGGTTTCCGGTGATACTAGTTGACATAAATGACCGACTGCCCACGTTACATAAGCGCCATCGGGGAAAAGCTCGTTTGGCATGATTTCTATATATCCTTGCTGTTTCTTCGATTTAAATTGAGCTGCCAATGTTGAACCTTGATCAGGTTTCTCGGCAATGATCAGCTTCATATTCTCTTCACCTAATCCGTTACAAAATACTTTCACACTTATATTATACCTTAATTATGAAAATCGGAAAGATAGGGGGTCGCTTTTGTCCCAGGTCCCCATTTGAAAACATTGAACTATCCTGCTGCAGTCAGGTAGTCAGTTCGAAAATGATATGGCATTTGTAGACGACATAAAAGGCCGACTATCCATTTGATAGTCGGCTTTTCATATGAGTTGCTTCATTAATATGCTTACTTAAAGATAATAGAGATTATTTCCTCAGTCTCCATTTCACTATCTATCACATAAGAACCCGGACGTAAATTGTTCGCCTTGCCCTTCTTTTCGACTTCATTAAAGAAATCTTGGGCATTCGGGATGATTTTCGACCGTTTAAGATGTTTACCAACATCAATGCTGGTCATGCCTTTGGTAACTTTCAGGACCGTCCGATAAATAATCTTTTCGCTCGTCCCTTTTTCAGCTACCTCCTGGTTGGCTTTCAATTCATCAAGTTGCTCTTGATATTCTTTTTCGGTATGAATGACATACCCTTCAGAAGTTAACTTGTTTTTCATCTCATCATCAGATAATTTTTCTACTGTTTTTGTGCTAGCCGTTTCTTCAGAATCGAAGAAATATACTGCTCCGCATATACCTGCTGCAACAAGAATGCCACCGGCAAAGCTGCGCATCGATTTAGATGTCATTGACAACTTTTCTCCTTTCGTTCTTTGCTTTTATGTAAGGAGCAAGTAGGTTTTCTATGTCTTCAATAGATCGTTCTTTTTTTGCTGCTATGCTATCGATTGAATATCCACGTTTATATAAATCTAGTACATCGTGCAACAAAATCCACTTCTCAGGGGGTCCAGACAGTAAACCTGCTTCTTGTGCCATTATTTCAGCATCTATCTCAAGACTTCTTATTTGCATTTGTAATTGGCTTACTTCGTCTCCAAAAGTACTTGTAACCTGTTCAATTTGCTGTTCTACTTTCATCGAATCCGTCTTTATAAACGAAAAAATGAAGAGTAAAACTGCCACACCAAACAAAATGGCTAACGTCCATGACATCATTCTATTTCCTCCTTAACCTTATAAATCCTTCTAGCTTACTCATTATAGCTGGATTTAGTCGAAAACTCGATTTTAATTAGCCGAACCTTGATAAAACAGAACAAAAGTCATGTATTTATGACAAAAAAATACGTGATTACTAAATTATTAAAGATTTTCATGTATAATCCCCCATTTTCCAATCCCTAAGATTCTTCTACTCTTTCTCACTCTTACTAGCCATTTCTCGTGTCCCCGCTTTAACGTATAATAAATGACAAATAATTTTTTACACGTTAGAATGTATGTAATCACGAATTACTATGAAAGATTTTTTAAAATGATTATATTAATGGATGATCTTTTTATATAGAAGGAAAAACTAGCAGCAGCGATTACTAAAGGAGGATACGATGAATATAAAGGTCAAGAATATTCCACACTCAATGCAAAGTGAATTGAAGAAAATCCAAATGAAATTAAATCCCTTATTGAAGAAAAATATGAAGTATGGTTTCTTCTCCACCGTAATGATAGGATTTTCCGTTATAAACCTTTTTTTCCTCTTGTTTATGAATGATTCTTATCCTATTTCTAAAATAGCACTATGTATTTATGCACTAATAGGTGCAATAGGATTTGCTTTAATGAAAGAAAATAAACACAACCAAAAAGAAATAGTGAAAATGAGCCAAAAGTTTGTCCTTGAGAGAATGAAAAAAAGTACCTATCTAACGGATGCAAGAAAAAATAATTATTATCAAAAAGTGAATGAACACCCTTTTTTAGCGATGAATGTTTTTATTGAGTTTCTGGCCGAAGAAGAACAAAGAAAGAACAACTCCTCCCATAGTTAAATCCGTTAACAAAATCTAAACAAAAAATGGAACCCGACATGATAAGTCAGGTTCCATTTTTTAATCTAGTTCCGATCTTTTTGCCCTCGCCGTCATCGCCTTGTCCTTATTCCAAACCTTTAACTTCATATAAATGGTAGCAAGCCCGATGATTATGATGAATATTAAACTGATGAAGAATCCAGGACGTATCTCCTTTTCAAGAAGGGTTCCACTAACTGTTATAAGTATTAAAACAATCCCGAAAATAGCAATGACTTTACTCCACAATTTATGTTCGAGAATTTTAAGCGAAGAAAGTATGATGAAACCCCAATTATACAAAAGTAAGATACCAGCTGATGTTGTAATGTATTCATAAATCTTTCCTGGCAGTAGTAAAGCTGTAATAATGGACCCCAGGAGCCCTATGGCTGCCAGAACGAGAGAAGGTAACGGAAGGTCTTTAAACTTCTTTATCTTCTTCATGAAAAATGAAGGGGCATTTCCATCATCCGCAAGTGTCACCAACAAATTGGTTACCCCAAATAATGAAGCGGTCATCGTTGAAAAGCCCGCTATGATGATGGCTCCATTAAAAACATGTGGAAAGAATGTAAGATGATAACTATCAATGGCTGTTACAAAGGGACTTTCCTTTTCACTGAATGCTTCCATCGAAACCATTGTCACGGCTAATCCTAAAGATATTACATAGATGATGGTCAGAACTAAAAGCATGATGGTTCCTGCCTTTTGCGCATCTTCTTTCTTTTTCAATTGCATTGCCATCAGCCCTATCACTTCAATGCCGCCAAATGCATAAAAAGCATAAATGAGCGATGTCCAAAAACCTTTCATCCTTTTTGGAAATAATTCATGGTACGTATTCGGAAATGAAGGCGGCTTTCCACCATCTAATCCAAACCAACCAACTACCGCACATATGGCAATGATGATAAACATGAAGATAGCCGCTGTCTTGATAACTGCAAGGATGTTTTCAACTCTGTCAAAACCCTTTGTTCCCAGCAAAACGACCACTATTGAAACAAGCGCGAATCCAGAGGCAAATAGCCATAATGGCACCTTTGGAAACCAAAATTGAGAGAGGAGAGAAAGTGCTGTTAGCTGGCTACCCATTATCAAAATATTAGAGGACCAATAATTCCAGCCACTGCTAAAGCCAGCCCATCTTCCGAATGCTTTATTAGCATAATAACAAAATGAACCCTTTTGAGGGTCTGCAGCTGTCATTTTAGCAAGCAGATTATATACGATATATGTACCTAACGCAGCCAATACAAAGGAAAACACAATGGATGGCCCAGTTGTTTTAATTCCTATTGTCGAACCTAGAAAATACCCTGTCCCAATCGTGCATCCGACACCGACTAAGGATAGCTGCCACCATTTCATGTCACCTTGTTGTTCACTTGAAACAGAGTTTTTAGCGGCATTCCCTTTTGCTGAGCTGCAATTGGCTTCTGTTTTCATAAGAATTCCCCCTTCCATCATCCATAGTATGAATAAACCTACAATGAATTATGTTAGAAAGAAGTTCCATAATGAAATAGAAACGCGGTAAAGAGATTTAGAACCTTATGAAACGATGGCTTTAATGCCTTGATAAGCAAAATAACCACCAAAGCCTAAAAGTGATGCACCCGAAGTGATGGATATGACCCTTAAGCTTCTTTCTGTTAAAAATCTCCTAAACCCATTCGTCAATAAGGCTACAAAAAAATCCCAGCAAGTGAGGCCCAGAAATATCATCCCGCTATAAATGAATACCTGCGACGTACCATAACTGGTTGCGGTTTTAGCTAAAATCGACCCGTATATCCCTAACCAAAACAAAATGGATAATGGACTGGTCACCGACATAATGAACCCGGTTAAAAAACAGGAAAATAAGGAATCCCTATTTCTATATTGATTTAAGGTTATTTTGTTGGACTGTACAACGCTTTCGACCCCCGTATAAATGAGAATGAATCCACCAAAGAGCCAAAGGAAAATTTGAACGACTGGTATCTCTAAGAACCTTACCATGCCAATATAAACTAAAATCATGAAAATGGCATCTGCTATCATGGATCCTGCCCCAACAATCCACGCATGCCAAAATCCATTCTTGATTCCTTTATCTATTCGAGCGGAATTTACCGGACCAATTGGGGCAGCAAGGGTTATTCCTAAAAAGAAGTAACTTAAAAGTAAATGTACACTCAAAAGCATCCCTCCATTCGTTTAGGTAATAACTTGTACATTCTATGTGAAAATCCCCAACCTATTACCTTTACCTGGAATATATTGCTCACATGGATCCAAAGGTTTTCCATCCCTTCTGACCAAGCTTTTTAGGATTATAAAAAAGTTGGTTTGAGAGTCCGCTCGTTTGAATACATTCAAATTAAGACATATCGACGAAGAGGTGATACTTTGGATTTAGTTGTTTTTTTAAGCTACGTATTCTTAGGCTTGTCAATAGCGGTTCCTATCGGTCCTATTAATGCTGCTCAATTGGACATTGGAATTAAGAAAGGGTTTTTCCATGCCTGGATTTTCGGCTGGGGCGCCATTTTAGCGGATACTGTCTTTATAGCCCTTGTCTTTTTTGGTTTTATCCATTTTATGGACAACTCCTTCCTGAAGACGTTTTTATGGATTTTTGGATTTTTCGTTCTGACTTATACAGGGATTGAAAGCCTCCTAAGCGCTGGAAAGATTGAAGTGAATAATCAAAAGTCCAATGACCGACTTGCTTCTTCATTCTTATCTGGGTTCATTATGTCGCTTTCGAACCCTTTATCCATTTTGTTTTGGTTAGGTATTTATGGTTCGGTACTTGCAAACTCCGTTTTAAAATATGATATGTCTCATTTACTCATTTATAGCTTGGGAATTCTTCTTGGACTTTTATTATGGGATTTCACGATGGCTATCGTCTCCAGTTCCCTTAGACGATTTTTATCGAAACCTATACTCACAGGCATTTCGATAATATCGGGAGTTTCTTTAATAGGAATCGGTATATACTTTTCCATTCAAGCAGCAAAGCTTTTATTTACATAAGAGTCATTACCTTTCGTAAACAATGATAATAAGAGTGCCTCTTCTTCCATGTCAGGTGTAGGTATAGCCTGACATTTTGTTTCACTCAAGTGCCCGAAACAACCTGTACGCACAAAAAAAGAGAATGCCTAAGCATCCTCTAAGTACTAACATTCCTAACATAGAAACAGAAACGTTCTGGTATGTATTTCTCAATAGTTAATCTATCTGTCATTTATCTAAATGAGTATCTGCAACGACCAAGATTTTCCCAGCCTTGATATCCTCTACATACTGTTTTGCTTCAGCCTTATCCAATCCAAAATCCATTAATGGTTTTTCCAATCCACCTGCACCTGATGCTGCACCTGCAGCAGCTCCACCAAATGTGGCAAATAACGGGCCTGCGGCCAAAATTGGTCCGATGCCAGGTACTGCAAGTGCACTCATTCCAATAAGTAGACCAGTTAAACCAACTGCCCCTCCCGCCGTTGCACCCGCTATAAATCCATCCGTTTTAGTAGGACTCACTTCTTCAATTTCATTAGACAAATTCTTACTATCTTTTGCCACAACTGAAATCTGATCGGATGTATATCCTTCTTTCTTTAACTGTTCAACTGCTACCATTGCTTCATTTTCATTATTAAAAATTTCTATAAATCTCTTGTCCATGGTATCTGCTCCTTTAAAAAGTAATGTACTATACCATTACCCGTTAAAATGCTTTACTAATCATCATGAACTAGAATGCTTCTACTCTCTTATTTGACCTTGACCATATATAAAATACTTGCTTGAGGTCAAGGCAGGTAACCCCATAGGTCCACGAGCATGAAGTTTTTGCGTGGAAATGCCAATTTCGGCACCGTATCCGAATTCGAAACCGTCTGTAAAGCGTGTCGAAGCATTATGATAAACAGCGGCTGCATCTACCTTTTTCAAGAAGGTCGCCGCATTTGAATCGTCGTTGGTAAGGATCGCTTCGGAATGCTTCGTACCATAACGATTAATATGTTCGATGGCATCAGATACATCCTTGATAATTTTCACACTGATTTTCAGTGCTAAATATTCAGCGGACCAATCTTCTTCCGTCGCCATTTTGGCTGGTGAAAAAGCGGCACAGACCGTATCATCCCCAAATATCTCTATACCTCTTTCATCCAAGGCTTCTAATAAACGATGTCCATGGCTTTCAAACCAATTTTCATGAACTAGCAAACTTTCAATGGCATTGCACACGGAAGGGCGCTGAGTTTTTCCGTTCAAGACTACCTTCTCCGCCATAGCCGGATCAGCCGTTTCATCAATGAAAATATGACAATTGCCTGCCCCGGTTTCAAGAACCGGAACACTTGACTCTTTCATGACGGTTTCAATTAAATTCTTTCCTCCCCGAGGAATCAAGACATCTAAATAATCGTTAAGATGGAATAGCTCTTTAGCCGTTTCACGACTGGTGTCTTCAATTAGTTGAACGGCATCCACGGGGATGGCTGTACCCTCTAATGCCTTGTGGATAGACGAAACCAAGGCCTTATTAGAAGATTTGGCAGATGAACTACCACGTAAGATGACTGCATTACCCGTTTTCAAAGATAAAGTCGCAGCATCTATGGTCACATTCGGCCTTGCTTCATAAATCATGCCAATGACCCCAATCGGAACTCGTAGCTTTTTAATCAATAAGCCATTATCCTTTTCAATCGTTTCTAGTTCTTCGCCAACTGGATCTTTTAAGTCAACTAAAAGGCGAATGGCCGCCGCCATATCTTCAATCCGTTTTCCATTCAGCATGATGCGGTCCAATACCGATTCATTCATTCCTTTTTGGCGGCCCATATCTAGATCCTTTTTGTTTTCGGCCAAAATGTATTCCTTATCTAAGACCAGGCGTTGAGCTACTTTTTCAAGTGCCTCATTTTTCACTTCAGTAGACAGGCCGATCAGCTGATAACTTGCGCTCTTGGCCGCTTTTCCTTTTGCTAACACTTCACTCATATCCATAAACCCCCTTGAATTTTTTTGATTAAGCTTTCACCCATTTATCACGATGGATGACTTCTATCGAAGAAAGGACAAGCTCAGTCGTGCGCTTTCCCATCGCCTGCTTCAATTCGGAGGATGAGTATAGAACCTCTCCACGTCCCAAAACACCGCTGGCACCGAACACTTCGACGACATCCCCCTTAGTGAAGTTCCCTTTGATCTCATATATCCCTGCAGGTAATAAGCTGCACCCTTTCGAAACTAAAGCCTTTTCAGCACCTTCATCGATGTAAATCGCCCCTGACACTTTTGAATGAAGGGAAATCCACTGCTTATTTTTGGTAACAGTCGTTAGGACCTCATTGCCGATATATGTGCCATCACCGTTTCCTTCTAGGATGGTAAGGAGTTTCTCTCTCCCCTCTCCGGATCCAATAAACACCTTAACTCCCAGGGAAAGGGCTGTCTGAGCTGCAATCAGCTTAGATTTCATACCACCCGTACCCACACTTGACCCCGCACCTTCAGCCATTTGCAGCAATTCTTCGGTAATTTCAGAAAGCTGGCCGAATCTGCTAGCCATGGGATTAGTCTGCGGATTAGAATCATAAAGCCCGTTTATATCGGTTAGGATGATTAACTGGTTCGCATGGACAAGGCCGCTAACAAGGGCAGATAACATATCATTATCCCCGAATGTCAGTTCCGCAATGGATACGGTATCATTTTCATTAATTATCGGAAGAATCCCCCGCTCAAGCAATTCCATCAATGTAGCATAGGCATTTTGATAGCGTTCTTTATTCGAAAAATCATTTCTTGTTAACAAAATTTGCGCCGGGACGATCCCGAATTGGCCCAGTTGCTCCATATAGGACTGAATCAATAGACTTTGACCGACCGCGGCTGCCGCTTGTTTTCCTTTTAATGTAACAGGCCTTGTCGGATAACCTAATTTACGAAAGCCAGTTGCTACCGCTCCGGATGAAACTAAAACCACTTCATGCCCAGCTGAACGTAAGGCCGCTACTGCGTGAATATGATCGGAAAATTTCTTTTGGTCGATTTCACCTTGGTTGTTTGTTAAAGAACTACTTCCTATCTTTACAACGATGCGCTTCTTTTCCATCGATTTTTTCCTCCAATAAATATCTTAAAAATGAAAAAAAACCCTTTTCATCCTCGAAATAAGGACGAAAAGAGCTCTCTCCGTGGTACCACCTTCATTGGATGCACATGTATACATCCCACTTTACCTAATAACGCCAGGGTTCGCGCCTATGTTTTGCATAGGACTCAAGAAGCAGGTTCTGCGCTTTTCTGTCGCGGGTCTTCCAGCTATAAACTCCGCTCTCTGTCACAGTAATATTTCGCATACTAATCTTCTCTCAACGTTCATTGTTTTAATATAGTATGCAAAATTATCGTCGTGATGTCAACAACATTCCAGGTGCCTTACTAAATCTTAAAGGGGCATTGCCGGACCGAAAAACTCATAATGAATTTTTTCGGAATCGACCCCTAGCTCCTTCAAGTGAGTGATGATCGTTTTCATAAATGGTACAGGACCACATATATAATAATCTGCATCCGCTTTAATATGATTGCTTAAAAGCTCAACATCCATGTATCCTTGTTTTTCATAGTTTGGAAGATCTTGATCTTCTTTACTAGGGTTCTTGAAAACATACGATAATTGATAGTTTACTAGCTTTTGTGAAAGTCCTGCCAATTCTTCTCTAAACGGCTGAACTGCCCCATTCTCACAAGCATGGACCAATTGTACATCACGTTCAGACTGTAGGTCAGCAAGGGAATGCATCATACTCATGAAAGGCGTGATTCCAACACCTCCGCTAAGAAAGACAATTGGTGATTGTTTTTTTAAGTCCAGGGTAAAGTCTCCTGCAGGAACCGTCGCCTCAATACTATCCCCAACTTGAATGGCATCGTGCAGGTGGTTCGAGACCCTTCCATCAGGAGAGACTTGTGTTTTTTCTTTTTTGACGGAGATACGGAAATATTCTTTTCCTGGTGCATCCGATAAACTATATTGACGGTTGAATAAATACTGTTCACCCTGGATTTCGATGCGTACTGTTAAATATTGCCCAGGTAAATATGATGGGACAGCTTCTCCATCGGCAGATTTTAAATAGAAAGAAGTTATGACTTCACTTTCCCGTACCTTCTTAATAACAGTAAACGGTTTGAAATCAGTCCATCCCCCATTCTGGTTAGATGCCTGGTCATACATTTCCTTCTCCATGTTAATGAAAACATCAGCTATGACACCGTATGCATCTCCCCATGCTTGAAGGATCTCCTCGGTAGCTGCATCACCCAACACTTCCTTGATAGCAGCCAATAAGTATTCTCCGACAATAGGATAATGCTCAGGTTTCACAATAAGGCTTCTATGTTTTTGAGCAATTTGTTTAACTGCCGGTAAAATCGTTTCAAGCTGGTCGATATATTTAGCGGCAGCTAGCACCGTGTTCGCTAATGCGTTTTGTTGACGCCCCTTTTTCTGGTTAGTGTGATTAAAAATATTCAATAGCTCTGGATGGGCTTCAAAAAGATTTTTATAAAAAACAGTTGTAATGGTAGTACCATGCACTTCTAATACAGGCACGGTGGATTTTATGATATCAATGGTTTTTTGAGATAACATGTTTAGGCTCCTCTTTTGAATAAACAAGTATTTTAAATACATGTTTATTTTAAAACCAAATATCGATAAAAGCAATATCTAGAATACTTCTTTTTAGCACTTTAGCATTGATGTTAAAAAATGTTCACATTTATGATATAGTCAAAGGGATAGAATGTGAGGCGAAAAACATGAGGCTAACGAGTTATTCAGATTATTCACTAAGAGTTTTGATTTACCTAGCTTCCCAGGAACAAAGCACGTTGACAAATATAAAAGAGATTTCTGAAGTCTATCATATATCTAAAAACCACCTGATGAAAATTGTCTATAACCTTGGTAAATTGGGCTATATTGAGACAGTACGCGGACGAAATGGTGGGTTACGGCTGGCAAAAAAACCTGATGAGATAAATGTTGGAGAATTGGTCCGTAAAACGGAGGAAGATTTTTACTTAGTAGAATGCTTCAAAGATGATGATAACTGTGTGATTTCTCCCGTATGTTCTTTAAAATTTGTACTTAATAATGCCTTAGACGCTTTTCTTAAGGTTCTTGATCAATATACAATTGCCGATTTCGTTGAAAATAGAGTAATGCTAAAAGCCTATTTCGATTCGGTAAAGCCAAAGGACAAAGAGCCCGATATTTAAATCCGGCTCTTTTTCTCATTAACTTATGATCCGCTCAATTTGTAATTCCTTTTCCATTCTTAAATCCACGAAACCTGCATCGGTTTTCATCAGTACTTTAAGAGGGTCATATGGGTTTATCATGATAATCGTCCCAATCTGCTGATTCGTCAGCACGACTTCTTTTCCCACTAGCGTTTCCATCAAGGAATTAATGAATACCAACAAAATTTCAGGATTGAATTTTCCGAACACATCTCGGTTCATTTGTTCGATGACCATATAAAATGGCATGGCCTGATGATAAACCCGATTTGAGGACATGGCATGAAACACATCAGCTATTGCTACGATTTTGGAAAGATAGTAAATATTATTCCCGTTCAGGTTTAATGGATATCCATGCCCATCCTCACGCTCATGGTGCTGAAGTGCCGTCAATGCTATAGAAGGATGGAGCCCTGGTATGTTCTTAAGTAGCTCGTATCCATAAATCGTATGCCGTTTCATTTCTTCATATTCTGCAAAGGTTAGTTTCCCCGGCTTGTCTAATAAACTCTCAGGTATCCTAGTTTTACCCACATCATGAAGGGTTGCCGCTAATGTAAGATTGGAGAGACTTTCACTCGACAATCCGAGCTTCTTCCCTAAATAGGTCGCTATGATCCCGACCCCTATATTATGCTTATACGTATATTCGTTTTTGGACTGCATTTCTTCGAATAAGTAGTAAATATCCGGAATCCTGGCTGCCTCTTGAATGACTGGGACAATTTCCGCTTGAATTCCGTCAATTGTCCTGCGTTGAATTTTCTCTTCTTTGCGTATGTCATCAAATATATTCTTTATTTGTACCGTAATATCGTTTATTTGGTGGTGTAGGTGATCCCCCATTTTTTGTTTATCATGAAGGTCACTAACTGACTCTTGGTTTTCTTTTGTCTTTTTATTCAGTTCTTCCAACAAAGAATCGATTTCGGGAATGGTAAGCGGTACTTTCCACTCTTTATTTAACTTTCCTTTTCTTTTATTCATAGCTCCACACTTTTCCTTCTTTTTCCCTATAATACCATATTATTCTATGTTATTGTGAAAAAAGTAGGACCCACTTCTTATACCTGTGTATCATCAACCAGTTTGTTTCCCAGCTCTCTTAATTTTTCTCCCACAGTACACTGTGATATACAGAACTTATGAGCATATGAACGACCTTTATCTTTTCGGAATTGTTTTTGCAGAAAGCAATCCTGGCAGTAAGATACAATCACCTCTTCTACTTCTTCATATATTTTTTTCCGATTCATCGCTATTACGACTCCTTTGATCAATAATTTCCAAATTACTAAAAATGGATTCACCTTGAAGAGCGAGTGTTGCCAAACGATCCGCTTCCTGATTCTCCTTCCGCGAAATTGGCTTATAGACCGGAATGATTTTCATCTTTTCCAGTTTCGCTTCTATGCGATCCAACCATTTATTTAGGGTCTCTTCCATGCATGGCCAATCTCCCGACAATTGATTCAATACAACAAGGGAATCTCCTTTAAAGGAACAGCTTTGATGATGCACACCCAAGTCTTCCATCCGATTCAACGCCTCATAAAATGCAGCATACTCCGCTTCATTGTTGGATTCCAATTGTTCAAGCTTTACATTCGAGCGATTGCGGAAGTGTTTTTTTCCCTGCCGATAATAAATGGCTACGCCTATTCCAGCAGTTTTTTGATCTTTTTGGTAGCCCCCATCAAAAAAGACCGTCACATCCTGCGGCTCCTCTTCAACCACTGTCAAAAGTTTCTTTAATTCTTTCTTCGTCCATGTTGTATCGAAATCATCCTTGAATTCTACGTCCTTCAGTCGGCCCGTTTTTTCAAGGTCGTCAGCTATGATTAAAGCACTTCCGGCATCAAGCCAATCTGAAGTGAAATCCGCTGAAGGTTTCCTGGAGGTTTTATATTTCCAATGCATGATTACTTTCAATGATTTTCAGCTCCTTAAAATCGCTCTATTTTATACGATTAGGTTCGACAATTTTCATACCTATTTTCCGTAATACCATCTATAATATAAAATATACTATTAAATATTCTTATAATATTCCTTTATAGTAGTTCCCTAAACAACACGAATTTCTCACTTTGGAAATGAAAATATTTTTCGTTTCCAAAGTGAGAATGATATAGGAAACAAGTTTTAATCATATCATATTAATATTGTGTACTCGAGGAGGAACATCATGATTGAAGTGTATATAGATGGTGCAAGTGCCGGAAACCCTGGACCAAGTGGCGCAGGCATTTTCATAAATAATAACGGTGTGGTAGAGCGTCATTCAATTCCACTTGGCTGTATGGAAAACCACGAGGCGGAATACCATGCATTAATTAAGGCTTTAGAGATTTGTGTTGCCAGTAATTATCAAGTCGTCTCATTCCGAACGGATTCCCAGGCAATTAACCAGGCTATTGAAAAGAAGTTTGCTAAAAAGAAATACGGGCCCTTGCTTTATGAAGCACTTAAACTAACCGACCAACTAGAGTTGTTTTTCGTGAAATGGATACCAAGTATAGAGAATAAATCGGCGGATGAGTTAGCTCGACGGGCCATACGTCTGAATAAGGATCAACATGAAAAAGACTGCTGATGCAACTTTACTATTCGTGGTATTTATTTGGGGTGTCACATTTGTAATGGTTCAAAATGCCATCTCTTTTCTCGAACCCTTTAGCTTTAATGCTGTCCGCTTTCTCATTGCCTTTCTGTTTTTGCTTGTACCATATTTTTTGACTTTACATAAAAAAGGGAATAGATACCATAAAGAAACAATGTTGGCAGGACTTCATATCGGGGTTTGGCTTTTCTTGGGTTATGCCTTTCAAACAAAAGGGCTAGAGTTAACGACTCCTGCAAAGACAGGCTTCATTACTGGATTAAGTGTGGTGATGGTCCCCGTTTTTTCTTTGGTGCTCCTAAAATTGAAGCTGTCACGCAATACGGTTTTGGGAGTCGTTGTTGCAACTTTTGGGCTTTACTTAATGGCATTCGTTGACCATTCATCTGTGAATGTCGGGGATTTCTTAGTGTTTCTGTGTGCCATCAGCTTTGCCATGCAAATCATCACGACCGCAAAATATGCAAAAACCCTTCCGGCGCTTCCATTGACGCTAATACAAATAGGAACGGTATCCCTTTTATCCTTTCTCTCCGCCTTGCTTTTTGGTGAGAATTATTCAGTAGTCTTCAAGGCTGAGGTCATGCTACAGCCAGAGGTTTGGACGGCCCTATTAGTAACTTCAGTCTTGGCCACCTCATTTGCTTTTTTTGCACAAACCTATTTTCAGGCGTATACGACGCCCACTAGGGTTGCCTTGATTTTTTCTATGGAACCTGTATTTGCTGCAATGACCTCATACATATGGATTGATGAAAAATTGACAATCGCTTCTTTAACCGGTTGTGGATTCATTTTTGCCGGCATGATTCTTGCTGAACTGCCACAAAGAAAATCTATACCGAGGGAAGTAACGTAAATAGGCTGGACTTCTACTTACGAAGTCCAGCCTATTTAAGTAAACCTTGTTCTTTAGCAAACGCTACCGCTGCAAAGCGCGTTTCAATGCCATTTTGCTTTAGGTTTTCAAGGAAAGAGATATAAAAACTGCCATCAAACTTTTTTTGGATTTTCAAGGTCAATTCGATTGCCGTATTGACTAAAGTATCACTCGCTTCCGTGTACCGTTTGCCAAAATAAATAAAGCCTATGGCATCATCTCCGAAAGAGAAACCTTTTCCTTCAAGAAATCTCACATATTCTTCAGTTGATTGCCCCACTACTGCATCCACTCCATCATTCATACTTTTTACATCTTACCGTAAATTAGGGGTTTTGCCTATCCATTTTTCGACAAAAACCCCTATTTAAATAAAAAACGAATTCCCCATTAAGGAATTCGCTCATTCATTTTATAGCATCCGCAATAGTGTTTTATATTCATGATCCCTGGCAAGATTTTGGACTTTTTCACGATCGAATTGATAGATCGCCTGATCTAAGGTACATGATATCGGAACATCACATTTGATTTCCGCCAGCTGCCTTGATAAATGAAGCATATCAAGGGCTGATTCAATCTTTGTCCGCTGTCCCTTCGTCAATGAAGCAACATTTTCCAGGATACCCTCAATATTTTGATATTGTATCAATAACTTCAACGCTGTTTTTTCCCCAATCCCTTTTACACCTGGATAATTGTCCGCAGTATCACCCATCAATGCTTTAAGGTCGATCATCTGTCTAGGGGTAATCCCTTTCCATTCAAAGAAACTAGTGGGATTATGCACTTCATAATTGCCGTAACCCTTTTTTAGTAAGAGGACGGAAATGTTATCTTCAATCAGCTGAAGCATGTCTTGGTCACCCGTTAGGATTCCGACGCGACTATGATTGGCTGAAGCTTTTGCAATGGTACCGATACAGTCATCCGCCTCATACCCCGGAAGTCCTATATTAGGAATATCAAAAGCCTCGACCGCTTGTTTCGCTAATTCGAATTGTGGAATCATTTCAACTGGGGCAGACGTTCTGTTAGCCTTATACCCATCAAATAATTCATTACGGAAAGTTTTACTACCCATATCCCAGCAAACTGCAATATGACTAGGGGAGAAATGATTTACCGCTGTGAGCATATGCTTTAAGAAACCCTGTACAGCATTTGTGGGGGCCCCTTTAGAATTAATCATAAACTGGCCTGTGACAGCCGTTGCATAAAAGGCTCTAAATAAAAGTGCCATTCCATCGACAAGCATAAAGGAAGGCTGCTGTTCTTTTTCATTCGTTAACACTTTATCACCTCTATCATGATGTATATCTATTTTACCATAGCTGTACACCTTTTTGAGGATTGTTAATTGGAAATAACTTAATCATCCTATAGGATTA
Organism: Peribacillus sp. NPDC097225; assembly: GCF_044761955.1. NCBI lineage: Bacteria > Bacillati > Bacillota > Bacilli > Caryophanales > Bacillaceae > Peribacillus > Peribacillus sp. NPDC097225. The sequence continues at coordinate 153,652 of NZ_JBIWDJ010000001.1, forward strand.
TCCGGGTAGGAAATCCAGTCACTGAAGCTTCCTACATATACCTTGACATTAGTGAAACCGGCTTCCTTCAGTGCAATATAATTGGGAGAAGCCGTCACACCTGAACCACAATAAACGATGATTTCCTTATCACCGCTAATACCCTCGAATGTTTTCTTCAGTTCATCCCTTTTCAAGAAATATCCCCCGTCAAGAACATTCGTCCATACCTTATTGATTGCCCCCGGTATGTGCCCTGCCTTTTTATCGATAGGCTCTACAATTCCTAAGAACCGTTTAGTTTCCCTTGAGTCTATCAACACCACGTCATCCGGTCTCTTTTCGCTAAACTCCTTCACCTTTTCGTAAGAAGCCAAAATGGGTTCATGTATGTGTAGTCGATATTCTGCCTGTTTATATTCTGGTATACTGGAATCCGAAGGGTACCCTCCATCCTTCCATGCCTGATATCCACCATTCAGGATGTAGACATTCTGGTGCCCAATATAGGAAAGCAGCCAAACGAATCTTGAAGCGAAGCTACCCTCCCCACCATCATAGGCAACTAAAATTGTATCGTTGGTTATTCCATATGATTCTAGCTTATTTTTAAACTGAACCAAATTCGGAAGCGGATGTCTCCCTCCATGTTCTTCAACCTGTCCAGATAAGTCTTTTTCTAAATCAAAATATACGGCACCTGTAATATGTTCTTTTTCGTATTCTTTACCGCCCACTTCTGGTGACCCAAGCTTATATCGGCAATCACAAATTCTGACATCCTCTAATTTGCTCATGGATATTAACTCTTCTACCTCTATTATATATCCCATTTTACTATCTCTCCCCCTTTAGAATGGACCAATTTATATGATTGAGTTCCTTCTCCATGTCCCTTCCCACCGGAAGCTTTGTTACATTCTCTTCCAAGAAGGGGAATGTTCCTTTCAAGACCTTAAGATTTTCTTCACTTGCAAGTTTCGGAAAATCTTCGCTTTGTTTAGCCATGAATATTGTAGTCATCCTCTTTTTCATATCTTCTTCAAGCACCACGGACTCCAGCAATTCCCACACATCTATGGGTGGTAGCGATTTTTTTTGGATTAGATAGTGTAACGTCAAATACGATCGATAAACTTGTACCCAAGTTTTTAACGTTTTAATTTCCGTATCCTTTTCTTCAGCCAATCGTTGAATATTGCTCTTAATCATGCGGAGGTAATGATGCCCTAAAACCTTTTTGGAATAAGCTACATTCATTAAACTTAGCATATTTCTGCGATAGGTTGGCTCGTCGATAAGTTGAATGGGAGACGTAACTGACTCATAAACAGAAGGGTTACTCTTTAACATGAGCCGGGAGGCCTTGAACAAATCCCATCCTACGAGGTCTAAAGAGCCCTCAACCAACTGGATGGAGTCGACAGGCTTGCTTATCGATAAATATGTTTTGACTTCATTTTGGACATAAATAAATCTGACATCGAAATCCGAACTTGATGATGATAGACCAAAAGAATGGCTGCCTGTTACAGCAGCCATCATGATTGTAATATGTTCACGCTTTTCAAGTTCGGACAAAAGTGAAATAAGGTTTTCTTTCATAAAGTAACCACGTTTCCATTATTATTCTAAGAATTCATTTTTACCAATTTTTCTACAGCAGCCTCATAGTAAGGTAAATCTACCTTTTCCTCTAAAGCAGCACGTAACCCAGCAAACACATCGGCTATTTCCGCTTGGAATTTCTTTTGAATCGATAGCAATTCCTGATCCAGAATCGTTGTATATAATTCAAAAAGACGGGCACCCTGTTCTTTCACGTAAATTGAGGCAGGCTCATCCAAGCGCAATTGGATATCCTCACTCATTTTTACCTTTTCATTTTTTTCGAAGAAGCTTTTTGGATTCTTGAACTGAGCTAACTCTTTTTTGAATTCACCCGCATCCATTTGGTTAAAAGCACTTGTGAACTCAAGGGACTCTTTCTCACTTGGTTCATATGGTTGTAACGAAATTGTTTTTCGGACATTCTGGATCTGTTGGAGCAAACCGACTTGTTTTTCATTCAACAATTTATTGACGAACATCTCAGTCCTCAATGCTGTGGCACGCATTTCCTGTGATAGGTCGAATCCTAATGATTCGAGTAGGTCCTTTAAGGCTAACTTAAGGACCTGTTTCAAGTCCTGTCCGTCGTCCTTTATGACAGCAGGGTTGAATGATTCCTTGAAAAAGTCATTGAACCGGAAAAACACCCGTTGTTTACTATAGAAAGTCAATTCATCAATCTCTTTTTTCAACCGTAGTTTTTCGGCATCCCCTTTAATGACTTCCAAAATTCCTGTTATGGTCTGAGCCTCTTGCGCCAATGTCTCAAGGGCCTTTTGCTTGGCTTTCTCATCTTGCTTAGAGGCCGTAATAACATCACGCATTAATTCTTCGGTCCTTCGTACAGCCGCCTGCGCTGATTCGATTGCAAGCCCCGTTAAGTCATGTTCGATGAACGAATCGAATTGCAATTGAAATTCCGTTATTCCACTATCCTGAAGGAAAGAGTGCTTGAATGAACCAGGAAGTTTCTTTTCTGCCAAAGCACCTTTACTAGTAAGCGGGAATAGCTTTGGAAAACGGATACCGAAGCCATTCAATTGATCCGTAACATACTCCATCACTTCTTCCAACTCGTCGGTATTCTGGGCAAGATCGACTGCATTGACGATAAAGAACATTTTATCCATTGCAAAAGAATCCTTAACGCGACCAAGTTGGATCAGGAATTCTCGGTCAGCCTTTGAAAAGGGATGGTTGTAATAGGTCACGAAGAGAATCGCATCCGAGTTTTTAATATACTCGAAGGCAGCTCCAGTATGCCTGGCATTAATGGAATCCGCTCCAGGGGTATCGACAAGCACCATGCCCTGCTTTGTCATTTCACAGTCGTAACGTAATTCAATCAAATCCACGAGACATGACTTCGATTCCTCTGCTGCAAAACTCTTGAATCCTTCCAAATCCACCGTTATGACTGACCCTAAATCTTTTTGGTATGGCGGCATTCCTTGATGGAACGCACGAAGGAAGGATAGATGAGTTTTCCCTTTATCCACTTCACCCGCTTTTTCGATAATCTCCAAAGCTAGTTGATGTGCCTCACTCAGTGACTTGGCAGTTTGACCAAACGCACTTAAAGCCAATTTCACATCCTCTAGGAGCATTTCTTCGGTTTTTAATTTAACAGTCGCTGTACCATGTGGATGTTCACTGTCCGAAGCCAAGATTTTATTGATTGCGGCAGTGGTAGGGTTCGGTGATACCGGTAAAACGGTTTCCCCCATCAATGCATTGGCGAAAGATGACTTGCCGGCACTGAAAGCACCGAATAATGCAACAGTGAATGTCTGCTTTTCGAGTCTACTCGCCTTCTCTGTTAATTCTTTATAGAGCGATTGGAAACCTTTCAAAGGTTGAATCAGTTTGGCTGCACTTTGTAAGTTTCTTGCCGTATCCATCAATTTTTCCTTACCACGTAAGTCCCCTTTACTCATAGAAGGGGTGACCGATTCGATTTGCACCTTTTTTTCTTCCATGGACGTTTGGGATGGCTTCTGTTTCTTTTCCTGATTTACCGCTTCGGTTTCACTCGTATTCATTATTTTAACCTTGATATTTTTATCTTCTTCATCCCATTGAGTCAGAAGTGCCTCGATATCACTTTCCTTGGCTGACTGTACAGTCTGATTGGCAATGGCATCCAACTGTTCCTTATGAGCGGCTATTTCACCGTTCATTGCTGCTGTAACCTTAAGGGCTTCTGCAAAATCAGCAAAACCTTCCAGCTCTTTATCAATGGATTCTGATTGTAAACCAATTCTTTCTTCCAGGGTGACAATCACTTTATTGAAAAATACATCCGCTTCATCACGGGACTTCTTTTTAATCGTGGAAGCTAGGTCATTGGTATAGTTCAATACATATTCCCCTGTAACATTGACCTGTGGTTTCAGAGATTTCCGGATATACTCTTCTGTAATCTCGATATGTAATGTCTGGGCATCACTTTCTAGCGTTGCATCATGTACTTCTGCCTCAGTAAGAGTCTTTACCGCCAACTCTTTAAGGTGCCATTCAAGTTGAGTCTTAACCTTTTCTTGCAAATCAGCTAAGAAGGATTGAAGGCGCTCCGCACGTTCAGCTTCCGTTTTTTTCTTTGCAAATAATAATCCCATTTTAAAATCGGGCTGGACGGATTCCAAGAATGATTTTCCCAAATCGCGAGTAGTTGCCGGCATGATATACGCGCTTTTCAAAATGACTTCCAAATCCTCGGCAAACTGGGCTTTTATCTTCTCCAAGCGATCCGTTAAAGATCCCTTTTCCTTGATTAGTTTATCCACTTGGTCTGTCAACTTTATCCGCTCTTCATTAGGAAGCTCCGACAGTACTTCAAATTCACTGGCATGTTCTTCTTCATACTGCTCTTTTAACCAGATAAGATGTCTTTCAACAAGAGCATTCGCAGATTGCATGATGGCGTCCTTGCCATTCGACAAACCATTTTCCGCCATTTCATACAGAAAATTCCGCACAGTTTCAATTTCATTCTCGCTATTGTCCAAATCTCTAACAGACGTAAAAAAGATTCCATCAGGATATACATTCCAATTCGCAAAAGCTTCTGAAACCGATAATTTAAAATTCTGGAAGCTCAGCTCATTTTCATCATGCTTATCAATCATATTGATAATTAAGTACGTCGGTTTTTCCGCTTCTACTAATTCTTTCGTGAAAAGGAAATTCACTTCAGATTGGACATGGTTATAATCCATAACATAAAAAACGACATCCGCTAGATGCAAGGCTGATTCAGTCGATACCCTGTGAGCATCATCGGTCGAGTCAATTCCCGGCGTATCCATGATTGCACAAGAATCTGGCAATTGAAACTGATTGGAGCTAATGGTAATGGCCGATACGGAATCGCCGTCCTTGGCGAATTTCTTTACCTCTTTAAAATCATATGGTGCAGGAAATACTACCGGTGGCTGATGATGATAAAAGACCTTGGCATAGTCATCTCCTTTTTGAACTTTAACTGTATTGGCACTCGTAGGAATCGGACTAGAAGGCAATACTTGATCACCCAAAAAGTAATTGATCATGCTTGATTTCCCTGCGGAAAAATGACCACAAAAAGCAATGATAAATTCTTCTTTATTCACTTTCATGATTAACTGTTTCAGTTTATCGGCATTACCCGTATCACCTGCCAATTGGAATTTTTCATACATGGCAGTCAAAATCCCCAATTTAGACTGTTGCTTGGTTACTTCAGAAATCATCTTTCCATACCCCTTATTCTATCGTCATTTTGATACTCCTATTGTAAACGATTTCGTTTGTTATTCATACCGTTTGCTTGATGTTTTACTAGTAAAAGACGCCGTAATGCATTGGAAAACTCAAAAAAGCCCACAATTTTGTGGGCTTTCATAAGGCTTATTGCTTTACTGAATGCAGATTCTTACCGAGGTGAGGGTGTTGGGTGGTAACTAGTTTGATTTTCGTTATTTGACTGGGTTAAAGAACGATTCACCTTAGCCGGTTTTTGGATATTATTCAACACATGTTTCATCACAAATGTATATGTAGCGACTGTCAATAAAATGAATAACCAAATCATTACAAAACACCATCCTCTTTTATATTCGTACATTTTTAGTTTTAATTGTAATAGTTTTTCTTTTCAATACAACCATTGAGAATAATTTTCATCTTCATTTAGAATCTTATCACGAACGATAATCATTTTCAATAAGAAAACCAAACTTTTTATTATTTTTGCTTAAAAGCTGTAGAATATTCCGTATGTTCTTTTAAAGCCCTTTCTTCTAGTGGTATCCTCACTGACATCATCCAGACATTTAAAAGGCTGAATATCATTGCTGTATAATAAGCATTGAATAACAGTGAAATAACGATTATTTCAGTGGCCACGATGAGGTAATTCGGATGTTTAACATACCTATAGGGGCCTTTGATGATTACTTCCGCGTCAGGAACGACTATGATTTTTGTATTCCAATGCTTACCAAGAGACATGATCACCCAAACCCGGCCTACTTGGGCCAATAAAAACAACGATAACCAAATCGGCCAAAGGGGAGAAAAAGCTCTAGTAAATCCAACTACCTCAAATATGAGTGCTAAAAAGAAACTCAAGTGCAAGAGGACCATCCACCGATAATGGTCCACTCCATACTCGACTCCCCCAATTCTCTTCATCTGCTTTTCATTTTGCTTGGCGATGTATAATTCAGCAAGGCGCTGTAAGGCAATCAAGCCTATAAAAATCCCAAATAGCATCAGTTCCACCTCATTAATACTAATTCAGATGAAAATCCTGGCCCCAATGCAGCGGCAAGACCATATTGACCAGTTTGACCACTACGCTTCATGAATCTCTCCAGTACATACAAAATCGTAGCCGATGACATATTACCAAACTCTCTTAAAACCGCCATTGATTCCGCCGTCATCCCTTCGTTGAAACCTAACGATTCATGATAGGCATCAATAACCTTCTTTCCGCCAGGGTGGGCTATAAAATCCTTAATATCCCCAAGTCTAAGTCCTTCCTCCTTTAAAAAGTCTTCCACGTTCGGTTTAAGCCATTCCTTGATGATAGTAGGTATGTCTTTTGAGAAGATGACATGGAGGCCCTGGTCTTTCAAATCCCACCCCATCACATCCAATGAATTGGGCATAAGGGTGGATTGTGAATTCAAGAAATGCAGATGGTGGTCTTTATTTGATTTTCCTTCAACCTTAGCATCATCACCGCAGATCAAGACACAGCTAATTCCATCGGAAAATAAAGAGGTCCCAATTAAATTACTTTTGGAAATATCATTTTTCTGAAAGGTTAAGCTACACAGTTCTACACACAATACGATAACCTTTGCTTTCGGAAACGCTTTACAATATTCAAATGCGCGTGATAGGCCACTTGCCCCCCCGGCACAACCCAGCCCCCATATCGGTATCCTTTTCATATGAGAATTAAAAGGAAGTTCATTCATGATCCTCGCATCTATGGTTGGGGTGGCTATTCCAGTACTTGAAATATAAAAAAAGGCGTCAATTTCATTAGGATGAATCCCATTTTTCAAGAAATCAGTATTAACCAAACACTTTTCTACGGCCTCTTTTCCGAATTCGACAGCCTGTTTAACATATACTTCATTTTTTTCTTGAAAAGTATGATCTTCCCTAAACCAATCCAGGTTATTGGAAAAATACCTATTTTCAACTTGGCCGTTTTTGAACGCCTGCAATAATCGTTCTATATTCTTAAAAGATGCACCGAAAATTTCGCGGGAAAACTCCATGATTTTTTCCTGTGAAAGTTGATAAGGGAGTTTTATGTGGGCAGCAGATAAAAGATATGACATGAATTCACTCCTTATTAATCAATATATGGTTAAGCTTCCCAATCCCTTTGAATTTAATTCTAAAAAACCACGTAGTCTTAAATACGTATTTTTTCATTATTTTTTTCAATAAAATAGGTATTTCACCCTATAAATTTGATATTATAGGATTAACCATACAATCGGAGGAATTTAAATGGAAATCAGCGCTAGCATTACGAAAGTTTTAAACGGTACGATTTCAGCAGTGAAGTCCGTCCTTCCTTTTTCTTCGGATGTCCAGAAGCCTTCCCTCATTATGCAACCTTTTGAACAGGAATCCATCTCTGTACTTATTGGAATGACGGGAGCCGTTCGGGGTAGATTAATTATCGAAGGAACAAGTGACTGTGTAAGTAAAATAGGCGAAGTCATGTTTGGAATGCCTCTAGAAGGCGAAATGCTAGAGTCGTTCGCCGCAGAGCTTGGTAATATGCTTGCAGGTAATCTCGCAACTTCCTTAGCAAATGATGATACCTTAATGGATATAACACCACCAACCGTCCTTGTCGGTCAAACGAAAATGTATGGCTTCAATCAAGCCATCAATTTGCCTGTCGTCCTCGAAGGGGCTGGAACCCTTCATATTATTCTGATGATTGAAAGCTAGTTTCAACATGAAAGAACCCCCTTACCTTCATACCTGGTAAGGGGGTTCTTTCATTCTTCTTTCTCCACGGAAGATTGATTTTGTACTTGGATGATGATGTTCTGAAATTCCTCTTTCCCACAGACAAAACATCTACATTCCTGATTCAAAATGGTCCGACAATGCATACAATATTTTTTTTCCATTCCTATCACTTTCTTTCTTAAACAGATACTAACAATATATTCAGAAAGTGAAGAGAGTTTCCTTTTTATTTTTTAAACCAACCATTTTAATTCAGTTGCCTAGGGGACAAATAAAAACTGCCTCCCCACCGAATCGGATAAGGAAGACAGTCTCATTTTTTGATCATGTGAAAATAATCAGGCTACTTTTTGTCCTTCGATACGCACTTTCTTTACTCTCCCTTTTGTCGGGATAACATTGAAAATGATATTCAAGAAGATCGCAGTTAAACTTCCAGCAACGATACCATTTTCGGTTAGAATCTGGATGCCGCCAGGAATATTTGCGAACACCTCGGGAACAACCGTCACCCCTATTCCCATACCTACTGAACAGGCAATGATCAATAAATTTTCCTGGGAGGAAAAATCCACCCTGCTCAGCATTTTAATTCCCGCTGCAATCACCATCCCGAACATGGCTACCATCGCGCCTCCTAAAACGGATGGAGGAATGATCGTTGTGAACGCACCTATTTTAGGTACGAAACCAATTAATATGAGCATGCTCGCAGCTACATAAATGACATTTCTTGTTTTGATGCCCGATAATTGAATCAGGCCCACATTTTGCGAAAAAGCCGTATATGGAAATGCATTAAACAGACCACCGATTATACTGGCCAATCCTTCCGAACGATACCCCCGCGCCAAGTCATCTTCAGAAATTTCTTTATCTGTGATTTCCCCCAAAGCATAGTAAACACCTGTTGATTCCACTAAACTTACTACAGCAACCAGGGTCATGGTTATGATGGCCGTGATATTAAACTCAGGAAAACCGAAATAGAAAAAATGTGGCATATGAAGCCATGAAGCGCCCTCTACGGCACTGAATTCTACTTTACCCATGAAGAAAGCCACAAATGTCCCAAAGAATAATCCAAGTAAAATAGCAATGGACCTGGCAAAGCCCGTTGAGAACTTATACATCAAAATGATGAATAGCAACGTTCCAAAACCAAGGGCTACATTATTCAAGGAACCAAAATCAACCGCACCTTGTCCGCCCCCCAGATTATTAATGGCCACTGGAATGAGCGTAATTCCAATGATTGTAACTACCGATCCTGTTACAACAGGCGGGAAGAACCTCGATAGCTTCCCAAAAAACTTACTGATCAAAACCACAATCAAACCTGAAACCAGAATGGCCCCATAAATGCTATTCATCCCATACTGAGTACCAATTGCAATCATCGGACTTACTGCGGTGAAAGTACAACCAAGTACTACAGGAAGGCCAATCCCAAAATATTTCATTTTTACGACTTGCAATAAAGTCGCAATACCACACATTAAAATGTCGATTGAAACTAAATAGGTCAACTGTGTCGAGTTCAATCCCATAGCACCACCAACAATAAGGGGGATAACAATGGCACCAGCATACATTGCAAGAACGTGTTGTAACCCTAACGATGCAACTTTCAATGGGGATTGATTTTCAGACATGAACGATAGCTCCTTCCCGCTCCTCAATGAATGTTATTTGGCCTACGTTCAACTCCTTGATCCTTGCTAAGGATTCAACTTGGAAACCTTGATCCCTAAGATCTTTGCCACCACTTTGGAAAGCTTTCTCTATAACGATTCCTATACCGACCACTTCAGCGCCTACCTGTTTACAAATATCCGCCAACCCCCGGGCAGCCTGTCCAACAGCTAAAAAGTCATCGATTATTAAGACTTTATCACCGGCTTTAATATACTTATCCGATACGGAAATAGTATTGGTTTCTTTTTTAGTAAAGGAATGAACCGATGCCGTCACTAGCCCCTCAGTCAATGTAAGGGATTTACGTTTACGAGCAAAAATTAATGGAACATCCAATTCCAAAGCTGCCATAAGACCTGGTCCAATCCCCGAAGATTCAATCGTAAGCACCTTTGTTATCTCTTTATGTGCAAATCGTTTTACAAATTCTTTACCGATTTCTTTCATTAGCACAGGATCCATTTGGTGGTTCAAGAATGAATCCACTTTTAAAATGTCTTTAGATAACGCTTGCCCCTCTGACAAGATTTTTTCTTTTAATAGTTGCATGAAGATTCCTCCCAATCTAAGATGATTGATTATTTTAAGTCATGTCATTGTTTCCTGGTAAATGAAAAATGCCCAAGAAACATTGCATCACATAGTAGAGTGAAGCAATATTTCTTGGGCATTCATGAAAAAGGATATATAAAGTCCCTTCAAGTCGCGACAAGATCTATTACTCACTCATAGTCAGATTATTTACGGTAATCCGGTAGAAACTTGCAGGCCATATTCCTGCGATTATACGAGTGAAAAAAATTTATTTTTAATAATACAAGAATTATAACAATGCCTTCACAATTTGAAAAGAAAAACTTGATAAAAAAACGAACTTTAAATTAAAATGATAGTTTATCATTCGTGTTATTTGAAAATTCAAAAAATATATTTTGGAGATATCCTTTCGTATGGAATATAAATGGCAAGTTCATAAACTTCACAATACTTTCACAATACGCCTTCCTTTCAAACCAACACTTTCCTTAACGTTCAATATTCCCCTATTTCCAACTTGTTAAGACAATGATTGAACAATTTGTGAAATGAGAAAAAACAGCTACTATTCATCTGGTACTTTTGTATGATTAAGTAGCTTAGTTACTCTATTTTTTTCTAATGGGAAAGGTGTGAAAAAATGTCCGAACCTACTGGCAAGAACAAAACACAAATAAAACAAGATTCTGATTTGAAAGGCACACTCGCTTCGGTTTTACTACTTGGAATTTTTCTAATAGTGATTTGGGTCAGCATTTATTTTTTATTTACGGGTCGTTTAGGTTAAGTGAGGAGGATAAATGATGCATATGCATAAGTTTGAAAAGATTTGGCTCATTTTAGGAACGGTCGCCCTACTCATTTTCTTAACAGTTCTAGGGGTAAGTGCTTTCTATTTAGGGAACCAGCCACCAAGCTGTTTAGTAACCATCGACCCTGAAAAGGTTGATACCACTGCCCCCTTCAATGATCCCGGATTACATAAAGTAGACGGAAAGGATTGGGATTATGAATTAGTATTTGTGGCTTCGGCTTTTTCGTACAGCCCAGCAAAGGTGGAGATTCCAAAGGGGGCGACTGTCAAAATCATTGCGACAACCAAGGATGTCATCCACGGATTTGAAGTAGCCGGGACAAATGTCAATATGATGCTTGAACCTGGTTATGTCAGTGAATATACCGCTACTTTCAATAAAGTGGGGGAAAACCTAATTATATGCAATGAATACTGCGGAGTTGGTCACCATATGATGAGCTCTCAAATTGAGGTGGTTTCAAAATGACAAAAGCTATTGATAACGAAAAAATTCACCCACTTGATGCGAAGCTTTCCATGGCACATTTCTATGTTGCCATCATTGCCTTGGGACTAGGGGGCTTTGCGGGACTCCTTCAAACACTTGTACGTTCAGGCAAAGTCGAATTGCCTGCAGGAATAACCTATTATCAACTACTTACTGTCCATGGCGTTTTACTCGCACTAATTCTTACGACCTTCTTCATTTTGGGGTTTCATCTTTCAGCAATCAGTAAAACCATAGGACCTTTAACCAAATGGGCAAGATTCTCAGGCTGGGTTGGTTTTTGGACAATGACAGTTGGAACGGCAATGGCGGCTCTTATGGTGTTATTAAACGAAGCTTCCGTCCTTTATACTTTTTATGCCCCTCTTCAAGCCCATCCTATTTTCTATGGGGGATTGACACTTGTCATCGTTGGCAGTTGGTTTAGCGGTGGCTCCCTATTGGTGACATACCATAAATGGCGGAAAAATAACAAGGGAAAATCCAGCCCCTTATTAAGTTTCATGGCTGTGGTCAATACTTTATTATGGTTCGTAGCCACGTTAGGGGTCGCTATCACCGTCTTGTTCCAGCTTCTTCCTTGGTCTTTAGGATGGGTTGATTCGATTAACATTTTAGCAAGCAGGACTTTGTTCTGGTATTTTGGTCATCCACTTGTTTATTTCTGGTTGCTACCAGCCTATATGTGCTGGTATGTAGTGATTCCTAAGATCATTGGCGGTAAAATATTTTCGGATTCATTAGCGAGGATGTCTTTTATTTTATTTCTGTTGTTCTCCATTCCTGTCGGGCTTCATCATCAATTGCTTGAGCCAGGAATAGACCCTGTTTGGAAATATATACAAGTTGCATTAACTTTCTTGGTCGTAATCCCTTCTTTAATGACTGCTTTTTCTTTATTCGGCACTTTTGAAAAATACGGACGTTCACAAAATGCTACAGGTTTATTCGGATGGTTCCTAAAACTCCCTTGGGGCGATGCCCGTTTTACCGTTCCTTTTATCGGGATGGTGGCTTTCGTCCCAGCTGGAGCCGGGGGACTTGTCAATGCATCGAACCAATTGAACCAGGTTGTTCATAATACCATATGGGTAACGGGACATTTTCATTTAACATTGGCCACTTCAGTAATTCTAACTTTTTTCGGCATTTCTTATTGGCTGGTTCCTCATTTGACTGGACGGATATTGACTAAAAAACTTAATAAATTAGCCATCATTCAAGGTATCTTTTGGGCAATCGGAATGTCCATCATGTCTGGGGCTATGCATATTGCCGGACTACTGGGTGCACCTCGTCGCTCATCTTTTTCTACTTATGGGGAGTCAGCACAGGCACTTGAGTGGATTCCTTATCAAATCGCCCAGGCAATCGGTGGAACCATACTATTTATTGGAATCGTTTTATATATTATTATTTTCATCCAATTGGCCTTCTTTGCTCCAAAGGGAAATGAAGAATTCCCAGTAGGTGAATCAAATGCGGATGCAACAATTTCTCTCGTTTTTGAAAACTGGAAATTATGGCTTGGAATAACCGCAGCACTTATTCTTTTCGCCTATACCATTCCATTTATTGATATCATTCAAAATGCCCCACCAGGTTCAAAGGGTTTTAAATTATGGTGATTAAAGAAAGCCTTGGCAAGTTGCCAAGGCTTCACTTTATCCATGTTATTTAACTTTATAAACCGCTTTATACTTTTCTTCTAGATACTCGATTAAATATTGCACATTCAAACCTTCCCCCGTTGTTTCTTTCAAAATCTCTAAGGGTTTTTTCAACTTACCGAATTTATGGACCTTTTCGTTAAGCCAATTCCTGATAGGTTCAATGTTACCCGCTTCCAAAAGTTCATTAAATTGTGGTAAATCCTGCAGCATCGCATGTTTAAATTGAGCGGCATACATATAGCCAAGTGCATAGGATGGAAAATACCCAAAACTTCCGTCAGACCAATGGACGTCTTGCAAAACACCCACTGCATCATCTTCAGGTATGATACCCAGATACTCCTCGTATTTTTTGTTCCATGCACTTGGTAAGTCCTTCACTTCAAGCTCACCATTAAAGAGAGCCTTTTCCAATTCATAGCGAATCATGATATGTAGTGGGTATGTTAACTCATCGGCTTCAATACGGATAAAAGAAGGCTTCGATTCATTAATTCCACGATAGAAATCTTCAAGTGCAACATCCGCGAACTGCTCGGGAGCAAACTCCTTTAAAAGCGAATATTGGTTTTTCCAGAAACTTAAGCTTCGGCCAATGAAGTTTTCAAAAAATAAAGATTGAGATTCATGGATTCCCATCGAAGTCCCACTATCGAGAAGTGTACCCGTTAACTCCTCAGCAATATTCTGCTCGTAAATAGCGTGGCCACACTCATGGATGGTGCCAAAAATTGCGCCTCTAAAATCACGTTCGTCATACCGGGTCGTAACACGAACGTCGCCTCTATTAATTCCAGTTGCAAATGGATGGACGGTTTCATCAAGCCTACCAGCCTTAAAATCGTACCCGATTTGTTTTAAAACTTCGTGGTTGAATTGCTGTTGTTTTTCCTTAGGAAATTCCTTATAAAGGAAATCTGTCCCAGGTTGATGCTTACTATCGGCAATTTGCTTGACCAAGGGAACGATGCTCGCCTGAAGCTCACCAAATACTCGATCTAGGATCTCAACGGTCATACCCGGTTCATACATATCTAACAAAGTATCGTATGGCTGGTCCTTGTATCCCCAATATTCAACAAATTTACGAGTATAGGCGACAACTCTCTCAAGGTAAGGTTCAAATATAGAAAAGTCCGCTTTTTCCCTTGCTTCTTCCCACGCACTTTCCGAACGGGATTGTAATATCACGAATTCCTTATATTCATCTGCTGGAATCTTATTATTTCTCTCAAAGGTTTTCTTACATTCCTGTACCATTTTCATCGTTACTTCACTAAGTTTTCGTTCTGCTTTCTCTGTTGTGAGCTCATCAATAAACCGCTTCATTTCGGAACTTGTGGTCATATTGAAAACTTCAGAGGAGAGCACCCCAATCACTTCAGATCGTTGCTCCACACCCTTTTTGGGAGCTCCCGTACGCAAGTCCCAGAATATGAGTGCAAGCGCCTCGTTATATGCCGATATTTTCTTGACGTATTCTTTAAATTCTCTTTCTACTTGCTCCACGCTACCTGTCAAATAAAACATCCCCTTTCACATTACACTTTACCATATTATACAAGGGAAAATCACATCAGAACGAATTGAATTCATAAAAGGTCCAAGGGGATTTCCCTTGGACCTTAACATGTTTTTTTATTAAAGAGATACCGGAAGGACAGAAATGATTTTTTCTTTAACTTGATTTGATAAATCATTGTCAATCAGTATTTGTACAGTTCCAGAGTCGTTGCTGGTCCGGATTAAACGTCCAATACCCTGACGTAAACGAAGAAGCATATACGGGAGGTCAACGGCTTCAAATGGATCGGTGACCGAGTTCCTCTTAGCTTCGAATACAGGATCATGTGGCGGGAATGGGAGGGAGTGTATCACTACATTCTGCAATGAATCTCCCGGTACATCCAGGCCTTCCCATAAATGATAGGAGAACAGAACGGAATGCTCTTCTTCCTGAAACTTTTTAACAAGGTCGCTAATCTCCGATTCACCTTCAAAATAGAAAGGATAATCACCCTTCCTGCAGTTCTCCTTGAACCAAAGCAACTCTTCTTTTGATTGAAACAATACGAGTGTCCGTCCTTTGTTCTCCTCAATTGTTCCCATTGTATAATTGAGTTTAGCTAACCGATCTCCTTTTTCAAAGGTCGGCATGTTCATCTTCATCACTTCTTCATAATCAAATGGAGATTCAACCGAGAAGCTATCGAACTTTTTAATCCCCAAGCTATCCGCAATATATTGGAATGATTTATTATCGGATAAGGTCGCTGATGAAAAAATGTATGGAATTTTTTTCGAGAATACTTGTTCAGATAAAATATCCTGGACAAGTCTAGGCATGATGACCAACGTTTTAGTCATTTCATTTTCTTCAAACCACGAAACGGCTTGTTCATCTTTCACGAAGAGAGAAAGTGAGTATCCCAACTGTTCTAAATACTCTTCAGTGACTTTCAAATCATAGTCGTTAATCGTATACATTTCCGATTCAAAAACAAGGCTTTCTTCTAGTTCTTCCACCTTTTCATGAAGTCTTTTAGCAAAATTGGTGATTTCTTTCGACATCGGTATTTCATATCGGTTTGAACCACTTACATGAATTGCCTTTTCGTCGAGCAAATCAAAAAACTCTTCGTTTATATCAATTAAATCTTCTATGATGTACAGCGTTTCCTCACGCACTTGATTAGCTGTTAACAACTCCAAAACTGAAGCGAGGGTTTGTTCACCCACTTTATATGTTAGAGCCTTTTGTGCAGAGAATTCGAGTAAATGACCTTCGTCGAAGATTACACAACTATGTTCTGGCAATAACGGTAGTTGTCCTTCACGCTTGCGCTTATCTTTCGTCCAAACATGTTCCATGAAGAAATCATGTGAACAAATGATTAAGTCACTTGATTTCCGGTAATGATCACGGGAAAGTGTTTGTCCACAACGCTGACGTTTATCACAGGTAAAGCAATTTTGTAACTGGTCCCAGCCTACTTTAGACCAATCTTCATCATTAAGGTATGGATATTGTTTACGATCCCCATAAGGCGTATAAGCATTCATAGATGAATTGTTATGCACAAATTTAGGGAGTTCATCAAATAGCTGATCGATGCCCTCAGAATCCTCATGATTCACAGCATGATCCAGCTTCTTTAGGCATACATATTGATCGTGGTATTTCGCAAGCCTAACATCCACTTCAATACCTAAGGCGCTCTTTATTTTTTGTATGTCGCCTTCTTCTTTAACGAGTTGTTCAATCAAAGTCTCATCAGCGCAGGAAATGATTGCCGGTTTATTGGTGTATCTGGCATAACAGATTGCATATAACAGATAAACCAATGTTTTACCCGTCCCTACACCAGCTTCTGCGAAACTTATATTTTTTTCCTTAAAGGCCTTTTCTAGTTGAAAAGCCATGAATATTTGTTCGTCGCGTAGCTCGAATCCTTTTTCGGGAAGAATATCGTAAAAAACATCACCCATCCATTCTGAAAGCTTATCATAAAAAGAATCTTCCTTTGTTACCGAAAAAGGCAGTGTTTTTAGCATCCTGGTCTCCCCTTTTATCTATCTTAAGTATATGAATTCAGGTTTTAAAATATATCTAGGCAAAAGTATATTATCCTTCAATTCCTTCACATAGTCAAGGTATTTTGTCATGGCTATTAAAAAGTTTTATGTACTATGGTGTTTATATTGCTAGGGATTGCCAAAAAACAAAAAGACAGACTCCCTAGAGAGCCTGTCTGTAAATACTATAAGGTTGAATTAAGCTTTGTTTACGTTTGATGCTTGCGGTCCGCGTTGACCTTGTTCTACATCAAATGTAACATCTTGGCCTTCTTCAAGTGTTTTGAAACCTTCTCCTTGGATAGCTGAGAAATGTACGAATACATCGTCTCCACCTTCGCGTTCGATGAATCCAAAACCTTTTTCTGCGTTAAACCATTTTACTTTACCTTGTTCCATTTTTGTTGCCTCCTAGTGTGTTTGCCACACATTATATTACTATCCTTGCTCACTGATTAATAAGGTATTCCTTAAATCTGAACAAAAATAATTCACTATCAGAATAACAGAAATGGAAGGGATAATCAAGAATAGAACCCACTTTAGATAAAATGTCCTGACTTTTCAAAATCTTATATTATATTATACCTACTTATTCGCCTCTAGGTTGTCTTGCCGGCCTTTTTCCCCAATATTGATAAAAGTCCGTCCTAATGAATCCATTGAACAGCTTCCTTTTTTTCGTAGCTGGTTTCCCATAAAACTGTTCAAAGTCCGGGTTTGAGGTAATCATGTAAATAGACCATGTATCAAGCTTTTTAAATGCCTCTCCCATCTCTTTATACATCTGCTCAACGGCTTTCTTTTCACCAAGACGTTCCCCATATGGTGGGTTCCCCACAATGACGCCATATTCCTTCCTCGTCGAGATATCCCTCACCTGCATTTGTTTGAAATCAATCAAATCTCCAAGACCTGCTTCGAAACTATTGGCTTTTGAGATTTCGACCATGCGGTGATCAATATCACATCCTGAAATATCCAAATACTGATCGTAATCAGCCAAATCCTCAGCTTCGGTTCTCGCTTCATCCCAAACCTTGCTATCCATCCAAGACCAGGTTTCGGAAATGAAGTCACGGTTAAATCCAGGAGCAATATTCTGTCCAATCAATGCCGCTTCAATAGGAATCGTCCCGGAACCACAGAATGGGTCGATGAATGGTTTATCTGGTTTCCAGTTCGTGAGCATTACCAACGCTGCCGCCAAGGTTTCTTTAAGAGGTGCTTCACCTTGCCCAGTGCGGTAGCCACGTTTATGTAATCCAGCTCCTGATGTATCTATCGTAAGTGTTACTAAATCTTTTAAAATCGATACTTCAATTTTAAATAATGGGCCTGTCTCTTCAAACCAGGAAACTTGCTTATACTTACTTTTCAATCGATCGACAATCGCTTTTTTCACGATGGCCTGACAATCAGGAACACTATACAACTGGGATTTAACTGATTTACCGCTGACTGGAAACTCAACATCTACAGATAGGTAATCTTCCCAATTCAAGGCTTTGGTTTTTTCAAACAGCTCATCAAAGGAATACGCCTTGAATTCAGCGACCTTAATTTTCACACGATCGGCACTACGTAACCATAAATTAGAGCGGGCTATGGCCATTTGGTCCCCTTTGTACATAATTTTTCCGTTTTCAACTTCACAGTCGTAACCCAAGTCACGGACTTCCTTTGCAACAATAGATTCCAATCCCATTGCTGATGTTGCAATAATATCGAATTGTTTCATTCGTCATGCACCTTCTTTCCTATAATCAAAATCGGTTTCCACATTTCCAAAAAGTCATGCAATTCAGTAACGGGTAACGGTTTTGACAAGTAAAACCCTTGAATGATATCACACTTTTGCGTTTTCAAAAAGTCTACTTGCTTTTTAAGTTCCACGCCTTCTGCTATGATTTCCAGATTAAGCGTCTTAGCCATAGTAATAATCGCTATCACTATTGCCGAGTCATCTTTGTCATTATCTACGTTTTTAATAAAACTTTGATCGATTTTAAGAGTATCAATAGGGAATTTTCGCAAGTAACTCAATGATGAATAACCAGTCCCAAAATCATCAATGGACAATTTAAATCCTTGTTGCTTGAGTGCGACTAATTTTTTTATCGAATTCTGGGCATTAGGCATGATTATGCTTTCGGTCAATTCCAACTCCACACGATGGGGATTGATGTTAGTGTCTTGTATGAGGCCAATGACTTCTTTCGCAAAGTTTTCCTGGGTGAAATGCAATCCTGATATATTGATACTTACCTTTAAATCAGGATACCCAGAAATATGGAATTTTCTAATTTCCTCACATGCCTGTTTAATGACCCAATGGCTGATTGGGATGATCAGTCCCGTTTCTTCCGCAATAGGAATGAACTCGGCAGGAGAAACCTGTCCTAATTCAGGAACACTCCAACGCAGGAGTGCTTCCACACCCACCACTTTCCCTGTTTCAAGATGGACCTGCGGATGATAGTGAACCTGAAGCTCGTTGTTTTCGATTGCTGTATGTAGCCTATTTTCTATTGTTCTTCTCCGGGTATCATTCCCCGTTTGTAAATCTTCATGATATAATTCAAAGCTATTAACCCCATTGGCCTTCGCTTTTTGTAACGATTTTTCAGCATTTATTAATAATGTTTCAACCTGTGAGCCATCAAAGGGATATAAACTAATTCCTACACTAACTGATGTATATACCTCTTCGTCATATAAATAAAAAGGCTGTTTGAGTGTTGAAATGACATCCTCAGAGACGTGGACAGCTTCTTTTACATGCTTTAAATGGGGCAAGACAATGATAAACTCGTCGCCGCCAATTCGTGCAATCACATTTTCGTTTTTCAACATTCTCTTTATTCTTGCTGCAACTTTTTTCAGCAATAAATCCCCATATCCATGACCTAGTGTTTCATTAATCGCTTTAAATCGTGCAAGGTCTAAGTGTAACACAGCGAGTGTTTGATTGTATTTTTCAGACATTTCGATTAAGCGGCACAGCTCTTCATTCAATAAAGAACGGTTAGCCATTCCTGTCAAAGCATCATACCGAATCAGTTTTTGCAGTTGATTTTCCTGATGCTTCCTATCGGTGATATCAGAAAACAACGCAACATAGTGTGTGACTTCTCCAGATTCATTCGTAATGGCAAGAATCGTTAACCACTCAAGGAAAACCTCACCATTTTTTCGTCTATTCCAGATTTCTCCGCTCCATCTTCCACATTCCCCTATCTCTTTCCACATGGCATCATAAAAATCTTTTTTATGATATCCGGATTGAAGAATATTTGGCTTTTTTCCAACTGCCTCTTCTTCTGTATATCCTGTCACGATTTGAAAGGCTGGGTTCACGGATAGAATGACACCATGCTTGTCCGTATATAAGACACTCTCTTCAATATTCATGAAAATTTTTTCAGCAAGGATCCTTTCTGTTTCTTCCCTTACCCGAAAATCATGATGATCAAAAATAACAGAGTAAAACATTTGTCCCTTTAATGAGATTCCACTAATTTTCATTTTACTTTTAAATCGCTCTCCATTTTTACGGATCATAATTGGAGAGCCAGTATAGGATTGACTACTTCGTAATTCCTTACTCATCATTTCAACCTCATGCTCACTGGCAAATAAAGAAGGAAATAAATGGCCACATTGTTTAAAATCAGAGTATCCGATAATTTTCTCCGCCGCCTTATTCCATTGGATAATTAATCCTTCTTCAGTATAGACCAAAGCCCCCTCCTGCATTTGCTGCAGCATGGTATCAGCCAATGAAAACACTTCCGGAAAACCAACCTGCATATCCCTCATGTTGAAAACCTCCGATAGTACACTAGTTTATACTTCCATGATAAAGTATTTTACACACGTAGTGTTAAGAAGGGGAAATCCGACATTGTTTTGACATATTTAGATTAGATAAAATTTCATAAACAAAACAAAAACTCTCCTTTCACAAGGAGAGTTGTTCTTTAATTGTTATATGGTAACGTTCTGTAAGCCATGTTTTGTTCCTCAGTACTGCAAGCGACTTGCGTCTCGTACTTCGGCGGTAATCATCTATCTACAGAAGCAATGCTTCTGTCCTTCTCCTCGTTCAATTCCAAGGAAGAAAGCGCCCCTACCATTAATTTGGGTTTCTCGCTCGTGGGGTTTACCTCGTTCCACCCTTTGCATTTCTGCAAAGGCTCCGTCACTGTGGCACTTTTATAGGTATTCATGCCATATCCAAAAGGACTTAGGCATTTTCCCGGCCGTCAACAGTCAAAGACTGCTGCCCAAGCTTATTTTTTCGCCAGGCACGAACACTACGGGCATCTCAGCCCGTGCGAGCATGGACTTTCCTCAACTGCATAAATGCAGCAGCAATTACCCAAACGTTAACATAACATTAATGATTATAACCCATAAACAAATAAAACACAATACAATTTCAAAAAAGAAATAAAACCAAGCAATTAATCGAACAGTTTATTTCCAAAGACATGCTTTTCTAAGTTGGATAACCGTTTTAAAATATCAAAGTTTGTAGTACCAGGAGTTGCTCCTGGAGCAGGTTGACTCGGACGTTTCGGATTCTCTTCGGTTTGTTTTTTCAATTTAAGATTTTCTTGTTTAAGATCTTCAATTTCCTGATGAAACACTTCATAATCCTTGATGATAAGATCTAGAAACTGGTCTACATCTTCAGGTTTATAACCTCGCATAGCCGTTTTAAAATCTTTTTCAAGAATATCTTTAGCCGTTAATTTTATCTTATCGGATAGCATAAGACTTCACCTCAATACTTTCGCCAATACAATCGACTTTTTATTATTTTTTCAAATCTGCTTGGATTTGTCAAACAAACACATTTTTATTTAAAATAAGGACAAATTTTTTACGACTTGCAGGACTACCTTTTGTTTCTAATTTTCATCATAATATGATTATGCTCTGGAAACAACATTTAGTCCATGATTTATTGCTTTATGGTTTAATCGTTAGCCCAGTTATCCTCTTCCGCTACTTGCTGCAAATCGTCAAAGCTAATCTGGTAAATGGGATAGGCTAGGGATTCCGCTTTTTTCATGGCTTCATAATATGGATATTTTGCAGATCCTTCCTTTTCAGGATCGAAAACAATCAACATGGCATCACTTTTCTTGACCATGTAACGATTTTTAACTTTCAACTGCTGTGGTCCTTCATAAGGCTTCTTGAAAATTGATTCGACAAAGTCGGCACGTGTCAAAATGGAACGGTAGAAATCCTGATTCGTCTCATTCCATGACTCTTCCTGATTCAAAAAAGGAGTAAGCACACCCAATTTTAAGGAAGGGTACTCCTCTTTCACCTCGAATACCACCTCAGCCCCCCATAGCTCCGATCCTAACTGGCCGGAAATAATCACCCATTCAAGTCCATCCTCGACTAAGGGAATGAGCCGTTGCCTAATCGCTTTTTTTATGTATTGTACGCCTTCATGATCATTTTTAAATATCCCTAATTCGAATGCTTTATAACCAGTTAGATACAAAACCTTCATCTAAAGACCACTCCCCCTTTCAGACATTATGTAAGAAAAATAAGGGCTTATTAGGCCCTTAATTTTTTCAGTATCCAAATTGCCTAGGTGGGCAGCAAGGATTGACTGGCGGCATACCACAAATCAAGTTTTGAGTGTAACACTCGTTCACTACAGATTGAGTATGCGGGAAATAGTGTTTATATGTGTTGCAATGTTTATTAACGGTTGTTGTATGAGATGGGTGAATAACAGGAATCACTGTATTAGATACATTTGTGTTTACGTATTGCTGAGTAGGAGATACTTGTGCCGGTGCCGTTTGCGTAGGAAGAGCCTGGGTTTGACCATGTACTGGAGAAACAGCAGTCGGATAGTGTTGCGCTCCCATCACATTGGATTGTGCCCCCATTACATTGGATTTTGCTCCCATCACATTGGATTGTGCCCCCATTACATTGGAGTGTGCTCCCATTACATTGGATTGTGCCCCCATTACATTGGAGTGTGCTCCCATTACATTTGAGTGTGCTCCCATTACATTTGAGTGATATCCCCCACAATTACGAAAATACATATATAATTCGTCCCCTTTCATCAAGATAAGTTTTGCCTTACCATTACAGACTATGAAAAAAAGGGTAGACGTGTACTGATGAAATAACCTATTTATATCAATTAATCCAATAATCAAGGAAAATTCAAACTACCTTTCATCTTATGTGGGCAGCTTTACCTCGTGCTTTTTATAAAAAAGAATAAAAACTATCTTTTAATGATGTAAATAAAACAATCGTCAAACATAGGACAACAAAAAATAGAAATAATGTGGTTTTATACATTTCTTCGCTCCGCTTTCACTATTAAATTTATTGAACGGATGGATGTTTCTACATTCATCCTCGACGACTATCATTTTACACATTATGACTTGAGGCTACAATACTTGTTTACTACATTTTTATCACAAGAAGAATTTGGCAATTGGTAGTTACTTATTAATCATTAGAGCTTTTATTGTAGGAGTCTATTTTTTCTTTCAAGCCGCAACATCCTTTTTTCTAATTCCAAAAGTTTTTTCTCCAAGTTCAGCCTATTCCCATTGCCCATTTCCAGCATTTCTTGATATGCCTTCTTGCTGCAAGTAAGGGCAGCAGCGGGATTCTTGGATTGGTGCTCCAAAATTTTTGCGCATTCAATCTGAGCCTGAATCCTCAACCGAGGTATCCCATTTAACGCTACTTCCTTCCAGATTGTAAGTGCCTCGTCAAATTTCCCTTGTTTCTTTTTCTGAAAAGCTATTGCATGACCTGCCGAGATCCGGTCTTCCTCATTTCCGACTTCCCTTATTTTTTCATACGCCTCCACAGAGTCTTCCTTTTTCCCTAAGTAGGCGAACCAACGGGCAATCTCCAATGATTCTTCCGTATATCCGTCCATTTGTAGGATTTTTCGGGACAAGTGAATATACAAGGTGATTAGCGATAAAATATCCAATTCATTATGTTTCATGATCCCAAAAAGAATGTCCGGATTCTTCCGTTCAACAAAATCGAAATAAATCATTGGTGCCAAGTACCCTGGGATATCATCTTCGCGTTCAAACCCTAAAATGTCCGTTTCCACTGCAGATAATTTCACTCGTTCTAATTTATCTTTCCAGAGCCGTCTTGAAGCATGATATAAATCAAAGTGACCGAATTCCGGAAGCTTCGGGACATGTTCCTTTATCAAGGTATGCCTTGTTTTTAACTGTGGCCAGTCAAATGCCTTTCCATTATACGTAACAAGTGTTTCATAATTGATGTTCTCAAGAAAGCTTTGGTAAAGCGGGACCTCACTACCAGGCTGGGGCAGGATATGCTGTTTGACGACGACTTCATCCCCTTCAAAATAAGCGTAACCCAGTAAAAAGATGGTGTTGCCTGCCCCACCACCTAGTCCTGTCGTTTCCGTATCAAAGAAAAAGAGATCTTCGCCCTTAATCCCTTTAGCAGACAAGGGGTGCTCTACAGAAGATTGATTCCATGCCTTTACTATCCCCTTCAACTCCAGGAACGAATACAAACCATGTTTATGTTCCAAGGGATAACGAACTTCACGGACGAAGCAATAATCTCCATCAAAATGGTAGGCACTCGTGTCATTTCCAAGCCACTTTTCAAGAAATGGAATGTCAGTTTTCACCATGTCGTCGCATTCCTTTATCAGTGGTTGTCTATCTTGTGTTTCATGGTTCATATGGGGCTTCATGCGATTCAGTTTATTTTTCAATGACAAAAAGCTACACCTCTATTCATGTAATCCGGCCATTGAATGGTTTTACCGAAAATACAGGTTCAACATCCGGAGAGCTTTAAAATTAACTCGTTCTTTCTTTCAACTAAAATTGGTCTAGCAACTCCACACTTCTCTTTTTGGCACGTACCCCTTCTATTTCAGTCCCTATACATGAAGGGCACCCATCTTTGCATGGGCATTTTCTTATAAGATTCTTCGCTGCCTCTTTCACCTGGTCAAAACGCTTATAAACATCTTCAGCTAGCCCTATTCCACCTGGATAATGATCGTACATAAATATAGTGGGTAGCTGGGTATGTGCCGCTTTTATTTGGGCAACAACATGGATATCATTCCTATCGCACATAACAAGAATGGGAACTACGTGTCCCAAAACATTAGCAACCCCTTGTAGGAGCTGCTCCAGTGTTTTTTCGCCAAGTGTGGAATCAACTTCTTTTATTTCCAACCAAGTTGCGCTAGTATGCAGTTCTTCCTCTGGTAAGTAAATGGGACCTGACCCTATGTTTTCAAATGTCGTTAGTTTTATCTTTTTAAAGATGCTTGGTAAGATATTGATGGTAACATCGCCATAATTGATTGACGATTCCCTCGTATTGACCGTTTTATCTATTTCCAGTACTTTTAGCTGTACGGCTAAGTTTGCATCTGTGTAATATTCCACGTCCACTTCCCGCACATATGCCTTTTTATGTTCCCAATCTAGTTTTTCAACTTGATATTGGACTCCTTCATGTAAATAAATTGCCTCATCATGTAGGAGTGTCATAGCGCTAAACCTATCCATTTCCCCGATTATTTTTACATTTGCCGTTTCTGATTGATCGACTATAACGACATTTTCTTGGGACGCAGACCGTAAACTGATATTTCCAGCCGGGAAAGATTGATTGGCCCAGTAGAATGTATCACCATTTTGGTGAATAACCCTTTCTTCCACTAGATACTCCAAAATTTCTTTCACATCCAAGGGACCAAATTCTTCATTTTCCTTAAAAGGGAGTTCGTAAGCGGCACACTTTAAATGGTCAACCAGAATAATTAAGTTTTCCGGATTAATCCGGGCCGACTCAGGAGAACGGTCAAAAAAGTATTCTGGATTTTGTACAATGTACTGATCTATGGGGGTAGAACTTGCCACCATCAGTATCAAAGCTTCCCCATGCCTTCTCCCTGCTCTCCCAGCCTGTTGCCATGTACTCGCCACACTTCCCGGGTATCCTGTCATGACACATACCTGTAACTGCCCTATATCCACTCCCAATTCTAAAGCGTTCGTACTGACAACACCTAGAATATCGCCTTCCCTTAAGCCCCGTTCTATTTCCCTTCTTTGTTTTGGGAGATATCCTCCGCGATAGCCCCTAATGGATTTCGACCCGATTTGACCTTTCACGAGGTCCTGCAAATGACTTAATATGATTTCCACTCTAACTCGGCTACGAGCAAAAACGATGGTCTGGATTTTATTCTTCAAGAATTCCTTTGCTAGGTTGTTAACCTCTACAGTTGCACTTTTCCTGATGTTCAAGGGCTTATTAACAATTGGCGGATTATAAAAAACGAAGTGTTTTCTACCGCTAGGCGCTCCGTTATCATCTATTAAGCGCATGGGATTACCAGTTAGCTGCTCCGCCAATTCCTTCGGGTTGGCGATTGTAGCGGATGTACATATAAAGATCGGATTACTTCCATAAAATTTACAGATTCGTTTCAACCTTCTAATGACATTGGCAACATGGCTTCCAAACACGCCCCTATATGTATGGAGTTCATCAATGACGACATACTTGAGATTTTCAAAGAGACTCACCCACTTTGTATGATGCGGTAAAATGGCCGAATGCAACATATCCGGGTTTGTAATCACGATATGACCAGCCTTTCTCACCACCTGGCGAATGGCAGGCGAAGTATCCCCATCGTAGGTGTAGCTTTTGATGTCTATCCCCATTTCACTGATTATCTCGTTCAGTTCGCTTTTCTGATCTTGGGCTAGAGCTTTAGTCGGGAAAATATACAACGCACGGTTTTCCCCATTTTCTGCAATGGATTGTAACACTGGAAGGTTATAACATAGTGTTTTTCCCGAAGCCGTAGGGGTTACGGCTACAATATTTTCTCCTTTCCTCAATGTTTCATATGCTGTGTATTGATGGCTATACAGGTCACCAATCCCTCTTTTTTGCAAAGCATTTTTAATTCTATCGTCAACGCTGGAAGGCAACGGTCTCGTCTTCGCTTCCCGCGGTTCAATTTCATGCCAATTAATG
This sequence comes from Peribacillus sp. NPDC097225, assembly GCF_044761955.1. Taxonomy (NCBI): domain Bacteria; kingdom Bacillati; phylum Bacillota; class Bacilli; order Caryophanales; family Bacillaceae; genus Peribacillus; species Peribacillus sp. NPDC097225. The sequence continues at coordinate 180,617 of NZ_JBIWDJ010000001.1, forward strand.
ATATTTTCATTTTCCCTTAATTCTTTTATTAATTCCGAAAGTGATTTCTTTCCAATCATACTAGTCACCTCTTTGTACATAATAGTTTACCGAATAAACGTTTGGTTGACCAGTTGGGATATACTGCCAAACAAAAAAAGACCTAAAACTGCTTAGGTCCATAGTTAGTGTAATTTTAGCTTTCACCAATTGATAAAATTTTCACCTTCTACTATTTGACTTCTTCAATGAAATGTTCAATTTCACTCGCAAGCCTTTCAGGGTCTTCAAGCATTCCCATATGGCCGCATCCTTCTAGGACTACCTCTTTTATATTCTTACCCTTTATGGAAAAGGTCTTTTCCGGGGCGATGACTTTATCCTTTTCACCTGCGACCAAAAGGACTGGTAGCTTGGTATCCTGTAAGACGTAATTTTTATCTTTTCTATTTCTCATAGCATGTAACGATCCAATTGCCGCTGTTTCCCTCGTTTGATATCCAATCCTCTTAACCTGCTCGATTTGAGGGTCATTGGAATCCGCAAATAACTTAGGGATGAGTCCATCAATGAAAGGCGGCATACCATCAGCCTCAATTTTTTCAACTGCCTTCATGCGCCCTTCCTTCCCTCCCTCATCATCCGGAAAAGCAGTAGAATGAATAAGTGAGAATCCGTTCAATTTTTCCGGGAACTTCTCAGCAAAGGCCAAAGTTATATAGCCTCCTAGAGAATGCCCGAATAAATATACCTGCTCGATATCCTGGTCTTCTAAAAAGAGTGCAATATCCTCAGCCATATCTTCAATAGAAAAAGATGTTACATTCGATTCGCTTGCTCCATGGCCACGCAGGTCGACCGCAATGACTCTATACTTTTTCTGCAAGTTTGGAATTAGCTTCTGCCAATATTCATGGCTCCCGCAAAATCCATGAATAAACAATAGTGTATCTTTTCCTTCGCCTCGATCTATGTATGATAAATTACTGCTTCCAGTCATCTTCAATCCCCCATCCCCAAGATTATGTTTAATATTGTTATTCCCCGTGGGTCTATATCTAAACCACTTATGTCCATTCACACATCTTTAGCCTCTACATAGCCTATAGGCAAAGGAGTTTTTTAGATAGGAGGACCGTGATGACCCCTTTTGAAAAGAATGATCAACCCCAAGAAAGAAAAGAACCTTTTACCCACTTCATTAACAAAATGGATCGTTTGTTCTCTGAAAGGCCCGCCAGAGGCATGCTACAGTCCCTGGACGGATTCTTTGGCTCAGCTAAAGAACAAACTTTCCCCATCTACCTTGATGAAACAAATTCGGAATATATCCTTACCGCAAGCTTGCCCGGTATTCCCAGGAGCCAAATTTCCATCGATTTATTGCCACAATCCGTGACCATCTCCACGAAGTCCAAAGTAGGGGAAAAGTTTCGCCAACCCCCAGGCTTCATTCAAAATACGCAATCATCTAGTCAGTTAACAAAAACCATTTCCTTTTTAAAACCAATCGATGAACAAAATGTAAGGGCTAGGCATCGCGATGGCATCCTAACGCTTAATCTGCCTAAAGTGAAAGGGAATCGAATTGAGATCAACGATTGAATTAGGGCAAACTTAAGTAGACGTAAAAAGTGGCTGGGTCACTTTTTACGTCTACTTTTTTATTTTACCCATCTAAACTTTGAAGAACCCCCCTACTCCCTTGACCATCGAAGAAACTTGAGAGACCGTATTCATCATTTGTCCAGCTGTATTCATCATTTTTGTAATATCCATCGATCCGTCCTGTGTTTTAAATTGGTTCATGACAGACTTAATTCCCGAAGGCTGCTGCTTTTGCATGAATTGTTGTTTTGGATATGGGTTATAAACTTGTTGTTGCATTTGCGGAGGTCGTTTCGTCGGCTGTAGCGGGTTATCAAAAGGGTTGAAGCCTTGAGTTTGTTTTGGCATGTATTGATTGACAGGCATTTGTTGATTGGGGTACATAGGTTGAATAGGTGGCATTGGTGACATGGGTGGCATTGTCTGATTCGGTGGCATCGGCTGCATTACACTACTGCCCGGGGCCGCCCCTGTATTCATGGCCTGTTGTGGCACCGGTTGGTAGGATGGAAAGGCAGGTTGCTGGTATGGGTCTTGATAGGGTGGCACCAAGCCTCCATTATACTGGGGAGAGTAATGGTGCATATTCGGGTCCTGAATGGGTGACTGCTGAGGGTACGGCATTGGTTGCTGATATCCCCCCCAGTATTCAGGCATGGATTGCGGGTACTGCTCTTGATTAGGGAAGACAGGATTATAATCCGATCTCATCATGTTCTATGCGTCTCCTCTTTTTTCCTGACATGGTTCCATTATTATATGAAAAAAGAGGATTTTAGTGTTTGGAAGATCATGATAGTAATCTGTCCACTTCTGATTTCACATTGTGAAGGATATACTCAATGGATTGAACATGGCTTTTAAACCGTTTATAGCTGGTCTTCGGAAAGAATGCCTGAACCGCGACATCCGAAAGATTATTGGCCGTTTGTTCGATTTGCTCAGGAAATAGATGTTTGAATGGCGTTTCTTTCATCCACTCTTTTATACCATGCTCCCATTCCGCACAATTTGCTTGGACTTGATCGGCAAACGGCTTGACCTCCGTAAAGAAGTCTTTTTCTATTCCTTCCTTTCGAACACTTTCATAAACTTCATTCGCTTGACTTACGTAATGTATTAATTGTTCGGTTAATTTTTGAAGTTTCTCTTTTTGCACGATGAATTCCTCCGTAGCATGTTTCCAACAGTATAATCGAATTGATGAAAAAATGAAATTCTAGCGACTCATACTTATACACTTAAACTTCTGCTAAAATTTTGGGTACCATCATTGATTTTATTGATTTAACGGGATAAGGTCGGCTTATTTCTTCTGTCTCAACCAAGAAATCCCCGGCTTTCTCCATCGCTTCCTGTGCGTCATCCACTAAATTGTGCTGCTCCGCCCATAGCTTACAACGAGCCGTATTCATGGTCTCACCATAAGCATTTTCCAATTGATCCAGACTGGTACTGATTTCAGCTATCATACTTAAAATTTCTTCTGTTGCTACACTTTTATTGATCATGCTGACCCCTCCCATTCTATACCTGTTACTATTCTTTTTTTAAATAAAAAGCCCTTCTAGGTTGACAAAACTAGAAGGGAATCGGCAAAGAAAGTGGAATTTTCTTAATTTATAGGGGCCTTCGACAATATGGAGCGAATGAAGCTGGCCATTTTAAACAAGAATACAAGCAGGAGGTGATTTATTTGCAGTCGAATGAAAGCAGACAGCAAAAAAACGAAAAACGACAAAAGCCGCCGGCAGAAAAGGCAGGAAAAGGTAATCCAAAACTTAGTGGTGAAAACAAACCCTCTACCTAAACGAATAGGGGTATGACCACACATCAGGGAAGGCGGAAACATCGCCTTCCCTACTTCTTTTTCAAGACCAGCTTTTTGAGCAAGATGACCGTATGCAATTGTTTTTGTTTACGATCGAACCAATCGGTCAAAAGAGGATTTTCTTTCCACTGCGGTTCGAAAAACCATTCTTTTTTTAATCTTTTCTTTATACACCATTTCTCCGGGAGAATGGGATGATGATCGATGATTGGATAAACCATACGCAGCATCGGCGTTTCATGTAGCCTGGGTATCTTTCTGTACTGTTCATAATCAAACCTCGATCCGGTCGGCTCCGTTCGACTGGCGAATTCCAAAAATAATGGAAAAAGCTCTTTCCTAAAAAGAAGATCAGCCAATCTTTTCCCCAATTCGATTCTTTCATCTAGATTCCGAAAATGAGAAACGGATGCGCCATATAACACCCCTTTACATGTGGGAAATAATACGGTGCTAAAATGCATACAATCCTGTAGAAAAAATAAGATGGAATGAAATACGAGAGATCGCTTTTTTATGATGGGTTCAATGATATTCTGTTCATTTATAATAAGGGCGGTGATTAATCTTTCCTGATTTCCATCCTCCCAAAAAGAGTACCACTCATTTATGATGAAATCAGTAATAAAAAAATATGGACATAAGTGAAACAAAGGGCGCTTAAATTTCGTCGAATAATGATAGATGAGTAACTGCGGATAGGCATCCTCAAAAATCCGCCAATTCGCTTCTTCGTAAGCAAGGAATAACTGACGTTTATATTTAGAACCTAATAATTGCGAATACCAGACCCCTTTAAGATCACACATATTCCAACCTGCATTACGGGAAACCATCCCTGCTAGAAAGGACCATTTTATTTCAGGATGAAGTAGGAAGAATTTTTCATAAGCTTGGGTTCTGGATATATTATCTTTGTTCCATTTAGCAGTTTGACCTTTTATAATAGATAACAATTGCTTTTCCATGCTTGTAATCTGATACATAAGAACCACCATTTCCAGGAATTATGACATTTTTCAATTGTTAAATCCTATCGTTCTAAGAAACAATTCTTTTTATTCACATTTTGGATTCTTTTTTTGCTAATATAGATAGGTGAAAAAAAAGGAGGGGTAAAAGTGGCATTCAATTATCCCAACGGACGGAAGTTCGTACCGCAGCCCATGAAAGAAAGGAAAAGTCCACTAAAGAAGTTCAGTTACAGTAATCGTGGAAAAACATTAGAGGATGATTTGAATGAAACCAATCAGTATTATTTAGCGCACGGGATTGCTGTCATACATAAAAAGCCGACACCCGTACAAATTGTGGATGTCCACTATCCCAAAAGAAGTGCTGCCGTTATTAAAGAAGCTTACTTCAAGCAAGCATCGACCACGGATTACAATGGGGTCTATAAAGGTAGATATATTGATTTTGAGGCCAAGGAAACAAAAAATAGGAACTCTTTCCCTCTCAAGAATTTTCACGAACACCAAGTTGAACATATGAAGCAAATCGTTCAGCATGATGGAATTGCATTTGTTATTATCCGCTTTTCTGCGACGGATAGTATATACTTAATGAGCTCCGAACAACTGGTGTTGTATTGGAATCGGATGAAAGACGGTGGACGCAAATCCATTACCCTTGAAGAGGTCAAGACCAGTTCAAAGAAGATTGCGCTTGGCTTTCAACCGAGAATTGACTATATTAAAGTAGTAGATTTACTTATCGCAGAAAATTTTTAGTTTTTTTCTAGAAAGGCAGGTTAGCTGTAATGGCTGAAAAATATAATACAAGAGAAGAACGTAGAAAGCAGGGTCAGGCACAGAAGAAGGCACCAAAAAAAGGGCCGAAAAAACCCACGAACATGCTTAAGCGAGTTTTTCTCATTCTCGTTACAATTGGAATTATTTGTTTAGTTGCTGGAGGAGCTACATTAGCTTACTTTATCAGTGATGCTCCCAAGCTCGACGAAAGCCTTTTAAAAGACCCCGTTACCTCGAAGATCCTTGATGAAGAAGGTAAATTACTTGGAGAGGTCGGCACTGAGAATCGTGACTTTGTCAATTATGAAGATATACCTGAACTAGTCGAAGACGCATTCCTGGCAACAGAAGATTCCCGTTTTTATTCCCACCATGGGGTTGACTTCCTTCGTTTAGGCAGCGCAGTCCTCGCCAATGTCAAAAATGGCTTTGGTTCAGAAGGTGCTAGTACTTTAACCCAACAGGTTATCAAACGCTCTTATTTAACACCTGATAAAACGATTAAAAGGAAAGTCCAAGAAATGTGGCTGGCCATACAGCTAGAAAGAAAATATACAAAACAAGAAATACTGGAAATGTATGTGAACAAAATTTTCTTTGCCAATCGTGCAAACGGAATTCTGACGGCTTCGCAAACATATTACGGGAAAGACTTGGATAAATTGGACCTTAACGAAGTGGCCATGCTTGTCGGGTTACCGCAAAGCCCAAGTCGCTATGATCCATATAAATATCCAGAACGGGCAAAAGAACGTCGCGATATTGTACTTCATCTCATGAATAAACATGGATATATTAGCGAACAGGAAATGAAAAAGGCACAAAACGTTAAAATAACAGCCGGACTTCAAGAAGTCGATAAAAACCAAATCGATACGACTGCTTATGATGCCTTCATAGATTTGGTAATAGAAGAAGTCGGAAATATGGGTGACTATAATGTGTTTACAGATGGTCTGGAAATCCAAACGACCATTGATAAAGACGCCCAAGAATACGTTTATAAAATGTTGAATAGTAATGATATCGTTAGTTATCCAAGTGAAGATCTACAAGCCGGTGTTACTTTGCTTGATACGCAAACAGGCGAAATTAAAGCCGTTGGCGGTGGCAGGAACACGAACGTCAAACGCGGGTGGAACTATGCAACAGATGCTAAGCGTTCACCAGGGTCGACAATCAAACCTATCTTAGATTATGGTCCAGCTGTCGAATATTTAAACTGGTCAACCTATCAACCTATTAAAGATGAGGAGTATACCTACTTTGATGGAACTCCCCTCAAAAATGCATCAGGCACTCATTATGGAACGGTTCCTATTCGAGAAGCTCTCGCGAGATCATTGAACATACCGGCCTTGAAAGCGTTCCAAGAAGTCGGGAAAGAACGTGCACGTGATTTTGCAATTGACCTTGGCGTTCCTTTTGATAAAGATAAGGAAATCAACGAATCTGCTTCAATTGGCGGTGGCACAGATGTTTCCACTCTAGAACTTGCCGGTGCATATGGGGCCTTTGGTAATGGTGGGATTTATAACGAACCACATACCGTCAAGAAAATTGTATTACGTGATAAAACAACCATCAAGAACAAAACAGAAACAAAACCTGTCATGAAAGATTCCACGGCTTTCATCGTCACGGATATGCTGAAAAGCGTCATGACAGAAAGTTACGGAACAGGGAGATTGGCCAACATACCTGGGCTTCCAGTCGCTGGTAAGACTGGATCCACTAACTTCACTCCCGAGCAACGTGCAGCAAACAACATACCTGCTTCAGGGGTAAAGGACAGCTGGATGGCTGGTTACACGACTAACTATACCGTTGCCATATGGGCGGGTTATGATAATAATGCAGGTAAAAAGATGGAATACCTAGGCGATTCATCTCAAAGAATACCAAAATACATCTTTAAGAATTTGATGGAACACATGGCCCAATCAAAAACAACGAAAGACTTTGAACAGCCGAGCAGTGTTGCAAAAGTTGGTGTCATTAAAGGGTCGAATCCTGTAGTGAAAGCCAATCAATACACTCCAAGTGATAGAATCAGTTATGAATACTATGTTAAAGGCCACGAGCCAACACAAGTTACCACAGAATATGAGAAAATAGATACACCTAGTGTCAGTGCGTCTTATAATCAGGAAAGCAACGAAATACAGCTTTCATGGTCTCACAGTGATGGAGATCCACAATTTGAAGTCCAAATGTCTGTTGACGGCGGCTCAAAAAGTGTTCTGAAAAAATCGAAGGATACTAGTTTAACCATTCCAAACCCTACACCGGGAAGTAAATATACTTTTTCTGTCGTAGCCATCGTTGATAATCAACGAAGCGACCCTGCTAGTGCTACAGTACAGATTCCTAGTGCTATTGAAGAAGAGCCTGAGGAAGAGGAAGATATTGAAGAGCCAGCCGAGGATGAGGATCTGGAACAAGATACTCCTACTGAAGACGAGGGTAATGAAGACGAAGATAAAGATAAAAACCCAGACCAGGGCAACACGGATAACAACGGGAACAATGGAAACGGTAATGGTAATGGCAATGATGATGCCACCAAAGACGATGAGGATGTCGAAGATGAGGATCCAGGAAAAGTTGATGAGGATAAACCCGCGGATACTCCTGAGCCCGCTCCCGCTCCTGACCCAGAAAAAGACAAAAATAAAAACAAAGATAAAGAAAATGGCAATTAAAAAAAGGTCTAAGCTTAACCGCTTAGACCTTTTTTCGCTTTTCTTAGCTTGTTTCTTACAAAGAGCTTTTCCAATTCGATGAATAATTCGCTAAGCTGTCTGAATGAATGGTAAAACGCCGGTCTTTCCATGATGAAAGATAATCTTTCAACCAAGTTTATCGGTTTAACCGGACAGGCTTCCATCTGTTTCTTCCATGCATTTAGCTTCACGGGTATTTCATTCATCCAATAGACTGCCGAAAAGAATAATCCAATTCCTTCTTTCATAGGCTCTAAAGCCAGTCCCGCTTTTCTATTCGAAAAAAACAATTCGCAATCCTTTTTAATGAGCCTCCATTTTTCAAACAGTTCAGGTATATGCATTTCCCCACTCTTCCAAGGTGAATAAACTTCTTCCCCCCTGTAAAAAAGCAGCTCATATGAAAACACTTCAACTTCACTGGGATTTCTCCACTCTTGATAGTCTTCCTTTTTTAAAGCTTTTATTTCTTTAGGGAAGAAGAATGGATCGTCTAATTCGACCGGCACATTTATTGAATTTAAATCGTTCATTTGGCTTCTATCCTTTTTAGCCGCTTTTTCCCTTCACGACACAAATCAAGAAGCGGACAGGTTTCACATTTTGGAGACTGGGCTTTACAATGATAGCGACCAAAGAAAATGAGTCTATGATGTGTAACGGACCATTCATCCATTGGCACTTTGGTCATTAAGGTTTTTTCCACCTCAAGGACATTGTCTTTCCAGCGGCATATACCCAGCCGTTTGGACACACGCTCTACATGGGTATCCACCGCTATCGCCGGCACACCAAAAGCCACTGAGACGACCACATTGGCCGTTTTCCGACCGACACCCGGTAACTTGGTAAGCTCATCACGGTCCCTAGGAACTCTTCTATCATATTCGTCTATCAGCATTCTAGACAACTTTTGAATGTTCTTTGCTTTATTACGGTACAGACCGATTGAACGAATATCATTTTCCAATTCTTCAATCGGTACACTAAGATAATCTTCAGGCGTTTTATATTTTTGAAATAAATTTTGAGTAACTTTATTAACCAAAACATCTGTACATTGAGCCGAAAGAGCAACAGCAATCACCAATTCAAATGGATTGGAGTGATTCAGCTCACAATGGGCATCAGGAAACATCTCGCCCATCGTATCCAGACAGTAACGAATTTGAGCCTTATTCAGCATGTTTGTTCTCCTTTAATTCACATTACTGTTCGAGCCAATTATAAAAGGGTACATCTTTCAGTGGTTGTGTCGGTTCTATTTTACGGTCCCTTTTTTGATGGACTCTAAATTTTTGTCCTTGTTCCCTTGCTTGTTCCAAGGTTTTAATCCCATTCTTTTTCCACTCGAATAAAATTCGGTCTATATAACGGAAATTCAATTTCCCTGAAATGACAGCCTCCCTTAAAGCCGCTTTGATGATATCTGGTTGATGGTCATCCTCCATCCACATTGCCAGGGTTTCACATTCAAAAGGAGATAATGGACGCCCGAACTCCTGTTCAAATATTGTATACAGGCTCTCCCCTGCCTTCTGTACCTCGGCAGATTCAGCCTGTTTCAAAGACTTCAAGAAACAGTCCATCATTTTCTCATATAGTGGATCGAGCGAATACTTTTCCTGACCAATTTCCTGATTATTTTCAACGACCATCTGGACGAATCCTCTTTGAACTAAACGTTGTATTAAAAATAGGCATTCGGATTCCTGTAATGTCATTCGGTCGGAAAGTTGAGACGGCGCTGGAAATGGATTATCTCCATCGATAAAATTCTGCAATTGGAGTAGTAGAACCATCTCTTGCTCATTCAACCCCATTGTCTTATAGTGAGTCAACAAAAAGGATGGAATCGTTATCGTTCCTTCCTTAAACCAAGCATATAAATGTTCTTTATTCATGTTTTGGACACCTCTAAATTAGTATAACATGAAAAATGTGATACGAATAAGCTTATAATTTTAACAGAATTAATAGAAAAAAACGGTTATTCGCCCAGTATGGCTAAATAACCGTTTTTTTTACAAATCAAGGATATAAGCGATTTAAAAGACGTGGGAAAGGAATAGTTTCACGGACATGTTCAACACCGCTAATCCATGCCACTGTCCGTTCTAAGCCAAGGCCAAATCCAGAATGTGGGACAGATCCATATTTCCTTAATTCCATATACCATTTATAAGCATCTTCACTCAAACCATGTTCAGCAATGCGCTGTTCAAGAAGCTCCTGATCATGGATTCTTTCCGATCCACCGATTATCTCACCATATCCCTCTGGTGCGATCAAGTCGGCACATAAGACGACTTCTTCCCGGTTTGGATCTGGTTGCATATAGAACGGTTTAATTTTAGTAGGATAGTGTGTAATGAAGACCGGCTTATCATAGCTTTCAGCAATTGCCGTTTCATGTGGAGAGCCGAAATCGTCTCCCCATTGAATATCTTCAAACCCTTGTTCGTGAAGGAACTTGATAGCTTCATCGTAAGTGATCCGCGGGAACGGAGCCTTGATTTGTTCAAGCTTTGTCGTGTCACGGCCAAGTGTATTCAATTCTAGCTGACAATTCTTCAGAACAGACTGAATGACGGCTGTGACAAATTGTTCCTGGACTTCTAGGTTTTCTTTGAATTCCACGAAAGCCATTTCCGGTTCAATCATCCAAAATTCGATTAAATGCCTTCTGGTCTTAGATTTCTCTGCCCGGAAAGTCGGACCGAAAGAAAATACTTTTCCTAATGCCATGGCTGCAGCTTCCATATAAAGCTGACCGCTTTGTGATAGATAGGCATCCTCATCAAAATATTTTGTCGCAAACAACTCACTCGTTCCCTCTGGTGCGCTACCAGTTAAAATCGGCGGGTCCACTTTGACAAAACCTTCATCATTGAAGAATTCATATGTAGCACGAATGATTTCATTACGGATTTTCATAACCGCATGTTGACGCTTCGAACGAAGCCATAGATGACGATTATCCATTAAGAATTCTGGTCCATGAGCTTTCGGAGTGATTGGGTAATCAACTGAATCATGAATGATTTCAATATTGTTCACCTGTAGCTCATAACCAAAAGGTGAACGCTCATCCTTCTGAATGACTCCCGTAACATACATGGAAGATTCTTGTGATACCGACTTTGCAGTAGAGAAAAGGCCTTCTCCTACATCAGCCTTCACGACTACCCCTTGGATGAAACCAGAGCCATCGCGGATTTGAAGGAAAGCAATTTTACCACTAGAACGCTTATTAGCAAGCCAGCCTCCAATTGTCACTTCTTGATCGACAAATTTGCTAGCATCTTTTATTGTAATTTTCACCGAATTTCCCTCCAAATATAACTTAACTACTAAGAAATTTACTCTATTTATTATACCTATAGGGCTCATTACAAGCAAATTATTCAGCTAATCTACTATAAATGTCTACTTTACTGCTCATAATCTTTTATCCATATAAAAAATAGGAAGATATAAAAAAGCCTACAAACCCCCTAAACGAAATAGGGGACCTGTAGGCTTTTCAAATACTACGCCATTTTCGCTTTAACGAATGTATGAATTCTTTCAACGGCTGCTTCAAGTAGGTCCAAAGAGGTTGCGTAGGATAATCTGATGTTATCCGGAGCCCCGAATCCTGAACCTGGGATGACGGCCACTTGAGCTTCTTCTAATAATGCGGTAGTAAACTCTTCGACATTGCTGAACCCTGTTAATTCAATTGCACGTTTCACATTCGGGAACAAATAAAATGCCCCCTGCGGTTTAATGCAGCTTACTCCCGGTATATCTACTAATTTTCCATAAATCGTATCCAATCTACTTTCAAATGCTTGTCGCATTTCCTCTACCGGTTCCTGTGGGCCATCATATGCAGCAATTGCGCCATATTGAGCCGTGGTAGTAGGATTGGATGTACTATGGCTAGCTAGGTTTGTCATGGCCTTGATGACGGCCTCATCACCTGCTGCATAACCAATTCTCCATCCTGTCATGGAATGTGATTTAGAAACCCCGTTGATGATGATCGTTTGCTTTTTCAATTCAGGAGAAATTTCTGCAATCGATATATGTTTTGCAGTTCCATATACCAATTTTTCATAGATTTCGTCCGAGATGATTAAAATATCATGATCTAGGCAAACTTTACCGATGGCTTCTAACTCATCTTTAGAATAGAGCATGCCAGTCGGGTTGCTTGGAGAGTTAATGATGACCGCTTTCGTTTTATCAGTGATGGATTCTTCGAGTTGTTCCTTTGTGATCTTATACTGGTTTTCTTCAGAGCCAACAACATACACGGGTTTTCCGCCAGCAAGCTTAATCTGCTCTGGGTAGCTTACCCAATATGGTATAGGAACAATTACTTCATCTTCTTCATCCAAAATCGCTTGGAACAATGTATAAAGCGCATGTTTTGCACCAGATCCGACAATAATTTCAGAAGGCTTATACTCTAGGCCTTGATCACGTTTTAACTTTGCTGCAATCGCGGCTTTCAGTTTTGGAAGCCCAGCAGAAGGCGTGTATTTGGTTTGTCCTTCATTCATGGATTGCATGGCTGCATCGATAATATGTTGAGGAGTATTGTAGTCAGGTTCGCCGGCCCCTAAGCCAATAATATCAAGACCTTGTGCTTTGAGTTCTTTTGCTTTTGCTGTGATTGCCAGTGTTGTTGAGGGTGTTAATGACTGAACCCGATTAGCTAATTTCATAGTAGTAAAATCCTCCATTCTATATACTTCGATAATACTTAAGCCATTCCCCTGTCTTGAAATCGTAATAATCATAATTATACCGTTCAGAATCGTCGAGATATGTTACCTCCCAAAGAGGAACATCCTTTTCCATACCAAGCTTAACAGATATGATTTCTTCAGGTTTTAGCTTATCATTCACTATGTTTAAAATTTCTTTTTTTGTCTTACCGTCTTTAAAATTCCTCACAACTATTTTTTTCTTCTCGTCCTCAGGAATCCAGACGATTTTTTTACTTCCATTTTTCGTCTTGCCAATGATAACAGAATATGAGGTTTGACCATTATAAAGGTAAAACTCATCCTTGGTATCAATTCCGCCTGCTTTCTTTGCCTTTTCAAAAGCCTCATTACCAGCTTCTTTTTTATGCTGTAATGCTTTAATGTATGCTCCGCTGACAAAACCGATAAAACAAAGGACTAGGATAGAAGCAATAACCAACCATTTTTTCAAAGCCGCTTTCCCTCTTTCTATGTACGATAAATAGTAAATATCGCTTTTTCTTGATCTTGTGAATCCAATGCCAGCCCGAACATCAAATCGTCCTTTTTCAACGTTCGATTCAAAGAATCCACAATCTTATACAAATCAGGTGAATTTTGCAGCCTGACTGTCGAGATCACTTCAATTTTGCTCTCCATGAAAATGCTCCTCCATTTTAACTAAAAATTGTCAACAACCACTGGTATGTATGGAATTTGAAGGCATAACTACCTTTCACATTATACCAGTTCATAGGTTATTTTTCTTCATTATTTCGCAAAATTCCACCTATAATAGGAAAAGAATAGAAGAGTCATTAAATCCACTCTTCTATCAAATCCGCCATTTCTCTAATGGAGACATTTTTCCAATCGATAGGGGGAATCGATTTTTTAAACTCATGCCCATATTTAGCCGTGATAACACGTCGATCCAATACGATCAGCAAACCCCGATCTTCTGGCGTACGGATTAACCTACCGAATCCCTGACGGAACCTTAACAGTGCTTCAGGTAAGGAATATGCCGAAAAGGCGTTCTTCCCCTGTTTTTCGAGTAGCTGACATTTTGCAGCCGTAACCGGCTCATCGGGAGGTGAAAAAGGAAGCCTGACAATGACCAGACATGATAGATCTTCTCCTGGTATATCGACACCTTCCCATAGACTCGTCGTCCCGAAGAGCACTGCTTTCTCGAAATTTTGGAAATTCCTTAACAACCTCATCCTGCTTCCACCAGAAATCCCCTGTGCAAACAAAGTGAAATCATCCAAGACCTCGGAATCTTTTATGGCATAATATGTGGCACGCAACATCTCATGTGAAGTAAATAAAACCATCATCCTGCCCTTGGCAGCCTGGGCAGCTACAATTATATGGTTAGCTGCGTTCTCGGAAAACTCTTCCACTGTTAAACAGTTTATATCGGGGATATCATTCGGCACCAACACCTTTACCAAGTCCTTATAAGGGAATGGTGAAGGGTAGATGGCTGTCTGTACCCATTCTTTTTCCAAACCAAGCTGTGCCTTGAAATACTGGAAGGAATGTTTCACGGCTAACGTAGCAGATGTCATGATTACACTCTTCTGACGTCCAAAATAAGATTCCCACAACCATTTGCTTCCTGATATCGGTTGAACCGTCAACGTAACACCGTGCTGTGGCGCCGCTTTTGTATAATCAAGCCAATAAATATTTTCTTCATGAGGCTTAATGAAACATTCATGTAAGGAATCTCTTGTATCCTGAAGATGTCCAAGCAACACTTCGATATCATTCAGGTAAAACAAGGCATTTTTCCCTAAAGATGATTCATTATCCATTAAACGATGCAATCGCCTCTCAAGTTCCATGATCATTGAACCTGATAGATCCACTAACCGTTCCGCTATAAGTATCGCCTGTTTCCAGGAAGGATCTTCTATTTTAAAGGCAATTCGCTTCGGACCTATAGACCGTGAGAGTTTTTCCGCTTGATTGGACAAGAAATAAAAAAGTTGATCGAATTCATATGAAAAGTCACTTAGCTTTTGATCAAATGTATAGGTTGGACTGCCATCCGACCATCCATTGTTCGAAAGCAATTTTTCAAGTCTATAAAATAACTGCTTTTGATCGAAGGTCCCTAACCTGTTTAGCATGGTCTTTACTGAAATATAATGGAGCCTCCTACCAAGTTGTGTGGAAGCCGCCTGTTCCAAGTGATGGGCCTCATCCAAGACTAAATACCCTTCTTTGGGAATAAGGGCGTCTTCTGTAAGGAGGTCACTCATTAAAAAGGAATGGTTTGTAATGATAATATCTGCTTTTGCGGCTGTTTTCTTGGCCCTTTCAAAGAAGTCCAGTTCAATCCAGGGTTTTTTCAAACCTACATATGTAAGACCATCACTTTGAAGCCTGTTCCAAAACAATTGTCCACCACTAGTAAGATTCAATTCATCTTTATCCCCTGTTGCCGTTTCCGTCAACCAGACCAATATCTGCATTTTCGTTAAAGCAGTTTCATAATTATCTTCTTTTTCTCGCAATGCCCGCTCAAACTTTGCCAGGCTCAGGTAATTGCTTCTTCCTTTTAGCAAAACGGCTTGAAAGGAAAAAGGAAGGATCTTCTTCAGTTTAGGTACTTCATTTTGAAGGAGCTGATCCTGCAACTGAAGAGTATATGTCGAAATGACGACAGGTTCATGATGTTTCTTGGCAAAATAAACGGCCGGCAGTAAATAACCCAATGATTTTCCAATTCCCGTGCCAGCTTCAATTATCGCATGCTGTCGGGATTCGAAGGAATCATGAATTAAGTTCATCATGCTAAGCTGTCCATCTCTTGCTTCAAAAGCGGGGTATGCATTTTGAAGCATGGCTATTTTCCCCTCGTCATCGAGTGGGAATTCTGTTTCTTGTTCAATATGCTCACTATCATCGGTTACTTTTTTAAATGCCAGTCCTCTAAATGTCGTAATACCTGGTAAACGGACCTCAGCTTTTGTAAGTTTGCTCGCAATGCAAGCATCTATTAATTCGGAAACCTCGCTCTGTAAGGAAAAAGATAGCCGGTATAATTGCTTAAGTGTCATCAATGGTAGGTCCAACAGCCTTTTTTTCAATTCTAACAATAATAAAGCGGTAGCATATGCATCGCTATCCGCTTGATGTGGCCTCGAATGGTCTAAATTTTCCTCTTTGGCCAGCTGATGCAATTTATATCCATCGGAAGTCGGTTTCATGATTTTCGCCAATTCTACCGTATCAAGCGTAGAACCATAAAAGGGCTCAAATCCGCACCTTACCAATTCTTCCTGTAGAAAAGATAAATCAAATAATACATTATGGGCGACAAAGCAAGCCCCTTCTATAAGATGGGCAATTTTTTCCGCGACATCTTCAAAATCTGGCGCATCCTTTACGGTCTCATTACTTATCCCGGTCAATTCTTCAATGAAAAGGGATATTTCCTGCCCAGGATGGATGAATGTTGAATAGGTATCAACAATCTGATCATTTTCAATGACCACACCAGCAAACTGAATGATCCTATCCCCTTTTTTGGGTGAATTCCCTGTTGTTTCTAAGTCAACCACTACATATCGTTGTGTCATGAATTGTACACCTCAAACTTCACTTTCTCCACTAGCTGATGGAATTCTTTATACCTTTTTTATACCATACTACACAGAATAAAGGAAACACTCCGATTGCCAGATGGACATAGGTTCAGGAGTCTGGTTGCATAAAAAAGGGGCCTGCTCAACATATAGATGTTGAGCCGCCCTCTTTGCTTACAAGATTGTCGCTGCAGGTTCGTGTGAAATCAATTCAATGATTTGGTTCCTTTCATTCATGATTGCCACTTTAGGTTGGTGATCACTCACCCTTTCTTCAGCCACCATCACATAAGAAATGATAATGACAATATCATCAGGCTGGACTAATCTTGCTGCTGCTCCATTTAAGCAGACAACCCCACTTCCACGTTCTCCCGCTATCACATATGTTTCCAGTCGAGCACCATTATTATTGTTGACAATCGCCACTTTCTCATTGGGCACGATGCCCACTGCATCAATAATATCTTCATCTATCGTGATGCTTCCCACATAATTCAAATTGGCTTCAGTCACCCTTGCCCGATGGATTTTCCCATTCATCATTGTCCGAAACATGATCGTTCCCCCTACTATCGTTTTATAGCGTTACTATAATATTATCAATGAGTCTTGCATGTCTGAACTTAACGGCCACAGCAATGATAATATTTCCATTCAGGACATCAAGTAGCTTCAGTTCCGGATATTGATAAATTTCAACATAGTCAATTTTGCCTTTTGTCCGGGCTTTGATATGCTCCTCGACGAGAGCTATCACCTTTTGAGGGTTTCTTTCCCCAGAAATAATAGCATCTTTCGCCTTCAATAAACTTTGGTACAGTTCTTTTGCTTCATGACGCTCATCCTCAAGCAGGAAGACATTCCGTGAGCTCCTTGCCAAACCATCTTCCTCACGTACTATATCAACGGCCACTAGCTCAATGGGGAAATTGAGGTCCTGTATCAACCCGTCGATTATTGCGACCTGCTGGGCATCCTTCATCCCGAAATACGCCCTATCAGGGAGGATGATATTAAAAAACTTCGTCACGACAGTTGCTACGCCATCAAAATGGCCGGGTCGCTTTCTACCACATAAACAATCGGTGCGGTTTTGAACAACGACTTTGACTGATGGATTTTCACCATACATTTCATCCACGGTCGGATAGAAAAGATAATCGACGCCCGCATTGACTGCCAGATTTTCATCCCGGTCCAAATCACGGGGATAAGACGCAAAATCCTCATTGGGTCCAAACTGCAACGGGTTGACGAAAATACTTAAAACTACGATATCATTCTCTCTACGGGCATTTTCTATAAGGGAGGCATGCCCTTCATGTAAGTACCCCATCGTTGCAACATAGCCTACACTTTTTTTATTGGTTCTGTCATGACGGAGTACTTTCTGCAATTCTATTGCTGATGTAAAAGTTTTCATTTTTCCCCTCCGTAAAGCGCATGAAGTTGTTCTTCCTTCATCGTAAATGAATAATCTCTCGTCGGAAAATCGCTTAATTTTACTTCTTTCACATAACTTTCAATTGAATTTCCAATTAATTCATTGGCATTTCCATATACCTTGACAAATTTTGCAACCCGTTCAACCCCATACGTAATGAGATCATGGAAAACCAGGACTTGCCCATCCGTTTCGGCTCCTGCTCCAATTCCAATCGTCGGGATTGTAAGGTCTTTAGTAATAAGCTCACCCACTTGATAAGGTACACACTCAAAAACAATGGCCAGAGCCCCAGCCGCTTCGCATTTCCTTGCATCTTCCATTAGCTTTTGGGCAGCTTCGGCATCTTTTCCTTGAACCTTATATCCTCCGAGCACGCCTACAGATTGGGGTGTCAATCCAAGGTGTGCGACTACCGGAATTCCCGCCTTCGTCAAAGCCGAAATCTTTTCGACCACATCGTCCGCCCCTTCAACCTTCACAGCATCGGCATGGCCTTCCTGCATAATGCGAGCTGCATTCTTGAGCGTTTCATCCAAAGATAGATGATAGCTCATGAAAGGCATATCCGTTACGACAAATGTATCAGGAGCCCCTCGTTTCACCGCTTTTGTATGGTGAATCATGTCTTCAACAGTCACAGGAATGGTGGAGTCGTAACCTAGAACCACCATTCCTAACGAATCCCCAACCAAAATCATATCAACCCCTGATTGCTCGGCTAACTTTGCCGATGGATAATCATAGGCGGTCAGCATGACAATTTTTTCACCTTTTTGTTTCATTTTCAAAAAATCACCGGACATCAACTTCATTACGTTTCCTCCTTTATTAGAGGAGATGAAAACATCAGTGTTTTAAAAAACTGGTGTCTAAACATTCGCTGCACAAAAAAGACCGACTAAATAGAGTCCCTAGTTCGTGATGATAAAAATGGCCAAACAAATGGCCTTTATCATCAACGTTCAAAGTACTTTCCTTTAGTCGATCTCTTTGGTATCTTTAGAAGTTTCATCCCTCCGTCCCCGTCCAATCATTTGGATCAAGGCAGATTTTCAAATATTTTTGTGTTATTGGGGTGCAGTTCTTTCACGATACTGCCCACTTGAATTATATCAAGCCACATTCGATTATTCTATTTATTTTTCTTGAATTCTACAAAAATCTACTGAATTTCTATATCTGCAGAATAAATCGAATGGATGGTCCCTTGATTATCTTCGAGAAGTAGAACGCCAGCGTCCGTGATTCCAAGTGCCTTGCCGACAATTGTATCATTAACGGTACTTGCTTTAAGAATTTGTCCTAAACTGATTGCATAACTCTCCCAAAGGAGCTTAATTGGCATGAAACCTTCTTGTAAATAGAGTGTATACAGATCTTCTAGACGAAGCAGGACTCGTTGAATGACCTTGGCCCTTGAAATCTTCACTCCACTTTCAATGGAAAGAGAAGAAGCTTTCTCCTGAAGGTCCTCTGGAAAGTCTTCTTTTTGTTGGTTGATATTCATTCCGATCCCGATGATGACGGAATGTATTCTATCCGACTCAGCCTGCATTTCCGTTAAGATCCCCGTAACTTTTCTACGATTAATAAGTAGGTCATTTGGCCATTTGATTTGAGGTTGAAGTTCTGTAACATCCTCGATTGCCTGTGCTACAGCAACTGCAGCCAACAAGGTTAACTGCGGCGCCTGATGGAGCGGGATTTTCGGACGTAAGATCAGACTCATCCAAATCCCGCTGAATTTTGGAGAATGCCAAGATCTCATGAGCCTCCCTTTTCCTGAAACTTGTTCCTCGGCAATCACAAGGGTGCCTTCCTCCGCCCCTTCGTTAGCCAGCTGGTGGGCAATTTTTTGTGTGGATTCAACGGATTCCTGATAATGGATCATCTTTCCAAGGACTTTCGTCTCCAGCCCGAATTGAATTTCACTTTCCGATACTTTTTCTGGAGCCGATACAATGCGGTACCCTTTCTTCCGGACTGCTTCAACCATATATCCTTCACCGCGCAAATCCTCTATATGCTTCCAAACGGCCGTACGGGAACAGCCAATATACTCAGCGATTTCCTGTCCTGAAATAAATGTTCCATTCGCTTTAGAGAGGGCTTGCATCAGTTTAGTCCTTAAATCAGATTGCATGTTATAAGCCACTCCTTAATTTCAGCTTTTTCATTTGTTATTTCCGAATTCAATACAGCTGCCAAAATCAGTTCCAAGTATTTTCTAACCCAAGGACCCGGTTTTTCTATATGCCATGACAATAAGTCCTCTCCAGTTACATCAAGATCTGACATACTCTTTAGAAGAAGATTTTCGTACTTGATAGACATGGACTTTTCCGCTTCTAATACGTTTCTGCCTTCGAGAATTGCCTTAACTTTGGCTGCCTGAACCGCTTCGATATGACCTGCCTGGAATACATCAAAAGTGGAATCTTCAAATCCAGGTTCCTTTTCGACCAATTGTATAATACGTTGGACATTCCTGATTGATTTTAAAGGAAGCTTCCATGCTCTCAATACTTCCTCAATATCCTCCATATCTGCCTGGATGAGGACGACCGCCCATAACTCAGGCACTGTCAATTGATGAAGGGGAAGAAGCAATACCTTTTCCAACTTTTCCTTTTGACCAGCAAATTGGGGAAGAAACTGATATAATCCACTATCCAGTAAAAGACTTAGTGCCTTTATCCGATTGTCGCCGGCTAATAGCTTTTCAAATTCTACAAGAATTCTTTCAACGGCAATCTCCCGTAAAATAGGCCCGTTCTCCTTTAAGGATTGGAATGTTTCTTCATCAAGTTGAAAATTCAGCTGACTGACGAACCTCAATGCTCTCATCATCCTAAGACCATCTTCAGCAAAACGATCATGTGGGTTACCAACAGTCGTTATCTTTTTTTGAAAAAGGTCAAGTTGGCCCTTGTATGGGTCGAAGATGACCCCGGATTTGTCCATAGCGATTGCATTTATCGTAAAATCTCTTCTTTGTAGATCCTCAGTCAAAGAACGGACGAATTTTACTGAATCAGGCCTACGATAATCCGTGTATCCACTCTCTGTTCGAAAAGTAGTAATTTCATATGTCCCTGACTCCAGTATCACTAATACAGTTCCATGTTCGATTCCCACATCCGCCGTTTTTGGGAATATCCCTTTAACTTCCAAAGGTGTAGCGGAGGTTGCGATATCCACGTCATTAATGGGCCTGCCGAGTATATAGTCCCTGACCGATCCACCAACAAAATAAGCTTCGAACCCCGCTTCTTCAATTCTTTCAAGAATGGGTACCGCTTCTATAAATAACCGATCCAACTATGTCTCCTCCTCACTACTCCAATGAATTGGTCCCAAGCACCTGCATATAGATTTCTTCATATTCTTTCATGATCGTATCTGAGTGGAACTCAGTATTGGCACGATCCAAAGCAGCTTTTGAGAACTGTTCATGTAAGGTGGGATCACTTAATAGTTTGATCGCTTTTTGAGAGATCATTTCGACGTCTCCTAATTCACATATGTAACCCGTTTCTCCGTCAACAATGACTTCAGGTATCCCGCCGACATTCGTTCCGATGCAAGGAACTCCACAGGCCATCGCTTCTAACAGTACAAGCCCAAAGCTTTCTTTTTGGGACAACAATAAAATTAAATCACTGATTGAATATAATTCTGCCAGGTTATCCTGCTTGCCCAAGAATAGAACCTTATCGCTGATGCCCAGATCTTCCGCCAACTTCAATACAGTAGTCACTTCAGGTCCATCCCCGACAAGTAAAAGCTTGGCTGGCACCTTTTTTTGCGTTAAATAGAAGGCACGGACCACATCTTGTACTCGTTTAACTGTCCGGAAATTAGAAACGTGGATGATGACTTTTTCATTCTTCTCAAACCCGTATTCGTCCCGTAAATATCCTGAGTCGGTTTTATGATAATCGCGTTCATCAATAAAGTTATAAATGGTTTGAATTTCCTTATCCGGAGCAATCAACTCATGTGTTTGCTTGACGAGTGAATGAGAGACGCCTGTGACGACATCCGAATTTTCTATACCGAATTTGATTAAATTAGATAATGATGGGTCATGACCCAATACCGTGATGTCCGTTCCATGAAGCGTTGTGACAATTTTCACTTTATTACCTGACATCTGCTTAGCCAGAATTGCACAAACCGCGTGAGGTATCGCATAATGAACATGTAAAATATCAAGTTCTTCCCGTTTAACAACCTCGGCTATCTTGCTTGCAAGTGCCAAATCATAAGGAGGATATTGAAAAACGGAATACGAATTCACTTCCACTTGATGATAATAAATATTATGGTACATCTTATTTAACCGAAACGGGAGACTTGAAGAAATAAAATGAATCTCATGCCCCTTTTCCGCAAACATTTTGCCCAACTCGGTAGCCACGACACCTGACCCACCTACAGTCGGGTAGCAGGTAATTCCGATTTTTAATTTCATATGATTAATTTTCCCCTAACAAATCGTTTTCGACCAAAAATGGTTTTTTTGACATGAACCCTTCCGCATAATCGACACCGACTTCTTTACCGAACATCCGCTCACGTGCTTCGACTGTTTCGATATAACCGTTAACAAGCGGAGTATCCACTGTGGTATCCTTCTGTTCAAACTGACTTTCGTAAGCTCTAAGACTGTCAAGTTTCTTTGATATCGTAGAGGAAATGTCAATGACAAAATCAGGCTTATGAAAACCATTTATCATGTAATAATACATATTTTTGACACGGTGGGCTTCCAATCCAGCATTCTCCATATATTTTCTCACACCAGCAGAAAAAACTGCTTCTTCAACTAACTTTGCACAGTTTCCATGGTCAGGATGGCGATCTTCTAGAAAAGGTGCAAAGACAAGTTTGGGCTTATACTGACGGATGACCGCTATTACTTTCTGTATGTATTCTTCTTTCATATAAAGCCCACGGTCAGGAAGGTCTAGGGAGATTCTATCGACCCCGAGGATTTCCGCCGCCTTTGATGCTTCCTTAATCCTTAATGGGACAGTCCCATTGGATGACATTTCAGCCTTGGTCAAATCACAAATAACAATTTTTTTACCTTGCTGTGCATATTTAGCTATCGTGCCCCCCATCCCGATTTCTACATCGTCTGCGTGGGCCCCGAATGCCAGGATATCTATATTATTTTTGTTTGTCATTTATCTCACCTTGTTTTTCTCTAAGTTTGAGCCAGTCCATATATCCATGTTTAAGTCCTTGAATAAGGACCTCCGCTGTTCCCATATTCGTTGCCAGCGGGATTTCATAGACATCAGATAGGCGGATAAGTGCTGATACATCCGGTTCATGGGGTTGGGAAGTTAAAGGATCACGAAAGAATAGCACCATATCCATTTCCCCTCTAGCTATCATCGCCCCGATTTCTTGGTCTCCTCCAAGTGGTCCAGAATGGAAACGATGGATTGGCAAAGATACTTCATCTATAATCCTTTGCCCCGTTGTACCAGTCGCAAATAGTTCATGTTGTTGAAACACATCTTTATAGGCCATTACGAATTGAATGATATCTTCCTTTTTCTTATCATGAGCAATTAAAGCAATCTTCATCATACGCCTCCTTAATCCCTACTCGATAATATTTTCCAAGCCATAAACAAGTACATCGAGTTTCATGACTGTTTCCACAGCAAGCTTTACTCCTGTCATGAATGATGCACGGTTAAATGAATCATGGCGTACCGTCAAGAGTTCCCCATCGCTCCCGAATAGTACCTGTTGATGGGCAACAAGTCCTGGAAGGCGTACACTGTGGATATGCATGCCATCGATCTTGGCTCCTCGAGCCCCTTGAATCGTCTCTTTCTCGTTTGGATGCCCTTGTTCTTTTGTTTCGCGGACTGCCGCTATCATATCTGCCGTTTTTGAGGCAGTTCCGGAAGGTGCATCCAATTTTTGATCATGATGCATTTCAATAATTTCAACATCCGGAAAGTATTTGGCTGCCATTTGTGAAAACTTCATCATCAAGATTGCGCCAATCGCAAAATTGGGTGCGATGATACAACCAATGCCTTTTTCCTTAGTCAAAGAATCCAGTTTCTCTAAATCCGATTTAGAAAAACCTGTCGTACCTACAACAGGGCGAATACCATGGTTCAAGGCTGTTTCTGTATGGTACATCCCAACTTCCGGTGTTGTTAAATCAATCAATACATCTGCTTCCACCTTGGAAAAGCATTCATTAATATCTGAATACACTGGTGCCTCAATGCCATTGAACCCCTCGATAGTAGATAAGTTCTCTCCATTAAACTTACGATCTATAACAGCGGCTAATTGAAATCCATCTGTGCGATGTACCAATTTCACCGCTTCATTTCCCATTCTGCCACGCGGCCCCGCAACAATCACTCTCACTTCACTCATCCTTCATTCCCCCTAGGTTCTCATCTTTTTTTGTCCATCTGTCTTTATCCCGGGTTGTAAATTTATGCATGACCATATCATGCGATTTTTGTAGATCAATGCCAAGGGAATTAGCAAAACAGATCATCACGAACAACATATCCCCCAATTCCTCTTCAACTGTATTTTCTTTTTCAGTCAATTTTTTAGGTTTTTCGCCATAGTAATGATTGACTTCTCTTGCAAGTTCCCCGAGCTCCTCTGACATGCGTGCAAGCATGGCCAATGGGCTAAAATATCCTTCTTTAAATTGTCCTATGTATTGATCGACCTCAGCTTGCATTTGTTGAATCGTTTTCTGTTCCATTTTGTCACCCATTCTTGATATTCGATTACAAATATTTATTTCTACTCCATGTTAGCTAAAAGTGCAAGAGATGACAACCGATACGCCCACCGTAATTAATTGCTCACAAATGGTTAATTGGTTATAATAAGTAAATTACTTGAATACATACGTTTTGGGGGTCTCTAGACATGCTAAACGGTTTAAAAGTGAAAAACATCCTGTTCATCCTAATTGGAGCTGGAATTTTTGCATTCGGCCTTGTCCATTTCAATATGCAAAATAACTTGGCAGAAGGCGGATTCACTGGTCTTACCTTGATTATATATCAACTCATTGGTTTAAATCCGTCATATTCCAATTTGATATTAAATATTCCCCTTTTCTTCGTTGGTTGGAAATACTTGGGCCGAACTTCTTTTTTTTATACAATCGTTGGCACTGTCGGTTTATCGGCTTGGCTTTGGATTTTTGAAAGGTATCAGTTTGAAATAAATCTTGGCCAAGATTTAATGCTGGTTGCCTTGTTTGCAGGGGTCTTTGTCGGTGTTGGCCTGGGCATCATATTCCGGTATGGCGGAACGACGGGCGGAGTTGATATTATTGCCCAATTTGCTCATCGTTATTTAGGGATGGGGATGGGGCGTACCATGTTTATATTCGATGCGGTCGTCATTGGTCTTTCCATTTTAACTTATTTGGATTATCGAGAAGCGATGTATACCCTCGTAGCCGTATTCATAGGGGCGCGCGTCATCGACTTTATGCAAGAAGGTGCCTACGCTGCAAGAGGAGCCATGATTATCAGTGAGAAAAATGAAGAAATTGCTGAAAGGATCATGCATGACATGGATCGGGGGGTAACCGTCTTGAAAGGCTATGGTTCATTCACAAAAAACAATCGTGAAATTCTATATTGTGTCGTTGCCAAAAATGAACTTGTCCGATTAAAAAGTGCTATAACGTCAGTCGACCCCCATGCTTTTGTGTCTGTCAGTGAAGTACATGACGTTCTAGGAGAAGGTTTTACGTTAGATGAAAACAAAAATCCAATAATACGATAACGCTTTCGGATGATCCTTGAAATATCCCTGTAGTTCGTACGTGAATGTAGAGATTGAAAAAGGCATGATTTCAAAATGAAATCATGCCTTTTCTTAATCTTCTTCCCTCATACCTGTGTACATAAGCAGAAGGCGAACTAATTCGAGTACAGCTACAAGAGCAGCAGCTACATAGGTCATCGCGGCAGCACTTAACACTTTTTTCGTTTCTCTCTCTTCATCATTTCGGATGACTCCAACGGAAACAAGTTGATCCATTGCCCGTGAGGAAGCATTAAACTCAACTGGCAGAGTGACTACCTGAAATAATACAGCTGCAGCCATGAATACGATACCCGCTAATAATAAATCTGGTATGTTCGCAAACATACCGACTAAAATTAAAATCCAGGAAATATTCGAACCAAAGTTTGCGACTGGGACTAACGCATGACGAATCCGCAAGAATGCATAAGCTTCCTTATCTTGTATCGCATGTCCAACTTCATGGGCTGCAACAGCTACACCAGCAACTGAATGTCCATGATAGTTATCTGTGGATAAGCGTACTGTCTTATCTCTTGGATCGTAATGATCGGATAGCATGCCTGGTGTTTCTTCGACTCTTACATTGTAGAGACCATTTTGGTCGAGAATGGCCCTAGCAGTCTCTGCACCATTCATACCTGATGAAGCAGGCACTTGAGAGTACTTTTTATACGCACTCTTCACTTTCATTTGTGCGTAAATCGGGATTAAGATGATAATCGCCAAATAAATGAAATACATGGTTTCCTCCTAAGAACTATAATTACTTTTATTCTATGGATACGGGACGGTCATGTCAAATATAGTGTTCTTCAGGGTAGCGCCTTTCAATCATTACGTTCCTTGGTTGGCTTTTCACGATCTCCCTTATATTTTCTCCAACCTACATAGGATAGCGTCATAATTATTATACTGCCCGTTGAAATGATCACCCACCATAAGGAGGGGTCTGAATCGTCTTCTCCCATTTCCTCAAAGACAGCCGTCAATTCATCCTGCAGGTCTTCCATTTCTTTTTGATTTCCACCTTTCCTAATCACTTCAGGACGATATTGATCCATATACTGAATTCGGGTATCCAACTGTTGAATTGTTTCCCTGGAAAGGTCCACTTTTAAACTGGGATAAATCATTTCATATTGCGAGAGGAATAAGTTCAATTGATCATTAAAAGTGATGGCATCTTGATTGGTTGCCGCGTCTTTCGTTTGTCTAAAAGAATTCATCATTTGATCTTCCATTTCAGTCCAGAGGGGTTGATGCGTAGACTTAACTGCATCCATTACAAGTCTAAACTTAGTGACGGAATTAATCTTTTCGGAATCTCCCTTACTACTATCCTTTATCGTCATCAATGCTTCATTATGAGCAACGGTAATGATTCGAAGTTCGTCCATATCAAGAATTTGCTCTATTGCAGTCTTTTTTATAAACTGATCAGAAAAAAATGTCAGCATCTTTTCTGAATCATCATATCGCTTCAACTTGGCCATTTCGAGAGCTTTATCCGAAATGTTGTCCAACTTCTCCAAATTTGAAGAGGATTGTGCATAAACAGGGAAATTCAAGACGGAAAATAAAAGGGCAGTGGTTAAGATGAATTTTTTCAACATGATACTCGTCCCTCCTCATATCTCTACTAAAACGATATGAGCAAAAAAACATGAGTAGACCATGTTCATGATAAAAAAATAACCTTGCCCATTTAATTATGAACAAGGTCATTTTTACTTTATGAAAGAAAGCGTAAATCTCCCTTTTCTGTATCCGAAATACCAAGCAACGAAAATGGACAATATACTGAGCCAAAACGTGAAATAACCGATCATATCCATATACTCAAATAAATCACGATAGCTGGGCATCATCTTAAAAACGTAATCGATTATATCATTATGTATGGTCCAGATTCCGGCCACAATTAAATGCCAAGGTTTTATTCTGTAAAATGGTGCGTATAATATCCCCTGAATTGCCATCCCTAAATGGGATGCCATTAACATATAGCCTTCTATTGGCAATGTACCGGTCGTCAATAAAGTAAGTACGTTCATCACAACGGCCCAAATACCATATTTGAATAAAGTCATGATTGCCAAGGCTTCCATGAAACCAAAGTTTTTCTTGAGTAGAAATCCTACTAATACAAGTGAAAAAAACAAAGAAGCCGTTGGGCTATCAGGTACAAATGGTAAAAAGATAGCAGGTGTTTCAGCTAATTGATAACCATACCAATAATATCCATATGCCGTTCCGAATACATTCACTATTAACAATAAAACAAGTACTTGCCGATGCGCAAACCAACTATAAATCACATTCATCCACTTTTCCCTCGCATTCTCTATATATTCATATTACAGATTCTATCCTCCAAATCCAAGTTTTTCTTTTAAATTGCCATTCAATAAAAATGACTGACAACGGAGTTGTCAGCCATTTTATTCAACAGTAGCGAAATAATGCTACCTGAATTCATTTATTTTGCTGATAAACCAGAAACGAATTCAGCTAATGTCTTCAATTCTTCATCAGAACCTTTGAACATACCAGCTGGCATCGCCCCTTGACCTTTGACAGCAATTTTAGAAACTTCTTCTGGAGTTAAACCGGTGTCAATCAAGCTAGGTGCTCCTGCCCCACCTGTCAATTCTGCTCCATGACAGCTTATACATCCGCTTGAATCCATAAGCTTATAACCATCGCTATCTTTATCGATGTCAGCACCTTCTACGATGGCCCCTTGCTTTTTAGAAGCTTCCCAATCGTGATGGGCCGCCGATTCCCATGTTAAATAAAACACTCCAGCAATAGCTAATAACATAAACCCTACAGCAAATGGGCGTTTAGCTGGACTACGCTCAGGACCGCGATCTAAAAACGGTGCCAGAAGCAATGCTCCAAAAGCTAAACCTGGTATAACCATGGCTCCAATTGCATTGTACGGACCTGAAGCATAGGTATACTTAAGTAATTGGTAAAGGAATAGAAAATACCAGTCAGGCAGCGGAATGTACGCTGTATCTGTCGGATCGGCTATCCTTTCCAATGGGGACGGATGTGCAACTGTCAAGCATAAATAGCCAACTAAAAATACTGCTCCGACCATCCATTCCTTTAAAAGGAAATTCGGCCAAAATGCTTCAGTTTTCCCAGGATATTCAGAATAATCTTTCGGAATATTCGGTTTACGGTTCGCAGAAATACGCGAGTCGCCTACGAATTTCATACCTTTCCCACGATGCATTGAATGATCCCCTCCTTTATGAAAAGGTTTTTATGATTCTTGTTCCATATTCTTTTATAGTGGACCTGAAATACCTTGCTTACGAATCATTAAGAAATGAGCCGCCAATAATGCAAATAATGCCGCAGGAAGGAAGAATACATGAATCGCGAAGAATCGAGTCAATGTCTGTGCACCAACGATTGTTGGGTCTCCTGCTATCAATGTCTTAAGTGCAGGTCCCATTAAAGGTACCGATTCGACAATGGTAAGTGTAACTTTTGTTGCAAATAGCGCTTTCATATCCCATGGTAATAAGTATCCTGTTAAACCCAATGCCAGCATAATAAAGAAGATTAATACGCCAACCATCCAGTTCAATTCGCGCGGTTTTTTGTAAGCTCCCTGGAAGAAGACACGAAGAGTATGTAAGAACATCATAACGATAACTAGACTTGCTCCCCAGTGATGCATGCCACGGACAATTTGACCGAAGGCCACTTCGTTTTGTAAATAATAAACCGATTCCCAAGCATTCTTGATATCGGGTACATAATACATCGTCAAGAACATACCTGACAAAATTTGAATGACCGTGATAAAGAAAGTTAACCCACCAAAACAATATACGAATGCAGAAAAATGATGCGCAGGGTTAACATGTTCCGGAACCTCATGGTCAGCAATATCCCGCCATAACGGCGTAATGTCTAAACGCTCGTCCACCCAGTCATATAACTTTGTTAGCAATGTTTACGCCTCCCCGTGCGGTTTTAGTTGACCTAAATAAAGAATTCCGTCTTTTTCTTTCGTGTCAAAGACATCCAAAGGTGAAATCGGTGGTGTCCCTTTCACGTTCATGCCATCTTTCGTGTACCTGCCATAATGACAAGGACAGAAGAACTGGTTTGGATTAGATTTATCCGTATTCCACGCTACCGTACAACCTAAATGCTTACAAATTGGAGATAGTGCAACTAACTTCCCATCATCCGTTTTATAAACCCAAGCTGTGTTTGTTTCTTCAGACTCATACCACCCGTCGACCTGCTTAAAGCTAAAATCAACTCGGACTGGTTCTGTAGTCAGTTCGCTTACCTTCTGCTTAGTTGCAATGTAATCCCCGCCTTTATCAGCTGATAGTACTGGATCAATTGCAAACCTAACCATAGGCATCAACATACCGGCCGCCATAAATCCACCAACGCCAGTAAGTGTGTAATTAAGGAATTGACGTCGTGAAACATTATGTTTGCTCATGCGTTTTCCCCCCCTCTATTACTATATTGAGAGCCCATTGGACCACTAAATAGCAACACTATAAAACTAGGACATTTCCATGATATATCAATAATTTCCCAAGGTCAATATTTGTAAAACCCAAAAGGTGGCAACTATGTGTCAAAAAATGAAAAAAACCCTTATTTTATTAGCTTTTCCAGTAATGAGTAAATATGTCTAGAATTTGATTGACTTGTTGGCTAATCATAGCCCTAGCTTGGGCATTTTCTAAATTTTCAAGCGGGATGGCAGGAATCCAAACCAAATGATGCTCCAATTCCAATTCATTCTTTTTCCACTCGATATCCGATGTAAGGAAAAATACATGCTTAAAGTTGTTTGCTTCCAGTTTTTCAGACCAACGCTTTAGAATGGAAAGCTTGTCCTCCTCATCACTTAGGTAGTGAAATGTTGGCATTAAAAGCATTCTGCCCTTCATTTGCTTTTCGATTTCCATACTCAAAATAGTAATGAATTCGTTATTCGAACCGGACTGTTTCATTTGTTCTCCAAAAGAGAGGGGAACCAATGGTATTAATGCCGTATCCACAAACTCTTTTGCATGGATATACATATCCAATTCTTTTGCTGACCACTTCATATTCTTTACTCCACTCCCACTTTATCGAATCAACTCCTTTTCATTGTACCATTTATCGTAATATCTTTACCATATACCCCTAGTATTCATAAAAATGTAGTTTTTAACCATATTTTTTAAAAAAATAAAAATAAAAAACCTTTCCTGCTTCAGGAAAGGTCTTTGCAATTTATCCCAGTACTTTTAGTTGATTGAGTTGTTCCGTTAAATCCTTAAAAGCTTGTTCATCATGTTTATCCAACGCTTCATCGATTGCCTTGAGTATTCGGTCTCTCTCGAAATGAAGCATACTCTTCTCTAAAAACTGCTCAGCAAGTAGCTGATCTTTTTCATTAGCGGCTGTTGATTTTGGCATGAACGGGTTATTTTCCAATACTGCGGCGTATTGATAAGACGAATAAGCTGATTTGAAATTTAGCTGGATATAGATATCCTCATCCCGATTCAATCGAATATCATGAAAAGATTTCTCTGCATCGGTTGTCATGATATTGGATTTATAAAATCTGAAAGGCACTTCCTCCACACAATGGGTAGACATGATAAGACCACGGGGACAATATTGTGCATTCTCTACAAAATGGACCTTTTTCATTAATTGGTCGTGACTCATTAGATAATTTAAAATCCAAACACATTCTCTTCTTTTAAGTTGATAATGATTTAAAAACCACCGAATAAAATCCTTTTTCTCATTTACAGAAACAGGGGTAGCCACCATGAATTCCCTCCTCTGTCTTACTATTTTTTTTATAGCCCTGAACTTTCACCTAAACGTTCCAAAATCATCGCATATTCATCATTTGCCGGATTTATTACGAGCAGCTTGTTAAATACTTCTCTAGCAGTAGCGCTGTCTCCTTCTTCAATTAAAAAGAAACCGTAATCCTCCAGAAAATCCGGATTGTCTCTGAAAGAATTATATGCTTTACCATAGCTGGTTAATGACTCTTTATATTGCTCTGTTTTTTGATAACAGACAGCAGCTATCCATTCAAACTGTGGATCATCCTCGCCATATCTCCTTACCTCACCAATGCATTCTAAAATATCTTCATACCTTTCATTATGCATATAGAGCTTCAGTAGGGTAAGGGCAGCTTCTAAGTAGCCGGGATCGATTGCCAAAGCCTCTTTGAATAGGTTTTCCGCTTCATCCTCCAAACCGCTTTTCAAGGCGAT
The DNA here is from genome assembly GCF_044761955.1 of Peribacillus sp. NPDC097225. Lineage (NCBI taxonomy): Bacteria > Bacillati > Bacillota > Bacilli > Caryophanales > Bacillaceae > Peribacillus > Peribacillus sp. NPDC097225. The sequence continues at coordinate 212,441 of NZ_JBIWDJ010000001.1, forward strand.
TTTACCACCGAAGAAATATAGTTCCTTATTGAACTCATCTGCCTTGATGCCTTCCTTAACCGTATTCAAAGCCTTATCAAGATCCTCTAGATGTTCATAGCTTTTTGCTAAGTATAAGTAGAGGGAATGGTACTCATGGTCTATTTCCTTCAGTTCGATAAACTTGCGCACGGCAGTTTCATATAGACCAGCTTGGAAGGCAGTAAAGGCGTATTCAAATAGCGTATTGATTTCGACGCTACCATCTAAGGCCTTCTCGAAGTAAGGAAGGGCCTCCTCGAATTTCCCCGAACTACTCAACGCTTCCGCAAGACGCTGATGGACGTTCACCCCTGCAATTTCATGTTCCCGTTCTAATACCTTTATGTAATTTGCAATGGCATCCTGGTCTCTTCCTTGATGATAAAATAGTTCAGCTAGTGCAAAATCAATGATGATCTCATCCGGCAATAATTCCTTAGCCTGCAACAATTTCCTTTCACTGACCTCGCTCATCCCCTGTAATTGATAAAGGTCTGCTTCTAGTAATAGGGCACTTGGATAGACCTCATCTTCCGGGCTGACTTTTTCAAGCATCAGCATGGCTTCATCTTCTTGATCCATATCGATAAGGATTTCTGCTAAAGAAACAATCAACTCGCCCTCGTCTGGATACAGTGCCAGTAGATGCTCAAAAAGATCCTTAGCTTCCTCGACAAACCCAAGTTGGAACATTTCCTCAGCCAACAATAAGATGTCCTCTGCCGACTCTGATGATTTAATTCGATTTATATGTTTAAGAGCTTCTGTTAATTCCCCTTTTTTTAAATACTGAATAACTTGTTCTACTATATTCATAGCTGCTTCCTTCCTTTTGCATAAACTTAGTCTCTAGACAAACAACATCACGCAAAACGTCAACTTTCCTGTCATAAAAAGGATGAAACGGATCGTGAAGATGTTTAGTAAAAACAGTAATATTTAGTTTACCATACTGCAGCCCGGTAATTCCATTGATGTAGTTCCCCCCATTCTTCATAAAAAAAGGTTACTATCTAATTCTCCATGGAAAGGAGAATCTCCTTTTTGATTAATCGGACCTTTATCATCAGTCCCCACCGTTATATTTCATAAAACGTTATTTTGACAACGCTTACAAAGGGATAGGAGCAAAAAACAAAAAAATAAAAAAAGTTTGCAGCACCAAAATATCTGCAAACTTTTTTCAATTCACTTAATCAAGTATGTTAAATGGTCAAAAAATTCCGGATACGAAACATCAATGGCTCCTGGGTCTTCCAGCTGAACATCCCCATTAGTAATTAATGCCGCTATTGCAAGCATCATTCCAATGCGGTGATCTCCATGGCTCGTGACCGTCCCTCCCTGAAGGGATTTACGCCCACTAATAATCAAACCATCTGCAGTCGGCGTTATATCCGCTCCCAGGATTTTAAGCTCATTGGCCACCGTGTCTATCCGGTTCGTCTCTTTTACCTTTAACTCACTAGCATCCTTGATTGTGGTAATACCTTCCGCTTGAGTGGCTAGGAGAGCAATGACCGGAATCTCGTCAATTAAACGAGGAATCAAATCACCACTGATCGTCGTCCCTTTTAATTGGGAACTCCGTACAGTAACGTCTCCTGCGGGTTCACCTTCTCCAGAATGTAAATCGACCGTTATATCCGCTCCCATTGCCTTCATCACTTCAATAATGCCTGTTCTTGTGGGATTAAGGCCTACGTTTTTTAAAACAACTTCACTATTTTTTGTAATCGCTGCAGCTACCATAAAGAATGCAGCCGAAGAAATATCGCCAGGCACATGTATTGTAGTTCCTTTGAACAACTGATTGCCACTTACTTTAATCGTTTGACCGTCTTTTTCAATTTTTCCACCAAATTGTTGGATCATCCGTTCAGTATGGTCTCGTGTCGCTTCCGGCTCCACGATGATCGTTTCTCCTTCAGCTTGTAGCCCCGCAAGGATAATAGCAGATTTGACCTGGGCACTAGCTACAGGCAATTGATAGCGAACCCCTTGTAATTGCCCTCCCCTTATGGAAAGGGGCGTGTATTCGCCGTCTTTACGTCCGTCTATGAGCGCTCCCATCTCACGGAGGGGATTCACCACTCTTGTCATCGGCCGTTTAGCAATGGAGGAATCACCAGCGAGGACTGCAGAAAAGTCTTGTCCAGCCAAGATACCTAGCATCAATCGAATCGTAGTTCCAGAATTTCCGACATCCAGGACTTCACGAGGCTCAGTCAACCCATTGAATCCTTTCCCCTCTATACGGACTAGCTGACCCTCTTGTTCTATGCTCACGCCAAGCTGCTTGAAACAGGAGATTGTACTTAAGCAATCCGCACCAGGTAAAAAATTAGTAACCTCCGTAACCCCTTCAGCTAGCGCTCCAAACATAATAGATCGATGGGAGATAGACTTATCCCCCGGTACAGCGATCGTTCCACGCAAAGATTGAATGTTCGTTGGCAACCTTTTTGTCTTCATACAACCATCCTTCACCATGTATTATTTTATGCCAGAATCGTTTCATAATCAGTATGCCTCGCCACACAATCAGCAGCTTTAATACGGTCTTCCTCTGTCTGGAAGCTGATTACTAGTACGCCATATATTTCTTCCCTTGTTTCGATGATTCGTATATTCGTTATACTGATTCCTTCCTGTGCCAAATAACCAGTAATCTCTGAAATGACCCCTGAGTAATCTGGTATATCAACATATAAATCATAAAACGCCGGAATGGCACCTTTCATATTGCTCGGTAAGTCATCCCTATATACCTTGGCATCAGTAAAGAAACGAAAAATTTCTTCGCTATCTTCATTGGCTACAAGTTCTTTGATATATTCCATTTCCCTTAACCAATCATTCATCAACACTAATAGCACTTCACGGTTATGTAATAAAATATCACGCCACATTTCGGGATTACTGGAAGCTATTCTAGTAATATCACGAAAGCCTCCTGCAGCAAGCCTTGAAATCAGCTCATTCTCCTGACTGTATGCTTCCGCCTGTTTGACAAGGCCTGAGGCGATGATATGTGGAAAATGACTGATCACTCCTGTAATTCTGTCGTGGGTATCAGGTGAAACTACCAAAAAATTAGCTCTTGTGCCACTTAACCATTGTTTTAACTGCTCTATTCTTTCTTCCTCGACATGTTCCTCTGGAGTAAGTAAATAGAACGCGTGCTCAAATAAGTGCAATTTGGCTGCCCCCGCTCCACTCTTGTGGGAACCAGCCATTGGATGGCCCCCTATGAAGGTGTAACCTCTATTGATCAAGCTGCTGGCCGCATTCACAACGGTTGTTTTCGTACTTGCAGCATCCGATATGATGACATCCCTTTTTAAGTCCAGATGAGCTAATTCCGCTAAAGTCCGGACCGTTTCATTGACGGGGACCGCCATTAAGATTAAATCGGCATCACAGGCGCCAGCTTCAAGAGAAGATACGGAATCATCAATGATTCCTAATAAGGTGGCTAGTTGTAAATTCTTTTCGTTTAAATCATAACCAACAATTACAGCGTCAGGATGAGCATGGCGGATAGCCATGGCCAACGATCCACCAATTAGTCCGAGGCCAATTACGAAAACCTTTCCTTTCACTCTTCTCTCCCCCGCTCCTTTAGTCCTCTAACCTAGATGAAATTAATGTATTGAATTAGAAGGCAAACTTACTTCAGTCAAGAATGATTTAATAGCACGAATCATTCCTTCATTTTCCTCCGTCGACCCAATCGTCACACGGACGCTATTTGGGAAACCGAATGACTTACCTGATCTTGCGATATATCCCCGCTCCAATAAAAACTGAAATACTGCATCAGCGTCATGATTGAAATGAATGAAAATAAAATTACCCTGAGATGGATAATATGAGAGATTTTCCGATTCACAAAACTCATAATACTGTTGTAGACCTTTTTGGTTTTCCGTCCTACATTTTTCTATGAAGGCCTGGTCCTCTAATGCCACGACGGCAATCTTTTGTCCGAATGTATTCACATTGAATGGTTCACGCGATGGATCAAGCTTCTGGATAATGTCTTCATCAGCCAATCCGTATCCAACTCTAAAGCTGGCAAGACCGTATATTTTTGAAAATGTTCGAAGTATGATCAGATTCTTATATTTATTGATCCATTGATTGGTTCTCGGATAATCCTCAGCCACTGCATATTCACTATAGGCTTCATCTAAAACAACAAGTACATCTTCCGGAACTTTTTCAAGGAATGCAATTAAATCAGGTTCGGGAACGTATTTTCCTGTCGGATTATTAGGTGTACAGATCCAAATAACAGATGTGTTTTCATCAATAGCATTAAGCATACCTTCTAGGTCATGAGCTCCGTCAATGTGCGGCACTTCTCTAATTTCCGCCCCTTCAAGGGTGGCATTATGTCGATACTGTGAAAAAGTCCCCGTAGCCATAACAGTGTTTTTTCCCGCTCCAAGCAAACTCCTTGATATTATTTGAATATTCTCATCTGATCCATTCCCAAAAATAAGTTGTGTCTCTTTAACACCTGTATGTATAGCAACGGCCTCTCTAAGCGAGGTTGCATATCCGTCAGGGTAAATAGCGAAAGAATGGCTTGCATTTTTTATGCTATCTTTAACTTTTTCGGAACACCCAAACGGATTTTCATTTGAAGCAAGTTTCACTATTTTTTCAAGACCATACATTTTCTTCACTTCATCGGTTGATTTTCCCGGTTGATAAGATTTCAAGGAAAGGACCGCTTCATTCCATTTCATATCATTCACCCCTATTTTTACTACTTTAAAGCAACAAAGTGTACAAATATTATACCATATCTTTTTTCTTGAATTCTAATTTTTTAGTTAAATCCGGCCTCAAAACAGTGGCACCCGCTTGATATACATGCTCAATATCTCTCTGCGATTTCGTCGTCTCTACATGAAGCATCACTCTTATACAGGAAGGCAAAGAATTTATCACAGGAATTTCTTGCATACAAGTGACCGGTACATATGTCCACCCTTCAAATTTCCTGAGGGCTTTGGCAGGGAAGACGGAGCGTATATCATCCGTTGCAGAAAAAAATACGGAGGCAACCATTTCAGGTTCAATATCGTTTTTTCGAATAATTTCTTCCAACAGTAGTTCAACAGCAGAAATCACTTCTGATTCTGTGTCATTTTCTACGGTTGTTGCGCCCCTTATTCCTCTAATCACACACGATTCCCCCATTCTTCAATCACATTAAATCAGTCATTTCTTCTAACAGTAGCGAATCTTCCATATCCATTAACACAGGAGAACCCAATTGTTTTAGCAAGACAAATGTGGCACCGCCATGGACGGACTTTTTATCAGTTTTCATCAAATGGAGCAATACTTCTTTTTCAAGCTGCTGAGGTATAGTTGTTTGATAACCTAAAGAGGAAACCCATTGTATGAACTCGTTAAGGTTAAAATCCAGATCCTGTTTCTTCTGACTTAATTTCAGGGCGTAGACCATTCCTATTAAAATGGATTCGCCATGAGTAAAGTTACCATATCCCATAGAGCCTTCAATAGCATGACCAAGTGTATGACCAAAATTTAAATAGGCACGGATACCCGTTTCTTTTTCGTCCTTTTCTACGATGGATGCTTTTATGCTTATCCCTTTTGTAATCATGATTAGAAATTGCTCATCCGTTACATTGGTGAGATCCACAATATTCAACCTTAACCATCGGTAAAAGTCTTCATCAGCAATCAAGGAATGCTTAATTACTTCGGCAAAACCCGAACGTAACTCTTGTAATGGAAGCGTATGTAAAAATTCAAGGTCATAAAAGACCGCTTCAGGCTGGTGAAAGGCACCAACCATATTTTTTCCTAGTGGATGGTTGATGGCAACCTTGCCACCAACAGCACTATCATGCGCAAGTAAAGTCGTCGGGATCTGGATAAACGGGATTCCCCTCATAAAAGTGGCCGCAACAAATCCAGCTAGGTCGCCGACTGCACCACCGCCAAGAGCAATAATCATTGACTTCCGATTAAGCCGTTGGGATAAGGCGTAGCTTTGGCACTCGTAAAATACGTCAAATGTCTTAGCATGCTCCCCTTCCGGAACAACATGGTGCAACACCGGTTTTCCCGTCTTAATTAAAGCGCTTTTGACTGTCTGTAAATGCAATTCTGCTACTTTTTCATCCGTAATGATTAAAATCTTGCTTACATGACTATATTCATTGGAAATGAAATCGGATAATTCACGAATCGCATTCTTGCCTATTACAACCGGGTATTGCTTGGAAGCCGTTTTAATTTGTATGGATTCCATCGTTAAAACTCCTTTACTTCTTCCCGATAAGAATTTATGTATTCTTCCAATCGATCAAAGCGGTCTGAAGGAAATTGTTCCACGATTGCCGTCGCAAGTTCCCAGGCCACTACTGCCTCGGCAACCACGGCTGCAGCTGGCACAGCACAGCTATCAGAGCGCTCCACACTTGCTTCAAATACTTCCTTAGTATCGATATCAACGCTTTTCAACGGTTTATATAATGTCGGAATTGGTTTCATGACACCACGTACAACAATCGGCATACCAGTCGTCATCCCGCCTTCAAAACCACCCAGGCGATTCGTTTTCCGATAGTAGCCCTTATCCTTGTCCCAAGCTATCTCATCATGAACATCACTACCGAATCGATGAGCCGCTTCGAATCCTATACCTATCTCGACACCTTTAAAAGCGTTAATGCTCATAATTGCCGCTGCAAGCTTAGCATCGAGTTTACGGTCATAATGAACATAGCTTCCAACGCCCACTGGCATTCCTTCAACAATGACTTCCACAACGCCGCCGATTGAATCTCCCTTTTGTTTAGCATCATCAATGGCATCCTTCATTTGTTGCTCGACATTCTTATCAAAACATCTGACTGATGATTCTTCCGTCACATGCTGTAACTGCTGAATCGACTCATATTTAGGAGGATCAGCCTTTATACCACCGATTTCAAGTACATGTGATGCCACTTCAATTCCTAACAAAGCCAGTAATTTTTTAGCTACTGCACCTGCTGCCACACGCACGGTCGTTTCGCGGGCCGATGAGCGCTCCAAAACGTTCCGTAAATCACGATGACCGTATTTAATGCCACCATTCAAGTCTGCATGACCTGGACGTGGACGCGTAATTTTGCGTTTGATCTCTTCAGCTTCTTCCTCTGATAGACCTTCACTTCCCATGATCTTGGTCCAATGCTTCCAATCGTCATTCTCGACTACCAATGCGATCGGTGATCCCAACGTGTAACCATGTCTGATTCCAGAAGATATGAAGGCTTGATCCTTTTCAATCTGCATTCTTCTTCCTCGGCCATGCCCTTTTTGCCGGCGACCCAAATCTTTGTTAATATCCTCATTTGTAATTGGCATACCCGCTGGTAAACCTTCAATAATAGTAGTTAGCTGCGGACCATGTGATTCTCCCGCTGTTAAATATCTCATTTTCCTGCCCCCTTTTAGCACTTTAAAGGATTTATGTATCAATATAACACAATTTTATGAAAAGTGGGAATACAGTTAAAGCAAAATCATTATTTCTTTATATTTCAACACTTTTCTTTTATTATTTTACATGTTCTCAAACAATTTCGATATAGTTTAATCTTTCCCAAGCTAACATTTCACCCCCATCTTCTCTCTCAGCTTACCAAAAATGGCCCTTTAGTCCAATAACGTATATAGAAAAGAGAACTGAATGTTCCATTCAGCCCTCTATACCGTAAATCTATTTACTTTTTCTTATAAAAGAATGTGTCTATGGTTTCAAATTCATATTTTCCCGGATTAAAAATCTGTTCTGTACTCCCCACAAAAAAGACACCACCACTTTTCAAAGATGCACTGAATTTATCATATAAAAGACATTTTGCGTCTTCAGTAAAATAAATCAAGACATTTCGACAGACGACTAAGTCAAAACCCTGTTCAAATCGATCTGCAAGTAGATTATGTTTCTTAAAGGTGACTGTTCGCTTAATTTCATCTTTAACACGATAAAAATCATCTTCTTTTTTAAAGTGCTTGTTCTTTATATCATCTGGCACTTCATTCAAAGAACGCTCAGGATACACCCCCATTTTGGCCCGGGCAATTACGTTTTCATCTAAATCCGTTGCCAATATTTCAATTTGGCTTAATGGAACAAGATTCGATAAAATCATCGCAATTGTATATGGCTCTTCACCGGTTGAACAGGCAGCACTCCATATTTTTAATTTTTTTTTGCTGGCTAAGAGGGAAGGCAGGACTTTTTTCTCTAAAACTTCCCATCTCTTCGCATTCCGATAAAATTCCGAAACATTAATCGTCATTCTGTCTAAAAACTCATTTAATACTTTAGAATTGGACTGAATGTCTTTAAAATATTCCCGGAATGATCGATACCCTCTTTTCTCATACAGAGAGGTGAGACGACGTTTCATTTGCCCTTCCTTGTACAATGACAAATCAATGCCTGTCAACACTTTAATATTGCGAATAAACTCTTCATATTCTTGAGGCATTGCTGTGACTCCCCCGAACTTATTGATTTATGTCGTTCTTCTCTTTATATCGGAGTGGGCTTGGGATTCTTTAAATAATAATGCCGCTTTACGCCTTTAATTTCAATAACTGCAAAGATACAAAAAAAGCGGGTTCTGTCGAATCATTCGACAAAACCCGCTTTTATATTCTTACCTACCTAATTAGTAAACCCATTCGTTAGCGATTTTTGAATACTCAACTAGTTCTTCTTCTTTGAAGAATAAACCAATTTCACGTGCAGCGCTTTCAGCTGAGTCTGATCCGTGAATGATGTTTTTGCCTACAGTAACTGCGAAGTCGCCACGAATTGTAGCTGCTGCAGCATCTTTAGGATTAGTAGCACCCATCATTTGACGAGCAGTTGCAATTACGTTTTCACCTTCCCAAACCATTGCGAAAACAGGGCCTGAAGTGATGAAGTCCACTAATTCGCCGAAGAAAGGACGTTCTTTGTGCTCTCCGTAATGTTGCTCAGCTAATTCCTGAGAGATAACCATTAATTTTGCTCCAGCTAATAGGAAGCCTTTCTTTTCGAAACGAGAAACGATTTCACCGATTAAATTACGTTGAACGCCGTCAGGCTTTACCATTAAAAATGTTTTTTCCATAATTGTCACTCCTAATATGTATCATAGTTATTTGCCTTTATAAGGCAATCCTTTTAGAATACTACCATGGTTTGTCCAGTTTCGCAACTGCAAGCTTTAAAACTTCCTTTTTCCGATGTTTTTTGCTATGTCAGATAATGTCTTCCTCGCCTTTATGGCGGGAAGTCCTTTCAATTCCGAGAAAGCCTTTTCTAAATAAAGGTCACTTATCTTAGCCGCTTGTTCAATGGCACCTGAAGACTTGATAGCTGTAATGATTTTCGATAAATCTTCTTTGGACATATCTTCCCTAACCGTTTCGATTAGCTTTTTAAGCATTGGGTCTTCCATTGCAATCAAAACGGGTAAGGTGATGTTTCCCTGTATCAAATCACTGCCTGCCGGCTTACCCAATTCTTCTTCAGATGCAGTGAAGTCCAGGATATCATCTGTTATTTGATAAGACATGCCAACATAATAACCAAATCTAAATAACTTTTGATGGATTTTTTCATCAACACCGGCAGCAATCGCCCCGAGCTGGCAGCTTGAAGCTATGAGTAACGCTGTTTTTCTCTTTATCCTTCGAAGATAAATTCGCCAGTTTTGATTGAAATTGTATTTATCCTTAATTTGCTCTATTTCCCCAAGGCACAATTCGACCATGGTATCCGCGAGAATCTTATGTGCAAGCGGGGTCTCAATCACTGCCATCATTTCCAGTGCTCTTGCAAAAATGAAGTCGCCGGTATACATGGCAACACGATTGTCCCATTTCGATTTAATAGTGGCAGACCCTCTGCGTAAATCCGCATCATCTACAACATCATCATGTACGAGTGAAGCCGTGTGTATCAGTTCCAATGTCGCTGCAACATGCTTGACTACATGGATATCATAATCGCCAAACTTCGCCCCTAAAAGGACGAATACCGGGCGAATACGTTTTCCACCTGATTGCAGTAAATGTAGTGAAGCTTCCCGCAAAACCGTGGAATCCGCTATAATTGCCGCTTCTAATTCTTTTTCAATTAATTGCAAATCTGTATTCAAGAAGGAATACATCATTCTATATTTCATAAATTCCACCCAGCTTTGTCCATTGCTTTTATGCTTTATTTAAAGGCTTATATCCGAAATGTGTTGCAGCAACGCCACCAAAATGCGCTTTATAACTCACTTTTTCCATGCCTGCCTGCTTAAACATACTTTCAAGTTTTTTCATACCCGGGAAATCGCGTGCAGATTCCTGAAGCCAAGAATATTCATTATAGCTTTTAGCGAACAACTTGCCGAAAACCGGCATGATAAAACGAAAATAAAAATAATAGCCCTGTTTAAAACCTAGCATCGTTGGCTGCGAAGTATCGAGACAAACGACCATTCCCCCAGGCTTTACCACTCGGTTTAATTCTTTAAGGACTTGCATGTAATCTGGCACATTCCGAAGGCCAAAGCCAATCGTTACGTAATCAAAGCTATTATCATCAAAAGGGAGTTCCATTGCATTACCATGCATAAGAGAAACATGATCCAATTTAAGATCTTTGACTTTTTGTTCGCCAATTTTCAGCATGTTCTTACTGAAATCCAACCCTATTACTTTTCCTTCCGGTCCGACTTCATTAGCGAGCGCAATGGTCCAATCCGCCGTTCCACAGCATACATCGAGTGCATGGGCGCCTTTTGGGACTTTCATGATATCCATGGTCGCCTTTCGCCATTTTAGATGCTGCTTAAAGCTGATGAGGGAATTCATCTTGTCATAATTTCCGTATATCTTTTCAAAAACATGATGAACTTTTTGCTCTTTAGACTGTTCCATGGCTCAACCTTCTTTCACACATGAATTCGCTTGATTCTTTGTTTGCTTAAGTATCTCGCTCACTCTTTGTAAGATTTCTTCATTTTTTTTTGTTACATTCCGAGAGGAAAGTTCTACAGCTTTACTTACATCTCTTAGACATCTATCTATTTCAATCTTTACTCGTTCTTCTTTTTCTGATGAATGGACGTCATTACGCTTTCCTTCATCGATGATATTTCTCATGTTATCAAAGACAATCGATTGGCCAGTAAGCAAATAGTTTGTCTTTTCAGTCTGCAGTCGATTTAAAAGAAGCAGGTCTTCCGAAATCTCCATCCAATCAGGTCGTTTATAATATTCGGCCATTTTATAAACAAGCGAGGATTCGATTGCCTTTAGAGTATTTAGAAGTGTAGGAAGATCGCTTATGCATTTTTGATAAAGAATAATTTTATTATCGTTGATTTTCTTTATCGCACTTGAAAGTACGCGGATCATCTCAATGTTTCCGATACTCGCTAGCCCCTGATAATACAGGCCACTGTAGTAATCACCTGCAAGGACTTGTAATTGCCGATTTTTCAAAACCTGAGGCGTTTCCGGCCCATCGAATGAATTAGAGACGATTTCATGGGTATCAAGAGCAATTTGAACGAGCATGGTCGATTCAATGTATTGATTCCGCTCTTCGTTTAAAACGTCCAGATCATTAAACAAGCCCCAAAGTAATATTAATTTATTTTCATCAACTAATGGCTTTTGGATATATTTAAGTAAATAAGGATGTTGAGCCTTTGTTTCTATCGTTTGTTTTAATTGTCTTAAGTCATTCGTTATGTTTAACAATTGAGATCACCTTTGCATCCCCGAAAGATAATTTTTTCATACATATTCGTTTCTTATCTGTGTAAAATACACATTATTATACCATAAAAACAATCAGTTGAAATGAACAACGTTTATAAAATGATACATCCCTGAATGGGAAGGAATATCTTTTATTCTTTCTAACCAACTGGATGCAGAAGTTTTCTTAAATAAATGTGTGAAATAGGTGAGGAATAACCTTTTAGGTGAGAATCATTTACTTCACGGTTGGATTCTTTTTTGACTCACTTTCCATTTCACCGTAGGGAGTGTAAATCTTTGCATGTCCTCTTATTTTTATGGCCGATGTATGCTCCGTGAATTGAGCTATCATCACTTCCCCTGAGTCAAGCTTCTCAGAATGATGAAACTTGGTATCGGTCCCTCTTGTCAACCCAATCACGTTTACGCTATCTTCAATGGCTTTAATGACTACAAAATCACTTGAGAATTTTTCGTCCATTTCTATTCTCCCCCTATATCCTTAGTCTTTAATGAATGCCAATACTTCGGCCCGAGTACGATGGTCCTTTGCAAAAGACCCTCTCACCGCTGAGGTCACTGTTTTAGACCCTGGTTTTTTCACGCCCCGCATGGTCATACACATATGTTCAGCCTCTACTACAACCATCACACCATGTGGCTCCAGCTTCTCCATAATCGCATTTGCGACGGTCGATGTTATGCGTTCTTGCAATTGTGGTCGTTTTGAAACCGCCTCGACAGCTCTGGCTAACTTACTCAAGCCTGTCACTTTTCCGTTTTTAGGGATGTAAGCGACATGGGCTTTCCCGTAAAAAGGCACTAAATGATGCTCACAAACCGAGTAAAAAGGAATATCCTTCACAAGAACAAGCTCTTCATGATCTTCACCAAAAACCGTATCGAAATATTCTTTTGGATCCTGATTCAGCCCTGAAAATATTTCTTCATACATTCTAGCCACGCGCGCTGGAGTATCTAGTAACCCTTCTCTCCCAGGATCTTCCCCAACTGCCTCAAGAAGCATCTTCACCGCTTCTTCTATTTTTGCATGGTCGACATTTGCCATTCCCTTACCCCCTATTTAAATTGAACTAATATGTATTAGAAAAAAACACAAGACAAAACGCCTGGCATTTAATGTTCTTTCATCAAAAGGACTTTTAACCAGTATAAAGATCAATAAATAATTCATGTACCATTCATTGCATTCATTGATACTTATTATTATATTATCTTTTCTTCAGTATTCACTGCCTTTTATAATAGCATAGATAGAAATTAAGAAGCAAAAAAAGACCGCGTATGCACGCGGCCCTTTTTGTCGGTTAAGCACCCGTATGTAATGGTAAAATTACTTCACTGCATCTTTCAGTGCTTTACCAGGTTTGAAAGCTGGCACTTTGCTAGCTGCAATTTCGATTTCGTCACCAGTTTGTGGGTTACGACCTTTACGAGCCGCACGTTCACGAACTTCAAAGTTACCAAAACCGATCAATTGTACTTTATCTCCAGATTTTAGAGCTTCTAAGATTGTATCAAAAACAGCATCAACAGCTTTTGTAGCGTCTTTCTTAGAAATTTCAGTTGCTGTAACAACTTCATTAATTAATTCTGTTTTGTTCATGCCATTCACCTCCTCCCAAAAGGATCTTTATAAAAAATCATTATTACAACACGATAATAGTGATTTGATATTTAATTCAATGGGAACTTTTCCTACTGCTAACCATGTGTAACCTATCTTGAATAATTTTCCAAAAGGACACATCAGCTAAGTTAAAAATAGGTTGAAACCGCTGTTATAACGCGTTTTCTGTATGTAGATTATCACAAATCCTATTCGCTTAGCAAGGGAATTCAAAAAATAATGGGAATCTTTTCATAAAAAATTGTATAATTTATAAATTTTGTCTCCCGCTAATCATCATTTCCCTTTTTTATAGAAAGTAAACTCCTAATCCCACTGAAAATCCCATAACACTAGGGTTTTTAGAGATTCCATTAAAAACTTACTAAAAAATCGTATCGGTCAGATTCTTTTTACCCTTATAAGGACTGATGTAATCCTAACAATAAAAAGACCAATCCCACGAACGGAATTGGTCCCATTTAATATGGTTCCTTATAAAATGATCGCTATTAAACCACCACTACCTTCATTGATGATTCTTTCAAGCGTCTCCTTCAACTTATACCGAGCATTATCTGGCATCATGGCTAGTTTCACCTGAATTCCTTCTCTAACATATGAGCTTAGGCTTCGGCCAAAGATATCGGAATTCCAAATGGAGAGTGGATTATCTTCGAAATCCTGCATTAAATACCTGACTAATTCTTCACTCTGCTTCTCCGTACCAATGATCGGTGAAAACTCTGATTCGACATCTACCTTTATCATATGAATAGATGGGGCAACCGCCTTTAACCTGACCCCGAACCTGGCTCCCTGACGAATGATTTCCGGCTCATCCAAGCTCATATCGTTCAAAGATGGAGCCGCTACACCATATCCGGTTTGCTTAACCATCCTTAAAGCATCTGCTACTTGATCATATTCGGCCTTGGCATATGCAAAGTCCTGCATAAGGGATAGGAGGTGATCCTTGCCACGTATCTCGACACCGACAATTTCCTTCAGGATATCGTCGTAGAGTTCATCTGGGGCATATAAGTCGATTTCAGCCACACCCTGCCCCATTTCTATCCCCGCGAGTGCAGCATGGTCAATAAATTCAAACTCATTAAAATGCCCGACTACCCGGTCAACATCCCTTAGACGTTTGATGTCTTTTACAGTCTCTTTGACCGCTTCCTGATAGCTTTCCCTTAACCAATGGTCTTCTCGGAGGACCATTACCCAACTCGGAAGGTTGACGTTGACTTCAAGAACCGGAAACTCATAGAGAGCTTCACGAAGCACACTGTATACATCCGATTCGCGCATCCCTTCCACACTCATCGCCAATACAGGGATATCGTACTTTTCCTGTAAAGAATCCCTCAGTGCCACCGTATTTGGATGATGGGGTTGCACGGAATTAATGACTATAATAAACGGCTTTCCAACCTCTTTCAATTCTTCGATGACCCTTTCCTCGGCCTCTAAATAATCACTGCGGGGAATTTCACCAATTGTCCCGTCTGTTGTAACCACAATCCCTAAAGTTGAGTGATCCTGGATTACCTTCCGTGTACCAATTTCTGCTGCTTCATTGAAAGGGATCGGTTCTTCGTACCATGGAGTATGAATCATACGGGGCCCATTTTCATCTTCATACCCTTTGGCCCCAGGTATTGTATACCCTACACAATCGACTAATCGAATATTCACTTCTAGACCTTCCGCTACCTGAATGGAGGCTGCCTGGTTAGGCACGAACTTAGGTTCAGTCGTCATGATTGTTCTTCCCGCTGCACTTTGCGGCAGTTCATCTTGAGCTCTTGCTCGGTCTGCTTCTGACGGTATATTCGGAATGACAACAAGCTCCATGAATTTTTTTATAAATGTGGATTTCCCTGTCCTGACAGCTCCAACTACACCTAAATATATGTCTCCACCGGTTCTTTCAGCAATATCTTTAAAAATATCTACCTTTTCCAAGGTATCCCCTCCCGAATTAGCGTTTTGGGATCACGATTATCCATTTACTCATGTTTAGGACACTATATGTCTATGATGTTGTCCGAAAAATTTATTCCGATTATTCCCGTACCCATACTCCTCCACCAACAGATTTTATATAAGGGTTTTTATTTTAAAAGTAAGATAAAATGAAGATAAAGAAATAACCCTTCCCCTACAATATATTTTGTAGAAGAAGGGTTATGACTATTTTGTGAGAAATATTGGGCTTTTACTTTTTTCATCGATGGTATATGGCAGTGAATAAGCTGGAACGAATTCCGAACTATCCACAAGAAGTTCCCGAATATCTTCTCCCGTCTTGATTTTTCCATCATGCTGCTGCAGTACATCATATAAATCCGGTGTGTAATCAACATAAAGATTCCCATCCCCATCCACCACTAAATAAAGGTCCTTTTGTGAGTAGGGGCTCGTAACAGTTGGTGCTTCCTTTAGACCCATCTTTTTATAATCAAGCGTAAAGACATTTTCCGATATCCTCTCTTTATAAGGGGGATACCCGTTACTTTGCTGATATGCCTGCAACCGTAAAGAAATATCTTGAATTTTCTGGGCCATCCGGACATCCAAAAGTTTCACCGTCGGATCGTTCTCTACGTTCACTAAGACATATTGAAAAACCCCTCCCGATTCATAAGCATTATCAGGCGGTTCCGCCATATACCTTGGTGAGATTTTCGTGAACTTGATTACATACTTTTGATAAATCGGAGTGTCCGCTTCTTTCGTCACAATGGGAAGAATCCCGCCTTCGTCTTCCTTAAATTGATCAACAGCGCTTTGAACAGATTGAATTTGTTCTTTATATGGTAATTGATTTTGAACTTTTTGCTTCTGAGGATACAAACAGCCTGTCAATAATCCAGAGATGCATAATAAACATAATATTTTGAAAGAATTTCTCATCATATCTCCTCACCTATTAAGTGGTTGGGCCGCTCAGAACAACGATAAGGATGATCAAGCCGGCTAGAAGCATAAGTATGTATGCAATAATTGCTGTTAAGCCTTTCCAGATTCCTTTTAGTTTATAACGACTTCCATAAATAAGTAGGATAGAGATAACCATAAAGCCCATCGCTATAAAGGATATCCACATTTTTTGCAGAGCTGGTGTCATATCATCTTCACTCCTTTTTCCAGAAATTATTATAACATACCAAATTACGTTAAAGGTATTAAATCGTTGTCCAAACTGTTTAAATTATTGCTCAATTAGCTTTTTCGTTTAAAAATAATGTTTAAAAAGTTAAGAAAAGAATAACCAGTTTGACAAAATAACAGCCCAGCAACAACTTTTTTCATGAAGGATGCTATAGTCATTCACTTAGCCGAAAAGAGGCCAACACATGGTTTTGAATTGTTTCATAGCCCAATAGAAACAATGGCACTTCCACACGTCCAAAACCCTCTTGTGGAGTCACGATTCGAGTGATGATGAGTTCCCTTGGTTAACATTTACTGCTGACAGGGGAAAAACTTGAACATATGAAGGATATTTCTCCATAAAAAAAAGCAGAAGATAATAAGATATCTTCTGCCATTTGACTAAATCCCCCGTGCCGAGGTCAAATTACTAGTTTACTTTCGTTGCATTGTATGCTGATACCTTGTAACTCGCATCCTCAAATGCCCATTTTAATGAAATTCTTTTAACAGATTTACAGTCCATGGAATTATTTTTCCTGTCTATTATCCAATATGTTAAAAAGTTCTTCCATTTCATTGGTTTTTGAACGGTTCATCAAGAGATCAACAGCCTTCTTCACTTCTTCCCCATTAAATAACACACGATATAGGGCTTCAGTGATTGGCATGTTCACATCATACTTATGAGCTAGCTGATAGGCTGCTTTAGTCGTTCTGACACCTTCAACGACCATACCCATATTTTCTAATACTTCTTCTAGGTTTTGCCCTTTACCAAGCAAATTTCCGGCTCTCCAGTTCCGAGAGTGCACGCTTGTACATGTCACAATCAAATCGCCGATGCCAGCTAAACCTGAAAATGTAAGGGGATTGGCACCCATTGCAACTCCTAGTCGAGAAATTTCCGCCAGTCCACGCGTAATCAAGGCAGCCTTTGCATTATCCCCATAACCCAAACCATCCGTTATTCCGGCAGCCAAAGCTATGATGTTCTTCAAGGCTCCTCCGATTTCAACACCAACCAAATCCGGGTTCGTATAGACACGGAAAGAATGATTGATAAAAAGGTCTTGAACCTTTTCTGCGGCTTTCATATTTTTAGATGATACGGCAACCGTTGTTGGATGGCGCTTACTTACCTCTTCAGCATGGCTTGGCCCAGAAAGGACCACTATATCTTTAAGCCATTCCGGCGAAGAGACTTCTTCAATCATCTCGGAAATACGAAGTAGAGAATCTGGCTCGATACCTTTACTCACATGTACAATCGTTAACGGAATATCGTGAACCGCTTCAATTTGCCCAAGCACTTCACGATAGGCTTTAGTCGGAACAGCCAAAATAACGATTTCAATGCCACTTAAAGCCTTCTCCATGGAGGAATAGCCCTTAATCCCCAATGGCAGCTCAATGCCTGGCAAATATTTATTATTGGTATGTTCTACATTTATTTCATCAATCTGCTTCGGGTTATGTCCCCATAATCTCACTTCATGCTGGTTATCGGCTAACACCATGGCTAGAGCGGTTCCCCAGCTACCGGCACCAATAACAGCGATGCTTTCTTTTTCATTCACCATTGTACATACCGCCTTTCTATTTTCTTTGGCGTCCAAAAATCCGTATCGGCGTTCCTTCGAATCCAAAGGCATCCCGAATACGATTTTCTAAAAATCTCTCATATGAGAAATGCATTAACTCTGGATCATTAACGAATACAACGAAAGTAGGCGGCTTGATTGCCACTTGTGTCGCATAGTAAATTTTCAAACGGTTACCATTATGTGTAGGTGTTGGATTCATGGCCACTGCATCCATAACCACTTCATTCAGGATATTTGTTTGAACGCGTATAGCATGGTTTTCGCTAGCTCGATCAATGACCGGCAACAATGTATGCGTGCGTTTCTTAGTTAGGGCAGATAGATAAATAATCGGAGCGTAATCAAGGAATTGGAAATTATCCCGGATTTTTTCTTCAAATTCCTTCATCGTCTTTTCGTCTTTCTCGATGGCATCCCATTTATTGACCACGATGATAACCGCTCTACCCGCTTCATCAGCATATCCAGCAATTTTCTTGTCCTGTTCGCGGATGCCTTCCTCCGCATTCAGAACGACCAGAACAACATCAGAGCGTTCAATTGCTCTTAAAGCACGAAGAACACTATATTTCTCTGTGCTTTCATACACTTTCCCTTTTTTCCTCATACCTGCCGTATCAATGATGACATACTCTTTGCCATTGAATTTGTACGGTGAATCAATTGCATCACGTGTCGTACCTTCGATATCACTTACGATAACACGTTCTTCCCCCAATAAAGCATTCACTAGGGATGATTTACCGACATTTGGGCGTCCAATCAGACTGAATTTGATTACGTCGTCAGCATAATCCTGGCCACCGTATTTAGGGAAATGTTTAGCGGCTTCATCCAACAGATCACCAAGCCCCAGTCCATGTGAACCTGAAATTGGGAATGGATCGCCAAAACCTAGAGCATAGAAATCATAAATTTGATCTCTCATTTCTGGGTTGTCCACTTTATTGACAGCAAGAACGACTGGCTTTTTCGATCTATAGAGGATTTTAGCAACCTCTTCATCTGCTGGAGTTACACCTTCACGTCCATTCGTCATGAAGATGATAACATCTGCTTCATCAATGGCGATTTCAGCCTGCGAACGAATTTGTTCCAGGAATGGCTCATCACCGATGTCGATTCCACCTGTATCAATGATATTAAAGTCATGAGTTAACCATTCACCTGAACTATAAATCCTGTCTCTTGTTACTCCTGGAACGTCCTCAACGATTGAAACACGTTCTCCCACTATTCTATTAAAGATTGTTGATTTACCAACGTTTGGCCGACCAACTATCGCAATTACCGGTTTTGGCATTGCTATTCACCCTTTCTGCTACTATATCTCTGTCAAAGTCACGAAATTCATGAATGCATTCTTTTAATATTTCATCTGCACTGTGATTTTCATTAATTCCTTTTTAAGGAAAAGGCTGTATGGATCATCATATAAAGGAAACTTCCATCAGTACAAGAAAATACCTATACTGTTGGCAAGTTAAACGTATCAAGTATATACAGGCATGAGTCCGCCTATCCCCTTGTTCCTAAGAGAACATATGGCAAATCCGCTGCTTGCTAAACATGATTAAAAACAGCCACGAAAAAATGAAGACAGCCAAAAAACACCTTCGGCAACAGCTTCCATTTAATATAATTAGAGCACTTTACGATTTATCTACAGACCTCTAACTATCCTATAGTACCAAATTTCTCACTAATCAACAATGATTGTATGCATAAAAGCCCATTCTCCTACAATATTCCCCGCAAAAACTCCTTATGAAAAGTATTATATTAAACAAATTTTCATCCTATCTATTGGGTAAAGTTCTCCTTCCTTTCCTCCGACAATACCCTTGCTTGTGATGATGCAAAAATATATCCACATAAGACCTCGAGCAATCGCCAAAGAGCATTGGTCGTCAATACCATGACTACATTATCATGCCATGCATAAGATAGCGCCACGTAAGTCATCGAATGGAAATGAAGGAGGCCTGAATACACAAGATCGCCCAGCGTCATTCCTAACAACAGTACCGACATGCGCGATTTCCAGTCTTTAAACAGTAAGAGAATCAAATAATTCAGGAAAATGCAAAGAAGATAGGGCGCCTTGATAAATAGCCAAATGGGATCTAGTAAAGAGAACAACTGAAAACTTGCATAGGCCAGAGTGACAATCAAACTTCCTATAACAAGCTCTATTGTTTTCAAGGGAGATCGCTTTCTTATGTATACACACAGAATAAGAAAAAGATATAGCCCACTAATATGCATAGTAAAGGAGGATACCTCAAGGGTATATCCCACAAGGACCATGATAGCTAACAGATGGAAAAGGAAATCGAATCGATAGGCAACGGTTTTAGGAATAAAAAACATGACACATACCCACACTATCCATGAAACCCAATAAAAAAATATTCCATCCATAATAGCTTCTCCCCTTTTTAAGAAACATTATGGGTTATTTATGGTAAGAATAAACATGGCGATTTTTTTGATAAGTTACTAAATGCATGCCTGACAATAAAGGAGGTGTAATCTCGTGGGCAAAGACCGCCAAGAAAAGAAATTAAGGGAAAGCAAACGTTTGGAATCGGATCGGGACCAGTCCCTCGATAAAAAAGGGGCAACCAAGCTGGAAAGTCCTGAAGATGCAAGAAATAGAAACCATTGACCACTAAAAAAAGAGCACCTCTATTGTCATGATAACAATAGATGGTGCTTCTTTTATTGTCATTTTGCATAGGAAGTGCAGTCTATCCCTCTTTGAGTCAACCAGTGATAGGTATCACCGGAGATCACGACCTTTGCCTTTCTAAGCTCGGAAATATTAATAGCACCAAGTGCCGTCATAATAATCTTAAAATCGTCATGTATGTAATTTATTTCCCTAATTAGCTGCTCTAAACCGCTTTCTTTGTGCACCTTCAAGAAATGGCCAGCTATCCCTATTCCTCTTGCTCCTAAAGCTAAGCTTTTGGCAATCTCTAAAGGATTCTGAATACCGCCTGAACCCACGACTGACAATGCGGGTGAAACATTTACCGCTTCTACTATGGAAGCAGCAGTGGGAATACCCCATTCATTAAAATATCCGAGTATTTTGGAGCGTCTTTCATTTTCAATCCTAGCAAAATTCGTTCCACCGAAACCGCCCACATCTATTATGGAAACTCCAACAGAATGCAATTGCTCTACGGTTTCCTTACTCATGCCAAACCCTACTTCTTTTATTATGAGTGGAACTCCTAAATTTTTATTGATTTCTTCTATCCTAGACAGTATACCTGCAAAATCCCTATCTCCTTCAGGCATGGTCAACTCTTGAATGGCATTGATATGAATCTGGAATGCATCAGCCTCAATCATATCGCTCGCTCGCTTTGCTTGTTCAACAGTGGCTTCACCACCAAGATTTCCAATGAGGATTCCATTAGGATTCTCTTGTCTTACCACTTTATATGAAGCTTCCTGACTTGGATCTTTAATGGCTCCCATTTGTGAACCGACTGCCATTGCCATTCCAGTTTCCCTGGCAGCAATGGCCAGTTCCCTATTGATTTTTTCAGTTTCCAGTCCACCGCCGCCGGTCATGGCATTTATGAAAATTGGCGAACTTAATGTAAGTCCGCCAATTTCCACCGTAATATCCACATTATCCAATGAAATCCCAGGTAAGCTTTGGTGAACAAACGAAACATCTTCAAACCCGGATTTACGTTGCTGGCCTGTTTTCAATGCAATGTTTATATGGTCTAATTTTCGTTGTGCTCTCTCCAAGGCTCTCTCCAATTATTATCTTATTTTAGTTTTTTTAATTGATCGCCAATCATTTCACCAAGCTGGAACCCTTTTGTTTCAGCTGGAATTTCATAATCCGACGAGTAATTAGATTGTGGATCTTCCAGTTCTTTGATGCTTAATGATAACCGTTGATCCGCTTCATTGACGTCCAAAATCTTCACTTTGACCGACTGACCCTCTTGCAGGACTTCCTGCGGTGTTGCTATATGTTTGTGAGATATCTGTGAAATATGGACCAATCCTTCCACTCCGGGAAAGATTTCAACAAAGGCACCGAAGGAAACAAGACGTTTAACTACACCTTCTTGTATCGATCCTTTTGCTGCTTTATCAGCGATATCCACCCATGGACCAGGAAGGGTGTCCTTTATGGATAAAGAAATTCTCTCGTTATCACGGTCAATCGAAAGAACCTTCACCTGTACTTTATCGCCTTCAGTCACGACATCTGACGCTTTATCGACATGTTGGTGAGACAGTTGAGAAATATGAACAAGTCCGTCTACGCCACCAATATCAACAAAAGCTCCGAAATCGGTTATTCTTTGTACAGTTCCCTCAATCACTTGGCCACTTTCAATTCCATCAAGAACACTAGCTTTCTGCTTTTCCTTTTGCTCCTGTACAACTGCCCGATGGGAAAGAATCAAACGGTTCTTATCCTTCTCTAGTTCGACAATCTTGAATGTTAAAGTTCGGTTTTTGTAATCAGAAAAGTCCTCAACAAAGTAGTCTTCTACTAAAGAAGCTGGAACAAAACCACGTACGCCTAGATCTACAACAAGTCCGCCTTTGACAACATCTTTGATTTCTGCTTCAAATACGACTCCATTTTCAAATTTTTCTTCTAGGTCATCCCACGCTTTAAGAGCATCAATTTTACGTTTTGATAGAATAAGAGCTTCTTCTTCCACTTTGATAACTTCAAGCTCTAAGATGTCTCCTTCTGAAACGGCATCAGATGCTTTTTCGACATGCAGGCTTGACAACTCACTGATAGGAATGATCCCACCGGACTTGCTGTTTTCCACATCGACAATGACCTGTTTTTCTTCTACCTTTGAAACGGTTGCTTTAACTTGATCCCCAACATTGTAATTGTTCACTTCTACTTGATTCATATCTTCTGTCATTACTAACTCCTCCTTAACCCATGACTGATCAGCAAATTCATCGGCCATATATTTTATTTAAAGTGATTGGATAAATACACTTTTTATAAAGATAAACCAGCCTCTTTTTAGGGTAAAAAGGTCAAATTACCTTTTTTATTCCTATAAAGGAATATTACCCCTAATTTATAAATTCTAA
This sequence comes from Peribacillus sp. NPDC097225, assembly GCF_044761955.1. Lineage (NCBI taxonomy): Bacteria > Bacillati > Bacillota > Bacilli > Caryophanales > Bacillaceae > Peribacillus > Peribacillus sp. NPDC097225. The sequence continues at coordinate 235,781 of NZ_JBIWDJ010000001.1, forward strand.
CAAAATCAGTGAATTGTCAAGCGGAAAGGATTATTTATGTTCAGAAATCAATTTTCCGATATGCGCCATAACGATCTTGGTCGCTTCATCAGCTGAAATCCTTTTCTCCCGATATTCTGTAAAGTCAATTGGTGGGCCGTAAACGACCTTTAGAGGGCGCAATAATTTATATGGTCCAATTATCGCACAAGGAATTATCACAGCTTCGGATCGCAATGCGAAAAAACCGGCTCCTGCCAATCCTTCTTGCAATTCACCCGTTTTGCTTCTGGTACCTTCGGGAAATAGCCCAAGTACTTTGCCTTCTTTTAAAAGCTTCAGCCCTTTTCTAAGTGATTCCCGATCGCTATTTCCCCGCTTAACGGGAAAAGCGTTTACCCTAGGTAATATACCCTTTAATATAGGTGCATGAAACAACTCTTCCTTCGCCATGAAGTGAATATCCCTTGGAGACGTCATTCCGACGACGGGCGGGTCCAAATTATCAATGTGATTGGCACAAATCAGCACCCCTCCCTCTTTAGGTATATTTTCCTTCCCTAACGTTTTAACCCTATAAGCAGGCATTAAAACGCCTTTTACGACGTTTTTACCAAAAGTATAAAAATCCAAGGTCATCTTTTCCTTTCTTCTATCAATGACATGATACTTTCTGCCACTTCTTGGATGGAAAGCGAAGTCGTGTCAATCTCGACAGCATCCTCTGCCTTTTTCAAAGGGGAAACTTCTCTCTCGGAGTCGAGCTTGTCCCTAGTTGCAATTTCTTCTTTTAAGATCTCAATATCAGAAGGGAATCCTTTTAGTAGATTTTCCTGATGTCTTCGCTGAGCCCTTTCATCCACAGAGGCAATTAGGAATACCTTAACCTCGGCATTCGGCAGTACATGGGTACCTATATCTCTGCCGTCCATGACCACTCCGCCATTTTCACCAAACATTTGCTGCCTTCTAACCATTTCTTCCCGAATGCTTCTGTGCTTTGCCACTTCTGAGACAGACCCAGTCACTTCATTGTTTCTAATTTGAGCGGTAACATCCTCATTATCCACAAACACCAATTGTCCCGCTTCACTCGGTCTTAAAGATATATCGGTATCAATCAACATATTGAATAAAGCGTTCTCATCATTCAGGGCAACCCCGTGATTCAACGCTTTATAAGTTAATGACCGGTACATCGCACCTGTATCTACATATATGTAATTGAACTTTTCTGCAACAATTTTTGCAACCGTACTTTTTCCAGCAGCAGCTGGTCCATCGATTGCAACTGATAATTTTTTTGTCATAAATCCTCCCAAGAATCCTACGATCATGATGATAGTTTACTACCCCTTCATTTTATCACAATTAGCGAGAAAAAGATTAATAAAAGGGCGTGTCAATTGAAAATCACGTCTGTTTAAAACACCTTATCGGTATTTATCCGAGATTCCTTGCTAAAGGCGTGTTCATCTAGAAAAAGGCGGGAATCCCGCGCTTTTATTTTGATGTCCCATTAAAGGTTTCAATAATTTTAGTATAGTTATTTGTATTGACCCCTTCATACTTTGAAAGCTTTGTCAGCTCAAAGATGCGATCTTCCTTACTTAGAAGAAGTTGAAAAAAAAGCAAACAGATTAGTTGGATGATTATCACTTTAATTAAAAGCCTTTCAATTGTTTTCATGAACTGTCCCTTCCAAACTAGGTAATACAATCAGTATGGAAAGAAATCCGACTTCTCATTCACCTCAATTACATATACAGACCTTTTTTCTTCAAGTCCACTTGCTTTTCAAAAATGAACCTCATCAATGTTTGAACCTCATTTCTTGGAGGGTCTATAAATTGAATATGAAGTAACCTATTGCCATGGTCCTTCTCCGTCACCCTTATCACTTTACTTTTCAACCGCAAGTATTGAATTTCCCCTGACTTTAATGTAAGGGCCATCCATAGATATAGTTCTGAGACAGATCCGATATCCACCCCTTTTAAAAGCCTGATTGAAGCCCCACCCGCACTGATGTCCTCGGTCAGGGCTCGGAATGGGGAAAACTCATACTGTATGGGATGCAATGCGATATCCACCGTTACATCAAGACGGACATACTGTCTCCTCTGAATTTTCACAAACGTCTCTACTTCGGGTACCATTAGTTGAATCATCGGGATTTGCCCTTTCACTTTGCCCAATACCTCGGAATCAAAAATATAAACGGCTTGTTCCTCATCCGTAAAGGAAATGTTCAGTTGAGTTCCATCCACTAGAAATACAACTTTTCCCGTCTCGATATTTATGGGGTAGTCTACGTAAACGCAACCAGATTCCATTTCTACGACCATACATTTAAACTTTTCCTTTTGGGAAGAGTATTTTTGCTCTAGCGTCAGCATATCGCCTATTTTAAACATTGTGTCTACACGTCCTTCGTTATTCTTAAAAAGGATCACCACTGAAGGAATTAATGAAATTAAACCCTTAATTTATTCCACATAATCCATAAAAAGTTTATTTGTATTATGTCATGGAAATGGAAAAAGGAAAAGTACCTAGGCACTTTTCCCTATATTTATTTTAGATATTAGTGTGGATGTTATATTAGATTAACTTTTCATAAACAGGTTCTGCATTTTTCAATTTTTCTACCTTTTCTTCCCTGCCGTTGTCAGCATTAATGAAAATTCGGTAGGTATCTTCCTTAATCGTTCCAAGAAACTCGTAACAAAGTACCTCTTCACCTATGTCATTTATAATTAATGCCTTTCCCTGCTCCATGATTTTGACGTTCGGATTAATTTTTTCTTTCGCTTCTTTTTCTGTAATTGTGGCGTCACCAATATCCCTAATCTTATTTGCTTTTAAATATTCTTCTGCAGAAAATCCGATGATGGATCCATCGTCCAAAGCCACTTTTACCTTGACCGAGTCTGGGTAAACCCTTATTCCATTGACAGAAGAGACAAAATTAAACAGACCTATGTGACCATATTGCACACTTTCAAACAACTCAAGCGATCTAAAGTCATGTTTCTTAAGAAAAGCGGATGCTTTACCGTAAGCTTGATTTAAATCAATATTCGTTTTTTGCACCTCCCGATTATTGATATACCAGATGGGATAACCACCCTTTTTGGTCATATCCATATTCACCTCGGTATCCTTTTCCTTATCCAGGATACTTATGCTATAAAATCCATAATCAGAGCCTTTTCCGTTTTCTTCAACATTTACTTTTACATTTTCACTTTGATTATTTGAATACGCTCGCGCGGCCGTGACAGCCTCTTTTTTCGTCAATGCTTTCCCGTTTAAATTTTGATAATTTTTGTCCTTCTGCTCTGCAGAGATATATGTTGGATTCATTTCATTCGTTTCACCATATCCTGCGACTTTTTTCTCTACCGTTTTAAACCCATCAATGATTGTATTATCATTATTCTCTTTACCCGTCGCTAGCGCTAACTCGACATCCATCCATCTTAAATTATTTTTAAGTACAAGATATTGCACTTTTCTTAACTCACCTTGAATATCTCCAGCTTGAGTATACAAAGAATTTAAATTCGCGTATTCTTTATCGCTCAGCGGTTGCTTTTCCAAATCACGAACCGCCGTTCGGTAACTGAAGTCTGCGATTTTCGATAAAAATTCTTCTGTCTTATTAAAAGGAAGTAAGGTCAGTGGCAGCTGCCCAACATCACTCTGTGCCTCAGAAGTGATTCGCCAAACGTCGGTAAGGGCTGGACTTAAAGAATGTTGTGAATTCATGGCGAGCGTACTCCCAATTTTGTCATGTAATAGGTCCACCTGATAGCTTAAATCATGAAAGGCCCGCTGATACGTGTTTTCGGCATTAATTAATACAGCATTTTTTTCTTTATGTTCTTGGTATCCCCAAAAGGCAGTTCCTCCAACGACTAAAACAAGCAGGACAATTACTATATTCCTAACCATAATTCATCACCTCTTTACTTACAGAAAATATGCTTTCCGATTTTTTTAATTTGTGGTCTGGACCAAATCCACTTGCTTGTTGCTGTTTCAGGATTGAAATAATATTCCGCATTACCGCTTGGGTCCCAACCGTTAATCGCATCCAAGACCGCTTCTTTCGCCCTTTCGTTCGGAGTCAACCAGATTTGCCCATCCGCAACTGCCGTGAACGCACGAGGCTCAAAAATCACGCCTGAAACGGTATTTGGGAACGAAGCGCTCTCCACCCTATTGAGGATCACTGCGGCCACTGCAACCTGCCCTGTATATGGTTCGCCTCTGGATTCCCCATATACGGCATTTGCCATCAGTTGGATATCATTCTGTGAATATCCTCCTGGAAGGTTCGCAGATGTAGCGGTACCTGTAGACTTATTATCCGATGTAGAGTCATTCGCCTTACTTGTAGAGGCATTCTCTTTATCTTTAACTTTTACTTGCTTATCAATGTCGACTCCCCCGTAATAGGTAAACTCATTTCCTTTATTGATCTGGTCATGGACAAATTCCTTATTGAAATTAGATGCATCTGAAAGTTTCTTTTTTGTCGTTGACCCTGCAAGACCGTCGATTGGCAGGCCGAAGTCTTCTTGGAAATTACGAAGTGCCCAGTAAGTTCCCCAGCCATATGCCCCATCGATTTTCCCTTGATAATAACCAATGTTTTGTAAGCGTGCCTGTAATTCAATTACATCATCGCCAACAGCGCCCCTTTGAATAACTTGACTCGAAAAGGCATTTGTTCTTGTTTCCGGGAAAATTCCGAAACAAATCGTTATGCATGAAAGTAGCAAGAGCCATTTCCACGTTGACGAAATTCCTTTCATCAAAAACACTCCTCTTTACTTGAATTAACGTTATTCTATTTTCTTCTTAACCCGCGCTTTTATTCCAAGGCAATAAAAAACGGAGTGGGCAAATTATGCCAACACTCCGAAATAAGAAATAATATTATTTACTTAGATAATGATTTTGAGAAATCTTTTCTGCATGAAACTTTGACAATAAGCGGGCTTTTTTCACTTTTTTCATTCCCAGCCACCATAGGTAAACCATAAAGGGCATGATTAAATGTACCCAGAACTTCTGGGAAATTAAAATATAATCATAGATGCCATGTAACAAAATCGGGATAATCAATGCCAGGAATACGTACAACCTATTATTATCAGCGGAAAATTTTGCTTTACCCAAATAATACCCCATGATTACGCCGAACAAGGCATGACTCGATACCGGCAGGATCGCTCTACTGAAAGCATGCTCCACACCATTCGCTAGCAGGTACAAAATGTTTTCCATTGTTGCGAAGCCAAGGGAAACTCCTGCCCCATAAACGATCCCATCATATGGTTCATCAAAGGCAATATGCTGATAAATGACGTAGATAAGTATGAACCACTTAAAAAATTCTTCAAGCAAAGCTGCCCATAAAAATGCATTGGCGAGATTAGTATCTAAAATGTGTTCCGTTTCGAGCACATATTGTATAAACATAATTGGTAGAACAAGGAATACACCGAATAGAAAAGTTTTGATGACCACCGAAATGGGTTCGGTATCATATTGATCTTTCAAATAAAAGTAGCTGAGTAACGCCAACCCTGGCGCAATAGCCGCTGACAAAATGACCAGCATGGCCGACCTCTTTTCTTTTCCTTAATCGTACCATGGAATGGAGAAAAATAAAATCCTGTAATTAGTCTTCCTGTTTTTTTACTTGGTCAATATTTAAAGTGCTTTCCGTCTATAGCTGCTTCACTCGCCAGAATGATTGCTAATTTAATACGCGCTTTTTTACTGTCATAATCCGCGCCTAGAATCACTCCTCTATGCTTTAAGTCTGCAGCACTACCTACATAGTCATATGCGGGGTATACCTTCCCCTCCTCGGCAGCTGTAGTCATGACGATGGTAACCCCTTTATCGATTGCATCTTGGATGGCAGGCACCATGTGCGGGGTTACTTGACCTCTACCAACCCCCTCAAGTACGATTCCTTTGGCATCATGTTCGACAGAAGCCTTAATATAAATACCATCCGCGCCGGTGTGGCATTTGATGATATCAACTCTCGGTATATTACGTTGAATCTCAAAACTCTCCCTGTATAATGGTTTTTGATAGATGCTAACGACTTCGTTATCAATAATCCCCAAGTACCCATACCCATAGGATTCGAATCCTTGTAAATTGGAAGCATGTACTTTCTTAACATACTTTGCCGAATATATCCTTTCGTTAAAAACTACGACTACCCCTACATTTTCAAGAAGAGGGCTCGCAGCAGTTAAGATAGAGTTTCTTAAATTGGAATACACATCTGTTCCAACTTCTTGCGGAGACCGTTGCGAACCTGTCACCACAATCGGGCGATTGTCATTAATTGTGAGATCCAAGAAGAAAGCCGTTTCCTCTAATGTATCCGTACCATGGGTCACAACTATTCCAGCCACATCCGGATCTTTCAATTCTTCTTGAATTGCTTGTTTAAGTTCATCCATTCTATTTAAATCCATGGACATGCTCGGTATTTGAAAAAGATCAACCAGTTTAACTTCAATTTCCTTTGGTAGCTCGCAAAGGGATGCCAACTCTTTTCCACTCAAAGCGCCTGATGATAACATGCCGCCCGTGGTTTCTTTACTTGCAATCGTTCCACCTGTCGTGATTAATGATATTTTCTGCATTGTTACCCAGCTCCTTATTTACATATCCTTTGAAGCTAAATGTTGAGCAATTAATCCGCCGTGGAACCTGCCATTTTCAATGAAAATTTCATTGGCATTATTTCCCGCTGCCAGGACACCCGCGATATAAAGGCCTTCAACATTTGTCTCCATCGTCTTCTCATCATAAGTAGGTCTTCCTGTTTCTTGATCAATCGAAATGCCCATTGCTGCTAAAAATGAATGATCGGGGTGGTAACCCGTCATGGCAAATACAAAATCGTTTTTAATTACCTTTTGCACGTCACCAACATGATAAGCCACACTATCTTCAGTGATCTTATCTACAGTGGCATTAAATTCCATCACGACTTTACCATTACGGACCAATGACTCGAACTCAGGAAGAATCCATGGTTTAATACTTGTAGAAAATTCGGATCCTCTATAAAGGACTGTAACCCTTGCCCCGGCCTTAACCAATTCCAGTGCTGCATCCACACTTGAGTTTTTACCACCAATGACAGTAACGTCACAGTTAAAGTAAGGATGTCCCTCCTTGAAATAATGGAACACTTTAGGAAGCTCTTCGCCCGGAATGCACATATAATTAGGATGATCATAATAACCTGTAGCTACGATGACACGTGACGCCGTATAATTACCTTTAGATGTTTTAACGAAAAAGCGTCCGTCATCCTGTTTTCTCACTTCTTCAACCTTCTCGAACTTATGTACCCGTAATTCTTTTCTCCTGACAACTTCCCTATAGTAGGCCAGTGCCTGATTTCGCACGGGTTTCCGATTTTCGGTAATGAATGCCGTATCCCCTATTTCTAACTTTTCACTGGAACTGAAAAAGGTCTGATGGGTAGGATATCGATAAATGGAATCGACTACGTTTCCTTTTTCTATAACAAGGGCCTGAATTCCCTCTTCTTTTAGAGCAATAGCAGCTGACAGTCCACATGGGCCCCCACCGATTATAATTACTTCTTCTTCATTCATTTTACACGCACTGCCTTTCCAACAATAATATTAAGTTATATTCTTCTCCTATTAAAAAATCCTATCATTAAATGATAGGATTTTTTACATATCTTTTCAATGATAATGCTCGTACGCTCTAGCAATACAAGTTAATCATACATCATTAAATTATTAAATCCATCCACGGAAGCGAGATGCTTCTGCCATTTTCCTAACACCGACCATATATGCTGCCAATCTCATGTCAACACGTCTGGATTGGGAAAGATCATAAATGTTATTGAATGATTTCACTAGTATTTTTTCGAGCTTTTCGTCAACTTCTTCTTCAGACCAATAATATCCCTGATTGTTTTGGACCCATTCGAAGTAAGATACGGTAACGCCCCCAGCCGAAGCCAAGACATCAGGAACCAATAAGATTCCACGATCCGTTAGAATTTGCGTAGCTTCTATAGTAGTCGGGCCATTGGCTGCTTCAACCACGATGGAAGCTTTAATGTTTGAAGCATTCTCTTCCGTGATTTGGTTTTCAATGGCGGCTGGAACCAAAATATCGCAATCCAATTCTAGAAGTTCTTGATTAGTGATTGTCGTTTTGAACAGTTTTGTAACCGTACCGAAACTGTCTCGACGGTCAAGTAAATAATCAATATCCAAACCATCTGGGTCATGAAGTGCACCATAGGCATCGGATATACCGATCACTTTAGCACCGGCATCATGCATGAATTTCGCTAAGAAACTACCTGCATTCCCAAATCCTTGTATGACGACTCGTGCCCCTTTAATATCAATGCCGCGTTTCTTAGCCGCTTCATTAATGCAGATGGTCACACCTTTAGCTGTTGCAGATTCACGTCCATGAGATCCACCTAGTACAAGAGGTTTACCAGTAATGAAACCAGGCGAGTTGTATTCATCTATACGGCTATATTCGTCCATCATCCACGCCATGATTTGTGAATTAGTAAATACATCTGGTGCAGGAATATCCTTTGTGGGTCCTACGATTTGGCTGATTGCACGGACATAACCCCGGCTAAGTCTCTCCAATTCCCGGAAGGACATATTACGTGGATCACATACAATTCCACCCTTCCCACCACCATAAGGAAGATCAACAATGCCACATTTCAAGCTCATCCAAATGGACAGTGCTTTTACTTCACGTTCCGTCACATTCGGATGAAAACGAATGCCACCTTTTGTAGGACCAACAGAATCATTATGCTGTGCCCTATATCCTGTGAAAATTTTGACGGAACCATCATCCATACGAATTGGCATTTTCACCGTCAATAATCGTAAAGGCTCTTTTAAAAGCTCAAATACTTCTTCAGGATACCCCAGTTTGTCCAGTGCTTTATGTATTACTGTCTGGGTAGACTTTAGCACGTCATGTTTTTCTTCCTCATTCACATGGCTATTCCCTTTTGCCGATTCCATTATAGTACCCCCTATATAATCTAGATCCATTATTATTAGTGATAAGTGCTCTTCAGTGCTAGTATACACCTTCGCAATATTAAAGCAAAGAGTAAAAATGGGAATTTAAAAGTTAGAAATATTCAAAAAATGAAAACGGTAACATTTACGTTTATATACTTGATACTTCCCCTAATCTTAGAGGTTAAACCGAAAAGGAACGAGGTTATCCAGGCAAACCGTTTTCGGCTATATTTGAAGTGTCTGCCCTGTCTCCTCTTTTCTACTAAATGAAATGCGTGATTAAAACATGTATGGCTTCCTTTTCAATTAGGCGGGTTCCGTATTCATTTATGCGGGATAATGTCAGCGTCGAAGCATGGCCATATTCGGCTGCAAGGGAGATGACCGTTTCATAAGTTGCATCCCTAACACCCTCAATCAATAAATAGTATTTTCCTTCATAAAAATAAAGGGCACTATTGAGCATCCCTTGGAGGGTCAGACGATGACACAACTGAATTACATCTTCAAAATCGTGGAAAACATAAAGAATATGGGGAGATTCATCAACTTTAACCTGCAAATCCAGAAATTCTTCTTCCTCAGTAAATAATTCTTCTTCATCCTTCGTTACTATAATGATCAACCCTTGAGCAGGTAGGGAAAATATTTCAATGGCAATCGAACCACTCATTTTAAAACTGAGCTCTTCACAAGCTTCTTCCACCATATCTTGAAACAATTTGTGCACTTTCAAGGAATTCCCTAAGATGTCTTCTTTTGTGATGCCTCTATCAATTAAATCATCGAGGGTCAAAAAAATCTTAATCTTATTGTTCGTTAATCGTTCCAGTTTCATAAAAAAATGCCCCCTGGTTTCCATCTTCATACATCATATGAAGACTTGGTCTCAAGGTGCATATCCATTATTTATGAGGAAAACATTAAAATTTCAACCACTTATTCCAATCCGATTGGAGACCGCCAATGAATACATGCTTGAATTTATTACGGTCATCGTCAGAAAGATGATTCAGCGCTTCTCCCCCAAGACCTATTTTCAGGTCAGGGAACTCCTGCCATAGCTCATCTATCAACTTTAAAGTTCCCGGGAGATTCTCAGAAAGCGAACATGACATAAAGAGGTAAGATGGTTTGATTATATTCAATACAGTAAAGAGGTCTTCATCAGCTATCGATTCACCTAAATAAACCGTTTCATACCCTTTTCTTTTTAAGAAGATTGTGAAAATCAGCAAACCGAATTCATGCTTTTCCCCTGGCGCACAAACAGTTAGTGCTTTTGGCAATAAACCACTTGTCGGGATAGTATGCATAATCGAACTGATTCTAGCTTTGATAATGGATGAAGCAAAATGTTCATGGGCTGAAGTAATTTCACCATTTTCCCATTTATTGCCTATTTGAACCAAGATACCTCCAAGTACTTCAACTACCGTTTGCTCGATACTGTACATACTGAATGCCTGACTAATAATCAGCTGGGCCTTATTTTCATTGAAGCTTAACAGTGCATCAAGGAGTTCATTCGCTAATTTGAGCGTTTGTTCATTATTTTGCTTGGTTTCGTGGACATCTTCCGCTATCCTTTCAGATCCTTCAAGCAACGAAACGGCTTGACTAATCGTGAACCCTTGGTCTGTTTTATTGATTAACCACTTTAGGATTTGCAGATGCTTTTCCGTATACAATCTGTGACCTGAATCATTCCTGATAGGTTCAATAAAGTGATAACGTCTTTCCCACGCCCGTAAAGTACCTGGCTGGATACCTAGCAGTTTAGAAACTGCCTTAATATTATATTTACCTTCTTGCATAAGTTTACAAGGCCTCCAATAACAGAACATCATTGATGAAATTATAGTGGATTAATTCCACTCTGTAAAATTCAAATATGCTCATTGAGTTAACGGCCTAATAGATTTTCTCCAAAACCTCTCCATATTCTGTAGATTTCCCTTTTTTCAATGTGAACAGATGGGTTTCCGGCTTTGCCTCAAGCCTTAATGGCACAGTACTTGTCCCATATCCATTACTAGTTATGTACATGCATTCCGTTTCGTTCCTTATGCCTCCCAAACGATATGGGCCAAATCCAAATATGCGTATCTGCCCACCATGGGTATGCCCCGAAAGAACGAGACTGATACGATTTTCTGACTTTAGTTGTTCTTTAACAAGTGGATTGTGACTGATCAAAATCCGAAAATGCTCATCCCCGCAGTCCGAAAGAGCAAGGTCGAGTCTGTCTCTTTCAACTGAAATATCATCTATGCCTAAGAGAGCAACCTTTTCTCCTGACTCCGACTCAAAAGAAACGGAAGTGTTATCCAATATCTTGACCCCGAGATTCAGAAGTGAGGCATCCAATTCATGAAAGTCCCCTTCGTAATCATTATTCCCCCATACAAAATATATAGGACCAATCTCTTTCAGTTTCAAGATATTTTTTTCTACCCGCTCTAAAGGGACTCCACTTTCCCTGATATCCCCTCCAATAATGACTAAATCCGCTTTACCAACGACATCTTCGATTAAACGATCCGATATGATTCTCCGATGTAGATCGGAAATAAAAAAAATCCGAATTTCCCCAAATCCTTCCGGAAAGTTGCTGAAATATAAATCCTGGATAAGTAGCCTATCTTGTTTAGCTGTACTCCACATGTAAAAAACCATCACACATATAAGCAGTACCAAACCCAAAAACACATAAACCAAAAACATCTTTCATTAAACCTTCTTTCTTTTCAATTACCGAAATCCTTCCGAAACTTACTCATAAAACCATAATACCCGCTATTCAATATTCCTAACTAGGAGTTTATTTATTTTCATGAAATAAGTTAATATCATAGTTCTTCTTCATCATGTCAAATACCTTGTGCCGATTTTTCCATTCATCCTCTTTTTCCCACAACTGTTTGCTTTTGTTGATAATTTCACATCGAAGCAATTGAAATTCCTTTTCTGCTTTATCCATTTTCTTTTTGATCATCATCATATAACCATAGATTCCGGTCGTCGCAGCCAAAAATAAAAAATGGCTAAAATGGTCAACAAAGACACTGAACATCTTAAAGAACGAATAGGAATAAGGAACAACTATATATAAATAAAGATATATCAAGAAAAGAGCAGCGATAATCATTGTTGCCCATAAACTATGAAGATGCTTCTTTTTGAGCGTCTCGAATTTTTTTTTGCGGACCACAACATTCTGTAACATTTGTTTTGCCGCCTGATCGGTTTTATCATCCAATAAAATGATTGCCGGTTCCATTTATCTTCCCCCTCTTTCCTAATCCTTCAAATCATGATATGAGGTTGTCTTGGAAAAAATGATAATGGGGGCGGACCTTTACTATAAATAACCCAACCTTAGGAAAAAAAGCACCCTGTCGATCTTAAGAGACAGAGTGCTTTTGCTTTTACTTTTTCAGTGGTATCTTCAAGACTTGTCCCTTCGAAATCTCATTGCCATTCAGCCCGTTCCATTTCTGAATTAGCGCAATGCCTTCCTGCGATTTGTAGTAGTTCATCGCAATCCTGAACAATGTCTCTTCTGCCTGAACCGTATGGTAAACAACTTTATATCCGTCAGCCTCCGATTTGGTAGCTGCGGCATCCCCAGAAGCTACTTTATTATCTGCTTCTTGTTTGGCTTTCGCTTCCGCTTCTGCTTTAGCCTTTGCTTCTGCCTCTTGTTTGGCTTTCGCTTCCGCTTCTGCTTTAGCCTTTGCTTCCGCTTCTTGTTTGGCTTTTACTTCCGCCTCTGCTTTAGCCTTTGCTTCCGCTTCTTGTTTGGCTTTTTTCTTTGCTCTTTCTTCTGCAGCCTTATCTTCCTCTTGCTTTTTTTCTTTAAGCTTAGCAGTATCTTTTTCTTCTTTTTCCTTAATATCCCCGGCCGTTGCCGTTGTCGGCACAGCCTCTTCTATAGTTTCTTCGTCATCACTAAAATTCACCACTTCACTACTTTTGGTATCCTTTTCAGGCCTATCCTGAAGGTATGTATAAAGACTATAAAATCCTATAGGAAGCAAAATGAAAAATAGCGATAATAATTTAATCATTGGGAACTTTATCTTCACTTTGCTTTTTTTCTTTTTACTCTGATGAACCTCACTTCTTTTTGGTAAAGATGACTTCACCTTATGACGATCGGATCGCGTACGAAGTTCTCCAGCTTGATCGTTTTCATTCTCTTTTACACGACTCATCTAAGTCACCACCCTCTTCACATACTGCCAGCTTTACATACTTATGTCTTATTAATATACCGAGGATAAAATCTATTAAAAAATGGGCTGTGATCGTCACTAAAATATTTTGGGTCCATTCAAACAAAAATCCGATGAGAAAGCTTAAAAGCGTCACATTCAAAAATAAAAACCAATTAAATAAGTAACGATAATGAACCGCCGCAAAGATAATGCTCGTCCACAATAAGCCTATATGTGTCTGCATAACACCACGAAATAATAATTCCTCGCTAACCGCTACTAACAAAGAGACGATAAAGATCATGGGATATGGTAGGCTACTGAAAATGCGTTCATTGACTCCACCATCATCCTGATAGGAAACAGGGGTCACTTTCATCATGACCACATCAAAAATGACCACTAAGATTCCAGCAGGGACACCTATCAACAAAATATCCATATCTTTAATGTCAAATAAAGAACGAAAGGTAGAAAAATCTTCAAATAAGATAATACCTAAAAAAAAGCCAATCGTTAAGAGAATAATTTGGGTCAGGAACAAATTATATAGTAACTGTTTGTCTGTCAGCTGTTTAATTAATTGCGCCTGCTTATTTTTCATGCCCATTATCCTTATCCAATAAGATAAAAGCTAATTCCTGTTTCCATGTAGAATATGAATTACCCTGCTGTTCCTTTACTGCCGGCCATACATCCAAGATATTTTTTGCATCTATTCCACAACGATCGCAACATACGTCATTCCCTTTTCGCTGCTCTTCTTCAAAATAATGCAAAATGCCCAAACGCCTACATATTTTAGTATGAATCCAATTCAAAAAAACGTTCAGCTTTGCCTGATTTTGCATCTTTCTTGTATGACAATAGTCTTTCATCCTTGTTCTATGCAATGGTGAGTCATCATCCGTCAGAAATTGTGTAAAAAAACGGAATTGAATATCATTCAAAGAAAAGCTCTGAAGAAGATGCTCTTTTTCAGAAAGACTTAAATCAGCCATACTTCTATTCGCTTCATTTAAATACGAACAAACGGCCTCAATTTGATGGTCAGTTGGTAGCTGTTGTTCCATCAAATGCAACGGAAGTCCTTCATCCCCTTCGCTATATAGTAAAATGGCTACACTTTGTTTTTGGTCACGGCCTGCCCTCCCTATTTCTTGAAGGTATGATTCCATTGTGGATGGCATATGAAAATGGATGACAAATCTAACATCAGCTTTATTGACTCCCATTCCAAACGCACTCGTTGCACAAATGATTTTTAACTGGCCCAAGATGAATTGCTGCTGAATGAGCATTCTTTGCTCCTGTTCCATACCTCCATGATAATAATTGACACTACCGACTCCATTTTCCTGTAAAAAACCCGAGACCGCTTCAGCCACTTTTTTCGAAGAAAAATAAATAATTCCACTACCTGGGAATTCCCTGACAAGCGAGAGGACACGGGCAAGCTTTTCTTCGTAGCTATATATATTTTCCACAAGTATCGCGATATTTTCCCGATCAACGGATGAAACGATTTCCTTATGTTGGGATATATTCAATTTGCTGATAATATCTTCCCGTACTTCTTTTGTTGCTGTTGCCGTCAAGGCAAGCGTTAATGGGTTATTTAACTTACGCCTCACTTCTCCCAAGTTCAAGTAATCCGGCCTGAAATCATATCCCCATTGAGAAATGCAATGCGCCTCGTCAATGACAAATAAGCCTATGTCAATTTTCCTTAAAGACTGGATTACACTTTCTAGCCCAAGCATTTCGGGAGACAGAAAAATAAACCGATACGTTTGCAATCGTTCAAATGCCTGTTTTTTTTGATACGCGGTCAAAAAAGAATTGAGGGTCAGAACACTTTTTTCTCCTCTCATCTTAAGCTGATCCGCCTGATCCTGCATCAGGGATAATAACGGCGAAACAATTATAGCCGTCTTATTGATAAGGTAAGCAGGGAGTTGATAACATAATGATTTACCAGACCCTGTGGGAAGCATTGCCAATGTGTGGGTCCCTTCTAGCAAGGATTCGATTACCTCATACTGTCCAGGACGAAAATTGTCAAATCCAAATTTATCTTTCAGGACTGTATTCAAGTTCATCCTCTATCACCTATTTTCGCAAGTACAAGCCTTATTTGAAAAAAACTAATTTGCTCATTATCGACAGCTTCCTTGATTACCTTGAGTTTTCTCGTATTCAACCGTTTAATGACCGTAATGATTTTGTCTTCATCCTCTATTGGAACATAGTCATTTATCGAAAAACTTTTGTCCGATAGCACGATTTCTACGAGATGATCCTCAATCGTATTTCCTTTTAAACGACGAATCTCTGCAATTTCCTGTAGCGTTTTCCCTGCCTGAATATATTGCAGAGTCGTATGTGTCGATTGTGTTAGATGAGGATGCCCACCATTTTTCCAATCATGGATTAGAGAAGCCAACAGAGGGTAATCGCGTACTGTTGATATCTCTGCGAGCATTTGATGCAATGAATCGAGAAAAACGTAGTGCACAAACCACTCATCAATTTCTTTCCTTTTTCCAATCTGCTCAAACGTAAGTCCGATTCGATTGACTCCCGTAATTTTCAAAACAAAAATGTCACGGTTCAACTCACTTTGCATCTCTAAGAGGGTGACCAATTCATCAAAAAGATGCTGAGCAAGTAACTCTCGATTTTGTTGGTTGGCATATAAAAAACCCTTTACGAATTCCTGTACTCGTTGATTCTGTTGTATCGGATAAAAAGGCCTTTCATTGTGGACAATATGGGATATAGTTTGGATAAGAAGATTGAGTCTTCTCCAAAAATCCGGGGTGATGTTTTGGTATTTCCACCCATTTAGTGATAAAGGAAGAGGCCACTTTTTGAAATAAGAGGCCAACGCCCCTCCTCCTTTTTCACTAATCAAATACACATCGTTTTTTTCCGTTGGTTCGATTAGTTTCAGTTCAAGAAACAATTTTATGTTTTGAGATAACTCCTCCCGGGTAAAACGAGGCATAGTCCCAAATATGTTCGTCAGCCCAAATAAGTGCGCATCCTGAATAGTCTGGGACGATTTTTTACCCTGAAGCATATGATAAATTGCGTAGATGGAACGCTCACCTTGGAACTTTTGTATCGCATATAAAATGATTGCTTGAAGATAATTGTTCATGAAACTCACATCCTTGTTCCATTTATCCAATTATATTGTAACAAAAATCTGCAAATACCGCCTTTTTTTATGTCATATATGCAATGATATTTGTGAATAAACAACTAAATACGTACTCGTTATAAAGAAATTTTCCCAATAATTTGTGTTGACTTTTCATATACTTCCGTATTATCGTTACATTTTCTATTGATAAGTTCGGCTTTCGGTCTTACAATAAGAAAGAGATGTTAATCTATAATAAAAAAGGTTTTGAGTTGTAAATCAACTTAGGAGGGGTTTTATTCATGGCTAAATTTACTATTGTTGATAAAGAAACATGTATCGCTTGTGGAGCCTGTGGAGCTGCAGCACCAGATATCTATGATTATGATGATGAAGGAATTGCTTTTGTTACGCTAGATGATAACGAAGGAATCGTTGAAATCCCCGATGTTCTTATAGATGACATGATGGATGCATTTGAAGGATGCCCCACAGACTCTATCAAAGTCGCAGACGAATCATTCGAGGGCGACGCTTTAAAATTCGAATAAGTATAAAAGCCATTTTCATTTTGAGAATGGCTTTTTTTATGTATTTTTTAAAACTTCTCCCCATACATTAAAGAGGCAGAAACAACCCAGTTATCATCTGGTTGTTTCTGCCTCTTTTTATATATTAAGCATGTTTATATAATACTTGTTTTATTGATCCATGTTTGGAGTTTAACAAATAATAGCATGAAAACGGAAGTAATGAGCACCCCTTTAATGATGTTAAAAGGGAGTATTGCCGCAGTTATGAATTGTCTTGACTCTGGTGCGGTCATGGCATCCCATCCCATAAAGAAAGTATATGCCGGTAAAAAGACATAATAGTTCAAGACACTCATAATTAGCGCCATGGAAACTGTTCCGGCTAGCAAGGCAAATGTCATTCCTTTTTTCGAACTTATTTTTTTATATACATAATATGTTGGCAGTATGAATAATACCCCCGCTATAAAGTTAGAGATATGTCCAACCGGTACACCAGTATCGCTTCCAGTCATGACCATATCCAATAAATTTTTCAGGAATTCAACTAAAACTCCTGCAAGCGGTCCGAAAATCAATGCCGCCATCAGTGCTGGGATGTCACTAAAATCAATGTTCAGAAAAGGCGGAAATCCCGGAAATGGAAAATTCAAAAGCATTAGTAGGTAGGAAAGACTTCCTAACATTGCAAGTGTGACCATCTTTTTAACTTTGTTCGATTTCATAGTTCTCTCTCCTTCTTTTTCTTGATCTACCTTGAAAAAGAGGTTAGGGATCCTTCATAAATGTTGATGTTCAATAAAAAACCCCTTAATTCCGACAGAATTAAAGGGATAAATTAAAGGTTTCATCAAACAAACGTTCAGCACTTGACTGTTTGAACGCATTCAGGAACCTCCATCTTCTCCCATCCAGACTATACTGTCGGCTTTGGAATCTCACCAAATCCTGCCCTAAGGCTCGCGGGCTTAGAAGAATTTTCTTCATCACCGCCGGTGGGGAGTTACACCCCGCCCCGAAGATAGACCTATAAAATTAATTTACAATTTTCATTATAAATGATTTTTCTTTTTTTGAATAGTATTTTCATCGCAACTATGAATTTACACTGATAAAATATTACACTTTTATTCATTTTAAACAAAATATGTATTTATAATCATGACGTTTTACTCTGTCTAAAATAATTTTTATTTTTAGAAAATTTCGGCTCAAACCCTTTGCCCTTGCGGTTTTGGACAAGAGAATTTCAAAGCAACTTTAATTAAAGCGCTTACATATAGGTATGCTAAATTGACAGTTTTCCCATTTCAATTGTAAAATTAACTGAAATTTAAGAGAATTTTACCTAGGAAGGTGTTTACACGTGTATCAGATTTTAGTAGCAGATGCCATTAAACCAGAAGGACTCGGACCGCTTTCAGAGGCATCCAATATTCTTCTTATTCAGAAGACTGTAGAAGAAGCAGCAAACGAACTTGATCAGATTGATGCAATACTGGTTAGAAGTGCAACAAAGGTTACAGAAGATTTAATGAACCGCATGCCAAAACTAAAGATCATTGCTCGCGCAGGTGTCGGCGTTGATAACATTGACATTCCTGCCGCAACAAAACGCGGAATCGTTGTTGTGAATGCTCCTGACGGAAATACAATTTCAACAGCTGAACATACATTTGCCATGATGGCTTCCTTGATGCGCCATATTCCGCAAGCTTATGCTTCCCTGAAAAATGGAGAATGGAAACGCTCTTCTTATACAGGAACGGAACTTCGTGGGAAAACTTTAGGCATAATTGGTTTCGGACGAATTGGTGGAGAAATTGCCAAACGCGCAAAAGTTTTTGGAATGGAAGTCATAGTTTATGACCCATTCTTAACAGCCGATCGTGCAAAAAAAATGTCCGTAACTTCCCTGACTTTAGATGAATTGCTCCCTAAAGCGGATATAATCACTGTACATACACCTCTAACGGACGAAACTAGAGGGTTAATCAATAAAGAAAAGTTACTCACCTGTAAAAAAGGCGTGTACGTATTGAACTGTGCACGTGGCGGAATCCTAGATGAAGATGATTTATATGAAATGATTGTCGAGGGACATGTAGCTGGAGCCGCGTTGGATGTATTTGTTGAAGAACCACCGCTTGGCCATAAATTACTTGAACTTGATAACGTCATCGCTACTCCTCATTTAGGAGCTTCGACTAAAGAAGCCCAATTGAATGTTGCCGTTCAAGTCGCCCAAGAAGTATTAACCTATTTTGAAGGTAATCCTGTATCAAGTTCAATTAACCTTCCAGCCATTTCTAAAGAGGTATTCGAAAAGGTTCAGCCATTCTATCAACTAGTCCAACAAATGGGCTCCATTGCCTCACAATGCATGAAAGAAGGCATTCAGGAGATTTCCGTAACTTATGCAGGTGAATCGTTGGACTTCGACACCGCTATTCTAACAAAAAGCCTAATAGCAGGCTTCTTCAAATCAAGAGTAGATGCTTCAGTTAATGAGGTGAATGCGCTATTGGTTGCTAAAGAGCGTGGCATTACCATTGGCGAAAAGGTTTCTACTGACTCTCTAGGTTATTCTAACCTGATCAGTCTAAAAGTAAAAGGAGACACCCGCGAATTAACCATTAGTGGTACTCATATCGAGAACTATGGTTCCCGGATTGTCAATCTGAATGGTTTCAAAATTGATTTCCATCCAGAAGCTAATTTACTTTATATCCAACACACTGATAAACCTGGAGTAATCGGTAACGTCGGTAAAATTCTTGGTGATCATGCAGTAAATATCGCGACTATGCAAGTTGGTCGTAAAGAAGCTGGCGGGGAAGCTATCATGGTATTGAGTTTCGATAAACCATTAGAAGATAATATGAAGCAATTCTTAGAGGAAACACAAGAAATTACTTTCATGGCCCGAATAGCTTTATAATTTCCACTTAAGGATGCCCCACTAGCGGGCATCCTTTTTTGTTGAACGACCCTCATCTGCCTCTCACATCGCAAGCATGCACTTGACCTTTAATTAACTAAGTTAGGAGCAACGGGTACTGTAATCTCTTCCGATAAATTCAGAGAACCTACCATTTCTACAGGGGAGTTTTCAAACTTCACCTTTGCATAGCCAAAGTCTTTAGCTGTAAATAGAATGACTTCCAAACCTTGAAGCGACTCTGAATCATTCTTCAAGCGGCCTTCTTGTGCCAGTTCTACAGTTACTAAACCCCCATCATATCTTAGGTTCTCCCACTTCAAACTCTCCGGTAGAGCAGAAGAAATCCCTTCTATGCCAGGTTCCTCCTTTGCCGCTTGTAGGGCCTCTTCCATGTTCTGATAATCGATATTGCTAGGCACAAGGAAACTTGAAGATGATTTATCCGTGTGATAAAGAAAGAATGTGCGATTCTTGTGCCGGGGAATTTCTTCTTCTATTACTGTTCCGGCATGAGCAAAACTGGCACCAGATTTTCCGTCCGTTGTAAATGTCACTTTATCAATATTTAGATAGGATAAGGTTTCTTCCATGGTTCTAAGAAACACGATATCCTCATCCAGCAGATTACTGCCTGCCCTTAATTCGATATTTGCTGTGTTGTTGGTGGGAACATGGGATACCTTAATATCTAGAGGGAAATAATCGGACAGGCCATATTTTTTCTCATTAATGGTCGACATCTTTTTTACCACCTGATCCAAGGCTTCCGTTTCTTCGATAGTATCGACTACAAAAGATAGAGGTACGATAAAATTCTGTTGGTGATCAGGCACGCCTAGAGTTATTGTCGACTTCCCCTGCAAATCTTCTGAGTAAATCGCACGAATGGGTGTTTTTTCTTTTTCCACTTGTTGAGATTTACTTTTCAATTCATTTTTTTCTATTGGTTCGCCCTCAATATCTTCCTTTACATCCTGCTTTTCATTTGATTCAATATCATGCTTTTCTTGCTTATCCAAAATGATCTTACTTTCTGAAATGGCCAATTTTCCATTGCCGTGGCTATTAACCTCCTGCTCTTGAGATTCATCTTTTCCAATCATCAGTGAAGATCCAATGATCATCATTAAGAATAAGGAGGCAATGCCCACAATACGAGGAATCCAAAGTTTTTTACGGTTTCTTCTTTGCTTACCTTCTATCCTCGAAAACACTTCTTTCTTCGAGCGTTTATCTTTTACCTCCGGAAGTTGGCGAAGCAAGTCCTCAATTTCTCTTTCTTTCCAACGGGATTTCTTCAAAGGAATTCCTCCCCTCTTCTGATGAATCATCCATCATTTTTTTAATCGCTTTTAAAGCGCGGTGTTGCGTTGTTTTTACCTTACTTTCACTCCAATTCAGTACATCCGCGGTTTCTGAAATGGACATGCCTTGTATGTACCGTAAAATAATGACTGCTTTTTGATTAACAGTACATCGATTCAAGCAACGATATATCTCTCTGACATTATCATTCATAATGGCCACTTCTTCGGGAATCGGCTGATTATCTTTAATCATCTGACCATCCCAATCAATAGTGGGAATGATTTTATTCTTCCATCCTTTTTGTTTCCGAAAATAATCAATGGTCACATTTCTCGCAATGGAATACATCCAGGTTTTTTCACTACTATTGCCTTCAAAACGATTATAGGCCTTCATTATCCTGATATAAACTTCTTGAACCAGGTCCTCTGCCGTTTCACGGTCTTTGGTCATATAATAAATGAATTGATAAATTTCCTGGTGATATTTTTCATAAAGATCGTGGAAAATGGAATTCATTATTTCTCCACATCCGTTCATAATTATAGTCGATATTTTCATATGAAAGTTACATACTTATTTTATACTAATTACCCAATTTACTCCATATACTGCCCGCAAATAAAATATGGGCATCGGCAATTAGGAGAATCCAATTGCCTTTGCCCACTCTGTTTCTCATGTATCAAGATTATTTGCCAAGCAATCTGACATTTATTCAGCATTTTCCAATATTCGAGGTAGAATAAAGCTGAATGTTGTTCCCTTTTCTGGTAAACTGTTCACCGAAATATATCCATCATGTGCGTCAATGATATTTTTAACAATGGCCAGACCTAGGCCCGTACCAGACCGTCCACGGGTACGTGCTTTATCCGCTTTATAAAATCTCTCGAATACGAATGGTAAGTCTTCTTCCGGAATACCTGAACCAGAGTCCTTCACATCTATAATCAAGCCTCTGCGATCACTCATTTTTTGAATGACATCGATTTTTCCGCCTGCAGGAGTATGACGGATTGCATTATCAATTAAATTCGTCAATACCTGCTCAATTCTATCAGGGTCAAAATTCCAGTTGATCCCATCGTCTTGAAGATGCGTCGTAATCGTGATCCCTTTATCTCTAGCCAGTCCATAGAACTTACTTGTAATCCTCTTTAAATAGGGGGAGACGGAAACCAGGTCATAAGTAAGGTTCATTTTCCCTGATTCCAATCTGGCTAGATCCAATAAATCATTAACTAAACGTCCCATCCTCAACGATTCATCATAAATGATCTGAGCCATTTCCATTTTTTCAGCTTCACTGCCTGCTATATCATCTACAATGGCTTCACTATACCCTTGTAGCATCGATATCGGGGTCCTTAACTCATGGGACACATTGGCAATGAAGTCCGTCCTTAGTTTATCCATGCGACGTTCATCACTCATATCACGGATGATGGCGACAGCACCGCGGATATTATCTGCAGTTGAATATAAAGGACTAACAATCAGTCCCCAATTTCTACCCTGTAAAGTAATTTCTCCAACTTGTTCCTTATCATAGGACTCTGATTCGTCAAATAGATTCATGAGTACTGATGGGACATTCATATTGTCTTCCCGATTGTATCCTTTTTCAAAGTACCATGCTTGCAAGAACCGGTCAGCTGGAGGATTCGTCTCAAGGATAGTACCATCTTTATTAAAGGTAATAACCCCGTCTGCCATACTGCTGAGAATGCTTGCAAGGTGTTCCTTTTCTTGACTGAGGGCATTCATGTTGAATTTCAGCTGTTTTCTCATCTGATTAAATGCAATGGCCAACTCACCTATTTCATCCTGGGTGAGGATGGGAACCTTGGTATCAAATTTACCACGAGCTATGGCCAAGGCAGCTTCCCTCATTTTTACTAGTGGAGCATTGATTCTCGTAGATAAAAAGAAAGCGAAAATCGTTGTCAATATTATAGCGATCCCTGCAGCTAAGAGGATGAACTGCGTTGTGGATTTCGTTGTTTCTTCCATCGATTCCAATGACTGAATCAAGAAAACCTCATCCTGCTGACCATTTAATTCAAGAGGAACCCCCACTACAATTGCTGACAATGTATCTTCATCTGTCCCCTCAGTCGAAAGCATCATCTCTTTTTTTACAGTTTTTCTCTCTGTAAATACCTTTAATAATTCGGGATCATCTTTAATGAATTCAGGCGTTATCTTAAACCCATTCTCATCAACAGATGAAAAGACCATTTTATTGTCATTCAAGATGATTACTTTCGTTTCATCACCTATCAATTCAGAAGCTATTTGGAGTACTTCGTCTCCAGTGCCCCCATGTTCATTCGTGACCGTAATGATTTGCTGTGCCATTTTGGTTAAATCATTTTCGACATTCTCTATCTGAAAATTATCAAAGAATTCAACCAGAAGTACAGTCAAAACAATCAGAACAAAGGATACCAGCAAAAGAATCGTTGCCCAAAGCTTACCAACAACACTGCCCCATAGCATCAGTCGTTAATAACTTCGAACTTGTAACCCACGCCCCAAACAGTGACAATCATTTTGGCAGCATTTTCGGATATACGGTTTAACTTTTCACGCAAGCGTTTGACATGCGTGTCCACAGTTCGAAGGTCTCCAAAGAATTCATAATGCCACACTTCTTTTAGCAACTGCTCACGATCAAAAACTTTATCGGGGGATTTCGCCAAGAAATATAATAATTCATATTCTTTTGGCGTGAGAGATACTTCCTTGCCATCCGCGAGCACACGATGGGCATCATTATCAATCGTTAGGTGGGAAAATACGATTACATCTTTTGCTGATGCTTCGGTTTGCATGTAATTTGCATTGGAAGAACGGCGCAGTAACGCCTTGACCCTTAATACAACCTCACGTGGACTGAAGGGTTTGACAATATAATCATCTGTCCCCACTTCGAATCCCTGGACTCTATTCACTTCTTCACCTTTAGCGGTAAGCATGATGATAGGTGTCGTTTTTTTCTCTCTCAACTCCCGACAGACTTCAATACCATCTTTGCCAGGCATCATAATATCCAATAAGATTAAATCATAATCATTTTCTAGAGCTTTCACTAAAGCCTCATCACCATTTTCAGCTTCATCAATTATGTATTCTTCTCTTTCTAAATACATTTTTAGCAAGCGGCGGATTCTTTCTTCATCATCCACCACAAGAATTTTAATAGTATTATACATTTCGTAACCAGCCTCCTATCATTTATTTTACAAAATGAAAGCTTTAATGCCTAATATTATTTCTTAACAAATCCCGATAAACAGCCAATTCTATAGGCTCTTCCTTAACTTTTCACTATATTGTCACAATAATTACCACAAGCTATCTAAAAGCCCTCTAGGATTTATTTCCCTAGCAATAACGCTTTAATCATAAAAAAGGGATCGTTTGGTAGGAATATCGATAAAATTAACGACATTACTATCAAAAGACCCCCTTCATCTAATGATAAGGTTCCCTTAATTAGGCATATGAATGCAAACCAGCGATAACCAAATTCACAAATATCAAATTGAATATCATGATGGCAAAACCAATGACCGCAAGCCAGGCTGATTTTTCTCCCTGCCATCCCTTAGACATACGCAGATGTAAAAAGGCTGCATAAAACAACCAGGTGATAAGGGCCCATACTTCCTTCGGGTCCCATCCCCAGAATCGTGTCCAAGCAATCTGGGCCCAAATCATGGCAAAAATAAGTGCCCCGAGTGTGAAGACCGGAAATCCAATTAGAACGGAACGGTAACTGATTTCATCCAGCAAGTTCAAATTAACATTTTTAACAAGCGGTTTTATTAGAGCAGCGACTCTTTTCCGAGAAATCAACCTTATCAAGCCATACAGGACCAGTCCTGCACCAATCGACCATATGACTGTGTTCAGTTTTTTCGCATTGATTATTGCAGGCATCTCCACCAATGGTTGGAATTGTCCCTTTTCAAGCATAACCCCTTCATGAGGACCAACCAAGGCAGGAAGTGTATATTCCTGTTTGGCTGCCATATCTTTTTTATCAACCCAATCAAAACTAGCTTTATAATCCATCATGGAGAAAGTGGAGGATACTATTACAAGTGCAAGTGTACTGACTAACGTATACATGATGATTTCAAGAAAAAATGTCCGTTTACTTGCTTTTGTCTGTTCCACCGATTTAACCAGATAAATGATAGCGGCGATAAAGCTAATGGCAAGAATGGACTGCCCTGCCGCTGCAGTTGTTACATGGATATGTAGCCAATCACTCTGCAAGGCTGGTATGAGCGGCGATATTTCCGTCGGAAACAGACTTGCATACGCAATGATCAATAATGCAATGGGGAGGGCAAATAACCCAAGGACGGGCGTTTTATAAAGAAAGTAAATCAAGATGAATGCCCCTACCATCATCATGCCGAAAAATGTTGTAAATTCAAACAGGTTACTAACAGGTGCATGGCCCGCAGCAATCCATCTTGTAATAAAATAACCCACCTGCGCTGCAAATCCTAAAATGGTCAAGGTGATTCCTAATTTTGCCCAGTTATTTTGTTTTTTCTCCTCTGCTCCTTTTTTATCCTTTATCGAGCCTCCAAAAATAAAGGTCGCAATTAGATATAAAAAGAAGGCCGCATATAATAAATTACCGCTCAAATCAGCCATTTAAAACTTCCCCCTTATTAGAAGATTTCTCCTCTTCTAGTAAATCTGTTGGTTCACAAAGTGGTGTTGATTCAATCGCATTTTTTATATCTTTCTTAATGCCATGCCAGTTTTTATTGGTATGGCCGGCTATCAAAATCTCACTCTCATTTCTTTTAATCCATATACGGCGATGATTCCAATACGAACCTTGGATAACACCTATCATGAAGATAATTCCCCCGGTGAAAAGAATCCACAATGTAAGATCTTTCCTGACAGTCAAAGCTGTAACGTCTTTCGTTTCAACTCCAGCAAAAGCCAGTTTATATGTATTTTCTCCTAATGGTTCCACCGTTTCTTTTATAGCTACGAAACTCACTTCACCATCTGGTTTATCTGGGGTCTTCATATTAAAGATAAATGCCGGATTATTCGGAACCTTTGATATCGTCGTCGGTTCTCCTTTTTCATCAAATTCGAAATCGGGGAAATAACTCATTAACTCGACAGAATACCCTTTATTCAATTCATACATCTTCTGCGGATTATTCAAATCCACCGTGATATTTCCAAATTTCTCATCTGTCTCTTTATTGATAAGATTAAAAGACATGGTACTAAGCTCGTCCAATTTATAATCCACCTGATAATAAGCAAAGTGATCGTGTTTCAAGGGTTCATTCACTTTTATTTTAAAATCCTTAACTTTATCAAGTTCTGCTTTTTCACCTGGCAACGCTTCATTTTGACGCTCGAACAATGTCACATCTGCTTCATAAGTCTTAGCTATCGTACCAGTTTTATCAATGGCGGCACTGAATTGCTCGTCTTCTTCATTCTCTTTATCATAGACTTCCAGTGTGAATTCATTATTCTTAAGATAATACTCACCATTTGTACCAGGAATCTCTTTTGTCTCGCCTTCCCTTAGCCAAAGCACTTTATCAATATACATTCCAGGTACTGAGCGTAGTAAAGCCCCAATTAAAAAAATGATAAGTCCGATATGGTTGACGTAAGGGCCCCAACGTGAAAAACGGCTTTTTTCTGCAAGAATGTTCCCATTTTCCTCACGTATATGATAGCGCTGCTTTTTCAACCGCTCTTTTACTTCTTCCAAATCTACTCCCTGGCCATCAAGCTTCGTCACTCCCGATACCCTTTGTCGCTTCATGAAACCATCATGGCGAGTAATTCCTTGTTTCTTTA
Source organism: Peribacillus sp. NPDC097225 (assembly GCF_044761955.1). Lineage (NCBI taxonomy): Bacteria > Bacillati > Bacillota > Bacilli > Caryophanales > Bacillaceae > Peribacillus > Peribacillus sp. NPDC097225. The sequence goes on from NZ_JBIWDJ010000001.1 coordinate 262,903, forward strand.
AAGACCGATATAATGGGAAAAAGCGGTCGATACTTGCAATCAGAAGGGATATGCCCAACATCGCTATAATGATTAGATACCACCATGAACTGTATAAATTATGAAATCCGAATTCATAATACAACTTCCCTAACGTTCCATACTCCGATTGGTAATGTTCGGCGGGTGTTACAGAAGAAGGGATATACATTTCCTGTGGAAATATTGTTCCGATTGCAGAAGCAACCAAGGCCAGGACTATAAGGGTAACCCCAACCTTAACGGAAGAGAAGAAATTCCAGACTTTATCAATGATCGTTTTGTTATAAGTCTGTGAACGTCTGGCACTTCCCTCATAGCGCATATCAATTAATTTTTTATCTTCTTTATCCAGGATACTCCCGCAAACTTCACAAATTTTTGTACCATATGGATTTACATGGCCACAATCGCATTTTACTTCTTTCATGTCAAAAACTCCCCAGTATTATGGTTTAATTCTCTCCATATGCTTTTGGATGCTCTCTTCTGTCAAGGCTCCGGTAATGATATCTATCACCTTTCCTTCTTTATCTATCAAGAAGGTTACCGGTAAAATATCAACGCGATACGCATTCTCCACTTCCCTGCCTTTATCAATCATGATTGGGAAGGTAAGATTATGTTTTGCAGCATAATTATTGACCGAATATTCAGATTCCCCGACATTGACTGCTAATATCTCAACACCCTGGTCCTTGTATGTTTGATATTGACTTTCCATATAAGGCATTTCGTATTCACAAGGCTTACAATATGTACCCCAAAAGTTCAGGAAAACACCCTTTCCTTTATAATCCGACAACTTATGTTCTTTGCCTGCCATGTCAGTCAAAACAAAATTAGGAGCTTCCTTTCCTTTTTGAAGACTGTCATTCTTATCTTTAGTGAAGTTCGTATAAAGGGCAAACACTAAAGCTGCACCTAATAACAGTAGAATGATGGTCCTGCTCACTAGGCGTCGCTTTTTTCTATCCATAGAAATCCTCCTAAGGCAGCTCTATATTTCACCATACCAATATAACATGTAACACGATGACCATATTTTGAAGATTCGTCGACACCTTTTTCGTATCATGAAAGAAAAGGAATTTACAGGCTGTTTTCCACCACCCCATTCAACCGCTTGGATGAATGGGGTAACGGTTTCAACCTGTTAATAAAGAGAAAAAACGTATTACATTCTCCGCTGTTTAGGGTCAGTCGATGCCATCGTCCGCATTAATTTAACTTCATGGGGAGTTAACTCTCTTGAATCTCCCGCAGTCAGCCCATCTAATGTTAAGAAACCATATTGCTCCCGTTTTAATTTAATTACAGGATGGCCTATCGCTTCAAACATCCGACGGACCTGGCGGTTTCTCCCTTCATGGATAGTGATTTCTATAATGGCCGTTTCCTTTTTCTTATCAGTCGTCAGTACTCTGGTCTTAGCTGGAGCTGTTTTTCCATCTTCAAGCATGATTCCTTTTTCTAATTTCCTTAGGCTCTCACGTAAAGGAATGCCCTTCACTTTAGCTACATACACTTTGTCGACTTCATGTTTTGGATGCATGAGTGTATTCGCAAAATCCCCGTCATTCGTTAAAACCAATAAACCGGAAGTATCATAATCGAGACGACCTACAGGATAAATCCGTTCTTGGACGAATGGGAAGTAATCCGTTACGACTTTTCTATTTTTATCATCCGAAACAGCTGAAATGACTCCGCGTGGTTTGTAGAATACGAAATATACAGGTGGTTCTTTCTCGAGTGGGATTTCATTGACCTGTACTTTGTCATTAGGACCTACCTTCACACCTAATTCTTTCACTACTTTACCGTTCACTTTTACCTTGCCTTCTAATATTAGCTCTTCGGCCTTACGACGCGATGCTAATCCTGCATGTGCTATTACCTTTTGTAATCTTTCCATCTATCTTCACCTCATAGTATAATCATTCGTTTGTTATTGTCTGTACATACACAATCATACAATTATTACATATAGCGAGGCAAAAACAAAAGGTTTTTCGTGAATATGGCCGTTTCTTTTATTATTTCATCCATTTAGGATCTGTTATATAGGCTGGTTTCCATAATGAGTGTAACATAGCTTAATTTTCCATGGCAAAAAAATGTATCCTTTTCTTAAAATCGTAAAATATAGGATATCAATAAAAAAAGGAAATGGATACATCCATTTCCTCGGCTTACTTTGTACCAAAAACAAGCGTGACCACAACCACTGCTGCTATAACCCCGACTAAATCCGCCAATAAGCCAACCTTGAGTGCATCACCCATTTTTTTAATTCCCACTGCTCCGAAATATACAGTCAACACATACAGGGTCGTATCTGTACTTCCCTGGATCGTAGCCGCCAAGCGACCAACAAAGGAATCCGGACCATATACGGAAATCAAGTCACTCGTCATCCCTAATGCAGCCGTTCCCGATATAGGACGGATGATCGCCAGGGGGAAAACCTCAGCCGGGAAGTGAAGAAAGGACAGAATCGGTTTTAATGCCTGTACGAAGGAATCAAGAGCCCCTGAGGCTCTAAACACCGATATGGCGACGAGCATTCCCACCAAGAAAGGGATAAGGGAGAAAGACATACTGATTCCTTCCTTCCCCCCCTCTACGAAGGTCTCATAGGTGGGAACCTTCTTATACGTACCGTATAATAAAATCGAGAGAATCAAAAGTGGTATCAACCAAATCGAAATGGCGGTCATCCATTGTAGCATTCCTATTCCCTCCCATTCCGCTTTCTCCTGTAATAAAAGTATCGATCTATCGCTATTCCCCCTACCGCCGAAATGGCTGTAGCCACGATAGTTGGAAACACTATGTCAGTCGGGGAGACGGCATCGTAATTCATCCTTATAGCAATGACGGTCGTTGGGATCAATGTCACACTTGAAGTATTCACCGCTAAAAAGGTAACCATCGAACGGCTTACGGTCGCTTTATTACCATTTAATTTCTTTAACTGCTCCATGGCTTTAATCCCTAATGGTGTCGCTGCATTTCCCAATCCAAACGTATTCGCCATCATATTGGATAAAATATAGCCCATTGCAGGATGATTGGGAGGGACTTCAGGGAATAACCATTTCATTAAAGGCTTGAACAAAACGGATAGTTTTTCGAGCAGCCCCGATTCTTCCGCGATTTTCATTAACCCCAGCCAAAAAACCAGAATGCTCATCAAGCCTATCGAAAGGGTGACAGCTTCCTTGGCACTAACAAAAAGTGCTTCATTCACCTGATTCATGGTCCCATTAATCATGGCGAATACTATACCGATTACCGTCATTCCAACCCAGATATAATTAACCATTTCTATCTATTCCCAATACTGCTTCGAATAGAGCAGCCCACGAGGATTGAAAAGATTGCTGGTTGAAACTTTCTACAGTTTCACCATAAAAGATGGAACGCGAACCGACCTGTTTTCCATCCAGATAGATATAAGCCTTGCCCACTACTTCCGGAATATTTCGTTTATCTTCCCAACTCTTCTTCGGCTTCAGAAATTTCATTTTAACCTTTATTGAATTCCTTTCGTCCTTAGTAAGAGGATAGGAAAAATCATTTTTGAAATAAACATGCCCTCTATACGTTTTATTCTTTATGTCCTTTATGGCGCCTTCAGGAAGAATTTCAGTCAAACTGTAATTCTTGAAAGCAGATTCATACATATTGATGTGGTCATTCCAATCATCCGGCCCATTCAACGTGACAGCGATAAGATTATGATTATTTTTAGTCGCTGTAGTGACCAATGTCCGCTTTGCAAGTTTAGTATAGCCCGTTTTCCCGCCGGTACAATACTCATATAATTGCGTGAGTAGCCGATTCTTATTTTTCCATACATAATCCCAATTCTCGGTCGAGTTAGGGGCCCGATGTACTTTAGTGCCAGCTATCTTGGCATATGTCTTGTTTTGCATAGCATAACGGGTGAGTAAAGCCATATCATATGCCGTTGAATAATGATTCTTGGTATTATCCAATCCATGAGGGTTCGTAAAGTGGGAGTTCTTCATACCGATTTCTTCCGCTTTTTGATTCATCATCCAAATGAAACCATCAAGGCTCCCTCCCACCTTTTCGCTGATCGCAACAGCCGCGTCATTCCCCGAACGTAACATCAAGCCATAAACCAAATCTTCAAGCTTGATCTTTTCACCTTCTTTCAAATAAAGGGAAGACCCTTCAGTACCAAAAGCATTACTACTGATTGTTACGGTCTCATCCATTTCTCCCGATTCGATAGCTAAGATAGCAGTCATGATTTTCGTGATACTTGCAATTCGGTTCTTTTCGTGAGCATTCACTTCATAAATGACCCTTCCACTTTCTTCGTCCATTAAAATGGCACTATGGGCACTGACGGCTACGTTGGCTTGAACGCTCTGTAATGGTGCTAGAAAAGAAAACATGAGAATGACCATACACAATTTGGGTATTTCTTTATATAGAAAACGCATGAGTGCCCTCCCGTTTCTTTACTTGTTTTTGTACAAGTTTATGCAAATGGACAAGGGTTATGATTAAATAATCGAAGGTCTTTAAAGATAATAGGAAGGTTACAAGCATAATTCAATTAGGTTAAGGTACAAAAAAACGAAAAAAAACCGATGAACAGACATGTTATGTCCATCCATCGGTTTTTCATCTATTAAACTAATAAAGCAGCAATTTCATCGATCTTCTTCGCTCCGAACACTACTTCCTCATCATTGATGATCATAGCCGGAACACTCATAACTTTATACTTTTTCTTAATGTCTTGGAAATTACTGATGTCGACCATCTCAGCTTCCACATTAGGATTTTCAATGGCGATTCGTTGTGCTCCAACTACAACGTCAGGGCAGAAGTGGCACGCTAAAGATACCATGACTTTAATATTTGTCTTCTTGCTAATTGATTTGATTGAATCCCGAACAGCAGCATCCATCGCTTGACCCGGACCAGCAAGATTGTAGATAGCTAAAATGAAGGAGTTCAGTTCATGTCCGCCTGGTACACCGTGATATTTGACCCCACTGTATTCCCCATTCGAATTTAACAGGGAGACTACAGGGAATTTATCGGCATTCACTTTTTCTTCCATATCTTTATTTTCACCTTTATTATATAGCTCAAGATGAAGCTTGTCCCCTAATTCTGCAACATCTAATAAGAAGTCACGTAATTCTACCGATTTGGGTAGGCTTTCATCCACGATTGATACTAAGGTCACGTCATTCTCCATCTTATCGAAGATTCCTTTTAGTTGGCCTCTTAACGTATCGCTCAGTAAGGAGCTCTTACCTGCTGGTGCAGCAGCTTTTTTCTTTTCCTCTTTCTTTTCTTCCACTACCGGCTCATCTTTAATGCCTAAGCGGTCTTTTTCTTCTGCAACATATTTACCCGCATCCGTAGCGGCTATCGCTCCATCAGATACTGCTGTAATGATCTGACGCAAGGACTTCGGTCTCAAGTCACCTGCTGCGTAAACACCCTTTACATTTGTGTTCATATCATCGTCAGTTAGGATATAGCCAGCACGGTCCATTTCAATATGGCCTTGAAAAATGGCCGTTTGAGGTTGATAACCAATGAACACGAAAATGCCAAATGTACTGTCTTCTTCCTTTGCTTCATATTCCCACTCTTCTTTTGTTACGTTATTGATGAAGCGGGCACGTTGAATCATGCCGTCGCCATAAGCACCAAGAATCTCTGTATTGAATTTGACCTCGATTTTCTCATTGGCCATTACTTTATCAACAATGGAAGGGGCACATGAGAAGGCTGATTCGCGGGCGATAATGGTTACTTTTGTTGCAAAGCGAGTAAGGAAAATGGCTTCTTCAGCCGCTGCATATCCTGCTCCAATGACGAAAACTTCTAACCCTTCAAAGAACTCTCCATCACAGGTTGAACAATACGCTACGCCTCGGCCAGTGAATTCTTCTTCTCCTGGAAACCCAAGTTTTCTTGGGGTGGCGCCCGTTGCAATGATTACAGCGCGTGCATGATAGTCCCCACTAAGCGTTTTTACGATTTTTATTTCCCCAGATAAATCTACGCCGGTTACATCTGATTTAGCGAACTCCACACCAAAATCTTCGTTTTGAAGTTTCATTTCCTCCACTAGCTTTGGACCTGAGATGTTGCGAATACCAGGATAGTTAGCTATTTCTGAAGTGGTGGCTGCTTGCCCACCGCCAGATCCTTTTTCAAGGATGATCGTTTTTAATTTTGCTCGACCTGCATAAACTCCCGCAGAAAGACCTGCTGGCCCTCCCCCGATAATCAATAAATCATATATTTTTTCCATAGTTGATCTCCTTGCTGTTTAAAAAATTTTATTTTTAAAGGACAAAAGGCACTTATTGAAGTAAGTGCCTTTTGTCAATCATAGCTGTTTTATATATCAACTAGTTGATATATGTATAGGGAAATATCCTAAAATTAAAGTTTTCCTACTAGGTCAAAGCTTGGCTCTAATGTATCTTCACCTGGAGTCCATTTAGCAGGGCAAACTTTATCTCCATGTTCTGCTACGAATTGTGCAGCTTGAACTTTTCTAATAAGTTCTTCAGCATTACGGCCGATTCCCATGTCATTCACTTCATATGATTTGATTTGGCCTTCTGGATTTACGATGAAAGTACCACGTAAAGCTACGCCATCTTCTTCGACTAATACTCCAAATTGACGAGATAGAGCTAGTGCTGGATCTGCTAGCATTGGGTATTCGATTTTACCGATTGTATCAGTAGCATCTGCCCATCCTTTATGGCTGAAATGAGAATCAGTTGAAACCGAGTAAACTTCACAACCGATTTCTTTGAATGTTTCATAGTTATCTTGAAGATCAGCTAATTCTGTTGGACATACGAATGAAAAGTCAGCTGGATAGAAGAAGAATACAGCCCATTTTCCTTTTACATCTTCTAGTGTCACTTCTTTGAACTCTCCTGATTGGTATGCTTGAACTTTAAAATCTTCAACTTGTTTATTAATTAATGACATATTATTATTCCTCCAGAAAAAATATTTTTTGCTTCCTGTTTATAATAATTATTATTTAGTAACTAGTCAATAAATATAACTTAATAATTGTCATGTTCACATTTTCGACACAACTTTATACTAATATACATAAAAACAAGTTATAATCCCTATGAATGGTCTATTTAACATACCCACATTACTATATCAAGAACTAATATGAAAAATATAAAATTATTTTAGAAGAAATATCACGGCCTAATTCTAATAACAATAATTTACAATTGAGAATATTCACCTGAAGTATTCACTCCCTTTCGGTCCCTGATTTCCTCTTCCTGTCATTTTTCCATACTTTTCATACCCCCGAAAATAATCTAAACGAAAAAGATGGAACCACTATGGCCCCATCCATCCCTTCCTATCTTTTCGCGAGAACTCATTTACTATTCATTGTTGTTTCCAAATCAGTTTTTTTGCTTTATTGAACCGTAATGTGGTTTGCGGCCAATTTATGACATTCCACCATTTTTTTACATAGGCTGCCCTATTGTTCTTATATTGAAGATAATAAGCATGTTCCCAGACATCCAGAACAAGGACAGGGATGGTATCCCATTGTGTCAAAATCATATGTCGCTCAGATTGAAGGATCTCTAACCTACGTGATCGGGGAACCCAGACCAAAATGGCCCAGCCAACGCCTTCCACCTGTTTGGCCGCTTCGCTGAAGTGACTTTTAAAAGCCTCGAAACTTCCAAAGTCTCTCTCAATCTGTTTAAGGAGATCTCCCTTCGGCTGACCTCCACCTCCGGGCATCATGCCTTCCCAAAATAATGTATGCAGATAATGTCCGGAACCATGGAATGCCGCCTCTCTTTCCCAATGTTTCAAAAGTGAAAAATCATTGGATTCTCTTGCCTTTTTCATCATTAACTCCGCTTTATTCAAACCATCCACATATGTTTGGTGATGCTTATCATGATGCAAGCGCATAATTTCTGCCGAAATTATTGGTTCAAGTGCATCGTATGAATATGGCAAGGGGGGAAGCGTATGTTTCCCGATACCTACAGATCCCTCTGTTTCGTTCTGAGATTGGAACCCATTTGCCCTTTCTTTGATTTCTCTATAAATCCTGTTTATTTCTTCTTCAATCTTTTGTAGTTCTTCATTATCTATATCTCCGGTTTCCAATGTCTTTGTCCATCGTGAAAGCTGTTCCATATTTGCTATCATTCGTCGGTCCTTAATATCAATACTCTCCATGTACCCCATCATTTGTTCGATCCATTCACTGACATCCATCACATACTGTCTTATATCCAATAAGCACACCCTCCAAAAATCTCAAATAAGACATCAACCCATTTTATGCTCCAAATAAAAGAAAAGACCATTAACAAAAAAACAGCAAGGCTATTAGGCCCTGCTGTTTCCTTATCGAGATTGCAACATCTTAGTTCGATAATCGGTTTCGTAAAACTCCAATTCTTCACGCATGTTCTGGAATCCACTCTCTACGGTCTTAAGAATGGTGATGATACTATCCGGTACCGTTTGATGGAACTTGATGGAGTTTTTCCCTGTATAAGCTGAACGACTGTCTTCAAACCATCGGTCCGATTTTGGTGAAAAGTACTCTTCGATACATTGATGATACACTCTATAAAGCGTCTTTTCCGCAGCAGCTTTATTAAAAACCTCATTTTTAAGAACGATTTGACATGCTTCCAAACCCTCTTCACAACTTACAAGCATTCTTCTTAAACTAGAGAGAATTCCTTTATAATAGCTTTCTTCACCATTTTTTTCCTGTTGCAACTTAGAATAAGTCGTTTCATTCAGAAACTCCTCTAGCTGAGCCACTGTCGTTTCTAAAAAGCTTTTTACATCCTCAAGCTGTGATTTTACCAATGTATTCCCCAACCGTGAACCCTCCTCATAATGATTATGATTGATAAAAGTCTAAATATGTTTTAATATCATATGGTTTAGCTTGTTCAATAGATCTAAACACTTCCTCTAGTTTTGGAAAGTTTATATTTAGAAAGTAACTTGCTAACTCTTTTTCTGAATTTATATATATTCGCTTTCGGCTGGATAAACTTGGTTCTTTGATGAGACAAATCAAAGCGATAATATCAGCCATATAGATATCTCTAGTCAGGCTTTTGAAAACGGGATTTTGAGAATATGGAGTCCAACGGGCGATCATCTCATCGAAGTAACGAAGATACAATACATTCAATACCTTTTCTTCACCGGCCTGTATGTATTTGACAGTGGAACGGTTAAAGAAGTCCTCGGGAGAATTTGATTTTTCTTTTTCAAGCGCATACCCATTGCACGCTACAATGCGCACCTGCAACCCCTCCAAACATCCATTTTTTTCTATATTATCACAAAATCATGAGGATTTGTTATTCGATTGTTTTTTGGAAGTTCTCGAAAAACAGATCAGCTTCTCCGTTTTCGAAGCTTTCTTCCGTATTATCGGCAAGTGGCGGCAACTCGTTTATGGATTTTAGTCCGAAGTAATCTAAAAACTCTTTCGTTGTGCCGTATAAATAAGCGCGACCAGACCCTTCAGCTCTACCGACCTCTTTAATTAAAACTTTCGTAACAAGCGTATGAATCGGACGGTCTGTTTTCACTCCGCGTATCTCATCTATTTCCGCTCTCGTAATCGGCTGTTTATAGGCGATTATGGCCAACGTTTCCAAAGCTGCCTGTGTCAACCCTTGTGAACTGGATGTTTCCACAAGTTTCTTTAAATAATCGGAGTGTTCTTTCTTAGTTGCCAGCTGGAACACACCGGCTATTTCAATAATTTGAATCCCCCGTGTATCCGTGAGATAGTCTTCCTTTAAACTTTCAATGATGTCCGTTGCTTGATATTCTGTGATTTCAAGGACTGAGGCAATTTGCTTGATGGAAAGACCTTCATCTCCGGATGCAAACAAAAGGGCCTCGAGTATCCCTTTCCAATTAATAACTTCCAACTGGTTCTACACCTTCCTTAGCTACAATCATGATTTCCGAAAAATTATCTTCTTGTTCAACTTTAATTTCATTTAATTTCATCAGTTCCAATACCGCTAAAAATGTAATCACTATATGCTCCTTGACTGGCTCTGGAAACAAATCAAAAAAGCTCTTCTTACCTTTAAACGTTTGGAGGTCTGCCATGATTTCTTCCATGCGTTTTTCAATGGAAATCTCTTGTTTCGTCACTTTTGTATAAAGGGGCTTTTGAATCTTTTGCCGGCGAAGCAACTTTTGCAAGGCACCCAACATATCGTAAAGGCTAACATTTAACTCCTGCAATTCACTTTCCGTTTCTTTTACATATTCAGACAGATCACTTGGCGGTTTAGTGAATATCAAGTTCCGTTCTTCTTCCAGTTCTTTGAATTCTTCTGCTGCAGATTTATACTTTTTATATTCCAATAGTTTCTCTACAAGTTCGTCACGAGGATCTTCTTCGAATAATTCCCCATCTTCATCCATCAATAGCTCATCTTCATGCTTAGGCAGCAACATTTTACTTTTGATGGCGAGTAAAGTAGCGGCCATGACTAAATATTCGCTCGCAATATCTAATTCAAGATGCTGCATCGTATGGATATAGCCTAAATATTGCTCTGTGATATCAGCCATAGGGATATCATAAATATCTATTTCTAGACGGTTTATCAAATGAAGGAGTAAATCCATCGGTCCTTCGAATGCATCAATTTTAATATTATAACCCATCAAAATACCCCATTTAAATCTAATTGGCCTTTAATTGGCCTATTTCTTCATTAATCAAGTATAGAGGATTACCGGCCCTTTATCCATTACAAATAAAGCTCTGCTTGATTTAAAGTTTTTTCATGCGGATTTTTTAAATTGGGTCGTTGCCCAATCATATTTATAAAATGAACATAGTCTAAGAATGTAAGATAAGCAGAATAAAGGAGGTACTTATATGGGTGGCAATGCAGGAGGTTTTGGTGGCGGATTTGCGTTTATCGTAGTATTATTCATTTTATTAGTTATCGTCGGTGCTTCTTGGTTATAATTGAAAACTGACGACACAAGCTGATTGCATAGCAATCAGCTTTCCTTATTTTTCTGGACATTTTTTTATGGTACTATGGTATTTATACTTAAAAAGCGGTAATCGTCTAAAAAAGCTTTCTTAACCTAAGGGAAAATAAGGCACAAGGAGGGGTTATTATTGCATTTACCTGAAGACTATCTCTCTTTCCTCATCCATTTTCACGGAACTCGAGATTACTTTGAGTGTCACGAAATACTTGAAGAGTATTGGAAAGAAACAGCTCCTAAAGAACGTGATTCACATTGGGTCGGCCTGATTCAAATCGCCGTTGCCCTATACCATGATCGCAGGGGCAATAATGCAGGGGCTACAAGAACTCTTGCAAAGGCCATATCCAACCTTCATTTAAAAAAAGCCGAGCTGCGACAATTGGGTCTTGATCCCGAAGCCCTGCTCGATTTGCTTCAACAGACACATGAACGAATGTTGCTTAAAAAACCCTATAGAAGCATTAACCTTCCCATTAATGACCCGGAACTACTTGCACATTGCCAAACCTTATGCAAACAGAAAGGATACACGTGGTGCATGGACAGTGATTGTACGAATGTAGGGTTGGTCGATAAACATTTAACACGCGATCGTTCTGACGTTATCTTGGAAAGGGCCAAACAACTTTCCTTAAGGAAATCAAAAATAGAGGACCGCTCATGAGAGCATCCTCTATTTTTGATTAGATAAGTTTTTCAACACTTTTCAATAAAACTTTCCGTATGCTCGTTTGCCTTTAATTCTTTGTCAGGGTATTGTTCCTTCACTGACCTAACCATTTCTTTGCCTATCCCTTGCTTACGGAAAGAAGGATTTACAGATATATGTTGAATCTCGATGAAATTGGAACTTGTCTCTATTCCAATCAAGCCGACGATTTCTTCATCTTTCCATAAGAACAACTGCAAATTTTCATCTGTTTCATAATTCTTCATGGTATTCCGAAGCACTTTTATCTCTTTTTCATTTGGCATGAAAGATAATAACCCCATGGCAAACTTTTCATAACTTTTCTTATACTTAATCAACATAATATCCCTCGTTACTAAATAACGTTTTTTATTATTTACCTGTTTATCTAGTTTTTACACTTTGATGATTACTCTCACTTATGACATTTACATCATACATAAAAACTTTATTCGTTTCAACATCACTTTCAGCACTTGAATTATAGATTCCCTAGTGCTACGCGATAAATGTCCAGTAGATAATTCCCCATATCAAAGCCACAACAAGCATCATAAGTAAAAGTGTTTTATTACTCCTTCTCATCCCATACTCCCTTTATTTTTATGAATAACTATTTAAATATCGAATTCATTCTACTATAACTTAGCACATTTTGACAAATCCCCTTGCAATCTCGCTCTGTTTTTACTACATTGATAAAGGATATAATGGTTTCATGGCCTGTATCTTCATTACGAATGATGGAAGATCGTTCAGCTACTTTAATAGGGACTAATTTTTGGTGAAAAAAATTAATAAAAACTGTATCTTTTTTTCGCTTCGATTCGTCCAATCTAATGTAACCCTATCAGTAGGTTATAATCTATTAAGAACAGAGGAAAAGTTAAGGAGGAAAATCATGAAAAGTCCAAAAAAATGGGTCATTGTGACCATTTTATTATGTCTGTTATTGCCTTATAAGGCCTTTGCGGATGCCGCAGTTGGCGATATGATCGTTACACTAGGAGAAAATTTGTCTAAAGAACAAAAAAGCATGCTCCTTTCAGAAATGAAAGCACCTGACGATGTGGAGGTCCTGACAGTCACCAATGCGGAAGAACATGAATATTTGGGAGATTATATAGCTAGCAGATTAATAGGTACAAAAGCTATATCCTCTTCTGCCATTACACTTGAGGAAAAAGGCACAGGCCTAAAATTGGAATCCAAGAACATTAATTGGGTAACTGATGAAATGTATATCAATGCCCTTGCGACTGCTGGGGTTAAAGATGCTACCGTTTATGTCACAGCACCTATTCCAGTTTCCGGTACAGCTGCCTTAACAGGTGTCATTAAAGCCTATGAATTATCTTCTGATAAAGCAATCTCCGAAGATGTAAAACAGGCTGCCAATGAAGAAATGGTCACCACTGCTGAATTGGGAGATGAAATCGGTACGGAAGAGGCTTCTGCACTCGTAACGAAAATCAAAGAGAAAATGGCAGACAACCCTCCTGCCACTACAGAGGATGTTCGTAAGATCGTAGAATCCGCTGCAAATGATCTTGGCCTAGTCTTAAATGAAGGGCAAATTCAAAGCCTGATCGATCTATTCAATAAATTAAAAGAATTGAATATTGATTGGAACGCCGTTGGTGACCAATTGACAGAAGCTAAAGATAAATTGTCCAACTTCCTTGAATCTGAAGAAGGACAATCATTTCTAGATAAATTAAAGGATGTCTTCAATAGTCTAATAGATGCTATCAAATCTTTTTTTAGCTGATTCACAATAAAATGGCGGTACCTAGAAGTACCACCGGTAAATAAATAGCAAAAGGCAGAAACGTTCATCACGTTTCTGCCTTTTACTATTTTAAAAAAGGAGTTACATCCTCTTTTTGATTATTCTTTATTCAAACCAACCGCTTCGTGAAAAGCTAAATCATGACGGATAAGATCATCGAAGGTTTCACGCCTGATGACTAAACGCGCTTCCCCGTTTTCAACGAAAACCACCGCCGGTCTCGGAATCCGGTTATAATTGTTAGACATGGAATACCCATATGCCCCTGTACAGAAAACAGCTAAAATATCTCCTCGTCCAGCTTTTGGCAAGGGTAAATCCCAAATCAGCATATCGCCGCTTTCACAACATTTCCCGGCAATAGCAACCGTCTCCTCCACTGGATCAAGTGGGCGATTGGCTAGTACCGCATCGTACTTCGCTTCGTATAAGGCTGGACGAATATTATCGCTCATGCCCCCATCGACAGCTAGGTATTTGCGGACGTCCGGCACTTCCTTTTCTGAACCCACTTTATATAAGGTGATACCTGCATCTCCGACCAAGGAGCGACCAGGTTCAATCCAAATCTCCGGCATTTCTAAATCAGACTGGGCAATCTGTATTTGCACTTCCCTCACGATTTCTTCTACATATTGAGATGCTGGAAGCGGATCGTCTTCTTCTGTATAACGGATTCCGAAGCCTCCGCCTAAATTTAGCACCTTTGGCTGAAAACCAATTGCTTTATGCCACTCTCTTAGCTTGCCAATGATTTTTTGGGCGGCCAAAAGAAAGCCAGTGGTTTGAAAGATTTGGGAACCTATATGGCAGTGCAACCCGAGCACTTCAAGCCACTTGCTTTTTAACGCCTGTTTAAGGGCGCCTTCCGCCTGACCATTAATTAGATCGAAACCAAATTTCGAATCTTCCTGCCCTGTTAAAATATAATCATGTGTATGCGCTTCAATGCCAGGTGTCACACGTAAAAGAATTCTGACCTTTTCTTCTCGGTTTGAACAGATTTCTTCAAGTAGTGTCAATTCAGAAAAGTTGTCCACCACAATACACCCTATTTGGTAATCTAGTGCCATATGTAACTCTTCGACACTTTTATTATTCCCATGGAAATGGATACGTTCGGTTGGGAAATTAGCCTTGATGGCTGTATATAATTCCCCCGCTGAGACCACGTCGAGTGACAAGCCCTCCTGTTCGGCCAATTGAATCATGGCAATGGATGAAAATGCTTTACTTGCGTACGCCACCTGAGCCGGTATTCCCAATTCTTCAAATGTCCGCTTAAATCCTCTTGCCCGTTCGCGTATTAACTCTACATCATAGACATATAACGGCGTACCATATTTTTCTGTTAACTTAACAGTATCCACTCCGCCAATTTGTAGATGTCCACGGTCATTTACATGACTAGTCCCAAACAAATGCATAATAGTCTCACCTTCCTGATTCAAACTTACGGTTAAATGAAGTGAGGGATCGTAAGAGGTTCCTCGATAAGGATGATATCCCTTTAAATCTCCTCATCCAAATTCCTCGTTTACTATTCTTATTTACCTGTTTCTACACGTTCCCATTAAATATAATTGCGTAGTTCGAAATCAGATTGGTTTAACTCCAAAGAGCCCAAACTCTTTGTGAAGCCACTTTACTGCTTTATTCGAATAAAATTAAATTAACACAACTTTTCGACAACATCAACCTTAAGATTTCCTAGGCTGCCTGTATTTGTCCTGTGGATGGACGATACTCGGCCGTTCTCTGGAACCTGGAAAAGGTCTTCTTAATATAATATGTGACAAGGCTCTTGGTTGAAACGGGATTAACGGCCATAAATAGGGTGTATTCAATGCTTTTATGCTCGTTAATAAAATGATATATAGCGTTATTCCTATGATTAACCCAGGCAGCTTGAACAAGGCAACCAAAACGATCAAAGCTAATCGAGACAGTTTATTGGCAACCCCTAATTCCAAACTTGGGGTGACAAATGTCCCAATGGTCGCAACCGATGCATAAAGAACGACCTCCGGCACAAATAACCCTACATCAATAGCAATCTGTCCGATCAAGACCGCAGCAATTAATCCCATTGCAGTTGAAAGTGGGGTCGGGGTATGGATGGCGGCCATCCGTAAAAATTCGATCCCGATATCCGAAATGAAAATTTGGACAACAATCGGAATATGCGTTTTTTCATTTGGCCCGATAAATTCCAGTTTATCCGGAAGGAAGTCAGGCTCTAAACAAAACAACAACCACAATGGAAGCAAAAATAACGAAGCGGCTATCCCGAGAAATCTGGTCCACCGTACCATTGTTCCAACAGCGGGGGATTGTCTGTACTCTTCTGCATGCTGCATATGATGGAAGAGGGGAGCAGGGGTGATGATGACACTAGGTGAGGTATCCACATAGACTAGTACATGGCCTTCCAGTAAGTGTGTTGCGGCTACATCAGCACGCTCTGTATATCGGACAAGAGGATATGGATTATATCCTTGCTTAACGATAAATTCTT
This sequence comes from Peribacillus sp. NPDC097225, assembly GCF_044761955.1. Lineage (NCBI taxonomy): Bacteria > Bacillati > Bacillota > Bacilli > Caryophanales > Bacillaceae > Peribacillus > Peribacillus sp. NPDC097225. The sequence continues at coordinate 279,025 of NZ_JBIWDJ010000001.1, forward strand.
CTACCGTTTTATCCGCCATCGTTAGCCCATCTATTTTTATATCTTCTAATTTCGTACGAACGGTTTCAATTAAACCCGGGTCCGCTATATCTTTAATATACCCTATCGCAATATCCGTTTTAGAGCGTTCGCCGACCTTCATGATTTCGAAACGTAATCTCTCATCCCTGATTCTCCGTCTAGTGATGGCTGTATTTACAATGATATTTTCTACAAATCCATCCCTAGAACCACGGACAACTTTTTCTGTATCGGGTTCTTCAGGCTGTCGTCCAGGGTAACTCCTGACATCGACAACCAACCCTATATCGTATCCATCCATCACAATGACGATTAAACCGGAAAGGACTTGGTCAACCAACTCATCCATCGTACGTATTTCTTCCACAGATTGGTGAACGAGTAAATTTTTCATGAAATCAAATACTTTTGTCGTTTTTATTTCAGTATTTTGAGAATGGACCATCGAGTTAAGAAGTTCAATGATGAATTCCGTATCCGTAAGTCCATTCACATAATAAAGGTGAACTTCTTTTCTTAAAACTTTTATTTTCCTTACGCCTAAATCAAAACTGACACCCAGACCGACCCTCTTTTCCATGAAAGTATCGACTTCCACCACGTTAGTCGGAATGGGCTTCATATTTTGTTTATCCTCTGATGCCATCAAGACCGCTCCTTTCCAATATAATTTGCACAGCAAGTTTTGTGATTGGTGCTCCTTTTTTAAAGTCGTCCTGGTGTGACATTTTTCCAATGTCTCCAATGCCTACAACGATCGGAGCTTTTAACTCATCAATGCAATACACCGTATCCCCGGTTATCTTCCCTATCTCAAATTCCTGGGCTCCGAATTTGTCCACCCCATTTTCCGTCAACTGCCCATCCCTATCGATACAGACATCCACCTTAGTCCACTCTTCCCTTCTACTTTTCGAAGCAACAGCTATGATGCCCAGGACATGGATGTCAGGATGGCTTGCAACCACCTTCATCGCCGTTTCACCGAATCCCTCACCCATGAAGCCACTATCATCGAACATGACCAACACGGGGTCATTCTTCGCTTTCTTTATAAGGTCTACCAGCTCCAAACCTGTATAACGGGACGGATTCCCTTGTGACATTGAAATGCAGCGCCCTCCGATTTCTCTTGCAACTAGCTCAACAGCACGATTTGCATATACATCTCCATCTGTTATCAATATCACTTTTCGTTTGGTCACCATCAGGAGCCTTCCTTTCATCAGGTATGCGTATGGTCGTTCTTATAAATCGACAAAATAAATCCATTGAAATAAGGATCCAACTATTTTACCTAACACTAGTGCCATTAACAGATAAATGATTTTATCTTGTATGCCTACTCGTTTGGACAAGATCGGGAAAACATTCAACACCTCAGTCAGTGCAGCTGCAAGCATTCCATTAAAAATACCGTCCGCAAGTCCGATTGGAATTAATAAGAAAGAAGGAAGAGCAAAGGTCGTCCCCTGTAGGCCAAACCATGTTCCTCCGACCACTCCTGAAATTATGGCCACTTCATAATACCGAACCATTTTTAACGTTTTTGTCAGCTGTGTCAGCCTTGGTATGACACCAAGTACAGTCAGAAAAGCTACAAAACCAGCACCTGTAGCGACACCGCCGGCTAGCCCAACAAAAATCCCGAAAATGATATTACCTGTCATCGAGATGACGCACGCTCTCATTATTCTCATTCATAATGACGTACCGATCTAAATCCTGCTGGTAATTGAACATTTCAACCTCGAGTGGGCTAGGTTCTTCATTAAAGCGTTTTTTAAAGAAGTGATTAAAAAACAAAATCATTCCAATCCCAATACCGAAACTATAGGGTATTTGGATCAACAAAGGCTTTTCATCAACCCTTCCTGTTATTAGCGTAAAGAGTTTTTGATGAACTTCTCCCATACTTACATCCACATGGAAATTCATGATAGTAATACCCCCTCCAATGAACATAAGCAACCAGATAACGGCGAAAGTAACGAAAGACATTTTCTTTTTGGGATAAATGACTTCGATGATTGTCTGGGAGGGACCAAATGTCTCCACTTCGATATGTGGATCGATTGCCTGTATGGCCATGATGAGTTGGGCCAAATCGATGATAATGATATTCTTATCTTCACTATTCACCGTTAATAAAAGGGCCCCTTCAATACTAGAAACCAATTCTTCAGGACCAATAATTTTTGCAATATCTTTTATTCTTACCTTTTGGTTTACATTTACATGCACCCGGTTCCTCATTCTGGTGTAAATGACTGCCATCACTTTTCACATCCCGACCTTTTATTTCCTTATAATAGTAGTATGGATTGGAAACAGAGTGAAAATGCAGAAAGAAAATGATGTCCAAATATTACTAATTCAAAGAAATGAAATAAAAAAAAGACATGCCGGATATCAGCATGTCTTTTTGTAAAATATTTATAAATTAATGAGTTGGGAAGAAGATCATTTGAATCAAGAAAACCACGCCAAAAATATAAATGAGCGGGTGAACGGATTTACCTTTTCCACTGAAGAATTTCATCAAAGGATAGGTAATGAACCCCATTGCAATCCCTGTCGATATGCTTGAAGTAAGCGGCATCGTTAATATGATTGCAAATGCCGGAAAAGCTTCATCAAATGTTTTCCAATCCACTTTCGCAAGACCTTCCATCATCAAGCAACCTACAATTATCAATACAGGTGCCGTGATGGCAGAAACGGAGGAAATGGCCGCTATTAATGGAGAAAAGAAAATGGAAAGAGCGAATAAGATGGCAACGACCGTGGCAGTTAAGCCCGTACGTCCTCCAGCTGCTACTCCAGTACTCGATTCAACATAAGCGGTTGATGGGCTTGTTCCAAACAACGAGCCAACCGTCGTGGCAATAGCGTCTCCCAAGAAGGCCTTTTTAGCACGAGGGATCTTTCCATCCTTCGTTAATCCCGCTTGTTCCGTCACTCCAATTAATGTACCTGTCGTGTCAAATATCGTTACAAGTAAAAAGGCAAATACGACTGTATATAAAGAATTGCTAAATACTCCAGCAATATCAATATCGAAAAAGACCGGTGAAGGTGGTGTTGATAGAATTCCATCAAATTTCAGCATCCCCATAAAGTAACCAATGATTGCTGTAACAATCATGCCAATGAAGATAGCTCCTTTAACATTCCGAGACATCAAGATTAGAGTGAATAATAAACCTATAAGGGCCAAAACGGTGCCTGGTTGGTGTAAATCCCCGAGTGAAACCATGGTTCCTTCATTCGGTACGACAATCCCCGCATTTTTCAAACCCATAAATGCGATGAATAGACCAATACCAGATGTGATTCCAAATTTCAACGAATTTGGGATGGCATCAATAATCATTTTGCGCAAGCTCGTAACACTTACCAGAATAAATAATAGACCTGCTATGAAAACTGTACCAAAAACTGTTTGATAAGAAAGACCGTGTGCACCTACCACACTGGCAAAATAAGCATTCAGCCCCATACCTGGTGCAACGGCAATCGGATACTTCGCTAATAATCCCATAATTAAGGTACCTAGGACTGCAGAAATGACGGTCGCCATAAAGACCTGTTCAAATGGTATTCCTATTGAAGATAATAAAGCAGGATTGACAATAATAATATAAACCATGGTGAAGAATGTCGTAACACCTGCCATAATTTCAGTGCGAACATTCGTCCCATTTGCTTTTAAGGAAAAAAACTTTTCTAAAAACATATTTTTCTGACCTCCATATATTAAGGAAACACCATTCAATCGCTTGCACAAAGGTGACCTTGCATTAATACTTCATCTTTCAAATTTCAACGAGATAAAAACCTTATGAAAATAGTTTTAAATCCGAATGAAACCAGCGACCTTTACTATAATATTCGTTTTTAACTTCAAATTCAACTAAAAAATTCGTTTTTTCTTCTTTTTTCACAAATATATATTTCCTTTTCAACATTCCTACCAAATGTTGTGTGGCACACTTCCCCTTCACTTCCTTACTATTTCCAAAATCCCACTTTTTCTCCCAGCAAATGAAAGACCACATGAATCAACGATTCATGTGGTCTTTCATTTGCTGAAGGATTTTTTTCTCCAACCGTGATACTTGAACTTGTGATATTCCTAGCCTAACGGCGACCTCCGACTGAGTCTGGTCTTTATAATATCTCAAAAAAACAATTAACCTTTCCCGTTCATTCAATTCTTGGATGGCTTCTTTTAAAGCGATTTGGTCGAACCACGATGAATCATTATGGTCGGCAATCTGGTCGAGAAGAGTAATTGGGTCTCCATCATTTTCATAAACCGTTTCATGAATGGAAGAAGGACTACGGCTAGCTTCTTGGGCCATGATAATTTCTTCAGGTGATAATTCAAGATGTTCTGCCAATTCATTGACAGTCGGAACACGACCGTGCGTTTTTGAAAGTTCTTCTCTGGCCCGACGGATTTTATTCGCCATTTCCTTTAAAGAACGGCTTACTTTCACAGTACCATCATCACGGATAAACCGTTGAATTTCACCAATGATCATGGGGACAGCATACGTCGAGAATTTCACTTCAAACGTTAAGTCAAATTTATCAACTGATTTTAATAACCCGATGCAGCCAATCTGATACAAATCATCCGGTTCATAGCCACGATTGAGGAACCTTTGGACAACGGACCATACAAGCCTTAGATTGCTGTTGACAATTAAGTTCCTTGCATCCTGGTCCCCACTCTGACTGAGTTTAATCAACCTACGCAATTCCTCATCTTTTAAATGGGTCTGGCCTTTCTTGCTCTTCTCGTATTTAACCTCCACATCCATATGCAAGTCTCCCTTAATTGCACAAAGCTCTGCTTGTAGTTAAGTGCTTTTTTAATCGAATGATCGTTCCTTCGCCCTTATGCGAAATGATATGGATCTCATCCATGAAGTTCTCCATGATCGTAAATCCCATGCCGGATCGTTCAAGTTCGGGTTTCGTCGTGAATAGTGGCTGCTTAGCCTCTTCAACATCCTCAATGCCCAATCCTTCATCACGAATTGTCACTTCGACCGTATCTCCTTCGATGACTACAGAAATGTAGACCCACCCTTCCGGATCGTTTTCATATCCATGAATGATTGAATTCGTGACCGCTTCAGAAACGACCGTCTTAATCTCTGTCAATTCATCCATCGTGGGATCTAATTGAGCAATGAATGCCGCAACCGTCACCCTTGCGAATGATTCATTTTGGCTAAGTGCTGAAAATTTCGTTTCCATTTTATTTTTCATGTTAGGCAACCCCCAGTCTTTGCAAAGCGTTTTGTTCGGATAGTTCTAGTTTAACAATTTTAAACAAACCTGACATCTCAAATAACCGCTTTACTGCTGGAGAAATTGCACAGACAACCATCTCACCATTTTTCTGATGTACCTGTTTATACCGACCGATAATTACGCCCAATCCAGAACTGTCCATGAAATGCAGTTCATCCAAGTTAAGGATGATATGTTGGATATCATGCTTTTGAATGGCCGCCTCTGCCTGTTTTCTTAACTTTTCTGCTGTATGATGATCTAAATCACCTTTGAGACGAATGCATAATATTCTACTCTTCGCCTCCATATCAATCGTAAGACTCACTATATACAGCCTCCTTCACTGTCTTATAATGAGTCAAATTCTCTGTTTAATCTTCAGATTCCTTCTTCCTGGCAAAACTAGTGGCCATTCGCCTAAACTAGTATATTTACACGCCTTTCCGACAAGTTAATCATTTCGTTTGTGTAAACATGCCGAATGCCCGTTTATACAGTTGCCACCAACTGGCTTTTTCAACAGTTTCCTTTGAAACAATCGGTGATTCGACATATACTTTTCCGTCTTTAATCAATTGGAGCGTTCCTATTTGATCTCCTTTTTGAATGGGAGCCTTTAGGTTTTTATCGAGAATAACCTTTTTCGTAAAGTCTTTTGCCGCACCGCTCTTGGCCGTCAAAACAGATATTGGTTCACTTGTTACCCCTACTGCCATCTTTTTGCTGCCCTTGCTTACTTTCGATTCGCCCAAGACCTCTCCTCGTTTGTAAATCGGATAGGTAATAAATTGTGAAAAGGCATAATCAAGCATTTTCGTTACCTGGGCATTTCTTTCCTTCGGAGAAGCCGCACCGAACACCACAGCAATAACACGCATATTCCCTTTTTTCGCCGTAGCTGTCAGACAATACTTGGCTTCATTCGTAAACCCTGTTTTTAATCCATCGACTCCCGGGTAAAATTTCACTAGTCGATTCGTGTTCACAAGCCAGAATTTTTTATCTGTATTTTCACGGAGGTAGTCCTCGTATGTACCCGTGAATCTTGTAATCATGTCGTATTTCAATAATTCCTTTGCCATGATGGACATATCATGTGCCGAGCTGTAATGGTCCTTAACTGGTAAGCCTGTTGCATTTTGAAATTTCGTGTTCTTTAATCCCAGGTCTTCTGCTTTCTTATTCATCCGTTTGACGAATTCTTCTTCGGATCCAGCAAGATGCTCTGCCATAGCGACCGATGCATCATTTGCAGAACCGATCGAGATCCCTTTAAGCATTTGTTCAGTTGTCATTTCTTCTCCTAATTCAAGAAAGATTTGAGAACCTCCCATCGATGCAGCGTACTCACTCGTCCTGATTTTATCCTTCATGTTGAGTTCACCTTTATCGATGGCTTCCATGATTAAGAGCATCGTCATGATCTTCGTCATACTAGCAGGCGAAAGACGTTCATCTGCATTTTTATCATACAAAACTGTACCTGTATCCCGTTCAATTAAAATAGCTGATTTTGCATTTTCCGCTAAGTTGACACCTTTTTTTTCTGATGCTTGAGTATGCGGGATGCTAAAGCCAGTTGCTAGTAACACGATTAAAAATAGAGAAAGAATCCGCTTCATCTCCATAGCCTCCAATCTTTATATATTCCATTTTTTCCATATAAGCCATTTTTATACAAATAAGTTGGTGGAATTATTATTTAAAAAGGGAGAGGACAGTTTTAATGAGGAATATACAAAAACAGAGGACCTTGTTGCCTGAATAAAATTATGCTGAATAAAAAAGGTCACTCTTTTAAAAAGAGTGACCTGCTTGGCGAATCATTATTCCATGATTTCTTTATAGATCAACGTTGGTTTTTCAACTTTTTCCTTGGAAATTGTAATGTTTTCGTATAATTTCTCTTTTACTTTTGAAACATCTTCAAAGTTACTGTAAATGGTTACAAGTGATTCACCTTTAGCCACGGTTTCACCGATTTTCTTACGAAGCATAAGACCTACAGCCAAATCAATTTCCGATTCTTTAGTAGCACGTCCAGCACCTAATAACATGGCAGCCGTACCGATTTCATCAGCAACGATTTCCGATACATATCCGTCTTCTTTAGCTTCAAGCTCAAAAGTGTATGCAGCCTGTGGAAGTTTTTCTGGCTGTTCTACAACTGAGCCATCTCCTCCCTGTGCCTCCAAGAAGATTTTGAATGATCGAAGCGCTGAACCATCCTTGATTGCATTTTCAAGCAGGGTTCTGGCTTCTTCAAGGGAGCCCGCTTTTTTAGCAAGGTACACCATATGACTTCCTAGCGTTAAAGATAGTTCCGTTAAATCTTCCGGACCTTCCCCTTTAAGCGTATCAATCGCTTCTTTAACTTCAAGAGCGTTCCCGATTGCGTAACCAAGAGGTTGGCTCATGTCTGAAATGACTGCCATCGTATTACGGCCGACATTATTTCCTATGCTCACCATTGCATGTGCCAGTTTCTCGGAATCTTCAAGTGTCTTCATGAATGCACCTGCACCCGTTTTTACATCAAGAACAATCGCATCCGCACCAGCAGCTATTTTCTTACTCATGATGGAACCAGCAATCAACCCGATGCTATTGACGGTAGCCGTTACATCACGTAATGCATAAAGCTTTTTATCTGCTGGAGTTAAGTTACCACTTTGACCAATAACGGCTATCTTGTTTTTATTGACAAGTTCAATGAACTCATCATTTTCAATTTCCACATGAAACCCTTTAACGGATTCCAATTTATCGATGGTTCCACCTGTATGGCCAAGGCCGCGCCCTGACATTTTTGCCACTGGAACGCCTACAGCTGCCACTAATGGTCCAAGAACAAGTGTGGTCGTATCACCAACGCCACCTGTAGAGTGCTTATCGACCTTAATTCCCTCTATCATCGATAAATCTATTTGATCACCGGATTCTACCATGGCCATCGTTAAATCAGCACGCTCCTGCTCGTTCAGCTCCTGAAAATAGATTGCCATTGCCCATGCGCTCATTTGATAATCAGGAATCGTTCCATTTGTAAAGCCTTCCACAATAAACTGAATCTCTTCAGTGGAAAGTGTCTTTCCATCACGTTTTTTTGCGATTAAGTCAACCATTCTCATAAGTCATTCCCCATTCTTTAAATACAGCCTTAGTTTCGACTGTACTTGTATTATTTTAAATCCGATTTATAAATCTTTAACAATCGACTTAACAAACTCCAGAAAACTGCTTTTTACTTTTTCTGTCGTTTCAATAACTTCCACGTGTGACAGGGGCTGGTCCAAAATACCAGAAGCCATGTTTGTAAGGCAAGATATCCCGAGTACTTTCATCCCACAATGTCTAGCAACGATAACTTCCGGAACAGTGGACATGCCCACTGCATCCCCACCAAGAACTCTTGCCATCCTTACTTCTGCCGGAGTTTCATAGGTAGGACCAGAATTCCCAATATAGACGCCTTCCTTTACATCCAAGCCCAGCGTAGAAGCGATCGTCTTAGCTTTTGCCCGCAATTCTTTATTATAAGCTTCTGACATATCAGGGAAACGAGGACCAAAGCGGTCTTCATTCGCACCAATCAATGGGTTAGTTCCCATTAAATTGATATGGTCCGTAATGATCATCAGATCTCCCGGTGCATAGCTTTCATTCACACTTCCAGCAGCATTGGTTACGATTAATGTTTCAACACCAAGCAGTTTCATCACACGTACCGGGAAAGTGACTTTCTCCATTGAGTATCCTTCATAAAAATGGAAACGACCTTGCATGGCTACAACCTGTTTGCCACTCAGGTTTCCGATGACAAGCTGACCTGCATGTCCTTCTACAGTCGAGACGGGAAATTCCGGGATTTCATGATAAGGGATAATTATCGGGTTTTCAATTTCATCTGCCAATACCCCAAGACCAGATCCAAGAATCAAGCCTATATCTGGAGTCCCATCCACTTTGTTCTTTATAAATTCAGCAGCTGTTTCAATGCTATTAAACATATTTACCCTCCCTTATTTCACGTCGCCTAAAATATTTTTCCCATATGTAGGCATCTTTATATCAAAGTTAGCGGCAACTGTTGCACCAATATCAGCAAAAGTATCTCTTACTGGTAACTCCGTGCCTTTTGTGAAACGTTTTGAGTAAACTAATAATGGAACATACTCACGAGTGTGGTCTGTACCTTCATGAATCGGATCATTCCCGTGGTCGGCCGTGATGATCAACAAGTCATCTTCTGTCAGCTTCTCTATCACTTCAGGCATTCTAGCATCGAACTCTTCCAAAGCCTTTCCGTAGCCTTCCGGATCACGACGGTGACCATATAAGGCATCAAAGTCCACTAGATTCAAGAAGCTTAATCCCTTAAAGTCTTGATCGATGGTTTGGATTAATTTATCCATTCCGTCCATATTGGAGACTGTACGTAATGATTCGGTGACTCCTTCACCATCAAAGATATCCGAGATTTTTCCAATTGCCAAAACATCCAACCCAGCATCTTTCATTTCATCCATTACCGTTCTGTTAAATGGCTTCAATGCATAATCATGACGGTTAGGTGTTCTTTTGAAACTTCCTGGCTCTCCAATGAAAGGTCTTGCAATAACGCGTCCAACCTTATATTCATCAGCCATCGTCAACTCTCGTGCAATTTCACAAATTTTATATAACTCGTCTAATGGGACTACGTCCTCATGAGCGGCAATCTGTAAAACAGAATCAGCGGATGTATACACAATTAAAGCTCCCGTTTTCATGTGATCTTCGCCAAGTCTTTCAATGATTTCCGTTCCGCTTGCAGGTATATTCCCTATGATTGAACGTCCCGTCTTCGCTTGAAGTTCATTGATTAATAACTCAGGGAAACCGTTCGGAAATACTTGAAATGGTGTAGTGATATTAAGACCCATTATTTCCCAATGGCCGGTCATCGTATCTTTTCCTGTTGACGCTTCTTTCATTTTTGTATAGTAAGCAATCGGTTGCTCTGTTTTTGCGATACCTTTAATATCCCGGATGTTGCCTAAACCCATTTTAGAAAGAGTCGGCATGTTCAATCCATTCATTCTCTCAGCTATATGGCCAAGTGTATCGGCTCCTTTATCACCGAATAAATCTGCATCCGGTGCTTCGCCAATCCCAACTGAGTCCATTACAACTACAAAAATGCGTTTAAATGCTGAATTTTTTTCCATGCTAATTCCCTCCAGTAAATAGTATTATACCCTTTTATATTCCCCGTATATTGTCCATTTAACCTACAATAACCGAAACGTCAGAAGTCTGACCTCTTTATTGTAAACGATACCAATCGTTTTAGACAATTGTTATGTACCTTAATCTTTATATAGGAAAACAGACTCATAATTTCAAAAAAGATTTTTATAGTTCCAGCTTATCATGGTCCAATAAATTGGGCCACCTATTCCTGATGGCTGTTTCACCATTACTTGTGCAGGAGGCCTTTCCTCCTACACTTTCAATCTACTAATTTCCTAAGCTCTTGGATGAAATTTAGAATAAACATCTTTTATCCGAACATTCGTAATATGTGTGTAGATTTGAGTCGTCGAAATATCCGCATGCCCCAACATCTCCTGAACGGCCCGTAAATCTGCTCCATTCATCAAAAGATGGGTGGCAAAAGAATGCCTTAGTGTATGCGGTGTAATTTCCTTCTCGATTCTCGCCTCTTTCACGAGTTTTTTCAAGATCTTCCAAAATCCCTGTCTCGTCAACCTGTTTCCATGGTGATTCAAAAAAAGTGAATCCGTCCGATGCTTTGGACTGGCAAATTTACCACGGGCACTATCTAAGTAATTCCCGATGGCCCCCAGTGCTGTTTGTCCGATAGGGATGATTCTTTCTTTATCCCCTTTTCCGATACAACGGACAAACCCCATCGTCGCATGTACATCGCTCACATCCATTGAGATCAATTCACTGACACGCATTCCTGTCGCATACATCAGTTCAAGCATCGCTTTGTCACGTAATCCATATTCGTTCATTACCTTTGGGGCTTCCAATAAGGCTTCCACCTCTTCCATGCTTAACACCTTTGGAAGGCTTCTTTCAGGTTTGGGTGTTTCTATATGTAGAGCTGGATCCTGGTCAGTCACCTTTTCACGAAGGAGAAATTGATGGAAGGATCGGATTGAAGCAATATGGCGGGCAATGGTTTTCGACGATTTCCCTTGGTCTTTCAAATGAGCAAGAAAGTGTAAGATGTTTGCCCGACGTGAGTCATTCCAATCGGTAATCATTTCTACATTCATTAAATAGGCCCAATATGATTTCAAGTCACGTTCATACGAGACGAGTGTGTTTTTGGCAAGACCCTTTTCAATGGTCAAAAAATGAATGAAATCCTTAATTTGATTCTCCATATTCATTACTCCCCGTTTAAATAAAACAACATTAAGCGTTCAAACCATGCATCATCACCTGTATCAACAGCTTTTGATACTTTGACAGCTGTGCCTTTTGGTTCATCGTACCGATGATAACTATGATATTCCTGATTTAACCATACCATTCCTATGTAAAAAAGAACAGTGAAGCTAACGAAGAGTATCATCACTTTAGCTGTATGTAAAACTAGCTTCAATGACGTTTTCATGCTTTCCCCTCCCTATCCGAGCACTTTGTATCAATCTATGCCCATCGGGACAAGTTTTATACATCTTTCGGTAAAGAAGAGGAAAAAAAGTTCTATCTATTTCTAACCCAGGTTAAACAGGCAAACTATTTTCTTTTAAAACCAGAAAACCTTCTCCAGGTAGGGGAGAAGGTCCGACTTTATTCATCTTTATCTTCGACTTTGTCATGACATCGATGACAAATGCCATGAAAGGTTAATCTATGGTCTTTTATCTTGAAGTTCCAGTCACGCTCGACAATGGCTTCCACGTCTTCAAGTAAGTCTTGTTGGATCTCATCTACCGCTCCACATTCCACACAAACCAGATGATGATGGAAATGCGCTGCGCCTTCTTGTCTTAAATCATAACGGGAAACTCCGTCTCCAAAGTTAATTTTATCTACTATTTTCAATTCAGTCAGCAACTCTAGCGTACGGTATACCGTTGCTAATCCAATTTCCGGCGACTTTTCTTTGACAAGGAGGTAAACGTCTTCTGCGCTTAAATGATCCTCTTCGTGCTCAAGTAAAACGCGGACGGTCGCTTCTCGCTGAGGCGTTAATTTGTAGCTGGACGAGTGCAACTGCTTTTTTATTCTATCAATTCTATTTTCTATTTCCATACCAATATTCCCTCCCGCGCCGCTATCTTATACATTATATCAAATGAGGGAAAACTGTCAAAATAGATTTCCTTATTAATAGCAAAAAAATCATGATGAATGCGTAGCTATCCTTCATTACCCCAAGAAGCTTACGACATTTTTCATTAAGGAAGGGGATAAATATGCTTCAAATGCAGCTGCTGCAATTAAAAATACCCCAGCCAAGATCAAGGAAAAAACATAGCGGGAAATAATCGGCTTTAAAGGCTCCCGAACCTGTTTAAGAAAAATGCGGCTGATCATCTTCATGGATAGCGATACGGCCAGAACCGTGATCACGATAAAGATCGGGACAATGAATATATTTTGCGGTAGGATTGCCACAAATGATAATAGGAATCCACTCCACCCCATTTGATTGACTAAAAATCCGACCGTAAATCCCACAACCATACCTTTTACAAATAACAGTACTAATATCACTGGCAAACCGATAACCGAAACCCCAAGAATCCAGATGACCCCAATATATTTAAGGTTATGCATAAGACTTTGACTGAACATATCGTGTGAAGAAGCAAATTCCCCTTTGGAAACTTGTCCGAAGAATTGTGATAAATAGTAGAACAAATCTTCCTTTTGAGTAAAGCTCAAACTGTTTACGAGAACAGCACCAAAAATGACACCCATTAAAAAGAGTACAGTGATAAAAACGTATAATGAGGAATGTTCGTTAACATGTTTCCTTACAGCATTTTGTATGGCAGATCTATTTTTCATCTTTTATCTATCCTCCCAACTCCACTTACTAGAATCTATGTTTTTTCTGTTTTATTTATGACAAGGATTCAAGCGTAATTTACAGAGTCGTAGAACATTTTTCACAAAAGACGTGTTATAATTTTCCATAAAGTTGTTTGGAGGGGTACTATGAAAGCTATACTAATGGATTTTCCAGAAAAAATTGAAACTTCTCGCTTATATTTAAGACCTTGCCTACCGGGAGATGGACTTGACGTTTATGAAGCCATAGTCCGTTCACGAAACGAGTTGAAGAGATGGCTTCCATTTGCCCAGCAAGAACCATCAATAGAAGCTTCAGAAAAGAATGTCCTGAAAGCATATGCTGATTTTATCTTAAAAGAAGATATTAGACTCCATATTTATAGGAAAGAAGACGGTCAATTCATAGGCTCCACTGGCCTCCATCGAATTAACTGGGACATCCCCAAGTTTGAAATCGGTTATTGGATCGATACGGAATACAGGAACAAAGGATATATAACTGAAGTGGTAGAAAGGTTAACAAGATTCGCCTTTAATCATTATGGGGCCAAGAGAATTGAAATCCGTTGTGATCCCAATAATCTTACCAGCAAACGGATTCCTGAAAAGCTTGGATTTACCCTGGAAGGGATTTTACATAATGATGCTTTAAGCGCCGACGGCAAGACATTACGAGACACTTGCATTTATGCAAAAATAATAAACTAAAAAGAGCCCTGGCAGCATCAGTTTTCCCTGTCAGGACTCTCTCCATTAGCTTTAAAAAGCAAAACTCCTCTTTCGCTTTCCATACTTTACGTTCCAATTAACTCTCTTTCTATGAAGCTTTATTAAAAGGATTTAAAGAATCCCTAAAATAGTTTCAGGGATTCTTTGTATTTCAATCTTCAATCATTATTGCTTGGAAAGGCAAATGTCGACCCCGTATTGGCGGACGATGTCAACCATCGTTCTGAGACAGTTTTTGTTTTTGTAAAGAAACGGGCTTGGTCTGGTCCGAACATATGACCTTCACCGAATCTAGACCCTTTAAATCCAGCAAAATTATGGTAGCCGACAGGGATTGGAATCGGGACATTAACTCCTACCATTCCAACGTCAATTTCCGTTGTGAATTTCCGAGCTGCCGCTCCATCATTGGTGAAAATGGTGACACCATTCCCTAACTCATGTTCGTTGATCAGCTTAATCGCTTCTTCTAGTGAAGCGACCCGAACAACATTACGGGCGGGTCCGAACACTTCCTGTTCATATATATCCATTCCTGGCTTTACATGGTCAATTAATGTCGGGCCGACAAAGAAACCTCTGGATTCTTTCACGATGTCTAATTCCCGTCCATCACACACTACCGTTGCACCTTCTTCAATGCTCTTGTCAATCGCCGCAATTACCGACTCTTTTGATTGTTGGGATATAACAGGTCCGAAGTCAACTTCCCGGTCTGTGTAAGAGCCCACTTTCAATGCGCCGATTTTTTCTTTTAAAATCTTTATTAAACGATCCCCTGTTTCTTCTCCAACAGGCATGAGCGTTGAAATGGCCATGCAACGCTGGGATGCAGCTCCATATGCAGCTCCAATAAAAGAGTTTGCCACTTGTTCTAAATCCGCATCAGGCATGACAACCATATTGTTCTTCCCGCCACCAAGAGCCGTCACACGCTTACCATGTTTCGCTCCCGTCTCATAAATATATTGAGCCACCGGCGTAGAGCCCACGAAGGAGATTGCCTCCACTTCTGGATTTCTCAATAATTCATTGACAGCGTCCTTATCACCATTGATAACGGTCCAAATACCGTCCGGCAATCCTGCTTTCTTCCATAATTCACTCACGAATAAAGCTGTCATTGGAACTCGCTCCGAAGCTTTCAGAATGACTGCATTGCCTACAGCAATTGCCATGCTCGTCTGGGCCAGTGGCACCATGATCGGGAAGTTGAATGGAGAAATGGCTGCTACGACGCCAAGTGGGTACTTCGCCGAATAGACATTGATCTGTCCACCGACGTTGACGGAATATTCCCCTTTCACTAAATGGGGCGCTCCAATGGCAAGGTCCACAGATTCTATTCCACGGGTAATCTCGCCCTTTGCATCTTCTGCCGTTTTACCGCTTTCTGTACAAATCAGATCAATTAGGGCATCTGTATGTTCCGTAAGCAAGTTACGAAACTTGATCACTATATCCGCACGCCTTGCTACGGACATGTCACGCCAAGCGGGAAATGCAGCTTTGGCTTTATCAATGGCTCCCTTTACTTCTTCAATCGAAGCTAACGGTACTTTCGCAATGACTTCTCCACT
The DNA here is from genome assembly GCF_044761955.1 of Peribacillus sp. NPDC097225. Lineage (NCBI taxonomy): Bacteria > Bacillati > Bacillota > Bacilli > Caryophanales > Bacillaceae > Peribacillus > Peribacillus sp. NPDC097225. The sequence goes on from NZ_JBIWDJ010000001.1 coordinate 294,717, forward strand.
TGAAGGATTGAATACATCCGAAAATCTCCCGTTTTGCCCTGCAACCATTTGACCGCCTATAAAATGAGATAATTCTTTTACTTTTATTGTTTCAGTCATTATAACTCCTCCTAATTGTTCGAGATTTTACTATATAGTAGGGGTGAAGCATTTCCTTTATGTAATCCGTCACCCACAAACTCACAAAATACTCAGATAATTAAACTCGGAATTTCAGTCGCGAGTTTACGCCAGCATATTGCGCCTATATTCGTGTCACTTCCTTATTATGATTTATTTCCTATTCCTATTGTGTAACTTCCTGGCTTTTTAGTCATTATACAAAGTGTTAAATGAATCCCTTTTCTATTTCACAAAAAGACTAATTGCTACGAAGTGATATCTATAACAAGCACAAAAGGCACTTCCATCTAGAAATGCCTTTTGAAAAGTTTATATCGGGAAAGCCTGTGTTATCACATCTTAACTTTCCCATATTTGCCGCCTCCTCCTGCATCAAAACCCAATATCCCTTTTCTTGCGGAATCTATAAAGTGGGCTAATTTCAATGGAACGACCTCTGAAAGCTGTTCGAGAGTCACCTCATGAAGGATATTCATCTCTGTTCCGAAGGCCCCCAATAGTCTGTCCATGGACTTCGGGCCAAGGCCCGGAATGAAATCAAGCGGAACCTGATGAATATACTGCGGACGGGACCTCTTTTCCTCCCCTTTTCCAGAAACGGATAATTCGGCAATACGTGTGGAAACTCCCTTAATGATCTTCTTGCCTCCGCATTCACTGCATGCCTCAGCATTTATGGCCATTTTATGAAGGCAACTTCCGCAAACGGTTTGATAATATTTACCCAATAAGGGATTCAATCCATAATTGGCTGTCACTTTACGACCTTCTTCTTCCTTAAGCGCTTTTTCCAACTCTGTAAAACTCGGTTCTTGAAGCAATAGCATTTGATATTCACGGGCTATCTTTCCAAGGGAGTGGGCATCGGAATTCGTCAGGAAGGTATACGATTTCAATTCTTTTATGTCCTCCACCAAATAGGTATCCGAGCTTAAACCAAGTTCGATGGCATCAATGAGCTTCGGATCGAACACTTCCGCCAGGCTTTCCTTTACGCCTTTACCGTACAAGCTTTTAAAGGGGGTGAAAACATGCGCAGGGATGAACAGCCCTCCAAGGGATTTGACGATTTCTTGCAACTTTCGCCCGTCACAATAAATCCTCTGGGAACTCAACGTAATATTTTTCACATAATTACTCATCCATGATGAAAACCTCTTCAGCACTTCCATATTTGGAAAATAGGCAAGAACATGAATCGGTCCATGGCAATTGTGGTCATATATTTCAATTTCCGACCCTGGGATGATGGTGAGGTTCCGATAATGAAGTCCGCCACCCTCCATTTCCGTAATTTCCCCATTGTGAATTCCAGCTTCTATCTCTTCAATAACCTCAGGAGAATGGCAGTCTATAACCCCTATCATATCGAGTCCTTTTCGTTCGCTTGCCACTTCGATTATGTTGCTGAAGGTCAACGTTTTAGCTCCGGTGATCTTAACCGCCTTCCCACTTCTCGTCCTGCCGATATGAATATGGAAATCAGCATAGTATTCTTTCATTTATTCATTCAACGCCTTTTTCAACTGCAAATATTGTACGGCGTAGGCCGTTTTGGCATCTTGGATCTTCCCTTCATCCAGATAGTTTTGAGCTTCCTTCAATGTCAGCTCGATCACCTCGACAAACTCATCTTCATCCAATGGTGCCGCATCTTTTTTCTTTTTCAAATTGTGGGCCAAATAGAGATGGACTAGCTCATCCGCAAAGCCTGGAGACGTATAAAAAGAGATGATATGCTCCATTCTTTCACATTCATAGCCCGTCTCTTCCTCAAGTTCACGTTCTGCCGACCGAACGGGTTCCTCCCCTTTTTCAAGCTTACCTGCTGGAATTTCAACCAGGCTTCTCTCCAACGCTTTACGGTACTGTTCGACCATGATGATCTTATCTTCAGCTGTAAGAGCGATGATTGCGACTGCCCCGGGATGCTTGATGATTTCTCGTTTACTCGTTTTCCCATCAGGAAGCTCGACATCATCCACTTGTAAATTGATTACTTTACCCGTGAATATCTTTTTGCTTGATAATGTTTTCTCTTCGAATTTTTTCAACTTGTCCACTCCTCTGTTCTAATTACAGCATGATTCTTCATACATTTTACCATACTAGGGATGGAGGGCGATTTGATGAAAATTCATGTGTTCGAAAATGGCATTGTTTTCTCCGGAAAGAGTTGGGAGATTGTTCAAAAACTCAAAAGTCTACAAAGTGACTATGTTTATGTCAATGACTGGATTGCAGATATCCATCGACAAGAACCTCACCCCTTAAAAAGGATCAAGTGAAATCTTTGAGTGAAAATGATTCCTCCTTTACAATGAAGATATAAAGGAGAGGATAACATGAAAAAACGCAGATTAGGAAATTCGGATTTGCTTGTATCCGAAATTGGACTTGGATGCATGTCTTTAGGAACCGATCAAAAAAAGGCAGCCGAAATTGTGAAGGCTGCTTTACATGAAGGCATCAATTACTTCGACACCGCTGACTTATATGATTTTGGAGTGAACGAGGAAATTGTGGGAGAAAGCCTAAAGCCAGTTCGCGATCAAGTGTACATAGCAACGAAAGTCGGAAACCGCTGGACGGAAAATAAAGAAGGCTGGAGCTGGGATCCATCTGGTGACTATATCAAGACGGCCGTAAAAGATAGTCTAAAGAGACTAGGCACCGACTATATTGACCTCTATCAGCTGCATGGCGGTACGATTGAAGATAATTTGGAGGAAACGATTGAAGCCTTTGAGGACTTAAAAAAAGAAGGTTTGATTCGGTACTATGGAATATCATCGATTCGGCCCAATGTAATAAAGGCATTTGTCGAGAATTCAGATATTGATTCCGTGATGATGCAGTACAGCCTTCTGGACCGCCGTCCGGAAGAGTGGATGCCACTTTTGGAAAATAAGCAGGTCAGCATCATTGCTCGGGGGCCTCTCGCCAAAGGGCTGCTAAGTGAAAAAATGCTTAACAAGGCTAGTGAGGACGGCTACCTCGATTATAGCTATCAAGCACTCCAGGACTTACTTCCACAATTAAAAGAGAAGATTTCCGGCAAGAAGCTGAATGCTGTGGCTCTGCAATATGTATTATCGAACCAATGCGTTGCATCTGCCGTAGCCGGGGCGAGCACGGTGCAACAGCTTCGCGAAAACTGTCAGGCTGCCAACAGCCCTTCTCTTTCAAAAGATGAACTTGATCTGTTGAAGCAACTCACCAAAGCAAGCAAATATGCAAACCACCGGGAATAAATCTAACCTGAACACCCTTTAAAGACTAGCAATCATTTCTCTGCAAAGCTATCCTTTCCGTACACCTACGGTTGGATAGCTTTTTTTTATTCCGGGAGTCATACCCTACACTTTTAAATAACTCAGCTGCAAAAGTGTAGGGTGAGTTCTTTCTAAGATCTTTTCTGTTGCTATTTCTTAATTGATAGTATACAATTCAATTGTGCACAATCTAAATGAAAAGATTGGGGAGATAAACAATGACAAAAACACTATTTACGACGTCTGTAACGGTTGATGGAGGAAGAGAAGGAACGGCCATTTCAGCTGATGGAAACTTTACGGTTGATATTGCAATGCCCGGAACGCCAAGGGCTAAACAGATGCCTGAAGCTTCTAATCCTGAACAGCTTTTTGCAGCAGGATATGCGGCTTGTTTTGATAGTGCTTTACAATCGGTTGGAAAGATTGAAGGTGCTACATTTACTTCAAACGTCACAGCCAATGTCAGTTTATTGATGGGTGATATGCATCAATACAGCTTGGCTGTAACATTAGTCGTAAAGGGATCAGGAATCGATAAAAATTCATTTGAAACTTTCGTTCATAAAGCTCACCAAATGTGCCCTTATTCAAAAGCAATCAACGGAAATGTGGATGTTGCCATTGAAATTGAAGTAGAATAAAGCAATTTCACAAAAAAACGCTTGGGTTTGAAGTGAACCCAGGCGTTTTTCTATTCCTTCAAAGTGCTTGCAAGGTTTTTAATAGTTGAAGCAGCGACGCTTTCAAATCCTCAACCACTTGCTTATCTTCACCGGACATATCCGAAATGCGTTCAGGAATGAAACAGGCTTCTTCCCTTAAATCAAGTCCCTTTCGAGTCAGCTGAATCATGACAGACCTTTCATCTTTAGTGGACCGTTCACGAACAATGAGCCCATTCTGCTCCATCCGTTTCAACATGGGAGTGAGCGTTCCTGAATCAAGTGCAAGTAACTCCCCTAATTTCTTCACTGTAAGCGTGTCTTGCTCCCATAGTAAAAGCAGAACGAGATATTGAGGATACGTTACGTTAAGTTTGGTAAGTAGTGGTTTATACTTCTTGGTCATTTCCCTCGAATTTGCATATAGAAGGAAGCATAGTTGATTTTCCAGTACAGATTCTATTCTTTTTTCCATTTCATCACCAACTAATAGTAGTCCATTCGATAAGCGGGTACCTATCAAACTTACTTTTAATATAATCGTTATGCTTTATAAAATAAAGCGATTCGGCCATCCAAACAGAATTACGAAGGAATTTAATTTGTTCCATGTCATTTTCTTCATACAAAAACATCCCCGTTATAAGTACATGGGTACCAACGAAGATGCTTTCCATTTATAGTTTTTTTGGTCGGGTCATAATAAACATCCCGATTTCTTTAAAATCATTTATAGTTTTTCCAGTTAAGATCACTTTCACCCAACAGCTCTTCGAATGATTTATTTTTCTCACGCTGTTTTCTTTCTTGACGTTTCTTTTCTTCTTCTGCTGCTCTCTTCTCTTGTTCCGCATCGTTTAATTCTTTTTGTTTTTGGCGAAGCTGCGACATGATATCTTGATTGAGCATATCACCAAGTTTCAATGATGACGATGCTTCTTTTTCTTGCTTTTTACTTTGATTTTGATTGCGCGGCTGTTTCTTTTTCATCCTTAAAACCCCCTGACATTATACATTATTATACCATGACTCCGGTTTTACCCGTGACGATTTCTTAACAGTATTTTCTTATTTTTCAACATGGTAAAATAAACTAAAAACAAGGAGGTTCACCATGAAAAAATGGGGTCTCGCAATTGCCGGCATCTTGACGTATATGGTCGGCATCGGTATTTATTTTTCTAATCGGCTCATGTACATGAAGAAGAAGGAAGATGATTTCATCAAAGATCGTGAAGTCTTGGCTAAACGGTTCATTCAAGAGGATTTTGATACCCTGCCTAAAAGCGAAATCTGGGTACCTTCTCCATCTGGGTATTCCTTGAAATGCATGTTTATTGAACCACATCCTACGAATAAGTGGATCATTATTGCTCACGGCGTGACAGAAAATAAAACGAACTCGATCAAGTACATGAACATTTTCCTTAAGCGTGGATTCAATGCGGTCATCTACGATCACCGTCGTCATGGAGACTCCGGTGGGAAAACAAGCAGCTATGGACATTATGAAAAATTCGACTTGAAAGCCGTGATTGACGAGTTAAAAAAACGTAAAGGTTCAGATCTTTTCTTCGGCATTCATGGTGAATCCATGGGGGCTGTGACCCTTCTTCTATATGCGGGCATGCTTGAAGATGGAGCAGATTTTTATATTGCCGATTGTCCATTTTCCAATTTTGAAAAGCAAATTCAACATCAAATCGGCATGGAAATCCCTTTTCCAACCTGGTCCATCTTTCCACTTGGGCGCATGTTCATCAAACTTCGTGATGGATATTGGACGAACGAAGTATCACCGATAGATTTCATTAGTACTATCGAAAAACCAGTGCTGTTCATTCACAGTGAACCTGATACTTTCATTCCCGCCTCCATGACACTTGAATTATATGAAGCAAAAAAAGGACCAAAACAACTTTACCTCGCAAAAAACGGGGCTCACGCACAATCATATAATGCTAATCCCAAGGAATATGAGGAACGGATCGACCAATTTCTCGAACAGCTTGTATTGAAATAGACAAAGGGAGAATCCCACGACTATCGGGATTCTCCCTTTGCTTTTTTTAGAGTTTATTAAAGTAACTCATCCTTGGATTCAAGATTTGATTCGGGCTTTTTAGCTGAAAGCAGTTTGCTTCGACCACAAAGTCTATTGTCATGATATCATCGAGAAAAATCATTTTAGATTTTTCGACATAAAGGGGAACTCCATTGGTCTCCACTTTTTGATTATCCTCCTCAAGCTCGTCAACGAGCCAAAGAGCTGTCACGCCACTTACTACGCAACCACAGCCATCTGTATCATATTTCAACTGTAAATGTCCTTCTTTTCCCTGTATTTTATCGGAAAGTTTTTCGGCTGCTCTATCTGTCCATTCAATGTACATCTCATTTCCCCCTATTCGTTCCATTCCCCCATTATAAACGATGAAAGGACCCCTGTCCTTTTCCCGCACTCTTGTGCATCCATGGGGATAATCCCACCATTCTTATTCCATCAATCTTACATCCGCTATATGGGAAAGTTGAATATAATGTGGTTGCTGAAAATGGTCAATAATATGAAGTCTTTGCAAGCATTCATCATAATAATGAATGCTTCCGATTAAAAGCTGGTATCGGGTTCTGTCATAATAGGCAATCATGACCTCTCTACCTTCTTCCATCGCTTCCCCCATCACAGCATTCATTTCTTCAAACTGCTGTTCATCGAGAATGCGTCTTGCTTCATGGCTATCCTCCGCCACCCAATCCCGCAACATCTTCACATGTTCCGGTAGCATCATGGATGTCCATTTGATACGCCCCCGATCATGAATCATTCTTTTTCCTCCTCTGACGACTTTGTCAAGCCTTATGCCCGCCAAGCAATCCGCTTCTATAAACGGCCGTCCCGGCTTTCGTATACGAAACCGCGCGCAACAGTGATTTTGAACCATATTTATGTCGAATGCGGTCAACGGTATAACTCAATTCCCGCTTTTTCCACCGTGAAGCATCAAATAAAGTCAGCTGCATCTCATTATCATCCACAATATTCGAGAGTGTGACCGAAACGCTACGAACCGTTTTTTGCTTATGATAGTTTTCATAAAAAAGTTCAAGACAGACTTTATACAATTCCATTGTGATATTTGTCGGTTCCTCAATCGAACGGGAGCGATGAAACCCACCGCCAAACTCATCCTTACTATAACCAATGCTCAGACTGATCGTCCGTCCAGCCTTCCTATGGGTACGAGCCCTTCTTCCGACTTCCTCACAAATTTCTACCATAACCTGCTTGATCTCGTGTTCTTCCTTGTAATCACGGAGTAAAATCTGACTTTTACCAAAGCTGACCTGCCCCTCGATGATCGGCGCCCCGAGATCTGACAAATCGATTCCCCAGGCATGATGATAAAGCTGATTGCCCATAATCCCGAACTTCGCTTCAAGCAATTGAAGGTCATAATTGGCAAGTTGCCCGACAGTGAATATTCCCATGCCATGAAGGGTCTTTTCCACCCTCCTTCCTATCCCCCACATTTCACGAAGCGGAGAAATCGGCCAAAGCTTAGCTGGTACGTCTTCATATGTCCACTCAGCTATTCCTGTATGTTTGGCCTCGAGATCAAGAGAAAGCTTCGCCATCAGCATGTTCGGCCCAATCCCGATTGCACTTGGAATCTGTAATTCCCTTTCAATGTCATCTTTTATTTTCCTGGCAATATTCCAGGCATCCCCCCATAAAGAAGCCGCTCCATCAACTTTCAAAAAACTTTCGTCCACACTGTATACATGAATCGCTTCTTTTGGAACATAGCGGTGAAACAAGCGCGTAATCTCCGTCGAAACTCTCAAATAAGTGGCCATTTTGGGTTCAACGACTAGAATGCGTCGATCTTTCGGTATCTCAAACTTCCGGGAACCGGTTTTTATACCGAATTCCTTCTTTAGCTTTGGAGAAGCCGCAAGCACAATGCTCCCCTCCCTATTCTTATCACCCACCACTGCCAAATAACATTCGAGCGGGTCCAATCCATGCATGACCGCTGAGCAGCTAGCATAAAAACTTTTCATATCAATACACATAATTGATTGTTTCGGCATCATGCTATAATCCATTTTTTCTTCACCCTATACAGAATATATGTTCGTGTTTATATTATATCCCTCATTCTAAACGAATAAACGTTCGCATTCAATGGAAGTTTCATGACAAATTTCCACCTATTTATGGGAACTTTTTAAATACCCATAAATACCCTTTAATTTAAAAGTAATCCATTATATCCAACTAGTTTTTATAAATATAATTAGTTGGTATCTTGCCTAAAAGGGGAACCGAGTCTTTTAACCCTTTTACTATTTAAGAAAAACGATTTCGCTGATTTTCACTAAGTATTACTACTTATTTTTTGTAATGAAAATGTAATCAAAAACTGGTTTGATTGTCACAATGGTATTGTAGGATAATATTGTTAAAGAAAAATAGAGAGATAGAGAGAGGAAATGAGATACATGAAGAAATGGATTGCCTCAGCTGCTGTTGCTTCTGCATTAATGCTGACGCCACTTCAGGCGTTTGCAAATATTGGAGATCAAACCCTCAGACCCGGAATGACACATAGTGATGTCAAACAACTACAGACCCTATTAAAAACTAAAGGTTATTTCACATATACTGGTTCATCGACTACTTACTACGGAACCTATTCAACAACTGCCGTAAAAAACTTTCAAAAAGCTAAAGGATTGACTGCCGATGGGATTGCAGGAAGAAATACCTTCAATGCGCTCGGTGTTTATAATGTCAATAATACAAGCATGATTAATTATGCAAAAACATTGATAGGCTCGCCATACAAATGGGCTGGCACGACACCAGCAGGATTTGACTGTTCGGGGTTCATCTATTATGTATTCCAAAAATCACAAGGAATTACCCTACCACGGACAACATCCCAGCTTTACGGGAATACCGGATTGAAAGTATCAACGCCATCAAAAGGCGATCTTGTATTCTTTGATACTTCTTCTGGAAAGACGGGTGTTTCCCATGCTGGAATCTACATTGGAAACAATCAGTTCATTCATGCTTCCTCTTCTAAAGGAATTACCATCACCGATATGAATAACTCCTATTGGGCGCCAAAATACCTGGGTGCAAAAACTTTATAAAAAAAACATGAGGTTAAAACAAAGCAGGGCAGAATCTATTTGATTCTGCCCCCTTATTATTTTAGATATAAGATTTCTTCAGTAGAATCGTCTACGGTCACAGTAAATGATGCGTCCAAGTTGGAGCGATTCATCATTTCAATATTGTATACATGCTCGGAAGGGAAATGAATGATTTCAAGAACCATGAAACGCTGACTAGGAGCTTTAGTCACATGCTCAAGTGCAGCAGTTACGGCCTTTTGCTCTTCTAGACTCTCTTCATCCTTTAAAATCCGTATCAATTCTGCATCCGCTTTCGAAGGAAATGATTCTTCGACCTCTCCACCGTACCATGGTTTAACTTTCATCCCGATTGCCAAGTCTGAATAACTGAGCTTTGCCCCATGTTCATCTTGTATATACGTATGATTTTTCACCTTGTAATACGTCCCTTTTATCAGAATCCGCTTATCATCTAAATCTGTAATGAATCCTTCTTCTCCCTTGCCAATGGACTTATGGGGTTGCTCTTCAGAGAAGGATTGACAGCTTCCCAGAATGAAAAAAAGGAATAAAAAGATAAAAGACTTTCCCATAACGAGCTTCATACAAAATCCCTCCTATAAAACAGACGAATTCACCAATGAAATGGTTACATAAGATGGAAAGATAATCCAAATAAATTCAAAAAAAGGGAATGTCAGATGACACTCCCTTAATTTCTTATTAAAATAGTAATCTTCACTTATATTTAGAAGTATCTATTTTTTAAAAAATGCTTTTTTCCCAACGGTCTCAGTGATTCTTGGAAACAAGGTATAAAACTTACTCACCATATTCATCCAGGCGGGCAGATTGACTTCCCGTTTATTAGTTAGCATGGCAGCAACGATTTTGGCTGCTACATCCTCAGGCTTAAGCATGAATTTCTTAATGCCCTTCATATATGTCCCGGATTCATCCGCTATAGTAAAAAAGTTGGTTTCGATTGGCCCAGGATTAACGGTGGTCACATGAATGTTGTCTTCCATCAATTCAAGCCGGAGAGCATTCGAATAACCAAGCACCGCGAATTTAGTGGCTGAATAAAGTGTGGACTTAGGTGTTGCAATTTTCCCTGCCTGTGACGCAATATTAATGATGTGGCCCGCTTGTTTGCGCTTCATATGTGGAAGCACAAACTTCGTACAGGCCATCAAGCCGATTACATTGACAGCAAACATCCCTTTACTCTCTTCTAAATCCGTATCAAGGACTTCTTTAAACGTACCGTGCCCGGCATTATTGACCAACACATCCACGGTGCCGACCTGGTCGTGGATGTCAACGAAGACCCTTTCCACTTGTTCTGTATCGGAAACATCCAACTTCCATACAAAAACATCGACCCCGTATTGGCTGGTCAGGCTCTCCTTCAGAGTCTGCAATTTATCCAGGCTCCTTGCCAAAAGAACGAGTCTTGCCCCAAGTCGGGCAGATTGAATCGCAATTTCCTTTCCAATTCCTCCCGAAGCCCCGGTAATGACAATGACTTTCCCGCTTAATTTACTCAATAGATTATCCCCTTAGAAACTGTCGTCGCACTTGAATATAAAATGACACCCGATTGCATTTCCAATTCGATTTCACCCAAATCCTCCAGATAATCCAACTGACCGACCGTTTCCGAGAGTGTCAAGTCGACTTCCTGACGATAAACTTTTGGGAAGAGACGCTGACACACTTCAAATCCCGTTAAAGGTTTTTCTTGGAGCATGCTTTTCACCTGCATGGCCCGATTATGCTGTCGCTCAAATCTATATCGAATCAAATCGGACACTTTCTCTCCATCAATTTCTCCCCCATGTCCTGAATAAACCTTAGAAATCGGAAAGTCTAATAGTTTTTGAAGGGAGGCATTGTATTGAAGCAATGGCCGTTGACGAACGCCACCCACAATCAAGGGTGGCTCCATTAATGGATTAGGCGAAATTCTTGCAAGTAAGTGGTCTCCTGCAATCATTAAGCCGTCACTCTCCCGATAAAAGGAAACATGGCTTTGCGCATGACCAGGAGTCTCGATCACTCGCCATCCTGGAAGGCCCGGAAGTTCGTCACCCTCAGCCAAATGTGCTTGCATGTTCCTTTTACTAAGGAATTGGATTTCTTCTTTGTCATGGGTCAATCTATGTTTCAATTCTTCAGCCACGCCCAATTTCCCTGCAAAGTCTAGAAAGAAAGAATTATGGGTGTCAAGGAACTCATCGCTTAGAGTCAGCCACCGCTGATTGTTTTTATGACCATACACCGGGACTTTCTTATCGAAGAAATCGAGTGCACCAGCATGGTCTGGATGATGATGCGTCAAGATTATTTGTTCAATATCAGATAGTTGCAGCCCTAATTCCCCAAGTCCAGCATTCAGTGCCTCTTTTGATTGTACGGTTTTAACCCCCGTATCAATTAAAGTTAAGGCATCTCCTTTAACTATGTAAACATTTACATCGCCCACTGCAAACGGCGTCGGCAGAGAAAGCTTTGCGATATCCCCATTCCAATTCACCATGTCTATTTCCACCTTAATATTATATTTAAATAAGCTTATATATCCGTAAAATTTGGTATTTCCTTATTTTATTAGAAAACTGTGTATGTAATCACTATTTTACATATAATCCTGAACATTGTCATTATTTTCACATAATTAACGACTATATTTTAAGGCTCAGCATATATTACTATTGACAGAGTACTCATGCATCCTTCATAATCACAAGTAATTAAAGACGGCACGGCTATGATTGAGGCCAAGTAAATAATGGATGGCGTAAAGAGAGTGAAGTTCTTAAATGTGCTGAAAAGCTTCACCGTCCTCTCTATTATTGAACCTACCTTATGAGCCTTCAGTAAAACTGACGTTCATCCCACGTTAGCGGATTCAAGTGCAACTTCCTTTTTATTTTGTAGGAGTTGAACAAAGGTGGTACCACGGAAGCCAGACCTTTCGTCCTTTATTGGATGAGGGGTCTTTTTTATTTTATTTGGGAAAACTGACCGTTACTAGTATGCATTAAAGGAGTGAGTGAAATGAAAAAAATAGCTTTTATCGGGGCTGGATCAATGGCCGAAGCAATCATTTCCGGTTTGGTCACTCAGCAAGTAATAAACCCGGCTGACATTTTTGTGACCAACAAAAAAAATGATGAACGATTCACTTATCTAACAGAACAATATGGGATTACCCCAACACGGTCTCTTCCGCAACTACTAGAGAATGCAAACATAGTAGTACTTGCAGTAAAGCCAAAAGATATTTTAACCACGATACAATCCATAAAGGAATACATCCGGGAAGATATGCTGTTCATTTCCGTTGTGGCAGGGGTCCATACGGCAAGCCTTGAAGGGATTGCAGCCAAACCGGTCGCCATCGTAAGGGCTATGCCTAATACATCGGCAGCCGTTGGAAAGTCAGCCACTGCCCTATCGGCCAATGCACATACAACTGAATCGCAATTGCAGACGGCCATCACACTTTTCGAAACGGTGGGCTCAGTTGCCATTGTCGAAGAAACACAGCTTGATGCCGTAACGGGCTTATCCGGAAGCGGTCCCGCTTATATTTATTATTTGGTCGAGGCTCTGGAAAGATCCGCGGAATCCATTGGCCTTGATGCCGTAACAGCAAAGCAATTAATCCTTCAGACTTTAACCGGTGCAGCTGAGATGCTGCAGAAATCGCCAAAAACACCAGCGGTACTGCGAAAAGAAGTCACTTCACCGGGAGGGACAACGGAAGCTGGCCTGAAAGCACTTCAAGCCCATCATGTACAAGAAGCATTTATCTCCTGTGTTCAAGAAGCCACCGAACAATCCAAGCGGATGGGAAATCAAATCAGTAAAGAGCTGGCTAAATATGTAGTTCCCCAATAACAACAAGTAAACAGGCTGTTGATTCCCAACTGGGAGTTAACAGCCTATTGTGTCTAAATGGCCATGACTAAGATAATGAAGAGAAGCTGTCATCCATCCTTCAAGATTAACCCATATTTCAAATCGAATATTTCTAAAATCCCCTTCCCGCTTATCCAGCTTACTTGGCAAATATGTTTTTCCCTCCGAAATGATTGAATTACGTCGGGAAGAACACCCACTGGAAATACGACGGTACCGGTAAATAAAATCGACATGGCAGCAAAAACAGGTAGGAAATCCACTATCTTTGGCGAATCAGTACTTGTTTTGTCAACGGCAAAGGAATCGCTTCTTTTATCTAGAATTCTACAACCAAAAGGAGGGGAATCTAGATGAATACAAGTGCAGTTGCCAAGTTATTGAACGTTTCTCATAGTACCATTCAACGCTGGGTTACCCAATTGAACATGGAAGTAGAACGGAATCAGCTAGGTCATTACCAGTTTTCGGAGGAAGATATTGACTTATTGAGGAAAATCCAAGACCAGCTGAACGAGGGAGTGGTCTTACAAAAGGTGAGCATTTCAGAAAAGAAGACCAGAAAGGCCACTGTTAAACAACCTATTGAGTCGGAAAAAGGACAAGATCACCTAAACGAAAGAGTCTCCAGGCTCGAAAAAAGTCTGAAAACAAAAGCGGATGACGTTGTTTCCTATCAACTATTACAGCATAGAAGTGAAATGGAAGACATGCATAAGCTCGTCACTAAACTTGAAGCCCGTATTGAAGCATTAGAAGCGGCCACCATTCCACCAGCAGATTTTTATCTCGCTACCGAAGAAGCTGCCGCCGCTAAAAAAACAAAGAAAAAGTCCTTCATGAGAAACTTTTTTGGAACCAAAAAAGATGACAATTCTCCTTGGAGCACAGCTGATAGCGATTAAGCAGGAGGACCTTGAATTCTCTCCGAACGTCCACTGTCCTCTGCAGTCAACCCGTTCTCTTGGCCTTCCGTAAGGCGAGACTCAGTCACTCGATAGTAAACCCTTCCGATTCCGCCGAAAAAAGAGGCCTCGGTCCAAGGTCATTCACCTTGAGCGCTAGGCCTCTTTCACTTTATATCAACACCGCACGGTCATTTAGCATTTTTTCACCCTTGATACGCTGGAATTCATTCAAGAGCTTATCAACAGTCAGTGCCTGTTTTCTCGGGCCTCTTGCCTCGAAAATGATTTGGCCTTTATCCATCATGATTAAAGAATCACCAAGATCGATGGCCTGCTGCATATTGTGAGTCACCATCAATGTAGTTAACCGGTTCTTTTCAACAATTTCCTTCGTCAGGCTTGTAACAAGCTCTGCCCTGGATGGATCGAGAGCAGCTGTATGTTCATCGAGAAGCAGGATTTTCGGATCGGTGAAGGTCGCCATCAATAACGATAATGCCTGACGCTCCCCTCCCGATAATAACCCCACTTTTGCATTCATCCGATTTTCCAATCCTAAATGGAGTGTACTCAGGCTATCGTTAAAAAGCTCTTTCCGTCTTTTCGTTACCCCAAAGCCAAGACCCCTTCGATTCGTCCTGCCATACGCGATGGCCATATTTTCTTCAATGGTCATGTGCGGGGCCGTTCCGAGCATGGGGTCCTGGAAAACCCGCCCAATCATTTTCGCCCGCTTATGTTCTTCAATCGATGATACATTTTGGCCATCAATGATGACATCACCAGCATCGGGAAGGGTCTTACCGGAAATCATATTCATCAACGTGGACTTCCCAGCACCATTACTGCCAATGACCGTTACAAATTCACCCTTTGACAGCTGTAAATCCAGATTGCCAAGGGCAAGCTTTTCATCCGGAGTCCCTTCATTGAAGACCTTATAAATCTGATTTAGCTGCAGCAAATTCCTCTTCCCCCTTTGTAGGCTCGATACGGTGCAGTTGCAATTCTTTGAGTCTTTTTTTCTTACGACCTTTTTCTTTTTGTTTTTCGGAAATTTGCGGGATGACTAAGGCACCGATTACAATAAGCGCAGTGATTAATTTCACATCACCCGTATCAAGGAATTTTACACGTAGCGCCAATGTAACGACGATACGATATATGATGGCTCCCCCAATGACAGCTAGCGTGGCGCGTACAATCGTTTTTGCGCCAAATAACGCTTCCCCGATGATGACGGAGGCCAGACCGATTACGATGATCCCGATTCCCATCCCAATATCGCTAAAACCATTGTACTGGGCAACTAAAGCACCAGAGAAAGCAACTAGGGCATTCCCGATGGCAAGGCCTAATATCTTCATATTCCCTGTATGAGCCGAAAAACTCTTGACCATCGCTTCATTGTCACCAGTTGCCCGAAGCGCAAGGCCTACATCCGTTTTTAAAAAGGCGGACATCCCCAGTTGAATCATTACTACTACAATAAACATGACAATGAGAATGCCCCATGTTTTTGGCAAACTTTCACCAAGGCCAATGATTGAAAAAATCCCATTAAACATTTGATCCAAACCAGTATGAGACCATGCTTCTGAGATGTTCGTGATAATCGTCGTTTGAGAAAGCAAGGGAATGTTCGAAGCCCCCATGATCCTTAAGTTAATGGAAAAGAGCGCAATCATCATTAAAATACCGGCAAGAAGCGGATTTATCTTCCCTTTTGTATGCAGCAGCCCTGTCATCGTCCCTGCCACAAATCCGGCAAGCATGGCGCAAAACGTGGCCATAATCGGCGAGAAACCATTGACGATCATAATAGCGGCGACAGAAGCTCCTGTCACGAAGCTACCTTCGACCGTCATGTCCGGGAAATCGAGAATTCTGAATGTCAAATAGACTCCAAGTGCCATGATCGCATAGATCATTCCAGATTCAAAAGAGTTAAATATGGCTGTTGGCATTTTTATCTTCCTTCCCTGGAATAACGCAAAAGCTTATTTAACAAACTCAGCATTTGCTTTCCATTCTTCTTTTATTTCAACACCCATTTCCTTTGCAGCTGTTTCATTAATCACCAATTTTAATTTTTGAGGATATTGAACCGCGATATCACCCGGTTTTTTATCATCTTTTAATATTTCTACCGCTTTCTGGCCTGCTTCGTAGCCAATATCATAGTAACTGAAGCCATATGCTGCGAAACCGCCTGCATTCACGGAATCAAGTTCCCCGACAAATAAGGGGATATCCTGGTCATTCGCTACCGAAATCACCGATTCTAACGCTGAAACTACTGTATTATCCGTAATGATATAGAAAGCATCCGCTTTTCCAATCAACGATTCCGTTGCCTGCTTAACTTCGGCTGAAGTCGAGACGGATGCTTCCACGACTTTCAAGCCCGCTTTTTTTGCCTCCGCTTTCACATTTTTAATTTGAACGACTGAATTTTGTTCGCCCGTATTGTAAACCGTCCCTATTGTTTTCGCTCCAAGCTCTTCTGCCAGGAACTTCATGGAATTTTTGATGGCATCCGGATGAGAATCGGTCGTACCTGTCACATTTCCACCTGGTTTCTCCATGGACGTAACAAGTTCCGCAGCTACTGGATCAGTTACAGAAGTGAAGACGATTGGAATATCTTTAGTCGCATTCAATGAACTTAAAGCGCTTGGCGTCGAGTTAGCAAAAATCAAATCCACTTTATCCCCGACAAAGTTATTCGCTATCGTCTGGCTGTTGTTTTGATCGCCCTGAGCAATTTGGAGATCATATTTTGCTTTAATGTCACTATCCTTCAAAGCAGCCTGAAACCCTTCATATGCTTGATCCAAAGAATCATGCTGAACGATTTGTGTCACTCCGACTTTGAAAGCATCCTTATCACTTTCGTTTTTTGCCGAGTCTTTCTCGTTTTCATTTCCACACCCTGCAAGTAAAATTCCAGTAATCAAGGTCAAGGCTGCCGTTGAATATAATCTCTTTTTCATAATGTTCCTCCGCTTTTCTCTTTTTTTAAAATTCTGTCTCTCTAACGAAGTCAACTTTTCCGCTTTTATGTACTAAATTATAATCGTTTACTGCCACTATTCCAATGTATTTTTTAAATTTTTAGAATTTTACGATTACTCTTATGAAGTAATAAAAAAGCTACTGTATAAAGTTGTATAAACTTTATACAGTAGCTTGCTCTTCTTAATTATCGACGACCTGGTTTACGATAGTGGTAACCGTTGACCGATCGATTTTTTCTTTTCCTTCTTTTAACGCCTTCAAAGTAGCTTTAGCCAATTCCAAAGGAATTTTACAGAAATGGACAATATCCTTTGTCTCGATGTCTTCAATGTACCTATCCGCCAATTCAAGATTATATTCTGTATGGCTCAGCATCTCTTTGAAGCCCCATCCATTCGGATAAAAATTCACGCCGCGTTCTGCATCTTCTTCACGGTTCCGTAGGATGTTGACCGTTTGAAGGCCCTGTCCAAATGCAATGGCAAGATTGCGATCCGTATCTGTTCCATCATACCATTTCCAAATATCAGAGAGCATCACCCCAACTAAACCAGCGACATAATAGGTATACTCATCAAGCTCTTCCTTATCATGTATTTGCCAATTCTTCGAAACCCACTTCGCCATGCCTTCAGCCATTTCCTTGGTAGACTCAAGGACCTTACCAAGCACACCTGGAGGACAATAATCCATCCAATCTCCAAGTTGCAAGGTCACTTCCGGAAGCACATCCTTATATGGTTCAAAAACAGCCTGGATGTCCTCTTTACGATAATCGGTTTTCAATAGGCTGCTAACAGCCTGCAATAGGGCGATTTTATCTTCGGCACCTAGATTCGGGTGGTCTTCAATTTCATCAATGGCCCGCATGCAAAGATATGCCGAACCAATGGCTTCCTGTAATCCTGATGGCAAGTAACTAATAGGGATAAAAAAAGTACGACTTGTTTTCAAAAGAAAATCCATCGCCTTGTTATGTAAATTATTTTGTTCAGTCATTTTTTCACCCTCCTTATATCCAATAAGCAATTGAACTATTATACCAAATAATCGTAATGATTTCCCTATTCTTGTACATATAAAGGGATTTTAATCGACAATAAATCTTCTGCCATGGTTGTATTCGAAAGGATTGCACTGCTTTCCTCTTTTAACCGTTCTGCATCCTCAAGAGTATAGCGTGAGGAGATATGTGTTAAAACAAGGTGCTTAACCCCCGCTTTTTTGGCAGTTTCAGCCGCTTGTATAGTAGTTGAATGGAAATAGGCCGTTGCCAATTCCGTTTCTTCCGCAGAAAAGGTTGCTTCATGGATGAGATAATCAGCTGAGTCGGCAAGGACGAGGGCATTGTCGCAAACCCTAGTATCACCAAGTATCGTAATAATTCTGCCCTTCTGTGGTGCACTAAGATAGTCTTTCCCATTAATGGTCCGGCCATCTTCAAGACGGACCGATTCCCCATTTTTCAATGCTTTATAAAGGGGACCCGGTGGCACTCCTTGTTTACGCAACTGGTCAACCAGTAAACTCCCCTGCCGATCTTTTTCCACGATTCGGTAACCGACACTATAAATGCCATGATCAAGTTCCAGGGCCGTCACGGTAAACTGGTCATCTTCGAATATGACGCCTTCCTCAATTTCAATGATTTCCAATGGATATTTCAAATGAGTGGCACTCACTTGTAAACTCGTCGTGATATAAGCATCAATGCCTTTTGGGCCGTACACCGTCAATTTTTCGACTCCACCCTGAAAAGACCTGCTGCTTAAAAGACCAGGAAGACCAAAGATGTGGTCACCATGCAAATGCGTTATGAAAATCTTTTCAATTTTACGTGGTTTAACCGCCGTTTTTAAAATTTGATGCTGTGTCGCTTCCCCGCAATCAAAAAGCCATACTTTTCCCCGTTCTTCTAATAATTGAAGGGCGATTGCCGTCACATTACGCGCCTTTGCCGGAACACCAGCACCCGTTCCTAAAAAAACAAAATCCACATTCCTACCTCCGTTGCAAAAACTTTATACCTTACTATAGCATAACAGAGGCCCTGATTCATTTTTCAACTTTTAAAATTCAGTCTCTTTGAAGATTTTAATGAAATTACGAAAAAATGCGCAAATAGATTGCTTTGAGGGAAAGCTAACCGTAAAATTAAGAATTAGTACATATCCAACTTTAAGACAGAAATTACAGAAAGTTGAGGTTCTAACATGACAGAAAATAAACCTACAGCATTAATCATGATTTTTGGCGCTACCGGAGATTTAGCGAAACGAAAGCTGTTTCCTTCGATATATCGACTATTCCAAAAGGAAAAAATCAATAAATTCGCAGTGGTGGGTGTCGCCAGAAGGCCATTAACCAATACTGAGTTTCAAGCAAGTGTAAAAGACTCCATCCTGACATTTGGACATGAGGAGGAAAAGGTCGATGAATTCGTTTCCCATTTCCACTATCATTCACATGATGTAACTAGTTCAGAGTCCTATTTACAATTAAAGCAGGTTGCTGATAATTTAGACGACCAGTATGATCTGGAAGGCAATCGTATCTTTTATTTAGCGATGGCACCGGAGTTTTTCGGAACCATTGCCGAACAGGTAAAAGCCCAAGGCTTGACCGATACCAAGGGTTACAAACGCCTTGTCATCGAAAAGCCATTTGGGCACAGTTTTGAAACAGCACAAATCTTGAATGAGCAAATACGTACCGCATTTGCTGAAGATGAAATTTATCGAATCGACCATTACCTGGGCAAAGAAATGGTACAAAACATTGAAGTCATCCGTTTTTCCAATGCCTTATTCGAACCACTATGGAATAACCGTTATATTTCCAACATCCAAGTTACTTCAAGTGAAACACTTGGTGTCGAGGAACGTGGGCGTTATTATGAAACGAGTGGCGCCTTACGGGACATGGTCCAAAACCATTTATTGCAAATGGTCGCCCTGCTTGCCATGGAACCTCCGATTGCCTTGACTACAGAAGAAGTCCGCAGCGAAAAGGTCCGAGCATTACGGTCACTCCGACAAATGAAAGTGGACGAAGTCAAAGAATATTTCGTCCGTGGTCAATATGGCTCAGGTACGGTAGGGGAACAAACACTCCCTGCTTATCGTGATGAATTGAATGTCGATCCTGAATCTAATACAGAAACCTATGTTGCGGGTAAATTGATGATTGATAACTTCCGCTGGGCGGGTGTTCCTTTTTATATCCGTACTGGTAAAAGAATGGATGTAAAATCAACGAAGATCGTTGTTCAATTTAAAGACATTCCAATGAATCTCTATTACAAAACCGAAGAAACCTTGCAACCAAACCTTCTTGTCATCCATATCCAACCTGAAGAGGGTATTTCCCTTTACTTAAATGTGAAGAAATCGGGAACGACGATGAATACGAAGCCAGTGAAGTTGACGGTTTCCAACAAAGGAATCGAACATATCAATTCACCTGAAGCTTACGAAAAGCTTTTATTTGATAGCATGCGTGGAGATGCCACAAACTTTACACATTGGGATGAGGTCGCACTTTCTTGGAAATTTGTCGATACCATTTCGAATGCCTGGGAAAATACGAAAGAAGCCTCTTTCCCCAATTATGAAGCGGGTTCGACAGGACCAAAAGCATCCGATGAGCTTTTAGCAGAAGATGGACATGTTTGGTGGCAAATCGAAAAAGAAAAAAGAAATAATCAGTAAACTAATAAGAGGATGCAGTGAACCTGCATCCTCTTCTCTATTTTATGAGGCACTCTTTTTGATGATTTTCTCTCGAATGGCATGGATAAAATCCTTCGATTCTGAATCTGTTCCATGATTAAGCCAAAAAGTCACACTTGATTCAATAACCACAAAAAATAAAACAAGGGCTACGATCATCCAGATGAAGTGCATCAATTCAACCACTCCTTTTCTTGCTTCACTATACGCTCATCATCCCATACATTTTATACAGGTACATAAACTGTTAAAGATGGTTGCTATAAATCTTACTACTTTCGGCATAAAAAAGAAATATACAAAGTACCCATTTTTTCATTGAGTTCAGTTTATTATTTCATCTCTCCTTTTTCCATATAGCCGAATGATACCGTCCAGCTGTGGTAACAATATAAATGGTGTTCTTTATCTGAATACCACTACTAACCGATGCGGAGGGATTTACGATGGATGTTCGTGAAGGATTAATTCCAACAGCGTTAGGAACTGCCGTAACTGCTGCAGGTTATGCCATGAAGCAGAACCGTGGCTCAAACAAGATGGTCGCTAATACGGTTTTTGGTTTCGGATTGGCACATGTTGTATTAGGGGTCATTGACCTTGTTGAGCATCGACGTTAGTAGAAGAAGGGAGCACACTTGTGCTTCCTTCTTTTTAAGTTGTCGAATAAAAAAACTGGCTAAAATAGAATGTCTATTCCAGCCAGTTTTTTTGATTATTTGTCCATCCATTCAGTGTGGAAGGTACCTTCTTTATCGATCCGTTCATACGTATGTGCTCCAAAGTAATCGCGTTGAGCTTGAATTAAATTGGCCGGAAGCGTTTCTGTACGGTAGCTATCGAAATAAGCGAGTGCAGAAGACAAGCAAGGAACTGGAATGCCGTTCAACACAGCGGTAGAGACCACTTCACGCAAAGCTCCTTGATAATTTTCGGCAATTTCTTGGAAATAAGGATCTAGAAGCAAGTTGTTCAAGTTTGCCTCGCGATCATATGCATCTTTGATTTTTTGCAGGAACTGAGCACGGATGATGCAGCCCCCACGGAAAATCATCGCGATGTCCCCATATTGAAGGTTCCAGTTATTCTCTTCAGATGCAGCCTTCATTTGAGCGAAGCCTTGTGCATACGAACAAATTTTACTCATATAAAGCGCTTTGCGAATGCTTTCAATCAAAGCCTTTTTATCACCGGTAAATTTAGCTTCCGGACCGCTGAGGACCTTGCTTGCTTCTACCCGCTCTTCTTTTATGGCTGAAATGTATCGTGCAAAAACGGATTCCGTTATGATTGGAAGTGGTACACCAAGATCCAGTGCACTTTGGCTCGTCCATTTACCTGTACCTTTTTGGCCAGCTTTATCTAAAATGACATCGACCATGGGCTTACCTGTCTCTTCATCATAGCGTTTGAAAATATCAGCAGTGATTTCAATAAGATAGCTATCCAACTCTCCCTTATTCCATTCAGTGAACACCTCATGAAATTCTTCAGCGGACAGACCCAGAAGATTTTTCAAAAGGAAATAAGATTCCGAAATCAGCTGCATATCACCATACTCAATTCCATTATGCACCATCTTCACATAATGTCCGGCACCACCTGGTCCGATATATGTACAACATGCATCCCCATCAACCTTGGCAGAAATATCCTTCAAGATTGGAGCTACCAAATCATATGCTTCCTTCTGCCCGCTTGGCATGATGGAAGGACCAGTCAGGGCTCCTTCTTCCCCTCCTGAGACACCAGTTCCAATGAAATGAATACCAAGTTCACTCAATTCCTCATTGCGGCGCTGCGTGTCCTTATAGAACGTATTCCCGCCATCAATGACGATGTCCCCTTTTTCAAGAAGCGGCTTAAGTTGATCAATGGTTGCATCCGTAGCGGCACCCGCTTTTACCATCAATAGAATTTTTCTTGGTGTTTGAAGCGAATTCACGAATTCTTCAAGCGTATATGCCGGTACTACATTTTTGCCTTTCGCTTCTTCCATCATTTCGTCCGTCTTTGCAGCGGAACGATTATACACGGAAATTGAATACCCTCTGCTTTCGATATTAAATGCAAGGTTCTTACCCATTACAGCAAGTCCGATAACGCCAATTTCTTGTTTTGTCATGATTACCTTCCCTTCATTTGGATGTATGTCACCTTAGTCCATTTTTACTTTTGGTTCGCTCAAAAAAGTCTTTGCTAAAACTGGTATTCGTACCAATTGACCGTTCTTTCAAAGTAAGGCCCTTTTTAATAATATTTTCTCCATACTTATTTTGCAAGTGTTCCATCACTTCGTATAAAGGTTCTTTGTCAGCATCCTCTTCAAAGGAAAAGATATCGAGTTGTTTGAATGCAGATTCTTTTTCAATGACATCATAAGCCGTTACACCTAACAGGCGAATGGCCTCTCCATTCCAATTCTTCAAAAACAGCTCAGTAGCCCAATCCGAAATATCCGTTTTTTCAAAAAATGGATTGGAAACCATCTTACTTCTTGTAATGGTCCTCCAATCTTTATAACGGATGGTCACTCCAATCTTCTGACCTAGCAAACGTTTATTCTTCAAACGTACTGCAACTTTTTCCGAAAGCTTCTCCAATACCCCGACCAGCTCTCTTTGATTGGTAGTATCCTTAGGCAGGGTTGTCGAGTTCCCAATGCTTTTATGGTCAAAAATGGCCTCTGGATCAACAAGTCGCGAATCCATTCCGTTAGCCCGTTCCTTCAAACGGATGCCATTTATCCCTAGCAACTGTTTTAACTGGGTTTCGTTGGCCTTGGCAAGGTCTCCAATTGTCTGGATACCGATTGTCTGGAGTTTTTCTGCCGTTTTACCCCCAATCCCATGCATCTCCACCACCTGTAAGGGCCAGAGAACCTTGGGAACATCTCTTTTCCTTAGAACCGTGATCCCCATCGGCTTTTTCATATCCGATGCTGTTTTAGCCAAAAATTTATTTGGGGCGATGCCAATGCTACAAGGAAGATCCATTGTATTATATATACGCTCTTGAATACTTTTGGCAATTTCCAAAGGTGAACCCCATTCTGCACACTCACTGATATCCAGATACCCTTCATCGATGGAAACAGGTTCAACTATTTCCGTATACTGCCGCAATACTTCAAATATGGCGAGGGAAGCCTTTCGATATCGCTCAAAATTCGGCTTTTTAATGATTAATTGAGGGCATAGTTTTTTGGCCTGCCAAATGGGCATGGTCGTTTTAACACCATATTTTCTAGCTTCATAACTACAGGTAACGATGATTCCCCTTCTTTCTTCAACATTACCGGCAATTGCTAATGGCTTCCCTTTCAATGATTCATCATAGGACATTTCCACAGATGCATAGAAACTATTCATGTCTACATGGAGAATGACCTTTCCATTTTTAGGATACATATCCTTCATGTGACTGTCACATCCTTGTTGGTACAAATCTCAGGAAATCGGGTCCATATAAACTAAATCTTCTTCATTAAGATACCCCAATCTAACCTTGATAACCATTGAAGTAGTGCTTCATTCTAAGAAAAACAGTCATCATATTACTGATGACTGTACATATATTCCTGTATCCCTTTTATGTCCACTAAAGATGAACGAGTTTTTTTGGATCATTATTAATGTGACAAGTGACTTCCAATATTCGCTACACCCTGCATATATTCGGTTTTTTGGTGGCTAACACGCCAATTTACGATATTCTCGGGAAACTACTTCATCCATCTTCGCGTAATTATTCTGCCGAAACTTCCTGAATGATACTGATGACCATTTCAGCCAACTTTGTCAATTCTTCCACTGGAATTCTTTCATTCGTTGTATGAATGTCTTCATAGCCGACTGCTAGATTAACCGTAGGAATGCCAAATCCAGCAATTACATTTGCATCACTACCGCCGCCGCTTTTCACCAATTCGCATGGACGGCCAATTTTCTCTGCCGCTTTTCTTGCAACTTCGACCACATGGTCACCTGCTCCATATTTAAAGCCTGGATACATGACATTGACTTTCACTTCGGCCCGTCCGCCCATTTCGATGGCAGCAGTCTCGAAAGCTTCTTTCATTCTTGCTACTTGTTTTTCCATTTTTTCAGGAACCAATGATCTTGCTTCTGATAAAATTTCAACATGATCACAAACGATATTCGTTTGTTGTCCACCTTGGAAACGTCCGATATTGGCTGTCGTTTCATCATCAATGCGGCCTAAAGGCATTCTTGAAATGGCTTTGGCAGCAATCGTAATGGCAGAAACCCCTTTTTCAGGAGCTACGCCAGCATGGGCGGTCTTGCCTAAAATGGTTGCAGCTACCTTGGCTTGAGTAGGGGCAGCAACGACGATATTCCCAACTTTACCATCACTGTCAAGAGCAAAGCCGTATTTTGCCGTTACAAGAGAACGATCTAGAGCTTTTGCTCCTACTAACCCTGATTCTTCACCAACGGTAATGATGAACTCAATTGTTCCGTGCTCAATATTCTGCTCCTTAATCACTTTCAACGTTTCTAACATAACAGATAAACCTGCTTTGTCATCTGCCCCTAGAATCGTCGTTCCATCTGACACTATGTATCCATCTTTAATAGACGGTTTGATACCGTTACCTGGTACGACCGTATCCATATGTGATGTGAAATAAATGGTATCTACGCCAGGTTTCGTGCCTTTCAGCGTACAAATTAAATTACCAGCCCCATGACCCGTAACAGACATTGTATCATCTTCAAAAACATCCACGCCAAGTGCCGTGAATTTTTCTTTTAAAACTTTAGCTATCGCTGCTTCATTTTTAGTTTCTGAATCAATTTGCACCAATTCAAAGAATTCACTAACTAACCGTTCTTCATTAATCATCATTTAAACCTCCATAAAAGTAATCCTTTATAAGTATATCTCTAAAGCCGTTACCCGGCAAATAATCCGATAGGAAGATCTCCTTTCAATAAAAACATAAAAAAGCAAAAAAAGGAGCCTGGTTTCAGGCTCCCCTCATACTGGTACTTACAACGGAATATTCCCGTGTTTTTTCCATGGACGGGTTTCTTTTTTATTACGTAGCATTTCAAGCGATTGGATGATTTTAATTCTTGTTTCACGAGGGTCAATAACATCATCGACCATTCCAAGACTTGCCGCTACATATGGATTTGCAAACTTTTCACGATATTCCTCAATTTTCTCTGCACGTGTGGCTTCAGGATTCTCACTATTTTTAATTTCACGGGCAAATATGATGTTTGCAGCTCCAGCTGATCCCATCACCGCAATTTCAGCATTTGGCCAAGCAAACGTAAGGTCTGCCCCGATGGATTTACTATTGAGGGCCACATAAGCACCACCATAGGCTTTACGGAGAATGATCGTTAATTTTGGCACAGTTGCTTCTGAATAGGCATATAAAAGTTTCGCACCATGGCGGATGATCCCACCATGTTCTTGTTTAACACCAGGGAAAAATCCAGAAACATCTTCAAAAGTGATCAATGGTATATTGAATGAATCACAGAATCGTATGAACCTGGCAGCTTTATCAGATGAATCAATATCGAGTCCACCAGCCAACACTTTAGGCTGGTTACAAATAAGCCCCACTGATTTCCCTTTAATGCGTGCTAGACCAACCACGATATTCTTCGCAAACCCTGCTTGCACTTCCATAAATGAATCCTCGTCGACAATTTGATTGACCACTTTTCGGACATCGTATGGACGAATGCCTTCATATGGGACAACGTCCGTTAGATCTGGACGATAGTCGTCTTCATCTGTCGCTTCCAGAGCCGGTGGCTTTTCTTGGTTGTTTTGCGGGAGATAGCTTAAAAGACGTTTAACATCAGCTAAAACCTCTTCCTCCGAAGCACCCATGAAATGAGCATTACCACTGACCGTGTTATGTACCTTCGCTCCACCTAATCCTTCAGATGAAATTTTTTCCCCTGTCACCGTTTCGATAACTTTCGGTCCTGTAATGAACATCTGGCTTGTTTTCTCAACCATGAAAACAAAATCCGTAATGGCTGGTGAATAAACCGCGCCACCTGCACATGGACCCAATATGACAGAAATCTGAGGGATCACACCAGAATATATCGAATTACGATAGAAAATTTGACCGTATCCATCAAGGGAGACAACCCCTTCCTGAATCCGAGCTCCGCCAGAATCGTTCAACCCGATGAAGGGAGCACCATTTTCCGCAGCCAAATCCATAACATTGGCAATTTTCAGAGCATGCATTTCTCCGAGCGCCCCACCAAACACGGTAAAGTCTTGAGAGAACAGGTAAATGTCACGACCATTGACTTTCCCATAACCAGTTACTACTCCTTCTCCCGGTCCTTCTGCTTTTTCCATGCCAAAATTGGTGTTCCGGTGTTTGATAAAGGGATTCAGCTCAACGAAGGTACCCTCATCCACTAGAAGTTCGATTCTTTCCCTCGCCGTTAGTTTTCCTTTTTCGTGTTGCTTTTCAATTCTATCTTCCCCGCCGCCCATTTCTACCTTTCGGCGTCGATCGTACAAGTCATTGATAGTTTCATAGATATCAGTCATTTTTGCTCCTCCTTTAATTCAGTTCTTTCACATAGCTCATATAGGACACCCGACGTCGATTTAGGATGGATAAAAGCGACATCTGCGTGATGTGCCCCTTTTCTTGAAGTCTCATCAATCATACGAAGACCGGATTCTTTTATTTCCTGGATTCGATCCTCTATTCGCTCTACACCCAAAGCCACATGGTGAATCCCTTCACCCCGTTTTTCAATGAATTTAGCGACGGCGCTATCAGGAGATAACGCTTCCAATAACTCTAAACGAGTATTCCCTGCTAGGATAAATGCCACTTTAACGCCTTGGCTCTCAACCGTTTCTATTCCTTCAAGCTCCAATTTCAATGTTTCAGTGTAAAGCGGCAAGGCTTCCTCTATTGATTTAACCGCAATCCCAATATGATCAATATTCTTAATCATTTTACTATTCCCCCATACTATGTACTATTTTCACTCTATTGAATTTTCTATCAATTCATTATGTAACTATACCATTCTTTTGAATAATGAGAATATTGCACTTTTGCTTGTTTCTCCTATATGTTCAAGTTAAAATGAAAATAATCATACTGTTTGAGGAGAGAACATAATGAAAAATAAAAAAGTAAGAAAAGTTGTTGTCTATCTCATGCTTATCTCGATGTTATTGACGACCTTACTATCAGGCATCGCATTTTTATTGTAATAGGCTGCAGGAGGGGAGCTAAAAGCTTCCCTCTTTCTTATTTGATAGCCCCTATATTTCTGGCTAACGTGTTGAAACTTTCATTTGATAGAGTTATTAGAACCTTTGTCCCAATCGGAACCTTGTCATATAACCGCTCTACATCCGGTTTATGCATCCTCACACAACCATTGGAAATGTATTTCCCGATTGAGGATGGTTGATTGGTTCCATGTATCCCATAAATCCTGCCATCTGTATTCCTGGCATCAAAACCAATCCATCTTGACCCAAGCGGATTTCTGGGATCTCCACCAGGGATATTCTTTTTTCGATAGTAAGGATTAACCGCTTTTACCTTGACGGTAAATAACCCTTCAGGCGTCAATTCCTGACTCTTGCCTGTTCCGACTGGAAGTATCTCTTGTACCACGTTGTCGTCAATGAAAGCCAGTTTATTATTCGCTTTATTGATAATAATGAATGGCTCTCCGTGATTTACGGTTTGAGCAAGGGCCTGAGATGGTACAGCTGACAAGACAAGCAATAACAATAAAGAAAGGATTCGTTTCATTTCTATCAGTTCCTTTACTTTTTTGCTTAGTTTAAGCCAACGGCCTCTTTTTCATTCGATTATGACTCTCCTTAGGGAATCCCTTGAAAGAATGCTTAAGCAATAAATAGCGTTCCATTTCCTTCATAAGCTGCAATAAAGCTGCACGTGATTCAAACTCTTCCCGGGTTTGAGGAAGTTCCATCCCCTTAAAAAACTCTTCCATTTCCTCAAGTTTCCTCAAGTAAAGGATCGCCGTATTTTGAGGATGAACATTTTCAGCCAAATCCTCTATAAAGTCTGCCAATATACCGCTTTGCTTCACTCTTAAAGGAATATTTGTGACCAAAGGGAGAATCCTCTCAATAATTTCGAATTGCTTTTCCCTCATTTTGAAATAATGATAATGGAGATCTTCTTCCCGAAGAAAATGATTCTCCACATCCCTAAAGGCAAGACTTTTGGCTTCATTAAGAAGATTTGCTGTTTTTGTAATTTCCTTTCCATCCCATGTATGGTCATTATCCCGTAAATAGCGGACAACTGCCATTAAGATAGCACTAAAATTCATCTCAATTCTATCCTGGTAAGCAATTAATTTTTTTTCCACACTAGGCATGTATAGATTCATGATAAGTGCCACACCCACTCCAACGACAATCAAAATCGTTTCATTGACGAGCAGTGCAATAGTAATCTTTCCAGAGCCATAGAGATGTAGGATGATGACACTGCTTGTAACTATTCCCTGGCTAACATTCAAGGCAACTGTAGTCGGGATGAAGATGAGAAGGATTAGCCCGATTACAAGGGGATGGAAAGCTATACCCTGAAACAGTAAAGTAGAATAAAGCATTGCGATCATACAAGCCAAAAATCGATGCCAGGAGGCAAATACCGATTTCCTTTTTGTAACCTGTATACACAAAATCGTTATGATGCCAGCAGAAGAGAAATTATTCAAACCCAGCAATTGTGCAATAATAATTGCGATGGATGCCCCCATAGCAGTTTTAATCGTTCTATACCCGATTTTGAACATTGTTATGTATCACCTTGCTTCTTTCACTTCTATTATAATACTATCAGCTATTCAGATAATTTTACAGTCCTTTATGAAGGAAAATTCTAAATTATTAATAATTCATTATACCTATGATACATTATTTGGGTAAAATAAAAAAGGTAACTAAAGTTACCTTTTTTCACTACATGTTCATTTTTTTCATTTTAAAGCACTTTTTGAAGAAAATCTTTGGCACGCTGGCTTTTCGGGTTGGAAAAGAACTCATCCGGAGCACCTTCCTCAACAAGCAAGCCGCCATCCAAGAATAGAACCCGATCGGCCACTTCTTTAGCAAATCCCATTTCATGCGTAACAATTAACATTGTCATCCCGGTATGGGCCAGTGACTTCATAACGTCCAATACTTCTTTTACCATTTCCGGGTCTAATGCGGAAGTCGGCTCGTCAAACAGCATGACTTCCGGATTCATGGCCAATGCACGTGCTATGGCAACCCTTTGTTTTTGCCCGCCGGAAAGACGATTTGGATACGTTGTTTCCTTATCAGCCAATCCAACTTTATTCAAAAGCTCTCTTGCCTGTTTCACAGCGTCTGCTTTGGATAACTTTTTCACCTTCATAGGCGCATATGTCAGGTTCTCAAGCACTGTCTTGTGTGGGAATAAATGGAAATGTTGAAATACCATCCCGACATTCTCACGGACTTTCATAATATTAGTCTTTTTATCCGTAATATTTTGATCTTTGAACCAAATCTGTCCATCAGTAGGTGTTTCAAGCATATTGATACACCGGAGAAAAGTCGACTTTCCTGATCCGGAGGGACCGATTATCGCTAGGACTTCACCCTGTCCAATTTCTGTACTGATTCCTTTTAGAACGTTAAGTTTGCCATAACTCTTTTGAAGCTGATCTATTTTAATCACTGCGTCTCATTCTCCTTTCGATCACTTTACCTAAGATAGTGAGAATCATGACCATCACATAATAAATGAGACCGGCAAATAATATCGGCTCGAAGAATTTATAGGTCTCACCACCGACAATATAAGAACGGCGCATAATATCGCCTAAACCGATGATGGTTACCACGGCGGATTCCTTCGTTAAGGAAATGATTTCATTCACTAAAGAAGGGAGAATGTTCTTGATGGCCTGTGGCAAGATGATATTCAACATCATACTTGAATAAGGAACCCCAAGGGCAAGCGCGGCTTCCCGTTGCCCTTTATCGACCGCTAATATACCACCCCTGATGATTTCCGAGATATACGCGGCAGAGTTTAAGCCGAAAGCCAAGAAAGCAGCCTGAAACGCTTCGATTTGAATCCCTAAAATTTGTGGGGAACCAAAATAAATAAGCATTAATTGTAAAACTAATGGTGTACCGCGGAAAATCGATGTATAAAAGTCAGCAATCCAATTTAACGGCTTAATTCTGCTGATTTTCAGTATGGATAAGATGATCCCCAAAACAAAACCGATTACAGCCGCAACCGCCACAACTTTTAGTGTAGTCGGTATTCCCTCCATGATATATGGAAGGGAAGGCATAATCCTTTCAAAATCCAGATTCACTCCATTCATCCTCTCTTATAAAGACCTATAAAGGCCTTCCTTATTCACTTTATACTCAATAAAGCGTGGAAAAACGCTCAGAAGGCGTATTTTATCACTTCTGAACGTTTTCCCTTTTCTCTGTATTATTTAGTTTCACTGCCACCGAACCATTTTAGAATTAATTTTTCCATTTCACCATTTTCCAACATTTCGTTCAGTTCAGCATTGAAATCTTCCGTTAAATCACTGCCCTTTTGGAATGCAATAGCGGAACCAGCGTCTTCTTCCCCAGTTTCCATCTCATATCCTACTAAATCCGGATTGTCTTTCAAATATCCTTTAGCAACTGTATCTTCAATAATCACGGCATCAAAACGTTTCGCAACCATTTCCTGGATGATTTCAGGAATACGATTCCGTTTTTCAATCTTCATCCCGATATTTTCATTTTTATTCAAGTCATTTGCCAATGTCTCTTGAATGGAAGCAAGCTGTACGCCTACCGTTTTCCCTTTTAAATCATCTACCGTTTTTATCTTGCTGCCATCTGTCGTAATGATCATGTTTTTCGCTGTATAATAAATATCACTAAAATCAACGGATTTCTCACGTTTCGGTGTTGGAGTCATTCCAGAGATAACAAAATCCACCGATTTATTTTCAAGTGATGGAACAAGACTGTTAAAATCAATATCCTTCACCTGGATTTCATATCCTAATTTCTTACCGATCGCTTTAGCGATATCTACGTCAAATCCTTTGATTTCATCGCTTTTGGATGTTTCAACATATTCAAACGGTGGATAATCCGCAGATGTTCCCATTACTAGCACTTTTTTATCTTTATTACCTGATGTATTCTCTTCTTTTTTCTCTGAGGTTCCACATGCTGCTAAAATACCTACTAATAAAACAGAAGTAAGCAACAATGCTACCCGCTTTTTCAATTTCATCATTATTCCTCCAAGTAGTTTTTGATTCTTGTATGAGCCAATGGCCAAATTACGATAAACTTAAACTCGTATGCGAACTAATATTCATGCACTCTTGTGTATTTTAACACATTCTTATAATTATTCAATAAGCTTAATGAAAAATTTATTTTTTAGAATATTATTTTAACCAAATTCTAATATAATACTCTACCTACTACAAAATACACCTGGTTAACCAACCAATTTCTTCCGATTCCAACTGATTCCAAGCAAATTCACCAATAAAAAAACCGCCAAACTCGGCGGTTTTCCTAAAAGATACTAGTAAGCTTAATGCATAAGCAAAGTCTTACACTTCTTCACAATATTCATCGAAGTAAGCTTGCAATTTTTCCACTACAGACATTGGATGATGACCCTCGATTTCATGACGCTCAATCATCGTGATGATTTTTCCATCTTTCAGAAGAGCGAATGATGGTGATGATGGTGGATATCCTTCGAAATAATCACGGGCCTTCTCAGTCGCTTCCTTATCTTGACCTGCAAAAACAGTTACAAGCTGATTAGGACGTTTATCGTTATGAATCGCATGGGCTGCAGCTGGTCTAGCAATTCCCCCAGCACAACCACAAACGGAATTGACCATAACTAGCGTCGTACCCTTTTGGGCCAATACATCTTCTACTTCCTCAGCAGTCGTCAGTTCTGTATATCCAGCAGTCTTAATCTCATCGCGAGCTTGTTTGACCACGTCATTCATTAAAAAATTGAAATCCATATTCATAGTATAGTGCTCCTTCCAGCTTTTTCTCTTCACCACTATCATAACAATTGACGAAGCCCGATTCAATCAATTTAACTGGCCATGATTAAAAACATCAAGATTCCAATTGGTGATAAGAAAGGGAGAGCTATATCCGTTCGTTATCTGTGGGACCGCATTCATTCGAACTTAAGGATTCAGAGAACGATTGAAATGCTTGTTGTACGGCTTTAGTGACCGTTTTATTACCGGACATCACTTCATTTTCAAGCTTGGGCAGTAAGCCTTTGACAGTATCATTTTTATAGAACATGGTTTTAAGCTGATGGTCTATTAATGAATACAACCACTCTTTGGATTGCATTCTTCTCCGTTCCTGAAAAACACCCGATAACTTTGTTGTCTGCGAAAAGTCCTGTAATACGTCCCAAATTTCAGGAATCCCTTTTCCTGTAACAGAAGAACATGTATATGCTTTTCCAGCCCACCCTTTAGTGGCAGGCTGAAGGAAATGGAGAATACGACTGTATTCCGACCTTGTCCTGTTCGCAAGCGGAATGTTTTCACCGTCTGCTTTATTGACCACTATACCATCAACAAGTTCCATGATTCCTTTTTTCATGCCCTGCAATTCATCTCCGGCTCCTGTTAGGACAAGCAACATGAAAAAGTCGACCATACTTCGGACAATCGCTTCACTCTGCCCTACACCCACCGTTTCAATCAAAATCACATCAAAACCGGCCGCCTCACAAAGTAACATCGTTTCCCTC
This sequence comes from Peribacillus sp. NPDC097225, assembly GCF_044761955.1. Lineage (NCBI taxonomy): Bacteria > Bacillati > Bacillota > Bacilli > Caryophanales > Bacillaceae > Peribacillus > Peribacillus sp. NPDC097225. Next base: position 328,368 of record NZ_JBIWDJ010000001.1, read on the forward strand.
GTTTTCCTATGCACCCCACCCAAAGTTCCTTCTGATGGGGAAGGTCGGATAAAAGCTTGAGGATTCCGTGCCAGTTCCTCCATCCTCGTCTTATCCCCAAGGATGCTCCCTCCATTAATCGAGGAACTTGGATCGACAGCGAGTACCGCAACCTTATATCCTTTATTACATAAAAACGTTCCAAAGGTTTCGATGAATGTACTTTTACCAGCCCCAGGGACACCTGAAATGCCGATGCGGAGCGAAGCACCTGTGTGTGGGAGAATTGAGTGCAAAAGTTCTTGTGCCAACTCGAAATGATGTTCGGCATTGCTTTCCACTAATGTGATCCCTTTAGCAAGCTTTGCTCTCTCCCCTGTCAAGATTCCATCTTTCAATTGCGGTATCGAGATTCTCTCATTTTTCTTTTTGATAAATCTACTTTTTGATGCTCTATTATGACCAGCATCCAATTCCACACCTGGCTTTAACGAAGAAGCAAAACCATCCTGATTGTTAGGATCGACCCATTCCGGCTTCTTATCTTCACTCATTACTGTGCCACTTCCTCATATCCTAGGCGATGGTATATTTCTTGTAGCACTTTTTTAGCTGCCTGTGGGATGACCGTGCCAGGTCCAAAAATCGCTGATGCGCCGTTTTGCATTAAATAATCATAATCTTGTGCTGGGATGACTCCACCGACAATGACGATAATGTCTTCCCGGCCCAATTTCTTCAACTCGGCCATCAATTGCGGCAATAGTGTTTTGTGGCCGGCAGCGAGCGAGCTCATCCCAACAACATGCACATCATTTTCCACAGCCTGAAGAGCGGTTTCCTCCGGTGTTTGGAATAGTGGCCCGATGTCAACATCGTAGCCTAAATCAGCAAACCCCGTACCAACCACTTTCGATCCCCGATCATGGCCGTCCTGCCCCATCTTAGCCATCAATAAACGAGGGCGTCTGCCTTCATTTTCAAGAAATTCGTCAGTCATGGCAATTACTTCTTCAATTTCCGCTTCTTTCGAATAAGCTGAGCTATAAACACCACTAATAGAACGGATGGTGGCCTTATGACGACCAGCCACTTCTTCAATTGCATCGGAAATTTCCCCAAGTGAAGCGCGGACTCGAGTTGCCTGTACTGCCAATTCAAGCAAGTTACCTTCACCAGTTCGTGCCGCTTGCGTCAATGCCTGAAGAGCTTCATCGACTTTCGACTGATCTCTTTTTTCTTTAAGGATGCTTAAACGCTTAAGTTGACTTTCGCGGACGGCGGTATTATCTATCTCCAAGATTTCAATCGCATCTTCTTTTTTCAGGCGATATTTGTTGACACCCACGATTGTTTCATCTTGAGAATCGATTTTAGCTTGACGTTTTGCTGCCGCTTCTTCAATCCTCATTTTCGGAAGACCGGTTTCAATCGCCTTTGCCATGCCCCCAAGACCTTCAATTTCTTCGATATGAGCCCAAGCCCTTTCAATCAGTTCATTTGTTAGCGATTCGACATAATAAGAACCTGCCCATGGATCGATGACCTTTGTAATGCCAGTCTCCTCTTGAAGATAAAGCTGGGTATTCCGGGCAATACGTGCTGAGAAATCGGTTGGAAGGGCAATGGCCTCATCCAATGCGTTCGTATGCAAAGATTGGGTATGGCCCAAGGCAGCTGCATGCGCCTCGATCAGTGTTCGTGCTACATTATTGAAAGGATCTTGCTCTGAAAGGCTCCACCCCGATGTTTGGGAGTGTGTTCGTAAAGCCATCGCTTTCTTATTCTTCGGTTCAAACTGTTTCATTAGTTTTGACCATATGAACCGTCCCGCTCTCATTTTTGCCACTTCCATGAAATAGTTCATTCCAACAGCCCAGAAGAACGACAAACGAGGGGCAAATTTATCAATATCGATACCGGCTTTCATTCCTGTCCTTGCATATTCCAGGCCATCCGCCAACGTATAAGCAAGCTCGATATCCGCAGGTGCTCCAGCTTCTTGTAGGTGATAACCGGAAATGGATATAGAATTGAACTTTGGCATATATTTTGAAGTATATTCAAATATATCAGCAATAATTTTCATCGACATCTCGGGTGGATAGATATACGTATTCCTAACCATGTATTCCTTTAAGATATCATTTTGAATGGTACCAGAAAGCTTATCCTGGGTGACTCCCTGCTCCTCGGCTGTAACGATATAAAAAGCAAGAATAGGTAAAACCGCTCCATTCATTGTCATGGATACCGACATTTGATCGAGTGGTATTCCATCAAATAGGATCTTCATATCCAAAATCGAGTCTATCGCCACACCCGCTTTTCCTACATCCCCAACAACACGAGGATGATCCGAATCATAGCCGCGATGTGTTGCCAAATCGAAGGCCACCGAGAGACCCTTTTGACCCATCGCTAAATTCCTGCGGTAAAATGCGTTGGATTCCTCTGCAGTTGAGAACCCTGCATATTGTCGTACTGTCCATGGCCGGTTCACATACATGGATGGATAGGGTCCCCTTGTATATGGAGCAATTCCCGGTACACTTTCCATGTGCTCCAAATTCTGACTATCTTCTTTCATATATAATGGTTTAACCTTGATTTGTTCATTCGTTTCGAATAAAAGTTCCTCGATGTTTTGTCCAACTGCTGCTTCTGCCTCTTGTTTCCATAATTCAACTGTTCCTTTACGCTCAGACTTAGCAGGATTTATGGTAGAGAAATTTGGTTTTTTCATTGTTCATTCACCCCTAGCTCTTGTAGTAGTTCTGTCAAGACCGCCACAACATTCGTTTTAACATGGATAAAGTCGTCCGCTCCAGACTCCAATAAAACGGTCTCCAATTCTGCCGATTGCTTTCCAGCGACATATAGCTTGATGTGTGGGTATTGCTGTTTAATCTCTTTTATGATGGATTTCGCCTTATCCGAGTAATCAAGATCACTTCCACATACACAGTATATGGAAAGCTTAGTTTCAGCTATATAATCCACCGCTTCCTTACTATCATGGCATCCTTCACTTTCCATCGTTTCAATTCCACCGGCTGCAACAAAGCCTTTTATAAAATCAGCACGAGGCTTATAAGATTTAAGTTCATTCAAGTTAATAAGGCCGATTGTCGGTGCTTTCCCGCCATTTTGTTTACACTCTTCACTTCGTAATCTTAACTGTTCAAATTGGGATGATATACGATCTAACTTGATTGGTGTAATATCTACTGGCCCCTGAACCACCATATATGATCTCTGTGTTTCAGTTGTAGGAACTTTGATTTTATCGGTAGGGTTCGGATAAACGTTGGTACCAATAATACTTTCTTTCCGTAGTGCCGCATTCTGGACCCTTTCCTCGTAGACTTTTGCTATGTCTGCTTGTAAAGCCCCTTGCATAATGGCATCAAGTACCCCGCCTGCCTCGTCAATCTCAAGGAACTTCACCCATGCTTTATCAGCCAATTCATCCGTCAATTGCTCGACATACCAAGATCCGCCGGCAGGATCGACCACCGTTGTGATATTCGTTTCCTCTTTAAGGATTAAATGCGTGTTGCGTGCTATTCTTTCCGAAAATTCATTACACTCACCTGAAGCATGATTAAATGGATGGATCTGCAAGTACTGAATCCCTCCAATTGCTGCAGCAAATGCTTGATTCGTGGTCCGCAGAATATTCACATGTTGATCATAGAGCGTTTCTGTCAACTCGGATGTAACTGCATGTATAACCATTTTAAAATACTCGGCATCCTCTTCAAAAGCTTCCGCTAGACCAGCCCAAAGTCTTCTAGCCGCCCGTATCTTCGCAATCGACATAAAGTAATTGGAATCCACTGCAAAGGAAAACACGATCTTTCCGACAATATCCCGTACGGAAATCCCTTGTTTTTGCCCTTCCCATATATATTGGACAGCAACTGCCAATCCATAGGCAAGCTCTTGAATTGCATTGGCTCCTCCATTATGAAAACTAGCCGTGTTAACAAGAATTGACTTTAAGTCCGGACCAATCTGTTGATAATCTTGGATTGTTTTTGCCCATTCTGCAAAATATGTTTCTGTATCTTCAGGAACTTGACCACCGACTAACCATTCTGCAATCGGATCTTCTGCAAGCACACCCTTAATTTGCGCATTTTGTTGATTTGCAACAGCTTTGAATTGAGGGAATAGTTCCTTTTGCTTTCCCTTCAGGTCAATGAAAACGGGAAGTTCATTTAATGATAGGCCATTAAAAAGTTTTGAAACCCTCGCACCCTCCGCAAGAAGATGAGCTGGGTAGACGATAATATTCTGACCGCGCTCTAGTGCGGCGTGCATCTTTTCATTTGCCTCGTCAGCCGTGATACCGCTTACAGGCTGTACGACAAACCATGGCTGCTCGTAATAACCGGTCGGAGCAATTCCACGTGTAAAGGGAGCAAATCCGGGAAGCTCTGTTTGTTCTCCATCTGAAACAGATTCCTCTGTATAGAGGGGATTTAAAGTAATGCCTTCATATGTATTCGTTTTTAATTTTTCGACACTTCTGCCTTTTAAACTAGTTTCTGCCGCTTCCTTCCACTCTTCTAATGAAGGTTTTGGAAAGGATATGTTTTTTACATCTTTCAATTCCATTTTAATCGCTCCCTTATATTTTGCTTTCCTACTGGTTCAATCGTCAATACGTAGACCGAACGCTCAGTCAATTACATAAGAAAAACACTCTCCCATCAATTTATATATATTCTATCATAATATTCTTATAATTTTAGCTAATATCAAAACCTGTTAAAAAAACCATATGATAGAAGATGGAGAATAATTATGAGAAGAGCCTCTATAAAATAATAGCAAAAATAAAAATATTGTCGACTATTTTCTAAATACTCTTATATTTCTATTCATAAACAGTTAAAGAGGCACAGAGAAAAGGAAGCACCTTTATGGTTACCTCCTTCTTTCTCCCTATTAATAAACAGATGTATTATCCGAGGTTATTTTTTCAATAATTTCTTTTACTCGCGCTAAGAATCTGCCGCATACAAGACCGTCCAATACCCGATGATCTAGTGATAAACATAGGTTGACCATATCACGGACCGCTATCATGTCATTGATGACGACAGGTCTTTTTACAATGGTCTCCACTTGTAGAATCGCTGCCTGGGGATGATTTATAATTCCCATGGACTGGACCGAACCAAATGAACCAGTATTATTGACAGTGAAAGTGCCGCCTTGCATATCCTCGACTCTTAACTTTCCTGCTTTCACCTTTGATGCCAGGTCATTGATTTCCCTAGCAATCCCTTTGATCGACTTTTCATCTGCATTTTTTATGACCGGAACAAATAAAGCATCTTCCGTTGCGACCGCGATTGAAATATTAATTTCTTTTCTTTGAATGATTTTATCGCCTGCCCACATTGAATTGATCTGAGGAAATTCGGTTAGAGCCTGCGCAATCGCTTTAACAAAGAATGCAAAGTAGGTTAAGTTATACCCTTCTTTTTGTTTGAAATCCGATTTAAGTGAATCCCTAAGTTTAACCATATTCGTCGCATCAACTTCAACCATTGTCCATCCATGTGGAATCTCATGCTTACTTTTCGACATATTCGAAGCAATCGCTTTCCTTACCCCAGTTACGGGTATTTCTCTATCTCCAGTCATGCTAGGAACGACAGTTTCTTTCTCATTTGATGGCAATGATTGGGGCAGATGTTCTTTTGGCTCGGAAGCAGTTCTTACTTCAGCTACCGATTGAGGGAGGTTTCCGGACTCAATGAGTTTCAATAAGTCTTTACGCGTTATCCTTCCTTCATTCCCCGTCCCATTCACTTGAGAGAGATCGATATCATGTTCCTGGGAGAGCTTTAGTACAGCGGGAGAAAACCGGACTTTATTCGGAGTCGGAGTTTCCACGTTAGGCTTCATGCTATTAACTGCATCATCATTTTTCTCTGCTGGGTCTTCTTTTTCCTCTTCCTTGGGCTTGGTTGATTCGACCTCAATGGAACATATAACTTCCCCCACAGCCAGCGTTTGATTCTCATCCGCCTTTAACTCCTTAACAATCCCCGTAAAAGAAGAAGGAACTTCAGCGTTTACTTTATCCGTCATCACTTCAGCTAGTGGATCATACTTCGTCACGTGATCTCCTGGCTGAACAAGCCATTTACTTATGGTCCCTTCTGTCACGCTTTCACCAAGCTGGGGCATTTTCATTTGTTCTATCGCCATCATTTAATCCTCCTTCTTTTCTATTAAAATTCAGCCAGTTCTCTCATCGTCTTCTCCACTTTATCAGGGGTAACCATAAAATATTTTTCCATTGTAGGTGCATAAGGCATTGCAGGGATGTCCGGACCAGCCAGTCGCTTGATTGGGGCATCCAAATCGAATAGGCAATGCTCGGCAATGATGGCTGCAACCTCACTCATGATGCTACCCTCTTTATTATCTTCTGTAACCAATAAGACCTTACCCGTTTTGGAAGCCGCTTCTATGATGGCTTCCTTATCCAACGGATATACGGTGCGCAAATCTAAAATATGCGCTGAAATACCATCCATTGCTAGTTTTTCTGCCGCTTGGAGAGCAAAGTGAACACAAAGCCCATAGGTTATGACCGTAATGTCCTCTCCCTCTCTTTTCACATCAGCTTTACCGATTGGCAGTACATAATCATCATTCGGAACTTCGCCTTTAATCAAACGGTACGCACGCTTATGTTCAAAGAAAAGTACCGGATCCTCGTCGCGAATGGCAGCTTTAAGCAAGCCTTTTACATCATATGGGGTGGAAGGCATCACAATTTTCAATCCTGGTTGGTTCGCGAACATAGCTTCCACGGATTGGGAATGATATAACGCTCCGTGAACTCCGCCACCATACGGAGCACGGATGACCATTGGGCAGTTCCAATCATTATTGGAACGATAACGGATCTTTGCCGCTTCGGAAACAATTTGATTTACAGCGGGCATGATAAAATCCGCAAATTGGATTTCGGCAATAGGTCGTAGTCCATACATGGCTGCCCCAATTCCTACACCAGCAATCGCTGACTCTGCAAGGGGCGTATCGATGACCCTTGATTCACCGAATTGCTCATATAGACCATTTGTCGCCTTAAAGACTCCGCCCTTTTTCCCGACATCCTCCCCCAAAACGAATACTCGCGAATCTCTTTCCATCTCTTCGCGCATTGCCATTGTCACCGCATCTATATAAGAAATTACCGACATCCTTTTCCCCCCTTACTTTTGTTCGTAAACATGATCCATAGCGCTTTCAGCTTTCGGATATGGAGCATGTTCGGCGTAATCTGTAGCTTCGTTCACTATTTTCATCACTTCATCATTAAGTTGTTTTTCAAGGGTTTCATCCATGATACCCGCTTCCTTTAAATACGCTCCAAAAGTCATGATGGAATCTTTTGTTTTCGCTTCAGCCACTTCTTCAGCTTCACGATAACTGCGGTCATCGTCATCACTTGAATGGGGAGTCAGCCTATATGAAACGGTTTCAACTAAAGTGGGGCCTTCTCCTCTACGAGCGCGATCAGCCGCTTCTTTAACCGCTTTATATACCTCCAACGGATCATTGCCATCCACCGTGATTCCAGGCATGCCGTATCCAATTGCCCGGTCCGATACCTTTTCACAGGAAAGCTGTTTGGATATAGGAACGGATATGGCGTATTGGTTGTTTTCACACATAAAGATGACTGGAAGCTTATGGACGCCTGCAAAGTTGGCCCCTTCATGAAAATCACCTTGATTGGATGAACCTTCCCCAAACGTGACGAATGTCACCAAATCCTTTCCTTCCATTTTCCCTGCAAGGGCAATTCCCACTGCATGTGGTACCTGTGTAGTTACCGGAGAAGAACCCGTAACGATCCGGTTTTTCTTTTGTCCAAAGTGACCTGGCATTTGCCTTCCCCCGGAATTGGGATCCTCGGCTTTGGCAAATCCTGATAGCATCAATTCTTTCGCCGTCATTCCAAATGACAAGACGACTCCGACGTCCCGATAATAAGGCAATACGTAATCCTTTTGCCGATCCAAGGCAAATGCAGCTCCAACCTGTGCAGCTTCTTGCCCTTGGCAGGAAATCACAAAAGGAATTTTCCCTGAACGGTTCAACAGCCACATCCGCTCATCCATCCTACGTGACAGCAGCATGGTCCGATACATATCTAATACAGTTTCATCATTCAAGCCCAATTGTTCATGAAGTGTTTCCACCATTATCAAAAAACCTCCTCCTTTTTTATGAGTGAATGGCAAGGCCATCCACTGCGAGAGCTGCCTCTCCGATTGCTTCCGAAAGACTCGGATGGGGGTGAATCGTCTTTGCCACTTCCCAAGGGGTGGCATCCAGTACCTTTGCCAGGCCAGCTTCGGAAATCATATCCGTAACATGCGGACCAATCATGTGGACACCCAGAATATCATTCGTTCTTTTATCCGAGATGATTTTGACAAATCCATCCGATTCCCCATAAACAAGGGCTTTACCGACAGCCCGGAATGGAAACTTTCCAATTTTCAATTCATATCCATCTTTTTTGGCCTGTTCCTCTGTCATGCCGACGCTTGCTGCTTCTGGACTGGAGTAGATGCATTTCGATATAAGCGAATAGTCGATCTTTTCCGGTTTTTTTCCTGCCATGTGTTCAACTGCCGTCAATCCCTCATGTGAAGCAACATGGGCCAACTGCAAACCGCCGATGCAATCTCCAATCGCGTACATATGCGTCTCTTTCGTTTGGAAAAATTCATTGGTGACAATATATCCATTTTCAATGACGATATCCGTATTATCCAAACCAATCGATTCAAGATTAGCCATTCTTCCAACGGAAACCAATAGTTTATCTGCCTCGAACTCCTCGAGTTTTCCGTTGATTTCTGCAGTGATGGACACTGATTTATCTTTTTTCAGCGTCTCTGGCAACACCTTAGCGCCTGTATGAAAAGTAATGCCTTTTTTCTTCAATAAGCGAAGCATTTCATCCGAAATTTCATGATCTTCTGTGGGAATGATTTTATCTGCATATTCTAGTACCGTTACTTCCACGCCAAAGTCATTTAACATCGAGGCCCATTCAATACCTATCACGCCTCCACCAACTATAATGATTGATTTTGGCAAGCTGTCTAGCTGAAGTGCTTCATCGGAAGAAAGGACAAGATCCCCATCAATCGATAAACCTGGTAATGATTTTGGGCGTGAACCGGTAGCAATGATGATATTTTGTGGAATCAGCATTTCATTTTCACTACCATTATTCATTTCCACGGAAATTGTTCCTGGCATTGGTGAAAAGATGGAAGGTCCAAGTATTCGGCCTATTCCTTCGTAAACGTGGATCTTACCTTGCTTCATCAAGTGCTGGACCCCTCTATAAAGCTGGTCGACCACCTTGTTTTTCCGTTCCTGGACTTTGCTGAAATCCACATTCACGTTTTCTGTGAAAATACCGAATTCCTCACTTTTGATAGCCGTTTGGTAAACCTCTGCACTTCTTAGCAAAGCTTTGGAAGGAATACAGCCTTTATGTAAACATGTCCCGCCTACCTTTTCTTTTTCAACGACTGCCGTTTTTAAACCAAGCTGTGCCGCCCTTATTGCTGCAACATACCCTCCGGTTCCTCCGCCAAGAATGACAAGATCATATTCTTCAGCCATGTTCATTCCTCCTTGTTGGAAATTCCCATGTCCATCCTGATAACACAGGAATCCAAGTTGTTTTTTAACTCATCTACGTCGGTTCAAGATATGTTTCTCGTCTCGTAAAAATTGACTTCTGGAATTTCTCATTCTTTCAATCCGCTCTTCTGCCATTCTATCAGCTGCTTTATAGGTCGGGATTTTATCCCGTTTTGCTATTTCAATGACTCTTTCAATGCTATCATAAACACCTTCAACTTTTTTCAAGGCTCTTTCCCGATTGTACCCTTTCAGTTCATCCGCAACATTAATGACACCGCCCGCATTAATGACATAATCAGGTGCATAAATGATTCCTTTTTCATGTATTTGGTCCCCATGAATCGGTTCCTTTAACTGGTTATTGGCCGCGCCTGCAATCACCTTTGCCTTGATTTTACCGATTGTTCCATCATTTATGACAGCCCCTAATGCACAAGGTGCATAAATATCACAGTCCACTCCATAAATCTCATCCGGGTTTACAGCTTTGGCACCAAATGTTTCAACAGCACGATTTACACTCTCTTTATTAATATCAGTGACAATCAGTCTCGCTCCTTCTTCATTCAGGTGACGGCATAGATTATAAGCTACATTCCCTACCCCCTGAACGGCAATCACCTTTCCTTCCAAGGAATCACTTCCGAATGCTTCCTTTGCCGCTGCTTTCATGCCCCGGTACACACCATAAGCGGTGACCGGCGAAGGGTTCCCTGATGAACCGAACTCAGGTGAAATGCCTGTGACATAATCTGTTTCTTCATGAATAAGGTCCATATCTTCCACTGTGGTTCCGACATCTTCGGCAGTAATATAGCGGCCATTCAATCCCTGGATATACCTACCGAATGCCCTAAACATTTCTTCATTTTTGTCTTTACGTGGATCTCCGATAATCACGGTTTTTCCACCACCTAGATTCAAGCCTGCTGCCGCGTTTTTATAAGTCATTCCTTTTGAAAGTCTTAGCGCATCTTCTATGGCTTCTTCTTCTGAAGCATATGTCCACATGCGAGTACCACCAAGGGCTGGGCCAAGTGTCGTATCATGTATCGCGATGATCGCTTTTAAACCTGATTGTTTATCTTGACAAAATAATAGCTGCTCATAGTCATATCGTTCTAAATAGTTGAAAATTTCCATAATGGAATCCCCCTCAGATGTTTTCAAAATTGCCAAAAAAGAGAGGCCCATCCTTTATCCTCATTCTTTTCTGACATATAAAGGTTAAAGTCAAATTGTTAATTAGTGTTCTCTTGCCTATATGATAGTGCGCATTTCGCGATTTGTTACCCAAAAAATCCATATTCCATTCAATAACATGCAAATTACATGCCAACAAAATAAATATGGTGGATATATTCCTGTGAAAAGGGAGTGGGAATTGATGTAAAACGTGGAAGCAGAAGAGAAATCCAATCCTATAAGTTTTTTAATTAAATACATTCCATCTGCTTATCGAAGAATAATAAACGCCAAGAACGTGCATTTTTTTGCACACTATGCAATTATTTGCATGCATTTTTTTTCACACTCCCATTTTCTCCATTTTGTAATATAAACTTCTGACTGAAATGCCAAGCGCCTTTGCTGTAAGGGTTTTGTTCCCCTTATACGTATATATCGCCTCTTGAATAACCTTCGCTTCATACCTGTCCATTATTTCCATGAGCGTTTCTCCCGATACGTACGCTTCATTTCTTAATGATTTCTCTTGTATTAAAGGAATGTTATCTTCAATAAAGTCCGGAATGTGTTGGACATCCATGATGGTCTCGGTTAACTTCATGAAGATAATTGCTCTACCCAGGATATTTTCCAGTTCCCGAACATTACCTGGCCAATTATACATTTGCATTTTATGAATTGCTTCATCTGTAATTCCTTCGATGCTTCGCCCGTATTCCTGGTTGATCTTGTGAATCAAATGTTCTGCCAGTTCTTTTATATCTCCCTTTCGCTTCCGCAATGGGGCGATGAAAATGGGCATCCGGTTCAAACGGAAATAAAGATCTTCACGGAATGTCCCTTTTACTATGGCTTGTTCAAGGTTAATGTTGGTTGCAGCGATCACCCTGACATTAATAGGTATGGGATTGGTACCACCCACCCTTATCAGTTCTTGTTCCTGGAGAACCCGAAGTAATTTAGCCTGGATACTCGCCGGCAACTCACCGATTTCATCCAAAAATATACTTCCATGGTTGGCCTCCTCAAACAGTCCGGTTTTTCCACCTCTTCTTGCTCCCGTAAAAGCACCCTCTTCATACCCGAATAGCTCACTTTCCAACAAAGATTCCGAAATTGCTGCGCAATTAACACGGACGAATTTATTGAACTTTCGATCACTTTCATTATGGATAGCATGGGCAAACAGTTCCTTGCCTGTTCCTGATTCACCTCTTAATAGAACGGTAGCAGGGGTTCTCGCAGACAATTTAGCCTGATCGATAGGTAACTTCATCTCTTCCGAAGTGCCAATGATATCATCAAAAGAATATTTTGCCTGAAGAGTACGGATGATTTGCCTTGCACGGTTCAATTCATGAGTTAACGATTGAATTTCAGAAACGTCATGAATGACTCCAACGCTTCCTTTCAATACTCCTTCAACAATGATTGGTGCAACATTCACAATTACTTCCTTATGTTTAGGACCAACACGCATGTTAACTCCGCGAACAGGCTTTCTAGTCTTAAGGACCTTCATATGCATGCTTTCCCCTTCATAAATATCAATGGCAGCCGGTTTGCCAATTACTTGATTTTTCGTCAATCCTGTTATCCTAGAGTAGGCTGGATTGATCAATAAACCATATCCCCGTTCGTCCACCACCGAAATTGCTTCATCACTAGACTGAATGATGGCCTCAAGCATGGTCTGAATCTCTTTTAAATCCGTTATTTGTTCAGCTAGTTTTACCGCTTCCGCTTCCGTTCTTTTCTTAAACAGCGAGAATGCGCCTATCATTTCATTTTCGTGACTTACCAAGGGAATCCTGGACGTAATGAAATCCATACCCGATTTACTGATGGATATATGTTGGTTTTCTTCTCGTTCCCTCGTCTCCATCACCCTTAATAACCCACTGGAAGGAACAAGATCGAGGATATGTCGGCCAATTACCGTTTCCCGTTTTGTATTGGTTATTCGTTCAGCATTATGATTGAATAAGGTGACATAGCCGTCCTTATTGATCACTAACATGCCCTCACTCGCTGCATTCAATATCAAGTCCATTATGGAGGATGAATTTTCCAACTTATTAATCAGATGATTCTTCTCTTCGATGAGATTAACAAGAATATGGGCTACACTACCAGGAACCAGGATTGTTTGCTGTCCTGTCTTCTTTTTTATCTCCTTAAAAACAGCAGGGTCACCGGTTGTATCAATAATGATATCCAATTCCCTATCCATCGCACTTTCCCAATTTGATACTGTACAAATTTTTCGTGCCTTTGCAGCCAGGATCCCTTCAGCAGCCTCATTCGTATCAGCCATACAATCAATGAAAAGGGTTTTGCTTTCCAGTAGGAGCTCCAATACAGCACTGCCCCCTTTTCCTCCACCAACGATCATCACCTTTTGCATGACTTCCTCCTTCTGCGATAGTAAGTTCCCGCCTATGATATCTTTGATTTTACCATATTGATTCCAAAATGACCGTTCACACATTCCAATGATTTTCTCAATTACCCATACTTGACAAAAATATATTATCCTTTATCATTTTTTATATGGAATTTCTGGAAGGGACTTGACACATGAAACGTTTAATCGCTTTTTCCATCCTTTTTATCCCGGGAGCATTTGCCGCGTACGGAATTAAGATAATGCGGGATATGGTATTCGGCATTCTCCAACCTCCCTATCCCATGCTTTGGATCCAATTTTTAATTGGACTGCTGATAACGATAGGAGGGATAGCCTTTATCGCAGGGTTTATTCTTCACCGGGATCGTAAAAAAGACAAAGTTCAAAGTAGATTTAACAAATTTTAAACACGTCGAACAAGGGGGCATGAATCACATGGCCCCCTGTTTTTTTTACTTTTCATAATTTGCCCTTACTATTTTTGCTTTTTCCGGAAAATCAGTGATGATGGCACTGCAACCCAATTTGAATAACCGCTTCATATCTTCTTCTTTATTAACGGTATAGGGCCGAACCAGGATCCCATCGTCCATGGAAGATTGAATGATCGAGTCTGGGGCTGATCGGATACTAGGATGTATCGCACTTCCACCAATCGCACGTGCATATACCCAAGGCATATACATAAATTCCCGGTACAATGGTGCGGTTTCTATTTCTGGTGCCAACTGATGGCAAAAAACCAGACTATAATGATTAAAGGAAGAAATAATGATTCGTTCTTCCATCTCATACGCCCGGATGAGCCTAATGACCTTTGCTTCTAGTCCCGGATACATAAAAAAGGTGTTCTTCAACTCAATAATGCAAAAGAGATGGGTATGGTACAACCACTTCAACAGTCCATCAAGCGTAGGAATTCGCTCTTCACACCCTTTACCCGCATAGGATGAAGCCGCATTCAAGGTTTGCAACTCTTTTAATGTCCTGTCTTTCACAAAGCCAGAGACACCTGTGGTTCGATCAAGCTTTTCGTCGTGAATAACGACTACTTCGCCATCCTTTGAAAGCTGCACATCCATTTCAATTCCCTCCGCTCCAACACGAGCAGCCTCTCGGAAAGCCACCATCGTATTTTCAGGATGGGTTCCTGCCGATCCTCGGTGTGCGAAAATTAACGTCATAAAAACTGCCCCCCACAAAAATTTCAGTAGATCTTCAATTTTATGAAAAGGCGCAGTCGGATATTAATTTAAGATTAATCAAAATGCAAATAATTATTTTCCGCATAGAACGTTCCTTTTGTTAAGTCGTTCAATTTTTTCTCCATGCTTTTAATTTGCAGTCGAGTATCAGGAAATGCCATTTGCCCGATGGTAATTTCCCCATCCCCCTTGGATTCAAGTGTATCCATCAATGATTTACGTTTTTCATCGATTTGAAAAATCTCACCATTCAAGCGTTCAAGCTGTTCTTTGGTATGTTCATATTGATAATTTTGCGAAACATTCAATTGTCCGACGAACATTTCATAGACCTCCAGCTTTTCCTTCATTAATTCCAGCTCTTGAACCTTTGCCTTATAACGGAGTAAAGTTTCATTCAATTCCTCTTTTAAATTCATACGATTAAAGCCCTGTACATTTACGATAGTCTTCCGTTCCATTCTATTCCCGATGACGGCAGCCCTGACTTTTCCATGAGCTTCAATAACGCCCCCAATCAATTTTCCTTTCTTTTCATCTGTATAGATATTTTTTGCTTTCAGAAAACTTCCAAGCGAATAATATCCGATATGTATGCTTTCCCCTGCATGTAAATGGCTTTCATTAGCATGCTTTACGTAAATATTTCTACCTGCAGAGATTTCGGAAACCCCTTTTCCAAAAATACCACCTTTAATGAATACATCCCCCTTTTTCGAATAAATTCCTTTTACATTACTTATCCCCAGCTCACTTAAAATGGATATATCCTTGGTTGCGGTTACCGAAAAATTGTCAAGAACCGATCCTTTTATGGTAACGCTTCCTTCGAATTCGATATTACCTGTTTCGATTCCGACATCCCCCTCAATAACAAGGTGATTTCCTACACTGATTTTCCCGCCTTTGAACTCCACCACTCCATCTGTCATGGCCCTGAGAACGATTTTACCCTCACTTTCAATTGCCTCCACAGTTTTTTGGTCATATTGAAGCTTTTTATTTTTCCCCTTCTGTGCGAGAACAAAGTCCCCTGTAATGGACCTTCCCATCGTCCCTTCTGTAGGAGGGGTCTTTTCACCAAGCCACTCTCCCTTTTTTACTTCATCAAGGAAATTCATATCGTAATAATCGGCCTTTCCATCCTCCCGTATCGCAGGCTTTCTATCCGACCTTTTGTAATAGGTGACCACAGCATCCGTTCCATGAACCGGCTCAATGCCTTTAGCCACAACAATTGATTCTTTCACTTGTAACTGATTTTGCATGACATGCATTAAGATTCCTTCTGAAATATTCTCACGTTGTAGATCCTGTAAAATCATCCCCACTATTTCTGACTGGTGATTCATCAAATAATCCGCAGAACAATTAATCTTTACACTTGCTGTCAGCTTGTCTTCCGCTATCTTCCACTCCAAGAGTGGTTTTTGTTTACCCACTTTGATTTTTTCCCCGCTAGCCTGTATAAGTGCATCCTTTAAATCTTTAAAATTATCCAGTGAGATTTGTGGATATTTATTCAGGATTGGATTCATTTGCAGAATGGAAAAACCTTTTTGATAAACGGTCATATATACTATTTCTTCTTCCATTTCCAAGATGAAATATTGATTTTCTTCATAAATCACAAACTTTCCTCCTCGTGCCTACGAATATATACCTATAATTATAAGCCATAATCTCATTAAAAAATCTAAAAACATACATATTTTACTAAGTAATTTGATATTTGCAAAAATTCATCCTATATAAATCCCTATATCCAAACAAAAACGCCTTTTATTTATTGGATTCTTCAGGAATAATCCAATAAATAAAAGGCGTTTAATATAAAAAACTCATGGACTTACTCATACTTGCCTAAAAAAAGACAACTACACCTTATCAACTTAAAAGCGCCACGAGTTCTACTATATTTTATTTAGCGGCTCTAGCCTCTTTATGGTCAGTTGTTCATTAAAAACAATCCGTATCCCCTAACCCTGTCAAGAAGCTTTGTGTTCAAGACGTAGCTTATCTGCGACCATCGCAATGAATTCGGAATTCGTAGGTTTCGCCTTTGTCATGCTGACGGTATAACCAAATAAAGACGAAATCGATTCGATATTCCCACGACTCCATGCCACTTCTATGGCATGACGGATGGCACGTTCAACCCGGCTAGCCGTTGTATTATATTTTTTCGCGATATCCGGATACAGCACTTTTGTTATGGATCCCAATAACTCAATATCATTATAAACCATTGAAATGGCTTCCCTTAAATATAGATATCCCTTAATGTGTGCCGGCACTCCAATTTCGTGGATAATGCTTGTGATACTTGCATCAAGGTTTTTCGGTTTTGACTCATTTTGAGGACGGTAACTAAACTGACTATGGTTCTTTAGAACTGACTGTCCTTTGTTGCTCACTTGACGTATATGGTTGGACAAGTTCTCCATATCGAAAGGTTTCAGGATGAAATATGAAGCGCCTAAGTCCACAGCCTTCTTCGTAACATCTTCTTGACCGAATGCAGTAAGCATAATTACATTAGGCATGTTTCCCCGTTTAACTTCACGAAGTTTTTCCAATACCCCTAATCCGTCTAAATGAGGCATAATAATGTCAAGAATCAAAATATCCGGATCAACGCTTTCTAGCATCCCCATGCAATCTTGACCATTATGTGCAACACCGATTACTTCCATGTCATCTTGTGCAGAAATGTATTCTTCCAGAAGACCAACCAGCTCTCTATTATCATCTACCACGCATACCTTGATTTTTTTCACTCTTGATTTCCTCCTCAACTACAATGGTCTTTTTTCTATATGACTAAATTCTATTGTAATTGAACTTTTCGACAATGGAAACTAAATTCCTTTTATTTTCGAAAAAATAAAAGGAATTCAATATTATTCTCCGGATATCTCTTGTTTTCGACTTCGTTTGCTACCTGAAGAACTGCTTTGTCGAAAAATCTTCATTTATTTTCATTTTATCACATTTCTTTCAAAAAACCTCTTTTCCAAGATAAATCATTTTAGTTGCCATTGATATTGAACCAAGTAAAAAAAGGTATCCAGTTGGATACCTTCGATGGTTAGCTTGCTTTCTCATAATCCTCTTTGTCATATATATTGATACCGGCTTCGTTTAACATCCATTCAATATGGACTCCATATCCGCTTGTAGGATCATTGACAAATACATGGGTAACGGCACCGATTAATTTACCATTTTGTATGATTGGGCTGCCACTCATTCCTTGAACGATCCCGCCCGTTTTTTTGAGTAATTCTTTATCAGTCACTTTTAGAACCATTCCTTTAATTGCAGGAAACTTTTGTGGAATGGAGCTGACTATTTCCACATCAAAGGCTTCTACTTCTGAACCATCCACCACCGTAAGAATTTTGGCTGGCCCTTCCTTCACCTGGTGAGAAAGGGTGATGGGTAATGCCTTATCCATAACACCATTTTTGAAATCTTGATTTAGTTTCCCAAAAATCCCAAAAGGACTATTACGATTAATGTTACCTATTTTTTCTCTGTTAGCCGAAAAACGCGCCAATTTTTCTCCTGGGTCCCCATTACTCCCCTTTTCGATGGAAGTGACCATTGATTGTACAATCTGCCCATCTTTCACGACGATTGGTTTTTTTGTATCCATATCCGATATGACATGTCCCAATGCACCATACTTTTTCGTATCCGGGTGATAAAATGTCATCGTCCCGATACCCGCTGCTGAATCACGGATATACAGACCTAATTTGAAGATTCCTTCATTTTTATCTTTTAGAGGCATGAGCGAACTGTGAAGCACTTCATTATCACGATTGATCACGATCTTCAACGGTTCTCCCTTTTCACCTGCCTGCTGGACAAAAGGAGTGACGTCGCCCATCTTTTTTATTGTTTGGCCATTGATTTCCGTAATGATGTCCCCGACTTCCACTTTTGCTTTTTCACCAGGGGATTTTTTTCCTTGAGGTGTATCAACAAGATGATGACCGACCACGAGCACACCCAACGTGTTAAGTTTAACCCCTATTGACTGCCCACCGGGGATGACTTTAAAATCTTTCAGCACTCTTATATCAACCTTCTTGGCAGGTAAGCCTGCCACATCAAGCAACACCTCGTTCGTACCTGGCTTTTCGGCACCTAGTGTAATGGAGGCTTTCTCATCATGGACCGAAATTCCTTGACTTGAATCTGAAGCTTTTGCTGAAACAGGTAATGACTTGGAAATACTATAGTGACTACCCTCAAAGAGTACAAGCTGATTTGGAATTAAAAAATATTCACGAAATGGCTGGTATAACCCTAATGTTAATAGCGAAACAAGGAGAATTCCACCGATGATTCTGTTGATCCATACTAATTTCAATCCATTCACTCTCCTCGCTCTCTAAAACTTTATGGCTACCCCTTTAATTTAGCCCTCATGACAATCATTTATAACAGCTGGACAAAATAAAAGCTATCCGTTTTTGGATAGCTTTACAATGAATGCTTATGATAAATTATGATACCTTCTTACTTAGAAACATCATGAAGTGATTTTCATCTTTTTAGCAAGCTGAATCAATTCATTGGCATGCTGTTTGGTTAAATCCGTTATCTCGACACCGGATATCATCCGGCCAATTTCTCGGATTTTTTCGGTTTCTACCAGAGGCTTCACCGAAGTGTTGGTACGACCGGCCCTCACATTCTTGGCGATGAATAGATGAGTATCCGCCATCGCGGCAACCTGAGGTAAATGGGAAATGCAAAGCACTTGGGAACCCGTGGCCACTTTGTAGATTTTTTCGGCAATGGATTGAGCCACCCGGCCACTTACACCTGTGTCTACCTCATCAAAAATGATGGAGGTAATCCCTTGGTGCTTGGAGAAAATACTTTTCATCGCCAACATAATCCGGGACAACTCTCCTCCAGATGCAATCTTTGACAATGGTTTTAAAGGTTCACCAGGATTGGTGGATATATAAAATTCCATGTTATCGAGACCAGATTGATTAATCCCACGTTCTGATAGCTCATCAAAAGTATAGGCCGTTTGATGAAAATGTGGTTCGAATATGGTCTTTTCCATATATAGATCCTTTAATTCCTGATGAATGCTCTTCGTTAATTGCTGGGCGAATGTTTGTCTGAGCTCAGATAGATTTTTCGCTTCAATAATCAAATCCGCCTTTATTGATTTAAGTTCCTTTTCCAGTTTTAAGATATGACTTTCCCGATTTTGAAGCTTTTCGATTTCTTCTTCAATACCTGCACCATACTCTAAAATCTCTTCGATGCTGCGCCCATATTTTCGCTTCAATTGGTTAATTTCATTTAGGCGGCTTTCGATGAACTCCACCCGTTCCGTATCGTAATCCAAGGAATCCAATTGATCTCTAATAGTAGAAACCGCTTCCTCAAGCAGGAAATAACTATTTGAGACGGTTTCGGAGCTTTTTTTCAGTGCTTCATCCAAGTTGGCCGCTTCCTCCATATTACTCATGGCTACTGAAAGCCAATCCACGGCATGTTGCTCTCCATTTAAGGCATTATAACTTGTCTGGAGGGCCTCATGAATCTTCTCGAAATTGTTGATCCTTTTTCGTTCTTCCATCAACTCTTCATCTTCATGGAGCTTTAACTCCGCGTTTTGGATTTCATCGGACTGAAACTGGATCAAATCTAATCGATGGACCATTTGCTGTTCGTTCTGGCTCAAATTATTTAACTGCTTGGATGTCATTTCATAATTCTTATATAGCTTTTGGTATTCAGCAAGTGCGGCCGCGATTTTTTCCCCGCCAAACTGGTCCAGCAATGGAAGATGAAGTCGTTCATCCATTAATTCTTGATGTTCATGCTGACCATGAATATCGATTAATGTCCGCCCTATCTCTCGCAATATCGCGATCGTAACCAATTTTCCATTGACCCTGCATACACTTTTACCACTCAGTGAAATGTCCCTTCGCAGGATAGCCATTCCATCGTTCATATCGATGCCAAATTCTTTCGCCTTAACAAATACCGGATGGGTATCATCTTCTATTTGAAATAGGCCTTCTATCTCAGCCTTCGATTCACCATGGCGTATGAATTCTGCCGAACCACGCCCTCCAACCAATAGATGCACGGCATCAATGATAATGGATTTTCCTGCCCCAGTTTCCCCCGTTAATACCGTCAATCCTGTTTCAAAAGAAACGGACAGGCTATCAATGATCGCAAAATTCCTAATCGAAAGTTCTGTTAACAATCTAGATCACCTCTTCAAAATATTAGAGCATGTCCAAGAATTTGCCGGAAATGATCTTTGCGTCTTCTTCAGAACGGCAAATAATTAAACATGTATCATCACCGCCGATGGTTCCGAGTATTTCTTGCCAATTCAAATTATCTATCAGTGCACAAATTGCTTGGGCATTTCCTGGTAACATCTTCATGACTAGCAAATTATTTGCAGCGTCAATGCGAACAAAAGCATCAACCAGCATTCTTTTTAATTTCTGTAATGGATTAAAACGTTGGTCAGCCGGTAAGCTGTATTTATACCTGCCGTCAGATAACGGTATCTTTACAAGGTGAAGTTCCTTAATGTCTCTTGAAACAGTTGCTTGTGTAACGTTATACCCCGCATTTTTAAGTTCTTCCACTAAATCGTCCTGTGTCTCAATATCATTATTCGTAATTATTTCCCTTATTTTTATATGACGCTGTCCTTTATTCATAAGTAGAAGCACCTCTCAACTGTTGCTCATTTTAATTATCATCGTTGCCCTAACTTTAGCAAGCTGACCATATGTAATTGCTTTACTTTTCCTAATCCTCACAAACGTCCCTAACACACAAGAAAACCGTCGAAGAAAGAGGCTAATATTAATGTTAGCGGATTTTTATACAATTGTACAACTTTTTTCTCTAATATACATTTCTTATCCCTTATTTTGTACTAAAACTTTCTTTGCATACTTTTTCTAAACCTTGGTGCATGAACATGAACCATTTCAAGAAAAAAAGCTCCTTTAGCTAACCATTCAGCCAAAGGAGCCATACGAAGACTTATCTATTCTTTTTTAAATTGGGCATGGGCTTCCCCAACGATATCATCCACCGTTTTGGATAGTAGCATATCTCCCACTTCTTTTGGGCCCTCCCAAAATAAATGGAGCAGAAATTCTATGTTGCCGTCCCCACCAGTAATAGGAGAGAAGGAAGCATCTTTAATATCGTATCCTTCCATTTGTGCAAAGGAAATAATCTTGTTCAACACTTCTTTATGAATTTTAGGCTCACGGACAATCCCTTTTTTGCCAACTTGACCCTTCCCCGCTTCAAATTGAGGTTTTACAAGTGCCACGACGTCGCTTTTTGGAACAAGCAAGGTTTTTAACACAGGTAAAATCAAAGTGAGCGAGATGAAAGATACATCAATGCTTGCAAAGTTAGGCATCTGTCCATCTAAATCAGCAGGTGTGACATAGCGGAAATTAGTCCGTTCCATGACCTTAACCCGCTCATCTTGTCTTAGCTTCCATGCAAGTTGATTATAGCCAACATCAAGAGCATAAGACATGATGGCGCCATTCTGTAAAGCACAATCGGTAAAGCCCCCAGTGGATGAGCCGATATCCAGAAGGATCTTTCCATCGACGTGTAAATCAAATTCTTTCAATGCCTTCTCAAGTTTCAGACCACCTCTTGATACATAAGGCATCACTTTCCCTTTTATCGTCAATTCAAGATCAACCGGCACTTTTTCCCCTGGTTTTTCATATCTTTCTTCATTTGCATAGACAAGCCCAGCCATCACCATACGCTTTGCTTTTTCACGCGTTTCGGCCAATCCTTGTTCTACTAATAAAACATCTAATCTTTCTTTCGCTACTTTCATATTGTCAGGCCCTTTTTTCTTTTTTTGGCGTTATCATTTTAATCTTTTTCTTAACCGTATCCGTTGTTAGGCCGATTTCTTCCAGTAACTCGTCCACACTACCGTGTTCAACGAAGTAATCTGGTATGCCCATTCGGTCAATGATTGCCCCGTAGAACCCTTGGTCATGTGCATATTCAAGTACTGAACTACCGAATCCACCTTGAAGAATGGCTTCTTCAATTGTCAATATTGGCATTTTCTCGCCAAGTAAGCTGCTAAGCATCTTTTCATCAAGAGGCTTTATGAAACGAGCATTGATAACCTTTACAGAGTAGTCCTCTTTTTCAAGTTGGGCTGCTGCTTCAAGAGCCATCGGAATAGTTGTCCCAAATGTTAAAATGGCAACGTCCGATCCTTCTTTCAATACTTCCCATGAACCAATCGGGATTTGTTGTAATTCTGTATCCATGACGACTCCCTGTCCATTTCCGCGCGGAAAACGCATGGCTATGGGACCATCATCATAATTAATGGCTGTATTGACCATATGCTGACCTTCATTTTCATCTTTAGGCATCATCAATACCATATTAGGAACATGGCGTAGGAACGCGATATCGAACACACCTTGATGCGTTTCCCCATCAGAACCGACAAGACCGGCACGGTCAATGCCAATAAAGACATTCAAGTTTTGACGGCAGATATCATGTACCACCTGATCATACGCTCTTTGCAAGAAGGTTGAGTAAATCGCCAAAAACGGTTTCATTTTCTGGGTTGCCAACCCGGCTGCGAAAGTAGCGGCATGCTGCTCAGCAATTCCAACATCATAAAAACGCTCAGGAAATTCATTCGCAAAACCGACTAACTTCGATCCAACGGGCATCGCAGGTGTTATCGCGACGATACGTTCGTCATTTCGTGCAAGCTTGCGTACCGTTTCACTTACTAACGCACTCCAAGCCGGCCCTTTACTAGGTGATTTAACGAAGTCACCCGTTTCAATTTTGTATGGGCCTGTTCCATGCCAATTGCCTGTCGTATCAAGCTCAGCAGGTGAGTACCCTTTTCCTTTTTTGGTAATTACGTGCAATAGGACAGGACCCTTAGTTTTCTTGGCAAATCTCAAGTTATCTAACAGTTCTTCATAATTATGGCCATCTACTGGTCCAAGATAGGTAAAACCTAACTCCTCGAAAAACATGCCGGACACCAACAGGTATTTCATACTGTCTTTCAAGCGTTCGGCCGTTGCTGCTAGTTTGCCACCGACTGCGGGAATCTTTTTCAAGAACATTTCCAACTCGTCTTTTGCCCAGTTGTATTTTCCTGCTGTCCTTAATCTTCCCAGTACCGAGTGCAAGGCGCCTACATTAGGGGCAATGGACATTTCATTATCATTCAATATAACGATCATGTCCTTTTTCTCATCACCGATATGATTCAAGGCTTCAAGAGCCATTCCACCTGTAAGGGCGCCATCCCCTATCACTGGTAGGATAAAACTCTTTTCTCCTTTGATATCACGGGCTGCAGCCATTCCCATGGCAGCGGAAAGAGAGGTCGAGCTATGTCCCGTTTCCCAAACATCATGAGGGCTTTCAATCATTTTTGGAAAACCACAAAGCCCTTTGTATTTCTTTAACGTATTAAACTCTCCGGCTCTTCCTGTTAAGATTTTATGAACATAAGATTGATGACCTACATCCCATAAAATTTTATCATTCGGACTATCAAATTCTTTATGAAGCGCGATTGTCAACTCGACCACGCCTAAATTGGGACCGATATGCCCACCAGTTACCGATAATTTCTCCACGAGGAATTTACGAATATCCACACTTAATTCGACAAGCTCTTCATTATTCATTTTCTTCAAAAATGAAGGGTCTTTTATAGATAGAAGATCCAAACAGGACCACTCACTTTCTGTCATTTCCGGTTGTAAGCATAATCAGAGCCTCAAAAGCGACTATTATAGAAGGCTTGACCGAAAAATTCTTTTTAAGTTAAAAAATAGCCGCCAACACCCAGGTGATTTCGGCGGCTTTATATACCAATTTTATCACGTATCGTCATTTATGAATTCATTTTATGTTGCATAAATTTTCACAATGAGTATACCATAAAACTTTGTTTGATAACAAATTTGGTAATGCTCAATGATCTCGATTCGCTATTAGATCCGTTAATTCATTCAATAGGCCCGTTTGTAATTTCGTTTCCGCTAAGGAAGCATGCGCCAATTGGATATGATGATTCAATTTGTCCTTGGCTCCCTGTAGCGTCAGCAGGGAAGGATAGGTGCTTTTGTGGTTCGCCGCGTCACTGCCGACAGGCTTACCAATAAGCTCGACCGAACCTTCAATATCCAGGATATCATCCCGGATTTGAAAAGCAAGTCCCAAGTGATAAGCAAAATCGCGGAGATGCTGACGTTGATTGGCATCGGCTCCAGCTAAGATGGCACCTGAAAGGATACTTGCCGCCAATAGTTTCCCCGTTTTATGTTCATGAATATACTCCATTTCACTAAGGGTCAGCTGCTTTTCTTCGCCTTCCATATCTGCTACTTGTCCTCCAACCATTCCTTCTGCACCGGCGGATTTTGCAATTTCAGTTACTAAATCCAACTTCATCTCCGCACTCACTTCGGGATCAGACATTTCAGCCACCAATTGGAAGCTATATGTAAGTAAGGCATCACCCGCGAGTACGGCCACCGCTTCACCGAAAACTTTATGATTCGTCGGTTTTCCGCGTCGGAGATCATCATCATCCATCGCTGGCAGGTCATCATGAATCAAAGAATACGTATGAATCATTTCAATTGCCGCTGCAGCCGGAATCCCCAACCTCAAATCTTTTCCGAATGCCGACAATACCGAGAAGACCAATAAAGGACGGATGCGTTTTCCGCCTGCCTCCAAGGAATAGGCCATAGCTTCTTTGACACTTTCTGGAGCGTTCAATTTCTTCACATATTCAACGACTTCTTTCTCTATTAACGCTTTATACTCTTTCGAAAAAGTTTCGAACGTTGCCGTACTCATATTATTCTTCCTCCTGAACCGCAAAGTTTTCCAGTTCTCCATCTTCGCGTAAAATTTGCGTTAATTGATCCTCGACAGTTTTCAACTTGGTATGGCATAGTCTGGATAAATCCATTCCTTGTTTATAAATGGAAATGGCTTTTTCCAATGGTACATCTCCTTCTTCCAACTGTTCTACAATTTTCTCGAGGTTCTCCATCGCTTCTTCAAATGTAATATCCTTTTTGTTAGTCATGGCTCAATCCGCTCCTTTATTTCGGTTATCTCACATTCAAGTGTTCCGTCTTTTATCGAAACAGCTATCTTATCTCCAGTGGATACTTGCTGTGTGCTTTTAATTAACGTCTCATCTTCAGTAAAGACTAACCCATAGCCCCGCTCCATGATCTTCAGTGGGCTTAGGGCCGATAGAGTCGCAGTCATTGAAACGAATCGCTGTGATTTTTGACGATAGATGGCTTCCATAGTCTTACGCAGCGCTTTTTCGTACTGCTGCAGGTTTTCCTTTGAAGTCCTGACCAATTGCTCAGGATGCTGTTTATTCAGAACTTCAGTAATCTGATTCAATTCATCCCTTTTCTTCAGGAAATATCGCGTACTGGTTTTCCCTAACCTCTCTGTTGCCCTATCCAACTGTTCAAGTTTTTGTTCGTACATTTTATGAGGGTAACGGAATGCGTAAGACCTTTCAAGCCTACTCAAATGTGTACGATTGGCATTCACTTGCTCCTGGATGGAACGTGTCAAACGATTCTTGCGATTCATCAACCTTTCCAATATTTCATTCAGGTGAGGCACTGCAAGCTCCGCTGCCCCCGTAGGAGTCGGCGCACGCATGTCAGCAACAAAGTCAGCAATCGTGAAATCCGTTTCATGCCCCACTGCTGAGATAATGGGAATATCCGAATCATATATCGACTCAGCTACTATCTCTTCATTGAAGGCCCAAAGTTCCTCGATGGAACCACCGCCCCTCCCAACTATCAGCACATCGGATTCTGCTCTTGCATTGGCCAGTGAAATCGCCTGTGCAATCGATTTAGCAGCATTATTTCCTTGTACAAGAGCTGGATAAACAATGATTTTAGTAATGGGATAACGCCGCTTGATGGTCGTTATAATATCCCTTAAAGCTGCCCCAGTCGGTGATGTAATGACCCCCACCGATTTGGGGTATTGCGGAATCGCTTTCTTATGTTTAGCCAGGAATAATCCTGCTTCTTCCAGTTTTTTCTTTAACTGTTCATATGCAATGTATAGATCCCCCACACCGTCAGGAGCCATGCTTTTCACATAAAGCTGATACTGTCCACTGGCTTCGTATAGGGATATATCTCCCCTTACAAGTACCTTCATCCCATTTTCAGGTGTGAATTTCATCCCTTTGTTGTTAGCCGCAAACATGACAGCCAGCAAACGGGCTTTCTCGTCTTTTAAAGTAAAGTACATATGCCCGCTTGTATGCTGTTTGAAATTGGATATTTCCCCTTTTATGTATGCATTTTGCAAATGCGGATCCACATCGAACTTTCGTTTTATATATTTTGTTAAAGCCGACACACTTAAATATTGTTGGTCGCTCATATAATGTCTCCTTCCGACAGAATCGGATATAAAGGGAACCAGCCTTTACTGCAGACTTATAGTCCCAGTTAATCTTTACATAGAAAAAAGCGGTCTCTTGTTATTATAAAACAAGAGGTCCGCTTCTTTAAAATAATTTGGCATTTTTTTTAACTTTTCATTGTTTGTTTATCCAAGTTAAGTGTTTTCTGAGCAGATTTAACAGTATTCTTCATGAGCATCGTAATCGTCATCGGACCTACGCCTCTAGGTACAGGGGTAATGTAAGAAGCTTTTTCCTTCACTTCTTCAAACGAAACGTCTCCACAAAGCTTACCTTCATCATTTCTGTTCATGCCAACATCAATCACGACGGCACCCTCTTTAATGTGGGCACTGGTGATTGTATCTCTTTTACCGACGGCAACCACGACCACATCAGCTTGTTTAGTAAAGTAAGCAAGGTCACTCGTCTTAGAGTGGCAATATGTAACCGTTGCATCCGCATTCAAAAACAACTGTCCTGATGGTTTCCCTACGATATTGCTTCTTCCGACAATAACGACGTGCTTGCCTTCAAGGTTATAATCGATATGTTCAAGCATGACCATAATTCCATACGGCGTGCACGGCAAGAAAGCATCCTGTCCCGTCATCATCCTGCCAATGTTGATTGGATGGAACCCGTCAACATCCTTCTCAGGTGAAATCGCTTCAATAATCGCTTTTTCCTGAATATGTCCAGGTAACGGCAGCTGCACCAAAATCCCATGAATGCTGTCATCCTGGTTTAATTCATCGATGTTCTGTATTAATTCCTGCTGTGTTAAATCCGCAGGTTTTTGGATTAACACGGAATGCATGCCTAAATCTTCACAAGCTTTTTGCTTATTTCGCACATAGGTTTGTGAAGCCTGATTGTCACCGACTAATATAACGGCCAATCCGGGCACAACATTTTTTTCACGTAATTGTTGGACTTCCTTGCTAATATCCTGCCTTACCGACTCTGCAATTTCTTTACCATTAATGATTTGAGCTGACATGTGTAGTTCCTCCCAAGTTAACTTTCGCTAAAGAAATTGCGGAGACCCATCAGTACCTAAAATAGCTTTAGTTGCCGACTTTTTCTTTGACTTTGGATAAAACGGCATTCACAAAGCTGCTTGATTGGTCATCACCGAATTTCTTAGCAATTTCAATAGCTTCATTCATCGCAACACTTACCGGGACATCATCACAATGGATCATTTCATAAACTGCGATACGCAGTAGATTCCGATCGATATTTGCGAGTCTTTCCAATGTCCAGTTTTCCAAATTATCTCTGATCATTCCATCAATCTGTTCACGCTTTTCCGCTATCCCTGTAACTAATGTTTCGAAATACTCGTCAGTGGGTGCACCGTTCAGCACACTTTCCATAGCTTCTTCCGGTTCTGACTTGGCGATATCTATTTGGTATAGTGCTTGAAGGGATTTTTCACGGGCTACTCTTCTTTTCATAATCTTACTCCTTTGACATCTACTATTATATATGAAAATGCTAGTACAGACGAACAATAATCAACAATTTATCGAAAATATTAAGTTCTTTATCGTAATTTCTATAGATTCATCTATTTTCCGCTAACAAAAACGTCAAAATACTCTCCATGACATGAACCTCTATGCAATTTCTCATGAGGATTCACGTTAAATGGATGTTTCGCCATTTAACTTTTGTACAACGGATCATGTTATATTTTTTCGAAACTGTCAAAAGTCCCTGCTTAGCTTTCATGATCATATTTCATCTTTTACACTCTAACAGAAAACCCACGTAAATTAAAGGGAAACTTCCATACACCGCCTTATTATGTTCGTATAACAGAATATTATGAGAGCGGGATGGATTCATTGAATAAAGACTCAAAACAAAAACCCGACATATAGTCGGGTTTTTGCAGGTTTTAGTTAGAATGATGCCGATTACACTTCTTGCTCGTAATCCGTTTCATTTTTTGCATTTTCGAAAGCTATTCCAACAACATGAATGTTTACTTCTCCCGCGTCGATAGCAGTCATATTTAGTAACGCTTCACGAATATTGTCTTGAACTTCCTGTGCAATTTTCGGAATAGACACACCAAATTTCATCACACAATATAGATCGACTTTGATCGTTTCACCTGTTAAGTCTACTTTAACACCTTTGCCGTGGTTCTTCTTGCCAAGCTTTTCTACTACGCCTGTCGCAAAATTCCCCCGCATATGTGCTACACCTTCCACTTCCGATGCAGCAATACCCGCGATAACTTCTATAACCTCAGGTGCAATCTCAACTTTACCAAGTCCACTATTGTATTCATCCATTTCGAGTAACTTGCCTTCCAATTCACTCATTCTAAAAGCACCTCCTGTCTTCCTTTACATTATGAGTTCATTACATCATAAATTTCAAGGAATTTGGTATTAAATTCTCCAGAAACAAATTGTTCATGCTGAAGTAACTTAATATGGAAAGGAATTGTAGTCTTAATTCCCTCAATGACAAACTCGCCTAAAGCTCGTTTCATTTTCTCGATTGCTTCTTCTCTTGTCGGTGCATGGACAATTAATTTAGCAATCATGGAATCGTAATATGGCGGTATTGTATATCCTGGGTATGCTGCAGAATCCACACGGACGCCATATCCACCTGGTGGTAAATACATCTGGATTTTCCCTGCGGAAGGCATGAAATTCTTTTCAGGATTTTCCGCATTGATCCTGCATTCGATTGACCAACCGTTAAAGGTCACTTCTTCCTGTGAAAGAGAAAGCTTATCGCCAGAAGCGACTTTGATTTGTTCTTTAATCAAGTCTACACCTGTGACCATTTCCGTAACAGGATGTTCCACTTGGATACGTGTATTCATTTCCATGAAATAGTACTTCCTATTCACATAATCATAAATGAATTCCACCGTACCTGCACCGGAATAATTAACGGCAAGAGCAGCTGTAACGGCAGCTTGTCCCATTTCCGCACGTGTCTCCCCATCAAGGGCCGGAGATGGTGTTTCTTCAACAAGCTTTTGTAAACGTCGTTGAACCGAGCAGTCACGCTCTCCTAAATGAATGGCATTCCCGTGGTTATCAGCCATCACCTGAATTTCAACATGACGGAAGTCCTCGATATACTTTTCAATATATACGCCCGGGTTGCCGAAGGCCGTTGCTGCCTCTTGTTGCGTGATATTAATGCCTTTGACGAGCTC
The DNA here is from genome assembly GCF_044761955.1 of Peribacillus sp. NPDC097225. NCBI lineage: Bacteria > Bacillati > Bacillota > Bacilli > Caryophanales > Bacillaceae > Peribacillus > Peribacillus sp. NPDC097225. Next base: position 358,607 of record NZ_JBIWDJ010000001.1, read on the forward strand.
TTCTTCCGTTCTCGCAACACGGATCCCTTTACCGCCGCCACCAGCTGTAGCTTTAATGATGACTGGGTAGCCCATTTCCTTGGCAAGTGCCACACCTTCATCCGTGTCCTTAATGATTCCTTTTGAACCTGGTACGATAGGAACACCAGCTTTACGCATGGTCTCCCTTGCCACGTCCTTAGTTCCCATTTTATTGATGGCCTCAGGACTTGGTCCTATGAATATAATATTACATTCACGACATAGCTCCGCAAAGTTAGCATTTTCTGCAAGGAAACCATATCCAGGATGGATGGCATCCGCACCTGTTTTCTTGGCTGTGCTGATAATGTTCGTTGTATTTAAATAACTATCTTTTGATAGTTTAGGACCAATACAGTAAGCTTCGTCAGCAATTTGTACATGTAGTGCCTCTTTGTCGGCTTCTGAATAAACCGCTACAGTTTCAATACCAAGCTCCTTGCAAGCCCTAATAATCCGGACTGCAATTTCACCGCGATTTGCAATCAATACCTTCTTAATCATTTAGAAACAGCTCCTCATTCAGGCTTTACTAAAAATAATGGTTGACCATATTCTACAAGTTGGCCTTCTTTTACAAGTACTTCTACAATTTCCCCGTTTACTTCCGCTTCAATTTCATTGAAAAGTTTCATAGCTTCCACGATGCAGACAATTTTGTCCGCCGTTACTTTGGAGCCTACTTTCACGTATGCATCAGCATCAGGAGAAGGAGATTGATAGAACGTTCCCACCATTGGGGATGTGATTTTATGTAAGTTTTCTTGCTCATTTATAGGAGTTGCTGGTGTTGCTGCTTCTGGCGCTTTAGCTACTGGCTGGGCTGCTGGTGTAGGTGTGACTTCAACAGCCGCTTTAGCTTGTACGACTTCTTGAGCAGGTGCTGGATAAGCTACTGTACCCGCTTCCGTTTTCTTCAGCAAAATTTTGGTTCCTTCATTTTCATAAACAAATTCACCGATGTTAGATTGATCGACTAACTTAATAATTTCACGAATTTCTTGGACCTTCATTTTAGGCACCCCTTGTCTGATTTAATGGAAATTTGAGACAATTCAATATGTATATGTAATTTGCCCATCGTCTTTGGCCTCTGCCGTCTCTAGCACCGGAGCCGTTTCTTTTAAAACACCGAAAGACATTTCACATATCCCTTCTGTAATATAACAGAAGTAAATCCCTCAAAAAATATGTCTAGCAGGAAGTTTTGAATTTTTTAATACCTGCTTCTAATATCATACAATATTAGCTTGTATATATTCAATGATAGATTAGTTGGGACTTGCTATTTACAGTTCTATATTACACTTTTATCTTAAGATTGTGAATTTTTTAAATCTATTTTTAAAATATAATTCGGAATTTCCCCCTATTAAAACGGTAAAAACCATGTAAAACCGCCTTTTTTATTACTTTAAAGGGATTACATTGGATAATGCCGAGGGGAGGTATTTTTATTTTTTTGTCTCCTTTTTTTGGAACCACCAAATCGCGACCATCCATTTTTTTCCGAAAAAAAAGGCCTTTTCTACTAAAGAAAAGAACCAGCATGCATATTTCCTTTTTCGAAAAACTGTTGTGTATCAGTTTCCACTCACTTTAAAATTATTTTTCCGGTTGGAAATTCACGACTACATTTTGTGCATTCTCCACTTCTTTACGTACAAGGCGTATGATGTTATTAGCTTCCGTCTTCGTTTGTTTATCAGCTTTTACACTCACTTTTACATCCGTTCCATCAACCCGGACAAGCGCAGCATTATAATCCATCGCTACAATTAAGTTTTCAATGATATTTTCCTTCACTTTCGTTTCACTTAATTGTTCGATTTTAGCATAAGCTTCATCTCTTTCTTCAGCGGATAGATCGGTATCCCCCATTTTAACCGTTAACTCTTCATTCAATTTCGCACGTTCGTCCTCAATTTGCATTCTTAATGCCTCAAATTCGTCACCGGAAGCAATAGTTACAGAAGAACCATTATCCCCTGTGGAAGTCTCCGTTTCCTTTTTGCTTTCTTCTTTAATGTCTCCTTTGCTTTCCGTTTGACTTTCTGTCTGATTTTTTTGTTCTTCCGTTGCCGGCAAATCTGCTGCATTTTCTTCAGGAGCCGTTAAATAGTAGACCGAGAGCACCACTACTAGACTTAACATCGTCAATAACCAAACCGTTTGTTTTTTCAATAACATGTTCGTTTTCCCCCTTATTTTTTAGGCATGACAGAAACCCGGTGACTTGACACATCAAGCGAGCGTGTTACAGCTTCGACAATCCATTTCTTAATTTGTATATTATCTGCCCCTTTAGCGACAACGAGGACCCCTCGTACGCTTGGCTTTTGGGTTTCGGAAATGATTGGTCCCTCTTTTTCCCCGTTTTTAATCAGGACAAGCTGTTCATCTACCGAGGTGTCTTCGACGGTTCTTTTTCCGCCTTCCTGGTCGGTTTCTTGAGTCACTTGTTTTTGAGTGGTTTTATTTCTTTCATAGACTTTTTTCTCGGATGCATCCACATAGATTACGACTTTTACATCCTCCACACCTACAATGGATTCCAGGGCTTCCTTCATTTCGTTCGCCAGGTATACTTCGTAATCTTTTGTCGACTTGAAGTCGGTCTGGTTTTTCTGACCGAATGTTTCCACATCCTCTTCTTCCTGCTTATTATTACTGAATACCGCTTTATCGCCCGTTATCTTCCCGGCTTGGTTCGTGGTGGTCAATAGATTCCCGGCCATCATGATTCCCACACCCAAAAGGACAACAATTAAGGCATAGATATACATCGAAGGTTTTTTATCTTGCGGATCTTTTTGGTCCGGATCTTTGTTCAATAGTTTGTTTAGCCAGGATAATGGACCCTTATCTTTATTCATATCTCAGTCACTCCTCTCCCCGGCGATTTCAATGATTTCTTCATCGACAGACCAACTTGCTGCCAGAAACTTCTTGACGGCTTCGAGGTTCAACATAGTAGGTGTGGTCTTTTCCCGGGTGCTGATGTCCACCTTAGCCACCGTCTCTATCGCGGAGGATGAGTCTCTTTTTTCCGCCTCCTCCAATGAAATATTGATATGCTGTAGTTCTTCTAAGCTCGGACTTTCTTCATTCGTGACTCCGACTTCAATCGAACTGATCTTCACTTGGTACTCCTCCACCAACTCCTCTTCCACTTCTGTCTGTAGGTCAACAGCCATTTGTTCTAAAATATATGCACCTTGGGTAGCTTGTATTTCTTTTTTCTTCATTTCTGTTAAATTTCCTAAATCTTTTTTATTTGGGTTTTCAAATTCACTTGTCACAGTGGAAAGAATTTTATCAAAATCCGTATGAAATAGTCCCAAAATTGGAGTAAGGATTATCGCGATCAATAATAGTCCGATGACCATTTTTGCATATTTTTGCAGTGCTGAACTGGGAAGCAGCATATCAATCACGGTTGCCAGCAATACAAATACGATAATATTTGTTATCCAACCAGCTAAAAAGCTCACTCACACTTCATCCTTCCTAGCGGACCATCAGCGTTATATTCCCGGCTGCGATAATTACGGTGATGCATAAAAAGAACATGAGAGATACGATGGCCAGCGCTGCAAAAATATAAATCATACTCTTACTGATAATGTCGAGACAATTGATGACGGGTCCTCCTCCAAGTGGTTGCAAAAGACTGGCAGCCAACTTATAGACAAAAGCGATCATTAAGATCTTTATGGCGGGGAAAGCAATGATGAGCAGAAGGATGACGACACCTGCCAAGCCCACCGTATTTTTAAGAAGGACTGATGCACTAATGACTGTATCAGTCGCATCAGTGAACATACGCCCTATCACCGGAATGAAATTACCGGTAATGAATTTTGCCGTCCTGATCGTCACTCCATCGGCAACGGCGGATGAGGCACCCTGGACGGAAATCACACCGAGAAATATCGTCATGAAGGCACCCAGGATCCCGATAGCAAAATTACGAAGCAATTGCGCGAGTTGGGTCACTTTGTAATGTTCAGACAATGTGCTGACAATACTTAAAATGGCAGCGAAGAATAAGAGAGGCAGGACGACATATTGGATCAAGATCCCACTGGTATTCATCAGGAACATTAAGATTGGATGAAAGAATGCAGCGGATACAAGACCACCTGAAGCCGCTATTAAAGCTAACAACAAAGGTAGGAGCGCCATTAGAAAGGAAATCATTAGATCAATCGTATCTTTTGTATATTCAATGGCCACATGGAAACTATTCAGTGCCAATATGATCAATACCATATAAACGATCGCATAGGCCACCTTACTCACTGAGCTCTGTTCAAAAGCATTCTGTAGTGCTTGCAGAAACATGCTGAACACGGTCAAAAGAATGAGCGATCCCAGTAATTTACCGTTTACAAGGAGTTCATGAAAGACGAATTTCATTATGCCTTTAAACCATTGTTCGAATGAAAATTTCTTCTCACCGCTCACAAAATCCATAAAACTACCCTTTTGGCTTTCGGGTAAGAAACCGCCATATTCCGTTACGATGTCATCCCAATATTGCTTGAGCTCGTCAACGCCTAATCTTTCAATTTGGGCTTGTACCAGTTCTGATTGCATGATTGGTTCCTGGTTATCCCTCCATGTCTGTTCTTCCTCAGATTGCTTAATGGGCTCATTCTTGATTTCACCATTTTCGGCAGCATGTCCAACAGATGTATGCAGGAAAAAGAATAAAACGAATAGGAAGAATAAGAAAGGCATCTGCTGCTTCATACATTCACCTCAATTGACTAGTTGGAATAGTCCATTAACTAGGGAGCATCTGTATTACCGTTTCAATAATGACCGTCAAAATGGGAATGGCCATGGCCAAGATCAAAATCTTCCCGCTCAGTTCTATTTTGGAAGCTAATGACCCTTGACCTGCATCTTTTGTGATTTGAGAAGCAAATTCAGCGATATAAGCAATTCCGATAATTTTCAAGATTGTCTCTAAATAAACTGTATTGACATTCGCATTCACAGCTATCTTTTCAAGCATCAAAATGATTTCGTATATTTTATCCGCCAGAAAGAGAAAGATTGTACAACCTACAAAAACGACTAACAAAAAAGCAAAATTTGGCTTCTGCTCCTTGACTATCAAGGCTAAAAAGGTGGCTACTAGGGCAATTCCGACGATTTTTATGATTTCAATCGCGATTACCCCCTTTACTGGAATAGGAATACGGACTTAATTTTTTGAAATAGATCCTCTACCACGGAAGCTACCATAAACAAAATATAGATAAAGCCAAAAAGTGTCACCCACTGAGCATATTCCTTTTTCCCTACCTGATCGAGAATCGTATGAAGAAACGCCACGACAAGCCCCACACCCGCTATCTTGAATATGATGTCCACATCAATGCCCATGTTTATCCCTCCCGCATATGCCCTACATCAGCAAAATGATTAATAATAATCCTGATAAAAAGCCTAGGCTCTTCATCATCTTTTCATACTTTCTCTGTCGTTCCAGTGCATCGTTCTCTTCCCGTTCCAAGTGTGCCATCGTTAGCATGATTTGTTTTTGCTGATGATATTTATCACTTCTCCCAAGGGTTTCACCGAACTGAGATAGGATTTCAAACTCCCCTTGCTTTAAAGCAAGGGACTGCCATATCTTTTTCAAGCTAGCGTCCCAAGCCTCTTTTACAGTGGTTTCGCCTGATTCAAGTCGATTGGCAAACGTATGGAAAAAGTGGGAAAGTGGTTTTGGCATTTGCTTGGAGAGCTTCTGGGCTGCTTCTTTCAAAGGGGTCTGCCCATACATGATTTCAGCTTCAAGCGATTGCATGGCGACTTTTAGTTGACGTAACTGGCGGGGGCGCATACTCAATTTCTTGGCGGCTTCAAAGCCCGCCCATGTTGTGGCTAAAATAATGATGGCCGCTCCAATCATCTTAAACATGAGGACTCACGGCTCCACCTAAGAATAATTGGCCACCCGCCGCATCGAACACCCTATAACTCCGGTCTCCTGTCTTACTTCTTTGTAATTCAATAAAGCGTTCAAAAATATTCTGTCTTAAGATTTCCGATACAAAAGGACGTTTTTTCACTTCCTCCAGTGTATGGCCATGCGTAGTGATGATCAGTTTAATTCCTGCGTTTACGGCTTCGAGTACCGCTTGTGTATCCTCTGCCCGTCCAATTTCATCCACAACCAATACATCCGGGGACATAGAACGAATCATCATCATCATCCCTTCCGCTTTGGGGCAGCCATCAAGGACATCCACCCTTGGGCCGAATTCAAGTTGAGGAACTCCATGAACACAACCAGCTATTTCCGATCGTTCATCCACAATCCCCACTTTTTGAGGAGGGATGCCCTTCCGATCGATTCCACTCGAGATCATTCTGGCAATATCACGCAAAATGGTCGTTTTCCCTGACTGGGGGGCACCGATTAAAAGGGTATGCTGCCATTCCCCATTATATAAATAAGCCGTGAGTGGTTCAGCTGCCCCTATCTTTTCACGTGCTACCCGAATATTAAAGGACGAGATATCCCTTATCGCCTTGACCATCCCATTTTCCAGTATGACCTTGCCCGCTAGTCCTACACGATGTCCCCCGGCTATGGTGATATAACCGCGCTTTAATTCTTCTTCTAGCGTATATAGCGAAAATTGGCCTATAGAATTCAGTAATTGCTCTGCATCACTCGGGGTCACTTCATAAGGGAAAAAGAAAGGATTTCCCCCTACTATCACTTCTAACGGCCTGCCGACTCGAATCCTCAGCTCTTCTATTTTTTCTATCATCATCGGGGTCATCCCTTGGAGATGTGCGCATAGTTTTTTCGGTAGAAAAGAAAGTACCATTTCCATTTAGGCAATCCTCCTGTATACACCACTTTCAATAAAATGTATGCCGGGAATCATATAATGATGACAAGCTAATCAAAGAAGCATCGCCTGAAATCATCTTTGTGACTAAAAAAACATAAAAAAAAGCCCGGGATGATTAATCCCGGACTTCTTATGACTTAGGTTAACTTAGGCACGTGATACGTATGAACCTTCGTTTGTGTTAATCAATAATTTGTCGCCTTGGTTGATGAAGAATGGCACTTGAACGGAAAGGCCCGTTTCAAGTACAGCAGTTTTTGTTCCACCTGAAGATGTATCGCCTTTAATGCCTGGCTCTGTTTCAGCAACTTCAAGTTCAACTGTATTAGGAAGCTCGACGCCCAGTGTTTCCGCTTGGAAAGTCAAGATATGTACTTCCATGTTTTCCTTTAAGAATTTCAATTCGCGTTCGATACTTGATGCTGGAAGTTCGATTTGGTCGTATGTTTCGTTATCCATGAATACATGGCTGTCTCCACTTGCATAAAGATACTGCATTTTGCGGTTCTCGATATGTGCTTTCGCCACTTTTTCACCGGCGCGGAAAGTTTTTTCTTGGATGGAACCTGTACGAAGATTACGTAATTTAGAACGTACAAATGCCGCTCCCTTACCTGGTTTAACGTGTTGGAATTCAATAACCTGCCAAATTCCATTATCTACTTCAATGGTTACACCTGTGCGAAAATCGTTTACTGAAATCATAAATTTGTCCTCCTACATGTACATGTTTACAGAATGATTAACTCTTTTGATGAATGAGTAAGTGCTTCGTTACCACTTAATGTAACGATTGTATCATCTTCAATGCGTACTCCGCCAATTCCCGGTAGGTAAATCCCCGGTTCAACGGTAACTGCCATGCCTGGTTCTAAAATGATATCAGACCTTACGGATAATGCGGGACCTTCATGGACTTCAAGACCAATTCCATGTCCCGTCGAGTGTCCAAAGTATTGTCCAAACCCTTTTTCTTCAATTAAATTGCGAGTTAGTGCATCCGCTTCCCTACCCGTCATCCCAGGTTTAATCCCAGCCATGCCGCGTAATTGAGCTTCTAAAACAATGTCATAAATATTAATAAGTTCTTCACTTGGCTTACCGACTGCTAATGTGCGGGTGATATCCGATACATATCCATTATAGTACGCACCATAATCCAATGTGATGAAGTCACCTTTTTCGATAGTCTTATCCGTTGCAACACCATGTGGAAGAGCAGATCGAACACCTGATGCGACAATGATATCGAAAGAAGATGAAGTTGCGCCTTGTTTCCTCATGAAGAATTCAAGTTCATTGGACACATCCAGCTCAGTGACGCCTGGACGAATAAAATCAAGAATATGTGTAAAGGCAGCATCAGCGATAGCAGCCGCTTCCTTTAATATCTTAATCTCTGAAGAAGTCTTTATCAAGCGTAAATTCTCAATTACTCCCGACAACGGCAAAAGTTGAGCTTTGATAGCCTTTTCATAAGCCTTATATGTGGCAAATGTCATATGGTCTTGTTCAAAGCCCAATTTGGTAATTTTCATCTCTTCAACTTGTTTCCCGACTTCTTCAAGGAGTGTTCCTTTATGTTGAACGATTTCAAAACCCCTAGCCTGGGTCCCGGCCTGTTCTACATATCGGAAGTCCGTGATGAACTTAGCCTCTTTCTGTGAAACCAGCACGACACCGGTACTTCCCGTGAAGTTAGTCATAAACCGGCGGTTATATGTACTTGTAATTAATAACCCATCAACGTTCACTTTTTCCATTGATTCGCGCAACCGTTCCAGTTTATTCATTTAATTATCCCCCTTGCAATTTTCGTAATGGCCTGTAATGCCAATTCATACCCATGTATTCCCAATCCGACAATCTGTCCAGCTGATACCGGGGCAGTAACCGATTCGTGACGGAAACTCTCACGGGCATGTATATTCGAAATATGCACCTCAATAACCGGAACATCAATACCGGCAATCGCATCACGAATCGCATAGCTGTAATGCGTGAATGCTCCTGGATTAATGATGACCCCATCGAATCCATGATCTTCTGACCAATGTAGTTTATCGATGATCGCACCTTCATGATTAGATTGAAAACAGCTCAAGTCCACATCTAACCCTTCTGCTTGCTCATTCAATTGGGCTTCCACATCTTCTAGGGTAGAGGAGCCATAATGAACCGGTTCCCGTTTACCTAATCGATTAAGGTTCGGACCATTAATTAATAAAATTTTTATCATCTTTCCAACACCTGCTCATGGTTAAATAATGCTTTCCATGAATATTCTATCATAATTACAAATTGTCTTACTACTTTTTTACAAACGGCCCGATCAGCTTCCCGATTGATTTTCAGCGATTTCTTTTTGACGCAGATATTCCTGATGGTCATAGGATATAGAATATCCTACAAAAAGACCGTATAATATAAAAATGCAAACACTGGTTATGATGGAATTGGATGTCATCTTCGAAACAGCGGGCAAATCTGAAAACATTGGCTTGAAAACAAAAACCAGTAATGCCCAACAAATCACACCATAAATCAGACCAGCAAAAATGCTTTTAATTTTTTTAAAAAGCCCATAATATATGAAAGCAACACCAATGGAGAGGATTCCGAACACTAGCAAAGTCATCATCGTTCCCTGCCAACGGTCAATCCAGGACATATCCGACCAGGAAGTTAAGATGAATTTCGGGCTAAACTCCATAAACTTAAAATAATGTGCCGCCACTCCGGCTAAACTAGCAAAGATTCCCCCAAAAATACCAATGGCAAATACATTGGCAAGCAACAAACTTTTATTCTCTTGCTGATGATTACCTGTTTCATTTGTAGACACCTTAAACACCTCCGATATATAGTATGTCCTTTCTTAAATAGGAATATTTTCTTTTTTGGGCCTTCGAGGGTAGATTTACTAGAGGTTTTTGTTATTATTCTGTATGATTAACTCATAAATAATGTACTTTTCTCAAAGGATAATATCCATTCAATGTTGAAGTTTATATGTATAAGAATGTTTCTTCCTGAGATGGTTCATTTATGTTCGTGTTTAGGAATAAGTTCCCCGCTCATCATCAATTGATTGATGAAAGGTCGATTTATAAAAACCTGAACATATTTTAGGCTATACATGTTAGCATCCATGAGAGAGCTACGTGAAAAACTATTTAGGTTGGTGTAGAAATGTCTGAGGTTCAAAAACCCGTTTATGGAGGGCAGGCTGTCGTGGAAGGCGTCATGTTTGGCGGCAAGCATCACACAGTCACCGCTGTCCGTCGCAAGGATTCAACGATCGTGTATTACCATTTACCACGCGAATCAAAGCCTATGATGAATCGGCTAAAAAAAATCCCATTTGTACGGGGAATCGTTGCCCTTATACAATCAAGTGCAAATGGCTCTAAACATCTTAATTTTTCCACAGAACAGTATGAAGAGGAAGCTGAAGGAACCAAAGTAGAAAAGAAAAAAGAAGTCAAGGAGTCTTCAAGGTTTAGTGTATGGTTAAGTGTGGCTGTTATCGGTGTTCTATCATTCCTATTCGGGAAATTGCTGTTCACCCTCGTTCCCGTTTTCCTTGCAGAATTGACAAGACCCATATTCTCTAGTCACCTGGCCCAGATCCTAGTGGAAAGCTTATTTAAATTGATACTACTGCTCGTATATATTTACGTAGTATCCATGACTCCATTAATCAAGCGCGTGTTCCAATATCATGGGGCAGAGCATAAAGTGATTAATTGCTTTGAAAGTGGCAAAGAATTGAATGTGGCCAATGTCCAGGCAAGTTCAAGGCTTCATTACCGTTGCGGCAGTAGCTTTATTCTATTTACTGTCATTGTCGGCATGTTTGTGTACCTTCTCGTCCCGACCGATCCTCTTTGGCTCCGTGTCGTGGATCGCGTTTTACTTATCCCTGTCGTCCTAGGTATAGCTTTTGAGGTATTGCAGTTGACGAATAAAGTGAGAGATATTCCTGTTCTTCGTTACCTTGGATATCCTGGTCTTTGGCTTCAATTGTTAACCACAAAATCCCCTTCAGACGATCAGGTCGAGGTTGCACTCGCTTCCTTCAATGAGCTCTTAAAGATGGAAAAAAGTACGGAGGAAGGTTTAGACTCGGATGTTATTGTGTAAAACACTTATAACTGACTTTCGGAATAATATGATAAGTATTACTCCCTCTTTATTTTTTGGGAATATTTTGAATGGATAATGTTTAAAATAAGCTAAAAATGCTTATGATGCTCTTAAGGAGGTGTCTTTGTTGAAACGTTTCATATCTATTTTGATATACGGAATCATCGCCCTCGGAGTCTTCGGACTGATAAGCAGAATGGTTACTGACCCAATCGGACTCCTAAAGAATATTCTGATTATTGCCGCGGTCGCTGGGATTATTTATATGATCTACACCGGATTAACAAAGAGTAAGCCAGTGAAAAAAGAGCAACAGGCATTTCGTAAGGCTGCACGTCAGTCGAAAAAGCGGCTAAAGAGCAAAACTTCGAAAAAGGATAATGTGGCTAGCTTTTCGGCAGCGAAAACGTCCAAGAAAGGTTTAGCACGTAAGAAAACGGAGAGTCACTTGACGGTCATTGAAGGAAAAAAAAATAAAAAGAAAAATCGGGCCTCATTTTAGGAGCCCGATTTTTTTCTTTTTAATAGGTCCATCGTTTTAAAAACTCCCTTGTGTAAATTCGTCCACGTTCTATTAATTCCCCCTTCATCTCATCATTCATATTGAAATCCATCGCGGAAATCCCCTTCATCGGAATAAACACGATGTTGTTAACATGTTTTTTGGATATATAACGTGCATCGTGAGCATCCTTCATCGTTTTGAACAGGGCCGAGAATAACTCCACTGCGTTTCCTACCTCATGTGGCTTCCATATTTCATCCGCACTCAATCGCAAACCGATGACGGGTCGTTCCTTTCGTACATGTTCAGAATTGAATAACCACATGGGGAAGTTGCTCAATACTCCTCCATCAACGAATAGGGCCGTACTTTTCCCTACGTTCAGCTTGACTGGTTCAAAAAAATAGGGAATGCTGCAACTCATCCTTACCGCTTTAGCCACTGAAAAAGTATGAGGGTCAATCCCATAGTTCTTCAAATCATCAGGTAGGACGACCAACTTCCCATTTGTGATATCCGAAGCGATTATGCGAAGAGAGTGAGGGGGAAGATCTTTGAAGGTAACCACATTTCTGATAGCCAGTTTTTGAGCTACCCATTTTTCTAATGCCTCCCCCTTGTATAATCCCAATTTCCAATAAACTAAGAGCCATTTTGCAAAAGGAATCGGTATAAGACCGTGTCTCCTATCCAATAAACCAGATAGGTTTATATCAATAAAGAGTTTCTCCATTTCTTCCCCTGTATACCCAGCTGCTATGAAGGCAGCTATAATAGAACCCGCACTTGTTCCTGCAGTTCTATGAAATGTAAATCCACGTTCCTCCAACTCTTGGAATCCACCCAATAATCCATAGCCTTTTATCCCGCCTCCGGAAAATACGCCGTCAATGATCATAGCTGCCCTCCCCACCCGGTCTATTCATTTTTAAGCAGGAGCAGGGCTTATTATGACTGTTTTGGCGAAACTTTTCTCTTTAAGTAAAGTACTGAACTACAGCTTTCGGAAAAAATTCCTCTATATACTCTCTTATTGTCGTTTCCAACTCTTTTGCTTCTTCATTTTGATAAACGTATTTACCGATTCCATAACGGCCCCATTTATATTTCCGTTTGGTTTCATCCAGTTCCAACTTTGTTTTGGGATAATTTTTTTGAATCACTCTTTTAGCAGGCCCCGTAAAGCGATGTTGTATTAATTCAAACGTTAAATCCGGTATGTCGACTCCTTTTAAGCCCTCGCTCAATCGTTGGAAGAGTTCATAATACCCTCCCTGCCAATCTTCATGCCTATAAATGGGCGCGACGATGAATCCTAATGGGTAGCCCGCACCCGCCACTTTTCGTGCTGCCTCTATCCTCTCGTCAAAGCTTGAGGTACCAGGTTCAAAATTCTTGATCACATACCTTGAATTGATGCTGAACCTGAATCTTGTCTTACCATTATGCTTTGCATCCAAGAGATGATCGACATGATGAAATTTGGTTACAAACCGAAGCACACCATATTCACTTTTGCCAAAGTATTCGATAGCCCGTTTTAATGAATGTGTCAAATGGTCAATGCCGACGATGTCAGATGTACAAGCGGCCTCGAAACGGGTAATTTCTGGTTTTCTTTCGTTCATGTAGTTTTCTGCAGCCTCAAAAATCTCATCCAGATTAACATAGGTCCTTATATATGGTTTGGTACCAAGCGTTGTCTGTAAATAGCAATAATGACAGTGCCCCATACAGCCTGTGGCCAAAGGAATGGCATACTCGGCCGAAGGTTTAGAGGTATCGAATTTCAATGTCTTTCTGATACCTACAACCAGTGTGGATTTAGCTACACGATACTTTTGAAGATCATTATCTCCGGGTAAGTCCCGAATTTGATTATGAGAGGTCGTTTCACGGATTTCGATACCCATGTCCTCAAACTTCTTTTTCAGTTCTCTTCCTAAGGGGTATTCAAGGGCCCGTGGTTCGATATAAACAAGCTGTGGGATAAAGGGTTTCATATCCATCTCCATTCATTGACCGATCCGGTCATAGTTTTAGTTAAACTAGACAACCTATATATAAGGATAGCTTTTGCCACTTCTAAAATCCTCATGATGGTTTTTATTCTGTAAATAATGGAAAGGAGATGCAATATGTCAAAGAAGCAAAATGCATTCCGAAAAGTAACCGAAAATAAAGAAATGACTGTCACAGTTAATGAAAATCCAACTTCACAGCGTATCCCTGGAGACTCTGTCGACAAGTACTCCATTTTAAGAAGTGCAAATCTTGAGCTGGCCGAAAAAGAAATCGGCCAACAAATGGAAAACAACTGACAGATACAACAAAGAGAAAGCCGATTCCTTTAGGATTCGGCTTTCTTGTCGTCCGGTTTCAATGTTTTTTTATTAATGATTTTAAAGACGAGGAATAGCAAGATGAGACCAATCACGGCGGAAATAATATAACTCATGTTTAAATGATTTTTCATTAACACAGACATGAGCGGTGGTCCTGCCGCGACACCGATAAACCTGGCCGCGCTATAAAAAGACGAGATGGTTCCTCGTTGTTCCTTTTCGATATTCTCAGTGATGAGCGCATCCAATGTTGGAAGTAGCGCCCCAATGGCAATCCCCAATATACTCACTAGAATGAGCATGATCACGAGTTTGTCCTTTGTATATCCTACAAATGCCACGCTTGCCGACATCAGTATTAAACTGACCAAAATGATCTTTCTCATCAAAGGAATGCTTCCTTTGATTTTCCTTCCCGCTATATAAGAGGAGATACACAGGAATAATAAAGGGATAGCCAATATAAAGCCTTTTTTCACTCCTTTTAGATGATGCAATTTCTCCAGATTATCCGATAAGAAAAATAGCACCGCAAAAAGAATGAGCATGACGAAAACACCCAATATGAAGACTACGGACAGCCATTTTCCTTCTTTCTTAAAGGTAGCCTTCGTTTTTTTTAAGAATTCCTTGAACTTAAGAGGCTCATCTTCATTTTTTGGAACCTTGATGCAAAAGAATACGAAAATGATTGAGATCAGGCTAAAAAAGGAAATAGAAAAGAACGGAAGGAACCAAAGGACAGCTGCAAACAAAGATCCTAAAATCGGACTTAAAACTTTGCCGAACGTATTTGACGTTTCGATGATGCCAAGCGTCGAGCTGGTCTTTTCATCGTCATCCTTATAAAGGTCCCCCACTAACGGAAGAATAATAGGTGACGCCCCAGATGCTCCAATCCCTTGAAGGATCCGCCCAATGATTATCCAGGTATATGGACTGTCCATTTTCCAGGATGCGAACCCTGCAATCAATCCTCCAATTAAAGCTAATATTAGACTCGGTAGTATGACTTTTTTTCTTCCTATGCGATCAGATAAGTAACCCGCCACGGGGATAAGAAAGATGGACGCGACCGAATAACTGGTGATTATCATACTCGATTGAAATGAAGTAATATTCACTTTCTCTTCAAAAACCGGTAGTACGGGTATAAGCATTGAATTCCCCAGGGTCATAACGAGAGGAATCGAAGCCATGCTTACAATACACCACACGCTAACCTTACTATTACCTTTCTGGTTTTCCATTCAAACACCTCATTAATGTTGATAATGAATAGTCTAACCATAAAACTGAAAATACTTCATAAAGACATTTTCCAAAAAAAGGGTTGGGACATGCTAATAGGGAATAACTCAAAAAGTCGTCGAGGAAAGCTCCTTAGCTTACCTCGACGACTTTTTGTAGCTTTTTAATAAGTTTAAGTATGACATATAAAGTAATCAGCATGATGGGATTCTATATTTTTCGTTAGTAAAAGTTCCTTGTAGACAAACAAGTTGACGATAGTCTAATTAGACTATATAATGATGAAAGTCTAATTAGGCTATATCAGTTATCCAAAGGCGTGAAAATTAAATGACAAAATCTTTTTTAATGTTAGGTCAGTCAAATATGGCAGGACGTGGATTCTTGCATGAAGTAGATCCTATCTATAATGAAAAAATAAAAATGCTACGCAATGGTCAATGGCAAATGATGACCGAACCGATTAATTACGATCGTCCTGTTGCTGGTGTAAGTCTCGCAGCATCTTTTGCAGAGGAATGGTCGAAAGTCAATCCTGATGATGAAATTGGCTTAATTCCTTGTGCGGAAGGCGGCAGTTCTTTAAATGATTGGCATCCAGAAGGTACCCTTTTTAAACATGCTTTATCTGAAGCTCGATTTGCGCTTGAGTCTAGTGAAATCTGCGGTATTCTTTGGCACCAAGGCGAAAGTGATAGCAACCATGGTCTTCATGAAACATATTATGAGAAATTGGTCCTGATTATTGATACTTTAAGAAAAGAATTAGGACTTGAAGATGTCCCTTTAATCATTGGTGGACTTGGTGACTTTTTAGGGAAAATAGGTTTTGGAAAATACGCAACAGAGTCTCAACAAGTTAATGAACAGTTACTCCGATTTGCTCATACTCAGCAAAACTGTTACTTTGTAACGGCAGAAGGCTTAACAGCCAATCCGGACGGTATTCATTTGGACGCTGTTTCGCAACGAAAATTTGGTTATCGCTACTACGAGGCATTTTCGAAAAAGTGCGATGTCCTAACACCTCTTTCGAATGAAGAACAATCATTAAAAACCAATACTGACTATTCAAAAACCGAACAAATTTATATTCATAGTATGAATATGGCTTTAAGCAAAATCACATACGCTGAATTTGAAGCAAAAATGATGAAGGTGATGCAATCATAATCCCCTTGCTTATACTTGGCCTGCTGATCCAAAATCCTGGAGCGCATGGCTACGAACTACTAACTTTAATGGAAAAACGACATTATAAGTATATCGTTAACTTTACGAAGGGTTCATTTTATTACAACTTACAACAACTTGAGGAAAAAGGCTTGATTGAACAAGTTCATCAAACAATTTCAAGCAATGGGCGCGAAATCCACCGTTTTATTATCACAAATTCAGGAATGGAAGAATTCGAAAAATTAATGGTGAAGTTTGGAACTAAATCCGAATATGTCAACTTACAATGCTATGTGGCGTTACTCTTTGCAGATGATTTCGATAAATATAAATTATTAAAATTAATTCAAGCACAAATTGACCAGACTGAAGCTCGAATTGCTCTCCTCGATGATTATCTAGCCATCACAAAAGAATTTCCTGGTAAAATCGATTATTTTCGCCGCATGAACGAAAATTCTCGTTCTCATCATCAAGTGAACTTAAAATGGTTTAAAGAATTGAAAGAAGAAATAGAAGAACCCAATGCATAAATATCCCCTATCAATATTACTTAGTAAAATTGATAGGGGATATTTATTTAAGGAATCCATAAAAAGGTTTTCAATAATAGAACATTCCTCTACTTGAAATCACACTGAAATCCTCTAGACATTAAAAAACAGCCCTTTGGACTATCTTAATCCAAAGGGCTGTTTTTTTTGAACGATACATCTTTTCATTACTGGTTTAAAGCCCGCACTTCAATTGGGCACCACAATTCGTACAAGTATTGCATCCGCCCATTTCCTGGACTTCACCCTTACGGCAAACTGGACACGTGTTACCCACTTCCGAACCTATCGTTACATTAGTCGAACGCAGTTCATTGATGGTATCAACCAGAACGACTTTTTTCTTTTCTTCCACATCTGTTAAGCCATCCATTTCAAGCTGCTGTTCCATTTGGTTTTCTTCAGCTTTTAATGTAAGAACCTGGCTGTCACGGCTTCCATCTACATAAACCGTTCCACCTTTTGCGCCGCCTTTATATAAGCGCTCGTACACTTTTTGGACCTGCTCGACGGTATACCCTTTTGGGGCGTTAACCGTTTTACTGATTGAGCTATCAATCCAACGTTGAATGATGCATTGAACATCCGCATGGGCTTCAGGAGCCAATTCCATCGCCGAAATAAACCATTCAGGAAGGTTATCAGGATCGGCTTCAGGATGACGATCCAAGTATTCCTGAACGATGTCCGCTTTGACTTCAATGAATTTCCCTAAACGTCCGCTACGGAAATATGTGAACGAGAAGTATGGTTCAAGACCTGTCGAAACGCCGACCATCGTACCTGTGCTGCCCGTAGGAGCCACGGTCAATAAATGGGAGTTCCGGATACCGTGCTCGGCAATGCTTGTACGAATATCCTCAGGCATCTTCTTCATGAATCCAGTATTCGTGAAGCGCGTTCTAAGCTCATTCGTTTCTTCATCCGACGTTCC
Source organism: Peribacillus sp. NPDC097225 (assembly GCF_044761955.1). Classification (NCBI taxonomy): domain Bacteria; kingdom Bacillati; phylum Bacillota; class Bacilli; order Caryophanales; family Bacillaceae; genus Peribacillus; species Peribacillus sp. NPDC097225. Next base: position 376,426 of record NZ_JBIWDJ010000001.1, read on the forward strand.
CTTCAGGAACGGGAAGCTGCCTTTTTCTTTTGCAAGTTCAACCGAAGCCCTGTAAGCAGACGTAGCAATCGTTTCAAACACTTTGTCCACCAGGATTTTTCCTTCTTCTGATCCATACTCGGTTTCACAATAAATTAGCAAATCATGCAGTCCCATGACACCTAATCCAACCCGTCTCTCGCCGAGTGCTTGTTTTTTGTTTTCCTCTAGGAAATAAGGGGTTGCATCAATGACGTTATCTTGCATCCGCACGCCCACTTCAACTGTTTTCTTAAGTTTTTCGAAGTTAACGGTCTTATTATCTTTATCCGCCATCTCAGCTAAATTGACCGCTGCCAGGTTACACACTGAAAATGGAGCCAATGGCTGTTCACCACATGGATTCGTAGCAACGACTTGCTGTCCATAAGCTTTTGCATTCGTCATCTCATTGGCATTATCAATAAAGAATATTCCCGGTTCTGCTGAGTACGTCGCACAAATGTTAATCAGGTTCCAAAGCTCCTTAGCACGGATCTTACGGTAAACCCGGACTTTATGGCCCATTTTTTCCCACTCGCGTACGTCTCCTACATTGTGCCACTCATCATTATAAATCGCCATTTCTTCCGCGTCGTAGCTTTCGACATCAGGGAAGCGCAACTCATACTCCGTATCTTTTTCAACGGCTTCCATGAACTCTTTGGTTAAGCAGATTGAGATATTGGCACCAGTCAAAAAGTCCGGATTGTGGACGCTATACGTTCCGCCTACGCGAACTTTTTCTTCAGCATCCCTAATGATTTTTTCACTGAATCCACCTAGACCCGGAATCTCTTTATAATTAATGATTCCTTGGTACATCGCCGTTTCTTGTTCGGTATGCGGTGTGAACTTCAATTTATCCGATGCATATTTCTTTATGGTTTCATCTTTTGTGTTCTCCATTAGGTAACGAAGAATCCTCGGGTTTTGCATTTTTGAAATAATGAACTCCGCAATATCTGGATGCCAATCAGTAAGCATGATCATTTGGGCACCGCGTCTACTTCCACCCTGTTCAACCAAATGAGTCAATTTCGCTATATCATCAAGCCATGAAACAGAACCTGAAGACTTGCCATTGACCCCTTTCGCAAGGGTGTTTCTTGGACGGAGAGTAGAGCCATTCGTACCGACTCCACCACCACGGCTCATGATCTCCATGACTTGCTTTCTATGCTCGGAAATCCCTTCGCGTGAATCTGGTACAAACGGCATGACATAACAATTAAAGTACGTTACATCCGTGTTAGAACCAGCGCCATATAATACCCGGCCGGCCGGCACGAAATTAAGGTCCTTTAATTCTTCATAAAATTTATTGAACCATTCCGTTCTTTTTTCTTCAGTCGTTTCCACTGAAGCCAAACCAGTTGCATTACGCTTGGCAATTTGCTCGTAATATATTTCAAGCGGCTTTTCGATGATATCAAGCGGCCGATTAATGATTCCTGTTTCCACTTCTTCCGGATTATCCAGCACTCCGCGGAACTCTTCATCCACTAAAACCTTTGCCTTTTTCGATTCCCAATCTATTTCAACGATATGGCCAAGACCACGTGCAGGAAATTTCGGATCTTCTTTAATTGTCAATACTACAAAATCGCCAGCAGAGAGTGTGATTTTTTCAGTATCCTTAAAAGAATAACGGTCAAGCATAACTAGACGGGACACGCCCTTATGCATCATTTTCATATCAGCCGTTACAGGATGAACTTGGGGAAATAAAGATATATCTTCATTCAACCTTTCTAGATCAACCTTTAAAGCTTCTTTAATTACAACCGACATAATTCCCTCTCCTTTACATGTTTCAGATCCGTTCTTGTTGCAAAAATCAATATGTAACCTACATGTCCGTTTCGCTTAACAAGTTACACTAAATTTATCATAGCGAAACACAAAATTCAACATGTAGTGTTTAAGTATTTATTTTAACCACTATATATTGTGTTGTGGTTGATTGTCTTTTAATTTTGTCAAACGGTGAATCAATTAATTGAGTTAGTAAAAGGGAGGAAAATGTCGATTTATAATAAAAATTAGACAGATTTCAATGAATTTGAACATTGCATTTTGCCCGCCTCTTTCAAAGCACTGACGTTACAAGGAATACATGCTTGTTCACACAAATCTGAAAAAACTTATTTATTCCCGACTCTCGCTTCCCCTCTTTTTCTACCTCAAAAAATTCCAGTCATCACTTTCATATTTATTTTTGGCGATGTCCTTCACTTCCTGTAATTGCTTTTCACTCAGCACATATGGTTTCAAATCAATCGACAGACCCTCAGAAAAACCGTTTTCAAAGGCTACCTTCGCCTCGGAAATAGTTATTTTTCTACCAGCAATGTCATTGATGGCCACTGCTTTGTTTCTCAGATTGTTTTTCATCTTCTCTTTTACTTTATCATCGGAGAACTTGAATACACTAAATAGCTTCTCCTCATCAAGTTCAAGCAGGATGGCTCCATGCTGAAGGATAACACCTTTTTGTCTCGTTTGTGCGCTGCCCGCAACTTTCCTTCCCTCAACAACCAGTTCATACCAGCTTGGCGCATCAAAGCAAACTGAGGACTTTGGAGATTTCAGCATCTCTTTATCCTGTTCAGTTTCAGGCACAGAGAAATAGGCATCCAGTCCGAGGTTTCTGAACCCCTTCAATATCCCTTCAGAAATCACCCGATATGCTTCGGTCACTGTATTCGGCATTCCCGGATAAGACTCTGGGACAATGACGCTATAGGTGAGTTCATGTTCATGCAAAACAGCCCGACCGCCTGTAGGCCTACGGACAAAACCTAAGCCTTGCCTTTCAACTTCCGCCAAATCGATTTCGGTCTCAGCCCTTTGAAAATACCCGATGGATAATGTAGCCGGGTTCCACCCGTAAAACCGGATCATGGGAGGGATTTCCCCATTACTCTGCCAATTCAAGAGTGCTTCGTCCATTGCCATATTATAAGCAGGTGAACAATCGCCTGAATCAATGAATCCCCATTTTTCTTTCGTCACGATTACCCCTCTTTTCACGTAGGCTTATTAAACCCTCTAAAAAAACTCACAAGTAGTAGTTTACCAGAGTTTAGCAACGTAAAAAAGAAAGTAAGCTATTCCACCAAATATTTATAAAATTTTTTTTGATTATTGGAGAAACCAATTATATAATAGACATTGTCTGTATTCGTTTAGGTAGAAGGGAGTTTTTATGGTTGGATATCTTATATACACTGATTATCATCATAGTAGCCATCGTTGCATATTCACTATTTAATTGGTTCCGTCAACGTAAAATCGTTAAAACCTTAACACAGGAAGAATTTATCGCTAATTACAGAAAAGTTCAATTAATTGACGTACGGGAACCTAATGATTTTGATAATGGACATATCTTAGGGGCAAGAAATATCCCTATGACACAAATGAAGACCCGCTTAGTGGAAATTAGGCAGGACAAGCCTGTATACTTGTATGCTCAAAGTGAAATCATTAGCGGAAGAGCGGCAGCCATGCTATATAAAAAAGGCTACAGGGAACTTTTTCACTTAAAAGGCGGTTTCAAAATGTGGACAGGGAAGATCAAGGCGAAGAAATAAGGCCCAATTGCCTAAACCTTACATCTTATCCGGTTTTGAAACATATCATACTGTTCAATAGGGAACTCATGCTTAACAGGCCAAGCATGTTATTTCCCGAGATACATATGAATTTTACCAAATAAAAAACCCCCGCCATCTGGCAGGGGTTTTTTCAGCATCATGCTTGATAACGAAGAATTGGTTTTCTAGCGGCCAATGTTTCATCCAGGCGTTTAATAACCGTGGTATGGGGAGCCTCCTGAACGATTTCAGGGGTTTCTTCGGCTTCCTTGGCTATTTGTATCATTGCATCTATGAAAGCGTCCAGTGTTTCTTTTGACTCCGTTTCCGTCGGTTCGATCATCATTCCTTCTTCTACATTTAACGGAAAATATATGGTTGGTGGATGATACCCAAAATCAAGTAGTCTTTTCGCAATATCTAATGTACGGACTCCCAACTGCTTTTGCCTCCGACCACTCAATACAAATTCATGCTTACAATGGCGATTATATGGCAAATCGAAAAATGGTTCCAAACGTCGCATCATATAATTTGCATTGATGACGGCATTCTCCGTAACGGCCTTAAGTCCATCCGGTCCCATTGACCTTATGTACGTATAAGCCCTTACATTGATGCCGAAGTTCCCATAATAGGGCTTGACCCTTCCAATGGATTGTGGACGGTCATAATCAAGGACAAACTGATCGCCCTCTTTTGTCACGATCGGTTTAGGCAAATAGGGAATTAAATCCGACTTCACCCCAACCGGACCTGAACCAGGTCCTCCTCCGCCATGGGGTCCAGTGAATGTTTTATGGAGATTTAAATGAACAACGTCAAAACCCATATCTCCTGGACGCACTTTGGAAAGAACAGCATTCAGGTTAGCCCCGTCATAATAAAGCTTTCCACCGGCGTCATGGACAAGCTGTGCCATCTCCAGGATATCCTCTTCGAATAAGCCTAATGTATTTGGATTCGTAAGCATTAATGCTGCTGTATCTGGTCCTACCACTCGCTTCAAGTCTTCAAGGTCCACGAGCCCGAATTCATTGGATTTTACCGTAATCGTCTCTAGTCCGGCAACTGTTGCCGAAGCCGGGTTCGTTCCATGGGCCGAATCGGGGACGATGACTTTCGTACGGTTTACATCTCCATTCGCTTCATGGAAAGCCCTGATCATCATGAGCCCAGTCCATTCACCATGCGCCCCGGCAGCAGGCTGCAAGGTCACTTGATCCATTCCTGTAATTTCCGTCAAATGTTCCTGAAGATCAAATAACAACTCTAGAGCACCTTGGACGGTTTCTGGGTCCTGGTATGGATGGATATGGGCAAAACCATTGTACCTGGCGACATTTTCATTAATTTTCGGATTATATTTCATCGTACAGGAGCCGAGTGGATAAAACCCAGAGTCCACTCCATGGTTCCGTTTGGATAAAGCCGTATAATGACGCATGATATCAAGCTCGGAAACTTCCGGAAGCTCGGCTTCCTCCGTACGTATATATTCCACAGGCAGGATTTCTTCTAGTGGAATATCCGCTACATCCATTTCAGGAAGGCTATACCCGATTCGACCGGCTGTACTGATTTCAAAAATGAGTGATTGATCTTGATTATTCATAGTTGATCCCCCAGTTCCTGCGCAAATGCATCGATTTCTTCTTTTGTTCTTAGTTCCGTTACAGCCACTAGCATATGATTTTTCAACTCGGGATAAACGGAGCCCAGGTCAAAACCACCAATCATTTCTTTTTCAAAGAGCCTCTTATTGATATCTTTGTAGGGAAGAGGCAACTTAATGACAAATTCATTAAACGAAGGTCCTTCAAAGACCACTTCAATTCCTTGTGCTTGGAGCGTCTTTTTTGCGTAATGGGCTTTTTGAATATTCTGGACGGCCATTTCTCTGACGCCTTTTTTCCCTAGAGCAGTCATGGCTACAGAGGCTGCCAATGCGTTCAATGCCTGATTGGAACAAATATTGGATGTAGCTTTGTCACGGCGTATATGTTGCTCACGTGCTTGGAGCGTCAGTACGAAGCCCCGTTTTCCATCCTCATCCACTGTCTGACCGACTAAACGGCCCGGCACTTTCCGTAGCAGTTTTTTCGTGACCGCGAAATATCCGCAATGAGGTCCGCCGAATGCGGCTGGAATGCCGAATGGCTGAGCATCACCCGTCACGATATCGGCACCGAGTTTTCCCGGCGGAGTCAATGCACCAAGTGCAAGCGGATTACTCGATACGATAAACATCGATTTCACGTTATGTATGATTGCTTCCATTTCCTTCAACGGCTCGATGCGTCCAAAGAAGTTGGGGTACTGTACGATGACGCCTGCAATATCATCCGAAGCCAGGTCTTTTAAAGCAGCAATATCTGTGACTCCGTCTTTATGAGGAATCTCGATGACCTCCACCCGTTGACCCTTTGCGTAGGTTTTCACCACTTCCCTTGATTCAGGATGGACAGTAGATGATAATAAAATCTTTTTCCGGCGCGTTTGTCCGGCAGCAAGCATGGCCGCTTCAGCTAAGGCTGTTCCACCGTCATACATCGAGGAATTCGCAACCTCCATACCCGTCAATTCACATATCATCGTTTGATATTCAAAGATGGCCTGAAGCTCTCCTTGAGAAATTTCCGGTTGATAGGGAGTGTAGGCTGTATAAAACTCCGAACGGGATAGGACGTGATCGACGATGACAGGTGAATAATGATCATACACACCAGCCCCAAGGAAAGATGCATAGTTTTTCAAATCCGCATTTTTGGAAGCCAGTTTTGATAGTTCCTTCATTAAAGCTGGCTCTGATTTTGCTGGTTTTATGTCATATTCACCTTGAAATCGGACATTTTCTGGTATATCGCTGAAGAGATCATCGACGGATATGACCCCTATAACTTCCAACATTTCTTTTTTATCCTGCTCTGTCATCGGTAAGTAACGATGTTTCATCTTATGGACCATTCCCTTCTATTTTCGTGTATTTTTATAAAAAGGTGTTTGGATAACAATGGCTTTCAGTCTTTTAGAGCGAATTTCCACTTCGACTTCCGTGGATAGACTTGAGTGATTCTTATCGATAAGGACCAATCCTACATTTTTATTCAATGTTGGTGACTGAGTCCCTGTCGTCACTTCGCCAATGAGTTTCTCCCCGTTATATACTTTATAGCCATGCCGAGGTATGCCCCGGTCAATCATTTCGATTCCAACAAGCTTACGTGGTGCCCCTTTTTCCTTTTGTTCGGCAAGCACGGCTTTTCCAAAAAAGTCTGACGCCTTATCCGGTTTAACCGCAAAACCAATCCCCGCTTCGATTGGGGTGATGTCCGGCGAAAGCTCTTGACCATAAAGCGGTAGTTTCGCTTCGAATCGAAGGGTATCACGGGCTCCCAGCCCAATCGGTTGTATCCCATCATCTTTACCAGCTTCCAAAATTTTTCTCCAGAGGGCTGGACCATCCTCACTTCGGCAATATATCTCGAAACCATCTTCCCCCGTATACCCTGTACGTGAAACCATCGTGGATATATTATGAATGTGGACATCTTCTTTAAATTTAAAAAAGCCAATTGTGCTTAAATCGGTTTGCTCGGTAATCTTCTGCAATACTTTCTCCGCTCGAGGACCCTGCAGAGCAAGTTGCGCATAATCGTTTGAAACATTATTGATGCTGACACCTTCCATACCATTCGCCTGAAGCCAATTGAAGTCTTTCTCGATGTTGGCTGCATTGACCACAAGCAGATAATCCTCTTCCGCTTTTTGGTAAACGATAAGATCGTCCACGGTCCCCCCATTTTCATAACACATGGCTGTGTATAGCGCTCCGCCCTGTTTCAGCTTGGCTACGTCATTCGTCAACATCTTTTGTAAAAAGGAAAGGCTCCCGAAACCTTTTACCTCAATCTCTCCCATATGCGACACATCAAATAAGCCACCTCTTGTACGCACAGCTTCGTGTTCATCTTTTATGCCGGTAAACTGCACGGGCAGTTCCCACCCACCAAAATCGATCGTTTTTCCACCGTGCTCACTGTAAACCTCGAATAATGGCGTTCTTTTTAAATCGCTCAAAAAATGACCTCCTTCAATTTTTTTGCTTGTTCTCTTTCACCTGATATTCCTTAAAAAAAAGACACAAAAAAGGACAGAGAAAGCCAAAATGGCTTTTTCTCTGTCCTGAAACCTGAAAGTTTACCTATTATTATAGGTTTTCCCCTTTGGTGGCCGTCATTAAATAATTGGCGCTCTCCAGAGTCGCGTCCGATAAGAGTTCATTTGCCTGAGAGATTCACTGCTAAGTTTGCTCCTTCGGCGCTACATATGTAGATGGTAGTCTCTCCCCTTATCCTCACCCGCATATTGATGGAAAAGACTGAAAATTCCCCACCTGATGGTCATCCATTTGCGTGAAATGGGTACCAATCTGCTCATTGTTGATCTTTGGATAAAGCACTATCCAAATGCTAATACTATAATAACTAAAATTATTATCCAAGAAGAATATTTTCCTTCTAACTTCATTACTATTGCAATTTTCTAAATATATTTACATCCTACCCTAAGATACTTTACTCTGCAATAACTTTCGTGGAGAAAGATTTTATTAACCTATAAAAAAGTTCATGGTCTAAAGAAACTAAGAAAATTATGTTTTAAGAAGGAGCAAGAATCAATGAAAATCAATATATCCTTCAGTTCTGATTGGAATGATGAATTTCTGCAAAAGATGGAAAACGACGGTCCATGGGGAAATTGGGATCTTTATAAACTGGCCATCCAAATGGAAGAGAACCTAATTATTCCTGATTTCGAAGGCTTACAAGCGCCTAAGCACCTTCAACAACTGACTCCCCTTCCCCATCAATTAGAGGCTGCACGTCAGGTGGTTGAACAGATGAATGGCAAAGCCATATTGGCTGATGAGGTCGGTCTTGGTAAGACTATCGAAGCTGGATTGATTTTAAAAGAATATATGATTCGGGGACTGGTTAAAAAGGTTTTGATCCTTGTACCCGCATCACTTGTCACCCAATGGGCTTTCGAACTGAATACGAAGTTTCATATTCCTGCAGTCGTTCAAAGGAAGAGTTATGTATGGGAATCATGCGACATCGTCATATCCTCCATCGATACGGCTAAGCGAGCCCCCCATCGGGATATCATTTTCAATCAAGAATATGACTTTATCATTATTGATGAAGCTCATAAACTTAAAAATAATAAAACGAAAAATTATGAATTTGTCCAAAATCTTAAAAAGAAATTCTGTTTATTGCTGACTGCTACACCCATTCAGAATAAAATCGAGGAAATCTTTAATCTCGTTTCATTATTAAAGCCTGGACACCTAGGAAATGCCGCACTCTTTTCCGAAAAATACAAAGGGAAAGGCCGGAACATTCTAGAAGATGAGCACTTAAAGGAGCTTGTCAATACGGTCATGATAAGAAACCGACGTGCCGATACTGGAATTGAATGGACGAAGCGGCGTGTAGAGACGATCATCATTGAATTTTCACCAACTGAACAAGCCTTGTATGATGCCGTAACGAAGTTTAAACCAATATCAGACGGAACAAAAGGAAGTGCTTTTTCTTCACTCACCCTTCAAAGGGAAGCATGCAGCAGCCGAGAAGCAGTCTACTATACATTGAAGAATATGAAGGAAAAATACAAAGAACCATCGGCTGACTTTGAAGCAAGATTAGATGATCTGTTTGAGAAAGTAAACCTCACCGAACAAAATTCAAAGGCAGAGAAGGCTTTGGAACTGATTAAGAAAATTGATGACAAGGTCATTATTTTCACCGAATATCGTGCTACACAGCTTTATCTACAATGGTACCTGCAACAGCATGGCATTTCATCCGTTCCATTCCGCGGAGGGTTTAAGCGTGGTAAAAAAGATTGGATGAAGGAACTATTCCAGAAGAAAATCCAGGTATTGATTGCCACCGAAGCCGGAGGAGAAGGAATCAACCTACAGTTTTGCCATCACTTGATCAATTTTGATTTGCCTTGGAATCCAATGAGGTTGGAACAAAGGATTGGACGGATTCATCGACTTGGTCAAGAAGAAGACGTCATGATTTATAACTTTGCCACTAAAAATACAGTCGAAGAGCATATTTTGAAATTGCTATATGAAAAAATCCACTTATTTGAAAAGGTAATTGGAGAACTGGATGATATTTTAACGAAGTTGGATATTAACAATATCGAGGAATATTTAATTGATGTTGTCGGAGAGTCCAAATCAGAAGGAGAAATGAAAATTAAAATGGATAATTTGTCTTCCATGATTCAGTTCGCACAAGCTATGAAGGATGGTGAAATCCATGCAGCAACAGGAAATTCATGATTTTTTAATAACCTACTTTCAATCCAACGCATGTGAGGTGTTGGAAAATACCTCTTCATATCTCACTGTTCAGTTAACGATCGAAATGGATAAGGAACTCATGAACAGACCTTTTTATTGGCACTATCTCGAAAAAACCGGTGGGATACCGAATCCTGGCATGCTTACGTTAATCACCCATCCCGAACTGGCACCGCCTGATTTGAAAGGGGAAATCATTCATTTTGGTTCGCCACGGCTCCACCAAATTATCCAGTCGACCAAGAGGCTGGCAGGTTTCATCAGGCTTTTTGAGGATAGGCCTCCCTTAAAGACAGGCCAAAGTCCACTTTTTCCTTGGCTCACCCAAAATGTAAAAATCTCTTATCAGTGTGACAGAAAAAAAGATATCTTCATGTCCATAGGACTTAATTTAATTTCCGGTGAATTCATAGAAGGATTTCATGAGCGTCTCCTGTCGGTCAAGGTCACTCCCAAAATACCGGATTATTCTTTTACACTTTCCCCCTTGATCATGCCTAAAAGCGGGCTATCCAGACTCGATACATATATTCGTAAAAGCTTCGAGAATGATGATCATACCTGGGCGGAAGAAGCGATGGAACGGTGGCAGACAGACTTGAATCTATTGGAACATTTTTATAAGGATATGGAAGATAAAAGCGAAAGCTATTTTACTGAGAAACAGGCATTGCAAGCCCAATATGAGCCAAATATCCAAATTACCATCATCAATGGCGGGCTATTCTATTTATCCGACCAATCATTAGCATAATGGTCTCTAAAGCCGGTCATTAAGAAAAGCAGATGTCTATGAATTCAAGACATCTGCTTTCTTTTTTTGACTTTTTTAATGAACATGGACACGGCGAAAGGGACAATCCCAAACCAGTGAGAAACTCTAGGCTCCTTATCCTCTTTCCGATGACGGCGCTTTTCTTTTCTTTCTCTCTTGGTTAAATTGAAATACTGTACGATTTGCTGTGTAATATATTTGATATAAGCGTTCGTAGACATACATTATCACCCATGACCAAGTATGCCCCATATTCGTATTCCATATTCGTTCACCATAAATCGACATGTTAGTCCTTCAGTTTTTCTATCCATTCTATCACTCTACCTAGTTTTTTATCATATAGAATGATGATTCGGCCTGCTCGCTTATTTTTGGTGATAGAAGAAAATTCGATATAGGCATATCGCACATCCTGCTTCGTTAACCTATAGTGAACATCACCATTAGGATAGGCGATTTCCCCCTGAATGCTTTTGGGTACCTCATCCTCCCATTCGGCTGTCACTTCATTAACGGCCAGATGCACTAAGTGATCGGAAAGTAAGGTCTCTTCTACTTCTTTATAAAATTTTTTATCAATAACGAATTGATCAACCATCAGTATCGTGAACATGATAAAAACACTAGCTATAATCATAACCATTGGGAATATGACTCCTTTTTGATTATTCATCAGCCACCAACTCACTTTTAATGAAGGGATGGAACCTTCGTATAAAGGTCTGACCTGCTTTATCCGTTATATTGAGTACGATGACGTTGCCATCCTTTTCAACCTTCACATTCGAAATGTTCTGGAGTATGACCTCATGGCCCTCCCCGTTAACCCGTCTTCTAAGCTTGTCATTATATTGCTCGATTAAAGACAAATCCTCTCCTGAAAGTAAATATAATTTATTCCCCACAACATCCTGGCTTTTGGAGCTTCTGACTTCCTGTTGCATTTGCAACGTAAAGAGCTCCCACTCTTTAGGATGTATTCTATTTTTTGTTCCTATCTGGGATTGAATGATTGAGAAAAACTGGAGGATAAAAAGGGAAAGGGTCAGCAGGATCATTAAGGAAAAGAGCATTTCAATCATGGTAAACCCTTCACTTTTTCGCAACATCACAAATCGATTCATACTTCCCCTTTGCATTTTCATATCGGACACATCCTTCAACCATATCCGGAAACTCCTTTTGGACATTCCAGGTCAATTCATACGATTTTTCCTGGTACGTAATTTCTTCGTGGATAGCCTGTATTTCCCCATCCATATATGCCAACAATCTTTCATACAGCAAATGATGGGCATCCGCCCTCAAAACTACGTTCTTACGATTGGACATCGAATCTTCAAGAATAGGAAGCATGGAAATCACTAGGAATACACAAATGGAAAAAGAGGCTATCATTTCTAAGTAGACGTATCCTTTACTGTTTCTCAATCCTGAACCTCCCTTTACCGATATTGACCACCAGCTTGTATTTCCCCTTTGAAGTATCAATGGTCATCGTACCGGCTTTTGAAGCATTTCCATATTGATTGAAATAAAAAGAAGCCCCTAATGTCCCATTCATGAACTGTACGTCCGGCGGTATCTTTCTCTCTAGTATCACTTCTTCCTTATAAGAGTAAATCGTGTAAATATCGTTATCCACATAGAAATAAATCAAGCTTTCGTGACTTATTGCATACTGTTGTGCATAAAAAATATCTTCATTCAATTGATTAAGGAACATCTTATTTTGCATTCCCTTTGAAAAACTTGGATATAGGTTAAGGCCTAGAGTGCTTAATAGAATAAATACCACAAGGACAATCAGGGTCTCGGACATGGTGAATCCTCCGGAGGAAGGGCTATCCTCCCCAAATTTTCTACTCAACGACTGTAACCTTTCCTTTATTGTCAATGCTGATGCTGTCCCCATTCGGACAGGATTTCTGTTTAAGGTATCCTTGAGTTTCCAAATCATTAATACCAGAAGGCAACTTGGAATTGTCTATCTCATAAGCTTGGACTTGGGCCTGAACCATTTTGACAAAAGCCTCACACCCCTTAGAATGGATGGTCGATTGATGCTTCGTGATGTTCGGTATGGTGATAATCAGCAGAATCGAGATGACGAGCAATACAATAAGCATTTCAATTAACGTAAAGCCTTTTTCGTTTAAATATTTCTTCATATTAATCTGCTAATCACGAAAATAAAAAGAATGCACTCAATTATTTTCTGAGCAGATTCACCTCCCATTTTTTCTTGTACCTTATATTCCATCTAGTAGAGAAAACATCGGCAATAAGACAGCCATATAAATAGAAATAATCAATAGCCCGATTATAGAAAAAAGAAGAGGTTGTATGACTTTCATGATGGTGTTCATCCTCTCTTCAATCTTTTCCAATAAAAAACGGCTGTAATGGAGTAACTCAGAATCAAGCCTGCCATACTTTTGTCCATTCGCTGCGATAATCGACAAGTTCTTATCAAAGTACGGTTGCTCTTGAAAGATGGTTTCTAGCGACCTGCCCTCCATTAAATCATCTTTAATGATGGAGCAAAGCTTTTGATAAAATGGTTGCTGCTGGTTTACGGAGAATAATTTAATGCTCTCATTAATAGAAAGTCCACCAGCGAGGAGACCGCTGAACTGACTTGCAAAAAAATACGTTTCATACAACTTGATGAAGGGTCCTGCCAACGGAATCTTCATCAATAATCGCCGTTGTCTTAATGGACATAGTTTGTCGAACCAGAATTGTTTGAATAAATAGAAGATAAGGAGCATTCCAAGTAGGATGAAGGGGATCAGCGGGAGGATGACTGAGGATGCAGCCAACACATTCAGGATCATATTCTGCTTAACATTCATCGTCTGAAAAATCGTCTGAAACTTGGGGAGAAGGACACTTTGCAGTACATAAAATACAATGCTCACAAAAAAGAACAGGAAAATCGGATAGATCATGAGTTTTTTCACTTTTTCTGTATCTTCCGTCCGTTTCTTCCAGTAGTCCCCTCCTTCCTTCAATGCTCGATCAAGATCGCCATATTGTTCGCCATAAAATATAAAACTTACAAGCTCTGGATGAAACGTAAGATTCGTCAACACTTGATGCAAAGGGTGCCCACTCCTTAAATCCTGAATGGCCTGATTGAAATCCCCGGCCTTTTTCTTGGATTCCTGAAATTCCAGGAAGTGGATCGCCTCGGCTAAAGGATAACCATGAGCTAATAATTCGCCCAGCTTCGTTATAAAGACAGCTTGTTCTTTCAACGTCCATTTACTTTTTGGTTTCTTCGTAAACCAACCGTTCAAATTCATCGAGATTCACATAGCCCATCGCTACCGCTTTCCCAATTTCGTCTTTCAGCTGACGATAGGTGGCTTTCCCCTTTCCTTTTTCCTCTTTCGTCACCTTCAAGACTTCCGCTAGACTTTTTCCAGTCAGCAACTCATATACGCTGGCCCTTTTATTTCGGTAGGTCATGGAACAATCGGGGGCACACTCGCCCTCACAATGCGGGCATTTCAACTCCACCAGTCTTTGCGCCGTCACGCCAATTAAACTCTGTTCAATCTCCAGCCAGCTTACACCGAACTCTAGCAGCCTAGAAATGGCTCCTTGAGCATCCCTTGTATGCATAGTAGTGAGGATTAGATGCCCGGTCAATGCGGCCCGTACTGCAATCTTTGCCGTTTCGGAATCCCTAATTTCCCCGACCATGATAATATCGGGATCATGTCTAAGTGCCGCTTTTAAACCGACTGAATACGTAATGCCGGCCTTTTCATTAATTTGGACCTGTAACACTTTATCAGATTCATTTTCTATAGGATCCTCAAGCGTGATGACATTTCGGTTGATCATTTCTTGTGCATGATGAAGCAAGGAGTATAATGTTGTCGTTTTCCCACTTCCAGTAGGACCCGTGAAAATGATCATCCCATGGGAATGTTTCAAAAGCGCTATCAGTTTTTGAGCGGTATTGGGAAATAAGGATAACTGTTCTAAAGGTAGGATATTCTGTTGAGGAATTAAACGGATAACCAAACTCTCGGAGTGAGCTGTGGGTAGGGTGGAAAGTCGAAGTCCAACCACTTTATTGGCGAGATTGACGGTAATGGCTCCGCTTTGGGGCCTTCTTTTCTCGCCAATATCCATTGCGGCAAGAAATTTAAGATGGGAAATGAGCCTCTCGGTTTCAAAAAAGGATAGGGTTTCTTGTGGTACGAGCTTGTTGTCGATTCTAAATTGAATAAGTGGGCCTTCCTTGCGTGGTAAAACGTGGATGTCCGATGCCGAGAGTCTAATGGCACTGGTAAGGATTTTTTCTGCTGTTTTTTCAGTCGATATCAATCATTCATCACCTCCAGATTTTCTTGTAGTAGAATTTCGACGTTATAAGACAAATTCCTTCTAAATAAAAAAAATTCTCGAAAAAAAATTCGAGAATAGACTTATATGCTCATTTTCAATTCTGAGTTATGGGAAACCAAATTTCGTAAAGCATCTTCATTATGACCAATCACTAACTTTTCACCGTCTATGAGAATCGGACGTCTCAATAATTTAGGCTCATTCGTCAATAGATGGAGTACATCGGAAAGCATCATCTCATCAATGTTCACGTTTAATTTTTTGTACGCTTCGCTTCTTGTTGCCAATACCTCATCCATTCCTTCGGTTGTTAATTCAAGGATTCTCTTCAATTCTTCTTCATTCGGTGTATCTTTGAATAAATGACGCTCATCAAAGCTAACATGGTTGGCTTTCAACCACTTCTTTGTTTTACGGCAAGAAGTACAACTTGGATAAGAATAGAAAGTTAATCGATTCATCCTTCATCACTCTCCGTTCACAAATTATTGTTTTTGATTTCCATAATGGAATTGTACAATATTTGTATAATGTTTGTATATACATTTGCACTATAAATCCAATTGAAATGTGAACTTTTTCTTAAATAAGGGAAATTTGTTCTTTCTTTCATTCCAATTTTTTTTGCCTGTATTATAATATAATTAGTTAAACTTGGAATTTTAGGAGGGCACAATGGAACAAACGTTAAGAATTACCAACGTATTAGCCGATCCAACCCGATATTATATCTATCAATATATCGTGAATAATCATCAAGGAGTCTCCGTCCAGCAAATTGCAGACTCCTTTGAAATCCATCCAAATGTTGCCCGTCTTCATTTATCAAAACTTGAAGATGTTGATATGCTTACTTCAGAGGCACGGAAAACTGGAAAAGGTGGCCGTCCGAGCAGGATTTACCACTTATCGGATAAAGTCATTCAACTTCATTTTCCTTTCAGGGATTATCAGTTACTTTCAAAAATTGCCATCCAGACTATGATGACACTCGGCGAAGCAGGCATACAGGCGCTCTATGAAACTGGAAAAACATTTGGAGAAGAGTTGATCCACCAACAAATCAAACTTAAATCAACCTCCATCGATGACTTGACCTTTGATGAAAAAGTCAACATGCTTAAAAATGCAGCATCAATTGCAGGGTTCTCTCCTGAAATACAGGCAGATGAGGCGGAAAATAAAATTCACTTCAGAATTTATAACTGTCCCTTTAAAGAAGTTGCCAAAGTTGACCCTAGCACTATCTGCACCATGCACAACTCCTTCTTAAAAGGAATGTTTGAGTCGTTGTTTACCAATGTCCACATCGTGGAATTGGATAATATGATGGAAAATTGCGTAACATGTTCTTATAAGGCATCCATCCTCGCCTAGAAACAAAAGGCATCCTTTACATTACCTTACAATTTCATTTATAATTATTTAGTATGAACACGACTAGACACAGGGAGGTATTCAGATGGAACGCATGTTTAGAGTTTGTGGATTTTGGACAGGGGTTATGGCAATTTTCTTTTATCTTGGCGATATGTACCAAACATCTTTACTTTTCTTCGCACAAACCGGATTTTTTGTACTATTGAGTTACCTGAAGTTGTCTGAACGCATGTATATTTACGTTTTCGGTGCCTATCTTACCGTTTTCTTTGCAGGATTTTCCTACTGGAGCGTATTTATGATGACCCCAGGCGCTGCACATTAAGAGCAAAATACATAACCCATGGACTCTTGGTCCATGGGTTTTATCATGTCTCATTCACGAAACAATTTCACCTTTTCGTCTATATTCTTTGTTTGTACTAAAACCCTAAAGTATTCACTTTGGCCTCCAGGCATGATTAAGCTTCGTATCGCACGGTTACGCTTAGCATGTTCGGAGAATGGGTTTGTTCCTTCGTGATCCCTCAGCCCTTCAAGAATTCCCCCTTTCAGTAAAAAGTCCCGTTGCACCAGGAGATCTCTCAAGGATAGACCCCGGTTAGTCCCAAGTTTGATTAGGGTATCAAAATGGATATGCGTAGTCAGATCCGCTTCCCCTGGTCGTTGGAGTATGTCATTGACCATGTTATGTTGATAAAAACCTCTTAAGCTACCTTGCTGATGAGCTGGTTCGCCCCATTCCAGTTCCGTATAGCCATAATCAAAGGTAAGGAGGATACCCGCATGGAGGCGATTAACGATTCTCTCAAATTCCTCTACCATCTTTAAAGGTACCTCATAACGCTGATTTTCTTTCAATGCAATATTATGCTCCTCCAGGTAGGAATGGATTTCCTGATTTTCAAGAGATTCCTTTATTTCCACTAATTTATCTTCTTTCACCGTGATGAATATTTCTACAAGCTCTCCATTTTTCTTTTCGATAACATGGACCGGCAATGCATCAAAAAGTTCATTAGAAAACAAGATTCCCTTCACTATTGGGAAGTCTTCGAGATCAGTGGCAATAACGACCTGTTCGCATGGACGTATCCGCATTTGTTGCAGTTTCCTATGATAAGGACTGCTATCCACTAGGATATATGTAAAATCCTCCCACAGCATTGGTTCTTCTTCTCTTATATACTTGAGAATGTCATGGGCCAGCTTTCCATTTCCAGCCCCCATTTCAACGACACAAGGCGGCAACCCCCTTTCCTTCATTAAGAAGACAAACCACCTAGCAAGGGTCCTACCAAATGCATCGCCAACATTACCAGATGTATAAAAGTCACCGTTCATACCAATCTTCTCTTTTTCACGCATATAATAGCCTAAAGTAGGTGAATAAAGAACAGCTTCCATATAGTCCTGATAGGATATTTTTTTATGTGGACTATTTCCTATCAGTTCATACAGGAACTTTTCCAAATTCCCACCTCCTTTTTTCGAGTACCTTCAGTATAATTACACGAGTCAAAATATTCAATCAATTATAATTCAAAGAAAAACAGGTACCTGATCCGGCACCTGTAGCATCTCTTATTTCAGAAAGGGATTCGTATTCTTTTCATCTAAAATGGTCGTAATGGGACCGTGCCCTGGAAAGACAATTGTATCATCAGAAAGGGGCAATAATTTCGTATCAATACTTTTTAAAAGCACTGATTCACTGCCACCTATCAAGTCCGTTCTTCCTACACTTCCCTGAAACAAGACGTCCCCGGAAAAGAGAAACCGCTCTTCCTTTGCATAATAGGAGACGCTGCCCGGCGAGTGCCCCGGTGTTTCAAGCACTTCAAAAGTGAATCCGCCAATAGTAAGCTCCTGTTCGTTGGCAAGGATATGGTCAGCCGGCTTCATGCGCATCGGATTATCGGGGAACCAGTTCTGTGAACCATTCAGGGCAGGGTCAAGCAGCCATTTGGCCTCCCTTTCATGGATATACGCAGGAATTTCATAATGATCGCGGATGGCATCCAGTGCTCCGATATGATCAAAATGCGCGTGGGTTAATAAAATGGCCAGCGGTTTAAACTTTTTAGTTTGTATGTACTGAATTATTTTCTGCGGCTCCTCGCCCGGGTCAATAATTAAGCAATTCTGTCCGTCGGAAACGATATAACAATTCGTTTGCAACGGTCCTAGAGGTATTTGAGTCCATTTCATCTTCAACAACTCCCATATTTTCATTACCCTTATCTTACACCAATTTGGCTCTTTTGTTGATACAGTTTACCCATGACATAGAAGTGTCATCTTTTAGGCCTCGACAAATAATTGAAAAAATATTAAAATATTAACAAATGCAATCTTTTCTACATATTTTTGGTAGTTACTTAAATCTCTGGGTATATTATTAGGGATTGGGTTTTCAATTAGGGAAAAGGGGGTTTTGATATGGTATTAATGGTCATTTTCGGACTTGTGGCGATACTTGGTTTAGCAGCGGTAGTTACCACAATTAAAAAAAGAAACTTCTTGGGATTCATTTTCGCAGCAGGCAGTGCCGCCGTATTTGGCTGGTTTACTGTCATGACTATCATCAACAGCGGTTTTCCAGTTGCACATTAAAAGAAAAAGCTCGCCATGTGGCGAGCTTTTGATTTAGTCATTATATTTCTTAGAATAATTTTTTTATTTGATGGGTTTTTATATCAATGATTTTTTCAAATTGATTCCCATATAAGCATAGACTGCCATCAAGCGAACAGCTCAATGGTTCATTTTCCATGTCCTTCATCAATTCTTCTTGTGTACCCGTTTCCCAATTCAATTTAGTTAAAGTAAACTTACTTTCATATTGGTCAGCGTCTTTTGATTCTACAGGAACGAACGTTAAAAGTTCCTTATTCTTTTCAATCATGTCGTAGGCTGGTATAACCCAATCTGAAAAGCTTTTCAATAGTGGTACGGAAAAAGAATGGATCGGTTTGTTTGTCTCATCATAAAATGCGTATGTACCTCGATCTTGTTTTTCTGTCTCCACTTGAATAGTCATAAGCGCGTGTTTCACTTTTTTAAAATGAATGACATCCAGCATTAAGTTTTCCACTGTCCCATCATTCAACGCTTTTCTTTCTAAAGGAGCCGTCAAAGCGGGTTCTTCCCTATCCCAATCAAGAAACATCAACCCATTTCCACTATCCCATTGAGCGAAAGGCTGTGGAAAATCAAGGGAATGAACCGTTTGCTCTTCTGGGTTTATCACATAACTGCTGTATGTCCAATCTTCATAAAAACTGGTTAGAAACAACATATCCTCTTGGAACGAATTCCACTCAAAAGATAATTCGTAGGCAGGTAACACGAGAGAATATTGTGGGTTACCCGTTCGGTCCAAGATCGTAATCGCCGTTTTACCTGCTGATGTGAAGGAAGAAATCAACACATGTGCCCCTGTTGGACTGATTGACACTTCACTAAAATCCGAAGAAGGCTGATAAAAAACAGCTGAAGTATTCGTTTTCAAATTCCATTCCATCAGCTGTGGTGAATCCATACCATCTTTCTTTTCGGAAAACAAAATGGTGTTGGAATCGAGCCAACCATAAATAGCTTCGATTTTTCCCTTTTCTGAAGCCGGGATTTCTAATGTGCTCAATGAAGATTCCTGATTGTGTTGGGATTTTTCTTTTTCCGTATCAGCTACGGGTTTACTAAGGTCATTGGAAGGCTCACAAGCCGAGAGAAGAAGGGTAGTGGAGATACACAACAAAACGATACTTACCATCTTACAGATAGGCAGCAATTGAGTGAGGGCTGCATTAAACACTTTAATCTCCACACACCTTCCTTTGAAACTAAACGCCTGGCATATGTGTGAGCAAGACATTAGAAAGAGTAAGAGATTACAAATGAACCTCTTATGTTCTTCATTATAAAGTAAAAAAGAAGAAATGTGGCGATTAATCACCTTATATTTATTTGGAAGTATATTCCGACAAAAATCATGGTCACATATATAATGCCGCCATTAAAATATGCACAGATTCTTCATATATAGAAGGAAACTGGGATAAAGGAAGCGGGTTGATCCCCTTGCCCAACTCTATTGTATAGGCCTCTTTCCTGAATTCTTGAATGAACCAATCTTTATAGCCTGCATGACTGTCAACATATTGAACGGCACGGTACCCGCTTCTCGCTTCAAACTCTTTAGCGATTTCCTCACTTTGCTTAGGCTCCCATCCTTCATACCCCCAGTAAAACTCTTTACCTTGCGTATGGAGTGCCAAGACTCTGCAAAAGTTCCGCTTCTCTGCCAATTCTTTCATGGCAATTGCTTCCGGCTCCGACAAACACACCTCACCGGGAAAATCCCTCGGTGCAGGTTCCTGT
Organism: Peribacillus sp. NPDC097225; assembly: GCF_044761955.1. Classification (NCBI taxonomy): domain Bacteria; kingdom Bacillati; phylum Bacillota; class Bacilli; order Caryophanales; family Bacillaceae; genus Peribacillus; species Peribacillus sp. NPDC097225. Next base: position 397,346 of record NZ_JBIWDJ010000001.1, read on the forward strand.
GGTACTTTTCTTTGTTTTTCTATCTCCCACTTGGCAGGGTATTGATTGTTCAAATCAACCCCGCGTATATTCGCCTTCCAGGCATAAAAAGCAGGGTTGCCATTATTCATTTCGAGCACATCTACGCACCCCTCCGCCGCTTCCTCCCCCTTAAGTACAAGGTCTACGCCATCAGGGTTGACCATAGGAACGACCGAAATGGTCACTTCCTGAAAAAAAGGCAAACACGCTATGCCGCATATGCGATCATCGTTGCTTAGGGCGAGAAGCAAATCATTAAGCCATTTCATTAAAATGGCCGAGGTGATCCATTCATTTGCATGAAATGAACCATTAAAATGGATGACTTTTTCACCTTGGCCGATTCTTACTTCCAACAGCTCTTTGCCTAACACACTCTTTCCAATCGACTCCACCTTGATAAATGGGTAATGTACGGTTAAAGCCTCCAAATCATCCAGAAGTGACTGATAATCATAGAACTTGACCGGATTAAGCAGAGGGCCCATGATTCGAACGGGTACTGAAAAAGGTCCTTGGTTTGACTGATTAACCAGGATCAATGCATCCAGCGGCAAATGATAGTGTTTGGAGATTGTCACCAGATCAACAAAATCGTTCCTTGACTCCTTCTGAAGAATAAACCCCGGTATGTTCACATAAAGTCCTTCCTGCAGAATGCCTTGGATATCTCTGTTAGCCTCCTCCACCAACACCTGTGGGATTTGAAACAGTTTACTGTAATAGTCCAAACTGTCACCATTCCTACTTATGATTATCATCCACTATCGTCCCCTTTCATTCCTTAATATTTATGAAATGAAAAAGGGAAACATGTAAGAACCTCCCCTTTTAAAGGACCCTTTCTTTTCCATGGACATTGACCGAGCCAAACAATACCTACATTCAGTTCCCGTCACTTCTTTTGCAATATTCCATCTATTCATCATCCACCCATGCCTATATAATCGGTTGAATCATTACAAGTAAGATCATGATGGATTTAACCGATTTTTAATAAGCCAGGCAGCCCCTATGACCCCGGCATCATTTCCAAGGGTTGCTAGATGGATTTTTGTCGATTTGCGAACTCGTTTAAAAGAATAAAGTTCAAATGCCTTACGGACTGGTTCCAGGAGTATATCTCCAGCATTAGAAACCCCTCCGCCGATAACGATTTTTTCAGGATTCATGACATTGCCAACATGAGATAATGCCAGTCCTAAATAATTGCCCACACGGTCCACCACAGATTTAGACAAAGAATCTCCTGCTAGTGCGCATTGAAAAAGCAATTTGGAGGATAGCGGATTTCCCTCTTGTATTCTTTCTTGTAGCAGAGAGGGTTCGTCCGCCATTCCCAATGCTTCTGATGCAAGTCGGACAATTCCAGTTGCCGAAGCAACCGTTTCCAAGCAGCCAACCTTGCCACAGTTACAGGGAGCCCCTCCTTCTGTAACGACGGTCATATGACCAATTTCCCCAGCTGCTCCGCTTATACCATGTACGATTTTGCCATTATGGATGACCCCTCCGCCTACCCCTGTTCCAAGCGTTACACACACAAGGTCTTTAGCTCCTTCTCCAGCGCCTTTCCACATCTCGCCCAATGCCGCCATATTAGCATCATTGTCGATCACGGCCGGAAGAGATGTCTCCACTTCCAATAAATCCTTCAATGGGTAGTCTTTCCAACCGAGATTGACCGCTTCATAAATGGATCCGTTGGTAAAGTTGACGGGGCCCGGGGCACCCATTCCGATACCTAGCATTTTACTTTTCGGTTCATTGAGTTCCTCAAGCTTTGCATCAATCGCCTTTGCAATATTCATGGTGATGTTCTTTCCATTTTCGGAAATGTCAGTCGCAATTTCCCACTTATGAATAATCTCTCCGTAAACATTGATTAAGGCAAGCTTGGTTGTGGTTCCGCCCAAGTCAACCCCTAACAGCACCTTTTCCATCGTATCACCTTTTTTTATCATTTTTTTCTCTTTCAATAGCCAATTGCTGCCTAATCAAGAGTATCGCCATCTGGTAATCCTTCGTGTCCATCATTTGCATTTGATGGATTTCCCTGATTTCAGATTCCATCATTTCCAACTCAGCCACACGATCACCGAAATAAATGAATGTCCCAAACTTTTTCAAGTATTGTTGTAAATCATAGTATGTTTTCATATTAAACCTCTTTACTATTTTCTCCATACAGCATAATCAATTTGCCATGTGAATCCTCTAATGTTATTTTTCAGTACTTCTTGTCCAGCACCATTCATATGATGAAACAGTGGGTATTTCCATCTAGCATTCCGTTTATTCATTTTTCTTTTTAAATGAACTTGTTTATAGCATACAGCCAAAAACGGAGGCGACAAATGAAACTACAATTGAAGTATACCGTTTTTTTAATGGTAGCTGCCATCTTTATTATCCTATATTTTTCGGACACACACCAGGTAGAGGAAACGATCATTTATTTCCCAATTGACTCTTCCCTCCAATTTGAACATGCTTCTACTCATTTGGTAGCGAAAGAAACAGGAAAGGACGCCTATTCCCTTACATGGAAAGTTCACTCCTCATTGGATCAGACAGCCTATTTGCGTCAGGACGTTTCACTCCTTTACAAGAATGGGAAACTAGAAGGCACGTTAAAAGACTGGAAACAAAATCGACAAGAGCTCTCACAGTCAGACAAATTCAAGGAAAAAGAAAGTGGGCGTTATGATGCGATAACCTTTCATTATGCCGAATTACACCCTTCTGATACCATTTTCACAAGCGCACAACAATTAAGTAAAGACAAACTATATGCCATATCTACACCTGATTTTCAATCTTTCCATAATCCCCTTTCCGAGGAACAGAAGGAGTGGAAACATGGCCTGGACAGTGTAACCAAGAATATTACCCAAAATAGTTTACAAAAAGCCGAAGAACACTTTGATATTGACCCAAATCAATATAAAGTGATCTCTCTAACCGATTTACCGGCCAGAAAAAACCAGTGGCTTTCAAGCTTTCCTTCATTCCAGCGGGAAGAAATTGTCGGTAAACTTTGGGAAGGCCTTTATAAAAATTATGTAATAAGCATAAAAAAAGAGGACGGTACCACCTTGAGTCCACAAGGCAGCACCATCCCCCTATTGTTAGTAGCCAAAGATAAAAGGGAAGTCCTCGTCTTATTTTCCGGTAAAGACGGCACCCCATATTTGCTAAGGCAAAAATTATAGACTTCCTATTCCAATTCTTCTAGCAATTCCTTATATGATTTTTCCTTTGGAGCAAGCTCAACGGCCTTTTGAGCCTGCTCTTTAGCTTCATCCATCAGGTTGAGCTTGGCATACGCCAAAGCGAGATTGTAATGTGCTTCATGTAACTTAGGGTTTTGTTCAATCGCTTTTTCAAAGTAGTGGCGAGCGTCTTCGAATTCCTCATTATCAAAGGATAGGTTCCCAAGGATGAAATGAGATATCGGTGCATCAGAATTATCCTCCACATAGTCCGCCAACATTTCCTCCGCTTTCGCTTCCTCACCATCTTCAATGTAATCCTGTGCCAACATGGCCATTGTTTCATCATCATTTTTCTGATGAGTATAGCCAAATTGCAGCAAAAAGTAAGTCAGTACGGCAGTTCCAACTAAAAAAGCCATCTGACGTAACACCTTTTGCGTCTTCGGTAGGTGGACCACCCCGGCCGCTAGGAAACCACCGATCAAACCACCGATATGTCCTGCATTATCGATTCCCGATACGGTAAAACCATATACCAGGTTAATGACGATGAGAAGAATGACGGTAGAACCCATCGTACGCATAAATAACTTTGGATACACCATTCCAAAATACAACAGGGCCCCAAAACAACCAAAAATAGCTCCGCTGGCTCCTGCTGAAAGGTTTGGAGTCATAATGAAGCTACCTAGAGTTCCTGCAAAACCTGCAAAGATATAGATGAATAGAAACCTAGCATTCCCATATATCCTTTCAACTTCCGCCCCTATCAAGTACAACGAAAATGTATTCATGAGTAAGTGGATAAAACCAATGTGGACAACCATCGGAGTAAAGAACCTCCACCACTCCCCTTGAAGGATGTAAGGCGAGTATTTAGCTCCAAACTCGATTAAAGTCCTGGAATCGGTGCTCCCTCCACTAAACCCCATCAAGATGAATACAGCAACCTGTATCGCTATCAATATATAGGTAAAGAATGGTTTAGCCTGCTGGAATACTTTTTGTTCAGCCTTAGCCTTTTTGACGGAAGCTGAGATGGCTACCTTCTTTAACTCGAGCACTTGCCCTTCATCAATTTCTTCATCCTCCGGTACAGAAATCGAAAGTGGTGTTTTCAGGGTAGCCTCCAAATTTTGTTTGGAAGTCTGAAAAGACTCGCTTGCAAATATAAAGGTGTTCACTTTCGTTTTTTGAAGCATAGCTGGTTGTGCGCTAAATTCAAAATCATCAACAGGAGCAAATTTACTCACATAGATACTTAAAATGCTCATTGGTTTTTTATATAACTTTTTCCTGACTTGTTCGCCGTTTTTCAAGGTCCGGTCTATATCCCTTTTAAGCCAATTTGCCCAATCAAGATCATGACGAATCAATCTTATCACGGGGAAATCCGTGTTTTTTTCGCTTTCTAGCCATATTTCCTCATGATTTTCCGTGACAGTGATCATGCGGTAATCATATTGAACTGACAATAGCCGGACAATCTCCCAAAATAAATACTCCTCTTTATACCCCAAAACATTCCCCACTTTCCAAATCATTTCCTGATGAAATCCTTATATTATCTAATTCAAACTATAGACGAAATGATCAAAAAAGTAAAAAAAAGAAGTGTACCTCCAATAAAAAAAGGAACCCTCTCATTAGGTTCCTTCTACTCACTCATCATTTGGTTTGTGAAAACATACTTTGCATCATTTTATCCCTCAATATCGGCATGTTTAAGGACTTGGTCACTAGATATTTTCTTATCATGCCATTCGATAGGGCTATATTCATCAAACGATACCGATTTTTGAAACCTGCATAAATCACTAAACCAATCAAAAATATTTGTACAATTACTCGTAACATAAAAATCCCTCCTACCATTAGTGTGATACAGGAAAGGATTTTTATGAGTGAAAAATAATAATGGAACCTCTTCTTGCTCTAATGAGCATATGTACGTAAAACTTTCGTGGGAGTAATCAGTTTACCAACGGCGATATCATGCACCTCTATTGGCAAGTCATCCAGTATTTGAACATCGTAGGCAAGCGCTAACGTCTTTCCACTGTAATGAGAAAGGAAACGATCATAATAACCTCCGCCAAATCCTAGACGATATCCTTCATTTGAAAATGCCAAACCCGGGACAACCAAAAGATCCAATTCACGGACGGATGCTTTTTTCGTATCCTCCATTGGTTCAAGAAGACCATAATAAACGGACTCTAACTGATTGAAAGAAGTGATTTTCTTAAAATCCATTGCCTTCTCTTCTGGGTAGCACTTCGGTACGGCAATCGACTTGCCTTCTCTCCATGCTTGTTCAATGATCCTGACCGTTGAAATTTCAGGGTAGATGGAAATGGTAATGCCGATGGTTTTGGCCTGTTTCCACTCGTCAAGTGAAAATAGATTTTCGGCAATCTTATTTGATAGCTCCTCATGCTCTTCATTGCTCATTTCCATTAAATGAGTTCGAATGCGTTGCCTGATTATCTTTTTATTCTCTCTCATCATTTTATACTCCTTTAAGTCTACTACTATCAGTATCTCATAAAATGAACTCATTTACGAAAGCCGAAATAGAAAGTTGTCGAATTTTAGGATTAATGGCTAAAAGGGAAAAAAGCAAAAAAAAAAACAACAGGAAAATCCTGTTGCTTACTTTGTTTCGCGGTGAGTTGTGCTGCGTTTTTCTCTTGAGCAGTATTTTTTAAGCTCAAGACGGTCTGGATTGTTACGTTTATTTTTTTTAGAAATATAGTTACGGTCTCCACATTCAGTGCAAGCTAATGTAATATTTACGCGCATGTGTATTTCCCTCCAAACATATTGACTTTTTCACATAGGACTTTTCTATAATAGCATTATTTATTGTGAAATGCTAGTATGTTTTTCGGGAAAAATTAATTTAACTTTTTTTTTCCTAGTTCTCGCCGTTTTTCATGGTTTGAAGAAGATTGTGATTCAAGAGTTTTGCTTCTTCTTTTGTTTCAGCATGTATGGCCCATGCCACTACTTCCACACATTCCTTTGGCAGGATTTCCGTTTCCAGGGTGAACATACTGGTGACCTCCCCTTTGGCAAGTGGTGAGTAAGCAAGGATCCCTTCTTTCAACGATTTAAAACATCCTTCTTGATAGAGACTCCCTTTCCCCTGAATACAGTATTGTGAAATACCTTTCCCCTTTACAACTCCTCCTAATAGGGCAATCGACTGCGTCGCAACATGTAGGATTGCCCGCTCACCCGGACTGTAAAAAGCGACCGCTTGCTTTTCGAAAGCGTTTTCATAATGAAAGAACATCTTTGGATATTTAGGCTCAAAGGACGTATTTCTTATCGTGAACTTTGAAAATGTTATTTTTCCTTGGGTAAACGTTTGTAAAAGCGACCTTATTTCCCCGCCGGGATGACTCATCATATCCTCTTCAGGATACCAATCAAAACTCTCGTCCATCCATAGCCCCGCCTTTAACCCCTTTCGAAATACTTCCCGGTTATCCTGTGGCATATATGCGGATAATGAACTCATAAAAATCATCCCTTTCTCTTTTCGAATTTATATCACTCTTAACGATAGGCGCTGACAGTGACACTCAATCTCTCATAATCCTACACACTAATTTTAAGAAAGGCTTTACCTTGTTTAAGAAATAAAACTATTTGATTTTTCAGTTTATTTTATTACATTTATGTTAGCATTGAATTCGCCAATGAACAATAAACACATTTTGTCGAAATTTATTTACTTTAGAAATAAAGGGATTTACATCAAAATTATTATCCATATTTATTTTTTTTTATAAAAACGAGTGCATTTTCGACAAATAGCGAATGAAAATCCGTCAGATTAGGAAAAGAAATGCTATTTTAAAAATATAATAAAAGGAAAATCACCAAATTTTTAATAAATATGTGTAAAATAGATGTAAATGTCGAAAATTTTCTCCCTGAGGTGAAAACATGCAAATCTTAATTATTCTATTATTCTCATTGGCAATCATCCTTCTTATTATTTCTTTTTTCAAACAAGACAAGGTTGCTAAATTAGAAGAAAATCTAGAACAAATGACTATAACCTATATGCAGGATATCTACCAATTGAAGAAAAAGGTGAAGATTCTTGAAGAGGAATTTGTGATCCAGGACGGGCCAGACCACTCTGAGGCAAACCGTCTCAAAGCAACCACTCCTTCAAATGACAGGGAGTCCATTCATAAAATCTTAAAGAGCCAGGTTCTTTCTTTATACAACCAAGGACTTTCACTGGACCAGATCGCCAAACAATCCTCTTTGACGAAAGAACAAACCCTTTCAGTCATTGAAGAATATGGATTGCGGGGAAAAGAAGATGAATAAAGTGACTCTTCAGGCCTTTTCAGCAGGCCTCATTGTTTCCACAACAATCTTTGCTGGTTTTTATTATATGACGGAGCCCAACGAAGAAACTGGACCGACTGTGGAAGAAGCTAAGAAATTGCTGAATGAAAAAGGCTATCTCGTATCCTTGCAGAAAGACGAAAGGCTAAATTCCGAAAAAGAAGAAAAAAGGATCGACAAGGAGGAGAAGAAACAAGAGAAAGAGGTTCCCAAAAAAAATAATCCTGTTGTTTCCTATACCTTAGAAGTGAAAGCCAATATGACTACACTAGAAATAGCAACGAAACTGGAAAAGGAAAAAATCATCGATGACGCTGCACGTTTTGAGTCTTACGTTGAAGATCAGGGCTTCTCCAAGAACATTCAGATTGGCGAATTTGTCGTCACGGATAACATGACCTATCGACAATTGGCCAAGACACTGACACAATAATGATAAAAGAGAGACTTTGAATGGCTGCCGGCCAGGCAAAGTCTCTCTTTTAAAACTGCCTATATTCAATCCCTGCGGCTGATATAACGCCCCCTCACAAGGAAGTATATATTTTCGGCAATATTCGTTGTATGATCAGCCGTTCGTTCTAGATAGCGGGCAATGAAGGAAAGTTGAGTCACCTGTTGTAGGTTTTTTTCATCCGACAATCTTAGGAGACTTCGGATCATATCCCCATAGAAACGATCGACCTCATCGTCCATTTCAATGATTTCTCGCGCTAAAGTAATATCTTCCCTCTCAAAGGCATCAATGGAAAGTTCAATCATCTTCAGTGTGATATCATACATCTCTTTCAATGAAGTTATCGGAAGAATGAAAGGCTGATCACCGATTCGTATGGCCGATTTGGCTATATTAACGCCAAAGTCTGCCATTCTCTCCATATCGGATGCAATTTTGATGGCAGCAATAATCCTCCGTAAATCGATGGCAACCGGTTGTTGTTTAGCAATTAGGAGAATGGCGAAGTCGTTAATTTCCTCTTCCAATAAATCTGCTTTCGTATCATCCTCGATGACTCCAAGCGCTTCTTCAAAATCCCTGTTCTCGAGTGCCATAAATGATTTAGTGATTGCGCCTGATGCCAATTCAGCCAACTCAACGATTTTCCCTTGTAATTCTTTTAACTGAAGTTCGAAATTTTCGCGTACAATCATGCATCTGCCCCCTTTTCTCTCATCCAAACCTACCTGTAATATAATCTTCGGTCCTCTTATCATGCGGGTTCGAGAAGATGGTATCGGTGTCGTCATACTCGATGACTTCTCCATTTAGAAAGAAAGCCGTTTTATCAGAGATTCGGGCCGCTTGCTGCATATTATGGGTAACGATTATAATACTAAAATCTTTTTTTAGCTCTTGGATCAATTCTTCAATTTTTAATGTGGAAATCGGATCGAGCGCTGATGTCGGTTCATCCATTAAAATGACATCAGGTTCAATGGCGAGACACCGAGCGATACAAAGTCGCTGTTGTTGCCCACCTGAGAGTCCATATGCATTTTCTTGAAGACGGTCTTTTACTTCATCCCAGATGGCAGCACCTCTTAAACTTTTTTCCACTATTTCGTCCAAAATCTTTTTATTCTTGATGCCATGAAGTTTCGGTCCATATATCACATTCTCATAGATTGATTTAGGGAAAGGGTTCGGTTTTTGAAAAACCATACCCACCTGCGTTCTCAAATCCTCCACTTTATAAGATTGATCCAGGATATTACGGTTCCGGTATTTAATCTGTCCTGTCGTCCTTACGCCTGGAACAAGTTCGATCATCCGGTTCAACGTTTTGATAAAGGTGGATTTCCCACATCCTGACGGACCGATGATTGCGGTCACCTCATTCTCATGCATATCAAGATCAATATTTTTCAATGCATGGTTTTCCCCATACCATAGATTGAGCCCTGCCGTTTTATATACGGGAGCCCTTGAAGAAACAGGCTTTTTTTCATTTTTAATTAGTGGAACCTCTTGTTTCGCTAAGGTCATGTTCATATTATCTTCTCCCCCCATCAGTATCTTTTCTGAAATTTATTTCGGATTACCACAGCAATTGAATTCATGAAAATGAGCAGAATGAGCAACACGATGATTCCTGCTGCAGCCACCTGTTGAAATTCTTCCTGAGGACGCGATGTCCAGTTATAGATTTGCATAGGGAGCACCGTAAACGTATCCATGACTGATTGCGGTAAAAAGGCAATGAATAATGGAATGCCGACCACCACCAATGGAGCGGTTTCTCCGATTGCCCGGGATAAAGCAAGGATCCCACCTGTTAAAATCCCTGGTATCGCTGCTGGCAGGACCACTTTCCAGATGGTCTGCCATTTGGTGGCACCCATTCCATAAGAAGCATCTCTTAATTCACGAGGTACAGCCCTAATGGCTTCCTGTGCCGCTACAATGATGACTGGCAGGACGAGTAGGCTCATCGTTAGTCCTGCTGCCAAAATGGAGCGATCCAAGGCCAAAGCCCTGACGAAAACCGTCAAACCAAGCAATCCGAATACAATGGAGGGAACTCCCGCCAGGTTAGATATATTAACTTTGATGAATGTGGTGATCCAATTCTTTTTCGCATATTCCTCCAAATAGATGGCCGTCCCAACCCCCAACATAAGAGCAACCGGTGCAACGACGGCCATCAGCCATAATGAACCAATGAGAGCAGCCTTTACCCCAGCTTCTTCAGGTTTTCGGGAAGCGAAGTTCTGGAGGAAATCCCCATTCAAGTGACCAATCCCTTGAGTAAATATCCGATAGAATAAGATGGCTAAGATCAGGAGCCCAAATAAGGTTGCCAAGAAGAATAACCCTTTACAGATTGAGTTAATCGCCAGTCGGACAGGCATTTTCTTTGCTACAAGACCTTTATTTATCAGTTTCATGTCAATATTCCTCCCTGTACCTGCGGGAGATGAACTGCGCCAGCAGATTCATGATTAGCGTAAAAGCGAACAGTGTCATTCCGACCGCATAGATGCTATAGTATATCGTTGTTCCATACCCAGCATCCCCACTACTGACCTGCACGATATAGGCTGTCATCGTTTGAATCGATGAGGTGACGTCCATGCTCACGCTAGGAGTCGAACCACCTGCCACACTCACGATCATCGTCTCTCCTATTGCTCTCGAGATAGCCAGGACGATGGAAGCCACAATGCCGGATACAGCAGCTGGCAGGACCACCTTTATCGTCGTTTCAAGCTTTGTGGCACCTAGAGCATATGCACCCTCACGGATCGACTTCGGTACCGAGATAAGTGCATCTTCCGATAAAGAGGCTATCATCGGCATGATCATGATTCCTACGACGATCCCAGGGCTTAGCGCATTGAACATTTCCAGGAAGGGGAAGAGATCACGCAAAACCGGTGTAACGAAGGTCAAGGCAAAGAATCCGTAAACGATAGTGGGAATCCCCGCTAACACTTCTAGAATCGGCTTTATCACTCTCCGCGTTTTCTCCGATGCATATTCACTCAAGAAAATGGCAGTGGCAAGTCCTACGGGGACCGCAACTAGCGAGGCTATTACCGCTATCTTCAGTGTACCTACAACAAGTGGCATAATTCCATAAGAAGGAGTGGCGGCAAAAGGTAACCACTTACCATTTGTAAAAAATTCAACGATCGATACCTTCTCAAAAAATATAAACGTCTCAAAAATAAGGGTAAAGACAATTCCAATGGTCGTGAAGACCGATATGGCCGCTGTTAGGAACAGCATGACCGGAATCAGCTTTTCCAGATTGAACCTTTTTTTATTTTTTCTCTCCAGGATCATTCGCTGTACAGAATAGGCTTCTGCTTGTTTCAGTTCCAAAATGCATCCTCCATTTCAAACACGCAATATTTGAATGACCATCCGTTCCCCGCTCTGAATTCAGATGAGGAGACGGAAAGGAGTGACATGATTAAACCGTCTATTCCTTTAGTTCTTTCAATTTATCAAGATCCTTTTTATACTCCTCTTCCGGAAGGCTGATGTACCCTACTTCTTCAGATAGTTCTCCCGCATTTTCAATCATGAATTCCGTATAATCCGCTACTTGTTCCTTCTCTGCTACTGATTTGTTCGCTACATAGGTAAATAAGGGACGAGACAAAGGAGCATAGTCCCCACTTTTAATCGTTTCATGGGTTGGCTCAACGGCCCCATTTCCATTATCGATGGAGATGACCTTTAATTTATCCTTATTCTCTGCATAGTACGCGAATCCAAAGAACCCTATGGCATTCTTATCCCCCTCTACTCCTTGAACCAAGACATTATCATCTTCGGAAAGTGTCGCGTTCTCCACCATCGGTTTTTCCTCGAGTATGACTTCATTGAAATAATCGTATGTGCCTGAGTCTGTACCCGGGGAATAAAACTTAATCTCTTCCTTTGGCCATTCCGGACGTATATCAGACCATTTCTTCACGGTTCCATTATCAACCCATAGTTCTTTTAGTTCCTCGACTGTCATGTGTTCAATAAAATCATTATCTTTGTTGACCACTATCGAGATGCCATCAAACGCTAATTTCAATTCTGTATATTCAATACCTTTTTCATCGATCAATTTACTTTCTTCCTCTTTGACAGGTCGGGACGCATTCGTTAAATCCGTTTCACCGGCAATGAATTTTTTAAATCCCCCGCCCGTTCCTGAAGATCCTACAGAAACTTTCACATCCGGTTGTTCAGCCATATATTCTTCCGCAACTGCCTCTACTATGGGAAATACAGTAGAAGAACCATCCATGATGACTTCCCCTGCCAATGAAGATGAGCTAGAGCCTTCCCCTTTTGCACCGCTTGTTTTAGTCGAATCATCCGCACCACAACCAGCCGCAATGGCTATCACTCCACCCATTACTACAGTCATCGCCATCCCCTTGAAATATCTCATGCGTAAGTCCCCCTAATATTTTTTTATGATTAATTTGTCCTACATACAAATCATACGATTACTCTGTAAACCTCGTATAAAGGAATTGTAAATATTCAGTAAATGATTGTTCACCTAGTGTAAAGATGCTAAGAGAAAAGTGGTTGCACCCTGAACATCCCCATTTGAACATAAAAAACACGCTTTGGGTTGATCCCAAAAGCGTGTATCTTTTCTTTATTCGTCTTGACTATCTCTTATTTCAGCTTGCTCTTTTTGAATCTCTTTACCGTTCTCAACTTTCAAATCGGTTGATGCATTCGTATCTTTTTTCTCGGTCCGCTCTTTTTTCAGCTTGAAATAAGTATCCATGATTTCCGCACCAATTTCTTTACTCATGGAATGACCTGAATGTCCCTGATATGCCCAAGGAACGACAACAGCAAATGCAACTTCCGGGTTTTCGGCTGGAGCATAACCCACAAGCGTGATATTCATCGTGGCTTGAGGCTCGCTATAATCCAATCTACTCGGACCATCATAGAATGCTTCCGCCGTACCTGTTTTGGCCGCTACTGTATAAGACTTATTTCCAAAGTAAGAATAAGCGGTTCCGCCTACTTCCATCGTTACCTTTTCAAAGCCCTTTTGTACACGGGTAATCCATTCATCCTTCATATCAAGACGATTCAGGACAGTTGGTGAAACTTCTTCGGAAATGGGACCCAATTCATCATTTTCATCAACCGGATCACGTATTTCCTTAACAATGTGGGGTTCCATACGGTTCCCGCCATTGGCAATCGTGGACACATACTGCGCAAGTTGCATAGGAGTGTATGTATCATACTGACCGATAGCAAAATCCAGTAATTTACCCGGAGTTGTTTCGGAACCCTTGAAACCATTCATTTCCATCGGGAGATCGATTCCCGTACGAACCCCTAAACCAAACTGGGCAAACGAATTTCGCATCGTTGAAAATGCACTGGATTTAATGTTTAAAGGCTCATTCGGCACATAATGTGCACCTGCAATATTAATGGCGGTCCTGAACATATAAACGTTGGAAGAGACTTTTAAAGCCGTTAAATCGTTTATGTTCCCGAAATTGCTATAAGATCCTTTTTCCTTTGTACCTTTGATCTTCAACTTTGTATCATAGAAGAATGTTCCGGGCTGAATGGCTCCTTGTTGATAACCAGTCAAAACAGTCGCACCCTTCACAGCAGAACCCATCGTATAAGAAGTCGTGATGTTTCCTAATGCGAAATCATTAATGGACCTTTTTCCCGTCTTTTCATCCTTGTCATATTTTTTACCTGCCATCGTTAAAACTTCTCCCGTTTTCGGATCCATCATCACGACAAACGCTCTATCCAAGAATTTTGTGTTCCCCATCTTTTTCTTGCTGATTAAATGCTTTTCAATGATTTCCTCTGTTGCCAACTGTAAATCCATATCAACCGTCAACACCAGGTCTTTCCCACGCTGTCCTTCAGTAATGACTTCTGAATCCACAACGTTTCCTGATTTATCGGTTACATTCTTCACTTTTGCCTTTTGGCCTTGGAGGACATCTTCATATTGCAACTCAATATAACTTTTACCCACACGGTCATTCCGGCTGTAATCACGTGCTAAATAATAATCAAGGCTTTCGCTAGGCAATCCTTCTTCTGAAGAAGAAACCTTTCCTAGCACAGACTTAAGCGTTTTATTATAGGTATAGAACCTGTCCCAATCGGTTGAAATATCCACACCTGGAAGCGAATCGAGATTTTCACTCACCCTTGCAAACTCTTCCTTGGTTACTTTCTTGTTTTTCACGATTTGTGGAGTCAGTGCATAACCACTGGCGAACTCCCTATAAATCGCCAGGACTTCCATTTCCTTTTTGGAAAGCTTCATTTCTTCTTCTGTAATACGTTCGAGCTGTAGCTTGTACAAATCAGCTTCTTCAAGCTCTCCCTCTTCTACCTTTTTTCTTTCTTTATCCGTAATCTTTTTCTCCGCAAGCTCTGGATTACGCAGGATCCAAAAATCCTTTTTATCACGATCCGTGACCTTATCGGCTTCTTTATCAATCAACTTAGCTAGCTTCTCGGCCGTTTCAACCATTTCTATTTGTTTCGTACCTTGCTTTCTTGTATATGTAATTGCATCCAGCGGCTGATTGTCGACCATCAATTTCAAATTCCGGTCATACATTTTGCCACGAGGCACCGAATTATTCACGGTTACTTCTTCTGTTCTTTCAATCTCGCGTCGGTAATCATCGCCGTATACGATCTGTACGACACCCAAACGCAAAATCAGACCAGAAAACAAAACAAATACTAAAAAGAAAAGAACATTCAATCTGAAAGGTACATGCGTCTTTTTCTTTTTCTTTGTATTTACCACACCAAGCCACACTTCCTTTATCCATAGTCATGATAGTCCTATACTATTCTATAGAACAATTTTGTTTTTTTCTACCTTCATGTTCTAGAAATATTAGACACATAAAGAAAATCTAGCCCAAAAGCACGCTCAAGCCGTTCATTCGCGTTTTTTTACCACCATCTTACAATAAAAAAAGGCCCTCCAAGGCCTTTTTTCATTCTCGATCATAGATATCGATTTTCCTCACAAACCAATAAATGATCAAATGTCCCGCACCAACGATTAACAAATAGAAGGGCAAGCTCTCTTTTAAATCAAAGCTCATGACCATCCAGATAAAACCTACTACAGAAACAATCCTTCCAAGATGAACGAACAGTTCACGGACAACCACGTATTCAATTCGCATTTTAGCTGCATCCTTAGCCCTTCCTATGATGTCATAGGTCAAAGAAATATATGGAACAAGCAACAGCGGATATGCTCCTGCAACGATGGCCCCATAAACGAGAAGCTTACCGAATGTCACATCGAAAGCGATGAGCCAGACTCCCATATAAAGAAAGATGCCTCCGATAAGGATTGCTTTCTTCCGCATGGGTTGTTTTATGTACCGCGAAACAAAAAAATAAGCAATGAAGGACACCGCTGAATTCAATAGTCCATAGCTCCCTATAGCCAGTTCACTTCCCGTTTGTACAAAGATGGTGATGGATATGATGAACATGAACGTTCCTTCCCGAAGCCCCTGAAAAAAATGGGCACGGGTGATCATACGCCAGTTCTTATCATTTTTTCTTTCTTTCCATACTCTCATAAAAAAGTATTTTCCGTGAGCAGGGCGTCTATTCAAGGAAAAGCTCAGAAAAACGGCAATGGTAAACAGTAATAATGATAAACCAAAAATGATTGTATACCCCGTGAACTTTTCGAGCCTTGATATAATAAACCCTGAAAGGATAGGACCAATCATGCCCCCAAAGGAATGTAGAGCCCCTAAAACACCGTTGAAGAAGTCTCTCGTATCCGGTTCAGTAATTTCAAAAGTCAAAACATTAAACGCCAGCCAATAAAACCCATAGCCAATCCCTAGCAAGGCCCCCAATAGAAAAAGAAAATCCGTGGCCCTCGTTCCTACCAAAAGGACTGTCAAATAAAACAAAGCCATGAAACTTACGCCTAACCTTAAAACGATAATTCGGTCGACCTTTTTGGCTAACCGTCCGGCAAATACAAAAGTAATTGGTTGGAAAAGAACCACACTTAAATTGTAAACGGCAATATCAATAATTTGACCGGATTGTTTCCACAGATACACATTAACAAATGTATTGGATAAAGCGACACTCAGGCTATATAATCCGCCAATCAGCAAGAGAAGCTGCAAATCCTTCTTCGCTCCCGCCTCTCCCTTCCATTTCACTAAAATACCCATTGTTTTAACTCCCCTTCAAATTCCACTCTAGTGTTTGAAAAAACAATGGCATTTATGTGAGAAAGGAAAAGAAAACTGATGAATCGGCTTTCCCAAGCGGGCCAATCTCTTTAGATTATCCAAGAGGAATAAGTAAGTTGTAAACGATTAGTTCCCATAAAACAAATAAGGCGGAAATCCCCGAAAGGATTTCCGCCTTATTATTAGTGCGTATAATTATTTAGCTGCGCTGTAACGTTTTGCAACTTCATCCCAGTTAACAACATTCCAGAAAGAATTGATGTATTCAGGACGACGGTTTTGGTAGTTCAGGTAATAAGCATGTTCCCAAACATCTAATCCAAGAAGTGGAGTCTTTCCTTCAGATAATGGGTTGTCTTGGTTTGGTGTGCTAGTAACTTCTAATTCACCGTTGTTAACGGCAAGCCATGCCCAACCAGAACCGAAACGAGTAGTTGCCGCTTTAGCGAACTCCTCTTTAAAGCTGTCAAAGCTTCCAAATTTAGAAGTGATAGCGTCTGCCAATTCACCAGTTGGTTGTCCGCCACCGTTTGGTGAAAGGATTTCCCAGAATAATGAGTGGTTAGCATGTCCGCCACCGTTATTGCGTACAGCTGTACGTACAGCTTCTGGTACTGCGTCTAGGTTAGCAACGATTTCTTCAACGCTTTTGCTTTGAAGCTCTTCGTTTCCTTCTAGCGCCTTGTTTAAGTTTGTCACATACGTATTGTGATGTTTAGTGTGGTGAATGTTCATTGTTTCTTTGTCAATGTGTGGTTCTAACGCATCGTATGCGTAAGGTAATTGTGGAAGTTCGAAAGCCATAATAAAATTCCTCCCTATGTAAGCTGTTTTTTGGGGCTCTAGTCATCTTCAGATTCCTAAAGCTCGTTAGCATTAGATTACCAAATTTTCTTATCCGTTTCAAATCTTATGCCTATATTTATTTTCATTTTATAGTTCCTTAGGCGAAGATCACGAATAAAAAGTACCCAATCATCAAAAGTTGGATGATTCCTTTAGTGAAAATGCTGCTTATGAAGCCTACCACGGAACCAAGGCCGATTTTTGATGCCGTAACCACATCTTTTTTATGGAAAAGGATCTCGGCTAGGAATGCTCCAATGAAGGGCCCAATCAATATTCCCACAAATGGAATCACAAAAGGACCGACAATGAGCCCGATTGTACTGCCCCAAACACCCGCCTTAGTCCCTCCGTATTTTTTGATGCCGACCATATTCGCAATATAGTCCGCAGAAAATAAAAGAACGACAAACAAAACTTGGACCGTCCAGAAAAACCAACCAAAAGGCTCAAAGGAATAAAAAAGTCCATATAACAAAATCCCTGCGAATATGAATAATACGCTTGGGATGATGGGGAAAATCAAACCGACAAAACCGATGATGAACATCAGGATAATGATGATCCAAAATAGCGTATCCACAAATAAAACATCCCTTCTATTTTATACACCTTACCTCTTCATATTTGCCCGTTTATATGCGGTTGAAACCATTGAATGCTGATACAGGTTGTTTTATTCCATAACTCTAGTTAAAATTGAGGGGAATATCATAAGATAGGTGCTGAAATCATGAACATATTCAAACAACTATGGGTGAGCCTCTATTCACCGAAAGATATCGGTTCCTTTCAAAACCAGGGAATTGGTAAGACAATTTTATATGTATTTTTCTTGAGCCTCATATTCTTCCTTCCTTCCGCATTTTACTTAGGTACAATGATTACGAATGGAATAAACGCGATTTCAGAAACTGTCTCGGAGGAAATGCCTGATTTTGAAATTAAAAATGGAACGCTAACCTCTGCTGACAAAGAGCCATTCGTCTTGAAAAAAGACAACTACCAAATATTCGTGGATGGCACTGGTTCCTTAACTCCAAAAGATGTTTCCGAAAAAACGGATGAAGCAGTGGCCCTTTTAAAATCCGAACTTGTATTTGTATCGAATGGCAATATACAAACTTCTCCTTATTCACTCTTAGAAGGAAACAATGAAGATTTATACAAATGGATCCATTCCGTGGAATCCGTCCTACCGATCATCCTGCCGTTGCTTCTCCTGACTTTATATTTATTCACGGCTGCTGGAACATTCTTGAAAGTGACCATTCTTGCTGCATTCGGGACGATATTCCGGAGCACCATGGGGCGTTCAATATCGTATAGGCACCTATGGAGGATTGCCGCATATAGCATCACGCTGTCCACTATTTTCTTCACAATCATGGACGCCTTTCAAGCAGAAGTCCCCTTCGCTTCCTTCATTAGCTGGTTCGTGTCGTTAATTATGCTTCACTTATCCATTAAAGAAACGAATGATAATTCTGAAGAAATAGGATCATAAGAATAAATCAAAACCAGACTTGCTCTTGCCTGTCTGGTTTTTTGTACAGGGCGTTATTCCATATGACACCCCTGCTCCCTAACCATATGTGACTGTAGTCATCATTTTTCCCGTTCACCTAAAATCGACAAACTATTCCCGAACATATGCCTATAATAAGAGTTTAATCAGTATATAAGGGGTGAAATGGCATGACCAAAGGGATTTTTGAATGAACTTCAAAAAGGACTGCCCAAACAAACTCTATTTAAAAGACACTCAGGAAAACCTGCCCAATTTCAGGCATAATACACCATCCTCCCAAATATATATGTATGAAAGACCATATTGGGGGATGAAATAATGAAAAGGTTACTGATGTTTTTCTCAATTTGTTTCATTCTATTTATCATTTATTTCGACATGACTACAGGAACTTTACCCACCTCCCCATCGTCAGCAACTTCAGTTCAGCCATCCAAGCCCGTAAGTAAACCTTCGGCCCCTTCAATCGCATATAAAGAAGTCCTCATCAAACCTGGAGATACCTTACTCTCCATCATGGAAAATGAAAGGGGAGCATCAAACAAGCCAATTGAAGAAGTCATATCAGATTTCCAAAGTTTGAATGAAGGGTTAAAACCTGAAAATATGCAGATTGGTAAAACGTACAAAGTACCCACATACTAATAAACCGTAATGATATATCTATCTTATCCGATGCTGGGATTGATGTCTTCTAGAAATAGCCGAACTTCAATCGAGAAAATCTCGACTGAAAAGAGTATACTTACTTCATAATAAAAAAGTAATGCGTCCTATTCCTTGTCAAGCGGTATGGACATTGATACAATATTTTAGTGAACTAAATGAAAAATCAAAATTGATTTTTTCCTAAAGGAGAGAATTCCACTTGAGTGAAATCATACATCGTACTAAAACGCGGCCAATTAAAGTTGGAAACTTAACAATCGGCGGCAATAACGAAGTAATCATCCAAAGCATGACAACAACTAAAACACATGATGTTGAAGCAACCGTTGCAGAAATCCTTCGTCTTGAAGAAGCAGGTTGTCAAATTGTACGTGTGGCCTGCCCGGATGAAAGAGCGGCTGATGCCATCCCTGAAATTAAAAAACGCATCCATATTCCACTTGTGGTCGATATCCATTTTGACTATAAGCTAGCCTTGAAAGCGATCGAAGGCGGAGCGGACAAAATACGGATTAACCCTGGGAATATCGGACGCCGAGAAAAAGTGGAAGCAGTAGTAACAGCTGCCAAAGCTAAAGGCATTCCGATTCGTATCGGTGTCAATGCAGGTTCTCTTGAAAAGAAAATCCTCGACAAATATGGCTATCCAACAGCAGATGGAATGGTCGAAAGTGCATTGCACCACATCAAGATCCTGGAAGATCTTGATTTCCATGACATCATCGTGTCAATGAAGGCATCCGATGTTACTTTGGCAGTCGAAGCTTATGAAAAAGCTTCAAGAGCTTTTGATTATCCATTACATCTGGGAATTACTGAGTCGGGCACCCTCTTCTCCGGTACGGTTAAAAGTGCGGCTGGACTCGGCGCCATCCTTAGCCAGGGTATAGGTAGCACACTCCGCGTATCGTTGAGCGCAGACCCTGTAGAAGAAGTGAAAGTAGCAAGGGAGCTCCTTAAAGTATTCGGGCTTGCTTCTAATATGGCCACACTAATCTCTTGCCCTACTTGTGGACGAATTGAAATCGACCTTATCTCCATCGCAAATGAGGTCGAGGAGTATATCGAGACGATTAAAGCACCAATCAAGGTATCTGTCCTAGGTTGTGCAGTGAATGGTCCTGGTGAAGCACGTGAGGCTGATATAGGCATTGCCGGGGCACGAGGCGAAGGTTTACTGTTCAGAAAAGGTAAAATCGTCCGTAAAGTACCTGAAGAAACCATGGTTGAGGAATTAAAAATAGAAATCGACAAAATCGCCGAAGAGTATTATGCAAAGCAAAGAGCTGAAGCAGAAGAAGCGGCTAATGCGGTCATTAAATAGGTAAAAAAGCCCTGATTCTAATCAGGGCTTTTTTGTTTCCACAAAAAAGCTGTCTCCGCTTACAAATGGAAACAGCAAAAACATGCTCCTTAAAAGAACGGCAGGATGAATATGCCCACAATGATGGAAACTGCACTTATACCTATAGCCCATGAGCCCATACTCGATCCCCTTTTACGGGCTGAAAAACCAATAATGATCCCAAGGATCCCCAATATAAAGGGCATCATGAACAACGAGAGAATGGAAATGATTAACGCAATGGCCCCTATACCTGTTCCACCCGATGCTTTACCAGAAGCATCCGACCGTCCATTCATTTTACTTTCATTAGGAATGGTGGAAATCTCGGCAGAAGTTTCTTCCTGATAACGACTATCCTGGACTGAAGTATCGTTTCTTTTTTGATAAGCCCTTTGCTCTACCGCATTTTCTTCTGTATAGTACCGCTCATGATGTTCATCATCCACGACAACCACTGGATCTTTTCCCGCTTCAGTTGAATGATCCTTGTCAATAATGGAGTATTGATCTTCTTCCATTGATCCATCACTCACTTTCGTTTTTAGGAGCATTTATAGTATATGTATAATAGCGAATAACCCTCATGATAAAGGTTGCATGTCTTGGTTTAAATATGTATTGTTTCCAATGGCTTGTTTGAATATGATACACTAAAATAACTGTTGCTGAAAATGAGGAGAGAGTCATCATGAAAAAAAGATTTGGTATCGATATTGACGGGACCATAACAAGACCCGATACCCTAGTTCCCTATTTAAATAAAGCTTTTCAATTAAATTTAGCTTATGAAGACATTAATGAATATGATTTATTCCCTTTCGTCAATGTACCCAAAGAAGACTTCACAAAATGGTTCATCGAAACCGAACCGACCATTTATTCGGAATCCTTAATGGCTGAAGGGGCAAAGGACATTCTCGAGGACTGGATGAAGCACGCTGATTTATATTTCATCAGTGCCAGGAGTGACCGCCTTCTTGATGTAACAAAAGACTGGTTTACGAAGAACCAGGTCCAATACAGTCATCTGGAGTTAGTCGGTTCCCATGATAAAGTCGCCACAGCCAAAAAATACGCCGTGGATCTCTTTCTAGAGGACAAGTATGACAATGCGGTCGCCATTTCTGAAGAATGTAATATCCCTGTCCTTTTATTCAATACACCATATAATCAAGGACCGGTACCAGAAAGGGTTTTCAGGGTGGATAACTGGATGGAAGCTTCTCAGTGGGTCAACCATTGGCTCTCCGATAAGCCGTTAAGCTTAAAATAGGATCGTAAAAAAACCATTGACAGGAGTCAATGGTTTTTTTTACGATCCTACCGATATACAGACGGGACAACGACCATAAATTTCGAATTTATGACCTGAAACCTCATAGTCCTTCAAACTTTCCTGAAGCTCCTGCATCGGGCATACTTCGATTTCCTTTGTCTTACCACAATTCAAACAAATGAAATGGTGATGATGGGAAGAATGTCCACAAGTGAAGCGAAAATGCTTTTCACCTTCCAATTCAGTTGTCTCAAAGATTCCAAGCTCGACAAACAAGGAAAGATTTCGATAAATTGTATCGAAGCTTAAGCCAGGATAATCTCGCTTCATATTCTCCAGTACATCTTTAGCGGTTAAATATTTATCACTTGAAGAAAAAAGAGCCAGCATTTCCTCTCTTTTTCCTGTATGTTTAAACCCTTTATCTTTAAGTAATTGCATGGCAGTTGTTACGTTCAAAAAATCACCCCACCTATCGATTTTTCCACTTATCCAATAAAATTGATAAGACAAGTA
This sequence comes from Peribacillus sp. NPDC097225, assembly GCF_044761955.1. Lineage (NCBI taxonomy): Bacteria > Bacillati > Bacillota > Bacilli > Caryophanales > Bacillaceae > Peribacillus > Peribacillus sp. NPDC097225. The sequence goes on from NZ_JBIWDJ010000001.1 coordinate 419,872, forward strand.
TTAGCACTGCGATGATCACGATCGTTCCTCCTGGAGCAAGATCCATATTATAGGATATGAATAGTCCTCCCACGACAGAAATTTCCCCGAATATGACGGAAAAGGCAATCATCTGCTTAAAGCCTTTTGCAAAGCGAAGGCTTGCTGCCACAGGCAATGTCATAAGTGAAGATACCAGTAATATCCCGATAATCTTCATCGATGCAGCAATCACCAATGCCACCATCACGATAAAAATAAAATGAATGGCTTGATATGGGATACCTGAAGCCTTGGCATGTTCTTCATCAAAGGATAGTAAAAATAATTCTTTATATAACAAGGCTAACATCAAAGCGACTGCAATGCCCACTCCCATGATGAGATACAAGTCTGTACGGCTTACTGCACTGACACTTCCGAATAAATAACTGTATAAGTCCGTATTAAAACCATCTGCAACGGAAATGAAAATGACGCTAAGCCCCATGCCGCCAGCCATGATGATGGGTATGGCAAGCTCTTGATAATGCTTGTACACCCCTCTTAACTTTTCAATGAATAACGATCCTCCAACAGAAAAGGCCATCCCTATATAAAGCGGATTCAATCCGGCAAGAGAAAGAAAACTTTTCTGAAGCAATAAACTGAATGCAATTCCTGCTAGCGCTACATGACTAAGTGCATCGGAAATCATCGACATCCGTCTTACCACGACAAAAACGCCTACAAGTGGCGCAATCGCTCCGATGATGATCCCAGTCAAAAAAGCGTTCTGCAGAAATTCAAATTGCAATATCCCCGATATCATTGGGCTATCCTCCAAAACTTATTAATGATTATGGTTTAAAAACTGAACGCCATGTCCGTAAATGGAAGACAATTCTTCCTCATTCAGGCCATTGTATTCGACGGCATCGCCATGAAAATGAAGCACCTTGTTCAAACAGGCAACATGTGTGACTTTATCGGTCACAGTACCGACATCATGTGTAACCAATATTAGGGTAATCCCCAATTTTTTATTTAGCATCTCAAGCATTTCGTAAAACTGATGGACATTTTTTGAATCAACACCAACAGTTGGTTCGTCCAAAATCAACAATTCAGGCTCACTGACAATTGACCGCGCAATAAACACCCTCTGCTGTTGACCTCCGGATAATTCACCGATGTTTCGGTTTTGATACTCGAGTATATCCACTGATTCCAGAGCATCCTTCACCTTTTTCTTGTCTTCTTTGCTTGCGAATTTGAACAGGCCGATTTTTTTTGTCAAACCGCTTTGAACCACTTCAAAAACGGTAGCAGGAAAACCGGAATTGAAGGAATTTGCCTTTTGAGAAACAAACCCTATCTTTTGCCAATCCCTAAAGCGTCGGATATCTTCCCCAAATAAATTAATTTTTCCTTTTTGGAGTTTAAATACACCAAGTAACAACTTCAACAGAGTGGATTTACCGGATCCATTCGGACCGACGATAGCTAAAAAGGCCCCTTTAGGTATTTCAAGTGATACATGCTCCAGCACTAAATCTTTTGTATATTTGTAAGATATATCTTCTAATTTAACGATGGGGTTGATTACATTGTCCAAAACTATCACCTTTTTTTTAAGAATCATTACGATTAACAAAGGTTAGTATAAATCAAAGATGTTCAGAAGTAAAGAATTCGCTCCAGACTTCACATGGTCTAACTGTTTAACAAAAACCATACATCCTTAAATTTCCAAAAATCCGTGAACTTTCGAGTTCACATACCCTATCTTTCTTCATATGTTTTAAAGGAGGAGGAGATCGTATGAAATTATTCGAAATGATGGTCAACCATAAAATAAATCAGATACGCCCGGATGAACTACTTTCCCTTGCTAAACAACATCAGATTAGTCTAACACAAAAACAGGCAAGTGATATTACTGCACTGCTTGCCGGTAGAAACATCAATATATTCGATATTCGCCAAAGGCAAAACGTTCTTGGTCAAATCACCCAAGTGGCAGGAGCGAATACGGCCCGGGCAATCGAAACCCTTTTCAACAACCTTACAGCCAATATGTAAACAAGGGTAGCCGGCATCATCTAATTTCCTATGTAAAATAAGGGACGATTCATCGACATGCCGATGGATCGTCCCTTCTACTTACATTTGCAACATGATTTTTTCCAGAACACCCTCGTCGAATTGCTGGTTCTTAAGCATATCGATTTCGAATTTATACGGAGCCTTTTTATCCTTCTTGTCTTCTCCTACATAAGGAGTTTCCAGGATTTTTGGAACTTCGCTTAACTGAGGATGATGGACAATGTAATTCAACGCTTTAAAGCCGATATGTCCAAAACCAATATTCTCATGACGGTCCTTATGCGCACCACGGACATTTTTGCTGTCGTTGATATGGAGCACCTTGATTCGTTCAACGCCGATCAACTTATCAAATTCATTCAGGACTCCATCGAAATCTTCGACGATATTGTATCCAGCATCATGTGTATGACACGTATCGAAACATACAGATAGCTTATCGTTACGGATTACACCATCCATGATCATTGCCAATTCTTCGAAAGAACGGCCACATTCCGTACCTTTCCCTGCCATCGTTTCAAGGGCAATTTGCACTTTGTCATCTGTAGAAAGAACCTCATTTAAACCTTCAATGATTCTTTTAATTCCGATTTCAGTGCCTGCACCGACATGGGCACCAGGATGAAGGACGATTTGGCCCGAACCGATTGCTTCCGTCCGATCGATTTCACTGCGCAAAAAATTGATTCCCAAGTCGAAAGTAGCTGGATTTGTGGTATTGGCAATATTGATTATATATGGAGCATGTACAACAATATCCGTTATCCCATTCTCCTCCATATGCAGTCTACCTGCTTCAATATTCAAATCCTCTATTTTCTTGCGTCTTGTATTTTGCGGGGCTCCTGTATAAACCATGAATGTATTGGAACCATATAAAGCCGCTTCCTGACTCGCAGCAAGTAGCATATTTTTCCCGCTCATTGAAACATGCGACCCAATCTTCAGCATCTAATTACTCCCTTTTATTTCTTTCTTTGTATGCGGCGTTCGCGTTTTTTAAAGTTTTCCACGTCACGTTGAATTTTCTTCTTGTAACCAGGCTTAACTTTAGACGGCTTCTTAACATGCCTGCTTGCCTTTACATCTATCTCTGATTTTTGTTTCTTACGATTTTTCCGTTTGTTACGTTCGTCTATATCTACCCAATCGCCATTTTGAATATCGGCATCATGGAATTCTATCCCCATCTTTTCAAGGCGGTTCAATGCATCTTCATCAGATGTACCATATATCGTTGCTGCAATTCCTGAGTATCCGGCGCGGGCAGTTCTTCCCGTTCTATGAATGTAGAAGTCCAGGTCCGTCGGTAATTCATAGTTAATGATATGACTGACACCTTCAATATCAATTCCGCGAGAAGCCAAATCAGTAGCGACAATGAATTGATACTCTAGATCATTGATTTGCTTCATCATTTTCTTACGGTCACGAGGCGATAAATCTCCATGGATCCGGCCCACTTTCAATCCCTTTTCAATCAGGGAGTTGGCTACATGATCCGCCATTTTTTTCGTATTGGTGAAAACGATAGCCAAATACGGATTATAACGAACGATGATATCATGTAATAACTGCTCCCTGTTACGGTGACGAAGAGGTATCAGAACATGTTCAATCTTTGCGGCTGTCGCCTGTTTCGGATTAACTTGAACATATTTCGGGTTTTCCATATATTTATTCAAGAATGGCTTTAACTTTTCCGGAATGGTTGCCGAGAAAACAAGCATTTGAATTTTTTCCGCCATACGGGAAGCAAATTGGTCAACATCTTCAAGGAAGCCCATATCGAGCATAAGGTCCGCTTCATCAACCACAAGCATTGTAGCCGTATATACCTGAAGTGCTTGAGCCTCAACCAAATCCTTGATTCTTCCTGGAGTCCCAATGACCAACTGTGGCTGGGTCTTCAATTTATCGATCATACGCTGTTTATCGGTACCACCGATATAGCAACGTACTTGAATTTGCTCGTCTTCAGGGAAATGGTCCGCAATTTTCAAAGCTTCTTTGTAGATTTGATTCGCTAACTCACGGGTTGGTGCGGAAATAATCGCTTGAACTTCATTTTTCCCAGCATCAAGCTTGTTCATAATCGGCAGCAAATAGGAATGAGTCTTCCCTGTACCTGTCTGCGACTGTCCAATTAAGCTACTTCCCTTTAAAAGCGACGGGAGCACGCGTTCTTGTATTTCCGTCGGCTTATCGAACCCTAAAGTACGAACTGCATCTAGAATGTAGCTTTTCAAATTAAATCGTTCAAATTGGTTTTGTTTCATCAAATATCTCCTTTATTCTTGTCTTTCATTAGACACGTCTTATTATTATAATAAATTTCATACAAAAAGCGCAAGCGTCTTGGTAGCTCGTGAAGAAAATAGGGATTGGCCCATAAGGCGTTTTTTGCCTTATGTGGTCCATCGTCTTTTTCACAGCGAGCTAGGCGCTGGAGCTGGATTATACAAAAAGCGCAAGCGCCTTGGTCAGTTCTCTTAATGGACTCTTGCAAAAGAAAAGCACCTGTCCTGGTCATAGCGTATCCCCCGCAGACATGGAGCAAAAAGACTACCGTTACCATCTTACCTTCTTTCCGACCACTTCACAACATTCCATCTATCCTTTCCTCAAACCTTTTTTACCATGCTGCATAATTTATAGGGAAGAACACATCAATACCTAAACCATAAAGAGGTGAAACCTATGTTCCAAGATAGAAACCGTTCCCCCGGTCCTGGATTCCAGCAACCTAATAATGGCCCAAGGATGCAGCAACCTAGACCCTTCAGGGGACCACAGTACCCAAACAGCAACCCTTTTCAGCCAATGAGGCCGCCTCAAGGAAGACCACAAGGACCACCGGGACCCCAACAAGGCTTCCGGGGAGGAGCCCCCTTCAATCAACAACAAAGACCAGAACAGCAACTTCCTAAGAAGGAAGGGATTTTAGCCAAGCTTCTAGGTAGGTCCAAACAACAAAATGCCGCTCCCCCAAACTTATTCGCACCAGCCAATTCCACTACCACTAGTTCTTCAAGAAGTAGTGGCGGCGGCATCCTGGAGAACTTAACCAAACCCGATTCACTCAACAATATGCTAAACAACACCCAAAAGGTATTGCAAGCGGCCGAGCAATTCACGCCAATGGTGCAGCAGTATGGGCCAGTAATTAAAAACCTCCCCTCCATGTGGAAGGTGTTCCGCAGCATATCATCAAGTGAAGAAACGGAAAAACCAGCAGAAGAAAACACCAATTTAACCACTTCTCCCAAGATTCAGGAACCCGAACCCGCTGTGAATAGCGATAAGCCAAAAATCGAATTAAACGTAGAACCGGCTGCCGAGGCTCTCCCCAAAAAGACAAGGAATCGATCATCCGGACCTAAACTTTATATTTAAACCATTATAAATTTGCGCCCGTGGCATCATTCATGAAATACGATATTTTGTAAAATCATCTATGGTCTTATATAATAGAAGGGAATACGCGTAAGTTTCTTGCCTTTGAAGGAGGACACATAGATGAAAGTAAATAAAATCTCCCCGCGGGGCTATTGCTATGGAGTAGTTGATGCCATGGTTATTGCCAGGAATGCGGCTTTAGATAAAACCTTGCCACGCCCTATTTACATTTTAGGAATGATCGTTCATAACAAGCACGTTACCGATGCTTTTGAAGAAGAGGGGATCATAACGCTAGATGGCAGTAACCGAAATGAAATCATCAATCAGGTGGAAACGGGAACTGTCATCTTTACCGCTCACGGCGTTTCCCCTGAGATTCGGAAGATTGCGAAGGAAAAAGGCCTTGTCACCCTTGATGCTACTTGTCCTGACGTTACCGCTACACATGACTTGATCAGGGAAAAAGAATCGGAAGGGTATCAAATCATCTATATCGGCAAAAAAGGACATCCTGAGCCAGAGGGAGCAGTTGGTGTAGCCCCTGATGTCGTTCACCTCGTGCAAAATGCTGAAGATGTCGAAGCCTTATCATTGAATAGTGAAAAGATCATTGTGACCAATCAAACGACAATGAGTCAATGGGATGTCCTGGACATCATGGAGAAGGTGAAGGAAAAGTTCCCCCATTCTGAGGTCCATAAAGAAATCTGTTTAGCCACACAGGTCCGTCAAGAGGCCGTAGCCCAACAAGCTGGAGAAGCGGATGTCCTTATCGTCGTTGGTGACCCAAAAAGCAATAACTCCAATCGGCTTGCACAAGTATCCGAAGAAATTGCAGGAACCACGGCTTATCGCATAGCCGATATTTCCGAGCTGAACCTCGAATGGTTAAAAGATGCCAAAACGGTGGCTGTCACTTCGGGAGCTTCCACTCCTACTCCTATAACGAAAGAGGTCATTAGATTCCTTGAACAATATGAACCTACTGACGAATCGACATGGGATACGGAAAAGAAAACACCCTTGCATAAAATCTTACCTAAAATCAAAGTAAAGAAAGCCTGAAAAAAGGCAGCCACAAATGGAAGTGGCTGCCTTTTTCTGTCCTTTTATATAAATGTAAAAGGATCTGTATTGAGCTCAGAAGGTATGAATTCTACATCCAAATTTTTATTGACGCACATCTCATTCAAGATTCGAGCTACACCTTTTTTCATCACTTTCTCAACATTATGGCCCGGATCCACGATATTCAATCCAATCATCATGGCGTCGTGAGCCGTATGATAATACATATCACCCGTTACATACACATCGGCACCTTTAAACTTAGCGGTCGTGAAGTATTTATTTCCATCACCGCCAAGAACGGCAACTTTTTTTATGGTACTGTTCAGGTCTCCAACTACACGGACATTCTCCACTTCGAGAGTCTCTTTAACATGCTCGGCAAATTGTCCAAGGGACATTTCTTCTGCAAGAACCCCGATTTTGCCTAGCCCCAAGGATTCGCCTTTGTTTTCCAACTTATAAATATCATAAGCCACTTCTTCATATGGATGGGCTTTGATCATCGCAGAAAGTATTTTTTTTTCAATGGGTTCGGGGAATATGGTTTCAATTCGTACTTCTGAAACCCTTTCAATCTTGCCTCGTTTACCAATCGACGGTTCACTGCCTTCCCCGGGTAAAAACCTGCCTGTACCCTCAACTGTAAACGAACAGTAACTGTAATTCCCTAGCGAACCGGCTCCTGCCTTACCCAAGGCATCCCTTACCTTTTGTTCGTCCTCTTTTGGTACATACACCACTAATTTTCTTAGAGGGATTTCATGGGTAGGGACAAGGACCTCTGTATTTTGTAATTGCAATGCATCAGCAAGTAAATCATTTACACCGCCCTTGGCTACGTCCAAGTTAGTATGTGCGGCATAAACGGCAATATCATGCTTGATCAATTTCTCGATGATTCGGCCACTAGCCTTAGCTGTATCTATTTTCTTCAACGGCCGATAAATCAAGGGATGATGGGCAATGATCAGTTCGACACCTTTTTCTATCGCTTCATCCACCACTTCTTCCAGGACATCAAGTGCAATCATCACTTTTGAAACGGGCTTATTCAATTCCCCGACATGTAGTCCAATTGGATCCCCTTCCATTGCGTATCGTTTCGGAGAGAACTGTTCGAACATTTCAATAATCTGCATACCATTAGCTGTTTTCATCGTTTAAGCACCTCCTCAATGAATGAAATTTGCACTTCCATTTCCTTGCGCTTCGTTTCTAAGCCACTTCGGCCACTCGCATCCAATTGCTCAATGATTCTTTCGAAGTGCGCCTTCTCATGTTGCCATTTCTTTATGAAAGTATCACTGAATTTCTTTAACAGGAATGGCCCGAACATAAGCCCAACTTGCTTATTTTCATGATAGGGCTGAAGAGGGTCCCCTTTTTTCGCAATCAAGATTTCATAGATCTTTCCATCTTCCTCCAGAATATCTTCATCGATTAATTCCCAACCGTTATCAATTAGCCAATTACGAACGTTTAGGGCTCCTACATTGGGCTGAAGAATGAGTCTCTCCACCTTCCCCAACTTTTCTTTCCCATTTTCCAATATACTAGCGATTAATGTACCGCCCATTCCTGCGATAGTAACACATGTAGCTTCATCCGGTTTTAATACCTCAAGCCCATCGCCTTTACGGACTTCTATGAGGTCCTCTAATCCCGTTCCCTTCACTTGTTTAAGGGCAGACTGATAGGGACCTTCCACAACTTCACCCGCTATCGCACGGTCACAGAGCCCATTGGATACAGCATAGCAAGGCAGGTAAGCATGATCGGAACCGATATCGGCCAGAATGCTCCCTTTCGGTATATGTAACGCGACATTTTCTAATCTCTTTGATAATTTCTCGTGATTCATTATACTATCAACTCTCTTATTTCAAATTCATATTTATATCATTTCATTTCCCATTCGATTATAACAAGTTCCAAGGAAAAATTACAGAACGAGGACAACATGGGGGGATCCATCAGGGAAAAGGAGGAGAATACCGAAGATAAAAGAAAAGCTGATTCAAAAACGAATGTACGTTTTGAATCAGCTTCCTGCTTATTTTAATCCGTGAATATACTTTGCCATGGCATCGAGATTCGATTCGTCAACTAAACCAGCAGGCATAGCTCCTCGTCCATTAGCGATGACTTCTTTGACTTCATCTTCGGATAAACGGTCGGCAACACCCTTAAGGGCAGGTCCGACTCCACCTTGATAGGCATCACCATGACATGAAATGCAATTCTGTTTATAAATGTCTTCAGGTGAGGATGAGGCACTTTCCGTTTCCTCTGTTTTTTCTCCGCCTTCTTTTTCTTTAGCAAGATCTTTGGCATCTCCTAAACCTTTGAATGAAAGTAAAAACATAAGTCCAATACCAAAAACCATGATAATAATAAAAGGCATAACTGGATTGCGATTCATAGTATTTCCTCCTCTATGTAGAACCTAAACTTACCATATTTAATATTATATACAAATTACTATATATTATTTTACTTGAAAAGAGTTTCAAGTAAAACCCCAAAAATAGAAGATATTATATTTTTTCTCAAATTTGTCAAAAATTTATGTATATTTACGAACAATTTTGACTTTTCTTGGATTATTTCCATAATACCCCTATTAATGATAAAACAAACAAGCATCTGTTTTTAATTATATCAATAAAAAGTAAGCTATTACAACTAATCCCAAAATTCCAGATATCGAAAAATAGAGCAGCTTATATTTTTGGCCAATCCATAACCATAACCCACAGTTGAAAAATAAGCCTATATACAGGATACTCCTCTTTCCAGCAGCGATTAGCTCGGTTACTTGCACTGTTTCCACTAACACTAACAATAACAATCCTATTAAAGATAATAGTAAAAGGAGTTTCGTGTTCTTGAAGCGTCGAAGAAAGAAAAGAAAAGCAAGGATGGAGAAAGTTGTCACGACTATTTGCATTGTGTTGGATATTTCAGTAAAATAATTCAAAAATATATTAATTAAAAAAAGAGCACCCATTGCAATCCCATTAATCCATTCTTTTTTACGGCTTTTGCTTTTCTGAGGGGTAACAGGTTGTGCCTCCCCCTGGCTATATAAGGCTAGTAAGTAATTGCAATATTGTTCTGGGAGCATGCGACTTTGCTTCCAAGAGTTAATTTCTTGAATGATGATTTTCTTTCTTGTTTCATCCATGAATACACTTCCTCATGCGTACTGTGCTTTTTTATTTTTCGGTTAATCCTGCCTGTCGGATTTGGTGTTGATTTCCTTTAAAGGATTATTCTCCACACCAATGGCTGAAAAAAAGAGCCACTCCCGAACGCTGGGCATTCAAAGAGGGCTCTGTAAAGGGCGTTATTCTATTCTAGGAAATCTTTCAAGCGTTTACTGCGGCTTGGATGTCTAAGCTTTCGTAGTGCCTTAGCTTCGATTTGACGGATACGCTCGCGGGTTACGCCAAACACCTTACCTACCTCTTCAAGAGTGCGTGTACGACCATCATCAAGTCCGAAGCGAAGTCTCAAGACATTCTCTTCACGATCAGTCAGTGTATCTAACACATCTTCAAGTTGTTCTTTCAACAATTCGTATGCAGCATGTTCAGATGGAGAAGTCGCATCTTGGTCTTCAATGAAATCACCTAAGTGTGAATCATCTTCTTCACCAATTGGGGTTTCCAATGAAACAGGCTCCTGAGCAATCTTCAAGATTTCACGAACCTTTTCCGGAGTTAAATCCATATCCTCTGCAATTTCCTCTGGAGATGGTTCACGTCCAAGATCTTGAAGAAGCTGTCTTTGTACCCTGATTAATTTATTGATGGTCTCAACCATATGCACCGGTATTCTGATCGTTCTTGCTTGGTCAGCAATCGCACGAGTGATGGCCTGACGAATCCACCAAGTTGCATAGGTACTGAACTTGTACCCTTTGCGGTAATCGAATTTCTCTACCGCTTTGATAAGACCCATATTTCCTTCTTGAATCAAGTCAAGGAAAAGCATACCGCGTCCCACGTAACGTTTGGCTATGCTGACTACGAGACGTAGATTGGCTTCGGCTAGACGGCGTTTTGCCTCTTCGTCCCCTTCCTCGATTCGCATCGCTAAAGAGATTTCCTCTTCTGCAGATAAAAGGTCGACCCGACCGATCTCTTTCAAGTACATCCGGACAGGATCATTAATCTTAACACCAGGAGGAACACTTAAGTCATTTAAGTCAAACTCTTCTTCTTTAGCAAGTTTTTTGGAATCCGGATCATCTTCATCCTCTTCTTCCTCACCATCCGTGAGAATCTCGATTCCATTTTCAGCTAGCACCTCATAGAACTCATCCATTTGATCGGAATCTAATTCGAAACCGCCAATTTTTTCGGCAATTTTTTCTAAGGTCAAAGAGCCTCTTTTCTTACCTAGCTCTATTAATTTTTCTTTAACCTGCTCAAGGCTAAATTCATTATCAACTTGTTTGGAACGTGCTGGTTTTTCAGCCATTAGTTCCCCTCCTTCCAGGTCTTACACCTAAACAACTACAACATTTTGCGCAACTTAATGATTTCCATTGCAATTCTGGCGGCAGCTTTAGGATCGCTGCGTCTCACTGCATCTTTTTCTTCTGCCTGTTTTTCTTTTATCTTTAACATCTTTTCATATTTCAACACTTGATTTATACAATCAGTCAGTTCTTTATCGGAAACTTCCTCATTAACTGACATCATTTCTATTTCCGAAACGATCCTTCTCAAGTTTGGATCCGGCAAATAAGTAAGGAAAAAGCTTGGATCAGGCTCGTGTCCATCTTCATAGAAAGCATATAAATAGGTGATGATGGCCTGATGTTCATCTACATGAAAGAGTGTTTGTCCAAGCAACTGTTGAATCTTATAAGTCATTTCCCTGCTTTTCAGCATATGGGCCATCAACTTAATTTCAGCATTGTGATGAGCAGGTTTTAATTTATGCTCATACTGAAGGGTCATTTTCTTTTGAGCAGCAGGTTGTGGCAGTGTACCCTTTTTACGTTCGGCAAAAAATACCTGTCGTTGCTGCTGTTCAAGCGCATCCAACGAAAGTGTAAACTCGGAGGATAGCTGCCTAAGATAATGATCCCGCTCCACTGCACTTGGCAAACGAGAAATTTCTTTAAGGACTTCTTCGATATATTGAATTCGATCTCCTTCATTATTTACATTTTTTCCTCGACGTAAATAATGCATCTTGAATGCCATGTAGGTTAAACTGGCCCCTATTACCTCAGAAACAAAGCTTTTCTCACCAAATTCCTTTATGTAGTCATCGGGGTCCATATTATCAGGCATAAGTGCTACCTTAACGGTAAAATCCGTTTCCTGTAGCATGTTAACTGCGCGGTTAGCTGCATTCAAACCAGCCGAATCCGAATCATAACAGATTAAAACCTGGTCCGTATTTCTTTTTAAAAGCTGAATGTGCTGATCGGTTAGAGCGGTCCCCATCGTAGCAACCGAATTCTCCACTCCGGCACGGACTGCGGAAATACAGTCGGCAAAACCTTCGAAAATTACAACTTGTTCCTTCTTGCGAATGTGCGGTCTTGCTTGATGGAAATTATATAAAGTTTTACTTTTATTAAAGATTGGGGTCTCGGGGCTATTCAAGTATTTGGGCTCATCGTCCCCCATTGCTCTACCCGAAAACGCAATCGTATTCCCTTGATGATCCATAATTGGAAACATGACTCTATTTCTAAAACGGTCAAAGTATGACTCATCTTTTTCCCTGTAAATAATCAACCCAGCCTGTTCCATAAATTCTGGCGGGAAACCCCTTTTTAAAAGAAACTTGGAAACAAAATCCCAAGAATCCAGTGAGTAACCAATTTGGAACTTTTCAATCGTTTCTTCGGTAAATCCTCTATTAAGGAGATACTCCAAAGCTTCTTGGCCTTCCTTGGTATTTACAAGAAGATGATGGTAAAACTTTCGAAGCAAGTCATGGGCTTCAAGCATCTGTTGAGAACCAGCCGGCATATTAGACCGTTGGGAGTCCTTATTTATTTCAACGTCCAAAGGTATATTCCCTTTTTCAGCCAGGACCTTTGCAGATTCCACAAAATTATACCCTTCGATATCCATTAAGAAAGTGAAAATATTTCCGCCTGCACCACAGCCGAAACAATGGAAAATCTGCTTCTCTGCGGAAACAGAAAATGATGGTGAGTTTTCACCATGGAAAGGACAAAGCCCGAAATAATTCCGTCCTTGCTTCTTCAGCTGGACATATTCTCCAATCAAGTCGACGATGTCCACTGCTTCTCGGATCTGATTTATCTTTTCATCTTCTATACGACCATTTGTCATTTTTTCACCTTGCGATTTTGGTGATAGTTTTTTAATTCGATATTGAATCCTGATTCCCTGCAAAATTCGACAAAATTTTCAAAAGTTTATTTGTAAAACATATTTTGTCATCCTTTGTAAAGGCTTTCGGTCCTTTCGTATGCTTCCCCTGCCTGCGAAGTTTCGCTGACTGGTAGCGCATATCGAGAAGCATGAAAATATTCTCATTTGTATATTCTTTTCCCCTCGGAGATAGAACATAAACGCTTTTAGGAAGCAGGGTACCAGCTAATCCAATATCAGCAGTAATAACAATATCACCCTTTTTTACAGAATTCACTATATAAAGATCTGCTGCTTCTTTATCTGCATCGACGTATACCCATTTGCCTTCAGGGTTGTTCATCATATTTTTATATGATGCAACAAAACAGACATCGACATCGCATTGTCTTGCACAATGAAGAATCTCATCTTTCACCGGACATGCATCGGCGTCAACATGTATTATTGGTTTATTTATCATACCTTTTAATTCTACATCATTCTGCATAATCCTTTTTTCTCCCCTAAACTTTATCGAGATATAATGAAACTTCCAAACACTTATCCTGAAGTCATTCGCAAGAATATACAAACGGTATCCTCTAAACAAGTGTTACACCCTATTTTGCCTCATCAATTATACTGAATGTGTCGAATTTTTTTATGATAAAAAACTTGACTTCTTATAATCCTTAGTTTATTCCTTAATAACCAAGTCTAAACCTCAAGATTACTTTTTTCTCACAATTTTTTATTATAATCTATTTTTTAAAAAGATGCTACCAATTAGATTCTGAATTTCAAACATCTAAAAAGTGGGTTGTGAATTGTTTAACAAAAGAGGAATTATGTAAGTGTCATCCATGTTTTACATTTAAAACCCAACAAACCTTGAGCATGAAAATGTGAGCCGACACTAAAAGTGTCCAGCTCACATTTTGATTAATCTCAATTTTAAGAATAAGAGAAATCTACCGATTTTTATTTTGAAGAATATTCATAATTAAGTTGGCCGTTTCTTCGACAGCTTTATTCGTAACATCAATGATTGGGCAGTCGAGCCTTGAAATAATTTTATCAAAGTATGTCAACTCTTCTTTGATTCGTTCCACATTCGCATATATAGCATGATCATTGAGTCCAAGTGACTTCAATCGCTCTTTCCGAATATGATTTAACTTTTCAGGACTTATTTTCAACCCAATGCATTTTTCAGGCGGGACCAGGAATAGTTCTTCTGGCGGCTCTACCTCTGGTACTAAAGGAACATTGGCCACTTTATAGCGTTTATGAGCTAAATATTGGGACAAAGGTGTTTTGGACGTGCGAGAAACACCAACCAACACGATATCCGCACGTAAAATCCCACGTGGATCCCGTCCATCGTCGTATTTTACAGCAAATTCAATGGCTTCCACACGTTTGAAATAATCATCGTCAAGTTTTCTTACGAGCCCCGGCTCATTAAGAGGTCCTTTAGATGTTCTTTCCTGAAGGATATCCATGAGCGGTCCTAAAATGTCATAAGCAGACAGGTTTTCTTTTTCCACCTGTGCTTTCATGTAGTCTCTAATAGCAGGCTTCACAAGAGTGTAGGCGATGATTGCCCCATCTAATTTGGCCAGTGAAATTACTTCATCCACGTTATGTTCATCTTCAATATACGGAATTCGTTTAATAGTAAAAGCGGAACTAGAAAACTGACTAGCCGCAGCTTTAGTAACTAACTCCGCTGTTTCCCCAACTGAATCCGATACAACATATATAATAGAACCGTTCATATTCTCCGTCATTCCTTTGCAAGCCCCCCTAATAGCCTTCATCAGCTAAAGCTACGAATGCTTTTGTTATATTGGTTTTCGTCACTCTTCCAATTACCTCATAGCCTTTTTCTGTTTCTTTGACGACAGGTAATGAATCAATTTGTTTCTCAATCAATTTTTTGGCAACATCGATCAATAAATCTTCTTTAGTACACATTGTAATGTTAGGCATCCTTGTCATGATGATATTGACCGGGATGGAATTCAGTTCTTGTTTTCCAATACTTGCACGTAGCAAGTCTTTCCTGGACAGTACCCCTACGAGTAATGCATGCTTATCCACTACGAACATAGTGCCGACATCTTCTAAAAACATCATGACAATCGCATCGTAAACAGATATACCCTCATCCACAACGACAGGGATCGATTGATGGTCACGAACATACAGATGGTTCAGACTATCCGTCAATAGCTGTGTACCCGAGCGACCTGTATAGAAATACCCGACACGTGGACGTGCATCTAGAAAACCGGCCATCGTTAAGATAGCCAAATCCGGACGAAGCGTCGCCCTCGTTAAGCTTAACCTATCTGCAATATGCTCTCCAGTAATCGGTCCATTCTCTTTAACAATTTGTAAAATCTGTTCCTGACGTTTATTCAATTGAATTGTAATCACCACCCTACTGCTTTTCGCAGAGTAAAGTAACAAAGGATCTTCATATAACGATTATATACTATATCATTTGATAAAAGCAGTTTTCATCTCTATTAGTTGTAATAATCGGAAACCCTTCATAAAAAGGGTCCCGATCATTTCATTGGATTAAGAAAGGATTATTTTGTTCACAGCCCCAAAGCTGGAAACTAAATCACTAATTTCTTTCATAAGGGATAAACGATTATTACGTACGGCTTCATCTTCCGCCATGACCATTGTATGCTCGAAATAAGCCTCGATTTCGCTTTGAAGCGATATTAGCTGTTCGAAATGCTCCATCTCATCATTCGTTTCGGCATAGGCTGAAGCAACCGTTCCAAATTTCTCATACAACGCTTTTTCTTCTTCATTTTCAAAAGCACCCGGGTTCACTGTCACCTTATTATCGCATTTCCCAGCGATATTCATGACACGGCTTAACGCCTCAAGACTTTCTTTAAAGCCAGCTTCCTCTTTCTTCGCTTCTAATACCTGGGAGCGTTCAACAACAGAATGGATATAACCAATTTCATTAGCCAAAACAGCATCGATTAAATCATAACGAATGTGTAGTTCCTGAAGCAAATGCTTCACACGGGCTTTAAAGAATGTATGCATATCCGCTTTTACATCATCCATATCACGTTTCAAGAGGCCTTTTGCTTCAAGTCCTTTAAGACCCAAAGTGATAAGTTCCTCCAGTGTGATATCCCACTTTTTCTCCGCTAGAATTTGAACGACCCCACTTGCTTGTCTTCTTAAAGCATATGGATCTTGAGAACCGGTAGGGATCACTCCGATGGCGAAGAATGATGCCAGTGTATCAATTTTTTCCGCTACGCTCACAAGTGCCCCGATTAAGGATGGAGGTACATCGTCATCTGCATGTCGTGGCATATAATGTTCATTGATCGCTGTCGCCACTTCTTTCGCTTCACCTTTTAGAAGGGCATACTTTTCACCCATGTACCCTTGTAATTCAGGGAACTCATAAACCATATGACTCACTAAATCAAACTTGGCTATTTTTGCAGCACGTAGCGCCAATTCTTTATCCACTTTCAGTTTCAAGGCATCCACCAATGCTCCGGTTACCTCTGTTACACGTTCAGTTTTCTCGGCTAGAGTACCGATTTCTTCATGGTAAACGATGCTATCCAGCTTTTTCAAAGCATCAGCAATCTCTTTTTTCTGATCTTCTTTGTAGAAGAAAGCTGCATCCGATAAACGGGCACGCAATACTTTTTCGTTCCCTTTCGATACCATATCCAGGTGACGGTCATCCCCATTTCGAACAGTCACGAAGAAAGGAAGCAACTTTCCATCTTGATCTTTTACAGGGAAATACCGTTGATGTTCCTTCATCGATGTAATCAGCACCTGAGAAGGCAATTCAAGGAATTCTTCTTCAAAACGGCCAAATAACACCGTTGGATATTCAACCAAGTTATTTACCTCTTCCAGAAGATTTTCATCGACCGGGATGATCCAGCCATTCTCCTGTTCCAGGTTTTTGATTTGATCTAAGATCACGGTACGGCGTTTGTCTGGATTGACCATGACAAATTGTTCGTTAAGTGACTTTTCATACTGGTCAGGAGTTTCAATAACTGTACTTTCACCTAAAAAGCGATGACCTTTCGTTTCTCGGCCTGTTTCTACTTCAGCTATGGTAAAAGGTATTACTTCTTTACCGAACAAAGCAATTAACCATTTAATCGGACGGACGAAGCGAAGGTCCTGGTTGGCCCAACGCATATTTTTCGGGAAGGTCATGCCAGTTATGATTTCTTGTAGCTCCGCCAATAACTGAGCTGTCGGTTGCCCCTTGATGAATTTATTCACATGGACATATTCCACACCTTTAAGTTCTTTGAAATAAATATCCTCAGCCGTCATGCCTTGTCCTCTTACAAAACCTAACGCTGCTTTAGACCAGTTGCCTTCGGCGTCCAAAGCGATCTTCTTAGCCGGTCCTTTTGCTTCTTCTTCAATGTCCTTTTGTGATTCCGCAACATCTTTTACCAATATCGCCAAACGTCTTGGTGTTGAAAATGCTTCGACTTTACCAAATTCAATCGCTTTTTGTGTCAACCACTTTTGTACTTTGTCGGATAACTGTTTCATAGAAGCTGTAACAAATCGAGCCGGTAGCTCCTCCAACCCAATTTCCAATAACAAATCACGCTTGCTCATTTGTTTTCTCCCCTTTCACTTTCAGGATCGGGAAGCCTAATTTTTCCCGCTCTTCATAAAAAGTTTTGGCAACCTTACGCGCTAAATTACGACAACGGGCAATATAACCCGTTCTTTCCGTTACTGAAATGGCACCTCTGGCATCCAGCAGATTGAACGTATGAGAACACTTCAATACATAGTCATAAGCCGGATGTACAAGACCTTCCTCCATTTGACGATGCGCTTCCTTTTCATACATCGTGAAAAGTTCGAACAGCATATCAAGGTTGGATGTCTCGAATGTATATTTTGAATGCTCGTATTCCGGTTGGCCAAAGATGTCACGAACAGTAAATCCATCCGTCCATTCAAGTTCAAAGACATTTTCTTTGTCTTGGATGTATGAAGCCAAACGTTCAATTCCGTATGTAATTTCGACGGAGACTGGTTTACACTCTAGTCCACCAACTTGTTGGAAATAGGTGAATTGGGTAATTTCCATACCATCCAACCATACTTCCCATCCAAGACCCGCACAGCCAAGGGATGGATTTTCCCAGTTATCCTCAACAAAGCGAATGTCGTGCTCCAGTGGATTGATGCCTAGCTTCCGTAATGACTCCAAATAAAGTTCTTGAATATTATCCGGAGAAGGCTTCATGATCACTTGAAATTGATGATGTTGATAAAGACGGTTAGGATTCTCTCCATACCGGCCATCTGCAGGACGTCTTGAAGGCTCCACGTAAGCAACACTCCAAGGTTCTGGCCCAATTGCTCTAAGGAAGGTATAAGGACTCATCGTCCCGGCACCTTTTTCGACATCATAAGCATTCATTAAGATACAGCCTTGCTCAGACCAATGCTTTTGCAAAGTTAAAATCATATTTTGAATATTCATCGTACACCTCCAGGTTATTTAAAGCGGCTTACTAAATTCAGATTCAGGGGCGGGAAGTATCTTTTGCCTAGGATTCCTCAAGGCAAACAAAAAACTCCCGTCCCTATGCGAAATGCATAGGGACGAGAGTTTACCCGCGGTTCCACCCTAATTGCCGTTATGAAACGGCCTCTTTTCAAACCTAATCATGCTCCGGAACGCCCTTCCCTGTGTCTTCATATCCCGGCTTGCACCATCCCGGGTTCGCTTTTATGAATTAAAACAGGTACTCTCTTCCTTCGACGCATTCTTCTTATTTTGATGATTAAAATTTTATACAAACATAACCGGAATGTCAATAGTTCGAACCTAAAACATATCTTTCATCGAATCAATCTGTTTGAGAAACTTTTTGGACTTCAGATGTAACCCTGAATATTCCTCATAATAGGCATCAATGATTTTTGACAATTCCCTTTTAGTTTCCGGTTTAACAGATATGTTTCCAAGTCTGGACAAATCAAAATAATAAAAGATCCTCAGGAGTTTCACCGCAGAAGGAGAAATTTTATAATGATAAGGGTCCTTGTCCAAACAACGGTGACAAATAAACCCGGCTTCCCTTAGGGAGAAAGCAAATTCCCCTTCAGTCTCCCCACAAACGGCACATTGGTTCAAGACCGGGTTGATTCCATTTACAGGAAGCATTTTCATTTCAAAAATGAATTTCAAAACCTCAGCGTCGTATTCTTCATTTATGTAATGTAAAGTTTGTGAAAGCAATTCAAACAGATAGGGATTTGGTTTTTTATCGTCCACGCTCTTATCGAGCAATTCGACGATATAGGAAGCGTAGGCAGTGGCGAAAAGATCCTCCCTGATAAAACGAAGCGAGTCAACCATTTCCCCCTGCTGAAGGCTTCCAAGGCCACTAGATGTCGAAACAAGGAAATACCCGGAGCAAAAAAGCTGGGTCACGGCGGCAAGCCTGCTATTTGGCTTGCTCGCACCTCTTGCCATGACCCCTATTTTCCCTAGCTCCCGGGTATAAATCGTTATAATTTTATTGTTTTCTCCATATGCCGTCCTTCTAATGACAATGCCTTCACATTTCTGAAGCATAAAAGACACCACCCATACTTGCCAAGCTAATCCTTAAGAAACAGGAAAATCAATATCAGCTAGCTCTTCATTCGATACTAATGGTCTTTCCTGCCTTTCGACTTCTATCTCCTTATAAAGCAAATAGGTGTCCACATTACCTGTCTCACTAAATAACTCCCAGGTAAAATCCAACATATAAAGCCCACCCTTCATTATGACTAGCAATATCAGATGAATATCCGTCCTTATGATTAGCTTGACCGTTTTTCACACTTTCATGAAGCGTAAAATTTGTTAATTAATATTCTTTCTCATCAAATCCAAAATCACGTAGCTGACTAGCTTTATTACGCCAATCTTTCTGGACCTTGACCCATAGCTCAAGGAAAACCTTAGAGCCCAATAGGTTCTCAATGTCTACTCTCGCGCGACTACCGACTTCTTTCAGCATTTTCCCTTGCTTACCGATGACAATTCCTTTTTGGGAATCTCTCTCGACAATGATGGTCGCCATAACATTGATCGTGTCACTGTTATCCATTTTTTTGATTGAGTCAATCACAACTGCCACGGAATGTGGAATCTCTTCACGAGTCAAGTGCAGAACCTTTTCGCGGACCAATTCAGAAATGATGAAACGCTCCGGATGATCCGTTACTTGATCGGCTGGGTAAAACTGTGGCCCTTCAGGAAGATGTTCCTTGATTTGGGCAAGCAATGTATCGACATTATTACCTTCAAGAGCTGAAATAGGCACCACCGCTGCAAAAGGATACAGTTTTTGGTACTTTTCAATGATGGGCAGAAGGTCATCAGGATGCATCGTATCAATTTTATTGACTACAAGGAAAACGGGTGTATTAACCGATTGTAGCTTTTCAATGATGAACTCATCTCCACGACCGTAGCCTTCTTCAGCATTAATCATGAATAGAATCAGGTCGACCTCTTTCAAGGTATTCGTCGCAACCTTCATCATAAAGTCCCCAAGCTTATGCTTAGGTTTATGAATGCCCGGTGTATCAATGAAGATCATTTGTGAATCATTTTGTGTAAGTACACCTTGAACTTTATTTCTTGTCGTTTGAGGCTTGTCGCTCATGATTGCGATTTTTTGACCAATTACACGGTTCAAAAACGTGCTCTTGCCGACATTAGGACGGCCGATGATGGATATAAATCCTGATTTATATCCTTTTACCTGTGTATCGCTAACTAATTTATTCATTTAAATCCTCCGGTGAAAAAGCTCCTGGAAGCAATTCCTGTACTGTTAATTCTTTAGTATCACCATTCAAGTTGGTTAAAACAACCATCATATCCGGTTCACATAGTTCTGAAATGACTTGTCTGCAAGCTCCGCAAGGGGATACCGGTCGGTCCGTGTCCGCTACTACCGCAAGTTTGCTAAATTTCTTGTCATTATGTGCATAGGCACTGAATAATGCCGTTCTTTCCGCGCAGTTACACATGCTGTAAGCTGCATTTTCAATATTACAGCCATGATATACCTTACCATCGGCAGTCAATAAAGCAGCTCCCACTTTAAACTTTGAATAAGGGACATAAGCCTTTTCCCTAGCTTTTTTAGCTTCTTCAATCAATTCATTCGTATTCATTATACAATTCCCCCTCTACATTGGATGAATAAAAGAACCTACATACCCAACTTTGGCAAAAAAATAATCAATCCAACTATTATAGAAAATATAGCATATATGAATACAGCCCCGGCTGCAATATCTTTTGCCTGCTTGGCAAGAGGATGGATTTGGTCTGTCACTAAATCAACAACCCGTTCAATGGCCGAATTCACTAGTTCTAATGCAATCGTACCAGCAATTGCCGTCAAAATAAACAACCATTCCATTCCGTTCAATGAATAATACCAACCAAAGAACACAACGGCTGCCATCACCACGAAATGGATCTGTATGTTCCGCTCGGTCCGTACCGCTTCCAAAATCCCTTGACAAGCAAATGAAAAGCTTTTTACGAGTGGATACCTTGGCTTACCCTTCTCTCGAGAGCCCATATTCCCCCAATATCTCCTTTTGTCTAGAAAACATCACTTTTTCATCTTCTTCAGTCATATGGTCATAGCCTAGCAAATGAAGAAAACCATGTAGGGCTAAAAAGCCAAGTTCGCGGTCAAAAGAGTGTCCATACTCCTCGGCCTGCTCTTTTGTGCGTTCAATTGAAATGATGATATCACCAAGCATACGAGGCATTTCCGCCCCGATAATCTCGACTTCTTCCTCCCCCATCTCTTCCAGTGCAAAAGAAATGACATCGGTAGCCGAATCCTTATTACGGTATTCTTTATTAATCTCCTGAATCCTTTTGTTGTCGACAAAAGTGACGGATAGTTCCGTACCTTCTTCGATATTCTCTTTATTGGCGGCAAATTGCAAAATGCTTTCAACAAGCTGCTGCCCTTTTTCCGTCACTTCGTTCGTTTCATCGATTAAATCCATTGTTAAAATCATTTTTTCACCTTCTGTCCTAATTTATCCATGTCAGGATACTCGATCCTTGAGTGGAAGATACCATTCAGCGATTCACAAAGCGAATGCTTTACGATACTTAATTCTCTCATAGTAATGTCACATTCATCAAATTGACCGTCTTGAATCCGGTCACTGATTATGAAACTTACCAGTTCCTCGATCTTCTCGGGTGTAGGATGCTTCATCGACCTGACTGCAGCCTCAACACTATCTGCAATTCCAATGACGGCCACTTCCTTCATTTTCGCCATGGGCCCCGGATACCGGTAGTCGACTTCGCGTGTCGCTTCATCTTCCTTACATGCCTTATGATAGAAAAATTTCAATAAAGTCGTCCCATGATGTTGTTCCGCTATATCCACAATTTCCTTCGGGAACTTATGGCTGCGAAGCATTTCTCCGCCATCCACGGCATGCGCAATGATAATGTCCTTGCTCGTTTCCGGTTGTAGCCTATCATGCGGATTTTCCTCATTTAACTGGTTCTCGATGAAAAAGTGCGGCCGCTTTGTCTTGCCTATATCGTGGTAATAAGATCCGACTCTTGCAAGCAACCCATTCGAGCCAATTGCTTCACATGCAGATTCAGCCAAATTGGCAACCATTACACTATGGTGGTAGGTACCAGGTGCCTCAATCAAGATTTTTCGTAATAGGGGGTGATTCGGATTGGAAAGCTCGATCAACTTCATTGAAGATAAAATCCCGAACCCCGCCTCGAAAAATGGAAGCAGCCCCATCGTCAATACAGCAGAACCAAGCCCAGATCCTATAGCCGCTCCCGCATAATATAGATACTCCACTTTTGTGTAATGGCCATCCATAATGAAAATGAGCGAATAGACGAAAGCGATATTGATCACTGACATCATGAGACCCGCTACCAGTACTCTTGATTTGAAATTGGAACGCGATAATATTATGATGGCCATCAATCCGCTAAAAATGATATAAAGCCCCATAGAGAAGTCAAGATTTCCTGGCGTATCGCCATTAAATATTATCGTACCATAAGATCCTAATAAAATTGTCATGGCAACAGCCAATTTATCATTTAATAATATCTTAATAAGCATCGCTGCCATGGCAGCAGGGAAAATATATTCTAAATTCGAATCTTTCAGTTCAGCGAATATGCTGACTGTTTTCATCGTTGCCATTGCAAAAATGAAAACAAGGCTGAAAACCAACAACTGATTGTACTTATTATCCCGTTTCGTTATGGAATAGTAAAAAAAGTAATAAAAAGCCGTAAAAGTTAAAAAGATATAAAGCAGGAGCCCTACATATGGAAAGATAGTGGACTCGGTACTTAAAAACCCAGCCAATTCAAGCTGCCTGTACACGTCCCGGTCCACTAATTGATTTTCTTCGACGATAATCTGCCCCTGTAAAATCCTGACTGATTCCACACTTTCCACTGCTTTTCGGCGTTGTTCCTCCGTTTTATCTTTATCAAAAAAAACATTTTGAATAATCGCCGAACGGGCAAGTGATATGGAGACCTTCTTCATATCACTATTTATACTCATATAGCTCAGTTCATCTACCACTTTTTTCTTTGCATTTTCAACATCGCTGGCCGAGATCCGCTCACTCATCACATTATTCACAGCGGTTATCGTGGAGTCCCTCGCTATCTCCAGTTCATCTTCATCCGCCTGAATCAATGCCATGAAAACAGATTCTTCTATATCTTTATTGACCTCATCCGTCAATTTTTCTTTCAAGATGGAAACCTTTTGGCCATCCGTCTTTTTAATTCCTTTTTTACCGCCTTTATTAGGATCTGTTTCTTTGTTCACTTCAATCGCAGAATCAAAAATTGAAGAGATCAAATCGACTTTATTTTTGGCATATTCCTTTTTTAATGTATAAACATCCGCCACCTGTTTTGAAATTTCTTCTTTTTCTTTCGTAGTCTTATATGTATCTTCTATAGTCTTGGTGGATCGTATCGTTTGTTCTGCCGGCTTAAAAAGCTCCACTTGAATCTTTTCAGGCTTAACGTTGGATACCATTAACCCATATGCAAACAAACCAAGTACGACGAACAAGAGTACTTGAAAAAAACGATGGACCAGCAGGCCTTTTATTTTGGTGAAAAATTTTTGGATACGGTTCAAAGAAGGTCCTCCTAAAAAAAGATGGTTAATATGCTAGATATGTAAAATGATAACAGTTTTCCTTCTACTTTTCATCATGTTATGATAAAACCCTTGCTTTTTACCACATTAACATTGCATTCATGGATGATGGGCAAGCGAATCACCATGAAAAAATCCGCCATTTCATTGGCGGATTCCCTCTTATTCTTTTGCCTGTTCATATGCGCTGATAATTTTGGCAACGAGCGGATGCCTTACTACATCACTCTGTTCAAAATACACAAATGAAAGGCCTTTGACATTTTTGAGGATTTCCTCAACCCGAATCAAACCTGACTTCATCCCTTTTGGAAGGTCGATTTGGGTACGATCTCCCGTAATGACCATTTTCGATCCAAAACCGAGCCTCGTTAAAAACATCTTCATTTGGGCTTCGGTAGTATTCTGTGCCTCATCCAAGATTACAAAGGCATCCTCGAGCGTACGTCCCCTCATATAGGCCAAGGGAGCGATTTCAATCGTCCCGCGTTCAATCATCCTTTGGGTCTGTTCCATCCCCAGTAGGTCATGAAGAGCGTCATATAACGGACGTAGATACGGGTCTACCTTTTCTTTTAAGTCCCCCGGAAGGAATCCCAAACTTTCGCCGGCTTCAACGGCAGGTCTCGTCAAGATAATTCGTTTAACCTGTCCGTTTTTCAAAGCATTGATCGCCATCACTACAGCTAGATAGGTCTTCCCGGTCCCAGCAGGACCAATCCCGAATACTAAGTCGAGCTTCTTTATGGCCTGAATATAATATCGCTGGCCAATTGTTTTGACCTTAATCGATTTACCTTTAGCCGTTTTAGCAATTTCTTCTTCATATAATTCTCCGAAATATTCCAATGTTCCCTTGCGAGCCAATTCTATAGCATACATTACATCCCTAGAACTTATCGTAATCCCTTTTCTAATCACAGATAACAGCGCCTTCAGGATGTCCTGCCCCATCGTCACCCGCTCTAATTCACCGGCAACGCTTATTCCTTCCCCGCGGGTGATGACCGAAATGCCCAGCTCGTCTTCGAGCACTTTTACATTAGAATCTCCATTGCCCAATAAAGCGACCGCTTCATTAGGTGATTCAATTTCCAACTTGATAACCTTCACTTCATCTGCCATTCGCTAGTCTCCTTGAATGATTGGTTGTCCTACAGCAATATCTTCAATAACTTGGTAATGTATAGATAATTTCACTTTACCATTCTCCATGCTTTCGTGCAAAACTTTTTCCCCTATAATTTGGTCTTCTTCTTCAAGAAGCTTCCGTAAGTCGGCCTGGGCCATCTTCTTACCTTCCTTTATCGCTTCTTCCTTCGTATAACTCCGGACGATATCGTCTTTACTCCTTAATGTCTCGACTTTATAGGAAATGGGAAGTTCCCATTGCAGAAAATGAAACGGCCGATCAGTCGATTCTTTTTCCTGCTTTTTATAGCCCGGATCCTTAAATCCCCATATAGGTATAGATAAGCTGCTCACTTTTATATAATGCTTACTGGTTTCATTACCATTGTAAACGGAAAAATTGGTTTTCAGAGGCACTTCCACATTCGCCTTGTACCAAGTTTGCCCCATTACTTTCCCCTGCGCCGAAACAATTTCTGGTTTATCTTCTTTTCCAATTAACCCTGAAACAAGAAGTTGTCCTTTACTTACATAATCATGCACATTCACTTTAGGTTGTCCTTTTTCAATGAACATATTGGTGATGACCGCCTTTTTTGAAGCAACCAAATTTCGCGAGGAGGTTTTCTCTATTTCCTTCGGCTGCCGTTTTTCCACCACCTGGAAATGGTAGGTTGTCCCCTTAAGCTCCACACCAACCCAGGTTAGGGCACCAATGCGATCAGAGAGCTTTCGCTGAATCGTATCCACATCATCCACTAGAAATTGCACCTTTCCAATTTTCACGCCCATTTTGTCCAATTCTTTACGGATGGCGTGTTCGGTTTCTGGTTTTGCCCCTTTAACTTCTATCCCCCACACCATATTGGAAAGTACAAAAATGCAAATAAGGAAGGCAATCAAACCCGCCAAGAATCCACTATTTTTCATCACCCGCTTCATGAGAAACGGAAACCCCCTGCCTTGGAGGAATTTCACTTTACAGTCGCTTTTTCGCAGGACCTGACGCAATTTTGAAATTTCCCTGAAATCCATATGGAAAATCAGGGATTCACTTCCTACACGCTTCACATCCCAGATATGAAGCCCTCTCCTTGTCAACATATTGATTAGCCTTTCGGTTCCTCTTCCATATGCCTTCACTTTTACATAGCCTGTATAATAGTTTGTCCATTGGTTTTTCATGGAAACCTCCCGGGATCATTCATTGATAAAATATACTTTGTCAATTTTGCCCTCTAACATGATTTCCTCCGGCAAGATGGTCTTGATGACAAAGCCAGTTCCCTTTATTAGCAGCTGGCCATTTTTAAGCATTAACCTCACTTCACTGTCAGTAAAGGCCAACAAGCCACGATGATTTTCAATATATATATGTAATTGTCCGATCATGGTAATTCGCGGCAGGTCCATCATGACATCTTGCGGAAGGTCCATTGTTTTGGTCATAAGCTGTTTCACTTTTTTTCCCCAATTGCGAGCCATAAAAAAGAACCCCCTTTCATCTCAATGTATGAAATGAAAGAGGGTTCTAGCACAAAATTATAAAGGTTCAATTTCTATTTTTTCATGTTGAACGAATGAACGCGGGATACAAGTTCTTCCGAATTATCTCCTTGACCTTTGCAAGCTACGCTTAGCCCTTGGAGGTCCGAGCACCTCAGACATAATGATTCCATCAATCAACTGTTTCTTAGTGAAGGAAGGACCTTTATGATAGACGGGACTGCTATCGTCAGAAATGGCTGTAGTAATTCGATCTGCCTTATCTTTTTGTTCCACACGCTCTTGCTCATATTTCTGCTGCAGCCTTCTTAGTTCAGCAATCCTTTTTTCAGCTTGAGCTTTCGTTTCATCCACAGGCCCAGCAGAGTGTACGACACGCTTCTCTGCTTTTTGGGCAGATGCCGGAACAGGGGTTTGCCGCTGTTCCTTTTGTGGCATCTCGCCTTGAAGCTCCTGCATGATATCCTGCCATTTCTTTTTCGGCGGGTTGTTTGGATTGTTTTGTTGCGGCTGTTTTTTCCTGCCGAACATGGATGTTGCAACAGCTATCAAGATAATCAGAAGGAATGGATTACTGAGAAAGAATTGAATGAGATCTCCCATTTAAAGGCCTCCCTTCTGGGAATTAATTGTTATCCTTGTCCTTTGGGTTATCCGATATCTTACTGATGGAATCCCGCATATCCGTATCCGCCGTGATATTTTGGATATTCATGTAATCCATTACCCCTAGATTTCCGCTCTTCAGCGCTTCAGCCATAGCCAATGGCACTTCTGCCTCGGACTCTACAACCTTCGCTCTCATTTCTTGAACACGGGCTACCATTTCCTGTTCCAAGGCAACAGCCATTGCACGACGTTCTTCAGCTTTTGCTTGAGCGATTTTCTTATCCGCTTCAGCCTGGTCAGTCTGTAGGATAGCTCCGATATTCTTCCCGATATCCACATCAGCGATATCAATCGATAGAATTTCAAATGCTGTTCCTGAATCCAGACCTTTCGATAAAACGGTTCTAGAAATTAAATCTGGGTTTTCAAGGACATCCGTATGCCTTTTAGAAGCACCGATTGTCGAAACAATCCCTTCACCTACACGCGCGATGATCGTTTCTTCCCCAGCACCACCGACTAATCGTTCGATATTGGCACGAACGGTGATTCTTGCCTTTGCTTGCACTTCAATCCCATTCATCGCTACACCGGAGATGAATGGCGTTTCGATCACTTTAGGGTTAACGCTCATTTGAACCGCTTCCAGTACATCACGTCCTGCAAGATCGATGGCTGCCCCTCTTTCAAATGGCAATGCGATATTCGCACGTTCTGCTGCAATCAGTGCATTGACGACACGGTCAACATTCCCTCCTGCAAGGTAATGGCTCTCCAATTGATTCGTCGATACATTGATTCCCGCTTTGTGGGCTTTAATGAGCGGGTTAACTACCCTGCTTGGTATAACACGACGAAGCCTCATTCCCACTAATGTAAAGATACTGATTTTGACTCCAGCCGCTAAAGCTGAGATCCATAACATAACTGGTACAAATGTGAAAAATACCGATAAGATGATGATGGCCGCAATTACAGCCAACACGATAAATATTGTTCCTGAAGTTATCACCTAAACATTCACCCTTCCTATTTTCATTGATTTGATTCCGGAATTTGCCGAACGACTACTCTCGACCCTTCAGCTTTCACGACTTTGATGGATGTCCCTTTGGAAATAAAGCTTCCTTCTGTCACAACATCGACCCGTTCATCATTAATTAAAGCCGTTCCAGATGGCCTTAAGTCTGTCATTGCCTTACCTTCAACACCTAATAATTCCAAGCGATTCGGAGAACTGACATACCCTTGCTCTGTTTTTGTTGCATCGGTTAATATCATTTTTCTA
Organism: Peribacillus sp. NPDC097225; assembly: GCF_044761955.1. NCBI lineage: Bacteria > Bacillati > Bacillota > Bacilli > Caryophanales > Bacillaceae > Peribacillus > Peribacillus sp. NPDC097225. The sequence continues at coordinate 448,590 of NZ_JBIWDJ010000001.1, forward strand.
AAAAAGTTCATTTTTTTACCAAGCACCTTTACAAATAGGATAGAAACCAAAATGGATGCGGTAATCGCAATTAACAAAGAAATGGTCATATGGACCGGATCTTCTGAAGCGAGAAATAAACTGCCTATAATTGCACTAAAGCCAAGCACCCCGATAATTCCTCCAGGGAGGAAAAACTCCAAGAGCACAAGGATGACTCCTAAGATGAATAGCGCTAACGACTCATAGCCCGTGATGCCTGCGACCAAATGTCCATAAAAGAACAATACGAGGCCAGTGATTCCAATAAAACCAGGAATGCCAAAACCAGGCGAAAACAACTCTACCACAATCCCGATGCCTGCTATCGTCAATAAGATGGGAATCACAAAAGGATTGGTCAAAAAGCGAGCTAACTTTTCTGGAAAGCTTTCCTCTATGGTTCGAATATCCGCATCTTCCACCCCGAGTATACTATATAACTCAGCTTTCCCCGAAACGGTCCCTTCACTGTAGCCGGCCTTTTTTGCCTGATCAGCAGTGAATGTCAGTAATTTTCCTTTTTCGGCTCCGTATTTTGGAAGGTCGATATCCTCATCAGCCATCGCTTGTGCATAAATGGGATCGCGTCCATTCTGTTCGGCTGCCGTTTTCATTGCAGCCAACCAATAAGATTCCGCTTTTTTTCCCGCTGCATTTCCCGAAGAGTCAATCACCGCAGCTGAACCCATTGTAGCACTGGGGACCATATAAATTTCATCGGCACTGAGCGAAATATAGGCACCCGCAGATAAAGCACGATTATTGACGTAAGCCACTGTTTTTACTGAGGAATTAGACAGTAACTTGGCTATCTCCCCTGCCGCATCTACGGCACCACCTGGGGTATTCACCTCGAAAATTACAAGATCTGCGTTATTCTCTTCTGCAATCGATAGTGCCCGTTGCAAAAAGGCGGCCAAACCCTTTTCCACCGTTTCTTGAATGGGAACCTGGTAAACAATCTTCTCCTTTGCAGAAGCACCGGGCACCAAGAAAGACACCATAAGCAGCAATCCGAATAAGAGAACAGATAGACCACGCCATATTTTCAATGGAACGCCTCCTTTCCCGTATTAAGCGCCTGTAAGCCGGTCTTTCCATTACCTAAAAGGCATATTTCACCCTTGCTAATCGAATCCACTTATTATCGTCACTTACTTAGTTAATACGTATGTATATGAAAAAGGTTTCATTTAAAAAGCAATTAATTTATATAAAACCAGTCGGCTGCCCTTTCACTAGTTACTATACGTCTAAAAAAGGCGAAATAATCACGTAAACACACAAAAACCACAGGCTAATGCCTGCGGTTAGGTTTCGAGTTTAAGATAGATGTTGTTGTACTAACTTGTTTACTAGAGAACCATCTGCTTTACCTTTAACTTTAGGCATTAAAGCTCCCATAACTCTCCCCATATCTGCTTTGGATGTTGCATTGATTTCCTCAATTGTTGATTTAACAATCTCAGAAATCTCTTCTTCTGATAGTTGCTCAGGCATATATGCCTCTACGTATCCCAATTCGGTGCGGACTTTATCCACGAGATCGGAACGACCTGCGTTTTCAAACTCCTGGAGGGAGTCTTTGCGTTGTTTTAATTCGCGAGAGAGCACTGTCAATTCTTCATCATCTGTTAAATCTTGTCTCTGTTTTAGAGCTTCGTTTTGAAGCGAAGCTTTCAACATACGAATAACAGATAGTTTGTCCTTTTCCTTGTTCTTCATCGCTTGTTTCATATCATTATTTAAACGCTCGAGAAGACTCATCTTTCCACCCTCTCTTAGAATTTACGTTTTCTTGCAGCTTCAGACTTTTTCTTACGTTTTACGCTTGGCTTTTCATAAAATTCACGCTTCCTAGCTTCCTGAAGCGATCCTGCTTTAGATACAGTACGTTTGAAACGACGAAGAGCATCTTCAAGCGATTCGTTTTTACGAACGACGGTTTTAGACATCTCTTTCCCTCCCTCCGAAAACAACACACTAACTCAAGTTGTCAACATGTTATACATGTACTAAACAATTATAATATATCATCTTTAACAGGTCAACCAATAAAACGAAACTTATTTGAAATATTATCATGTTGTTACCATATTTTTTTCTAATTGCAACTTTGAAGCTTTTTATAGCATGTCTCTCCCCTATGGCCCATAGACTGTTCAAGAGGTGTTGGTCATGTACGAGTTACTTTTATTCCTTTTATTCATCACTTTATTTTTAGCGGGTATGGCCGTTTTACGCATCGGCTTATTCAACCTGTCCGGCGCTAAATTAAAATCCTTTCTTTCTAAGGTGACCGATAAACCATGGAAAGGTTTTTTTGCAGGTACGATTTTCACAGGCATTCTTCAAAGCAGTTCGGCGGTCATGGTCATGACCGTGGGTCTCGTTTCCGCCGGCAGTTTATCCTTTCCACAGACGATTGGCATCATTTTAGGAACGAATATCGGTTCGACCTTTACAGCTGAATTCATGACCTTTTCATTGGACCGCTGGATCATTCCAGGAGTCTTATGCGGTGCCGCTCTTTGCTTTATGCCCAAAATCGCATTAAAAAGCGCCGGAATGTCCCTTATAGGCATCTCTGCCATTTTCGCGGCGATGAGCGGCTTTAAGATGCTCTCCAAGCCCATCGCTGCCTATCCGTCTGTTCAGCATGTAATCAGTGGCATAGAAAACCATCTTAGTTATGCTTTGTTGGCAGGTATCCTGTTAACGGCGCTGATTCACTCTAGCTCCGCGACCATCGGAATCGCCATGAGTTTTTTAATGAGTGGGGAGCTATCCGTCTCTTCTTCCATCATCATGATGCTCGGTTCTAATATCGGTACGTGTATCACAGGCTATATGGCTAGCATCGGTTCAGGTAGACAAGCTGCCTTTACAGCATATGCACATATATGGCTGAATGTGATCGGTGTGGCTGCCTTCCTTCCTCTTGTGGACGTTCTAGAACGGACGGCTGCCTTTTTCACTGAAAATAAAGCGACCCAGCTTGCACATGCTAGTGTCATTTTTAACATTACGACTTCTTTAATCGTTTTACCTTTCGCTAGCCAATTTTCCAACTTCATTTTATTACTGCATCGCCCTCAAAAAAAATAAGCCGCATTCCTAAGAATGCGGCCATGAAAATTAATAATCAGAATCAGCTGTTAAGCCTTTTACAATGGATACACCAGCACTTGCTCCAATCCTAGATGCTCCTGCTTCAATGATTTTCTCAGCATCGCTCGTGTTACGAACCCCACCTGAAGCTTTAACGCCGATATTCGGTCCAACCGTTTTTCTCATAAGCGCTACATCTTCAACCGTAGCACCACCTGTTGAGAATCCTGTTGAAGTTTTAACAAAATCCGTTCCCGCTTTAACAGCTATTTCGCAAGCACGCACTTTTTCTTCCTCTGACAATAATGATGTTTCAATAATGACCTTTGAAAGGGCCTTACCAGTCGCTGCAGCGACAACGGCACGAATGTCCCGCTCAACCAATTCATCATCCTTGTCCTTCAAAGCACCGATGTTGATTACCATATCAACTTCATGCGCACCGTTGCTGATAGCATCTTTTGTTTCGAAGGCTTTAGTTTCAGGAGTGGACGCTCCTAGAGGGAAACCTATTACCGTACAAACCTTTACCTCTGAACCTTCCAATAACTCACTAGCATACTTCACCCAAGTTGGGTTCACGCATACTGATGCGAATTTATATTCTCTTGCTTCTTCACATAAAACTTTTATTTGTTCTTTCGTTGCATCCGCTTTTAATAAAGTGTGATCGATTAAACTTGCTACATTTTGTGTCATTTAGTAATCCTCCTTAATATTCATAAAAAAACTAGTTGTCCGTACCTCTCATGATACCATAATAATTTCAAAATGACGATATATATAAACTATACCCTTATGTTCCGTTATCACTCTAAAAAGAAGAAAAAAAAGACAGCGATAAATCGCCGTCTTAAAGATTAGCTGCTTGTTGTAATGGAAGATCTTTCACAATCGTAACAAACTGTCCTTCACTATGTGGATAGCCGGATTGTGTAATTTTCACTTTTACGATTTCTCCAACCATTTCTTCAGTAGCCGGGAAAATAACCTTCATATAATTATCGGAGTACCCCTCATAAAGCCCATTTTCCAATGGTGTTTCAGGAATCACTTCCAGTACTTCTCCTTCGAATTGAGAAGCATACTCTTTTGCCAGCTGATCGGACAAAGAGATCAGGCGATGAACACGTTCGTTTTTCACATCTTCATCCACTTGATCATCCATGCGTGCCGCTGGGGTCCCTGTACGTTTCGAGTATGGGAATACATGTAATTCAGAGAACTTATATTTCTTGATGAAATTATATGTCTCCATGAATTCCTCTTCAGTTTCTCCAGGGAAACCTACAATGACATCAGAAGTAACGGCAAGGCCGGGAAGTGCCACTTTTAATTTTTCGATACGGTCCCCGAAGAAATCCATCGTATATTTACGTCTCATCCGTTTTAACACAGTATCTGATCCTGATTGAATCGGAATATGCAAATGGCGAACCACTTTTTTGGACTTCGTAAGCACTTCAATGATTTCATCCGTTATTTGACTCGCTTCAATGGAAGATATGCGGATCCGTTTAAGTCCCTCGACCTTTTCCAAATCACGCAAGAGCATCGCCAAATTATAATCCTTCAAGTCGTCACCATAACCACCTGTATGAATGCCAGTCAACACAAGTTCCTTATACCCTGCTTCGACAAGCTGTTCAGCTTGATGGACGACTTCCTTTGGATCACGGGAACGCATTAAACCACGTGCCCATGGAATGATGCAGAACGTGCAGAAGTTGTTACAACCTTCCTGGATCTTTAAAGAAGCTCGGGTTCTGTCGGTAAAAGCTGGTACATCCAATTCTTCGTATACACGGTTTTTCATAATGTTTCCTACTGCATTAATCGGTTCGCGTTCCACCTTGAATTGTTCGATGTATGCTAACAGTTTTCCCCTGTCCTGTGTGCCCACCACGATATCGACACCTGGGATTGCCATGATTTCAGCAGGCGACGTCTGTGCGTAACATCCTGTTACTGCAATGACGGCATTGGGATTTTTACGGATAGCGCGGCGGATGACCTGGCGGCTTTTCTTATCGCCCGTGTTCGTTACCGTACACGTATTGATGACATACACATCCGATGTGTTTTCGAATTCAACACGGTCATATCCTTCTGTCTTAAATAATTGCCAAATAGCTTCTGTTTCATAATGGTTTACTTTACAGCCTAATGTATGGAAAGCGACCGTTGCCATTTTTCATCACCTCAAAAGTTCTACATGATAAGAAACAGCGGAAAGTGCATATAAAGGTGCTGTTTCAGTTCTTAATATTCTAGGTCCAAGTCCACATGCTACAAAACCGGAAGATGTTAATTTCTCGATTTCTTTTTCCGCTAGGCCCCCTTCAGGCCCAAAAACGAAAAGAATCGACTGTCCAGCCCTGATGTTTTCCAACACCGACGCTAGCACGGATGTTTCACCGCGCTTTGCCTCTTCTTCAAATGCGATTAATGAATGATCGTATTCAGAAGCAAGCTCCGTTAGTTGAGCGATTGACATCGGTTCGGTCACGGAAGGGACAACTGTACGGTGGGACTGCTCGGCCGCCTCCTTAGAAATCTTTTGGAGTCTTTCTAGTTTCTTGCCGACCTTTTTGTGGTCCCATTTTACCACCGAACGAGCCGCAATAAAAGGGATAAACTTGTAAGCGCCCAATTCCGTCCCCTTTTGAACGATATACTCCAGCTTATCCCCTTTAGGCAGACCGCTCGCTATCGTCACCTGGACGGGAAGCTCTTTTTCTTCATTCTTCCATTCCAAAATGTTTCCTATAACTGTATCACTCGTAATTTCCGAGATTTCCGTGACTGCAGCCATGCCACTGCCCTTTACAGTTATGATTCGCTCTCCAGGTTCCATTCTCATGACTCTGGCAATATGGTGAAAATCATCACCTGTAATGGTCACGGTTTGTCCCTGAAAGTCCATTTCATTAAGAAAATATCGTTGCACAGTGCCACCTACTCCGTCTAGTCTAAAAAAACTCACAGGCTAGCAGTCAAAGGCATCTTCCCTTGAATGCTTTGTGCCTTGCCAAGGTTTGAGCGTAAAAAAAGGTACTCTGATTACCTGTGGATAAGATAATCAGAGTAACTCATCATTCAATCATTTCTTTTAGCAATGAACGCAACCCAATCTTCCATCTGGATGGTTTCCACAATTATGAATCCGGAAGCTTGAATCGCTTCCTTCACATCTTGTTTTTTAGGTTGAATGATTCCAGAGGCAATGAAATGCCCACCAGGTTTCACGATTTTCGCAACATCGTCCGTAAAGCGCATAATCACTTCGGCCAAAATATTGGCTACTACGACATCCGCCCGTTCATCTACTCCATCCAATAAGTTACCTTGCGAAACAGAGACCTTTTCCTGAACATTGTTCAGTTCAACATTTTGAATGGCCGACCGAACAGCCACTTCATCCAAATCAAGTGCCTGAACTCGTTTTGCATCCAACAATGCGGACGCTATGCTCAAGACTCCAGAACCCGTTCCAACATCAACCACAAGATCACCCGGTACAACAGTACGTTCGAGGGCTTGGATACACATGACGGTTGTCGGGTGGGTACCCGTCCCGAATGCCATGCCCGGATCCAGTTCTATGATCAATTCATCACTGCTTACTGGCGTATAGTCTTCCCAAGTTGGGACAATGGTGAATCGCTCGGATATCTTGACTGGATTATAATATTTCTTCCAGGCAGTTGCCCATTCTTCCTCATTCACTTCACTGATTGAAACAAGGTTCTTCCCTAGGTCTATTTCAAATTGCAGGAGATTATTGATGGATTCCTTAATAGCATCAACCGTTTCACCAAGAAAGCTATTAACCGGCAAGTACGCCTTGATCAAAACACCTTCGTCCGGATAATCATCTGGGTTCAGGTGGTAGATTTCGCCAAAGACATTTTCACGTTCTTTGACTAATTCAAGAGGATCCTCAATGACAACACCGCTTGCACCTGCCTCATGAAGGATATTTGAAACAGGTTCAACCGCTTCATTTGTTGTGTGGATTGCAAATTCAGACCACTTCATAACCTACCAACTCCCGATCTCTTCTTTTACTTTTAGTCATCTATCTTTAAAAGCACGCTTTACCTTCGAGAAAAAGCCATCTTCTTGTTCATCAATGCCTGATTGGCCACTGATTTCGCTGAACTCACGAAGAAGTTCTTTTTGTTTTTCCGTCAATTTCTTTGGAGTGACCACCAATACGATTACATGCTGGTCGCCTTGTCCATAGCCCCTGACATTCGAAACGCCTTTTCCTTTTAAACGGAAACGCGTACCAGTTTGTGTACCGGCAGGAATCTTCAATTTAACTTTGCCATGCAAGGTTGGGACTTCAATTTCGTCTCCTAACGCAGATTGGGCAAATGTAATCGGCATTTCGCAATAAATATCATCGCCATCCCGTTCAAAGAATTCATGAGTACGGACATGGAAGACTACATATAGATCTCCGGATGGGCCACCATTGATTCCAGGCTCCCCTTGACCGGAAACTCGAAGCTGTTGTCCGTCATCGATACCTGCAGGTACTTTGATTTGAATTTTTTTACGTTTTTGAACTTTTCCTTCACCTTTACACGTTGAACATTTATTCGGAATGATTTTACCTGTTCCTTGACAATGGTGACAAGCTCTCCGGTTAACGATACGCCCGAAAGCTGTATTTTGTTCAACATTTAACTGACCAGTTCCGTGACAGTGTGAACAGTTTTCGACTTTTGTACCAGGCTTTGCACCTGAGCCCTTACATGTATCACAATTCTCTTCACGTGGAATTTCAATCTCTGTATCTTTCCCAAATGCGGCTTCTTCAAAAGAAAGCGTCATCGTATATTGCAGATCGGCCCCTTGACGAGGTGCATTAGGATCTCTTCTACGACCTCCACCACCAAAGAAACTACTGAAAATATCTTCGAATCCGCCAAAACCACCAAAGTCTTGACCACCACCGAAGCCTTGATTCGGATCCGTATGCCCAAATTGATCATAATGGGCTTTTTTCTGTTCATCGCTTAATACTTCGTAAGCTTCCTTAATTTCCTTGAATTTATCCGCAGCATCGTCTGCTTTATTAATATCAGGGTGATATTGTTTGGAGAGCTTTCGATACGCTTTCTTGATTTCATCCTTCGAAGCACTCTTCGAAAGGCCTAACACCTCATAATAATCGCGTTTACTCATATCTAAATCCACTCCCGATTCGATTCACATAAAGATTATATTATCACTGTAGGAAGATAATAATCAACTAGAAAAGCACAAACAGTTTGAACACCCATCCATAAAAGAAGTGGGAATGTCCCCTCAAACTGTCATTTCATCTCTTTATAGCCCTATCATTCCTATATTTAGCTCCATCCATTGTAAAAAAAGCCAAAGCCAAGATAACCTGACTTTGACTTTTCTACTTCAGGCAGCATTTCACTACCCACTATTTCAGCATCCCAAAAGGGTTACTTTTTATTTTTTTCGTCTTCGTTCACTTCTGTAAATTCTGCATCAACGACGTTATCGTCTTGAGCTCCAGCTTCACCAGCACCCTCTTGGGCAGCTTGCTGTGCTTTAGCCGCTTCTTCGTAAAGCTTCATAGTTAAAGCTTGAACGATTTCGTTTAGAGCATCTTTTTTCGTACGGATTTCTTCAAGCTCATCTTTCTCGATTGCAGCTTTCAGTTCATCCTTCGCTTCGTTCGCTTTTGTTACTTCCGCTTCGTCTACTTTACCTTCTAGATCTTTAAGCGTTTTTTCCGTTTGGAAGACAAGTTGGTCGGCTTCATTACGAAGTTCCACTTCTTCTTTACGTTGTTTATCAGCATCGGCATTTTCTTCTGCTTCGCGTACCATACGCTCGATTTCTTCATCAGAAAGACCTGAAGATGATTTGATTGTGATGGCTTGCTCTTTGTTTGTACCAAGATCTTTTGCACGAACATTAACAATACCGTTTTTATCAATATCGAATGTTACTTCTACTTGAGGAATTCCACGTGGTGCAGGTGGAATATCGCTTAATTGGAAACGGCCAAGCGTTTTATTATCCGCTGACATTGGACGTTCACCTTGAAGAACATGGATATCCACAGCTGTTTGGTTATCTGCTGCTGTTGAGAACACTTGAGATTTACTTGTCGGAATCGTTGTATTACGGTCGATTAACTTAGTGAATACACCGCCCATTGTTTCAATTCCAAGGGAAAGTGGAGTTACGTCTAAAAGAACCACGTCTTTAACGTCTCCAGTTAACACGCCACCTTGAATGGCAGCACCCATCGCTACTACTTCATCAGGGTTAACACCTTTGCTAGGTTCTTGACCGATTTCCTTTTTGATTGCTTCCACTACTGCAGGAATACGAGTAGATCCACCAACAAGGATGACTTTATCGATTTCTGAAGCTGAAAGTCCAGCATCTTTCAATGCTTGACGAGTAGGTCCCATCGTACGTTCAACAAGACTTGATGATAGCTCATCAAATTTAGCTCTAGTCATCGTTACGTCCAAGTGAAGTGGGCCAGCATCCCCAGCTGTGATGAAAGGTAATGAAATTTGAGTTGAAGTTACACCTGAAAGGTCTTTTTTCGCTTTTTCAGCTGCATCTTTCAAACGTTGAACAGCCATTTTGTCTTTAGAAAGATCGATGCCATTCTCTTTTTTGAATGCTTCTACTAAATAATCAATGATTACTTGGTCGAAGTCGTCTCCACCTAGGCGGTTGTCACCAGCTGTTGAACGTACTTCGAATACTCCGTCTCCAAGTTCCATGATGGATACGTCAAATGTACCGCCACCAAGGTCGAATACAAGGATGGTTTGGTCTTCTTCCGTTTTATCCAATCCGTAAGCAAGTGCTGCAGCTGTAGGTTCATTGATAATACGTTCCACTTCAAGACCAGCAATTTGACCAGCGTCTTTAGTTGCTTGACGTTCAGCGTCATTAAAGTAAGCAGGAACGGTGATAACCGCTTTTGTTACTTTTTCTCCAAGATATTCTTCAGCATAAGATTTCAAGTATTGAAGGATGATTGCAGATACTTCCTGCGGTGAATATTCTTTTCCATCAATTACTTCCTTATGGTTAGTACCCATATGACGTTTAATGGAAATGATTGTGTTCGGGTTCGTAATTGCTTGGCGTTTGGCCACTTCCCCTACTTGACGTTCCCCATTTTTAAATGCCACAACAGAAGGTGTTGTACGGTTTCCTTCTGGATTCGGGATAACTTTTGGTTCCCCGCCTTCAAGTACAGATACGCAAGAGTTTGTAGTACCTAAGTCAATACCAATAATTTTGCTCATTGTTACACTACCTCCCAATATTTATATGTAATGATTTCTTTATTCGTTTACCTTTACCATGGCCGGGCGAATCACTCGGTCCTTAAGAAGATATCCTTTTTGGAATTCTTCCACAACGATGTTCGAACCGAAGTTCTCATCTTGAACTTGCATGACGGCTTGATGCAAACGCGGATCGAATTCTTCACCGACAGAATTGATCGGTTCGATGCCTTCTTTCGCCAATGCACCAATAATGCCTTTATAGACCATTTCCATGCCTTGAAGAAGGGACTTTGTTTGCTCATTATCCGCTTCGATTTTAGTCGCTCTTTCAAAGTTATCAAGAGCCTCGACCAAATTCCCGGCAATATCTTGCACTCTATATTTTTGAGCCGCTTCCATATCAAGCTTTGCACGGCGTCTAGAATTATCGAAATCAGCTTGCAAACGAAGGTAACGGTTATCCATTTCTTCGATTTTAGCTTCTAGTTCCTGAATCTTTTCTTGAGCCAACTGTAGCTCATCTTTTTCTACCGGAGTTTCCTCCTGAGTTTCTTCCGATGAATTCACTTCTTCAGCAAAAACCGCTTCTTCCGTGCTTTCCTCGATTGTTTCATTATTTAATGTCTGTTCATTGTTTTTATTTTCCACAATCTCACCTCCCCTAAAGGATTATACAAATTTATGCTTAAGTAATAGGTTGGGCGGTGGTAACCCTTTTACCGCCACCTTACTATTACCTTTGCTCCTATTTTTGATACAGCTTTGTCATCAACGTCGTTAAATCCTTCGAGAAAAAAGAAAGGAGACTGATTACTCTCGAATATTCCATTCGAGTTGGACCCAATATTGCCAAGGTGCCCACTTGTTCCTGCCCGATTGAATACGTCGCGGTAATCAAACTACAATCCTCAAGGACTGTATTTTGATTTTCACGGCCAATCTTGACATGAATGCCAGATGGGTTTTTCGTAATGAGATCATAAAATCCTTGTTCCTGTTCGATCATGGATAAAAGTGTGCTGACTTTTGCAATGTCATGGAACTCAGGCTGCCTCAAGATATTCGTTTTACCACCGAAAAATATTTTTTCCGGTTTCGTATCCGTGAGGGTGTCCGCAAGAACGGAAACGACCGATCCATAATTATGGATGTGATGGCTCAATAAGACCGCCACTTCCTTATAGATCTTATCCTTCAGCTCGACAAGCGGTACATCCACTAACCGGGCATTTAAAATATTGACTACCTTCTCGATTTCATTGATATCGAAAGAAGGAGGCAGGGAAATCATTCGATTTTCAACATGGCCTGTGTCAGTGATGATGATCGCAATTGCCGTTTCAGGACTCAATGGAATGATTTGAATCTTTTTCAGCTTATGTTCATTGACTTTGGGGCCAAGAACGATTGCCGTGTAATTCGTCAATTCAGAGAGTATCTTAGCTGACTTTTGGACAATCTTTTCCAGTTCATAAATGCGCTCCACGAACACGGATTTCAACAATTTCATTTCATTCTTTTTTGGAGCTTGAGGAGAAAGTAAATGATCCACATAATATCTATACCCTTTTTCAGAAGGAACCCTTCCTGAAGATGTATGAGTTTTTTCTAAAAAACCCAATTCTTCAAGATCAGACATTTCATTGCGAATAGTGGCCGAGCTGAACGTAATTTCATCTTTCTTCGACAAGCTTCGCGACCCGACAGGCTGGGCTGAATGGATAAAATCCTCGATTATCACTTGCAGAATCAATAATTGACGATCAGTTAGCATGTATGATCACCTCTGTTAGCACTCTAACTTCCTGAGTGCTAATATACTAATAAATTATCAAATGAAGCTGATGATGTCAATAATGAAAACCGCTAAATTACCGTTTATAGGACAAGAGATTTCCATCAATCCGTATCAACCACTCCCAAAAACGATTGAAACACTTCATTACCAAGCAATTTGCCACGCTCAGTCAGGCTTACGAACCCGTCCTCAATCGTGAGTAACCCCTTTTTCATTTGTTCTTCGAGAGATTCCCCGAAAATCTCCTTCATTTCTACAGAAAATTTGCTTTTGAATGTTTCTAGGGAGACGCCTTTTGTTTTCCGGAGCCCCAAAAACATCTCTTCTTCCATTTTTTCATAGAGCGGCACAGGATGTTCATCTAAAACAGGCAATTCACCTTTTAGCAAAGGAGTGATGTATTTTTTTACCGGACCATGATTGGCCACTCTTTTGCCGCCCGTATATCCATGAGCTCCAGCACCGATGCCATAATACTCTTTATTGTCCCAGTATGTCAGATTATGCTTACTTTCAAAACCGGGGCGAGCAAAATTACTGATTTCATATTGATGCATTCCATGCCTCTCCATCTCTTCCATCAGCCGCTCATACATGGAAGCCTCTAGTTCCTGTGGAGGGAGATTCAATGTGCCTTTACGCATTTGATTGTAAAAGACCGTCTTTGGTTCGACGATCAAGGAATAACTGGAATAGTGAGGAAGTTGCAGGGCAAGGGCTTTCGCGAGTGTATCCTCGAAATCTTCCATAGTTTGCCCCGGTAATCCATAAATCAAGTCAATCGTAATATTGGTGAATCCCACATCCTGAGCCAACTGAATGGTTTCATACACCTCGGATGCCCGATGTGTTCGGCCGATGCGCTTCAATAATTCGTCATTAAAGCTTTGTACCCCAAAACTTAGCCTATTCACGCCTGCTTGAAAGAGGATTTCAAGCTTTTCTCTCGAAAGGTCCCCGGGATTGGCTTCAAACGTATACTCAGCCTGTTTGGCATCGAAAGGGAGGGTCTCATTGATGGCCTCACAAAGGAAGGATAGCTGCTTTTCATCAAGTGAGGTGGGTGTTCCCCCACCAACAAAGACCGTATCCAGTTCCGTTGTCGGATATTTAGCAAGTTGCATTTCCATTTCCCTTTTCATCATCCGTAAATATTCATCAACGGGCTGCCCTTGTAAGAAAACTTTATTAAAATCACAATAGTGGCAAATATGTTCACAAAACGGGATATGCAGGTAAGCACTTTTAATCATTAAGTTCACAACCTTTATTTAATCGAATGGACCGATAGAAAAAGAGGCTAGATCCTGTCTACCCTCTTTTTTCTACTATCATTTATTTTTTTGGAGTCGTGTCATCCATTTTCAGGACAGCCATGAAGGCTTCTTGTGGCACTTCAACGGAACCAACTTGTTTCATCCGCTTTTTACCTTGTTTTTGTTTTTCAAGCAATTTACGTTTACGGGAAATATCGCCACCGTAACATTTAGCCAATACGTTTTTACGCATGGCACTAATGGAAGAACGGGCCACGATTTTTTGTCCGATAGCCGCTTGGATCGGCACTTCGAATTGCTGTCTTGGAATCAATTTCTTCAATTTTTCAACGATGATTTTTCCACGTTCATAAGCAAAGTCCTTATGGACGATGAAACTTAATGCATCGACCGTTTCGCCATTCAATAAGATATCCATTTTGACAAGTTTGGATGGCTTATATCCGATTAACTCATAATCGAATGAAGCATACCCTCTTGTATTGGATTTCAATTGATCAAAGAAATCATAGACGATTTCTGACAACGGAATCTCATAATGGATACTTACGCGCGTTTCATCCACGTATTCCATATCGATGAAATTCCCACGTTTGTTTTGGCAGATTTCCATGATGGTTCCCGTAAATTCTGTTGGTGCCATCATGGTCGCCTTAACATAAGGTTCTTCGACGTTTTCGATTTTTTGTGGATCCGGCATATTGGATGGATTATCCACCTTTATGGACGTTCCATCTGTAAGAATAACGTCATATATAACACTTGGTGCTGTCGTGATTAAATCAATTTTGAATTCACGCTCGATACGTTCTTGAATGATTTCCATATGAAGAAGGCCAAGGAAGCCACAACGGAAACCAAATCCTAACGCTTGAGAAGACTCTGCCTCGAATTGCAACGCTGAATCATTCAACTCCAGTTTTTCTAAAGCATCACGTAAATCATTGAATTTAGATGCATCAATCGGGTATAAACCGCAATAAACCATCGGATTCATCTTCCGGTAACCAGGCAAGGCTTCTGTCGCGGGATTATTGGCACTCGTAATCGTATCCCCTACAGTCGTATCACTGACATTCTTAATGGCTGCGGTCAGGAAACCTACATCCCCCACTGTCAGTTCATCAAGCATTTGGACTTTCGGATTGAAGACGCCCAATTCGGTCACATCAAATTCCTTGCCAGTGGACATCATCTTGATTTTATCGCCCACTTTAATAGAACCCTCAACAACCCGGATGTAAGCTACTACACCGCGATAAGCATCAAATACGGAGTCAAAAATAAGTGCTTTAAACGGTCCGTCCGGATCACCCTGAGGTGCCGGAACCAATTCTACGACCTGTTCTAAAATATCCTCGATTCCAATTCCAGCTTTAGCCGAGCATAAAACCGCATCAGATGCATCAAGACCGATTACATCCTCGATTTCACCACGGACCCGCTCAGGATCGGCACTTGGCAAGTCAATCTTATTGATGACAGGTAAAATTTCCAGGTTATTGTCCAATGCTAAATAAACATTGGCAAGCGTCTGGGCCTCGATGCCTTGAGCAGCATCCACGACAAGGACTGCACCTTCACACGCAGCAAGGCTTCGTGAAACCTCGTAAGTGAAATCTACGTGCCCCGGTGTATCGATAAGATGGAAGATATATTCTTCGCCATCTTTCGCCTTATATTTCAATTGAATCGCATTCAATTTAATCGTAATTCCACGCTCACGCTCTAAGTCCATAGAATCTAACAATTGACTCTTCATTTCACGTTGAGTCATGGCGTTCGTCTTTTCTATGATACGATCCGCCAATGTTGATTTACCATGATCAATATGAGCGATGATGGAAAAGTTACGAATCTTTGATTGTCTTTTTAATTTCTCTTCTCTATTCATAACGTTCACTCCCAATAGTCGACACAATACACTATTTTTCATTATATCAATAGAAAATGCAAGATTCAACAGAATAGTTACAAGGACAGTCCATTATGAAGAAGGAGATAGCAAAAAAGGCTGCATTCAATTTGAATGGAGCCTTTTTCTAGAACTTTCTACCGGCTAATCCTACTACTAAATCATATTAAAAAGTGCGTTAAAAGCTGCTGATACGGTTTCACCCAGACTCTTGCCAAGGGAGGAGAAAAAATTATAAGCTTTCATTTCCTCCAGCTTTTCTTTTTTCGTCTCTATATCATGACTCGTCACTTTTTGCCCAAGGATATCCGCTTCCATTTCTCCCTGCTCCGATTGGTTAATGGTGAAAGCACTATTTAAAGCGGGGTCTTCATACCCTTTCATTTTTTTCATGCCGTCGTTTGCCTGCTGCATCCCGATAAGTACACCTAAAAACAAAATAAGTAAAACGCCCGTGCATTTCAACCAAAATCGAACCATGATAGAGGCTCCTTCCAAATTACTTTGCTTCCGATTCTCCCTTGATGCCATCCACAGCCTTAGCATCCCAATACAATTCGCTGAACACATCAGTGAATGCGTCGACCGTTAAATACATTTCCTCGAATGTATTATCGACGCCTCCAATTTCCAAAAGCATTGCATTACCCGTCAAATCTTGATTGTAAACTCCATTATTTCTTGCCCCGCCCTGTTTCATGACCCCACGCGAGATACCAGGGTATTTTTTTTCTAACGCTTTATGCATTTTATTGGCAAGTGCCGCATTTTTTTCATAATTCGGGTTGTCCCCTCCCACAACAAAAGCTATCTTGGCGTATTGTTTGCCATTAATGGTGATCGTCGTATGTTTTTTCCTTTTGGAATCACGATGGATATCGATGAGATATTCTATATCCTTATTATTCGCCATTGCCGTCTGAACGGTTTTACGTGATTCCTGGTACGCTTTTGCAAAATTCAAGCCCTTGCTATTCAAGTTCCCCATCACATCCGTTTTATTTAGAGAGGCTCCTATACCTTTATCCGCGAGATCGGCGGTCATCCGTGTTCCGAGTTTTGTAATATTGATTTCAGAATGATACGCAAGATCTGGGTCGGTGACACCCTTTAGATAAGGCAGGTAGGACTCCCGATTATGGCTATGATATATCTCTACCACCTTGCGGCCATTGGTCGTTTGCTTGGGTTGATTGGGCGTTGTCTTCTTATCTGGTTCTTCTATTTCATCCAGATTTTGCAGAGATGCATCTCTTTCATCATTCATCACCTCTAAAGGTGGTGGAGATTCATACGGCATATTCGTATAGTTCGTTCCTTCACCTGCGACAAGGATCTCGTTATCAAAAATCGAGAACCCTGGTAATTCCCGACCTAGCAAACTACGGGGATCCTCCATTGAGATGTTGGTCGAAAGCTTTACTAACTGCTCCATGACAATCGATTGTTCTTTTCCTTCAGGCAAGGCACTGAAGAAGTAATGGTTTTCATTGGCCAGCATCGAAAATAGCATTTTACCTGAAAATTGGTTAGCGACAGTATGTACGGAATTCGAGGTAATGCGATATTCCGGCCGTAATGAAGTCATGACCCCGCTGACGGAAAAAACAAAAAGAAGCAAGGCTAGGATACCTAGAAACGTTTTTACAATCGTTGATCCGTGAATAGCTGTAATAATACCTGGAGATTTTCTCCTTTTCATCCGTCCACCCTCTCTATAGCTTGTCTACTAATACTTATGACTTTGCTAGAGAGGGTAGAACACCATTTTTGGGCACTAATGCCGTTTAGCGGGTGTAGAAGCCCGCATTACCTTGATTGATTGATTCATGTAACGCCGCATTCAAACCGTTGGCTATCAGATTGGCCATATCTTCAATGAATACATCGACTTCCTTTGGTGTAACCATTAAATTATGACCTAGTGGCGAGAGCACTTCATAAATCAATTTACGCTTCTCTTCATCCGGAAGCACACCGACCATTCCCAAGAAAGTTTCTCGTTCCTTCTCGCCTGGCATATCCTCATCTTTTAGCTTTTTCCTTTTTCCGAAGCTGAATCCAGCGGGGGCCAAGGCGCGTGAAGGCCGACCTCCTTCTTTCAGTTCCTTGCCAAAATGCTTCAGGATATAATCGATTGTGTCGCTCGTGATCGATACGGCATCGACGACAGTAGGGATCCCAATGGCGATAACAGGGACGCCTAATGTTTCCTGGCTCAATTCTTTGCGTTTGTTCCCTACCCCTGAACCGGGATGGATGCCCGTATCCGTTATTTGAATGGTTGAATTCACCCGGTCAATGGAACGGGCCGCCAAGGCATCTACAATGATAAGGAAATCCGGCTTGCTTTTTTCAATGACGCCTTTGATGATGTCACTCGTCTCGATCCCCGTGATTCCCATCACCCCTGGAGAAATTGCGCTGACCGGACGATATCCTTCCTTTACCGACTCCGGCTGCAACTCGAATAAATGTCTCGTAACGACCAAGTTTTCGATGACAGCCGGTCCGAGTGCATCAGGGGTGACATTCCAGTTACCCAGACCAACGACTAAGCAACCGCTTTCCTTTGTGAGCTTGTTCCTTTTCAAAAAATACGCTAACTCGTTGGCGAATACCTTTTCCACCCGTTGCTGCGTATCCGTATCCTGTTGGCGGATCCCTTGGACCTCTATCGTTAGGTAACTCCCCTCTTTCTTGCCAATCTCCTTTTCCCCTTCCGCCGTGACCTCAACTAGGGAAATCTTCAAATCATCCACTTCTTTTTCTTTAATGATCACACCTTCAATATGGGAGACATCCTTCTCTTCGACGACACCTTTCATTTCAAGGGCAATTTCTTTCGCTTCAATTGCCAGATCTGTCCGAATACTATAATTACTTAGGTCCAAATGTTTCACCATAGCGCCTCCTGCTGTTTATATGAGTCAAATCTAGTATTTTAATCATCTCTCTTAAACATTCTTTCATTTTAGCTTTTGTATTATTCATTTTTTTGGTACAATACATTATGACGAGATGAATTAATTTCAGAAATTATAATTACTTTTCGATTCTCAATCTGGAGTATTGCATAATCTTAAGCAGTCTGATAGAATATCATTTGTGCTATTTGATATGGATTTGAAAAGTCGAGTTCATATAATCTCGATTTCTTTGTAGGAGGTGAACGGAATGCCAAACATTAAATCTGCTATTAAACGTGTGAAAACTAACGACACAAAACGCGTTCATAACATTACAGTTCGATCTACTATGCGTACTACAGTGAAAAACGCTGAAGTTGCTTTAGCTGGAGAAAACGTTGAAGCTGCTAAAGAAGCTCTTTTAACAGCTGCTGTAAAATTAGACAAAGCTGCATCTAAAGGATTAATCCATAAAAATGCGGCAGCCCGTAAAAAATCTCGTTTAGCGAAAAGACTTAACGCTCTTAACGCTTAATGAAAACGAAACGACCTTCCGGGTCGTTTTTTTTATGCCCAAAAAGGGGAAAGAATCATTCCATCCCCTCCCCTTTAAGCCTTCATCTGAATTTCAGTAGTAGTAATTCTAAAGTGATTGCTTTATCAGCCTGACCAGTTTTCATCCGATAATCCGCCTCAGCCAAGTCATCTATAATGCTAAGCAGCTCTTTCTCCTGAAATTTCCCTGTCTTTTCAAGGGCCAGTTTCACCCTGTATGGATGCACCCTCAATTGTCCCGCGATTTTTTGCTGACTATACCCTTGTCGAGATAGTTCCTTCACTTGATACATGAGCCTCACTTGTCCAGCCATTACACTCAAAATCTTAATGGGCTCTTCATTTTGCCGAAGTAGATCATGGAGAATGGTCATGGCACTTTCCATTTTTCGTTGCAAGACCGAATCAACCAGGGTAAAGATATTCTGTTCAAGCGATTTAGCCACTAACTTTTCGACAACTTCCGTCGATATCCGCTTCTCATCTTCTACATACAATGCCATTTTATCCAGTTCGTTCGTCAGCATCATCAAGTTTGTACCCGCAAGCTCCAATAGGAGTTCCGTGGCTTGATCATCGATCTGCACCTGATATTCTGCGACCCGTTCTTTGACCCATACCTTAAGCTCACGGTCGCCCAGCTTCTTCGCCTCAATGAGGACGGCCTTACGCTTCAGTTCCTTGGTGATTTTTTTCCGCTCATCCAGCTTCTCGTAAGGGGCCGTCAAGACCACAATGGAATAAGGAACAGGGTCCGAGAGATAGGCTTCTAATCTTTTCACATTATGTTCTACCTTGGACTTTGATTTTTCCGCTGTCAGGAAAAATGGGTTCTGCATGAAAACAAGACGCCTTTCCCCAATGAAAGGGAGGGTCTCCACGTCTTCAAGAGCCGTTTCGACCGGTGTCTCCTCTAAATCAAATTGAGAAAAGTTAAAGTCCATTTCATCTTCATGAAGGACATGCTCTATCAAGAGTTGCTTCGTTTCATTAATTAAATAGGCTTCTGTTCCATATACCAAATATACGGGAGCGAATTGCCCTTTTTTTATATTCTTCCAAACGTCTAATACCAATAGAATCCGCCTCTTTTTTATGTATTCTTCTCTAATGGTATAGTGGGAGGAACCATTTGACAAGCTATAAAGGGAACTAGCCCCTAAGGTCTAGTTCCGGATCTATATGAACGCTCTCAAGAAAGGCCTAGGAAAACTTCCTTGAAAACGATAACCATTCATGTAGAACAATTACGTGCTTGCTTTGTTTGTACTTTTATTTTGACCTCAATTAAGCAAACTATTTGTGACAACTCTTGTCAGTAAAGGAAATGAAGAATGTGACCTGTGGATTTTTTTTTGGTAATGTTTTATACTATTAGCAGAAATAGGAGGGGTAAACAATGAACGAATTCGAAAAGAATGTCCAATCGAAGACTGATGACGTCGCTGATTCCGCAATCGGATTCATCGCTTCATTTGTATTTTTCGCTGCCATGTTCACCATTGCTGTCGTCGTTAAAGCAGTAGGATCCTAATTTTCATGCACTTATTTTTCCCTGAAGGAGGCTGCTGATGCAGTCTCTTTCTTTTGGATTTCTACATACTATGGGAGAATCTTCCGAAAGGTTCCTCCCTTTTTAGTATATTTGTAAATGACGGCTCCATCTTCGTCCGTCCTGAACACCATGATTTTATTTGCTTTCATCGACTCCAACACCTGGCCGTGTGGATGGCCATATCTATTCTCCTTTCCTACGGAAATGATGGCAGCTTTAGGGTGTAATTGCTCTAGGAAGGGGATCGAAGAAGATGTTTTACTTCCATGGTGGCCCACCTTCAAAATATCTGCCCGTAGTTGTGGAAATGCATCGATGAGCTCCATTTCCCCCGGTTCACCCATATCACCCGTGAAAACCCAGGAAAGCCCACCAATCTCGGCATACAAAACAACGGAGGCCTCATTCGTATTTTCTTCTTTCTTGTGGGGATTCAACACATAAAATTTAGCATCCGCAATGCTCCAAGAGTCGCCTCTTTTCACCATCTTGATTCTTATGCCCCTGTCTCGGGCTACAGGGATAAAGTCTTTATCCCGATATTGCTCCTCGCCCCAGCTACCAATAATTACTTCCTCCACCTTGAAATTCTCGATCAACTTTTTTGCACTTCCCATATGATCGGCATCCGCATGCGTTAAAATCAGCTTGTCCAAATGATGGATTCCTTTACTTTTCAATAGCGGGATTATGGTATCTTCTGCTGTATTATAGGTCTTACGCTTCTTCTTCCATTCCTCCAGTGGAAATGTGATTTGCCCCCCTGTATCAATTAAATAATTCCCGGCGTTAAACGGCAGGGTAATCAAAATCGAGTCACCCTGGCCAATATCAATGATCTGCACTTCACCGAAGGGAGATAGCTTTTGAATATTGAATTGAAGAAGTAAAAGTAAAATGAACATCCCCCACCAAGTTTTACTTGCGCGAAAAGAAGTCTCCCAATTCACAAACAAGCCCAAAATCGATACAAGTAGGAACAATAGCATGATAAAGCCTGGTTTACCAAACGAGACCGAGGCCAGGGGAAAATCAGAAGCCAAGTCGGCGGCACGATTGCAGAGCGTGAAGGTCACATTAAGGAGTGTTATGAGTGGGTGGCCGAGAGCTGGCACTAAAAGATTCACAACGACCGTTATTAATGAAAATGGAAGCAATATCACGGAATAAAGAGGTACATACAAGACATTCAACAGGACACCCAGGAGGGAAACTTCGTAAAAGTGGAAAAGCAATATCGGGAGGGCCGCCAATTGACAGCTTGTGCTAATGATGAGGAGCTGCATGATCTTTTGGGGATAGTGCAAGAAGATGCCCGAGGACATGATGATGGAAAATGTGACAGCGAAGGACAGCTGAAAGCCAATGTTATAAAGCATGTTTGGCTGAAGAAATAACAAAACCAGATAAATGACGCCAATTGTGACACTCGCTGAAAGCCTTTTTTTAAAGAGCATCAGGATAAAGAACAACATGGCCATCAAACAGGAACGCATGACAGAAGGACTTCCGCCGGATAATAGTGTATACATCGGCAAAAAGACCAGGATGAGGATTATCATTCTTTCGCGGGTGATGCCGATACGAATTCCCAAATAAAATAACATGCCCGTTAACAGGCTTACATGAAGCCCCGAAATTGCCAAAAGATGCACCAAACCAAGCCGCTGGTAATTGGTAAGGTCCTCTTCATCGATTTCACTCTGATCTCCAAAAATCAGGGCTGTGACAAAGCCACTCGATTCTTTAGGAAAGTGTTTTTTGATGTAGGAAATCCCTTTCATCCGAAAATTGCGAATCGAGACGACAAGAGAAGCCTTTGACATTTTACATTTTGAAAAAGAGATCGAATCGGCTTTTACTATCCAGTGGGTGTTCTGACGGGAAAGATACTGCTGGTAATCGAAGCCGTTTTCATTACGGTGTGGCTCAGGGACCTGCAAACTTCCCTGTATCGGACAGGATATTCCCGTGCGCAAGTGCTGATTTAAACCTTCCTTTTCTTGTTCGGAAGCGATAGTATATCGTAAGAGGAGTTGTTCGCCTTGTTCACTTGTGACGAACCCTTTTAGCAAATTCCCATCGAGTTTTGGCTGGGAAGTAAATGTTACGAGGAAGTGAATTTCCGATCCATCATATATGGACTTGTTTCGAATTTCGGTTATGGAAGCGGAGCTTATAAAGATCCCCATGATGACAATATGAAGGATGAGGACCTTCCACTTTCCACCGCTCCAGTAAAAAAGAAAACATAAGAAAAACAAAATGCAGATTAAAAGCTTCATGCTTAAATTCGAATGGGCTGTAACGCCCAACGTGGCAGAAACCGCTAAGAAAAGAAGGTGTCTGGTCATGCCCGCCCTCCTTTTCATTTACTAATCAAATAACCGCTTGGCCTGCTTTTCCAGGTCCAAAACTACCTCTTTTCCAAGACCGTTTTGTTCCAGTTGACTTAACAAAGATAAAACAAAGTCCTGCTTCTCTTTGCCATTCACGTCGATGGCCCCTTTTGCTTCAACCTTTTCCATCTTAACTCCGGCTTGTTCGAACAATTCAATAGCATAAGGATGGTTTTTGTAATCCTCTGCATAGTAAACAGCCTTGATCCCGGCCTGTATCAGCGATTTACAGCATTGTAAACACGGAAAATGCGTCACATAAATTTCTGCTCCCGCTGTCGGCACGCCAAATTTGGCACATTGTAAAAGCGCGTTCATTTCAGCATGAATCGTTCTGACACAATGATTATCGATGACATAACAGCCATCATCGATACAATGGGTGCCACCCGCAATCGAGCCGTTATACCCACCCGCAATAATCCGGTTATCCCGCACAATAGTTGCCCCCACAGTTAGACGAGTACACGTGCTTCTTAACGCTAACAAATGGCTTTGAGCCATGAAATATTGATCCCAGCTAATCCGATTCATGTGTTGTCGTCCCCTTTGACTCAGTAAATTTCTTTCTTCAATTTTACCTTCTTCCCGTCCTTTTGTGTACCCATTCTCATTATTTATTGAACCGTAATCGAATCCTTTAACTTTTCAAACGTTTTATCCCCGATACCAGAAACGTTTTTTAAATCCTCCACCTGCTTGAATTTCCCGATTGTCTCCCTATATTCAAGGATGGCTGTGGCTTTTGACGGACCGATTCCAGAAAGCGTTTCTAAGTCCGCTTGTGTGGCTGCATTCAAGTTCACTTGACCTCCCGTACTACTAGATGCCCCTTCAGAAGCCATGGAACCAGTTGGAGCGGTAGCAACATTCGCAGGACCCTCTACATCTTCTTCGCCTATCTTCGGTACGTAAATGACCATTTGGTCCTCCACAAGCTGTGCCAGGTTTACTTTATCCATATCAGCCTTATCCGTGAAACTTCCTGCTTCGGTAATCAAGTCAATTACCCTATCGCCAGCTTGTGCCGTAAATACACCAGGAGCCCGGACGGCCCCCTTCACATCGACTTTCATAATTCTGGGTTCCGATTCGGCTTCTGGCTTCGTTTCTTCTTCCATCTCTTCGTTTGCGGAAGCGGCAAAGATATCTTCTGTGCCAGCCGTTTCGTCTTCTGGTTGAAAAAAAAGATAAAAACCTATTACCACAATAACGATGGCAACGGCTACCACTGTTAGTTTCTTTTTGAGGATTGTCTCCATAATTAATTGAGCTCCTTCCGTATCATTTCATCATTCCATTGTCATAGGACAGGGTAAACGGCCATAGTGTTTATTGAGAAGTTGTGCTTCTTTGAAGGGAGTTGTAGTCATGAAGAAAATCGGTGTGATCGGTACCGGAAATATGGGGACGATTTTAATAGAATCGTGGCTTGAAGCGGAGGTATTGAAGCCAAAGGATTTAATCATTACCAATCGAACGCTTTCCAAAGCCTCAGTATTGAAGGAAAAGCATCCTGGCATCCAATTGGCGGCAAGTGCAGTTGAAGTCGTCCATCAAGCTGATTTTATCTTTCTCTGCGTAAAACCTTTACAAATCCATAGCCTATTGCAGGGCATCAAACATCATATAAAAAAGGAACAATTACTCATATCCATCACAAGCCCTCTCTCTGTCTCTCAGCTTGAAGCAGAAGTTAAGGGGCCATGCGCACGCTTTATTCCCAGCATAACGAACCGGGTCGGTTCAGGGGTATCGTTACTGAGCTTCAGTGAAACGTGCAGCAAGGAGATGCAGGAGTCGCTACAGAAGCTTGCCTCATCCATCTCAGAGCCAACCATCATCGATAATGACATCACCCGTGTCGCTTCTGACATAGTCAGCTGTGGCCCTGCATTCTTTAGCTATTTAGCACAGGCATTTATTGAAGGGGCGGTAGACACGACGAAAATCGATAAAAAAACGGCAACGATTTTAACGGAGAACATGT
Organism: Peribacillus sp. NPDC097225; assembly: GCF_044761955.1. Lineage (NCBI taxonomy): Bacteria > Bacillati > Bacillota > Bacilli > Caryophanales > Bacillaceae > Peribacillus > Peribacillus sp. NPDC097225. The sequence goes on from NZ_JBIWDJ010000001.1 coordinate 473,418, forward strand.
TGATAGGATTGGGGGAACTGCTGGGTAAAGGCATTTACACCTTACCGACCTTACAGGAAAAGGTGTGTGTAAAAGGCGGGATAACAGGTGAGGGAATCAAAGTTTTAGAAGCAGAAACCGGAGAGATGTTTCATCACCTTTTTCATGCAACACATGAAAAATTCGCAGAAGATCTTGAAGAAGTCGAAAAACAATTTGGCCATCCTTACTAACTATTCGAGAACCAAAATCAAAACTCCTTCCCAATAAAAAATAAAATAAGGGTCAGACCCCCTTTCGTGCATCGCCGTGCGAAAGGGGGTCTGACCCTTATTATTTCCCATATTATTTCCTGGCTACAAAAAGGATTCGTTCGGTTTCGTTAACGGGCGGTTTCTCTTCTAGGTCCGCCAGTATTTCGAGGGTTTCGAATCCTGCTTGCTGCAACCATTGTTTGTATTGTTGAATCGGATAGGTGCGCTGGTAATGTAATTCATCGAAACGGTCATATAAACCGCTTTGATCGTCCCTGACAAAAAAGCTAAGGTCATGCTCGACACTGTATGGTTCTTCCCCGGGGAAACTGTCCCAAATGTAGGAGACTTCTTCATCATTGACGGCAAACGTATTATTGTAAAAGATCTCTTCCATCTTATAAATCGAATGGATATCGAACAGGAATAATCCGCCTTCCTTCAAATGATCATGAACCCGGCTGAAAGTTTTTACAATATCCGCTTCCTCGCGAAGGTAGTTCAGCGAATCACAAAAAATCGTGACACAGTCATATAGACCAAGCCCTTCAAGTTCTGCCATATCCTGTTGAAATAAAGGAATCGATAATCCTTGCTTCGCCGCTTTTTCATTGGCAACCATCAGCATTTCATCAGATAAGTCCACACCGGATACATCAAAACCATGCTGCGCCAGTTCAACGGTAATCTCACCGGTACCACAGGCCAAATCCAGTACTTTCTTTCCTTCTATCCCATATTGCTCTAGCTTCGCCGTCAGAATTAACAACCATTTTTCATAGGGAGCATCCTTCATTAATTCATCGTATACATAGGCAAAGCGTTCGTACGTCATTGAGTCAGTTCACCCTCAAGATCTTCGAAAGGTGCATCTCCCCATAGACGTTCAAGGTTATAATAGTTTCTTTCATCTTTATGGAAAACGTGTGCAACCACATCACCTAGGTCAACAAGTACCCATTTCGCTTCATCAAAACCTTCAAGGCGCTTAACATTGATGCCCGCTTCGTCCGCTTTGCTCTTCATTTCACGTGCGATGGCTTGTACTTGTTTTTCGGAATTACCATGACAAATCAAAAAGTAATCCGCCACCAAGGAAATTCCCTTCATATTTAAGGCAACGATATCTTCCGCTCTTTTATCGTCCGCCGCTTTTGCTGTAATTGTTAGAAGTTCACGTTCAGTCATTACATCTTCTCCTTCAAATTCATGATTAGATCATTATATGTCTTAAATGTATCAGGGTAAATGGCCTGATTTCTTTTCATTAAAAAGGCCACTGTATTTCGCAAAGCCTGTATGACAGCCTGATCCAGGTTTTCCTTGGCTGTCTGCCTCACTTCGTCGACCCCTGGGAAAGAACGCCCTGGTTCAATATAGTCGGCAAGATAGACGACCTTATCCAAAAGGCTCATTCCCACCCGGCCTGACGTGTGATAGGCGATTGCATCAAGTATTTCACGATCGGTGATCCCGGCCTCTTTTTCTACCAGGTAAGCACCAACCGGGGCATGCCAAAGCTCCATATTGTATTCCAATAGGTCCGGTGCCATTTTTTCAGAGATGATGATTTGCTCCATTTCCTCTTTCGGACGAAATTTTGCATAATCGTGAAAAATGGCTGCGAGTTCCGCCTTTTTGACGTCGGCACCATATCGTCCTGCAAGTTCAATCGCAGACTCGACCACGCCCAAAGTATGAATATATCTACGCTCGGTGATTTGTTCTCTGACAAGCGCTAATGCTTCCTCACGATTCATATAAGTCATTCCCTTTTATATACTTCACCACTGGATCGGCTAATAGGTATTTCACGGTTTTCCCTGTCCTTAACTTCCTTCGGATCATGGAGGAGGAGATGAACATCTGTGGGACTTGAACCATCGTAATAGGGTAGTCCGTTTTTTCGTTATAGCCCGGCCGTTTCACCCCGACAAAGTTCACAAGCTTGACTAGCTCGTCAATACGATGCCATTTAGGTAAATACTCGATCATATCCGCACCAATGATGAAAAAGAATTCTGTGTCAGGTTCACGCTCTTTCAGCAATTTCATTGTATCATGTGTATAGGATGTGCCTTTTCTTTCAATTTCAATACCTTCTATATAAAAAGAGGGATGCCCGGCTATAGCATCTTCAAGCATAGCCATCCTGTCCAAATCGGTAACTTCCTCCGTTTTTTCCTTATGGGGAGGAACATGATTGGGCATAAATCTGACTTCATCTAACTCTAGAGCATCTAGCACTTCATTAGCAATAATTAAATGTCCGATATGTGGAGGATTGAATGTACCGCCAAGAATTCCAATTTTTTTCATAAGATAGGTAGGTCCCTTACGGTAATTTAATTTGTTTGTTTTCTCTTGATTCTTTATATAATACGATTGTATTACCGATAATTTGAACCAATTCAGCTCTTGCACCTTTTGATAAAGCACGTCCTACTTCATTACGTTCCTCATCACAGTTTTGCAGAATGCTCACTTTAATCAATTCGCGTACTTCTAGCGCCTCACCAATTTGCTTGATGAGATTGTCATTGACCCCGCCTTTTCCAACTTGGAAAATTGGATTTAGATGATGGGCCTTTGAACGTAAAAATCTTTTCTGCTTTCCTGTTAACATGTGTTACCTCCTAGTTTGTTCAAGACAATATCTGTCATTCTTGTTGTGTCCGGCTTGATTCCGGTCCAAATCTCGAAAGCATACGCAGCTTGGTTGACGAACATGCCAAGTCCATTAAGCGTTACCGCTCCTTTTTCCTTGGCTTCACGTAGAAACTGCGTTTGCAAAGGATTATAGATAATGTCACTGACAAATGCACCGGCCTTAAGCTGGTCTAACTTCATTGGGGATTGATCCAACTTCGGACTCATCCCGCAAGATGTTGTTTGGATGATCAAATCATATTGTGATAAGCTTTGTTCCGCCTCGTCAATCGTGAGCGCCTTTGATTCTTTATCATATGGGCAATCAGAAACAAGGTGGGCTGCCCGGTCCTTCGTCCGGTTCGCGATATCAACTTGCTTTACCCCTTCTTTAACAAGGGTAAAGTAAATGGCACGTGCAGCACCGCCCGCTCCGATCACTAACGTTTTTTTAGCCTTAATGTCACCTGATATTTCATCGCATAAAGATCTATAAAATCCTATTCCGTCTGTATTATACCCTATAAAGCGGCCTTTTTCGTTAAAAACTGTATTTACTGCCCCGATGGCAAGCGCCAATTCGTCTACCTCATCGAGTAGGGGTATGACTGGGGTCTTATGTGGAATCGTTATGTTAAACCCTGATACACCAAGGGCTTTCATGCCTTTTATCGCATCAGGCAAACTATCTGGTTTGACATGAAAATGATGATAAACGGCCTGTATATTTTCTTTTTCAAAAGCATCATTATGAATGTCCGGAGACATCGAATGAGCAATTGGATCCCCTATTACACCAAATATCTTCTTCATGGAATCCCTTCCCCTATGGATTAGATTAATGATTTACGGACGATTACGTTAACGCCTTTCGGTACATGCGCGACGACCTTTGCTCCTGGTTCATTGACTGTAACCCAGCCAAGACCTGAAAACACAATATCCATTTTACCTTCTTTTAAAGTAAACTCATGCGGAATCAATTTCGGGAATTCTTCCAATTGAGCCGGACGTGGAGGCGTCAGCATTTCTCCAGCATGATTCTTATATAATTCATCCGCTTTCTCCAATTTCGTACGGTGAATGTTCAATTCATTGGAAAGATAACATGTCAGAGAGCGTCTGCCTCCTGATACATAATCCAAACGAGCCAATCCGCCAAAAAACAACGTTTGAGCTTCATTCAACTGATAAACCCTCGGTTTGATTTCCTTCTTCGGCATGATAACCTTGAAATCACGTGTATCAACATAGTGGGCCATTTGATGGTGGTTGATGATTCCTGGTGTATCAATCAAAGCTTGTCCGTCATCCAACGGGATCTCAATCATATCCAAAGTCGTTCCAGGGAAATGCGAAGTCGTGATGATATCCCCTTCACCGCTCACTTCTTTAATAAGGCGATTGATGAAAGTTGATTTCCCGACGTTCGTACAACCGACGACATATACGTCCTTACCATTCCGATATTTTTCTATCGCATCAGCCGCTTCAAGGATATGTTTTCCCTTTTCTGCACTGACAAGCAGGACATCGACTGGATTCAATCCCAATTCCTTCGAAGATTTCTTCATCCAATTAATCAGTTTATTCGGCTTTACCGATTTTGGAAGCAAGTCTACCTTGTTTCCAATCAATAGTACGTCATTATGTCCGACGAATCGGTGCAATCCAGGCAACCAACTTCCATTGAAATCGAAGATATCGACGATTTTAACAATCAAAGAATCGGTTTCTCCCACTTTATTCAAGATTTTCAAAAAGTCATCGTCCGTTAAAGAAACATCTTGAACCTCATTATAATGTTTTAATTTAAAGCAACGCTGACAAATGATGCTTTCTTTTTCCAGTGCGGATTGAGGGGCGTAGCCCAATTCCTTGGGATGTTCTGACTGGACTGTCACACCGCACCCGATGCATACTAATTCTTGTTGGCTGTTCAATTGTGTTCCTCCCATTCTATCATTCCTTTTCGTTTAAAGAACGCCATGATCTTTCTTTCGAAATAGCGGTTAATTTTCGTTCTGAATTCATCCGTTTGTGCGACCGGTACGACGAGGATCGTATGGAATCCTCCCCTATTTCCTCCCAATACATCCGTCATCAGCTGATCTCCGATTACTACCGTCTCTTCCAACTTCAAGCCCATTGCCTTCCGTGCTTTATGGAAGGCTCTTGCCATCGGTTTTCTCGCCTGATGAATAAAGGGAATCTGAAGGGGGTCGGAAAAAGAACGAACGCGTTTCTCATTATTATTCGATACAATCGTCACTAAAATCCCGTGGGCCCGTAATTTATCGATCCAGATAATCAATTCAGGGGTAGCGGTGGGCCTATCCCACTCCACCAATGTATTATCTAAATCAGTGATCACTCCTTTTATTCCCTTTTCTTTCAACTTTTCAGGATCTATATCAAAAATGCTTTGAACATGTTCACTCGGCAAAAATAATTTAAGCATACTGACACCTCTGTATTTTCTTTGAAATTTACCGTCTCTATCATATCGAATTTTCGGCTTACTTTCAAAAAATTCGTGAAAGAAGGGCTAATCGTAAAGAAACATCATAATGTATGTTTTCTAATATGAAAAGGCATTTTTCAAACAAGCTAAAGAAATCGATAACTTGAATCCATGAGTCACCCTAAAAATTACCAATAGTTTTCGACAAATATTGCCTACAACCAACCTGTGGATAACTTTACTAACATTTTCCATACTGATATGTAACATCTCACTTACTTTGTAAACAACTTAACCACAGGTTATCCACTTTTGGTTGTGGATAACAGAACGATTGTTCTCCAAGTTTATTTCTGATACAGTAGGGGTACACCAAAGATGACTTAATAATATATGTCTAGAAATGCAAAGTATTCCTCGCATTCCAACTGGAGGTGGCAGCCGTAAATGGCGTTCTAATGCAAAAACTATCTGATGATTTGTTGCTTGAATCCTATTTTAAAGCAAGGAATTTAAAGCTGAGCTCTGATTTCATCCGTCTAATTGAAACAGAAATCCATCGAAGGTCCTTAACACATAGAATTCGCTCATTATTTTAATATGGGATACATAGGCTGACAAATCCTGTTAGCCTTTTTATTTTCATACCCCTTCTTGCTTGGCCGCCAAATGTCCAATCGTTTCACCGACCCTGACATCAGCAGGAACGGATAAGCTTTCGGCGAGTCTAAAGCGATCCTTTTCGAAGAGCAGAACGACGGTTGAACCGAAACTGAAATAAGAGAATTCCTGTCCTTTTTTCAATTGCCTTGAATCATCCGTTATGACGATGGAATTGATAAACATGGCGCCGACCTTGACCATGGTTATGCACCCTTCCTCGCTTTGTAATTCTGTAATCGTACGATAATTTTTGGCCAAGGGCTCCTTACCATACTTCATCCCCCATTTATTGACAGGGTATGACTTTTTCCCAAGTGTCCACCTTTTGATTACAGAACCGGAAATGGGTGCATGAATCCTATGATAATGGCTCGGGCTTAAGTATAACACGAGATATTTACCGCCTAGGTATTTTTCTAGAAACAGAGCATCCCCCACCATTTCTTCCATAGAATATACCTTTCCCTTAACGACGATTTTTTTATCAGTACGAATTTCTCCCGCGTCCTCGAGAACGCCATCGACCGGACACGCCACCGCAGAGCTGTCGGTCGTAACCGGTCTCGTCCCCTGTTTTAGCTGCCTTGTAAATAAATCATGCAAATTCGTATAGGCATTCATGTCATTGTTGAACTCTTGTTGATCAAGGTTGAATTTTTTCACATATAGAGGAATCAAGGGCCTACTCCATCGTGATTGGCTGAACTGTTTTAATAGGCCTGAAGATACTCTTCCATTCGTGAGTTCTATAAGAATACGATAAAATGTTTGATACAACTATACCACTCCAACTTGTTAAAAAATTCAAAAAGCACTTGCATAAATTGCGTTCATTCCAATATTATTATATAATAAATACTTATGTTTACTATTCTTTACTTTATTTTGCTTTTTTTGAAGGGAGGGAAAAGATGTTTTTATTACATGCCCTAGATCAAACCATAAAAAAATTGAAAACCCAAACAGCCAATATTATAACTCTAATGAACTTATCCCTCGGTGGATTTGCCATAATAGCCGTGATACACGACCAATTAAATCTTAGCTTGCTTTTAATTTTCCTGGCTGCCCTAGCAGATCGATTTGATGGTATGGTTGCGAGGAAGTTTAACATTGAATCGGAATTAGGTAAAGAGCTTGATTCCATGTGTGATATTATTTCTTTTGGAGTCGCACCCGCTCTACTATTATACCAAGGAATATTAATAGAATTCGGTGCCCCAGGAACATTTTTAACTGTTTTTTATATCGGTTGCGGAGCATACCGCCTTGCACGCTTCAATATAAGTGAGAATAATGGATATTTTACCGGCGTACCGATTACCGTCGTTGGCTGTGTGGCCACACTTAGCTACCTGGCGATTCCTTATTTACACCCGGTCTTTTTCTTATTTCTTATGATTCTATTATCTTTACTTATGATCAGTCCATTTAAATTGAGAAAGGTTTAATTGCTGAAGGAAGCGGGCGCCCTATTCGGGCACCCTTTTTTTTGCAATTTTCCGCTTCATGCCTTTCGAACAAGTGGATCCGTCAAACGCATAAATTCCTCAACATCCTGCATACAGGTAGAAACCGCTTCTTGCCAAAAACCTCGTGTGGTTATATCGACACCCAAATGCTTCTTAGCCAAGGATTCCACATTCATCGAACCTGTATCCTGAAGCAGGGCGATATACTTCTCTTCGAATCCAGCAGGTTCATTCAGAGCTTTCGCATAGATACCTAACGAAAATAGATAACCGAATGTGTACGGGAAATTATAAAATGGAACATCGGTGATATAAAAGTGAAGCTTCGAGGCCCAGAATGTCGGGTGATACTCATCTAACGCATCCCCATATGCCTCTTTCTGAGCATCGACCATCAGCTCATTTAAACGCTCAGCACTTACATATCCTTGTTTTCTTTCCTCATAAAACCTAGATTCAAATAGAAAACGGGCATGGATATTCATTAATAACGCCACGGAGCGCTGAATTTTATCTTCTAGAAGAATCAGCTTCTCTTCCTCACTGGATGCTTCTTTCAAAGCTGCATCCGCTACGACCATCTCAGCGAATGTAGAAGCTGTTTCAGCCACGTTCATGGCATATGAGCGATTTAATGGATGGATATTCCCCATCACATGGGAATGGAAGGCATGTCCCAACTCATGGGCCAATGTCGATACATTCGAAGGCGTTCCCGAATAGGTCATAAATATCCGGGATTGATGATCCAGTGGGAAGCCTGTACAAAAACCGCCTGGTCTCTTGCCTGGTCTATCCTCCGCTTCAATCCAGCTGTCTTTGAATGCCTTTTGGGTGAAATCCGCCAATTGAATTCCGAATTTCGAGAATTGTCCGATAATGAAGTCTGCCCCTTCTTGATACTCCATTACTTTCGATGTGGCCGTAACAGCAATAGGTGCATCCAAGTCAGCCCAACTCAGTTTTCCCACTTCAAGCATTTCAGCCTTTCTATGTAAAAACCGCACAAGTGGTTCTTTATTGTCAGCTATGACCTGCCACATGCTTTCAAGCGTCTCTTTCTTCATCCTGCAGATGTCCAGGGGTTCCTTCAAAATATCGTTCCAGCCCCTTTTTTCATTCACGCTAATCCGAAAGCCCGCCAAATGATTCAAGGTCCTTGCAAACAGTTCACCCTTTTCTTCCCATGCACGTTCCCAAGCTGTAAATAATTCGTTTCGGACACTTTGGTCCGGACTGGAAAATTTATTTGCTGCCTGACCGATAGAAAGCTCTTCCCCTTTAAACGGAACCGTCATCGAACCGACGAGCGTATCATACATTTGGCTCCATCCTTCAAATCCGTCCATGGACAACTGGGTGATCAGCGACTCTTCCTGGACCGAAAGTTTCTCTTTAGCACGGTCTCGACGCTCATTCAATACATAGGCCAGTTCATTCAACGGTTCTTTCTTGAGGACATTCTCGAACCAATCATCATTTAACTGGACCAGTTTTTCATCCAGTCTACTTAAAGCGACTTTCAAGGATGCTTCCACCTTCATCAGTTTGACCCTTAACTGACCTGCTTTTTTATCCTGAACATTTTGGGCCTCAAGGCAACCGATAAAAGCCCCTGCTTGTTCCATTTTCATTTTGGTGACTTTGTAAAGATCGAGAGCCTTGATCAAAGTCTTTTCACTACCCTCTGAATTCAACAGACACACAGCTTGATCCAATTCCGTCACTTCTTGTTTGATTTCATCCATTAGGAGCAGAAATTCCGCTGAAGAGCTTCCCCCTTTAAAAAAGACATCCAAATCCCACGTTAAAGAATATCCCATACATAATTCCCTCCTTATTATCAACAACACCATTATAGAGGGTCCATCCATTTTTTCCTATTCATAAGGAAGATTAAGTAGATTTTTGTCTAATTGTTTTCCCGCTTTCCATTTTATAAGCATGATATGATTGATGTACGTATTAATCGAAAAGTTGGTGGTCCTTTTTGAAGTTCATTATCCACTTTTCAGTCATTGCCCTTCTCCTCTGGACACTGCCCCATTCCTACCAGCAGCATACTCCATTGACCCTTGAAGAGGGCCATGACGTACACCTTTTGAAGAAAATCGAGAAGAAGTTTGCACTGATACCTTACTTGAAAGTCAGCCTAATCCTCATCGTTTTGCTAGTGAAAGAATCATGGATATTCCGATTCCTTTATTTCCTCTCTGCCTTCCGCCGACGTTTTTTCAATCCTGTCTTTTATCAGGCGAATTACATAGCTTCTCTCACTCACTGATATTACAAAAAAAATCGAGGAGTGATGGATATGTGGTTCCGCCTAATCATGATTGGAATCTTTTCGTTAACTGCATCACGTCTATTTCTGTTCCAGGGCATTGAAATCTACCATGCCTTTGCAGACCTGATTCGCAATAAATAAAAAAACGAAGAGAGTGCGGAAGCAAGAATCCGCACTCTCTTCGTTTTACATCCCATTATCTTTGGCCTTCTTTTCCTTCTCTTTCTCCGCACGATAAAATTCATGGAACATCTTCATCAAGGCACGCTTTTCAATTCTTGATACATAGCTACGAGATATGCCCAGTTCTTTAGCAATCTCTCTTTGCGTCTTCTCTTTCTTTAAATCTAGTCCAAACCTTCCAACGATGACTTCCTTTTCACGCTCATCCAAAACACCAATATACTTCTTCACTTTTTCTATTTCCATATTAAGCTGAATCGTGTCAATGACATCCTCTGATTCTGATTTCAATACATCAATTAAACTGATTTCATTTCCTTCTTTATCTTGACCGATTGGATCATGCAGGGAAATATCCTTTTTCGTTTTTTTTGTTGCACGTAAATGCATCAGGATTTCATTTTCAATACAACGTGCTGCGTAAGTGGCAAGCTTCGTGCCTTTACCGTCGGAATAGCTTTCAATAGCCTTTATCAATCCAATGGTCCCGATTGATATCAGATCTTCAGTATCTTCACCGGTATTCTCGAATTTCTTGACGATATGGGCCACTAGCCTAAGATTATGCTCGATGAGAATATTACGGGCTTCCCCATCCCCTTCACTCATAAGCTTCAGATACTTCTTCTCATCTTGTGAAGATAATGGCTGGGGAAAAGCATTATTTTTCACATAGGAAACTAATAAGTAAAATTCCTTGATGAGATAACCGACTGCAGTAAGTATTCCAGGCATTGGTTTCATCCTCCCGCCTCATTGGGTGTTTCCTTATCCATACCTATGCGGTTGTGGGCTTGTTCTTGTCTGTACCACAAAAAGAAATCCTCCGCTTGGTTCATTACGTTGCTAGAGAGTGTCTACCTGCATGGATATTCTCTGGAATATCCATGATTTTAGGATTCAAGGATTGATGAACCTGTCTAAAAGATGCCCACAAAAGCACCTAAGCGATTAATAGAAAATGTGGGAGGGAAATCATTCAAGAATTCTCCTTTTAAAATCCCAATCAAACATAGACAAACTTACATATAATGATAGGGAATTTAAGCGGAAGGGAGGGATTTGTATGGGATACGGCTATGGACCATACGGATATAATTACGGTGCTCCATGCCCAGCACCTTGTTATGGCGGAGGTGGATTCGGTCTTGGAATCGCCTTGATCGTCGTCCTCGTCATCTTACTGCTGTTATTCGGATTCTGGTTCATTCCTGGTGGATTCGGATTCGGGGGCTGCGGAGGACCGGGGCCATGCTGTTAAAATAGAAAAAACTCGGCCAAGTGCCGAGTTTTTTCTATTTTACATAGTCCATGATGCTGTGCAGCGGTTTATCGGCATCGACAGAAACATTTACAGCGATTACTGTTCCAATGACAGTCGTAACAACCAGTACCATTACGATTGAGAACATTCTGAATCACTCCTTATAATTGAACCTGTCTTCAATTTACCACGTTTATGTGATTGCCGACCGCTGCTATTATGAATACTTTTCATACAATCCATGGCGATACTGTGAAGATTGCCCTACCTGCGTTAGCCGGTATCCTTCTCCTGCCAGTAGCAACACTTTTCCCCTTTTATAATAGCCCATTTAATCATATTGATCTCCACCTTTCATTTTAATATTTCCTACGTGCCCCTTAGATTAGAAAAAAGGACGATGCCTCATTGCTTTATCTAGGTGCTGCTCACGTAATTTCCTGATTCGATCTTCTTGCAAACATTCCTCAGCAGTCATTTTCCTCATTTTGATCGTGATTGTAAAAAACAGCATATTCAGTGTCATAATATCACCTCCTTTAAGGGGGCGGCTTACCAAAAAGGCATAAAAAGGCCGCAGAAAGTTCCTTCCTCCTGCGGGATTTTAAAAAATATAAAAAGGCCGCAGGGTAAAAGGATTCTACCTGCGGCCATTATGTCTGAATGATTAATAAAGCCCATTTGCTTTAAGAATATTCCGCATGGCACAGGTCGAATAGTATATGATTGTTTGTTGGCAAGATCCAGCTAATCAGCTTAATGTTGATTTCAAGTAAATATGTTCTCATCTTCTTCGACCTCCTTTGGAATATTATTTGGTAAGTATATCCAATAAATAACGTTTTGTAAATAGACTTTTTGTAATTTTTAGAAATTTTTTCTGTTCCAGAATATAAGGTAATAAAAAAAGCCTGATTCCCCAGTTACACTAGGAGAATCAGGCTTGATTGCTATTGTTGTAAAAAATCTTGGTCATCGCTTTCGTCCAAGATTTTTTTATATTTTTTGGATATAAGGAAAAAGAGGATGGACAAACCGAGGAAGAGTACAGTCGCTCCCATATAGACATTGGTGGAAAGGTCCGTTTTTCCGGTTGTAGGCAGTATCGTTCCTAAATAAAAGAACGCTCCTACACATAATAAGGTGATCGCAAATTGTTTAAAATCCGCCATTTTGGAACGTAGAGCAGCTGCCGTTTGATTTTTACGGTTTTTCATCCATTCACCCCTTCTTTCTTCTAGTAAACAATCTATATCTCATTCTACCATATTAATTCCAAATGATTGGGTGTAAATAATGGGAGGAAACTGTGTAAGTGGTTCTATCCTTCTAACGCCTGTTCTAGATCTTCCAAGAGGTCTTCCACATCTTCCAGCCCTACGGATATTCGGATTAATCCATCCGTGATGCCTAAGTTTGCGCGTCGTTCGGCTGGAATCGAGGCATGAGTCATCAAGGCCGGAACCGATATAAGGCTCTCCACAGCCCCAAGGCTTTCAGCAAGGGTGAAGTATTTCACTTTTTGAAGCACCCGTTCTGCCTTCTCACCACTGCCGACATCGAATGAGACCATGCCACCAAAACCCCGGGATTGCTTTTTGGCTATTTCATGGTTGGGATGATTGACGAGGCCTGGATAATACACCTTTAAAATTGATTCATGCCCGGTTAGGAAACGGACAATTGCCGAGGTGGTCCTTTCGTGTTCTTCCATTCGAATGCCGAGTGTTTTCATTCCACGCATCAACAACCAGGAATCTTGAGGCCCCAGCACGCCTCCTGTGGAGTTCTGGACAAAGTGAAGGTCTTCCCCTAGTTTTTCGTCATTCACGACGGCAAGACCAGCCACAACGTCACTGTGGCCCCCAAGATACTTCGTTGCACTATGGAGAACGATATCTGCCCCGAGCGTAAGCGGATTTTGCCAATATGGAGTACTGAACGTATTATCCACAATGGTTAGCAGGCTGTGTGCCTTCGCTATTTTAGCTATTTCTTCAAGATCGGTGATTTTCAATAAAGGATTGGTCGGGGATTCAATGAACAGCGCTTTTGTATTCTGCTTAATCCCTTTTTCTATAGAGTCTATATCACTCGTATCGATAAAGGTGGCCTCCAGCCCAAAACGGTTCAGGATTTTTGTCATCACCCGAAAAGAGCCTCCATAAACGTCATCAGTCAGCAAGACATGATCCCCTTGATTAAAGAGCATCATCACAGCCGTCATTGCCGCCATTCCGGAACCAAAGGCAAATCCCCGTTTCCCCCCTTCAAGCTCCTTGATCAATTCCTCGAGAGCATGGCGGGTCGGATTGCCGGTACGGGAGTACTCATAGCCCCTGTGCTTTCCAGGCCCATCCTGTTTGTATGTGCTTACCTGATAGATTGGCACCGATACGGCCCCTGTTTTTTGATCGCCAAAAATGCCTCCATGAATCAATTGCGTCTTCTTCCTCACTTCATAGGCCTCCCCGATAAATATTTTTGCTTAAATAACGCTCGCTGGAATCCGGAAAAACGACGACGATATTTGTACCTGCCCGGGCCTTTTCCGCTTCCATCAAGGCCGCGGCAAACGCAGCACCAGAGGAACTCCCGACGAGCAGTCCTTCTTTCAAGGCTAATTCTTTCACCTTGGCAAAGGCCTCTTGATCGCTTATCGTATGAATCTGATTAAAATACGCCTCATCCATGTAAGCGGGTAAAAACTCCATGCCGATTCCTTCCGTTTTATGGGGTCCCGTTTTCCCGCCGTTTAAGATGGATCCCTCCGGTTCGACGATGACGGTTTTGACTGCAGGGTTTTGTTCTTTTAAATATCGGGATGTCCCCATGAAGGTTCCTCCAGTTCCCGCACCGGCAACGAACACATCGACCTTGCCATTGAGCTGCTCCCAAATTTCCGGACCAAGTGTTTTATAATATGTCTCCGGATTCGAGGGATTGGCAAACTGTTGAGGACAGTATGCACCAGGAATTTCGGCAAGAAGTTCCTTTGATTTGGCAATGGCTCCTTTCATACCGTCTTCAGTGGGGGTTTGCACAACTTTTGCCCCAAGAGCACGCATCAGCTCCTGCTTCTCGCTACTGAATTGCTCCGGTACACAAAAAACCACATCGACACCCTGGTTAATCGCTGCCAAGGCTAAACCTATCCCTGTATTTCCAGCGGTCGGTTCGATAATGGTCCCACCTCTTTTTAATGCTCCCGTGGCAAAAGCTTGCTTCAAAAGTTCTTGGCCAAGACGATCCTTCACGCTTCCCCCAGGATTGAGGAATTCCAATTTGGCATAAATCCGGACATCATTCGGAATCGTGAAAGAAGTGATTTCCATCATGGGCGTCTTGCCAATCAAATCATGTATGTTGTGAATGACCTTCATAGTGGACATCCTCTCTAAGTTTTCTTAGAAGCTTAGTTGGTTTAAAGGTGGAGATAAAGAATAATCAGCGGAATGGCTTCCGCTGATCACTAGCTGTTTTGTGGCTTATTTCATTTTTTCAACCATTTTCAGAATCAGTTCCGCTGAATGAAGCGCCGCCGTTTCCAGGAATTGATCAAAGGAAACATTGGACTCCTTGCCAGCGATATCCGAAAGCGAGCGAATAATAACAAACGGTGTCTGGAATTGATGTGCAACCTGAGCGATTGCTGCCGCTTCCATTTCTACCGCATATAAATTAGAGAATTTACCTCTGACGAATTCGACACGAACCGGATCATTCATGAACGAATCACCCGTCACGATCAATCCTTTTGCCACTTGGATATCTTTAATTTCTTTAGCCGCTTCTTCTGCTATTGTGAATAGCTTTTCATCCGGGATGAAAGCAGCAGGCAGTTGTGGCACTTGACCATATTCATAGCCAAAAATCGTTACATCCACATCATGATGGCGCACTTCAGTTGAAATGACGACATCGCCGACATTCAAATCAGGGTGATATCCACCTGCAGATCCCGTATTAATGACTGCATCCGGTTTGAACTTTTCCAAAAGGATTGCGGTCGACATGGCCGCATTCACTTTTCCGATTCCTGATTTAAGCAAAATGACATCGATTCCATTCAATGACCCTGTATTGAATTCCGAACCGGCAATCGTCACCTGTTCCAGCCCTTCCAATTTATCGCGTAAAATCGTAACTTCTTCTTCCATTGCTCCGATTATGGCTACCTTCATTAGTAAAAACCTCTTCCTATATTTTTTCCGCCTCCATAATCCAAACAAATGAGTTGCAACGCTCAAAATTCACAGTGAACCCATGTTTTACAAGCACTTTTTCCAAAAAAGGAATCGTCGTGTAATATTCCGTTTGCAAATCCTTCGCCAAATTATGAAAGCCTGCATCCTCTGCATCCCGAATCGCTTGATCATGCGCTTCTTTTGATTGATACATGGTATCCGCAAACACTATTCTACCACCAGCATTCAGTAACTTTCCATAGTTGGCAATGGCTTTTTCTTTTTCTTCATCCGTTAAATGGTGAAAAGCATACGTACTAACGATTGAATCGACCTGTTTCGGCATCGGAAAGTCGATGAAATCACCATCCACGATTTCCGTTTTATCCTGTAACTTTCTGATTGCTATTTCTCTCATGGCTGGAGATGGTTCGATCCCAGATACCGTGAGACCGGCTTTTATCATCCGTTCCGTCAAATTCCCCGTTCCCACCCCAAACTCCAATACATGGCCATGGGACCGGCTCGCGACACTATCCAATATTTTGTCATAGTGCTTAAAAACCTCTTGATATTCAATATCCTGTCCCTTGACGGATTCATCATACGATTTAGACCATTCATCAAATAGTTCCAAAAACTCTCTGCCCATATTAATCACCTTTTTATGAGAAATAATCATACCTATGAACAGAATATGAGAGTAAACAAAAACGGTTCGCATTTTTTAGGCAGTTTCACCAGATTTGATGGTACACTAACACTATCAAAACCTTGGAGGAATATAGTATGGATTTTCAACTTGATTTAAATTTATTCGAAGATAAAATTGAATTTTTCGAAGCGGAAAGCATCAAGAGCCTAGAAGAAAAGATCCAATCCCAAATCGAGATCAACAAAGCGATCTTGCTACAGGTGCACTCCGTATCACACCAAATGTATGTCAGTGAAGAAGGACGCCGCTTCTATAGCGCCGTCGTCCATTTTAAAGCGAAAAAATGAAAAAAATCCCGGAAAGCCATCGCTTTTCGGGATTTTCATGCTTACTTTTTATCATTCACTTTCAATTCTTCGACTTTGACTGGTCTCCATCCAGAACCGTCCACCCACTCGATATGTACACGATACGTTTGTGATTCGTTTCCATCTGAAACAGTGCCGATGGCCGTACTCGGAGATCCACCGTTTTGTAACCACCATAACTTCATGCTGCCTTCGTCCACACCAGCTCCAAGGGCAATCGCCTTACGCATTTCATTCCAGTCAACCGAACCCTTTTCGAAGCTTGTCGTATGTTCACCCGATTGCTCTGTACCAACCGGTTTCCAACCCTCACTCGTATAAGCCTTCTCGACATTGCCATCTCCGCTTGCCTCCACTTCTACAAGCTCAGCATCCTTGTCCTTATCTTCCTCAGTCGTATCTGTCGCTTCTGAATCTTCTTCATCCGCTTCTTCTTCCTCGACTCCTGGTGCATCTTCTTTTTTCTCTGTTTTCTCAGCTTTCTTCTGTTGTTTTTCAGTGGTTTGTTTCGGCTCGGTTGTCGCTTTTTCTGTGGAATCGTCATCACTAAGGAAAATCGTGGCTGCCACAATGACAATGAGAATGGATACGATGGTAATCGCGATATTATAAATTTTATTTAATTTTCGTTTTTGATCTCTCTGATTGAATCTAGAACTCAAGGTCCATTCCTCCCTACCTTTACTTTCAGCCTCATTCTATCATGATTCAGCTGGAGATAGAAGGGGAAGGTTTCCTACACTTTTCGTCAATTCTCGCGTATATTCTGGTCCTTGCTATATAGAACATTTACAATATCTGAAAATAGAGGCGTCATGCTGGAACTACTTTCATTTGTTTCAAAATTCACCGTAACCAGTGCATATTTGGGATTTTCATACGGAAAATACCCAGCAAACCATTTATTGAGCTCCCCTTTTTCAATGTTAGTCTGTGCAGTCCCCGATTTCCCTGCGACCTCAACAGGAAGGTTCTTTAGAGAAGCACCGGTCCCTTTCACTTCCGTGACCACCTTTCGTAAAAGATGTTGCAATTTCATCGCCGTATAAGGCTTCACTGTATCTCCCGCCATTGTTTGTGTAGGAAAGTCGACTACTGTCGTGCCGTTGTCGAATTCTACCTTCGAAACTGCTTTGACCTGTTCTTTCTTCCCTCCTCTTGCAATGGTCGCCATCATATTGGCAATGGCAAGTGGTGTGGTTTGGACATCCTGTTGACCAATGGATGTCTTGGCAATCATTTTCGGATCCTTTTTCAATTGTTCATCATGCCATACCTTTCCTTTTTGTTCATGGTACAACTGGGTGACGGCCGTATGGTAAACATCCCCCTGCCATCCGGATTGGCCAACCAACCCCAACATTTCAGCATATTTATCCAAAAAGTCCGGATCCTTTACGGCGATTTCCTTCGATAATTCGGCAAATGTCCTGTTACAGCTCTGGGCAAAGCTATTCTCAAAATTCAGCCTGCCAAGCTCTCTCTGTTTATCGGCTTCCCCTTCAATCGTTTTATCACAATCAAACGTTCTAGTTGGGCTCGCAGCCTCGTAATCAATGACAGCTGCTGCCGTTACCGTTTTAAAAACGGATCCGGGCGTTTTTTGAGTGAGCATCGTATTGATGGCACCTTCGCCATTGGGGTCCTTTTTATTAAGGGCGGGGCGGGACACCATGGCCACGATTTCGCTTTTTTCAATATCAATCAGCACAAGTCCACCTTTTTCAATCCCGCGCTCATCCACGAGCTTCTCTGCTTCTTCTTGAATGCTCTTATCGATGGTCGTGATCACTTTGACAGGGTAAAGAGGGTTGGCAGGTTCCACATATTTTACGTCCACGCCAAACATCGGACCCCCACTGGCATCGACATGAAATACGAGCTTTGATTCTCCATCGGAAAGTAAGAACTCATCAAATGTCCTTTGTAAACCCGTATTGCCAATTTTCGTATCTGCAGAAAGCTGCATATCCGGGTAGCGCTTTTTCTTTTCGGCATCCGATATATTCGTTGTACCAATCAATTGTGCGGCGGGTATTTGATCATGATATAGCTTTTCGTTCACCGCAAATACGCCAGGGATTTTCAATTCATTGATTGCCTTGGACTGATCCAAGGTTAGCTCGATCGGGTCATCCCCACCAAAAACAAAGGGATCTTTCGCTTCTGCGATCGACTGTCTCAGTTCCCATTCCGTCCTGCCAATTATGGAAGCGACTTGATCTATAGGCCAGTTCATCTTATTTAAAAACGGAAACAAAACAAGTGTCGGGATTTCTTCATGGGCAAGTGGAATGCCATTTCGGTCGTAAAACTTCCCCCGTCCGTCGTCAATCTTTAAAATTTGCGAGCGTTGGTTTACACTTGCTTCTATTAAATTCACATCATGCTTGGAAAAGGATTCTGTAGACACTAGTTGGATATAAGCTATTCGGCCAATGAGCATCAGCATGAACATAGCCAAGACAACTGCAAGTATCCTCATTCGTTTCTTTTTCATATAGAAACACCTCGTTACCATTGTTGACGAGGTTCGGATTTTTAAACACTAAAAAGAGGATGCCCTCATGGACATCCTCCTGGAAAACGCTATTAGCTAATAGAAACGATTTTGACGCTCATTTCGCCGCCTGGCGTTAGGATTGATACTTTGTCGCCAACTTTTTTCCCAATCAAGCTTTTGGCAATGGGAGAATCATTCGAGATCTTGCCTTCGAATGGATCTGCTTCAACGCTACCCACGATGGAATACGTTTCTTCATCACCATTTGGAAGTTCTATGAATGTTACAGACTTACCAAGAGTTACTGTATCTGTATTCAAATCATTGTCTTCAATGATTTTAGCATTACGAATCATGTTTTCGATGGTAGTGATACGACCTTCAACAAATGCTTGCTCTTCTTTTGCAGAATCATACTCAGAGTTCTCTGAAAGATCGCCAAAACTACGGGCGATTTTGATTCTTTCCACCACTTCTTTACGTTTAACCGACTTTAAATGTTCTAGTTCCTGTTCTAACTTCGCTTTACCTTCGTTAGTCATTGGATATACTTTTTCAATTGCCAAAACCCTTCACTCCTTCAAATTCTTCACAGCTGACATCCCGCCGTGACCAGTTTATGTACTCTATAAGTGCTTACCCGAAAAAAAATATATATAATCACATGCCACTACGGAACAACCGTCCCTTAGTATATAAACCGACTGCATTAAGCAGCCGGTTCGTTCTGTATCAAGAATAGATTATTGTGTTTTCCAACATTTGTCCAGTCTTTCCCTATAAATAATTGGGATTTTTATATATATGAGGTAAAATGGCACCTATCATTATTTATGCTATGTTATTACAAAAAAGACTTTTGTTCAAGGATTGTTTGTATTTTTGTTACCATGAGGTCAATTGCCACATGGTTTTGCCCACCTTCAGGAATGATGATATCGGCATATCGTTTCGTCGGTTCGATGAACTGATTATGCATCGGGCGAACGACGCTGATATATTGATCGATGACAGAATCCAAGGAACGGCCACGCTCTTTAATATCACGAGTCATACGTCGAAGGATTCGCAAATCTGCATCTGTATCCACATAGAGCTTCATATCCATCAAGTCTCTTAGGCGTTGGTCTTCCAATACCAAGATTCCTTCAAGAATGATGACGTCTTGTGGTTCAACCGTTATGATTTCATCTGACCGCGTATGGTTCGCGTAATCATAAACCGGTTTCTGAATCGTTTCATATTTCAATAATGCATTGATGTGTTCAATCAATAAGTCATTATCGAATGCAAACGGATGATCATAATTCGTTTTCAAGCGTTCCTCAAACGGCAAGTGGCTTTGATCTTTATAATAATAATCTTGTTCGAGCATCAAGATGGAATGTCCATTGAAGAATTCAAAAATTGAGCGTGTTACACTTGTTTTACCTGATCCCGACCCACCGGTAACTCCGATGACTACTGGTTTTTTCCTTGTCATGTTAATTCTCCTTACGCATCATATTGTTCACATATACCGGCTTATCTACTTGAATGCGGACAATTTGAAGCGGATGACGTGCTGCGTCCAACTCTTTACCCATTTCATCCCAGATAATGCCGATTTTTTGAGTAAAGTTCTCAATCTCGGGTCCGAAGAATTCCACTTCATCACCAGGCTTGAAGAAGTTACGCTGCTGTAAGGTAGCAATTTGAGTTTCCTCATTATAATCAAGTACCAATCCAGCGAAGTCAAAGCGAGTCTTTACGGTATGATTCCCGAACATTTGTTGTTTATACCCAGGGATTTCCCCCTCCATGAACGATGAAGCCGTCTCACGATTTGCACATTTATCAAGCTCTTCCAACCATTCAGGTTGAATCTCGTAATGATCCGGATCTGCGCAATACGCATCAATCACTTTACGGTAGACACTGATTACCGTTGCGATGTAGTGAATGGATTTCATCCGGCCTTCGACTTTTAAACTATCAATCCCAATTTCAATCATGCCTGGCAAGGATTCGATCAACTTCAAATCTTTCGGACTCATCGCGAATGGTGCATCTTCTTTATCGAATAACGCTTTCTCCCCATCCTGATTCAATTCGTACAAGTCATAATCCCAACGGCAAGACTGACAGCATCCTCCCCGGTTGGAGTCACGTGCCGTCATATGGTTGGAAAGTGTGCAACGGCCTGAATAGGCAATACACATTGCCCCATGTATGAAGGTTTCAATTTCGATGTCGACTTTTTCCTTCATTTCACGGATTTCATCAGCACTCGTCTCACGAGCTAGCACGACACGCTCCAGACCTTCTTCTTTCCAATACTGGACAGCCTTCCAGTTCGTAAGCGATTGTTGCGTGCTCAGATGAATTTCTACTTCCGGAGCCACACGCTTACACGTTTCGATGATCAATGGATCTGCCACGATAATTCCATGAATCCCCGTATCACGAAGGCCTTCCATATATTCTTCAAGACCATCGATATTTTCATTATGGGCATAGATATTCGTAGTCACATATATTTTCGCACCATACTTTTTAGCGAACTCGACGCCTTCCTTCATTTCTTCAAACGTGAAGTTTCCGGCATTCGAACGGAGACCATATTCCTGTCCACCAATGAATACGGCATCTGCGCCATAATGGACAGCGATTTTTAGTTTTTCCAGATTACCAGCAGGAGCCAGCAATTCAGGTTTTTTTACAATGACTCTCTTTCCATCAACTATCTTGGAAATTTTATCAGCAATAGCATTCAAGGCTATTCCTCCTCTTTCCCTTACTTAATAAACCGATTCTTTAAAGAAGAATCCGGTATCTAACTCACGGTTATCAGGTTGAATCGCTTGGATTTTTTCGAACAATTCCATTTTGACATCCTCATAGCGATCTGGATCATCCGCACATAAATCTATCGCCTCACGGTATAATCTTGTGACGGCCACAATGTATTCGGGCGTTTTCAGGACCCCATCGATTTTCAGGGAATCCATTTCCGCTTCCATCAATTCCTGAAGTTCATCAATCATGCACATATCATTCGGACTCATGATATGTGTACCGTTTTCATCTTCATATATCGGGTATTTATTTTCACGTTCCGTATCATGCAGGAACATATTCTTTTGTTCTGTTCGGTTTCCGACTTCCAACGCCTTGCCTTGGTATTCGAAATAGTTGCCAAGTAGCGTACGCTTCGACTGGAACATACATGTCATGCCGTGAACTTGAACTTCAATTTCAACTTCGGCATGCTCCTTCATTTCGATGATTTCGTCCAAACTGATTTCACGGGCTGCAACGGCCCGCACCGCTCCGCGTTTCCCCCAGTAATTACAAGTGTACCAGTTGGTAACCGTCATCTCTGCGTTCCAATGTAATGGCATATCAGGGGCAACAGCCCTTACAGCCATCAGGACTGCGGGGTCACCGTAGATGATCCGGTCAGCTCCTGCTTCTTGTAGGAAAGCTATATAGTCTTCAAGCTCGTCCACTTTATCATTATGAAAGATTGCATTCATGGACACGTATACTTTTTTACCTGCAGTATGCGCCATTTCAATTGCCTTCTTAACGTCCACACGAGTGAACTCCCCCGCTAAACGAAGCGCATAACGCTGCTCACCGATTACAAATGCATCAGCACCCGCTTCGATCAGTTCAGCTAGATGTGCGATATTTATCGGAGTCACCAGTAATTCAGGCTTTTTCATGTTTGTCACCTCTATGTTTACTAATAGCTACACCATCGCCAATCGGTAAAATCACGGTATCGTAATGAGGATGGTCATGCAGCCAGATATTAAAGTCTTTTATTTTTCTAATAAGCGCTCGCTTACGTCTCGTCATTTCCATCTCTTCGATGTTTTCAGCAACCAAGCCTTTAAATAATACATTATCAGTAATGATTATGCCAGCTTCATTCAGGAAAGGTTCGAACAGCTCAAAGAAACGCTTGTACTGTCCTTTCGCTGCATCCACAAAGATGATGTCGAACGGGCCATGATCCTTCACGTGAGGCCCTGCTTCTAGTGCATCGCCTTCTATGAGTGTGATTCGCTCCGAAAGACCAGACTTGGCTATGTTCGCCTTCGCCTGTTCAATACGCGCTTCATTCCGTTCCAGCGTGACAATACGCACATCCGGTAAGGTTTCTGCCATTCTAATCGCCGAATATCCGATTGCTGCGCCCACTTCCAATATGGCCTTCGGTTGGTGAAGCCTCAAAATCTGTAGCAGCACCTCTATTCCTTCAGGCTCCATGATCGGTACATTATGTTCCCTTGCAAAATCCTCTAGCTCCTTAATCAATCCGGTACGTTCCGGAAGTAAGTCGTGAAGATATTGGTCTATTTTTCCGTTCAAGACATTTCCTCCAATGATAAAAAAAACGAAAGCGTCTTGGCCGGCTCTCAATGAAATTCCGCATCATATACAAAACGAACTAGAACCAGCATCACTTGACTATCTACGTTTCCTTATCTTTTCAAAATAAAACCCGGCAAAAGCCGAGTTACAGTCATCAATAAAATCGGATCTGAAATTTTTACGTTTACTATTCTATCATAAAAACAAGGGGAAAGTAATATCCCTCTCCCCTTAGTCCCTATTGCCCTTGCCATTTATTTATTGGTAATATGCTGTGCCTTTTTATTATTGTGCTCTTCCAGTGTTTTGGAATATAGAACTTCTCCTTCAGGTGTAGCCAAGAAATAAAGGTAATCGGTCTTCTTAGGCTTTAAGACCGCTTCAATCGAGGACTTTCCGGCGTTAGCGATCGGACCTGGAGTCAGGCCTTTGTTTTTGTACGTATTATATGGTGATTTCACCTCAAGGTCTTTGTATAGGACCCTGTCTTTGTGTGAGCCTTTTGCATACAAAACGGTAGGATCCGTTTGTAATGGCATATCTTCCTTGAGTCGATTATAAAAGACCGAAGCTATGGTTTTGCGATCGACCTGAGCTGTTGCTTCTTCTTCAACGAGTGAGGCAAACGTCAGTAACTGGTGGGCCGTATACTCTTTTTTCTCCATCAGTGATTCGAATGGCTGAAGGGTTTCCTCCGTTTTCTGGAGCATCTCCACTACCATGGATTCAATAGATGGTTTTTCTTCATAAAAGTCATAGGTTGCCGGATAGAGGTACCCTTCAAGTGGATATACGACATTTTCATTATCGATTTCCGATGTCAGAAGCTCAGGGAATCTCGTTTGCATGGATTTTACGAATTCCTCATTATTCAATTTCTTAAATATCTCTTTAGAGTCTTGATCTGTCTTCACAGCGATAATATCGGCTATTTGGACTAGCTGCTTGCCTTCCGGAATCGTTATCCTAAGGACGGCCTCTTTCATCAGTTTCCCGGTTTTGATGCTCGTCACAATATCCTTGATTGGCATCGATGGAGAGAGCTTATACTCTCCTGCCTGAAAGCCGGATTCATTTCGGAACTTAATATAATATTTGAAAACACGCGCGTCTTTGATGATTTCCTGCTCTTCAAGCAAAATCGAAATATCACTAATGGATGAACCAATCGGTATTTTCACCGTCTTGATCGTATCATCCTCTGGATCAAAGGGCTTCATCGCCGAGTTAATATAGAAGAATCCCACAAGGACGACTATCCCTACAATTAAAATAAGTGCAGCAATCGTAATCATGATAATTTTACGGACAAGCTTGGCCTCCCCTTGTTGTTCTAGCATCTTCATTCGAATATGTTGTTTTTTAGATAGTTTTTGATCCTTTTCATCCATTTCCATTCCCCCTGCAAACTGCACACCCACTACAGATTGTTTCTAGAAGATGCTTTCTCTAAGAATAACTTTGCTTCGAATATTATACTAAAACCTACAAATAAATACATGTTTTTTGTATAACTACCTTCGTTCCTACTCTATTTATGGCAAAAGAAGGCCAGTTTTGTCAATAGAAGGTGGTTATTTTATAGGAATAAAGTGATAGGTTCCCGTCTATATAAATACAATGAATTTTCCGAACTTCGTTGTATCAGTTCCTTTAATTCATACAACTATTTGGATATTCATGATAAAATCCTTTTAGTGTGGAAGGGTGTGGAAAAAATGGATAATTCCTATGTCATGGGGTGGGGCACATTAGCATTAATCAATGCCGGAATTGCCCAGGGTAAAAACAGAACGGGTTTAAATTGGTTTCTATTATCATTAGTTTTAGGTCCAGTCGCTACTTTTATTCTCTTGTTTGTGGAGAAAAGATAAGGGATGGGGACATACTAAAAAAAACTGGCCTTGGGATACAAGGCCAGTTTTTGAGAAATTATCTTCCTTCTTCTTCTGCTTCTTCATTATCAAGGAATGTATTCAACATTTCCTCGACTAGATCCCACTCTTCTTCAGTTTCGATTGGAGCAAGCTCACCATCTTTGCTGTCTTCACTTGGTGTGAATGATGAAGCGTGGATTTCAATTTCTTCCTCGTCATCTTCAGCAGACATTGGGTAATAAAGTACGTAAGATTTGTTGAATTTTTCAGAGTCAAATGTGAATAAGATCTCACAAAGCTGTTCGTTACCATTCTCATCTACTACTGTAATATTGTTTTCACCGTGTTCCATTTATCTTCACCTCATATTGAATTTGTTTGTCTGTCCAAGAACCCTTGTAGAATCATGACAGCTGCCATTTTATCAATGACTTTCTTGCGTTTACTTCGGCTCACGTCCGCCTCGAGAAGGACACGTTCAGCTGCCATCGTTGTCAACCGTTCGTCCCAGAGAAACACTGGCAGCTTGAATTTCCATTCTAAGCGCTTGGCGAATTCTTGACTGATTTCGCCGCGCGGGCCAATGGTTCCGTTCATGTTTTTCGGGAGACCAATGACAATCTTAGAAACTTCGTATTCTTGTATGATTTCCTTGAGACGTTTTAAGCCGAATTCGTTTCCAGCTTCGTTAATTTTGATTGTTTCCAATCCTTGTGCAGTCCAACCCATCGCGTCACTCACGGCGACACCGATGGTTTTTGAACCTAAATCAAGACCCATTGTGCGCATTAGTATTCCTCTCGATGGTTCTTAAGATACGATTTGACCAATTCTTCAATGATTTCATCGCGTTCCAGCTTGCGGATTAAGTTGCGAGCATCCATATGGCGCGGGATATAGGCCGGGTCACCTGATAATAAATAACCGACAATCTGGTTAATCGGATTATACCCTTTTTCCTGGAGAGCCACATACACTTTTGACAAGACTTGCTGAACATCTCTTTCGAATGGTTCTTCAGGGAAATTGAACTTCATCGTTTTATCAAAGGAACTCATTATCATACACCTCTCCTCAGCGTCTTAGAATTCCATCATTACCTCATTGTACAACACTTTTCACTGATTATGAAATCGTTAGGACCCATTCTTCAACAAAATTAAGTGCCGCATCCAATTTTTCTGGGTCTTTCCCACCTGCTTGTGCCATATCTGGGCGTCCACCGCCTCCGCCACCGCAACGTGTAGCGACTTCTTTAATCAATTTACCTGCATGGAAACCGCGATCGATGTAATCTTTCGTAACGCCGGCTATTAAGTTGACTTTATCTCCTTGAGCCGATCCCAACACGATAATGACTGAATCAAGTTTTTGTTTTAACTCATCTGCCATCGCACGTAAATTATTCATGTCAGTAGCTTGGACTTTGGCCACAAGGACTTTCACGCCATTGATTTCTTTTACGTTCGAAACAAGGCTTCCCGCTTCGATATTGCTTAATTTAGCAGCAAGGCTGTCGTTCTCACGTTGAAGTTCTTTAGCATCCGCCAAAATGGTTTCGATTCTTGCAGGAACATCTTTCATATTCGTTTTCAATTTAGACGCTGCATCCTTCAATACATGAATCTGTTCAGCCATCAAGTTGTAGGCTCCCGCTCCTGTAACGGCTTCAATCCGGCGTGTACCTGCCCCGATGCCACTTTCAGAAACAATTTTGAATAAGCCGATCACTGCTGTATTCGGTACATGGACACCACCACATAGCTCAAGGCTATAGTCGCCTATTTGAACGACACGGACAATCTTGCCATATTTCTCACCGAATAGGGCCATCGCACCCATCGCTTTTGCTTCTTCGATATTTTTATATTCCGTATTCACTTGTAAGCTTTGCCAAATTTTTTCGTTTACAATCGTTTCGATTTGTTCAATTTCTTCTGCCGTAATCTGACCGAAGTGGGAGAAGTCAAAACGAAGGCGTTCCGCTTGTACAAGCGAGCCGGCTTGATTGACATGCGTTCCTAAGACATCCTTCAAAGCTTGGTGTAGAAGATGTGTAGCCGTGTGGTTTTTCGTAATCTGGATGCGGTTTTCTTGATTGACCGCTGCCATGACTGTTGCATCAGTTGTTAATGTACCCGCAGTAACCGTGACACGGTGTAGGTTTTGGCCATTCGGTGCTTTTTGCACATCAAGGACATCCACTTTCACCAATTCACTCACAAGCGTTCCTTTATCGGCAATCTGCCCGCCACTTTCCGCATAGAATGGCGTTTTATCCAGGATTACCTGTACATCTTCGCCTTCATGTGCTTCCGTCGTAAGCTCACCATTTTTCACGATGGCTACGATTTTCGCTTCAATTGAAGCTTGATCATATCCGACAAATTCACTTTCGACTTTAATCTCACCTAATATTCCACCTTGGATTTGCATGGAGTCTACATCTTGACGAGCAGAGCGTGCACGTTCGCGTTGTGCTTCCATCTCTTTTGTGAAGCCATCTTGGTCAACTGTCATGCCTTCTTCTTCCGCATATTCCTCCGTCAATTCAATCGGGAAGCCGTATGTATCATACAAACGGAATGCATCGCTACCAGGAATGACCGTGTTGCCTTTTTCTTTTTCCTTCTTGATGACTTCAGAAAGGATTGCAAGACCATCATGAAGCGTTTCATGGAAACGTTCTTCTTCATTTTTGACCACTTTCGCAATGAAGTCCTTCTTGTCGAGAACTTCTGGGTAGAAATCCTTCATGATTTCGCCCACCACTGTCACAAGTTCAAACATGAATGGACGGTTGATGTTGATTTGCTTAGCATAACGAACCGCTCTGCGCAGTAAACGGCGTAATACATAGCCTCTTCCTTCATTGGATGGAAGTGCCCCATCCCCAACAGCGAATGCCACGGTCCGGATATGGTCGGCGATGACTTTGAATGCCACATCTTTCTCGGGATCGACACCATATTTCACATCGGCGATTTCTTCTACCGCATGAATGATCGGCGTGAAGAGGTCCGTATCATAGTTGGTTGCTACATTCTGCACGACAGAAGCCATACGCTCAAGCCCCATGCCTGTATCTATATTTTTCTTTGGAAGCGGTGTGTAAGAACCGTCCGGATTATGGTTGAATTGAGAGAACACAAGGTTCCAGACTTCTAGATGACGTTCATTTTCGCCACCTGGGAATAATTCTGGGTCATTCGGGTCATCTCCATATTCAGGTCCACGATCATAAAAAATCTCCGTATTCGGGCCACTCGGACCTTCACCGATATCCCAGAAGTTTTCTTCCAGACGAATGATTCGTTCAGCAGGAATGCCGATTTTCTTGTTCCAAATCTCGAATGCTTCTTCATCTTCCGGATGGATGGTTACGGCTAACTTTTCTTTGTCGAAACCAATCCACTTTTCGTCGGTCAGGAATTCCCAAGCCCATGTGATCGCTTCTTCTTTAAAGTACTCACCAATGGAGAAGTTACCAAGCATTTCAAAGAATGTATGATGACGTGCTGTTTTCCCCACGTTCTCGATATCATTTGTACGGATTGCTTTTTGAGCATTCGTAATTCTTGGATTCTCAGGAATCACCCGTCCGTCAAAATATTTTTTCAATGTGGCTACCCCGGAATTGATCCATAGCAATGATGGATCTTCATGCGGAACCAATGACGCGCTTGGTTCGATATTATGACCTTTTTCACTAAAGAAATCTAAATACATTTGGCGGATTTGAGCACCAGTTAAATACTTCATCTATATATCCTCCTCTAAAAAATATGTAATTTTGCGCACGACAAAAACTCCCATCCCAAAAACAGGGACGAGAGTCAACTCGCGGTACCACCCTGATTATGGACACATAAAACACCTTGTCCATCACCTTCATAAATGCCTTAACGCGGCAAGACGGCAGGTATTAACTGCTCTCCGGACTAGCTTTCTGCTGCTCTTCACCTCGCCATCCCTTTCAGCCTAAGGGGATGCCTCTCTTTTAGATGGTCTTCAGCATACTTCGTCCTTCAACGAATTATCTTATGTATTGGATTATATTCACAAGAGTTTTATTTGTCAACAAGCGGCGGCCTCTTTCTGAAATGAACCCTGGCATGCTGCACGAAAACTTTCAAAATGGCCAAAATCGGGATCGCAAGCACCATTCCAATAATTCCGCCTACCTCACCACCAGCCAGGAGGGCAAACATGATGAAAAGTGGGTGCATATGAAGGCTTTTCCCGACAATAAGTGGCGACAAAATATTCCCTTCAAGAAATTGCAGGATGGCCACGATGACAACGACGATGATCACCATTTTGACAGAAATGGTAGCGGCTATGATGACCGCTGGAATGGCCCCGATGATAGGACCAAAATAAGGGATTACGTTCGTTATCCCGATGATTGCACCCAATAATAAAGGATATTCCATCCCGGTGATCCAAAAAAGCAAGGATGAAATCACGCCGATCGCAGCACATACGATAATCTGTCCCCGGATATATCCCCCAAGAGAAGCATCGACATCTTGGACAAAGGCACGGCCCTGCTTGCGCCACCTTTTCGGCGTCATGTACCAGGCCATCCTTTTCAAAGAAGCAAAATCTTTCAGGATATAAAAAGCGATGAATGGGATAATGCCAATTAAAAGGACAAAATCGAATAGTTTCAAGGCGAAGTCCATCAGCTTTTCCGGCATTTCACTTAACCAATTTTCAAAAAGGACAACGCCTTCCTCGAATCGTTCGTGGATCCCGAACGGCCAGTCTGCCGTTTGATGATTAAGCTTTTCCACCCTGCTCCGATATTGTTCAACCAGTTCCGGAACACTCTCCGAAAGTTCCCGTACTTGACTGGTCATCATGGGAATTCCCTTATATACCGCAAATCCGATCCCTCCGAAAAAAACCAAATAAATAATCACAATCGATAGCCAACGGCGCATCCCTTTTTTGTTCAAGAATTCCACGACCGGATGCAGCAAGTAACTAATGAACGCTCCGATGAAAAATGGCAGTAGGACTGTTAAAACCACCGTAACAACGGGACCCCACATAGGCTTCAGTTTCATAAAAATATAGATGATGAAAAATAAGAGCAACAAAAAACCGAGCCGATAAAACCATTTCATGCGAATACTCACCTTACCCACCTCCCTAGCCCACTTATTATTCGAAGGGGAAGGGTTTTTCATACCCATATACTAGAAAAGCGATGCAGTCATTGCATCGCCTTTTCAAATGGTTAGAGCATCGATTTTATTTTCTTTCGAATTCTCTTCATTTTTTTGTTTATCGTTTTAGAATTCATCATGTTCATGAATCGTCTAGCCATTACATGCACCTCTTCCGTTAATTACATTTGAAGCGGCGGTCATTTTCCTCGAACAAATCATCCAAAGAGCTTAAACTTCCATCTTCTTCGACCTGATGCGTGTTGATCAAACCTTCAGAAATGGTCATTTCTATAAAACAATTCCAACAATAAAATTGGTTTACGCCAATTTTCCCGACATCCTTACTGCGACAATTCGGACATTGTATTTCCAAAATGGACACCTCACTGTTCATAAACTGAAACAATGATGGCATCCTTCCCTAAAGTAGGTGGTTGTTTTGACTCAATCACTGTCGATTCTGAGAAAAAACCATCCGTTGTTTCATACGCTATAATCGTGCCCATTTTTTCCAGAAAATATACGTCCTGCAGTAAGCCTAGCTCGTCGCCCATTTCTGAAAGAAGCATACGACCCACTACCTGATCCTTTGAAAACCAGATGGAATCGTCCATCATTTTCTTTGGTGTCATATCCTGTTGCAGGACGACCCCATCGGGACCAAAGGAAAAGATATCTTCCAGTGCCAGAAGAAGATCCTTCTTGAATAATGCTTGCCGATGGATGACCAGACCGTTCACCAGCCCAGCATCTGATAGTGATAAATCGTGAACCATCCCGATTTTCTCGCCCTGGGCAGTAAAGACCGGCAACCCCTTCAATACAGAAAACGTCCGCAAAGTCATCCCGCCCCTCCGAACATTTTTAGTATTTCTTCCTCCCCTCCATTAGATGTACTGAAAGGTTTTCCATTCCTTTTTTCAGCAAAAAAAAAACGGTTTCCCGATCCTCAGAATGTAGATAAACTCTATAAAAATCGAGTTTGTCTATACTTTTTTATGGCTTGTACAATGTGGACGTTGATTTCCACTCCAGGTACTCGCTTTCCGCGGGCGGTCCGCGAGCCTCCTCGGCTTTCGCCTGCGGGGTCTCCCGTAGACACGCTTTTCCCGCAGGAGTCTCGTACCTTCCGTTCCAATCAACTTTGTTTTAACTCATAGATAAAACCCTATTCCCCCTTGAGACGATGAGGATGCTTTCTAAACACGAGTATATTCAGCGAGCTCGACTTGATATGATTACGGAAAAATCAACTGGTGGCATCGAACATTTGGTTCATAAAATGGAGGCTGCCCTGAATGTATAGAAGATGCCCAATTGGACATGGCAAGTTTAGGCAAAGATTCGAAAGGAATTTCAAAAGGGGAGCGGAACTTAATAATTCCACCCCCCTTTTGTCTACACTCTGAAGACCGGTTTCCCGGTCCTGCCTTTCTACCAACCCCTGCTGGAACCTCCGCCTCCCGAGCTTCCTCCGCCTCCGCCTCGAGGACCGCCACCGCCACGGCCGCCCCCTCCGCCTCCGCGACTGATGAACATCAAGAGGATATTGAGTAAGGTTTGAAGGAAAAATCCTTTGAAAAGTTTAGCATCCAAAAAGACCACAATAATCGCTACGATGATGATGAGGAAAATCTGAATGCCCGATAGCTGAGTGTTTTCTTCCGGTTGTACGGCATAATCTTGATAAAAGTCTTCCCCTAGATTGTACTCTTTTAAAACCTCATTATAGACGGCCTTATATGTTTCAGTCAGAGCAAGATTGTATTGATTCGCCTTCAAATGCGGAATGGCCACATTGTCCAATATCTGTCCTGATTGGATATCCGTAATGGCCCCTTCCAATCCGTACCCCACTTCGATCCGAATTTTCTTTTCCTCGACAGCGAGGACAATAAGGACTCCATTGTTCAATTCCGCATCGCCGAGTTTGAATGACCTTAAAGCTTCCACAGAATATTCTTCGATTTCGGAGCCTTCCATGGAATCGACGGTCAACACGGCAACCTGTGCTTTGCTGGCATCCTCCAACCTTTTTCCCAACTCAATTAACTCGGATTTTTCCTGCTCATTCAATACGCCGGCAAAGTCCTGGACGTAGATGTCACCAACTGGTTTTGGGATATTCGGTTCTGCTGCGACTACGTTTGCAAAGTTGAAAGTGAAAAGGAAAAGGAGCGCAAACACAGCAAGTTTTTTCATTACTTATCGCTCCCGAAATCAACCTTTGGTGTTTCTTTATCTTGTTCACTCACTTCATAATACGGTCTCGTATCAAAGCCAAATGCACCTGCCATCATGTTCTTTGGAAAACGTTTAATTTCCTTGTTATACGAGGTGACCTGGTCGTTATAATCTTTTCTCGCCACAGTCAAGCGGTTCTCCGTTCCTTCCAAGCTATCCATAAGACTTTTGAAGTTCTCATTAGCCTTAAGATTTGGATACTTCTCCACTACAACCAAGAGACGGCTCAAGGCCCCGCTCAGTTCTTGATCAGCACCGATTGCATCCTCGGTAGTATTGGCACCGGCTAACTTCGCACGGGCATCACTGACCGCTTTAATGGCCTCCGTTTCATGTGAGGCATAACCTTTTACCGTTTCCACAAGGTTCGGGATTAAATCCGCCCTTCGTTTTAATTGGTTATCCACCTGTGACCACTTATTGTCCACATCTTCACTGCTGCTGACGAGGCTGTTATAGGAAGTCGCGCCAAAAATGATAAGCAGGACCACGACTACTAGTCCGATTAACCAACCCTTTTTCATACTGTTTCCCCCTTATTTTGATTCTAAGTATAATTACATTCTATATTTATTCCACTAAAACTATGAGTTATAAACTAAATCTAGACAAAAAGCCGAAGATTTAATCTTCGGCTACATAAAATCATATGGTGTAACATTGCCCATACCAATCATTGGATCTGCAAGCAGGAGCACATCAAGATAGCTTTCCTCATGTTCCGGCACTCCTGCTTTTCCATCCAATCCTGTATCTTCCTTAGCAGGTAAATCTCCATCCAAGGTTTCCCGGAGCTTTTCAAGCAAGGTCGTTTTCCTGCGCATTTCATCGTTGCGCTCGATACCCAGGCGGAAAGCATCTTCTTCACCGCATAGGATCAGGAAACTTTTGCTTCGCGTTATGGCTGTATACAATAAGTTCCGGCGTAGCATCCGGTAGTAACTTTTCACGACAGGTAAAATCACGATCGGAAATTCGCTTCCCTGTGATTTATGGATTGAGCAGCAATACGCGTGCGTAATCTGGTTCAGGTCCTGCTTCGTGTAGGTCACTTCAATGCCTTCAAACGAGATGATCACCTTATCTACATGATCCGTATTTTCCTTTGCGAACAGAATCGAGACAATTTCACCCATATCTCCATTGAAGACGCCCTCCTCCGGCTGATTCACCAGCTGGAGAACCTTGTCACCCGTCCGGTAGACGACATCACCGAATTTGATTTCGCGACGCTTTTCATCCTTATTGCTATTGAATACTTCTTGCAGCATCTTATTCAAAGCGTCAATTCCTGCAGGCCCCCGGTACATCGGTGCCAGCACCTGAATATCCTTGGCCGTGAAACCCTTCGTCCTGGCATTCGCGACGACTTTCTCGATCACCTGAGCGATTTGTCCGGTCTGACAACGAATGAACGAGCGATCTGCCTGCTGCTTCGTCACATCATCTGGAAGCCGGCCTTTTTTTATATCATGGGCGAGTTCAATGATTGATGACCCATCTGCCTGACGGTAAATATGTTCAAGACTGACAGTGGGCACACACTTTGACCCGAGCAGATCTTTGAGTACTTGACCGGGTCCCACCGATGGAAGCTGATCTTCATCACCCACCAAAATCAGCTGGACATTTTCCGGCAACGCTTTAAATAACTTTTGGGCCAACCACGTATCCACCATGGACACTTCATCAATGATGACAATTCGTCCTTCGAGTGGATTATCTTCATCATGAGCAAAACCCTCGCTTCCGTTCCATCCAAGCAATCGATGAATGGTCACCGCCGGAAGTCCAGTGGACTCTGCCATCCGTTTTGCCGCTCGACCTGTAGGAGCCGCTAGGACGAATGGAAAAGGATCTGCCCCTTCTTTTTTATAATCGTGGATGTCCATCGAAACCCCATGAAGTTCCGCATACAACTCGACGATTCCTTTAATGACAGTCGTCTTCCCCGTACCTGGACCACCCGTCAAAATCAACATCGGCGATTGGAGCGCCGTTTGGATCGCTTCTTTTTGTGCAGGAGCATAGGAAACATTGAGCCGTTCTTCCAGCTTTCCAAGCGCAAGTAGGAATTCCGATTCCGGAAACTGGTCTTCGTACTCCGTTTGGGCTAGCAAGCGCTTTATGTTCGCTACGATTCCCTTCTCCGAATAGTAGAGGGACGGCAAGTAAATACGTTGGTCTTCAACAATAATTTTGCCCAGCTCGGTCAATTCGATTATTTCCGAGGAAATATTCGTAAACTCTATTCGGTCCCGCTTATTTTCCTCTAGCAACCGTTTGACGGCTTCTAATAACTGCTCGGCCTCTATGTAGATGTTTCCATCCTGTAAGCATTGAGATTCAAGCGTATATAAGCAGGCAGCCTTGATGCGATCGGGATGGCTGCCTGAAATGCCTAGCTGGTGGCCAAGCTCATCGGCACGTCCAAAACCGATCCCTTCTATATCCTCCACAAGTTTGTAGGGATTCCCCTGAAGCATCGTGACGGTATCCTGTTTATACGTTTGATAAATCTTCATCGATAACTGTGGACCAAAGCCATATTGATTCAGGGCAATCATCACCTGCTCGAGGCCCTGGTGCTCGACCAATGTATCGTAAAGGCTCTTCGCTTTTTCACCTGTCAGCTTCGGAATATCATCAAGAATGGATGGCTGGGCCAGAATTTTGGAAATGGCATTCTCCCCCAGCTTTTCAACAATGCTCTCGGCAGTCTTTTTCCCGATGCCCTTGAATAGTTCACCGGATAAATAACTGACGACGCCTTCCTTGGATCGGGGAAGGTCTTTCCGGAATTGTTCCACATGGAATTGAAGGCCAAACCTGGGATGCTCCTTCAGGGCCCCATAGAATATATACACCTCATCTTCATGCATCCTCGGAAAATACCCGGTAACGACCGCTTCCTTCTCATCATAATTCAAATTTGTTTCATCCAAACGGATTCTGACAACCGAATACATATTATCTTCGTTATGAAAAATCGTCACCAAATGGCGGCCTTTCATAAACATCTTCTCTTCAGAAAACAAATCCATCGAATCCTGCTGAGCCAACGCTTCTCCCCACCTTTCCCATGCTTTTATCCATTCTATTTATTCAGCAGCCATTTCTTCCATCAGCTTCTTGCCATGCGCCGCTAGCATATGATCTGGCTGTGCTTCCAGTGCCTTTTCAAAATAACCGATGGCAGCCTTGGAATCTTCCTTATGCCCTGCATACGCCACACCTAGATTATAATAGGCATCCGCATGACCAGGGTCTTGTTCCACCACAATATTCAACTGTTTGATTAACTCATCATATAATTCCGCATTGGCCAGGCAAAGCGCAAATTGGAACCTCGCATCCACATCTTCGGGACTCAATTCCACCGTTCTTTGCAGATAAGGCATCGCCAATTTCGGCTGGTCCAACGCCATCAATGTCAGTCCAAGCATAAAGTAAGCATCACTGTTATCAAGGCCCAAACGGATTGCCTTTTCAAACATATTCTTCGCTTCAACTAACTTAGAATCCACTTCGTAATATAAGTTCCCTAATGAATAATAAGCAGCCGCTGCATTTTCATCGAGTTCGATTGCCTTTTTATAGAACTTAACGGCTTTATCCGTCTCGCCAACCGCAGTCAGCACATTTCCAAAGTTTATGTAAGCAACTGGCTCAGTCGGGTTTTCCTCAATTGCCTCATTAAAAACCTTCGCCGCTTCCTCATATTTTCCTTGCTGCATAAACTCAATACCTTGTTGATTCTTATCCATCCTAATTCACGCTCCATTTTTTATTGAAAAGTATAGCATATGCTATCACATTTTTTTATGTATATCATTGACGCCATTTCAGGTCTTTCTACAATGCAAACAAAATCCCCAACCGCAAATACAGCTGGGGACATGCTTATTTTACCCTACGTAGGTCAGTTTTTCACCTTTTTTAAACACTTCATCAATCGTGCCGCCGCCTAGGCATACTTCACCGTCATAGAATACGACGGATTGCCCTGGCGTAATTGCCCGGACCGGCTCGTCAAATACGACTTCGACATCCCCGTTTTCCAGGACTTTCACCGAAACGCCGCTATCCACTTGGCGGTACCGGAATTTAGCCGTACACGTAAATTCAGTGGCTGGCATGTGTTCGGCAACCCAGCTCATCTTCACGGCTTTCAGTGAATCAGAGTAAAGTACATCATTGTTAAAGCCTTGGCACACATATAAAACATTGCGTTTCAAGTCTTTACCCCCTACGAACCAAGGTTCGCCGCTTCCACCGATACCAAGGCCGTGGCGCTGACCGATTGTATAATACATCAAGCCATCATGTGTACCCATGACCTTTCCGTCCATCGTGGTCATTTGACCAGGTTGCGCCGGTAGATATGTGCTCAAGAAGCCTTTGAAATCCCGTTCCCCGATAAAGCAAATACCGGTTGAGTCTTTCTTCGTTGCCGTCGCAAGACCCGCTTCCTTCGCAATTTCACGGACTTCCTTCTTATCGATATGTCCAAGAGGGAACATGACTTTTTCCAGCTGTGTTTGCGTTAACTGGTTCAAGAAATATGTTTGGTCCTTATTATTATCCACGCCGCGAAGCATCTTGTACTCGCCATCTTGGTACTTGACCTGTGCATAGTGACCTGTCGCCACATAATCGGCACCCAGGCTCACCGCATGCTCAAGAAAAGCCTTGAACTTGATTTCCTTATTGCACATCACGTCCGGATTCGGTGTCCGGCCCGCCTTGTACTCCTCCAAGAAGTATGTGAAAACCTTATCCCAATACTGCTTTTCAAAGTTGACCGCATAATAAGGAATTCCGATTTGGTTACAAACCGCAATCACATCATTGTAATCTTCCGTTGCTGTACAGACCCCGTTTTCATCCGTATCATCCCAGTTTTTCATGAAAATCCCGACCACGTCATAGCCTTGATTTTTCAAAAGCAGGGCAGACACAGAAGAATCGACGCCCCCTGACATCCCAACGACGACGCGGGTGTCTTGTGGTGCTTTCTTCATTCTGTCACCTCATCTATTTACAAAAATTTATTGTTGTACTAATCTTTTAACGATCTTCACGGTTATTTCTGCCGCTTCCCTGACTTCCTGCTCGGTATTGTTCAGACCAAAGCTGAAACGAATCGCATTCTTCGTCCGCTCCGAACCTTTTCCAAACATCGCGACCAAAACATGCGACGGTTCAATGGACCCCGCCGTACAAGCAGATCCGCTTGATACCGCGACGCCGGCCAAGTCCAAATTCACGAGCATCGATTCAACATTCGTACCAGGAAAACTGACATTCAACACATGTGGAAGCGCGTGCTCCCTCGATCCGTTAATTTCATATTGTACCTCTGCCTTATCAAAAACGGCAAGCAATACGTCTTTGAAAGAGTTGTATTGCTCCGTTTTACTCTTCATCGTACTTTGGGCAATGGAAACGGCCTCGGAAAAACCAGCGATTGCCGGGACACTTTCCGTACCAGCGCGCCGTTTCCGTTCCTGTTCCCCACCGTATAAATGAGGGGCGAACTTCAATCCATCACGCATATATAAGAAACCGGTTCCTTTTGGTCCATTGATTTTATGAGCGGAAACACTCAATAAATCCACGCCCAGCTCCCGGACATCGATAGGAATCAAACCATAAGCCTGCACGGCATCCGTATGGAAAAGGGCCTGGTGCTCCCTCAAGAGTTGTCCGATTTCAGCAATCGGCTGGATCGAACCCACTTCATTATTGCCAAACATGACGGAAACCAAAATCGTATCGTCCCGCAATGCCGCTTTTAAATCAGCAATCGAAATGAGCCCCTCTTCATTCACAGGTAAATACGTGACCTCAAAGCCAGACTTCTCAAGGAATTGACAGGTATGCAGAATTGCATGATGTTCAATCTCTGTTGTAATGATGTGCTTGCCTTTTTTCTCATTCGCATGCGCAGCCCCGATAATCGCCGTATTATCCGCTTCCGTTCCACCACTTGTAAAAATGATCTCATTCCGTCCCGCATTGATACTTGCGGCAATATTCGAACGCGCTTCATCTAAAACATGACGCGCTTCCCGCCCGAACGCATGAATGCTCGACGGATTCCCAAAGTCATGGCTCATGACCGTCATCATCTTATCAATCACATTCGGATGCATCGGTGAAGTCGCAGCATGATCTAAATATATTCTGTTCACTTTTTTGTCGCCTCCATAGAATAGTTAGGCAATGCTCTATGATTAACCTGACTCTCGTGTTTACTAATAAAATGAAACTTGCAAAAAAATGCCTATTCACATAGGATTTTACCTTTAAATCAACCGGTAGTCCAATAATGGTTGTAAGATAGAACCCTTTTGAATAGGTATTTTTGCTTCATATTAATCTGTAGCCCCAATTAAATATAGTACATATAATCGTTTGTTTCACCATTGTCCTTGTAATTCGCCAAATCCACGAGCGTCGTATTATCAAGGACTTCTTTAACCGCATCGCGAATCCGGATCCAAAGCTGGCGTTTCACCGGCTCTTCATCCTCAATTCCTTCAACCGGGGTAATCGGTCCTTCCAACACGCGAATCACATCACCAGAAGTAATCTCATGAGGATCTTTCGACAAGACATATCCGCCATATGCACCACGAACACTCTTCACCAATCCTGCATTGCGAAGGGGCGCAATCAACTGCTCCAAATAATGCTCAGACAAATTATGCGTTTGAGCGATCGACTTCAAACTCTTCGGACCTTCACCATAATGCTTAGCAAGCTCAATCATGATCGTTAAGCCATACCGGCCTTTAGTAGATATCTTCATTTATATACACCTCAAATTATTAATCCGTTACTAAATTCTCTTGAAATTATAGCATATACCCAGTAGAAATGCATTCACCCACCCTCCATTTGTCAAATTATTCTAATTGGAGAGGTGGGGAAAGGGGTTGGATGGTAATGCCGGTGGTTGGATTATTGTCCTGTGTGGTCGAATTATCTTTAGTTGTGGTTGATTTACTCCCTTGCGTGGTTGAATTATCAACTAAGGTGGTCGAATTCCTAACTCGTTCTAAAATTTGACATATTTACTTTTGAAAAGAATAGGAAAAATAGTAAGAATTGAAGAATCTATAGGTAAACGATTGAGAGGAGAAATTACTTTGATTGTTAAAGATTGCGAGATTCCTATAAAACTTCAGATGATACAGGCGCTTATTAAACGATTGCCCATCACCCATCCAATTCACCCCGTCCTAAGTTCAGACTTTAACAGAAACATGGCAGGTTACAAAGGCGAACATCGAGTGATTCATGCTCTAAAATCCCTTCCTGAAAAAAAGTATCTAATCTTTCATGACCTACGTCTACTCGCCTCTCCCTATCCCTTTCAAATGGACATTTTGCTACTCACTCCATGCTTTATCCTAATTCTTGAAGTGAAGAACATTGCCGGTGAGCTATACTTTGACAAAGGGTTCAATCAACTAATCCGCACTAAGTCAGATGGTCAAAGAGAGGCCTTTGATGACCCTATTTTACAAGTGAATCGCCAGCGCTCCCTACTAATCGAGTGGTTAAAAACAAAAAACTGGTCAATCCCAATCGAAACTTTAGTAGTTAGTTCGAACTCATCCTCAGTAGTAACTGCTGAAAATAAAGATATTACTTCTAAAGTAGTCATACGCCGAGATTTTCTATTTCATAAAATTAGAGAGTTCATAAAAAAGCATGACGAAGAGAAATTAACAAAAAAAGAGCTGAAAAAAGTTACCAATCATTTATTGAAGGCCCATACTCCTCTTATACCTAATCTTCTGGAGAACTATAAAATTCCTATAACCGATCTAAAAACAGGCGTTTTCTGCCCTCGATGTTCGTCCTATCCAATGAAAAGGAAAAATGGAATCTGGATCTGCCATTCCTGCTCAAACAAATCAAAAGATGCTCACCTTTCATCGCTTCAAGATTATTTCTTCCTCATAAAACCCACCATTACTAACCAACAATTAAGGGAATTTCTCCATATCAATTCTGCATCAACTGCAAATAAACTGCTTAAGGCTATGGACTTGCCTCATACAGGTGTTACGAAAGGACGAGTATACCATTTAAAATTGAAGACTTAACATCGTGGTTGAATTATATTCTTCCGTGGTTGAATTACTGCCTCACGTGGTCGAATTCTCCCCCACAACCGTCGAATTCCCCTCCCCCCAAACGCATATTCTGAGCATTTTCCCCTTTGTTTGTGATACCTTATATAAAAAGGAGAGGTGCGTCATGAATATTAAACCGCTTGCTTTCCGGATGCGGCCCCGTTCGATTGATGAAGTCATCGGGCAGGAGCATCTCGTCGGTGAAGGGAAAATCATCGCGAGGATGGTCAAGGCCAAACAGCTATCTTCGATGATTCTGTACGGTCCTCCCGGCATCGGCAAGACGTCCATTGCGAGCGCCATTGCCGGCAGCACGAAGTTTGCCTTCCGGACACTGAATGCTGTAACCAATAATAAAAAAGACATGGAAATCGTCGCTGCCGAAGCCAAGATGTCCGGCAAAGTGATCCTGCTGCTCGATGAGGTCCACCGCCTGGATAAAGCGAAACAGGATTTCCTCCTTCCCTACCTTGAAAATGGGATGATCACCTTGAT
This sequence comes from Peribacillus sp. NPDC097225, assembly GCF_044761955.1. Classification (NCBI taxonomy): domain Bacteria; kingdom Bacillati; phylum Bacillota; class Bacilli; order Caryophanales; family Bacillaceae; genus Peribacillus; species Peribacillus sp. NPDC097225. Next base: position 514,660 of record NZ_JBIWDJ010000001.1, read on the forward strand.
TGGTGCGACGACAAGCAATCCTTATCACGCAATTAACCCGGCCATCCGCAGCAGATGCCAGATTTTCGAACTAAAGTCTCTGGAAGTCACTGATATTATCAAAGCCCTCGAACGTGGATTACAAGATGAGGAGCGTGGTCTCGGTCACTATAAAACCGAAGTCAGCACCGATGCTCTGGCACATTTCGCGACCGCTTCGAACGGGGACGTCCGCAGCGCCCTTAATGCTCTAGAGCTCGCGGTCATTTCTACCGAGCCTGACGAATTCGAAACGATTGTCATCGATGTAAAAATTGCCGAGGAGTGCATGCAGAAAAAGAGCTTTTCGCATGACAAGGATGGAGATGCCCATTATGACGTCCTATCCGCCTTCCAAAAATCAATCCGTGGCAGCGACGTGAATGCGGCCCTCCATTATTTAGGACGATTGATAGAGGCCGGTGACCTTGTCAGCATCGCCCGTCGCTTGGTCGTCATCGCGTATGAGGACATTGGCCTGGCGAACCCTCAAGCTGGTCCTCGCGCCCTTTCTGCAGTCGAAGCAGCCGAGCGTCTTGGTTTCCCCGAAGCCCGGATCCCGCTTAGCAATTCAGTGATTGAACTTTGTTTATCGCCTAAATCGAACACCGCCTATAAAGCAATTGACGCGGCACTCGCCGATATTCGCGCCGGCCATAGTGGCGATGTACCCGATCACCTTAAAGATGCCCATTATAAAGGGGCTACCGACCTAGGCCGCGGCGTCGACTATCTCTATCCACACGATTATGAAAGCGGATGGGTGAAACAGCAGTACCTACCAAACAAACTACGCAACAAAAAATATTATCAACCGAAAAAGAGTGGGAAATTTGAACAAGCCCTCGCATCGGTCTATGAGAATATAGAGAAAAAGAAATAACTCCGGATCGTAGTAGATCCGGAGTTATTCATTGTGGAAACTGAAAGCTCTTCACATGCCGCATATTTACGTAAAACTCTTCGCCTTGAGCATCCATCATATGGATGAGACCATCCTTCAATTGTATGATTCTCCCTATGTCCATCGGGTGCTGCCCTAAATCGAGTACCACCAATTTATTGGTCAATTTTTTCAGTTGTTCCTCCAAAGTACGCGCCCAGCTCAGACTGGAAACCTGAAGAAGCTGCTCGCTTTTACTCAATCCGTATGGCCCCTTTTCATCATCACAAACCGTTAGCCACTTTACATGCTCCATGGAGATGAACATCGTTTTATAGGCAGGAGAATGAAAAATGAAATAATTATTCATGATACCCACGATATAGCCATAGATGGGTTTGTTTTTCGTGAACAAAATTTCAACAAAGAGCCCTTTCGCATTCATCAGCATCTTACGAAATGACGTCTCACTGATTTCCGGGTCTTCTCCTCCTTCAATCTCTTCATCTATTATGGGAAAAGAATAATTCTTAATGTGTCGCTGCGGTACATAACGGTACACCTCCCCCGTGTATAGGACTAAAATATCTGTACTTTCTTCTATTAAGTTCCCAAACACAAGAATATTTCCTGAGAGTTCTAGCTCCATATATTGTCCAATATATTTAGAAAACAAATATAGTCCACCTTTCCTTCCTTATGGTAAGGAATCATTCTTGAATCCTGTCCTAATTTGGGACACCCCGGGTTGACCTTTTCAGGGATCCATATAGGAATCACCCCTAGGTCTAGTCCAATAATCGCCCATGCCTTGATCACCTTTTGGACAACCAACATGCCTGTCCCTTTTTAATAAGAAGGCACAACAACTTCATTGGTTGCTGTACCTGTGTGGTCGATCCTTTATAAAGAATTCTTTGAAGCTTTAATCAGGTTCTCAAGCCATATTTTCTTAAACGTATTAACACGTGGTCTGCTGTGGTCCTTTCTATGACGGCGACGACGTTTTTTACATCCATCTGAACTTTCAGGGGAACTGCTTTCACTTGAGGATGAACTTTCATATGAGCTGCTGCTTTCACTTGATGATGAACTTTCATCTGAACTGCTGCTCTCGCATGATGATGAACTTTCATACGAACTGCTGCTCTCACATGATGATGAACTCTCATAAGAGCTGCTTTCACTTGATGAACTTTCAGGGGCTATACATTCACATGAAGAACTTTCATGAGAGCTACTTTCACATGATGATGAACTTTCATAGGAACTGCTTTCACTTGATGAACTTTCACTGGAACTGCTTTCACTTGATGAACTTTCATGAGAGCTACTTTCTCTCGAGGAACTCTCATGGGAAGAGCTTTCTTTGTTTTTATCTTTGTCTTTATCTTTGTCTTTATCTTTGTCCTTATCTTTCCCCCCACCATCATTCTCCCTTGGGAAAAATAGTCCGATGGATTGGATTTGATCTGTCGTGATATAAAATATTTCGTCTTTATTCACGACAACAATATAGTCTTCTTCAACTTGTATCAAGACACCCTCAACCTTTTCAGGGCCACCTGCATGAACCGAAATCCAGGAGTAAATCAATTGAGTAAGAGCTCCATTCAGGGTATCGTTAGGAACATCCGGAAACTCCGGCCATGTGGAACGGAAGGAAACCTCCACAATCGCTACGCTCTTAATAAGAGCAATCGGGAATAGAACGAGCCCGTCCTTCTTAGTCGATAACACGATATATTCTGTAGTTACCTCGACGATCTGGCCGATTTTTGAAGCTGGGCCACCGCCGTTCACCTGAACGAATCGGTTATCTAATGTTTCCAATAAGCCGACGAACGTTGGCGGAAATGCATAGCCATCATCAAAAGGAGGGAGTACATCCTCTTGAGATTTTTTTGCATTAACAACCACGATTTTCAGTTGGGCAATCGTATAATACACGAGTTGCTTCTCTTCAGTCAGAAGGACGATATACTCATCATTCACTTCTATCAGCCTGCCTTCTCTTGAATCAGGCCCGCCTTTAAATACTCTTACAAATTTCCCCTGCAAAGCTTGAAGGTACGGTAAACTAATTATTTCTGCCATTTTTCCTTTAGCCTCCAATAGTTATTTATACTTTAGTGATATCCGTACTGCATATATATGCGCCTTCTTTCTATTGCGGACTCTTCTAAGCACCCATTTTCTAGTAAATCGTCGTTTACCTAGAGAGATTACACGTAAAATAACCATGAACAGGCCTTCCTAAAAAAAATGACCCCGGATTTTCATCCGAGGTCACCTCTTATTTTTCTTTTTTATAGGAAACAGCCACTCTCCCGCTTTCCTGCTGTCCTGACTTGGTTACTGTCACGTACACTTTGCCCGATTTCTTACCGAGCTGCTTTATAGAAAGAGTTAGCTTTTTGCCTTTCGCCGTCCCTTTCACCAACATGCTTCCTTTGCTTTTTGCCTTGTAAATCTTCACGACATCGCCTTTGGCAAGGGAACTGATGACCACGGTATCGGCTTTTCCCTTATGATTCGTCACCTTGACCTGGCTTGTTTTCACAGAAGGCGAGGTTTCGCCCTTAAACGTTTGGGCGACACGATCACTTTCCCTCAAGGGTGATTTCATCACGGTCACGTAGACCTTACCTGTCTTTTTGCCAAGCTGGCTGACCTTAAAACTCACTGAAGTGCCTTTCGCCGTCGTTTTCGCTATGACATTCCCTTTACTTTTCACATCATACACCGTGACGACATCACCTTTTTTCAGGCTGCTTACCTTTACACTATCCGCTTTGCCTGTATTGTTCGTCACATTGATTTGGGAAGCCTTTAATGAACTGGTCCTATCTGAAATCGTAAACTCGTACGGAACATCGACGGAATCATCATAGTTTTCCATCACGAAGTAATAGGTCCCTTTTTTCATATAGGTTGTGAGACTTCCATTTTCATTCGAATTTAATTCTGCCAACTTTTTATTGGAACGATCTTGGATAGATCCACGCCATATCGTGTCCCGTTTTTGTTTCATATTCAATGTGACATTTCCATTTTGCGGAACGACGAATCTAAAGTAATCGCGATCATCAGAGTGACTAATGACCCCTTTATATGTGGCATTCAGGTTGATGGCATTCGCTGTAGCTACCTTATCATTGGACTCTTTTTCGTAATACTGGCTTTTTGTATATTTCGTGGAAAATTGATAATCCGCTTTGGAGCCTTGCCCGCCACTATTGTTGATCCGCACATAATACGTCCCTTTAGGCAAACCTACTTGCACTTCATCAAACCCGGATGTATCATCCTGTCTTTTCGTATAAACGAACGTATAGATGTAGCCTTTACTATTCTGGATATGTCCCTCAAAAGAGGTCTTGGCATTCCGTTTGATCGATAACGTGACATTTCCCGGCTCAGTTAAAATTACTTTATACAAAATCTCCTTCTTATTAGCTAAAGAACCCTTATACATCTTGTTCACGTTAATCGTTTTAGCTTGATTCACGGTCGAAGCCGCATGTACATCCGCTTTTCCTGCCACTGAGAACATAAAGATGCAAGCACCAAACATCATCAAAAACCTTATATACCTCTGTTTCCGCACACGTTTCATTTCCCTTCATATGTAAATTAGTAGTTAAATGATATTAGTTATATTTTCCTATTAATCCATAAGTTTATCAACATTTTCTTATGTGGTAATTATACCCAAAAGCTTTTTTACAATAAAAAGACCCCAAATCCTCATTTGGAGTCCTACTAATCACCTATAATGTGCTTTCATCCATCCCACTACCGATTCCCCGTTTCTTTCACGGATGCCTTCCACTTCCTCTTTGGCAATGATTTGCCCATCCTGGATCAATAGCACTTCATCCAGGACCTTCTCGATATCATCGATTTCGTGCGTCGTGATGATGACCGTTTGTTTTTCAAAATCAATATACGTAAGCAGGCTGCGAACAATCTCTTCACGAACCATCACATCCAAGCCTGAAAATGGTTCATCCAATAATACGATTGGTGCCTCCCGTGACAACGCCAGCACCAATTTAAGACGGCCCCTGTTTCCCTTCGACATAGAACTGACTTTCTTTGAAACATCCAGCTTCATGAATGCCAGCATTTCCATGGCCTTTTTATGATTGAAATCCGTAAACTGCGAAGCATGAAAATCAATATAATGACCAACCGTAAACGCGGGGTAGAAAAAATCCAACTCCGTCAAATACGACACGCAAGAGGCAATCCTCCTGCTTACCTTATCTCCCTCGACCGTCACCTCACCATGATCCGGTTTCACCAAACCAGCAATCAGTTTGAGCAGGGTCGACTTACCGCTTCCATTGGCCCCTAACACACCATAAATCTTTCCTACATCAAACGAAAGTGAAACACGATCCAGTGCCACAATTTTTCCATACTTCTTCGTCACGTCCTGCATTTCAATCATCATTCCACATCACCCCGTTCTGTCAAAAATGCCTGTATCGCCGTGAGCATTTCCGGCTTTGACAAGCCAATCTCCTTCATATTCTCCACGAACGTTTCCATGATTTCCGTTTGGATCCGCACCCGTAACGAAGCGATCAAGCTTGGATCATTTTTAACGAATGTTCCCTGCCCCCTTTTTGTCTCCACAATTCCATCCCTTTCAATCTCAGCGTACGTGCGCTGTATCGTATTTGGATTAACGCCCGTTTGAATAGCCATCTCTCGAACCGATGGTAGCTTTTCACCACTTTTTATCTCCCCGCGGACAATCGAATAACAAATTCGATCCGCTACCTGTAAATAAATCGGCTTTGTCGCATGAAACTCCTCTGTCATACACTTACACCTCGATCTTTCGGTCCAGCAGCCAACATGAAGCTAGGAATAATAACACTAACGTGATGATATCCAACCCGGTTGTCAGAAGGGATATGCCTCCCGTATTTAGGTAAAATTTCAAATTATCAGCCGACATGGTAAATGAAGAGTCACTCAAAACGTCCACGACCCAGACCGTATCCATTTGTTGATAAACAGCCGTACTTTCATACCAGCTCCCCACCATGACCATCCCTATAAATAGAAGGGAAACGATCAGCCAACGAAACGGTTTAATGGCTGACACCCGAGCCAATGCATGGTAAACCACCCATAAAAATAACATGACCAGGGCAAGGAAAAGACTGACCGCCATCAAGAAAATGCCCATCTGAAGCAAATTATAGAATGACATCATACTCTCCGTGTGAAAACTCACACCAAAATGGCTCGTCGGAATCCTCATGGTCACAAAAGTGAGCAGGCAGGCAAACAGCAATGACATCCCCTGGAACAGTACACTGATCAACAATTTACTACCTAGTAGCATCCCGGAAGACTGTGGATTATACAACCAGACTTGTGCCTTACCTTCCACATTCAAACGACTACATATAAGGAAAATCATTATCAGCGGATGCATCATCATAATCATAGGCGAGCTGATGTAAAACAAACCAGCCACTTCGAAATACTTCGCAAGTACATAGGCAACAAACACTAACCCCATCTGTACCAGCAGCAACCAAAGAAGCACCGACTTCCCGATCAGCCACTCCTTTTGCATCAATCCTCTAAATGCTTTCACTTCCCCATCCCCTTTACCACTGTGTTAGTTAAATAGTACACCACTACGCATGTATTGTCAAATATACTATAAAATACCAAAATTCCTATTATTTAAATAGCTAATTTATTATAATAGATTAAGTGATTATAAAGTGAGGAAGGAAGTAGACGATGAGACATGAAAAGAAGAAAAAAAAGAAACGAACTTGGCCAAAAGTAGTCGGCATTATCGTCCTCCTTTTTATACTAGCCGGGGGGGCTTTCGCTTTCTCCGTATGGAATTCCTTAACAAAGACAGTCGAAACCATGCATACACCTATAGAGCGCAGTACAGATAAACGGACCAAAGAACTCGTATTATCGGATTATGAGCCTTTTTCCATGCTGATGCTCGGTGTCGATGAACGGGAAGGCGACAAAGGCCGCTCGGATACGATGATTGTCTTGACCGTCAATCCAAAATTGAAGTCCGTGAAAATGCTGAGCATCCCACGAGATACTCGTACTGAGATTGTCGGACATGGCACCCAGGATAAAATCAATCACGCCTTTGCATTCGGTGGCGCCGCGATGGCGATGGATACGGTCGAGAATTTTCTTGATATCCCGATCGACTATTATATGAAGATCAATATGGAAGGCTTTAAAGATATCGTGGACGCAGTCGGCGGTGTCACCGTCCAAAATGATTTGAACTTCACTGAAGAGGGGACGACCTTCAACAAAGGCATGATCGAACTGAACGGTAAAGAGGCGTTGAGCTATGCCAGAATGAGATACGAAGATCCTAATGGTGATTTTGGGCGTCAAACCAGACAGCGTGCCATTATCGAAGCTGTCATTAAAGAAGGGGCAAGCGTATCAACCTTAACGAGTTACGGCGACGTATTCGACGCGCTAAGTAAAAATATCCAGACTAATTTGACGTTTGATGACATGATGGACATTCAAAAGAACTATAGAGACGCAAGTAATGACATTTCCCAATCATCCATAACCGGTACCGGAACGAAAATCGACGGAATCTACTACTATCTCGTGTCGGAAGAAGAACAAAAAAAGATTCAAACAGAATTAAAGGAACATTTAACCGTCAAATAACGCAAAACGAAAAAGCTGCCTGGACCGCATCCAGACAGCTTTTTCATTTTGAGCATCCAACATTCTGACAAAAAACGGACACCCATTGTAGAGATTTGTTGGAATTTTTGTTGTTTATTAGAGGGGAAAAGACGGTATAATCTAATAAGAGCTAAGAAATTCCTTCTTCCCCTTGAACCTTTCATTACGAGAATCAACTTTCATTAGACACAAGGTCATGTGAATCATCATGCTTAGATCTAAACATTTCAAACAAATAAAAGGAGTGGATTGTATGAAAATCAAGGCAGGTAGTTGGGCAATGCTAAGCAAACAAGACAAAATGTTTATTCTGAAGGCCATCAGTGATCGCTCTAGAATGAAATATGCTTCATGATCACTACCTTAATCCGTCAATTCCCTTATAAATATCCTCTCCCTTTTCGATAAAAGGAGCGAAATGTTGAAAAAGGAGAGGCATCTATTCAAATCGATAATCCCAAAACAGACGCCATTCGCCTTTTTCCTTCACTACATAACAATCCTGTTCGATCGTAAACACACCAAAATGAGACTCAAACACCTGTGTGACAGGGACCCTGTACGCTGTTTTATGGACCTTGCCACCCTTCCCTATACTCCAATCCTTCACTTTCTTTGAATCTCCCACTTCATACTGAAAGGTTTCCACATCCATATGCTGCAAAAAGACATGAGCCCGATTTTGCACATAATCGGCACGAACCGGAAACCGCAGCTTCATTTCAGCACTCAATAAATCCCACGACTTCCCGAATTCCGCCTCACTCTCGTACGCATAGAACTCATCCACTAATCGCTCTGGTCCACTGGGCCAAAGAAAAATGATACAACTCCCCAAAGCTACAATCAGGAAAATAAGAGCCATCATTCCTGTCATTTTCCTATTCCGTCTTCTCATCTTCATCACCTACATAAAGACCTCGCTATCTAATATGTATGGAAGAAATGATAAAAAAGTACAGATGAAGGGATACCTAAAGCATTATATGAGGAAACAGCTTATTAGAAGGTTGAAAGAGGAAATGGCAGACCGAATCAATCACGCTTCCACCATCTATTCGAAAGAAACACGAAAAATATAATACCTAACAGTCCACCGAACGTATCAATCATGACATCTTGCACCATAGCAGTACGTCCGTCCGTATATTTTTGATGAATTTCGTCAGTACTCGCAAAAAGAATGACACACAAGAATGCCCCTAAACAGGAAACCAATGTTTTCTTCTGATATATACTCCAAACGCCAAACATGAAAAAACCCAACACAAAAAAGACAAAAAGGTGAGCACCCTTTCGGACAAAAAACTCCAGAAAACCAGCCACTCCTGCACTTTGAACACTCACCTCAAATCCACCATACATAAACGAAATGCCATCAAATAGTCCGTACCAAAATGGTGTATTAAACGATTCCAATATAGGAGCAAGACTTTGCTCATCATAGGACTGTGAAGATAAAATGAATAATATCAACGCCCATAAAACCACTAAGGCAGGAAACCCCCACTTATGATTCCTCATTTCATAGACTCTTCCATTATTACACTTAACTTCACTTTGAGTTCTTCGACTACTTCGCTCACCGTTATATCCCGTTCAGATTCTCCTTTTGCAAAGGTATCTTTTAATATTTCGTAAAAGTCCATATGAAAGTCAACTCCTCCTAAAAATGTCCCCCATATGAAAGAGTTAGACACTCTTTCATATGGGGGACAACGTTCACTTACACTGATAATACTCCACATACCAATCTGCAAACTTTCGCAACCCCTCGTCTATAGAAGTCTCCGGCCTAAATCCAACCGCCTTCTGTAACAATTCAGTGGAAGCAAAAGTCGCAGGTACATCTCCTGGCTTGATTGGCTCATAAACCTTTTCAAATACGACTTCTCTACCAAGAGCATTACCCAGGCACCTCTCCAGCGTTTCAAGGAAGACCATTAATTTTTCCGGATTGCTGTTACCTATGTTATAAACTTTGTGTGGCACATCTTGCTCTCCTACAGGAGGATTGGAAAGAAGCCGTTCGATTCCTTCGACAATGTCATCAATGTAGGTGAAATCCCTATATAAGTCATGTTCAAAATCACCATTATTAAAGATCTTAATGGGCTCACCAGCAACGTACTTATCCGTAAATCCAAAATAGGCCATGTCCGGTCTTCCCATCGGCCCATATACCGTAAAGAAACGGAGTCCAGTCGCAGGTATCTGATATAAATGGCTGTATGTATGAGCCATCAACTCGTTAGACTTCTTCGTAGAGGCATACAAGGATACAGGGGTATCCACGAAATCCTTTTCTTCAAACGGAACCTTTTTATTGGCACCATATACGGAACTAGAGGATGCATAAACAAGATGGTCCACGGGATGATGTCGGCAGGCCTCAAGAATATTATAAAAACCTATGATGTTACTCTGAATATAAACATCTGGGTTTTCAATTGAATACCGGACTCCCGCTTGGGCAGCTAGATTTACCACAATATTCGGTTTATATTCCTCAAAGAGTTCTGTAATCATCGCTTTATCCGAGATATCGCCTTTAATGAAGGTGAAATTCTCTGCGTGTTCTAATTGCTTTAAACGAGAATGTTTAAGATTCACGTCATAGTAATCATTCATATTATCAATTCCGATCACTCTACAACCCTCTTCTACTAGTTTCCTGGATAAGAAGAATCCAATGAAACCCGCTGCCCCAGTGACAAGATAGGTTTTATTACGATTTAGGGATTTGTAATTCATGGTTCTTCCACTCCTCTATTCCTTCTCTAGTTACAGATTCTCTGCCGATTGAATGATACTCTACCCCTGCTTCTTTCATCTCATCTACAACATATATATTTCTTCCGTCATAGACTAGTGGAGTCCTCATTAACTTCTTATACGTTTCAGGCGTGACGGCTTTCACTTCTCCCCATTCAGTAAAGATGAAGCAAACATTTGCACCTTCTAAAGCATGCTCGATATTTGCTACATAGGTGATGCTACCCCTTCCGCTCTTCCCTTCAGGATGCACGATAGCACAATTCTCGGCACCAACTGGATCAAACGCATAAATATCTGCGCCTTGTTCTAATAACAGAGGGATGTTCTCTAGAGATGCCGCTTCTCTTAAATCATCCGTTCCCGGTTTAAATGTCAATCCTAGCACTGCCACCTTAAGGCCATTGAACGTGATTAATCGTTGACTCGCCTTTTTATATAACATCGTTTTTTGATTCTTGTTCACTTCAATTGCCGCTTTTACTGTTTTCAGTTCATATCCATTCTCTCTAGCAATAGTCTCTAACGCTTTTGTATCTTTAGGGAAACAGGAACCGCCATATCCAATACCCGCATTCAAGAACTTGCTTCCAATACGCTCGTCAAAACTCATGCCTCTTGCCACATCTTGAATATCCGCTCCTACTAAATCACAAAGATTCGCAATATCATTCATATAGGAGATTTTAAGAGCAAGGAAGTCGTTTGACGCATACTTGATCATTTCTGCCGATTTCCGATTGACAGAAACAATGGGCAGATGAAATGGCTTATAAATCTTCATAAGCATTTCTTCCGCCCATTTACTTTCGGTCCCAATTATAATTCGTTCGGCATGCAACGTATCGTGTACAGCTGACCCTTGCGCCAAGAACTCTGGATTCGATGCCACTTCCACTTTCACATCATGAACCAAAAAATCCTGAATAAACTGCTCCACCTTATCATTCGTGCCAATCGGAACAGTAGATTTCACAACAACAAGACAATCCTTCTCAACCGATTCAGCAATCTGTCTAGCAACGGTTGCGATATAGGAAAGATTAGCTGATCCATCCGGCTGTTCTGGCGTACCCACTCCAATAAAAATGGCATCTGCACCCTTATAAGCAGATTGATAATCAGTTGTGTAATCGATTCGACCTGCAGCATAATTTTTCTGCATCAACTGTTCTAAATCTGCCTCATATATGGGTGAGATGCCTTGTTTCATTTTATTCACTTTATTCTCGTCGATATCAACACAGGTTACTTGATGGCCCATTTCGGCAAAACACACGCCTGCTACCAAGCCGACGTAGCCTGTTCCAGCTACTGCTATTTTGTGCATTTTATAATCTCCTTCATCCTTTCATTTTCAGAAAACGTTATAGAATTATTTTAATTTCATATACTTTAATATCTTTAGTATGATAGTTTTCTTAGAGTAAAGAAAAAATATATAAAATGCTAAATACAATATTAACCCTTGAACTAGATTAAAGTACCAACAACTTATAATAAAAACAATCGTCAACATTACCTCTATGAATATATCTAGTTTTACATTTATATTCAAAATTCCACCTAGGTATATTTCAGAAACAATACTACGAAAAGCAAAAACAAAAATTATAGAATATATGGCTAAATTAATATTTACTAAAACAAAAACACTACCGTAAGTAATAATCATACTTACAATTAGGGTGATAAAGTTAATTTTTAGCATAACTTTTTCTTTTCTCATAGTTTTTAAGTAAGTGCTTATCAGCATTATATTCTTGCTTTCAAATACACATATGGGGAAAAGAATAGACATGTATATTAGACTATCTGAATATGCTGGTAGCCAATTAGAAAGAACGTATACTAAAGGAAAATACAACATCAACACTCCTAATAATGATATCATTAGAAGTTGTCTCATTTTTGTATAGATTGAAGATAAATTTTTTTCAGGTGTCCTTCTTAATGCAGGAAATAAAACAACGGCTATTGCATTAATAAAAGTTAAGAGCATAGTAGAGATACTTAAAGTTAATGATATTTTACCAAAAATTTCAATACCCCATTTTTTTTCTATACTTAAACGAATAATACCTAAAATTAAAACACTTGATAAATTCGCAAATAATAATTTGCTTCCCACAAGAATATTAATCCATATTTCATTTAAACTCTCTCTTGTAGATGCAAATTTACCAAAAACTATATTTCTACATACTAAAATACAGTAAATAATAGAAAAAACCTTTCCAAAAATATCAGCTAGTATCAAAAAATAAAAATCTTTAAAACTTGTCATTAAAATAACTATAGTCACAATAAAAAATATTAATCGTTCAATTATAATACTAATAGAATACTCTTTAATTCTTCCAGTCGCTTGTAATATAAGCATTATTAATGATCGTGGAACAACCATTAAACCTGCAAGACATGTTAAAAACAGCACTATTTCTTTGTTAGGATTATTAGAAAGTAAACCAAAAGACAATATGAAAATTAGATAAATGATTATATCAAATATGACTAAAAACCAAAATTGAGACACAAAAACCTTTTTCGGTAAATTCTTGTACTCAAAACCACCATAACGTAAGTATGCTCCATCTGTTACTCCAAGTGACATATAAGAAATATAAGTGAGATAAAATAGATATAGTTGCCAATAGGCATAATCCGATATATCTACATATTTTGGTACTATCAAAATTAGACTTGCGCTTATTGCCAAAGACAGGAAATTAGCTATAAATGTGTAAGTGAGATTTTTTGTATTTTTTTTCAATTATTATCCCCTTAGTACTTTTCTTTAAATTAAATAGTTCAATCCGCTGTTAAATTCTGCTTATTAGTAAGGGGTAAGTACCCGTTGCTTAAGTTAAATTGAGCATCTCTATTCTAATACCTATTAAAGAGAATAGATTAAGAAGGGAATTTTCAGCATTTATTATATGACAAGAATTCCAATCTCTTGACACTTTAATCCTATTTTTACTTTCCTCTAATTATTTTCATCAAATCGACTACAAATTCAATTTTATCTAAAATAAAATAAGAACTATAGAAACTCTAAAATTTCAATTCAAACTGACAACATACTTTGCGACTAAATAAATATATATTTTTTTAGTAACCTTAAAAGTATTATAAGATACACATAATACTTTTATTTGTTTACTGGTTGAAGCATTTACATATTCACTATTGATTATTACTTCTTTATTATCCTTCAGTGTTTTTCTCCATCCATCTATATTACTTTTTATCTTTTTTTCGGTTTCTATATTTTCTGCTCCAAACATTACATATTTGTTTATTAGGTTAAAGTATGATACATATAATCTAACGTTTACTTTTCTTACTAAGGATAAATTTTCGCACGTAAAGTTCTCTAAAATTTTATTCCATTCATCAATCATATTGAAATCTTTAATTTTAAGAGGACTTCTTGTAGTGCTTCCATCTGCAGAATAATAACAATAACCTTCCATATCTGAAATAGAGATTCTTTTGGCTTTTGTCATAAGTAAATAGGTTAAACAAATATCTTCATGTATCTTGTCAACTGGAAATATAATATTTTCAAATATATCTTTTCGATATACCTTGTCATATACCGCCAACATATCTCGTGTTAAAAAAACATCAATTATTTCATCTCTTTCAAAGGTAGAAACGTTATTTGTTTTCTTTGCATTAAAAGCTTCTTTCTCATTTTTAACGTTTATCCGTTGACAAGCAGAAATATCACAATTTAATTGTTCAAGATTTTCAATTAATGTTTCATACATATTTATTGCTATCCAGTCATCACTATCAACAAATCCCAAAAGATCACCTGTCGCAACACTCAGTCCATTGTTACGAGCAGAAGATTGTCCACTATTCTTTTGGTTTAAAACCTTTATCCTTTTATCTTTTTTAGCATAAGTTTCGCATATTAAACCACTATTATCAGTTGAACCGTCATTCACGAGAATTATTTCTAGGTTAGTATAAGTTTGATTAACTAAACTAGTAATACACCGGTTAATATATTTTTCCACATTATATACAGGGACGATAACACTTAATTTCTTCATTTAAAGACCTCGATTATTTTGGACTTTTATTGCTTTTGTTAACGGTCTCGTGAAAGTAATAATAAATACGATATTCATAAAAGTTCTAATGGTTAATAACTCGTAATTCATAACACTTGAAAAAACTATAAATAATATAAATATATATAGAGAAAAAGATCGTAAATTTCTATTATTGTAATATTTGTTCTCTATAACCACTACTATAATAGAAAATACCATCATACCAATGACAATACCAACCCCTTTACCATCTCTCCAAAAAGGATAAAGTGCAGAAGACATAGCATTATAACGGAAATTTTCGCTAATAAATATATAATTGTCAGTCACTATCTTTACTAAGTATTCAGATGTATAGTTTGGAATTCCAAATATCATCATTCCTATATATAGTAGAGGGTTTATTAAGAAACCTAATACTCCAGTACCAAATAATAAAGAATCATGAAAAGTTGAAAATTCTGGTGAATGTATAAGAACGTCAAAGTAAGATAAGGATCCAAAAAAGTAAACTAATGCGTTTTCTATGAAATTTAGACCCTTTAAGCTACGTAGTGTTGTTAGATAAAAGGTAATAGATAAGATACAAATACCATAAAATATATATTTTTTTGGGATTATAACTTTTTTAATATTTGTACTTTTTAAAACTAAAAAAGTTAATATAAAATAAAAAAAAGTCTTAATTATATCGTTTCTTCCACCAAAACTAATTGTATAAGATAATAAATTTAAAGTTGCAATAACATATAAGAAAGGAATTTTTACTTTTTTAACGGCCAAGATTACTGCTAATAGAATAGTTGAAAGAAAAATCGGATAAACTATCCAGGAAACAATTCTCAATTGAAGTGCTGAAGCTAATATATCTGAATCTCGAAATGCATATAACCTTAAACTATCCCAGCCTAAATTAATAATTATTTTTATAGCATTTATAAGAATCGGTATGAGGAAAAAATATGATGAAATATTCAGTAAATATACATATTTAAGTTTCAAATCTCTTCTGTCAATATTCATTTGAAACTTAAAAGTTTTCTTTGAAAATAAAAGATAAACAATATTAAAAGAGAGAATTGAAAAAACGATATACATATGGGTCAATAGCGAGACAGGGTATAAGCCTGCGACCTCATATAAAACAACTATGGCTCCCAAACTCCACATTGTATTAAATAAATTATTTGCTCTAAATAAAGTGCCAAATTTGAAATATGTTATAAATAAAAAGAAAAAATATAAGGTGATATAAAATAGTACTATCATTTTAACCTCTCTAAATATAAGGAAAATACGAATTTTTTTAATGCATATTTAAACTTATTCAAACCTCACATATT
Source organism: Peribacillus sp. NPDC097225 (assembly GCF_044761955.1). Classification (NCBI taxonomy): domain Bacteria; kingdom Bacillati; phylum Bacillota; class Bacilli; order Caryophanales; family Bacillaceae; genus Peribacillus; species Peribacillus sp. NPDC097225. The sequence continues at coordinate 530,481 of NZ_JBIWDJ010000001.1, forward strand.
TTTTTGAGTTTTGAATAGAACTCATTTCTTCTTTCCTCTAACTTATAGTCAATATACTCCAAAGCTTTTTTTCCATTTTCTTCACTCATTTTATTTAGTAGACTTGGATTTTTAATAAGATATTCTATCTTATCTGAAAAACCTTTTACATCTAATGGGTTAAAGAGATATTCATTTGATAGTAGTTCAGGAATACCATTAACATTTGTAGAGAGACATGGAAGCCCAGTTGCCATTGCTTCGATTAATGCTCTGGGAAGACCTTCTGCTTTTGTTGGGAAAACAAACATATCTGAATTTAACAATACTTCTCTTATTTCAGAAGGTGATGATAAGAAACCTGTAAAATGAATATTCTTATCAATGTTTAATCTCTTAGCTTGTTCTTCAAAATAATTACGTTTATCACCGTCACCAATAAATGTTACCTCTACATTTAAATTTCTATCAATCAAATCTTTAACAATTAATAATAATTCCTTATGCCCCTTGACATCTGAGTTGATACTATTAGCTGTATGTACTAACTTAAATAGTCCTGACTTAATCTTGTATTTCCTGGGTCCAAAAAAGAATTCTTCTTTTAAATCAATTGTTGAATAATATGATTCAAAATAATTTAGTCGATCATTATAAACCATAGAGGCAGAAGGGTATCTTTTTTGCAAAAATTCTTTAGTTACATATGAAGTTCCTTTAGCCTCTAACGTTGCTTGCTTAAGTTTCTTTGTATAATATATTTGAGCTATCTTATTAGACGCATACGCATCTATAGGATCAGCTACAACCTCTAGACAAAAAGGTGTTTTCTTTCTTTGAAAATATTTCAAAATCATAAAAGCGGAAACAGAAGGTAATCTAATTAATGCACAGTCCACATCCTCAACAGCTTTTTTTGCTGCTTTTTGCAGACTACCGTAATTAAGAATGTACTCTTTCATTCCACGTAATGGAGGTAATTCAGCAATACTCATACCTGGACCATCTACTCTTATAAAACCACTAACTTCCTTCGTTGTTTCTACATCTTTCGTTCTAGAAACAACTACTATTTCATTAAATACTTTTAAATAACGTTTCCAAAATTTATACCCATATATAGTTTTGCACCAATATTTCCCGTCTGGTGTTTTATAAAAATAAGAGTCTGCTGCTACTAAAAGCTTCATAAATCCTCTCCCCAAACAACTCTATTAACATACTCTGTATATGACAATACTATCCTAAGTACTTTATCCGAAACATTCGGCATAAAATAATCTTCAACATGTCTTAAAGTATCTTTTTCTTGTATCTTTAAAATCTCAAGCCCCTGTAATATTCGTTCTTTTTTCAAACCAACCATCATAACTGAAGCTTCTTCCATAGCCTCTGGTCTTTCATGTGTTTGTCTGATATTAAGAGCTTTGAATCCAAGAATGGAAGATTCTTCACTAATTGTTCCACTATCACTTAGAACAGCATAGGCTTTAATTTGAAGCTTGACGTAATCATTAAATCCTAAAGGCTTCATAGTTTTTACTAATGGATGAAACTTGATTCGTTTTTCTACAATCATCTTTCTTGTTCTAGGATGGGTACTCATTATAATAGGTATATTATAGATTTCTGCTACAGCATTTAAACTCTCTACCAAACTCATAAAGTTCGTTTCTGAATTAATGTTTTCTTCTCTATGTGCTGATACTACAAAATAATTTTCTTCTTCGAGGTTTAACCTCTCTAAAACATCAGATTCCTCAATATCGTTTTTTCTTGAATTTAGGACTTCGAACATTGGACTTCCCGTTTTTATAATACGATCTGCAGGTAATCCCTCTCTAAGTAAATACTCTCTAGCGATATCACTATAGGTTAAATTAATGTCGACCGTATGATCGACAATTTTTCGATTCGTTTCCTCTGGTACTCGCTGGTCAAAGCATCTGTTCCCAGCTTCCATATGAAATATAGGAATATGTCTTCTTTTAGCCGCAATTGCACATAAGCAGCTATTCGTATCCCCTAATATTAGAAGTGCATCTGGCTTAACATCTTCTAAGACAGGATCTATTCTTATTAGGATATTTCCTATTGTTTCAATGGCCGTTCCGTTTGCTGCATCAAGGAAATAATCCGGTTTATTCAATTTAAAATCATTGAAAAATACTTCATTTAATTCATAATCATAGTTCTGGCCTGTATGAACCAGAATATGTTCAATTGCATTTGATTCTTCTAGTTTATTTATTACAGCAGATAGTCTAATAATTTCTGGTCTTGTTCCTACGACTGTCATTACTTTTAATTTCTTCATTCACTTAAACCTCCAAGAAGTATGTGTCTGGCTTTTCAGGAACAAAACATTCATTTACCCACATAATTGTTACGAGATCGTTCTCTCCCACATTGACGATGGAATGTGTATAGCCAGTAGGAATATCTACTACCTCTAGCTTTTCACCACTAACTCTATATTCAATGATTTCTTCGGAATCAATGGGTCTAAATCTAATCAGCCCTTCTCCGCTTACTACTAGAAACTTTTCGTTCTTCGTATGATGCCAATGGTTTCCCTTTGTGATTCCAGGCTTAGATACATTAACAGACACTTGTCCTCTTTCTGGTGTCCTAATAAACTCGGTGAAAGAACCTCTGTGATCCACATTCATTTTTAACTCATAGGAAAAATCCACTTCTGGTAAAAAGCTTAAATACGTACTATACAATTTTTTCATTAAAGAGTTTTCCATATTGGGAATGCTTAGCTTTTCTCTGCTTTCTTTGAAACTTTGAATCGTTTCAGCTAATTCTCCTAATGTAATAGTATGAGTTGTATTCACATAGCAGTATTTATCCTGTTTAGTTGGCTTTCCTTCTAAAGCCTGTAAGAATTCTTCTAAAAGATCATCAATGTAACATAGTGTTAATTTCGCTTCTGGATTATTGATTTGAATATCTATATTTCTCGCAATGTTATAGCAATACGTCGCTACGACCGTATTATAGTTAGGCTTACTCCACTTCCCGAATAAGTTAGGGAGTCTATATACCAGTGCTTCCGATCCTGTTTGATGGCTATATTCAAAGAGGGCATCTTCACCTGATTTTTTGCTCCTGCCATATGCATTATCCTTGTCTGCTTGAATCGATGACGTAATAAGAAATGGTGCTTTATTATTATGCTTTTTTAATGACTCAAGTAATTCAAGCGTAAAATAGAGGTTTCCCTGCATAAATTCCTTTTCATCAGCAGGGCGGTTTACTCCCGCTAAATGAAAAACAAAATTACAGTCTCTAGCATAATTATCTAATACTGACGCCTCTGTTTCCCTTGTCACCTTTATAATATCTTTATATCCTCTATTATTTAGTTCAGCAATTAAGTTTTTTCCAACAAAGCCATTCGCGCCAGTAACCAGTATTTTCACGGATATAACCAGCCTTTCTAATAAAGTAAAACGTTATTTTGAGGTAAAAGTCTTCATATTTTTCAATTCATTTTGAACATATTCTAACTCAAGCAGTTTCTCTTTTATTTGTTCCACAGACAAAATTTGAGTATTATGAGAGTTATACTCTTGGTCAGTAGAAAGTTTTTGATCACCTTCAGCAAAATATTTATCATAGTTTAAATCCCTGTTATCTGCCGACACTTTAAAGAATCCACCTAAATCCTCCGAAACGACATATTCTTCTCTAGTAAGTAATGTTTCATATAATTTTTCTCCATGTCTTGTACCAATGACTTTAATTTCATTATGTACTTCGAATAATTCTTTAATAGCCTGAGCTAAGTCTCCGATGTAACTAGCTGGTGACTTTTGTACCATTATGTCCCCTGCCGTTGCATTCTGGAAAGCAAAAATAACAAGCTCTACTGCATCTTCTAAACTCATTAGATATCTAGTCATATTGGGGTCTGTAATGGTCAGCGGTTTTCCACTCTTGATTTGTTCGATAAATAACGGAATAACAGAGCCGCGGGAAGCCATAACATTCCCATATCTTGTTCCACAAATAAGGGTTTGTTTAGGATCGACCGTTTTTGATTTAGCTACAAAAACTTTCTCCATCATCGCTTTTGATATTCCCATTGCATTAATTGGATAGGCAGCTTTATCAGTCGAAAGGCAGATGACCTTCTTAACTCCATAATCTATAGCAGCGGATAATACATTATCTGTGCCCAAGATATTCGTTTTCACAGCTTCCAATGGAAAGAATTCACAGGAAGGTACCTGTTTAAGGGCAGCTGCATGAAAAACGTAATCTACTCCGTACATCGCATTTTCCACACTTTCCAAGTCCCTTACATCGCCAATATAAAATTTAAGCTTACGATTATTATATTTTTTTCGCATATCATCTTGTTTTTTTTCATCTCTAGAAAAAATGCGAATTTCTTTAATATCACTGTCTAAAAACCTTTCCATTACAGCATGACCAAAGGAACCGGTACCACCAGTGATTAAAAGAGTTTTATTCTTAAACAATTTTCTTCCCCTCCAAATCTAAATCATCAGTAAAGAATTCATCCATTCTTGTTAATAATTTTTCTTTATTAAAGTGTTTATCAGAATAGCTTCTTGATTCTTGACCCATCATTTTTAATTCTTCATCTTTTTTGGAAGATATTTCAGTAATCACTTTGTATAATTCTTCGACATTTCCTGAAGGACTGACTACACCGGCCTTAGATTCATTGATTATTTTATTTGTTTCCCCTTCAGCAGAAGCAATAATTGGCATTCCACAAGCCATATAGGACTGTAGTTTTGCTGGAATCGTCATAGCAAATAAAGGATTTTTAATTAAACATAAAAAAGCGGCATCACAAGCTGCCATGAATTCTGGAATTTTGTGTGCAGGTTGTTTAGGAATAAAATTAAATAAGTCCTCTAAGTTATTGGTTTTAACAATTTCAATTAACGCTTTTTTATATCTGCCGTCACCCACTACATTAAATCGAATCTTTCTTTTTATTTGATTTTTTTTTATCATCGTAGCTACTTTCGGCAAGATATCTAACCCTTGTGCATTTCCAATGTTACCTGCAAATATTATGTTAAATGCATCATCACTAGGAATTTCTTTTTTACGAGCTTTCTTTAAAGGTCGGTAGAAATCTTCCGCATATTGTGGCCAATACTCTATTATTTCATTAGAAACGCCTCTTTTATTAATTGACTCTACAAAGCTTTTTGATGTTGTAAAAATCCTAGTACAACGAGCATAAATATAATCTACTAGCTTTCCTATTCCGCCAATTATATATTTATTCGAAATACCTGTGATTATCTCTACATTTTCCGGCCAAAGATCTTGCACATATAGGTAACATGGTATTCGCCTTTTCCTTGCATACCAAACACCTGGTAATGCTTGTGTCATAGGAGAAACCTCAAAGATAAATACATAATCAGCTTTAATTTTGGTGAACACATTCCAAACAAATCCCGACATAACAAAGGATAAATAATTCAAAGCTAGCATAATCGAAGAATTACCTCTAGGAATAAGAGGAATTCTAATAATCTCGATGCCATTGAATACTTCTTTTCTTTTTTTAAAAATTCCATACCCATCAAAATATTTACCTTGTGGGTAGTTTGGAATGCCAGTAATAACAGTTACTTTATATCCTCTTTTAACCCATTCAGTACAGATGTCATTAATACGGAATTGTTCCGGATAAAAGTATTGAGCGATAACCAAAATATGTTTCCCCATATATATTCCTCCTCTCTCTTTTAATTTATTGTTAATTCTATCGATTCCCGTAAACTTCTAATTTGGTAATCCTCTTTATACCGACTAATACTTTGATCATAAATTAAATTTCCAAACACTTTGTTAATGAGGTTTGATTTAGTTATTAAAAACTTCAGTACTGGATTAAAAATTTTAGTGAGTCTGAGATTTTTTTCATTAACTTCTGCAATCAATTTAACCATTTCACTCGTTTTCACATATTTCTTATTTTGGGGAAAGAATGTTCCGCCTTCTTCATTCTTTACTATGACTCTGATAAACTCACAAAGATTATCTACATGAAGCATACTTCGTCGATTATCTAGTTCAGGAAATAGTGGAGTTTTCAGTGCTACTTTTGCTAACTTAGGGAAGTTTCCCTTAGAGTTTTTCCCATAAATCATTGGCGGTCTGATTATAGCCACTTTAAAAGCGTCAGTTGCCAAAGCTTTAATACCATCTTCAGCCTGTAATTTACTCCTTCCATAAAAATCAATTGGTTTAGGAATCGTATATCTATCTATTACTCCATTATTATTGCTACTATTGCCATAAACAATAATGCTACTCATAAAAACAAATTGTTTTACTCCAACAGACTTAGCTCTTTTGGCAACTTCTACAGTAAGATCACGATTGATTTTATAGTACATTTCTTCCATTTTAGGATTCTTGGATACGTGAGCTATCCCCGCCACATGAAAAACAACATCAAATCCAGAAAAATCTCTATCCTTCCATTCATTGTCTCTGAGACTGATGAAATCTACAGAATATTCATCTGGATAATTTTCAAGCCATTTCCCCAGGTTATTGCCAACATAGCTGTTTAACCCTGTTATTAATATTCTTTTCATTTTGGTATATTCTCCCTAGTACTTGCTGCTTCTTTTTTTCCAGTTTTGCCTTCAACGATTCCATCACGTTTCAGGATACTAATGATTGTCTTGAAGAAACATTTAAGGTCCATTCTAAAGCTAATCTTTTTGACATATTCTCCATCTAACTTGGACTTTACCTCGATTGGTAGTTCATCTCTTCCATTGATTTGCGCCCATCCGGTAAGACCAGGTGGAACATCATTTGCTCCATACTTGTCACGTTCATCGATTAAATCGTATTGGTTCCATAAGGCTGGTCTTGGTCCGATGATGCTCATGTCACCCACGAATATGTTCCAGATTTGTGGAAGTTCATCCATTGACGTTTTCCTTAGGAATTTCCCCATCTTGGTAATATATTGATCGGGGTTTTCTAATAGATGGGTTGGCGTATCCTTAGGTGTATCAAACCTCATGGTTCGGAACTTTAGGATGTAAAAATAGGTCTTATTAAGTCCTACACGCTTTTGCTTGAATAATACCGGACCTTCAGAATCAAGTTTGATGGCTACAATCAACAGTAAAAACACTGGTGATAAAATAAGAATTCCCAAGAAAGAAAGAAGGACATCAATGAATCGTTTGATTTTTAAATACATTTCAGATAACACTCCTTGATGATTTTTTCAGTAAATTAGTAGCACTACATATAATTGGTTCTATCATCAAGGAAGGGATTAACCATTTCTCTTAGTTGGAAGAATAATTTCTAACCTACGCTTTTATTTCATCTGCAGTCATGTTCAGGATCATGTCCGTTAAGTACTCAGATAACTCATCCTTAATCTCATCATTTTGGAGGGCAAACTCTATCGTCGTTTTGACAAACCCCAACTTCTCACCCACATCAAACCGTTTCCCTTCAAAGTCATAGGCAAATACACGTTGAATTCCATTTAACTTTTGGATGGCATCGGTTAGCTGAATTTCGCCACCCGCTCCTTTTTGTTGCTGATCCAAGAACATGAAAATTTCAGGTGTAAGAATATACCGGCCCATGATCGCTAAGTTTGATGGTGCCGTTCCTATTGTGGGTTTTTCAATGAATTGATCCACTTGATATCTTCTTCCTGTTTGTCCGGAAGGATCTACGATGCCATAGCGGTGTGTCTCGTTCTCAGGAACCGTTTGCACACCTATCACAGACGAAAGGGTTTGGTCATATTCATCGATTAATTGTTTTAAGCATGGTGTCTCCGCCTGAACGATATCATCTCCTAATAGAACGGCAAATGGTTCATCACCAATGAATTTTCTTGCACACCAAACCGCATGGCCTAATCCCATAGGTTCCTTCTGTCTAATATAGTGAATATCCACTTTAGATGAGGCTTGGACTTTTTCCAAGAGTTCGAATTTATTTTTCTCCATTAGATTATTTTCCAACTCAAAGGCATTATCGAAATGGTCCTCTATCGCCCTTTTACCTTTGCCCGTGACAATGATGATATCCTCAATTCCTGAGGCAATGGCTTCTTCGACGATATACTGAATGGTTGGCTTATCTATAATCGGCAGCATTTCCTTTGGCATAGCTTTCGTAGCTGGTAGAAAACGGGTACCTAAACCCGCCGCAGGAATGATTGCCTTTCTTACCTTCTTCATTTATGTTCCTCCCTATAACTACTTCGCTATTGAAAAATCTTTATTCTTTTTCCGATTAGCCAAATTAATCACGAATTCTTTCAGTTCCGCTAATGGTAAACTTTCATGGGAGCGTAAAAGGTAGTTGATTTCCTCTTCCTGCTCCAAAACTGCTTTTCCAATGAATATCTTAGGGAAGACGGCATCACTATGAACTTCTTTCTCTCCTAATAGTTCCTCATACATCTTTTCACCTGGTCTGATACCTGAATATTTAATCCCTATTTCTTCTATCGTATAACCAGATAGTTGAATGAGATTTTTCGCTAAGTCTACGATCTTAACGGGTTCACCCATATCAAGGACGAAAATCTCTCCGCCTCGTGCAAGGGAACTGGCTTGAATGACTAAGCGCGATGCTTCCGGTATCGTCATAAAATACCTTGTCATATCTGGATGTGTCACTGTTACAGGTCCGCCTGCCTGGATTTGTTTCTTGAAGAGAGGAATGACACTGCCCCTACTTCCTAACACATTTCCAAAGCGGACGGCGACGAATTTGGTTGGGCTATTTTTAGCCAATTGCTGAATAATCATTTCCGCAATTCGCTTAGTCGATCCCATAATATTTGTCGGGTTCACTGCTTTATCTGAAGATATCATGACAAAAGACCCAACACCGAATGTATCTGAAGCTTCCGCTACATTTTTGGTGCCAAAGATGTTGTTCTTGACTGCTTCACGTGGATTGTATTCCATGAGTGGAACATGTTTGTGTGCGGCCGCATGGTATACGATATGGGGTCTATAGTTGTCTATCACTTCAAATATTCTTTCCCGGTCCTGTATATCAGCAATAATAGGAATGATTTCAATATGTTCGGCGTGTACTTTTCTGAGTTCCATATCGATTTGATAGATGCTATTTTCTCCATGTCCTAATAGAATCAGTTGCTTAGGCGAGAAGCGGCAGATTTGCCGACAAATCTCGGAACCAATCGAGCCACCTGCACCAGTTACTAGAATTGTTTTATCTGTTACATATTCCGAGATTCCGTTAATATCCAAATCGACAGGCTCTCTCCCTAGTAAATCTTCAACCTCCACTTCTTTGAAATGCGTAAGCGATACATTCCCAAGCATGATATCTTCAATTTTTGGCATGATGAGGATCTTGGCATCTGTTTTTGAACACGCTTCATACACTTCCTTTAAATCATTTCGATTAAGTGAAGGAATGGCGATCACGATGTTATCTATCTGATACTTTTTGACCACTTCTGGTATGTGTTTGGATTTCCCGACAACTGGTATACCTAGAAAATCCAACTTATACTTCTTCCGATCATCATCAATAAAGGCCACTGGCTTCAAGTCTGTATGTTGTTGATTATTAAGCAATTGCCGAACCACCATCGTTCCTGCTTCTCCTGCGCCAATGATCAATGTATTCTTTTTAGCCAATTTAGAACTCGTATATCGATCTCTCAGCATTCTCCACATGAACCGTGAACCGCCAATCAGCAATACATGGAGCATCCAGGTTAGGGCGAGTGCTCTAATATACACTTGGTTAAAGAATAGTAATTGTACGACCGCTGTAACAACAATGGACAGTGAAACCGCTTTAATGATGGCTAATAATTCCCTGACACTCGCATAGGCCCAAACTTTGTTATAGAGTTTGTATAATGAGGCAAAAAGATGATGGCTGCACAATAAGGTAATCGAAGTCACTATAAGTGTCTGGTTACCGAATAAGATGGAATCCGTGTATAAAATCAAACAGCCGATATAAATGGATGTCATAACAATGAATGAATCCAACAGAAATAAAAACGTTAACCTACTGCGGTATGCCACGTACTTAACCCCTTTCTTTTTTTAAATAAATAGCTAATGAAAAAACATATAGGGAAGCAGATATGTTCTCTCATTAGCTATTTATTAGGCACATTATGAATAATATAAAGTTGGGCATCTAACCCACCCTCACATTGCACTACTGACGACTAGCGTCTAAGGTTGATGAACATCCCACAGCACAATCGAGTGTTTCTCGCGATAACGGGCAAGGAACCTCACCGGTCAGAAAAATTTCTGACTAATTATTCAATTGCGTTCTAGAAGAGACCAAGAAACTTCTTCGATTCAATCTGTTGTGGAATTTCCTTATATGCTAAATCTCCTTGGATAAGTAGTTCTGCGTTATCCATGAAACCGTATACCATATCCACACCAAAATTTTTTTCGATTTCATCAAATGCTTGTATCATATGAAACTTCCGATTCGTTAAATTATGTGCATCGGATGCTACATAATGTGTCAAGTTCGCCTCTATAAGTTGAAGGGAGAACTTTTTGATTTTCTTCCCAAAGAGTCCACAAACGCTCCCTGCCGTAATTTGTGTCAAGGCTCCACTTTTGACGAACTCGTATAATAAATGAGGAGAAGAGACAAGCTCTAGGTTACGTTCGGGATGGACGATGATGGGCAGAAGCCCATCCATTTGAATGTCATATAATAACCGTTTTGTATAAGCCGGAACATGACTGGAAGGCAACTCAATCATGATGTATTGCCTTCCGTCCACGAGTGATAACACTTTTCCAACGTCGTAATTGTGTAATAGATCTCCAGTAATCCTTACTTCTTGGCCTGGTACTATATCGAGACCGATGGCTTCTGCCCTTAACACATCGTTAAGAGCATTCACCTTATTCAAGATCGTCTGCCTCGGATTGTCATAATGACCATCATCATGGTGTGGAGTGGCAATAATTAAACGAATCCCCTCTGCGACGGCTGCTTTTGCCATCGCAATGCTCTCCGCTAACTGTGTGGGGCCATCATCAACTCCGGGTAAAATATGGCAATGGATGTCAATCATGTCATAACTCCTTTTCCTACTTATCTAAGCTAGAGATCGCCTGTTCACTTATTTTGATAATAGTAGTATTGCTGTTTCTTCAGTTTTTTCCTATTTAATACGGCACCTAACACGTTGGCATTAACAGAGTCTAGCAACTCCTTCGCTTTTCTCATTTCATCTTTATCTGATTTTGCACTTCTTACGACTAGTATTGTCCCATCACAGCGATTTGCTAGAATCTGTGCATCGGTTACAGCCAAGATTGGCGGTGAATCGAAAAGGACGATATCAAATTCCCCATACATCTGTTCCACTAATTCATCCATTGCCTTCGAGGCTAACAATTCAGCTGGATTTGGTGGAATTGGACCACTAGGTAAAACATACAGATTTTCTTCATCTGCTCGATATACAGCCTCCATAAGAGAAGTCTGTTTCATAAGGACGTTCGTAAGACCGGTATTATTCGTTATATCGAACGCAAATTGCATAGTTGGCCTCCTTAAGTCTGTATCGACTAGGAGTACTTTTTTTCCTTGTTGGGCAAATACTACGGCTAGATTGCCCACAGTCGTCGATTTTCCTTCCGAAGGCGAGGAAGATGTCACTAAAATGGAACGGACCTTTGTATCTACCGTAGAAAATTGAATATTGGTCCTGATTGTTCGATATTGCTCGGATATAGGCGACCTGGGATTATTCTTTGCAACTAAATTTTGTCCGTTTGTAGATTTCCTGCTAGATTTCCTAGCCATTTGCTTTCACCCCTTTGCCTACCGCGGTGCTTGATCGTATCTTCGATTTCTTTTCTTTTTTTTCGTTTATTTCCATGATGGCACCTAGAACAGGCACTCCAAGAATTTGTTCAATGTCTTGCTCTGTTTTGACTGTATTATCTAGGTATTCTAATAGGAAAATTAAACCTATACTCGCCATTAGACCTACTACTAGAGCGATTGCAATATTTAATAATGGCTTAGGTTGAACCTGAGCTGGATTACTTTCGTATTCTGCTCTTGCAAGTATTTTCACATTATCCACTGCCATGATTTCGGTTATTTCTCTTTGAAATACACTGGCAGTCGTATTGGCAATCATCACTGCCCTTTCGTGCTTCTCATCTTGAACCGTAACATTCAGCACTTGTGAATCCTGTTCGCTTTGTACGGAAATTTTATCATTCAATTGCTTGGTGGATAGCTCTAAACCTAGCTCTTCATTGACGATATCAAGTATGACTGGACTTTGTATAATGACAGTATACGTATTGATCAATTGTAAATTCGTTTGAACCTCATTGGTGCTATAAACGTTGCTGCCTTTCTCATCATTTGCTTGATTGACCAGTAACTGAGTAGAAGCTTGATAGACTGAGGGTAGATAGTTGAAACTGACAATGGCCGCTACTAAGACTGCTAGCACCGTAATTCCCAATATCCAACCCCATCTTTTCTTCAATGTCATAAACAATTCTTTTAAACTTATTGTTTCCTCCATATAGGCCCCCTTGGTAGTTAATTAGAACAGGTTATTTTTCCTTTTTTCATGTTTTTACCTACTTTATAATTATTAAAACCTATATTACCATTTATTACTAGCAAAAAATGTCGTTTATTGTTCGTTATCTCCTTTTTTTGTAAAAAATAATGATATATAATCATTACTTTTCAAAATTAGTGAATTCCAGCCCTAATATAGGTCATATTACTCAAAAAAATCATATAGTTACTTCTAAAGGAGCCAGTTAAAAGGATTTCTATCTACTCTACTACTGCTTCCCCTCTTTATTTTTCCCGGCTTAAGAGAAATTTGACCTCTCCCTTTTTCTTTCTCGTAACATGTATAGCTTATTAATAGCTTCATATGAAAGGATATGACCATTGTGAATAAAACAACAGTCACTGGTGGTAGTGCATCTAGTTAATTAGATAATAGGCGGCATCAAGTGAGGGTGGAGATCACTACGTTAGCCGCACAGGAAACAAATATTGTGCTAGATCATCAGCAGGTTAGAAATATAAATTTTACTTTTTGAGACATTTTGGCTCTTTTTTATATGTGGTTAATTAGTATGGTTGATTTATATGCTTCTGTGGTTGAATTATCATTTTCCGTGGTCGAATTAATTGTGGTTGTGGTTGAATTATTGCTGTTTGTGGTCGAATTACCTATTTATTTGTGAGATTTTTTTATTGAAAACAGCCCCCGGATGATTCCGGAGGCTGAACCTGTTTATTTTTTCGCTTTGACCACAGTTACGGTTCTTGCTTTGCTGGAATATCCCGCTTTGCTTTTGGCCGTAACGGAAAGCTTGGTTCCTGCTTTTTGTTTTGTCTTCATCGTAACTTTAAATGTTCCCGCACTGTTGGTTTTTGCTTTTCCGAGCTGGCTGCTTCCTTTTTTAACGGTAACGGTCGAGCCTTTTTCAGCTTTTCCTGTAATTGTTTTAGCATTGTCCTTGACTGTATGAACGGTTGGCTTTGCGACGTAGTTCACGGCCCTTTTGGCATTTACGCGCCCATTTCCGTAAAGATCGTCTTTTCCCTTTTTACCTAGGTCATCGGACGTGCTGAATAGGCGTTCTTCGACCTGCGTATTCTTCAAGGTGGGCTTGTTCCCCCAGACCAAGGCTGCGACCCCAGTGACGATAGGCGCGGCCATCGAGGTTCCTGTCATATACCCATACGATTTATAAGGAAGCGTTGAATAAATCGAATCACCTGGTGCAGCCAAGTCAATATTGGTTCCATAATTGGAATAGTCGGCAATTCGATCTTTCTTTGACGTCGCACTGACGGAAATGACGTTCTCATAGGAAGCGGGATAACTGTTCCAGTAAGTATCTTCATTTCCAGCTGCGGCAACGATGACCAATCCCATATCATGGGCATACTGGATGGCTTGATCTTCACTATAAGAATAATTGAAGCCTCCTAAACTCATATTGATAATATTGGCCCCATATTCCACGGCATAATAAATGGCATAGATGAGATCAGAGGAATAGCCATATTCTCCCCTAAATATATTGATTGGCATGATTCTAGTATTCGGGGCGACACCCGTTCCGCCAGCTCCATTATTCATCGTAGCCGCAATGATTCCGGCCACATGTGTTCCATGTTCTCCTGCCGGCAAATGGGGGCTAAGGTTCACCATGTTATAGGGAGCAAAGAATTTTCCTTTTAAATCGGGATGATTAAGGTCTGCCCCGTTGTCAATGACGGCCACTATAATACTTTTCGAGCCCTTCGTCTTGTCCCAGGCTTTCTCGGTTTGGATCAACTTGTGATGATATTGCTTCGTATAATGGGGATCACTCGGTTTTTTCATCAATTGAATGAGATGATCTGGTTCCACGTACTCAATATTTTTATCTTTTTCTAGCTTCCTTATAAAACCAACTAGGCTTGTGTCATCCGGGACTTCCATCGTTTTCAACAGACCCTGTTGATCTATCGTTTTCTCGCTCACCTTGTACTTTTTCAAACTACCTTCTTTGGCTGAAGGCTTCATCTTGACAATGACCCGATCTGTTTCAATCGCGGTTGGATTGGCTTGTTCAGCTGCTAGTGTAGGTGGACCGTTACCAACGCCAATTTGGATGCAAAAGGCGATGATAACCAATAAAGAAAACATCCGCTTCATACTCATCCCCTCTTCCCCGTACTCATGAACTATAAATTTACCAAGTTATCAACTAATGCATATACTTATTTCACGGTATTTAGTACAAAAAAACCTCCAAGATTCTCGGAGGCTTCCTTTCTATTATAATTTTACTTTTTCACGGTCACTTTTCTTGACTTACTTGCATTCTTTGCCTCGTCTTTTGCGTAGACATACACGATTTTCCCGGCACTTTGCTTGGCAATCTTGACCGTGAAGTTGCCTTTATTGGTAGCTTTGGCAGATCCGATGACTTTGCCTGATGTTTTGATAGAAACAGTTGAGCTTGCTTCTGCCTTCCCTGTCACCTTTGTTGTTTTGGGCGTAACTTTATTGACTGTCGGAATGCTTGGTGCGGTTTTATCCTTGACCGTCACTTTTTTTGCAGGGCTTTGGTTTCCCGCTTTATCGGTTACAGTTACGATAAGCACTTTTCCAGCCTTTTGCTTTTTCTTCATCGTCGCGGTGAATTTGCCTGAGCTGTTGGTGGTGGCCTTTCCAAGCGTAGTCGTTCCCGTTTTGACTATCACGCTCGAACTCGCTTCCGCTTTCCCCGTCACCTTTGTCGTATTGTCACCGACAACATTTACTGTCGGCTTAGGTGGGGCGGTTTTATCGGTAACTGTAAGGGAGACCGGTACGCTTTTATTTCCTGTTTTATCGACGACCCGTATATACACTTTCTGACCGGCTTTCTGTTTGCCAATCGTCGCTGAAAATGTCTTTTCCCCGTTGATTTTTACCGTGGCAAGCGTTTTTTTCTTCGTATAAATGGAGACGGTGCCTGTTTTGAAGTTACTAGGTATCGTTCCTTTAATTTTCGTATCCTTATCCGAGATGCCTGTCACAGAAGGCTTACTGAGGGTCTTCATCTCAAGCGCCTTTTTGGCATTGACCCGCCCGTTTCCATAGTAGACATCTTTCCCTTTTGTGCCTAAATCGATAGCCGAATCATATAGCCGGTATTCCACCGCTAATTGGGAAAGTTTCGGTTCGTTGGACCAAATCAATGCGGCTACACCGGTAACAATGGGTGTCGCCATGGACGTACCGCTCATATAGGCATATCGATTATTAGGAAATGTTGAAAGGATTTTGTCTCCGGGGGCTGTAATATCCACCGATGAATCGTAATTGGAATAAGTGGCGCGCTTATCTTTTGATGTGGTGGCACCCACCGAAATGACATGACTGAATGCGGCAGGGTATACTCGCTTGTTGCTCTTTTTCAAATCCCCGTCATTTCCGGACGCTGCGATAATCAGTACCCCTTCTTTATACGCCTCTTGGACCGCTTTATCTAGCGCCTTTGAATAATGGTTTTCTCCTAGACTCATATTGATTATGTCGGCCCCGTTTTCGATCGCATAATGAATGGCTTCAATAATATCGACTGTATCTGCATATTGTCCGTTAAAAACGTTAATCGGCATAATTTTAATCGTAGGGGCCACACCTGCGCCGCCTACTTTATTGTTGGCAGAACCGGCAATGATCCCCGCAACATGCGTTCCATGTTCTCCTTTGGGCAAGATATTCTTTCTCTCCCGTACGGTATCATATCCTTTATAAATCTTCCCTTTTAAATCTTCATGATTGCGGTCAATGCCATCATCAATGATGGCTACGATCATTTCTTTTGAGCCCATGGTCTTTTTCCATGCAGCTTTCGTCCCGATTTTTTGGTGATGCCATTGTTCCTTAAAGATAGGGTCAGCCGGACTTTCCATCTTTTTAAAAAGATAGTTTGGCTCTGCATACTCTACCTTTTTCTGATCTTCAAGCTTCTCTATTAGCTTTTCTGTGGTTTGCCCTTTAGGGATGTCTACCGCCTCAATTAATTCGCTGATAGGCTCATGATTTGTTTCTATATATTTTACAATGACACCATCGGCATTAGGAGTTTCCTCTGCAAAAACGGCTTCTGGCTGTTGAATTGGCAAAAATGTTAAAAGAAGTGCGATAGGTAGGATGGACTGAAATAATTTTTGCATGGGATCACTCCAATAGATTGTTATGGGGATTTTTTCATTAGTTCCCTCTATCTAAATTGTATACTGATAGATTTAGATTTACTAATTTTTCATCTAGTCAATATGAATCATTTCCATTTTTATCAAAAGAAAAAACCGCAATTTGCGGTTTCAGTGTCCTCCTAAATAGGCATTCTTGATTTCTTCACTTGCCGTTAATTCCTCAGCTTGACCCGATAGGACGATGCGACCCGTTTCCACTACATACGCTCGATCAGCAATGGATAAGGCAAGGTTCGCATTTTGTTCGACGAGCAGAATGGTCGTGCCCGTTTTATTGATTTCCTCAATGATGCTGAAAATCTGTTTCACCAGTAACGGAGCAAGTCCCATTGAAGGCTCATCCAATAAGAGCAGACGCGGCTTTGCCATGAGGGCCCGACCCATCGCGAGCATTTGCTGCTCTCCGCCAGAAAGGGTTCCCGATTGTTGCTTCAGTCTCTCAAGCAAGCGTGGAAATAGTTCGTATACCTTTTCCATATCCTTTTTGATCTCCGCCTTGTCTTTTCGTAAATATGCACCTAGTTGAAGGTTTTCTTCCACCGTCATATTGGCGAAAACACGGCGTCCTTCTGGGACATGTGAGATTCCCATCTTCACGATCGATTGGGCAGGTTTGCCACCGATGGATTGATTCTCATAAAGAATTTTTCCTTGTTTCGGTTTCAATAAGCCGGAAATCGTCTTGAGCATCGTACTTTTACCCGCTCCGTTCGCCCCAATCAGGGTGACAATTTCACCTTGGTTGATCGTGAGGGAGACGCCCCTTAGTGCCTGTATGTTCCCGTAATATACGTTAATATCCTCGATTGTTAACATTATGAAACCTCCTCGCCCAGATAGGCCTCGATGACTTTTGGATTGTTACGTATTTCTTCCGGCTTCCCTTGAGCGATCAACTGGCCATGATCGAGCACATAGATTCGCTCACATACACCCATGACAAGTGGCATATCGTGTTCAATCAACAGCACGGTCAAGTCAAATTTCTCACGGATTAGGGCAATCAATTTCATGAGTTCGTGTGTTTCCTGGGGATTCATGCCGGCCGCCGGTTCATCGAGTAAGAGTAATTTCGGGTTAGCGGCAAGGGCACGGGCAATTTCCAAGCGCCTTTGCTGACCATACGGCAGGTTTTTCGCCTTTTCATCCTTGTATCGATCCAGATTGAAGATCTTCAGGAATTCAATGGCCTTTTCCTCCATTTCCTGTTCCCCTTTAAAATGGGTGGGGAAACGCAAGATGGAACTGACAATGCTATGTTTCGAAAGAGAATGATAGGCTACTTTTACGTTATCAATCACCGAAAGTTCACTGAACAAACGGATATTCTGGAACGTCCGGCTGATTCCTTTTTGCGTGATTTTATAGGGCGGACGTTTCCTTAAGTTTTCCCCGTCTAGGGAAATGGTGCCCTCAGTCGGGACATAAACCCCAGTCAATAAGTTGAAAAAGGTCGTTTTCCCAGCTCCATTCGGTCCGATTAAACCGACCAATTCCCCCGGATACAACTCGACGTTAACATCGGATACCGCTTTAAGCCCTCCAAACTGGATGCCGACCGAGTCGACTTTAAGCAGCGGTGTTTTTGTTGTTGCCATGGCTGCTGCCTCCTTTACGATTGAACATGGACGTTATTTCTTTCGTTCCCATCAAGCCTTGTGGACGATAAATCATCATCACAATCAGAACAAGGCTGTAAATGATCATTCTTGTTTCTGGATAGTCTTGCAGGAATGTCGTGACGACCGTAAGAAGGATAGCTGCCAATACGGAACCGGATAAGCTTCCAAGTCCACCGAGTACGACTAGAATTAAGATATCGAATGATTTCAAGAACCCAAAGTTCGACGGTTGGATAATATAGAAGTTGTGGGCATATAACCCTCCAGCGATTCCAGCAAAGAAAGCACCGATTGCAAACGCGACAACTTTATAATAGGTTGTATTGATTCCCATCGAATCAGCTGCCGTTTCGTCCTCACGGATCGAGATGCAGGCCCTTCCATGTGTCGAACTTGTAAAGTTCCGGATGACAAGGACTGTGATGAGTACGGACCCGAACACCCACGGCCATGTAGTCAAATGCGATACTTGCATTCCGCTTGCCCCGCCTACATAGTCAATATTCAAGAGCACGATCCGGACGATTTCTCCAAACCCCAAGGTCGCGATTGCCAGGTAATCCCCTTTAAGACGTAAGCTTGGAATCCCAATGATCAAACCGGCAAGCGCTGCGACCAACCCACCTATAATCAATGCCAGGGGAAACGGCATTTGCAACTTCATGGTAACGACCGCTGAAGCGTATGCACCGACGGCCAGAAAGCCGGCATGTCCGATTGAAAATTGACCGGTAATCCCGATGATTAAATGAAGGCTCGTTGCCAAAATAATATTGATCCCGATGAACATTAGCGTATTTTGATAAAAAGGATTCAAAGAACCGCCGCCGATCAGTACCTGGACCACGGCGAAAAAGATCAGTGATAGGACGATCGAGAGCCAAAAACCTTTAGCTCGCTTAAAAGTAGTCATAGCTTTGTCTCCCTTATACTTTTTCTTTTTTGTTTTTACCGAACAAGCCTTGTGGCATGAAAATCAAGATAAGAATCAGTACGATAAAGGCTACGGCATCCCGCCATAATGAATAGCCGGCGGCACTGACCAAAGCCTCGATGACTCCAAGCAATAATCCTCCGACCATCGCACCCGGGATAATTCCGATTCCACCAAGCACCGCGGCTACGAATGCCTTCAACCCTGGGAGCACTCCCATCAAAGGCTCGATTTTTATATAATAGATACCAAAAATGACCCCTGCTGCTCCCGCTAATGCGGAACCGATTGCAAATGTTGCTGAAATCGTATTATTGACGTTGATCCCCATCAGCTTAGCCGCATCTGCATCGAAAGAAACGGCACGCATCGCCTTCCCGATTTTCGTTCGATGCACAATGATTTGTAGAACGATCATCAATGCGACGGCTACGCCAAAGATCAATACCGACTGGCTGTTTATCGAAGCACCGAATATATTGATTTTATCCGAAGGCAATACATCACTCGGATAAGCTTCCGGCTGTGCACCACGGACATAGATGAATCCATATTCGATCAAAAGCGAAACACCGATGGCGGTTATAAGAGCGGCAATGCGCGTTGCATTGCGCAATGGCTTGTATGCGATCCGTTCAATTAATACGCCAAAGAGTGCACAGACCGTCATTGATATAAGAAGAGCTGGCACGAATGACAGTTCCAAAACCGTTATCGAGTAGAAACCAACGAATGATCCGACCATGAAGACGTCACCATGTGCGAAGTTTATCAGTTTAACAATTCCATACACCATCGTATATCCGAGAGCGATAAGGGCATAAATGCTACCGAGTGAAACTCCATTTATTAGCTGTTGTACCAATTCCATATTCGACTCTCCTTGAAAAATCTAATTTTATAATGCGGCACGTCTATTTTTTCAGTGGGTAAAAAATGAGAAGTCGCCAGCACCTTCTAATCGAAGAAGGGCCGGCGAAGGTTAAAACCTTTCCCAGATCATTCAGGATTGATTTTTGTATTGAATACCTGTTTTCCTTCTTTAAACTCAAGGATCGTAGCGGATTTGATTGGATTGTGTTTTTCATCTAATGTAAATGTTCCCGTCACAAGGCTAAGATCTTTTGTTTTTTCCAAAGCATCCTTGATCTTATCCGAATCCGAAGATCCGGCACGTTTAATGGCATCGGCAAGGAAGTAGCCAGTATCGTAGCCTAAAGCGTTAAAAGCATCAGGGGATTTGTCTTTGTATTCAGCCTTGAATGCCGACACAAAGTTCTGGATCTTTTCGTCAGGGTCACCTGAAGAATAATGGTTGGTGATGAATGTATTATTTAGAGCCTTCTCACCAGCAATTTCAACTAGTTTAGGAGAATCCCAACCATCGCCGCCCATGAATGGAACGTCAAGACCTGTTTCACGAGCCTGCTTAACGATCAATCCAGCTTCTTCATAGTAGCCTGGTAGGAAGATGAAATCCGGTTTTGCCGATTTCAGGCGAGTCAGTGTAGAACGGAAATCAGTATCCTTGGCAATATAAGCTTCTTCCGCTACAACTTTTCCACCATTTTTTTCGAATTGTTCCTTAAAAGCTGCCGCTAACCCTTTTGAATAATCGCTTGCACTATCAATATAGATGGCTGCGCTTTTTGCTTTGATTTCGCTAGTGGCGAAATTCGCTGCAACGGTTCCTTGGAAAGGATCGATAAAGCTTGTTCTGAAAACATAATCATTCAATTTATCATCTTTATATGTGATTTCTGGGCTTGTCCCAGAAGGAGAGATGACCGGAACCTTATTATCTTGGGCAATCTGCACCTGTGCGATTGTATTCGTACTCGTTGCGGCACCGACGATCGCTGTCACCTTATCTTGAGAAGTCAGCTTGATGGCACCACTAGTCGCTTCAGCCGCTTCCGATTTATTATCAACTGGTATAAGTTTGATTTTTTTTCCATCAATGCCTTCTTTGTTAATTTCTTCAGTCGCAAGCTTGAGGCCTTCTGAAATCGATTGTCCATAAGAGGCTACTCCCCCTGATAATTCAAGGTTCACACCGATTTTGATCGTGTCTCCCTCTTCACCCTTTTTTGATGTTGAAGCAGAGTCCGATCCGGAACAACCTGCCAATACCCCCGCTGCAAGTGATAACGAAAGAAATGCACTTGCTAATTTCTTCTTTTTCATAATGAACCCCCTATTTGTAATCTTTGTGTGTAGCGCATGAATATTTATTCAATACGCCGATTAAATAACAGATTAATATAAATATTTACAATTAAATAAATATTTTGAAAATAGTTTACCGCATAATTTTCACCACGTCTAGACGTAAAATGCATGAACATTTTGTCCAATAGTCTATATCTCATAGACCTTTGCAAGCTATTATTATATTGATATATGCCATCCTCGTTATTAACAGAGAAAAATCAAAGAGTTTCTTTATTTCAATGTTATAAACCTACGTTTTTCATCGGTCATTTTTTATTCCGTCATTAGTAACATCCAACCTTATCATTTCCTTAATTTTCTATTCTTGAGTATCCTGATAGGTTTTTACGCCTACATTCAGCACGTATCTTTTATACAGATTTCTATTTCAAAATTGTATAATACTATATAAATATGCAGGTATTTCTGCTGGCATATTACAACAAAAAGACCGCCATATGGCGGTCCCTTTGAATCAATCTAGATCACGGATCAATCTTCGTATTAAAGGTTTGTTTGCCATCCACATATTCCAAGATGGTGGCCGATTTAATCGGATCATGGTTTTCATCCAAGTTCAAGGTTCCTGAGACTAATTCGAAATCCTTCACTTCTTCTAATGCTTTTCTGATATTTTCAGATGTTGGGTCTCCAGCTCTTTTGATGGCATCAGCCAAATAGTAACCAGTGTCGTAGCCTAATGCAGCAAAAGCATCAGGTGTTTTGTTGTATTTAGCTTTGAATGCTGAAACGAAATCTTGAATCTTAGCGTCTTCGTCTTCCGGCGAATAGTGATTAGTGATATAGGTGTTCTTCAAAGTTTCCGCTCCGGCAATTTCCACGACTTTTGGTGAATCCCAGCCGTCTCCACCCATGAACGGGAGGTCCATTCCATTTTCCCGAGCTTGCTTCAAGATCAGACCGACTTCTTCATAGTAACCTGGAAGAAATACGAACTCTGGTTTTGCTGACTTGATGCGAGTCAATGTGGCACGGAAATCAGTATCTTTTGTCACATAAGCTTCTTCCGATACGATTTTCCCTCCATTTTTCGTAAAGGCTTCCTTAAAGGCTGCAGCGAGTCCTTTTGAGTAATCGCTTGCACTGTCAACATAAATGGCAGCAGTCTTCGCCTTCACTTCATCTGTTGCGAAATTGGCTGCAACGGTTCCTTGGAATGGATCGATGAAGCATGTTCTAAACACATAATCATTCAATTTTCCAGCTTTGTTCGTGATATCGGGATTGGTTGCGGTTGGTGTAAGTAGAGGAATCTTGTTATCCTGTGCGACCTGAACTTGTGCCAACGTGTTTGTACTTGTAGCGGATCCTACAATCGCCACTACTTTATCCTGACTGACAAGTTTAATCGAACCGTTCGTTGCTTCTGCTGCATCCGATTTATTATCCACTTTTTTAATTTCAATTTTTTTACCATTGATTCCTTCTTTATTGATTTCATCGATGGCCAATTGCAAACCATCCATTGCAGACTGACCAAATGAGGCCGTCCCACCTGACAATTCAAGGTTCGCACCAATTTTTATGGTGTCTCCTGAACTGGATGATCCTCCGCCTGAACTACTGGTTTTCGAGTCACCATTGCAACCTGCCAGTGCCCCCGCGATTAATGATAGTGATAAAACCATGCCTGCTAACTTTTTCTTTTTCATTTGAAACCCCCTTTTTCTTTAAAAACAAAAAGAATATTCTGAAAATAATGTATCTCATTCTAGGTAGTTTGTCTATATTTTTCGGTAAAATAGTAAATATATGTAATTATTAAAACAAAAAAACTGACCCTGGATCAGAGTCAGCTTCCGGCTTATTAATCGTTAACACGACGAACTTCAATATCTTTTAATAGGTCATTGATGACCCAGCTTGCCGCAATTAAGCCGGCTACAGATGGAACGAACGCATTGGAAGATGGAGGCATTTGAGCTTTACGGATTTTCGCCTCATCATTACCGACCTCTTTCCGGACATCCTCACGTATCACAATTGGGCTTTCATCGGAAAATACAACCGGAATTCCTTTTGTGATGCCTTCTTTACGCAATCTTGTGCGGATGACTTTCGCAAGCGGATCGGTATGTGTCTTCGAAATATCAGCAATCTGGAAGCGGGTTGGATCCATTTTATTTGCGGCACCCATACTTGCGATGATCTTGATATTTCGTTTCAGGCACTCTTTCATGACATGCATTTTGTAGATGACCGTATCGGATGCATCGATGACATAATCGAGATTATAACTGAAGAATTCCTCGAAGGTTTCTTCTGTATAAAACATCTTCAAGGCGATGACTTCACACTCCGGATTAATATCCTGGATGCGCGCTTTCATCAATTCGGCTTTTGGCTGGCCCACAGTCGAAAGAAGCGCATGGATCTGTCTGTTTACATTTGTGATGTCCACATCATCTTTATCGACAAGGATAATCCGGCCAACACCTGTACGTGCCAACGCTTCGGCTGAAAAAGAACCGACTCCGCCTACACCAAGGACAGCGACCGTCGTGTTTTTCAACCGGTCCATGCCCTCTTTACCAATCGCTAGTTCATTTCGTGAAAACTGATGCAGCATATATTTTCAACTCCAATAAATTCTGATCTTATTTATGTTCCCAATTAACAATATATCATAAACATCAGGGATGACAAGCAAATATGACCAGTTTTATCGGAATTGGCAGGCTAGTTCATTCGAGACAATTTTTCGAGCAAGGTGGCTAATAGGAGTGTGCGTTCTAACAGGCTTTCTATCTCTAAATATTCATCTTCGCTATGGGCATGGCCTCCAATCGGTCCGAGTCCATCAATCGTTGCAATCCCTAATTCAGAGGGGAACGACGCATCCGAGCCTCCGCCCGTTTCCGTATCGGTGATGGTGATGCCCATTTCCTCACCCGCTTGCCGGATGATTTCCAATAAGACGGTGGTTTTCTCCGTCTTTTCCATGGGTGGCCGGTCCATCTTACCGCTAAGGCTTGTTTTTGTTCCCGCTACAAACGTTTGGGCACAGATATCCTTCATTTGCTTAAAGACGAACTGCGCCTGGTTTCTTTTCGAGATTCGCACATCTATTAAAGCTGATGCATGGGGTGCAACTGTATTGACCGCCACCCCGCCTTCTATGATTCCAACATTTACGCCGATGCCTAGTTGATGATCCGTTAACCGATGCAGGGCGAGGATCTTATGAGCCAATTCTTCAATCGCACTCTGACCTTTTTCCGGTTCAACCCCAGAATGTGCAGATTTCCCTACAACCTCCACCTTGAATTGGCCGCAACCTCTTCTCGCGGTGACAAGTGAACCATCTGCTCTCGCTGGCTCTAACACAAGCGCGAACTTCTTGTCCTTGGCTTTTTCCGAAATGAGCGCGGCAGACGATGGCGACCCTATCTCTTCATCACTGTTCAAAATGATCTGTATATGTTTATAGCCGGTTTGTCCAGTGAGCTTCATGCAAAAAATCGCATATAGAAGCTCGACCAAGCTTCCCTTCATGTCAATAACACCTGGCCCATATGCACGCGGGCCCACCATTTTGAACGGACGTTTCTTCGCCGTCCCTTCCGAAAAAACGGTATCCATATGGCCAATAATGAGAATATGCGGAGACATTGCTTCACGGTGCTGGATGACTAAATGATCGCCATATTTCTCCTGTTTAATTACCGTCACTAGAAAATTAAGATCCTCAAATTTCTTTTTTAAAATCGCTCCGATTTCATCAATGCCTTTTTTTGTATAAGAACCGCTATCGATATTCACAAGCTGCTCCAATAATTGGAGCATTTCTTTCCTTTTCGCGTGCAATAAGTCCTTCAAAGCCCTCACTACTTTCTATCCTCGCTAAAGATTTATACTCCTACTCATAATTTACGAACGTACATCACGGAATGTTCCATAAATAGTGCGGGTATCAGTCGGTTTGATGTTTTTACCGGTCAATTTTGCACTTTTATCGGTCTAATGTAACATTTATCGGTCAAAACTCACTTTATATCAGTCAACCTCCCATTCAAGAACATATTCTCGCCCTTTATATGATCCGTAATGATCGACCTTCATTCCTGACAGGATACGATTGGCAACCGTTCCTGATTCAATTTGCAGAAACGAACGCACATCTTTATTCGTTACCGTAGGACGGAAAAGGAGGGCAAAATCATGCAATGCTTGTAAGTGAGCATTCTTTGAGCTATGTGAACATGAAGGGCATATCCATTTTCCCCGCCCGCGTTTCATGGGAAGAGCCATACATTCCGGACATTGGACACCTTTCAATAATTCAGTTTCAGGGATTTGGTACACGTGTAGGATATTCTGATTAAGCGGGGTGTTTTTTTGGAGGAAGCTATTAGAAAGTTTGTTGAATTGCCTTTGCGTCAGTAAATGGGAAGGATACTTATTTTCAAGGGTTCGTATTCTAGCGTTGAGGGTTTCTCTACCGGTAATTTGGTTGAAAATCGAAGTGTGCCCAGGCGTAGTTTTGATGATGGCATTCGGGTTTGCATTAGCAATGAGGGTTTCTATCGGAATCTCCGGGAATTTATGAAGCCTCATCCAATCGATTAAGCGGGATTTCTGGATATTCACCTGTAGAAGCGGGTCAAGGTAGGCTTGTTCCTGCCCGTCTTTCGTACGGATCAATTGAGGATAAAGTCGATCAAAATAAAGTGAACCGGCAAAGTTTTTCACCTCTATAATAATCATTACATTTTTGGACAAAAGCAATAGATCCAGTTGAAAAAAACGGGTTGCGTCATGCTGTAATCGCAGATCATGAAAGATGTAAAATTCCCCTGATAGATAGGCTAACTCAGCACCGATGGCTCGTTCTCCTTTATGGCCCGTGTGTATTTTCCGATAATCACTCGTTATAAGGTACTGCTTAGGATGGTGTTCAGGTAGCCTCCTGGTCAACGCTTCTAGTTTGAGCATCTTAATTGGCTTCTTGCATGCTTTTTTAATCAATTCATCACTCTCCTTGCATGCTTTTTTCGACATGTCTGCAGATGAATCCTGCATAAAAGGGTTCTGCATGTCTTTTATCGGTCAAATCAGCACTTTTATCAGTCAAATCAGCACTTTTATCAGTCAAACCAAACCCCATCCAAAGCACACAAAAAAACCCATGTTTTCTCAACATGAGTTACTTTGTTATGAGTAAGAGTCCCAATTGTGCCGTTTATGCCTTTGTTTTGAACCCGCTCTCCGCAGGTGGGTGCTCGGTTCCTTGCATTTGTAAGTCCTCTACGAAGGAGGCATTTACGCGGCCTGGAAACTAGTGCTCCCGGTAACTATAAGTGTTCGGTCAAAACTTATAGGTTAAAGAACGAACACATCAGGACTCTTACTTGTTGAAATCATCATAGCATATCACTTAGCTCTGTTTCAAGAGAAAGCATCTAGGTATAATTTATCATTTTTTACCAATTTACTTACTTTTCTTTGCAGCCAATCTGATGCTTAGTTCTGCTAATTGCTTGTCGCTTACCGGACTTGGAGCATCTACAAGCAAATCGCTGGCGCTAGCTGTTTTTGGGAACGCGATGGTATCGCGAAGGTTTGAACGACCCGCAAGCAACATTACCATACGGTCTAATCCAAGGGCAATTCCGCCATGTGGAGGTGTTCCGTATTCAAAGGCATCCATTAGGAATCCGAATTGTGCTTTTGCTTCTTCTTCAGTGAATCCAAGTACTTTGAACATTTTTTCTTGAACATCACGTTCGAAAATACGTAATGAACCACCGCCAAGCTCGTACCCGTTCAATACAAGGTCATAGGCTTGTGCGCGGACATTGGCCGGATCGGATTCAAGAATATCCAAGTCTTCACGGAATGGCATTGTGAATGGATGGTGGGCTGCGTAGTAGCGGCCTTCGTCTTCGTCATATTCAAATAATGGCCAGTCTGTAACCCATAGGAAGTTGAATTTGCTTTCGTCGATCAAGCCTCTTTCTTTACCAAGCTTGTTACGAAGTGCACCAAGTGCGTCCGCTACGATTCCTTTTTTATCGGCAACAAATAGGATAAGGTCCCCTACTTCCGCTTCCACTGCAGCTACTAATTGTTGTTGATCTTCAGCGAAGAATTTAGCGATTGGTCCTTTTACGCCGTCTTCTTCGACTTTCAACCAAGCAAGGCCTTTCGCGCCGTAAATCGCTGCAAATTCTGCCAATGCATCGATATCTTTACGGGAATAGTCTGCATTTCCGTCCTTAACGACGATTGCTTTTACTTGTCCCCCGTTCGCAATAGCTCCTGTAAATACTTTAAAGTCGCTATCTTTCACGATTTCAGATACGTCTTTCAATTCCATTGCAAAACGTGTATCCGGTTTGTCAGAACCAAAACGGCTCATCGCTTCGTTATACGTCATTTGCGGGAATGGAAGGGTAACGTCCATTCCTTTTACGTCTTTCATGACTTTTGCCATCATGTTTTCAGCCGTTTTAATGATATCTTCCTGGCTCATGAAGCTAGTTTCAATATCGATTTGCGTGAATTCAGGCTGTCTGTCAGCACGTAAATCTTCATCACGGAAACAGCGTGCAATTTGGTAATAGCGTTCAAAGCCAGATACCATCAATAGCTGTTTGAAAAGCTGTGGAGATTGTGGCAATGCGTAAAATTCACCATCATGGACACGGCTTGGGACTAAATAATCACGTGCGCCTTCTGGTGTGCTTTTTGTCAAGATCGGTGTTTCGATATCAAGGAAGCCTTCTCCGTCCAAGAAATCACGGATTGCTTTAGTCGTTTGGTTACGCATTTTCAACGTTTCGAACATGGCCGGACGACGTAAGTCCAAGTAACGATATTTCAAACGGATATCTTCTGAGACTTCCGTTCTTTCATCAATGATGAACGGAGGTGTTTTTGCTTCATTCAAGATTGTTACGCTTTCGGCTTGAACTTCAATCGTACCTGTTGTCACGTTCGGGTTGATGTTCGCCTCATCACGCTTGATGACCGTTCCTTGAATATCAAGAACGTATTCATTACGGATTTTTTCAGCGGTTGCCAAGGCTGCTGCCGAGATATCCGGATTGAAAACGACTTGTACGACCCCGCTTCTGTCACGAAGGTCGATAAAGATCACTCCACCTAGGTCACGACGTTTTTGTACCCATCCTTTTAATGTAACCTTTTCACCAATTGCTGCTTCTGTTACTTCTCCATTGAAGTATGTTCTGCCAAACATGGTATTTCCCCCTTAAGCCTGTAGCTTTTTAAATTGTTCAACGAATGTAGCTAGATCCATTTGGACCTGTTCGCCCGTTTCCATGAACTTTAGACTGATTTTATTGTTTGCCAATTCATCGTCTCCAAGAGTCGCCACGTATTTCGCTTCTAGACGGTCAGCTGATTTAAATTGGGCTTTTACTTTACGGTCCTGGTAGTCTTTTTCGACTTTGAATCCAGCATTACGCAATTGATAGGCAAGTTTTACGTTATAATCCTTAGCCGCTTCACCTAATGAAACAAGATAGCAATCGATGCCTTTTTTAATTGGAAGTTGGACATTTTCGGCTGAAAGTGCAGCAATGAGACGCTCGATGCTAAGTGCAAAACCAATTCCTGGCGTTTCCGGACCGCCAAGCTCTTCGGCAAGACCGTTATAACGTCCTCCACCGCATAGAGTCGTGATGGCTCCAAATCCTTCAGCATCACTCATGATTTCAAAAGCTGTATGATTGTAATAATCCAAGCCGCGAACAAGTGTTGGATCTTCGACAAACTCGATGTCCAAATTTGTTAAATGCTGCTTCACTTTTTCGAAATAGATACGTGATTCCTCATTTAAATAATCAATGATGGAAGGTGCCGTTTGCATCAATTCATGATCGTGGTCTTTCTTACAATCAAGAATACGGAGTGGGTTTTTTTCCAGGCGTTGCTGGCAATCACCACAGAACTCGCCGATGCGTGGCTCGAAATGCTGGATTAATGCATTGCGGTGCGCTGTCCGGCTTTCTTTATCCCCTAAGCTATTAATGACCAATTTCAGTTTTTTCAATCCAAGTGCCTTGTACAGGCTCATCGCCAATGAAAGAACCTCTGCATCAATGCCAGGATCCTTACTGCCCAAAGCTTCGATCCCGAATTGAACGAACTGACGGAAGCGTCCTGCCTGTGGCCGTTCGTACCGGAACATGGGTCCGATATAATAAAGTTTGACCGGTTGATTCGCCCAACCAAACATTTTGTTCTCGATGTATGAACGAACGACAGAAGCTGTTCCTTCAGGACGAAGCGTCAGATTCCTTTCGCCGCGATCCTGGAATGAATACATCTCTTTTTGCACGATGTCGGTCGTATCCCCTACACCCCGCAAAAATAATTCCGTATGTTCAAATATCGGCGTACGGATTTCTTTATACTGATAACGTTGACAAATTTCGCGCGCGGTCTTTTCAATATACTGCCAAATCTCCGTTTGTTCAGGCAGTAAATCCTGTGTACCTCTTGGAATCTGAATCGACATAATTATTTCCTCCTTTAAAGCAAACGCCATTTTATCCCAAACAAAAAACTCCCGCCCCTTGTAACATAATCGTTACAAGGGACGAGAGTTGAATATCCCGTGGTGCCACCCTAGTTGAAACACAATAAATACGTGCCTCCGCTTAAAAGCAGTTAACGCCTGCTTACGTCCATCTCCTACTAGTGAAATCGTTCAGAGTGAAACCTACGGAGGGTTCTTTCATTAAGTCATCATGTGGAATGCTTTCAGCCTCGGCATTTCCTCTCTTGTTCATGTGTTTCTTAATTACTCTTCTCCATCATTGGTTGTTACAGTAATAGTTCTGATATTGTATAATCATACGGACGTTGCCTTCAAATGTCAAGATTCCTTGAGAAATTTGTCGAAACTTTCATTGATTGAGATTCTTTTTCAAGTTTTTGATCGTCCGGACGTTCACTTCGAATTCGGATGCTAATTCAACAAGATTTGCAGTTTGTTCCTTTTGGATGAAATCATGAAAATCGACGCCTAATACTTGATTGCCTCCATTTAATGTCGTTTGGGCCTTCTCGCTGAATTTCATTTGTACCCCTCCATCGTTTAGATATGATTTAGTCTTTCCAAAAATAAATCTTTTTTGCATAATAAAGAGGGAAATTTTTTATTGAACGAGAATAGATACAGATAGACAGAAAAGGGAGAGAGACAGCCATGAAAAGGAAACCAGGATTCATTGCCCTTGCCCTGTTGCTGATGATGACGGCTTTTTCACCGGTACAACACGTACTTGGAGAAAGTGAAGGAGAAATTATCGTGACGTCAAAGGTGGTCAATGTCCGTGAAGGTGCGGGCCTTAGTTACCCTATCGTCAAAAGGCTTACAAAGGGCGACAAATATGAAATCGTAAGTGAAAAAGATGATTGGTACGAAATACGGATTGGTACCGGTAGGACAGGCTGGGTGGCCAATTGGCTTGTGGAAAGAAATACGGAGTCGGGTCAAGTCAGGATGAAAACTGGTCAAGGTACCATTACCGGCGATTCCGTCCGTGTCCGTTTTGGTCCAGGCACCACATTCCAAACGGTAAGTACATTATCAAAAGGTACACCAGTAGACATAATGGAAAAGAATGAAAATTGGGTCCAAATTAAAAAAGGTGACATCGAGGGATGGGTCGCAGCTGACTACATTCAGCTTCCTTCTTCTTCAGCAGAGAACAAGGTGAATCAAGATGTTAAGGAAGAATCGGGAAGGAACCTGAAAACCGGTTTCGTCATGGTCGACAACCTTAATGTCCGTTCGGAACCATCCAAAAACAGCGCCTCATTAGGTAAACTGAATAAGAGTGCTTCGGTCACCGTTTATCAAATCAATAATGAATGGGCTGAAATTAACTTTAAAGGCAAAAAAGGATGGGTCGCTGAATCATACATAGAAATTGGCAAGGATAAAGACGTTACCAAGGAAATCACGGCAGGCACGGCCATAGCAAGAATAACCGCCACAGGTTTAAATGTGCGGAAAAAAGATTCTTTGAATAGCGAAGTCATCGGTTCGGTCAATAAGGATGAGACTTATCCAGTTCTCCAACAAAAAGGACAAATGACACAGCTTCAACTTTCCGACGCAAAAAAAGGATGGGTCGTCAGCTGGTTCCTAGAAATTGAGAATGAGGAACAAACGGCCCAAAAAACGAACCAACCTAACAAAGGTAAGAACATTACAACTTTACATGATGGCACCATCCTTAGAAGTAAACCGGACACTGGCTCCGACATCGTTGGACAAGTTAACGAGGGGGAAACCTTCCCCGTCCTTGGCATGGAGGGAGATTGGTACTCCATTAAGCTTAAGAATGGGAAAACCGCTTATGTAGCAGGCTGGATTGTTAAAGTTGAGGGGAACGCCGATCAAGTTAAACGACCAGGTGTTGAAAAATATTTAGAAGATAAAGTCATCATCATTGATCCAGGCCATGGAGGCCGCGATAGCGGGACAATCGGAGTTGGTGGTACTCTTGAAAAGAACTTGACCATCCAGACGGCTGAGTTACTTCGGGACAAGCTTCAGGCCGCTGGGGCAAAAGTCATCCTAACAAGAAGCTCCAATACGTATGTGGCTCTTCCATCACGTGTCAGCATCTCTCATATTCATAATGCCGATGCGTTCATCAGCCTCCATTATGATAGCACCATCGATCAGATTACAAGTGGGATAACCACGTATTATTATCACGGCTATCAGCAGGCCTTGGCCTCTTCCATAGCCCATTCACTCGGTTCCACCATGCAGGTACCTAATCGCGGGTACCGGTTTGGGGATTATCATGTAATCCGTGAAAACAAACGAGTCGCTGCACTGATTGAATTAGGTTACTTAAGTAACCCTGTCGACGAATTGACGATTACAACGAACGAATACCAAGAAACCGTCACCTCTGCCATCTATAATGGTTTGGCAAGGTATTTTAAATGATGTAAAGCCGGGGCCCAAAATGTGGGGCCTCGGCTTTTCCCATTTTCTCGGATAAAAAAATAAATCCCTGCACAATGCAGGGATTTATTTTTTACTTTCCAATAGCAACGTTACTGGACCATCATTGGTGAGCTGAACATCCATCATGGCACCGAATTCACCTGTTTCGGTATGGACGCCACGTTTGCGTAATTCTTCATTGAATAGATCATATAAAGCTTTCGCCTCATCAGGACGGGCGGCGTCCATGAAGTTCGGGCGACGGCCTTTTCGGCAATCACCGTATAAGGTGAATTGTGAAACGGAAAGGATCGAACCACCAACATCCAGTAATGAATGATTCATCTTTTCATTTTCATCTTCAAATATTCTAAGATTGACAATTTTCTCAGCCAATTGGACGGCGTCAGCCACGGTATCCCCATGGGTGACTCCGACTAAAAGCACGATCCCTTTATCAATTTGACCAATTGTTTTGTCTGCCACAACGACCTTGGCAGCTTTGGAACGTTGTAAAACAACACGCATAGTGATAAAACTCCTTAGTTCATAATCCTTCTTACGGAATAGACATCTGGTATTTGTTTTATACGGACGACGACCTTTTGTAAATGGGCAATGTTATGAATGTAAATGGACATATTGATGGTGGCCACTTTATTACGGTCTGACTTACCTGAAACGGCTGAAATATTTGTCTTAGTTTCATTGACCGCTTGCAGGACTTCATTCAATAAGCCTCGTCGATCATATCCGCTGATTTCAATCTCAACAATGTATTCCTTGCGATCGTTTATGCTGCTTTCCCACTCAACAGGGACCAGACGGTGATCCGATTCGCCACTTTCCAAGTTAGGGCAGTCTCGTCTATGAACGGAGACTCCACGTCCTTTGGTAATATAGCCGACAATTTCATCGCCTGGGACCGGATTGCAACATCTTGATAAACGTATGAGCAGATTATCAATGCCTGGTACACGAACCCCAGAGTCACGTTTTTTCGATGAGCTAGGGAAGGTTTTGAGATCTGAAACCGCTTCTGTGATGTCCGCTTCCTGCTCGACCATTTTCTGCTTACGCCATTTTTCAGTAAGGCGATTGGCTACTTGAAGGGCTGTAATCCCGTTGTAGCCGACTGCTGCATACATGTCCTCTTCATTAAGGAAATTGAATTTATCCGACACGCGCTTAATGTTTTCGGGAGTCAGGATTTCCTTCAGGTCAAATTCCATTTCCTTGATTTCTTTTTCAACCAGCTCTTTGCCTTTTTCAATGTTTTCTTCGCGGCGCTGCTTTTTGAAGAATTGGCGGATTTTATTTTTCGCCTGGGACGTTTGGGTAAGTTTTAGCCAGTCCTGACTAGGTCCATATGAATGCTTCGAAGTCAGGATTTCAATGATGTCACCTGTTTTCAGCTTATAATCCAGCGGTACCATTTTACCGTTCACTTTGGCACCTATCGTTTTATTACCGATTTCGGAATGGATACGGTAAGCAAAGTCAATTGGATTAGATCCTGAAGGAAGCTCAATTACATCGCCTTTAGGTGTGAAAATGAACACCATATCGGAGAAAAGATCGATTTTCAGGGACTCCATGAATTCTTCGGCATTGGTAGCGTCATCTTGGAATTCTAGGATTTCCCGGAACCATGTCAATTTTTCCTCTAGGGACGGCTGTTCACCGACATCCTTGCCTTCTTTGTAAGCCCAGTGAGCGGCTACCCCGAACTCGGCAATGCGATGCATTTCCGATGTACGGATCTGCACTTCAAGCGGATCGCCTTTTGGTCCGATTACCGTCGTATGCAACGATTGATACATATTCGGCTTTGGCATTGCAATATAATCCTTGAATCGGCCAGGCATCGGTTTCCAACATGTATGGATGATCCCCAGGACTGCATAGCAATCCTTGATACTGTTAACCACGATTCGTACCGCTAATAAATCATAAATTTCACTGAATTGCTTGTTTTGGAGAGCCATTTTCCGATAGATGCTGTAAATATGTTTCGGTCTGCCGGAAAGGTCGGCATTTATATGGACTTCCGTAACATTCTTACGCACTTCTTCAATAACTTCTTCTAAATACTCTTCGCGCTCCGCACGCTTTTTCTTCATGAGATTGACGATGCGGTAATACTGTTGCGGATTCAAATACCGTAGTGCGGTATCTTCCAGCTCCCATTTAATCGTGCTAATTCCTAGACGGTGTGCAAGCGGTGCAAAGATTTCCAGGGTCTCATTCGAAATCCTTCTCTGCTTTTCCTGTGGAAGATGCTTCAACGTCCGCATGTTGTGCAATCTATCGGCTAGCTTGATTAAAATGACCCGAATATCTTGAGCCATTGCAACAAACATTTTCCGATGATTTTCCGCTTGTTGTTCTTGCTGTGATTTATATTTGATCTTCCCTAATTTGGTTACGCCATCGACGAGCATGGCTACTTCAGGACTGAAATTTTCTTCGATATCCTTTAACGTGATCTCCGTGTCTTCAACAACATCATGTAAAAAACCTGCGGCAATAGTTGCAGGATCCATTTCTAGGTCCACCAGTATACCAGCGACTTGAATCGGATGAATAATATACGGCTCCCCCGATTTACGGAATTGTTCTCGGTGAGCATGCTCTGCATATTTAAACGCTCTATGAATAAATTCAGCTTCTTCCGGCTGAAGATATAAGCTGGCCCGTTCTACAACCTGCTCGGCAGTCAATATTTGATCATTAGCCATTTAATCACCTTAACCCCACTTTAACTGCCACCGGATACTTTTCCGTCCGGATTGAGTATGATTGGTAACACTTTCCTTCTTTCAACAAAACCCTACATTATTTGCTAAAAAAAATAAATCCGCCTAAACGGATACATGTGCAAATTGATTTAAGTAGAAGAAAAACTCTTTATTATTACTATTATCGAAAAAAAACACAAGGATGTAAAGGGTTAAACGTGTATTTTCTTTAGAATGCTTCTTTTTTTCATTGGAAATTCGACAAAATCACTGAAAATGATAAAAAAAAGAAGGCACTCTGGTCAGAGCGCCCTTGTTTTTAGAATGTCATTAATGTTAAAACATCATAACCTTCTAATTTATCTTTTCCATCTAGGTCTGTTAATTCAATCAGGAATGCAATTCCCGCTACAATTCCACCAAGTTCTTCTACTAATTTAATCGTCGCTTCGATTGTACCGCCAGTAGCAAGTAAATCGTCGGTGATTAGAATGCGTTGGCCCGGTTTAATAGCATCTTTATGGATTGTCAATACATCCGTTCCATATTCTAAACCATATTCGACTTTGATTGTTTCCCGTGGAAGCTTACCTTCTTTTCGCACTGGTGCAAATCCCACTTCCAAAGAGTATGCGACTGGGCAGCCGATAATGAATCCGCGCGCTTCAGGTCCAACAACTAAATCAATCTTCTTATCGCGGGCGTACTCCACGATTTGATCTGTTGCGTATTTATAAGCGGCACCATTATCCATTAATGTTGTAATATCTTTGAAGATAACACCCGGTTTCGGCCAGTCTTGCACAATCGTTACAAATTGCTTTAAATCCATTGCTTTGTTTCCTCCTCAAGGTCTATTGCCTCATGAATCAATATATGATTGAACCAATCGAATAATTGCTGATAGGAAGAATAAACTAGCTCTTGCTCGAGCTCAAATTGTTCTTTCTTTCTTATAAACGAAACAGATTCACTGAAATCGCGTTTTTTCGGGTTGGTCGTGAGCATAATTAATCCATTGTCTATTGTAACAAAATCAAGCTCAAAAAACACCTTAGAAATAAAATCCACTGTATCTCTTGACCAGCCGCGGTATTTGGCAAGGTCATCGCCATACCTTTTTATATCGAGCGGGCCCTTTTTGGAAAGAAATGCATAAAACCATTTGAAGTGGTCACGCGTCGGTAGCGTACTCAAAAAATGATCCTGCACATGAGAAAAATGAGCATAGATTCGTGCTGGTTTTTTATTTTCAACCACCTGTTTCAACAGGTTCCTCAGCGGTGGCATGTCCATGAATACGACATGGCCTTCATGACATTCCAGTTCCAAGGCATCCTTTTCGTCCTCTATATGGACAAGGTCAGGATGTTGTTGTAGAAATGGATAGGCTTTAAGAGTTTCCTCAGAGAAGATAACGATCTTCCGGTTATGTGCCGGAATGTCCGCCAGCCATTTATCAGCTTGTCCCTTGCCTCGATAGTCGAAAAGTTGCCAATGATTGACTTCTATATCTTGCACAAAGATTTGCGGCTTTTTGATGTTATTCCATTCATTGATGGAAAGTTCACCGATAACGGAAACCTTTGCGTGTGGGGCAATCTCTTCCATATAATGTCCAAGGCCGAACCCTACCCCATCCAGTTTATGATTCTCGCTATCCTCAAGCTGAACCTTCAAGTGGTTGTGGTTCGTGCCAATTTTGCGGACGCTCGCAAGCTGAACGGAATCTATTAAAATCTTCGGCTTAGGGTTCGTCACACCGAAGGGAGCAAGCAAACTCATTTCCTGGATCGTTTGAATGGAGGCTTCAGCCAATGTCGTCGCCCCATCCAGATTGGTAATCGGTGTGAAGTCCTCTTCGTTAAGTTGTTCGTTCGCAATCTTATTCATACGGTCCCGAAGCTCTTGAACGTCTTCGATTTTCAATGTCATCCCTGCAGCCATAGGATGGCCACCGAAATGAGGCAATAGTTCCCGACAGGTTGAAAGGCTTGCGAAAAGGTCGAAGCCGGAAATGCTCCGGGCCGATCCCTTTGCAAGTCCTTTTTCCTGGTCAAAACTTAATACGATGGTTGGTCGGTAAAAACGTTCAACGAGCTTAGAGGCTACAATCCCGACAACCCCCGCATTCCACCCTTCCCTTCCAATGATAAGGACACCATTGGTCTCAGGCGGATAGTTTTCCTCCACTTCCCGAATGGCTTCTTCAGCCATCGATGCAACCATCGTTTGCCGCTCTTTGTTAATATCGTTGATTTCCACAGCAAGCTCGGTCGCTTCTTCCAAATTATCCGACATCAGTAAATCGACGGCCGGATCGGCATCTCCAAGGCGGCCAACGGCATTGATTCGAGGCGCCATCCCAAATCCGATTGATTCTTCACTCAATGCCTCCTGCTGGATATTCGCCACTTTCATCAAGGCTACGAGCCCTGGTCGTTTGGTCAACCGCAGCTTTTCGATTCCTTTCGCAGCAATCAGACGGTTCTCCCCTTGTAAAGGGACCAAATCGGCAATGGTACCGATTGCCGCGATTTCCAGCAGATCCTCGGGCATTTCGCCAAGTAAAGCATGGGCCAGTTTGAACGCAACCCCCACTCCTGCAAGGTCTTTAAAAGGATAGGCGCTATCTTCAAGCTTTGGATGGATGATGGCCAGTGCTTCAGGCAGGATAGGACCTGGTTCATGGTGGTCGGTCAAAATATAATCCATGCCTAGCTCAGCTGCCAGCTTCGCTTCTTCCACAGCAGAGATTCCCGTATCGACGGTTATTAACACCTTAACGCCTTGATCTGCAGCCAGGCGGAAAGCCATTGGATTCGGTCCATATCCTTCCGTAAACCTGTTGGGAATGTAAAAATCGACATCAGCACCTAATTTAGTCAATGTCGTCATCATGACCGTCGTGGACGTTACACCATCCGCATCATAGTCCCCGAAAATCCTGATTTTCTCTTTATTTTGTATCGCTTCTCTTATTCTATATACCGCTTTATCCATATCTTTCATTAAAAACGGATCATGGAAAGTTTGATTTTTTACAAATAGAAATGAACGGGCACTTTCAATGGTATCTAGGCCCCTATTCACTAGTAATGTCGCAACCAAAGGTGTGATATGAAGCTCTTCGGCTAGTATAGCTACTTTATTTTCATCGACGGATTTTACGTTCCATCGAGTTTTTGGCTTTAACATGCATTCACCCCTTAACCTACTTATTATACAAAATCACAAGTTTGGTTTCAATTTTATATTATAGACTTTCTTGTTCAGAAAAAAAAGAAGGCCGGCAATTATGCCAGCCCCCTCTTAGTTATTAAACTTGACCTTCCATACTCTGTTTCTTTTCTTTTGCTGTATTCAATGGTCCTTTTTTCTTCAATTCTTTGATTTTTAAATCGAGCCAGAATTGAGAAGCAATCAATAGGGACGAGTAAACGCCACATAATAAACCGATAAATAAAGCAATCGAGAAGTTTCGAATAGCTTCACTTCCGAATATCGCTAACGCCACAACTGTCACAAGAACGGTCAAGACCGTATTGATCGATCTCGTCAACGTTTGTCTTATACTGATATTGGCAATATTCTCAAGCTCTTCGACCGTTTTGACCTTACGGCTAAATCGTAAGTTCTCACGGATACGGTCAAAAGTAACGATTGTATCATTGATGGAATAACCCACAATCGTCAAGACTGCTGCGATGAATGTGATATCCACTTCAAGGCGAAGCAAGCTGAATATCGTGATGATGAAGAATGCATCATGTATTAGGGCTACAACAGCCGGTAAAGCCATCCGCCATTCAAAGCGTACGGATACATAAAGGATGATGCCAAGTGATGCGATCAATAAAGCAATCATCGCATTTTTAGCAAGTTCTTTTCCGACTGTAGGAGAAACGGTGCTGACATTAGGTTCGGCACCATAATCCTTATTGAAGTGGTCCTTCAATTCAGCGATTTCCTGTTTATCAAGGACACCGACCGTACGAACGACAGCATTTTTATCATCTGTACCGGCAAGCCTGATATCCTTCGCTTCAATATCGAACTTGTCCATCTCCGTCTTAATCTGTTCAGTCGTAAGTGCCTCTTTCGAAGCGATTTCAATACGGGTACCACTGGTAAAGTCAATGCCCAGATTCAATCTGAATACGAACAAGAAAATGATCCCGATGAGCGTAACACCGATTGAAATGCTATAAAAGACTTTCCGATGTTTTACGAAGTCGATTTTATCAAAGCGAGTTGGCAATGACATTAAATCGATTTTCTCGGATAGATTGTGAATGTATTTTTTCTTCACGCCAAACCAAGATTTCCGTTTGTCCAGGAACCCACTTTTCACCCATAAGCTCATGAAAAGACGCGTACCATATACGGCGGTGACAAAACTCATTAAGATGGAAATGATCAACGTTGTGGCAAATCCTTTAACCGAGCTTGTCCC
The DNA here is from genome assembly GCF_044761955.1 of Peribacillus sp. NPDC097225. NCBI lineage: Bacteria > Bacillati > Bacillota > Bacilli > Caryophanales > Bacillaceae > Peribacillus > Peribacillus sp. NPDC097225. The sequence continues at coordinate 570,190 of NZ_JBIWDJ010000001.1, forward strand.
ATAGAAGAATAGTACGGCTGCGGCCAACAATGTCGTCAAGTTAGCATCCATGATTGTGCCAAGTGAATTTTTCGTACCTTCTGTGTATGCTGCCTTCACAGATCGTCCAAGTTTTAACTCATCCCTGATTCGCTCATAGGTGATGATATTGGCATCGACTGCCATCCCAACACCGAGTACAAGAGCCGCTATACCAGGTAACGTAAGAACCGCATTCATCCAATCAAAGACTAATAGCGTTAAGAAAATGTAAATGCTCAATGTGACGATCGCAATGAAGCCTGGGAAGCGATAATACACAAGCATGAAGATAAAAATAAGTGCAATTCCGATGATGCCGGCAAAAATAGTATCATTCAAAGCCCCTTCACCAAATTGGGCCCCAACGGAAGTGGAGTACACTTCTTTTAAGTCAACGGGCAGGGCACCTGCGTTCAATAACCCAGCAAGCTCTTTTGCCTCTTCTACTGTAAATTGACCCGTTATGAATACTTTATTTGTACTGAAGACTTCACTGACAGCTGGTGCTGAAATCATATTGTCCTGTGAATCTACTTTTTTAATGGAATCTTTTCCTTCTTCAAAATCCAACCAGATAGCCAGTACATTCGTCGGGCTCTCCATGGAAGAAATCTTTTCAGTGATCTCTTTAAACTTGTTTGCATCTTTCAATGTGACTTCAACGACAGGTTTATTATCTTGGAACGTTTGCTTTGCGCCGCCTTCTTTCAGGTCAGCCCCTGTCATCATTTCCTTATCATTGTAGTCACGGAAGGATAGTTTTGCCTGAGTCGAAAGAATTTCCCTGGCATTATTTTGATCTTGGATACCCGCTAGCTGAACACGGATCCGATCATTTCCTTCAATTTGAATGATAGGTTCGTTGACCCCCAATACATTGACACGCCGATCGAGCGCGCTCGCTGTACTGCTCAAAACATCCTGGGTGATTTTTTCACCGGCAAGCGGTTTTACTTCATATAACACTTCAAAACCGCCTTGAAGATCAAGACCAAGCTTGATGTTCCCAAGGATTCCTTTTGAAGTCGTTCCCATCGCTGCGGCAATCAAAAGAACAATTAGAAAAAACGCAACGATTCTGCTTCTTTTTACCATTATGTAGTAGGCCCCTTTCTTTATTACGCCTGTTCTTGGAGTATAAATAACTGTTTATTTTTTCATGAATGATCTTGTTTGCTCTTTAGTTTGAGAAAAAAGGCACAGTTCTTTATGCTTTTTTCCAAAAAAAAGCATAACCATATCTATTATGATTCATTTACAAACGGCTGTCAATTTAAGTATATATCTCTTTTATTCTTTCAAAAGCTCTTTTAACTCTTCTTCAGAAAGGGGGGCGAATAGATTGGGTGATTTAAAAGCTTGGACCATTTGGAACGACATGAACTGATTGCTTGAAAACGTAACGATGTCAGCGACCAATTCGTGAAGATGGACGCTTTCCTGCGGTCGTTTCCATTTCATGTCTGTCAATGTACTCCAAAGGTCCTCCTCGGTAACAGCTTCTAATCCAATCATTTCGAACTCCTCGCATTTGCTTTTCAGGAATGGTCGTACCTTTAAATAATACCGCTGATACGGATGATTTTTTTTCTTCATCACTTTGCCTCCATTAAAATGATTCTCAATTGGATGCGTACATTTCTTAGAAGAGACTCAATCATTTGAGAGAACACAAACACTTTTGTCATGCTTTGTCCAAGTACAAGCATATAGATAATTGTATAGTATAACCGCTTTTTTGAGAAGGCAGGGAGGGAGTTCAATGTCTAAATTTTTGAAAGGGACGCTGATTTTATTAATAGCAAGCCTGATTACAAAGGTTCTTGGATTCATCAACCGCATCGTCATCGCCCGTTTCATCGGCGAAGAAGGCGTTGGTTTATATATGATGGCACTGCCGACATTATTTCTTGTTATCAATATGACTCAATTGGGTCTGCCGATTGCCATATCCAAATATGTAGCCGAAGCGAACGCCAGGGGCGATGAACGGAAAATCAAGAAAATTCTCGTTGTTTCTTTGGCATGCACATTTGGTTTATCGATGATTTTCACCCCGGCCATGCTCCTGTTGGCACCCGTTCTTTCTGAACACTTGTTCACGGACGGACGAACGGTTTGGCCACTTATGGCGATTGCCCCTATTGTTCCGATCATCGCCATTTCATCTGTCCTGCGCGGATATTTCCAAGGTAAGCAAAATATGAAACCATTTGCGTTCTCACAAGTGATTGAGCAGGTGGCCCGGATTACCTTCATCGCGGTGCTGACAAAAGCCTTTTTACCGTATGGAATTGAATATGCCGCAGCCGGTGCCATGTTTGCCTCAATAATTGGTGAACTCGTTTCTCTTTCATACCTTTTAACAAGCTTTAAATTCAAGAAGCATTTCAGATTCAGAAAGGGTTTCTTTCAAAATGTTAAATCAGGAAAAGGGACGTTTACCGAACTAATGGGAATTGCCCTTCCTTCGACAGGCAGTCGCATGATCGGTTCCATTTCCTGGTTCCTGGAACCAATCGTCGTTGCTCAGAGCTTAGCCCTGGCAGGCGTGACGGCTGCAGCGGCCACAAGTCAATACGGGGAGCTAACAGGATATGCCTTGCCCCTTCTCATGCTTCCCTCCTTTGTCACGGCTTCACTGGCTACAGCCCTCGTTCCTGCTGTTAGTGAAGCACGGACGACAGGAAATTATCTGCTAGTGGAACATAGGCTTCAGCAAGCACTGAAAATTACCTTCATTACCGGCTGTCTAGCCGTCGTCACTCTCTTCATCTTCGCTGAACCAATCTTACAGGTGATGTATGGTTCTTCTCATGCAGCCGTATTCATTAAGTTCCTGGCACCTTTTTTTATCCTTTTCTATTTTCAATATCCACTTCAGTCCATGCTTCAGGCACTTGACCTTGCAAAAGCTGCCATGTTTAACAGTCTGGCAGGAAACATCCTCAAGATCGGCGTAATCTGGATGCTGGCTTCAAAGGAGAATTTCGGCATCATGGGGGCTGCAATCGGAATAGCGGTAGGGACCATGCTCGTTACGTTCCTCCACTTTTCCACCGTTATAAAAGTCGTTCCATTCACGCTCCATTTCCGGAGCTACATCCTTTCTTTGATCATTGCTTTGATTTCTGGCTTTGGGGGTTATTATGTCTACGAATTCCCTCTCGCCTCTCTGCCATTGGGATCGCGCTTATTGCTCTCCGTTTCAGTATTGTTGGTGCTTTTCATCTTTTTCATGTTAGGGACGGGCAGCATAAAGAAGGTGGATTTGATTCGTATTCCTTTCATCGGTGGTTTCTTAGCAAAGTTTGCTTGGAAATAGAAATAACCAAGTTCCCTTGGTTATTTCCTCACTTCTTTTTTATCAATATAGATCTGACCATTGATGAAACCGCAAATCGAGACTTCTTCAAGCTTCAGGTATCCATGCCTTTTCAACTGATGCAGAAGCCAGTATTTGTCTTTTCCTATGTATGCTAGGTTGTTTTCCTGTATCTTTCCGTCGATGATAAGCGGGTATGGTGTTTCGATACTTTTTGACTTCTTCCCTTGGCTATTTTTAATGACAGAGAGCTTGCCCGAAGATTCAAGTATCGCAAATTGCACTTCATTCAAGTCACTGATTCCCTGTTCGCGGAGCTGCGTCAACAAATCATTAAAATTATACCGTTGCCTTCTCATTACTTTCTCATCTATTTTCCCTTGGTTGATGATGATTTGCGGCTGGCCATCCATGAGATAGCGGAACCTTACACTCTTCAATGAAAAGAATGCCAATATGATTTGAACAACTGCAAGGACCAACATCGGGAAAATCGTTCCAAAAAATGGTTCATCATTTCCTTCTAAGGCTAATACAGCAATGTCTCCTATCATGATGGAAACCACCAAATCCAGGATGCTAAGTTCCCCGACCTCTCGTTTTCCCATCAACCTAAAAAGGAGCAAAATGAATAAATAAACAAATAGGGTCCTTATTCCACTGCTTAAATAATCTTCCATACAAAGCACTTCCTTCACCATTATCATGGCTGGGATGACGAATAATTACTCTTTTTATTTTAAAAATTCACGGAAGGTTCCCAAACCTGGTCTAAAGCGGATAAAAGTGGAATATGCTTGTACAAACACATCAACAGGCTAGTCGATTCAGCCTTTTAAAAAGGGGGAATAAACATCGAAACAAAAAAAATGAGCGTCGCCGTACTTTATGGCGTCGGCTCCATCTTTGCCATAGCTGTGATTGCAAGTTTTCTATTTTCGATTCTTCTTCGTTTCACTTCATTGACGGAATCATCCCTGACATACGTAATCATGATCGTGTCCTTTATATCATTATTCATTGGCGGGTTCATTTCAGGGGGCAAAGGTCAGAAACAGGGGTTATTCCTAGGTGGCAGTACAGGATTACTGTATCTCCTTGTCGTGTTCCTTTTTCAATACTTGGGACATGATGCACTGTTCACCTTGAAACAATGGATTTATTACGGATGCTTTGTCATTACCGCTATGATGGGTGGAGTACTTGGAGTGAATATGAGCTCAGAATCACGGACGAATTAATGGAAACAAAAAAAACCGGGCACAGGGCCCGGTTTTCGTCTGTCTTATACTTGTGCTTCTCTAGCTGGTGCGCTTTCCGTAATTTCACGGATTGCAGCACGGTCAAACGTTAGTTTTGAACCATCTGTAGATTTAATGACGATTTTTAACTCATCGATAGCATCGATTGTTCCGTGCATTCCACCGATCGTTGCAACCTTGTCGCCTTTTTTCAAGCTCTCTTGCATGTTTCTTGTATTCTTGGCGCGTTTTTGCTGCGGACGGATAAGTAGGAAATAGAACAATACGAACATTAAGATTAACGGAAGTAATTGTGTTAAACCACCCATTTATATTCACTCCTTTCATTTTTTAAAGTATTTATGGAATTAGAAGTTTTTTGCATTTGGCTTATTGAAACCATATTGTTCAAAAAACTCTTCCCTAAAGTCTCCAAGGCGATCTTCTCGGATAGCTTGTCTGACCTGTTCCATCAAGTTTAACAGAAAATGAAGATTGTGATAAGTCGTTAGACGAATACCATACGTTTCTTCGCATTTAATTAAGTGGCGAATGTATGCCCGGCTATAATTTTTACAAACATGGCAATCGCAATTTTCATCGATTGGACCAAAATCACGCGCGTACTTCGCATTTTTTACGACTAATCGGCCAGTACTTGTCATCAATGTACCATTACGAGCGATTCGTGTTGGCAATACACAGTCAAACATATCAACCCCGCGGATTGCACCGTCAATCAATGAATCAGGTGATCCAACCCCCATGAGGTAACGAGGCTTATTCGTTGGTAGGAGCGGACTCGTGAACTCAAGCACACGGTTCATAATATCCTTTGGTTCACCCACCGATAATCCTCCAATAGCATAACCCGGGAAATCAAGGGAAACAAGGTCTTTCGCACTTTGTTTACGGAGATGTTCAAACTCCCCACCCTGAACGATACCGAATAATCCTTGATCATTTGGACGTTCATGAGCATTCAAGCAGCGTTCTGCCCAGCGTGATGTCCGTTCGACAGACTTCTTCATGTATTCCTCGGTAGCCGGGAATGGAGGACACTCATCGAATGCCATCATGATATCTGAGCCTAGTGCATTTTGGATTTCCATTGCCTTTTCAGGAGATAAAAATAGCTTATCACCATTGATATGGTTTCTGAAATGGACGCCCTCTTCCTCAATTTGACGGAATTTGCTTAGGGAGAATACCTGGAAACCGCCGGAATCCGTTAATATTGCGCGATCCCAGTTCATGAATTTATGCAGTCCTCCAGCTTCCTTGATGATCTCATGCCCTGGACGTAGCCATAAATGGTACGTATTGCTGAGGATGATGCCTGCCCCCATTTGTTTCAATTCTTCAGGTGACATCGTTTTGACGGTAGCCATCGTCCCAACCGGCATAAATGCTGGAGTTTCGAAAGAACCATGTGGCGTATGAACGCGGCCAAGCCGTGCCCCCGTCTGTTTACATGTTTTGATTAACTCATATCGTATTGCAGTCAACGCAATAACTCCCTTCAAGAGCCTATCACTCTTTATATTACTTGATTAACATTGCATCTCCAAAACTAAAGAACCTGTATTTTTCTTCCACTGCCGTTTCGTAGGCATGGAGAACATTTTCCCTTCCTGCAAGTGCAGAAATAAGCATGATTAACGTCGATTTTGGCAAATGGAAGTTCGTGATCATTGCATCGATTCCCTTGAATTCAAAACCAGGATAGATGAAAATGCTTGTCCAGCCGCTTTCTTCCTTGAAAACCCCATCATTACGGGATGCAATCGTTTCCAGCGTTCTTGTTGATGTCGTGCCGACTGTGATGATCCTTCCGCCGTTTCCTTTCACTTCATTCAACAACCGTGCTGTGCCTTCGGTCATTTGGTAAAATTCCGAATGCATTTCATGACTGTCGATGTCTTCCACACTTACAGGGCGGAACGTTCCAAGCCCAACGTGTAGCGTGATGAAAGCAATGTGAACCCCCATGTCTTTAAGCTTTTCAAGCAAATGCTCCGTAAAGTGGAGACCAGCCGTAGGTGCTGCTGCCGACCCACGTTCACGTGCATAAACCGTCTGGTAGCGGTCTTGATCGTCAAGTTGTTCTTTAATGTAAGGTGGCAACGGCATTTCGCCAAGTTCGTCCAATATTTCATAGAATATGCCATCATACTGGAATTTCATAATCCGGCCGCCATGATCCAGAATGCCTGTGCAGACTGCACGTAGCTTGCCATCACCAAAAACGATAGTGGATCCTTCTTTAATACGTTTTGCAGGTTTCACCAAGGTCTCCCAAACATCGTCACTCTCTTGTTTTAACAAAAGAACTTCAACTTTCCCGCCTGTTTCCTCTTTACTTCCATAAAGTCTTGCTGGTAAAACCTTCGTATCATTCAATACAAGACAATCACCCGACTTCACATATTCCGTGATTGAACTGAACACATCATGCTGAATCTCACCGGTTTCCTTGTCCAATACCATCAATCTACTTGCTTCCCTGTTCTTCAAAGGAACTTGGGCAATCAATTCCTCTGGTAAATGAAAATCAAACTCTTCTAATTTCATCTGTTCCACTTCCTAATCTGTGTATCATGTAGTTAGTTATTATTTAAAACGGCTAATTAAATAAAAAATAGCCGACAGCACAATGCTGACGATGATCGAAGTCATGATAGGAAAATAAAAAGTCGTATTTCCCTTCTTGAAAAAGATATCCCCCGGGAGCCTGCCAAGCTGAATGAACTTCATCGCAAATCCAATCACAAAAATAATCACACCTAGAGTCATGATCGTCTTAGGCACATTCATCGCTCAGGCATCTCCATCCCGAAATGCTCGTAAACAAGCGAAGTTGCCATACGACCTCGAGGAGTCCTCTGTAAAAAACCAACCTGCAGTAAATAGGGTTCATACACATCTTCAATCGTATGCGCTTCCTCCCCGATCGTAGCTGCGATCGTCTCCAAGCCCACAGGACCACCACGAAACTTTTCAATGATTCCTTTAAGTAATTTATGGTCAATATGATCCAGTCCTAAACGGTCGACCTGCATTAATTCCAATGCATAATCAGCCAGTTTCGTCGTGATCGTGCCATCCCCGCGAACTTGGGCAAAGTCCCTCACACGGCGTAAAAGCCGATTGGCAATCCTAGGGGTCCCCCGCGACCTTCTCGCAATCTCACCGGCAGCCTGGTCATCCATTTCCGTATCCATGATTTGGGCTGTCCGGAGAACGATGTCGGTCAAGTGATGTTCCGTGTAATATTCCAAGCGGCTCAAGACGCCAAACCGGTCCCTAAGAGGTGCTGATAGTGAACCCGCACGAGTTGTAGCACCAACAAGGGTGAACGGTGGTAGATCGATTCGGATTGAACGAGCTTCGGGTCCCTTACCGACCACGATATCCAGACAAAAATCCTCCATGGCTGGATAGAGGACTTCCTCCACGACCCGAGGCAAACGATGGATTTCGTCAATGAATAAGACATCACCTGGTTCAAGGGCACTCAAAATGGCTGCCAAATCTCCCGGTCTTTCAATGGCCGGTCCAGAAGTGGTGCGGATATTGACTCCCATTTCGTTCGCAATGATGACGGCAAGCGTCGTCTTCCCAAGCCCCGGCGGTCCATACAAAAGCACGTGATCAAGCGTTTCTTCGCGCATCCGGGCTGCTTCGATGTACACACTCAAATTCGCCTTCACTTTATCCTGTCCAATGTATTGCTTTAAGTTTTGCGGTCGCAGGCTTTGTTCAAAGGATAGTTCGTTCAAATCGGCTTCCTGATTAAAAACTCTCTCCTCCATTGCGCCACTCCTTATCTTAACATCATTTGCAATGCTTTCTTAATGTATTGCTCGGTCGTCATTTCTTCCACTTGCAGCTTTTTCGCGACCTTCTGTATTTCTTTTTCCGAGTAACCAAGTGCCTTCAGGGCCAGAATCGCTTCTTCCAAATCTTCGGTATACCCATTTTGATTGATTGCCGTCGGAACTCCTTCATTGAATAAGTTCGGGAAAGCATCCGGGATGATATTCTCAAGCTTGCCTTTTAAGTCAAGGATCATTTGGCGTGCTGTCTTCTTTCCGACTCCAGGGAATTTTACAAGGAACGTCTCATCCTCATTTTCGATGGCTTGCACAACCTGATCCACCTGGCCCGACGCCAATATAGCAAGCGCCCCTTTCGGCCCGATTCCCGTCACATTCAATAGTTTCGTGAACAGTGCCTTTTCCTGCCTTGATTGAAATCCGTATAAAGAAATCATGTCCTCACGTACATAATGATATAGAAAAACTTGAGTCTCTTTCTTAAATTGGGCGGAGTAAATAAAAGGATTCGGAGTCAGCACTTGATATCCGATTCCCCCATTATCCACGACTATGTATTCAGGTCCAATATAATCGACCATGCCTTTTATATAATCATACAAATTAATTCTCTCCCTGATTTAGCTGTACCTCTCATTTTATCATAAAAGGAGAGGGAAGTTTATTAAAAGTTATTTAGCAATTGGTGGTGTTCACCTCCTATGCTTATTTATGTTCTTTTGAGATAGGCACCTTTTGCCCCGACCCTGGATATCCTGAATTCCCTACCCGTTAGTTGGGCGTTAAGTCACCCATCAATCCTTGGAAGGCAGACAAATAGGACGGGTGTATTTCTCCCATCCTAGTTAATCGAATACGGCTCATATTCCTTAATAAGCTGTTTATATTGATCCTTATTTACGATTGGAATCCCTTTTTGCAATTCTTCCTGCTTGTACACTTCCAATTTCCCTACATCCAATTGATAGAAAGTATGAATGATTTTGGCATGCTCCGGCTTCCCGATAAAAATGGATAGAGTCCCATCCTCCTTCATCCCAAGATAGCCGTTTGCTTTGAGTAAGGGCGATATATCATTCTCTATTTTATTCAATACAATGTGGTCATCATTTTGATCAACCACATTCCATCCTTGGTATTTCAACCAAAAGTCTTCCATCGTCCAAATCTTTTCCGTCAATTTCTCTTCACTTAATTCCCCATCGAGATACAAACGCTGAAGGATGACTTTTTGTTCGATTGGCTGACTTTCCTCTTGTTTTGCTTCCTCGGCAAAAGCAGTCAAACAGAACGGGATGACGAACAAGGCCAAGAAAAACTGGATTTTCAGTTGATTAATCAATGCGATCACCTCTTAAGGCGTTTACTTTTTACATAGTTTGACCTGAAATTCGATTATTAACCGAAAAAATTCCGTTGGTCTTTTTAAAGAAAAGAAGCTGACTCCATTCGAAGCCAGCTTGGATGCGTTTATTTGATATGATCTTTATGAATATCCAGGTTGTCGAACATATCATTGGCATCCAGGACAATTAATTCTTTTGTATCTCCGTCTCGCAGGTTATTATCGAGTGTCATCGTCCGGTAGTACACACCTTCATCCGTCGTTACATAAAGTGCCCGGCCCTCTGTTAGAGGTTCGATTTTCTTCCACACCGCTTCTTTGACCGCTGTCGCCTGATCATAATCATCTAGCAACAAAGCCACTAGCATTTCATCTTTCATGATGATGGCCCTGGCGTCAATGACATTGTCTACACGATTTGCAATCTTATCCGCTTGGTCGACCAATGTCCCTTCATAGGAGTTATAATAGGATGATTTAGCCCGAAGTGGTTTGCTTTCATGACCATGATAGTTACGGTCCTTCTTGCTGTATGCATCATCTTTTCCATACAAATCCTTTTCCATATCATCAAAATTAATTTGACGAACTAGTGCATTCTTTTCGGTTGTATGGTACCCCGTTTCATTCATAGGATTTTGATTCTCTGCCGTATCATTATTGGCACAGCCAATCAAACCCCCAACGAATACCGTGCAAAGCGGCAGTGCCCAAACTTTGTTCCGCACCAACAATCCCCCCTTTGCTAAAATGGATTGAGCCTATTTTCGCTCATAATTAGCATGGGTGTATTGAAGGGATTTCAGTCTGTAAGTTATGTCCATTTTAGATACTCATTACCTTTTGGAAATCATGTCCGCCAATTTTTCGTTCATCTCCATTCGCTTCGAAAACCCCTCCACCGTCATTTTCCAAACGGAATGGAATTGTGATGAGCTTTTATTATTCCGGTTCCACTCGCGGAATATATCCGTAGGGAAAGCCAAAGCATAAAGAAATGCCCGATCTTTTTGATATTTTTTCAACTGTGGAACTTGCCAAAGCATCGTGGCAGCATCATCGAGATGGGGCGAAATCCGATTGGCATATTGTAAATAATCGATGCATCGCGGTGCCTTCGCCATTAAATCGAAATCGATTAAAGCAAGTGACCCATCTTCTCTTCTCAAAAAATTATGGTGGGCACAGTCACCGTGAATGATGACGTTTTTTTCCTTATCCCATTTTGATTGGTTTTTTTCAAACCCCTCCAAGGACCATTCCCCCCACCTTACCCACTCATTGATGATTTCATCTGAAACATATTGGCGAGTATACGAAATGTTCTTTTTAAATAATGACAATCTTTCTTTCCATTTTCTCACCTGATCAAATAGGGGAGCTTTGATTGACAGGTTTTCAGAAACATCGTGAAATCTTTCCAATAATTCAATGCCCTCCAACCGGTCTTTATGATGGGAAAAACGGAACTTTTTCTTGCTTGGAGGTATATAGTCCATACTGCCATACCATTTCCCTTTGAATTGGAACGGCATTAACTTCTGGTGAATCTGATACGTTTGTTCGAACCCTTTTTGACTTAACAAGGAAGTCAATTCCCTTTGTCGATCCCATTTTTCAAAGCTATCGAATCCTTTAAGAATGATGGGAGCGTCTTTTTTGAATGAAATCATATAGACATTGCTCTGAAGATGATGGACGTTCTTAGGTCGGCGGTTTAAATAAGAGAGGAGACGAGTGTAAAAAACACTGTCCCCCTGATAATTAGTAGTCATCACTTTCGTCCGCATACGTAGGCATTCCAAATGTTTCAGGTGCTTGAACGCCTCCGAATTGACCTGGTTGCCCACCCATTTGCCCTGGCATCATTGCTTCAGGGTGACCTCCGAGCTGTCCACGCATCATTCCGGGCTGTCCGCCAAACTGACCTGGCATCGCACCTGGTTGGCCCCCTAGTTGATGGCCATATGGATTCCCCATCATATCTCCCATCTGATTGCCGGGCTGGTTCCCCATCATGCCTCCCATTTGGTTGCCGGGCTGGTTTCCCATCATGCCTCCCATCTGGTTGCCGTATGGATTACCCATCATGCCTCCCATTTGGTTGCCGGGTTGGTTCCCCATCATGCCCCCCATCTGATTGCCGGGCTGGTTCCCCATCATGCCTCCCATCTGATTGCCGGGTTGGTTCCCCATCATACCCCCCATCTGATTGCCGGGTTGGTTCCCCATCATGCCTCCCATCTGATTGCCAGGTTGGTTCCCCATCATGCCCCCCATCTGATTGCCGGGCTGGTTCCCCATCATACCTCCCATCTGATTGCCGGGCTGGTTCCCCATCATGCCTCCCATCTGATTGCCGGGCTGGTTCCCCATCATGCCTCCCATCTGATTGCCAGGCTGGTGGTTCCCCATCATGCCTCCCATTTGATTGCCGTATTGGTGGTTCCCCATCATGTCTCCCATCTGATTGCCAGACTGGTTCCCCATCATGCCTCCAGGAGGTCCTCCTTGATATTCTTGTATTTGAATTTCATCTACCGATTCTACTTCATATTGGATTGGTTGCTGTTTTTCCCCCATTAGACTTTGAATACTAGCTCCCGCATAGGATTCTGAGTATTGTGGTCTGCCTTTATGGAATTGATGATAATCAGGGTGATGGTGCGCCTTGCTTTGCGTTTCTTCCATAGCATAGTATTGGCCCTTCACTTCTTTCTCTGGTCCATATGTTCCTATTTCTCCCTTGTTGCAGCCACAATCCTCACTTTCGGCTTGCATATTGGACTGCATATAGGGCTGCTGTGGATAGTATTGGAAATTCGGAGCATTCGACGATGACGACTCGGAAGATGACTCATAATGGTGCGGCATATACGCACCTGCAACTTGTTGTGGAGTTCCGCCATACATATGATGTGGGACGGGTGCTGAAGCTTGATATGGATAGTATTGTTGACCGGCCTGGTTTTGACTGGCTCCTTGGACGGTACTTTGACCCATTGAATGCATATCAGGAGATTCTCCCCATACGTCTGAACTTTCTTCCATCATTTGATAGCCTTGCATGCCTTGAACACCTTGTTGATAGTGAGGGGCTCCCTGAAAAGCTCCTTGGACCCCATGCATGGGCATGGATGCCCATGGCGGTGGATCGATGCTAAAACCGCTTCCTGGCATGATAGGGGTGATTGGAATGCAATCGTCTACCGGTTCACATATTTCCTGAACAACTGGCTTCTTTTTTGATTTTTTCTTTACCGGTTTTTCTACTGGCTTCACCGCTTCAACCTTTTTTGGGGGAGTTGGCGGAGTTGGTGGCTTCTGTACACTCATGTTGGTCATATTGACCAAATAATAATTATTGATATCTATTTCTGGTATCACTTGTTTCGGTACCTGAACCTCTTTCGGGACAACGATTTGTTTTTCCTTAACGGGCATTTCCTTTATAGGCATTTGCTTTTCTTTAACAGGCATTTGCTTTTCTTTAATAGGCAATTGATATTCTTTTATCGCAGGCTGTTGATATTTCTGCTGTTCCTTTATAGGTGCTTGATATTTTTGCTGTTCCTTCATCACGGGTTGCTGTTGAATTTGCTGTTCTTTCATTTGAATCGGTTGAATTTGAGATTCTTTGGATTGATATGTCACTTGTGGCGTGCCCATCTCTTTTTTAATTGATCCCGATGTATTTCCAGGTATATTAATTTTCATGCCCGGCATCATCATATCCGGATTACTTAACTGAGAATTGGATTTTTTCAGTTGTTCATAACTCACGCCATATTTTTTTGCGAGCTTCCAAAGCGTATCGCCTTTTTGGACTATATGAATTTTCACGCTGATAACCCCTCCTGTGCATATGTCCATATATACTATGATGTAGTGGGTAAATTGCCATTATTATTTATCATGAAAACTTATGCTTGATGAAACTAAAATATGAATGAAAGCCACACAGTCAGAAAAACCCGTTCAAATGAGGGGGGTAGCAGGATTGACCGCTTTTTGCCAGCGTGCATCTCTGTCTAATCAATCCGAACTTTGGGTATAGGGTATAGGATTTATAAAATGCTGATTTAGATGGCACTACATAAAAAACAACAGTCTAGGAGGGTATCTGAATGAAATGGAAAGGAAGACAAAAGAGTTCGAACGTTGAGGACAGAAGAGGAATGGGTGGAAAGAGCATCGCCGGGATTGGTGGCGGATTTGGCATAGTTGTCGTTTTGATCGTTATGTTCCTAGGTGGCAACCCAAGTGATCTTTTGAATGGCCTTGGTTCCAATGATACTACAGACAATGACTCCTATGAGGAAACGGACCAGGAGAAGGAGCTCGCTCAATTTGTCTCGGTCGTTCTTGGAGATACCGAGCGGGTTTGGGCGGAAGAGTTTCGTAAGCAAGGGCTAGAATATAAAGAGCCCACTCTCGTTTTGTATACAGGAAGTGTCGACTCGGCCTGTGGAACGGCCGGTTCTTCAGTGGGACCCTTTTATTGTCCCGGTGACATGAAGCTTTATATTGACTTGAGTTTCTATCAGGAACTTCAAGATGAGTATCAGGCACCCGGAGATTTTGCAATGGCTTATGTCATAGCTCATGAAGTGGGACATCATGTACAGACCCTATTGGGCACGTCTAGAAAAGAAATGCCCGACCGGTCAAGGGTCAGTGAAAAAGAATATAATAAATATTCTGTTCGACTGGAACTTCAAGCTGACTATTTAGCAGGGGTATGGGCTCATCACGCTCAAGGAGAGAACTTACTTGAGGAAGGCGATCTCGAAGAGGCTTTGAGTGCAGCCAGTGGAGTGGGAGACGACACCATCCAAAAGAAAGCTCAAGGGTATGTTGTTCCTGACAGCTTTACGCATGGAACCTCCGAGCAGCGAAAGCGCTGGTTTAATAAAGGATTCCAATCTGGTGATATGAACGGGGGCAATACTTTCAAGGCAAGTAACCTATGATTGTACAAGATTGAGGGCGGACGTTTCCATGTGCCTCCCTCTTTTTTGCTGCATTCACCCGCATGCATTTAAGGAACACCATGGGTAAATCGACTTTCATTCGATTAGCCCCTTTATTTTATGGTAAACTATTTGTACATAACGAGGTGAAGGATCATGCAAAAAAAGAAATTATTAGGCGAAGAAAGACGAACCAAGCTCTTACATATCCTACAAACAAGTTCACAGCCTGTTACCGGTAGCGAACTCTCCCAAATAACCAATGTGAGCCGGCAGGTCATCGTCGGTGACATTACCCTTCTTAAAGCACGAAATGAGCCGATTATCGCTACTAGCCAGGGGTATATCTACTTGCAAACCGAGACTAGACAAAACCCTGAACGGACCATCGCTTGCCAGCACGAGCCCACGCGAGCCCAGGAGGAATTATTTCTACTTGTCGATATCGGCATAACCGTCAAAGACGTGAAAATAGAGCATCCCGTGTATGGGGACTTAACGGCTTCCATCATGGTCAGTAATCGGAAAGAAGTGGCATCCTTCCTTTCAAAGGTTACTAAAACAAAAGCCACATTATTATCGGAACTGACTAGCGGCATTCACCTTCATACCATTAGTGCCGCTTCAGAAGACTTACTGGACGAAGCAGAAGAAGCATTGAATAAAGCCGGGATTTTAGTTAACTAAAATAGGACACTTCGAAGTAAAGGCATTCGAAGTGTCCTATTTTCTTACGAATCGCTCTCGTTTTCGCCTTCATCTCCACTCTCCCCCTCTTCATTGCTTATTAATTGAGCGATCAGGTTGAGAACGGCTCCTATCGCTTGAATCCAGCTCCCTAACGTTTGTAATGTTTCCGGGTCTAATTGTCCCTCATTATACCCTTGGTTCCCATTCCCTTGGCTTCCGTACCCTTGGTTCCCATTTCCCTGGCTCCCATTTCCTTTGCTTCCGTACCCTTGATTCCCACTCCCTTGGCTCCCATTTCCTTTGCTTTCCAGGCTTGGATTCGTATTTTCTCTTTTCAATTCAATAATCCCAGACAGTGCTTGTAATGAATTTCCCAACAGCTGCATTAAATTACCAACTATATTTATCCCTTCAGCTGGTGCATTTTCGGTTATATCCGCCGCAGATACGCCACCGCCTAAAGCCTGAATAAAATTTCCGTTTATAATCAATAGATCATTCGTGTCATCTGAAAAAGTACCTATCAATCCTGTAATAACCGTCGAATTTCCAATGGCCTGAACTGCACTTCCGATTTGATCTAAAGTGAAAGCTTCCTCTCCATCGGCAATTAAAGCATTACCTGTTCCCTGGAGAGTGTTCCCCACCACATCCAAGTTATTTGCAGAATCGTAATCCGATATAAGGGTTGGTGTATTTGCGATGGCGGATAAAACCGTTCCGATGGCTTGCAGCCAAGATCCGAACGTTTCTTTGAACTCATTACTCATCTTTACCGCACATCTCCCATCCCCTCTTTCATCTTTTTCAGTCTTTTACATTTAAATTCTGTAAGAGGATATTGTAACGATAAATCTGGTTTACCTCTTGGTATGTATTTCTCCCAACCCACTTCATAATTAACCCTATTAAATCCTATTATATGGGCTTAATAGCTTTACGTTCTTTAAAAAAGGCAGAACAATGTGTCACTCCCTATTTTTCTAATTAGATTCAAGGCCTCCTAAAAAAAATCTCCTTGGACTTTTATCCAAGGAGATTTTTTAGGAATGTACTTTAAAGACCATTTAACTGTGTTTCCTTCTGTCTACATCTGTCCTTATCGGTGCACCAATCCATTTTGAACGGTAAAGCATGGATAACTGCCCAAGATTGACACGGTACATCCAAGGGCCTCAAGTTCAGAAATCGTGCCTGGGATGAGCACCTCGTCAAGTGCCATTTCTACATCGATAATGAAGAAATAATGACCTAGTCCTGTTTTCATCGGTCGAGATTCTATTTTGGAAAGGTTCAGTTTTCTCCATGAGAAGGCAGAAAGAACTTGATGAAGCTGTCCCGAATGATCGGCTGGGAGCTGGATCATCAACGTCGTTTTACTGTCTCCCTCAGTAGTTAAATGCCCACTGAAATCGACTTCGCCGTTGGATACGACAATGAATTTGGTATGGTTATGCTCATAGTCGTGAATATTTCGTTCAAGAATCGTCAACCCATACTCCTGTGCTGCCATTTCGTTCGCGATGGCTGCAATTTTGGCATCCGGATTCTCCATTACCATTTTTGCTGCTGCAGCCGTTGACGTAACATATTCAAATGGGATGCCACTTAGATCTTTATGTAGGAATTTACGGCATTGTGCAATAGCGTGTGAATGGGAATAGACCCTATCCGGTTTAAAGTCAGGATTGGCATGATCCGGATGAACCATGTAATGCTGTTCGATAGGAATCGTGATTTCCCCTTTAATCGGAAGCCTCACTTCATGAACCAGGTAATCCATCGTTATATTAACCGAACCTTCCAACGCATTCTCGATAGGGACCAGCGCATGACTTACTTCCCCATCGCGGACAGCGTCGAGACTGTCTGGAATCGTACTCATCGGAATTTTACTATCATTAGGAAATAAGCGAGAGACAGCTAAATCCGTGAACGTTGCTTTCGGTCCAAGAAATGCTATTTTTGAAGTCATATTATAATCCCCTTTTCACGGACAATCTATTGTTTATGTTATGCCATTTTCTGATTTATTACAATAGTTAATCTTTAATGACCACACATAAAAAAAAGCCTGTACAATGAACTGTACAGGCTTTATTCTATGCACCATTCCCAAGGATTTCGACCTTTTCGACGAATTCCATTTTACGCAATCTTGTTAAAAGATCATCAATATCCACCGTCATCCCACT
The DNA here is from genome assembly GCF_044761955.1 of Peribacillus sp. NPDC097225. NCBI lineage: Bacteria > Bacillati > Bacillota > Bacilli > Caryophanales > Bacillaceae > Peribacillus > Peribacillus sp. NPDC097225. The sequence continues at coordinate 587,819 of NZ_JBIWDJ010000001.1, forward strand.
CGTGTTGAGCGAGAGAGTGACGTTGGCACGACCCTGTAAGGGAATCGTTTGGTGAATCGTCATGATGTTGCAGCCAGATGAGGCGACCAGTCGTAAGAGCTCCGATAGAGTCCCGGAACGGTCTTCGAGGTAAAAGAACAGAGTGATTAGCTTTTCTTTGACAATCGTATGAAACGGAAAGACCGTGTCCCGATATTTGTAAAAGGCGCTTCTACTCAGATCCACTTTTTGTACCGCTTCCCAAACTGAATCTGCTTTTCCCCGTTCAATCATTTCTTTAGCATCCAGCGTTTTTTTCATCGCTTCGGGGAGGACATCCTCTCGAACGAGGAAAAATTTCTGATCGGCCTTATTCAAAGTCCGCACGCTCCTTTTGCCTACCACCATGGTTTTTACATATTATCAGTCAATAAATTCAAATTCATATTCAAGGATACGAACGATATCCCCGTTTTTCGCACCTTTTTGGCGCAATCCTTCATCGACACCGAATGAGCGAAGTTGTCTAGCAAAACGCTTGATGGATTCTTCACGTGTGAAGTCCGTCATTTTGAATAGACGTTCAATCTTGAATCCTTTAACAGCAAAGCTGCCATCCGATTCACGCTCGATATCAAATTCATCTGAAAGGGCTGTATGTTTATAAAGAACACGATGAACCCCGGTATTCTCTTCTTCATGATCAAGCGGGAATTCAGGTGTTTCTTCAATTTTATCGGCAATTGCATAAAGAAGTTCACGGATACCTTCACGTGTTACAGCTGAAACCGGGAAGACCGGGAATTCCTCTTTAAGCTTTTCTTTGAATGCCGCTAAATTATCTGCTGAATCAGGCATATCCATTTTACTGGCTACGATGATTTGCGGACGTTCAGTCAAACGAAGATTATACTCTTCTAGTTCCTTATTGATTGTCAGGTAGTCTTCGTACGGATCTCTGCCCTCAAGGCCAGACATGTCTATCACGTGAACGATGACTCTTGTTCTTTCAATATGGCGCAAGAATTGATGTCCAAGACCTACTCCTTCAGAAGCACCCTCAATTAGCCCCGGTAAATCGGCCATGACGAAACTGCGGTGATCTTCCGTTTCAACCATACCAAGATTCGGCACGATTGTCGTGAAATGATATTCGGCAATTTTAGGTCGGGCTGCTGATACGACTGAAAGCAATGTAGATTTACCAACACTCGGGAATCCTACAAGGCCTACATCAGCCAATAACTTCAGTTCCATGATAATATCGCGTTCTTGTCCTGGTTCGCCATTTTCACAAATTTCCGGTGCCGGATTGGCTGGTGTCGCAAAACGGGAATTCCCGCGTCCACCACGGCCGCCTTTAGCGATAATGGCACGTTGTCCATGTTCAACTAAATCTGCGATGACTTCTTTCGTTTTTTCATCAATGACAACTGTACCAGGTGGAACTTTAATGACCATATCCTTCGCAGTTGCACCATGCATATTTTTAGACATGCCGTGTTCCCCGCGAGGCGCCTTGAAGTGACGTTGATAACGGAAATCCATCAACGTCCGCAATCCTTCTTCCACTTCAAATACGACGTTTGCTCCATTGCCGCCATCTCCGCCGGCAGGTCCGCCTTTTGGTATGAATTTCTCTCGACGATAAGCAACGATTCCGTTACCACCATCTCCGCCTTTTATATAGACTTTCGTTTGATCGACAAACATGCTATCACTTCCTTGTTTTCTGCAAGTCATTTCTTGCTGTATACTTCTCTAAAACTTAATATCCATCTTAAAGAATAATTCATTCTCATTACAAATACGCATTTCTATTGATTGCTCCGCTGTTAAGGATTTTTCTATAAATTCCACCACCGCGGATTGATCATTGAAACGGCCCTGCAAATGAAAAGAACAACGCATATCACTTATTTCTTTTTTACACATAGAAACAGCCAGTACATTTTCTCCAAAAGGATCGAGATTCTTTTCTAAAACTTTAAAGTAATCGTTCGTCCAACGAGACATCAACTCGTCCAACTCATTGGAGCCCGCAAAAACATCGATAATTTCAAATTCACATTGAAATGTTGAATTACTCCAATTCGACGTCAACAGCATCTCGCTGAACTTTGGCATATTCAAACTAGAGAGCCTTGCCTCATTCTGGGTTTCAATTATGATCTCGTCAATGAATCCTTTGACGCGATCAATTCTATTCAACTCCAAATTCCCTTTTATAATTTGAATTCTATTCAGCCAATCATGTCTAGTCTGACGAAGCGTTTCAATAGTCGTCCAATTTTTATCCATTATTAACACCTTCAATTATGATAAAGAAACTTTTTTTGGCTCTATCATGTTGAATACTTCCATTTGTATCAGTATATCAAAAAACAAAACAAACAGGAAATGAAGCTCGATTCACATGCCTTCATATGAAAGCCCCCGTCCAAAAAATACAGCCACACACCCTGAGTTCTTTGGACGATGGTAGAGCCGTTTGAACTTGCAAAGAGAATGGGCTTATTCATGCAACAATTGGAGATATAATAGTTGAATTGAACAGTCTATTTAAATTCAATCAATGTGTTAGTTAGAGCAATCCAGGATTTTACCCCCTAAAGTATAAGAAAGCCCGCCAAAACTGGCGAGCCTTTTGTGAATCAGAGGTGGTTTTCCATACTAATTGACTAAAATCTCCTGCAAAACGCTGGTTATTCATCATATTTATAGTATAAATAAAGGGCCGGACCCCTTCTACACTATATAAAGCATACCATTATCAATAATGACGCGATATATAGTGTCTCATAGAAGGAATCAGACCCTTTTGAGTCAGCCTCTGTTCAAAGATGCCAATTATGCTTCTTGTGCAACTGGATATACGCTTACTTTTTTACGGTCACGTCCGAAACGTTCGAATTTAACAACACCGTCTATTTTTGCAAATAGAGTATCGTCTCCACCACGGCCTACGTTCTCACCTGGATAGATTTTTGTTCCGCGTTGACGGTAAAGGATAGAACCACCAGAAACGAATTGACCATCTGCACGTTTAGCGCCTAAACGCTTAGAGATTGAGTCACGTCCATTCTTTGTAGAACCTACTCCTTTTTTCGAAGCGAAGAACTGAAGATCTAATCTTAACATTTGTTCCACCTCCTACTGGTTGAGGATAATTTTCATATATTTACCATAATCACGTTCGATGGTTTGTAGCGATATGAGCATTGCGTTCAAGAGCAATTGCACCTTCTCTTCGGATTCCGGCGAAAGATTCCCCGGGATGACGCAGCGAAGGTAGCCGCCGTCTTGCCCTTGCTCTATCTCAGGTTCTACATCCGTTAAGGACATAATCGCATTGACCGATCCAAAGGATACGGCCGATACGCCTGCACAAACGATATCGGAACCTTTTTTAGCAAAATCAGCATGTCCGCTTAATGTGAACGAAGTGATCCGTTCTTGCGGAGCATCAAAGATAACTTTAATCATCTTGATATCAGCCCTTACGCGTTGATTGCTTCAATAACAACTTTAGTGTATGGTTGACGATGACCTTGTTTTCTACGATTGTTTTTCTTCGCTTTGTATTTGAAGACAGTGATTTTCTTTTGCTTCCCTTGTTTCTCAACAGTACCTGTTACAGTAGCGCCTTCCACTAGTGGAGCTCCGACTTTCACGTCCTCGCCACCTACGAATAAAACTTTGTCAAATGTAACAGTTTCGCCTGCTTCAGCGTTTAATTTTTCAATGTAAACCGCTTCGCCAGCTGCTACTTTAATTTGTTTTCCGCCAGTTTCGATAATTGCGTACATACTTGCACCTCCTTGAATGTCTCAGACTCGCCAATCACAGGCGTTTTGTCCAGAAGACAAAAAACTTAAGACCTGTTGTTGAGCGGTTGTAGCACGGGTGCTACAAACATAACATTAAAATCCTATCATGAAACCTGAATGACTGTCAATACATTTGTTGGATTTCTTGTCCATCACTTTACTGACCGCTTGATTTCTTCATAACTTCCGAAGCGCCTGATGGAATATGTATGGACCGGGCCTGGAACATAAGAGATCACTAGCTTTTTGGATATTAGTTCTTCCAATGTCGCTTTATATGATTCCTTTTCCCCCAACAGGACATCCCCCACTGATTGGCTAAGTTCCACCCAAATGGCCTCATCGTCCGTTTTGCGGTGCTCCAGCAACTCCCGCTCCAAGCGGAAGGCAACGGTTTCAGCGCTTTCCACCTTTCCACTTCCATTGCAGGTTGGGCAAGGAACCGTCATGGTTTCACTAAGCGAAGGGGATGTCCGTTTTCTCGTCACTTGAAGGATTCCTAGTTCAGTAAATCCGACAACCTTCATCCGCATCTCATCTTTCGCGGCTTCCTTTTTAAACAGATCGATGATTTCAAGCCTGTGTTGCGGTTTCTCCATATTGATGAAATCAATCAAGATGATTCCACTAATATTTCTAAGCCTCAGCTGACGGGCGACTTCTTTTGCTGCCGCTGCATTCACTTCAAAAAGCGTCGCTTCCTTTTCCACCTTGCCTGTAAACTTCCCTGAATTGACATCGATTACGGTGAACGCTTCGGTTTCTTCGAAAATCAGATAACCCCCATTATCGAGCCAGACCACTTTTTTCATGGCCTTTTCGAACTGGTTATCTAGATTCCGTTCTGAAAAAATGTTCTTCGCACCAGTCTCATAGGATATACTCCATTCCTTACCATTAGTCAGCACCCACTTTTTCAACTCTTGACTCGCATCAAAATTGTCGATAAAGAGCTGACCTGATACCGTTTTCGCCATTTCAGCGATAACCATCTCCAGGAATGTATCTTTCTCAAAGAGAAGGGCAGGCGCCTTCATCGTACCGGACTTTCCTTCCAGTTCCTTATGCAGCTGCCTCAGTGTATTCAGCTTGTCGAGAAATGCCGACTCACTTTCCTTCTCCATCGAGGTGCGAACAATCACCCCCTCGTCCTTTTGCTTATATTCTGTTGCTTTTTCTCTCCAATACTTTTGCAAACGTTCATTTTTGAATTTCTTCGACACACCAACATAATCTATTCCATGTATGTAAACGAGGGAATCCGTCGAAAACTCGATCAGCCCCGTCAATTTCGCCCCTTTTGTACCCGTTTCATCACGGCTCACCTGAACGAGCAGCTTTTCACCCTGTTTAACATAATGATTGATGGGTGATTTTCCATCACGCTTCGTCAGTTGATATGCCGGAATTTCATCCCGATGCAGAAAACCATTCTTGTCTGCACCATAATCGACAAACACGGCATCCATTCCTGGCAAGACCTTAGTCACTTTGCCAAGATAAATATTACCTACCGTACTATGTTGATGAGGTGGCATGACTTCGACTTTCCGCAACACTTCATCTTCTAAGACAGCTACTCTCTTCTCACGCGAAGATAGGTTCACAATCACTTTTTTCATCAAAAAAATCCTCTCCTCAATTTGAAGAAAGGATACCATATTTAATAAGAATATAACAGGTCACCAATTTGCCCATTGGTCATTTTCTCGGAAAAATAGGCATGAAGTATTTCCGTCTCATCCAATGAGCCACTCTCTTTCCCATTTTTCATGATGATGACGGGATGCTTGCAGCCACGTTGAAACAATTCCAGCACTTTATAAATCGGTTCATGGGCATCCACCATGATGGGTTTTAATTTGGCCAGATCATTCGTGTTTCCGTAATGGCGCTGCAGAAGAAACCGCATGAACGCATAATATCGCTGTCGCCACTCCATGATTAGAGAAAGACTGATAAAAAAGATGATCAGCCAAATATTCAGGTTAAGCGGTTCGAGAAGAAGCCATGTTAAAAACGCCAATACAGCGAATGCACCAGAAAAATATAAGGTATATTTCTGAGCCTCAAGGAAGGTACAGTATAGGGAAACACCAATGAAGAGTAGCCTTCCCCCGTCCAATGGCCAAATTGGCAGCAGGTTAAAGAACAACAACATAAGATTCATATAGAAGAAGGAATGATACAGATCAGAAGAAATGAATGAAAAGAAATAGAGCAGGTAAGCCGCTCCAATGAGCCATATATGTTGCAGTGGGCCCGCCAGTACGACTGCAAGATCTTCCTTCAAACTTTTATTGCCATATTCCTCGGTCTCGACAGCCCCACCAAAGGGGAGGAGCTGAATCGACTTGATCCGCCATTTAAAATACTGTGCACACGCAGCATGTCCCATCTCATGGATAAATACGATGAGTAAAAGCATCATCACTTCAATAAAGTGTGCCGTAAGGATGGCGATTCCTATGACGAACCACAGCGTCGGATGAATCTTGATTTTGGACAGTAAGTTCGCATATTCAGTCAAAGGAAATCACCTTTTTAGGATCGATGAATGCATCATTTTCTTTAATGGCTAAGTAAAACCTGCCTTTGGAACCATCCTCGCTTACGGTGACCTGTCCTACTTCTTTCCCTTTCTTCACCAGATCATAGAGCTTCACATCAATCTTTTCCAACTGGCCATACCATGACTCACTTTTATTGGCATGCTGTATGACCACAGTCTTACCGATTCCTTCTTTTTCCCCTGCAAAAATGACCACCCCCTCATTGATGGCTTCGACCTTGGACCCTAAGCTCGTTTCCATTATGATTCCCTCGCCGTTCGCCTCGAAGGTTTGCGTAATCTCCCCCGATGCAGGCATCGCATATTCTTCACCCGAATCCGCCGTTTCAGTAGTGGATTCAGTCGGTAAAAATGCGATAGGTTTGCCAAAAGCATTTTCATACCAACTGGAAACCGATGCAAATTGGAACTCTTGGTTCATGTTTTCCGTAACAAAGCTTCTGGCTGAGTCCAAGCGAACGGAAGGGTGCTTGAACATCACGGCAACCACTAAGAATAGGCAAATGCTCACCAAGATTTTCAAAAAGAAATATTCCTTCTTAAAGAGCGGATGATCTTTTTCTGAATACCCGTCAAAAGATTCGAATTCGTACGGGTTCTCCTTTTCAATCTCCGTCCAAGTACTGTTAACCACTGGGCTATCCTTCACCTTTCGTCTCTTGGCGATACGATTGCGGATATCTTTCCTGCGATCATCCATTCCAAATCTACCCCCTGCTCATATCAAAGCGCTCATATTAAAACTTATGAGCAACCTGTCCAGACTATGACGAGGAATCGTTTTTCTTTACGACAGATGAATGGTTTGCGTTTTAAAAACGAATGGACGAAAGAAAAAAAGACTGATTTTCAAACGTTTTGAAAGCCTTTCCCTTTTAATAATGGAAGAGGTGAAAAATCCAATTGATATTCTCCTACTTTATTTGTTATAATGAAGTTGTTTTAACATTATTGAGGGGGAACAATTTTAATATGTCAATCGAAATAGGCAGCAAAGTACAAGGTAAAGTAACAGGTATCACTAATTTTGGAGCATTCGTAGAATTACCAGGAGGCTCAACAGGTCTTGTGCATATCAGTGAGGTAGCGGACAGCTATGTAAAAGACGTTAATGACCATCTTAAAATAGGCGACCAAATTGAGGTAAAAGTGATCAGCGAGAAAGACGGAAAAACTGCCTTGTCCATCAAAAAAGCTATAGATAGACCCGAAGGACAAACCTCTTCTTATACTAAACGCCCACCACGCCAAGGCGATAATCGTAATAAAGATTTTCGTTCTAAAGGCAATTTTCAACCTAAGGAAAACTTCGAAGATAAAATGGTCCGTTTTTTAAAGACTAGCGAAGAGAATTTATCTACGCTCAAACGTAGTACAGAATCAAAACGTGGCGGTAGAGGCGGAAGACGCGGATAACCTGTTGCATTTTTAATACTTTAGTACAATAGATAAGGTAAGCCTATTATGAGGCTTACCTTTTTTATATCCATTTTTCGATAAAAATAAAAAAAGCGAGGGCATGGAATGCTCCCGCTTACTAAATTAACGCACACTAAAGAATTTTTTCAATTTAGACATGAAACCTTTTTGCTCTCCACCAATTGGAGTCAACGGCACAGATTCACCAAGAATCCGGCGGGCAATGTTCCGATAGGCAATCGAGACCCTGTTGTCCGGATTGTAAGCTATCGGTTCCTTTTTATTCGCAGCCACAATGACCTGATCATCATCAGGTATAACACCGATAAGATCGATTTTAAGGAAATTGGTTACTCCGTCAATATCCATTTCTTCATCTTCATGTAAAAGATGTCCACGGATTCTATTGATGATCAATTGAGGAGGATCGATATGCTCTTCTTTCTCAAGCAGGCCGATGATACGGTCTGCATCACGGACGGCCGGTCTTTCAGCGGTGGTGACGATGATGGCCCTGTCCGCACCCGCTATCGCATTCCTAAAGCCCTGCTCGATACCTGCCGGACAATCGATCACGATGTAATCATAGTCCGGTTTCATATCACTGATCAGTTTCTTCATCTGTTCCTCATTCACAGCTGATTTGTCACTGTTTTGTGGAGCCGGAAGCAAATAAAGCAAATCTTCGAAATGCTTATCTTTAATAAGTGCTTGATGAATTTTACAACGCCCTTCGACTACATCGACCAAGTCATAGATGATACGGTTTTCCAACCCCATAATCACATCTAAGTTCCGAAGACCAATATCCGTGTCAATCAAGCAAACCTTTTTGCCTAGAAGAGCTAACGACGTTCCTAGATTGGCTGAGGTGGTCGTTTTGCCGACACCACCCTTACCAGATGTTATAACTATTGCCTCTCCCACGATTAGAGACCCCCTTCTAATCTATTTAAATTAGGTCTATATTTCTTCAAAACTTGCAGTTTATCAATGATGATATTTTCTTCGTCGTCCATGAACGCACATTCCAAGTCATGTCCAAATTTCGTATATTGGTCAGGAGATAAGTTCACTTTCCCCGCAATTCGCAATTGTGCAGGTTTCATGATGGATGCAGCGATGATGGCCTTTTTATTCCCCAAATAACCAGCGTGGGCAATGCCTCTCAGCTGTCCCATAATATAGATGCTCCCACCAGCTCGGACAGTACCATCTGGATTGACATCGCCAATGAGCAACAAATCGCCGGGCACTTCAAAAACCTGTCCCGATCTTATCACCCTGGTCAAAGTTGTCACTTGGTTTTCGTCTTTCCACTGTTTCGCATCTTCCTTTGACATGACATTCGAAATCAACTCATCGACGATAAGCTTTTTCTTTTTATGAATAACTTCTTTGATTTTTTCCTTCTGTTCTGCATCTAGATAGCGGTTCCCGGTATGTACTTTAACGGAAATGGACGGGTCGTTCTCTTGAAACTGATAGTTTGCCGAAAGCTTCACTTCTAACTCTTTCAATAATTCGGAAAATGAGCAAGAATCATCGAGATGAAGCATAAACCCGTCCTTTGTCCCCTTAATCATAACATTTTGCTGAATTCTTTTATTCATGACGTTTGTTTCACCTCAATGAAATATAATTCGACATAGGAAAACAATTTACCTTTTTCTACGCACATGTTAAAGAGAAAATACATTTTAGACCGCATCCAACAGTCCAGTGAACGTTATTCCATTTCTCCCTGCAAATCAAACTTTTCAATAAGTCTCTTTAAAGGGTAGCAACTAATAATAATAAAAACGAGATTCAATATGAGCGTTGGAATGAATCTCCGTTCTGCAAATTCCCCGAATCCCATATCCGCAAAAGTAAGAATATGATTCATTTGATATGACACACCCTCAACAAGTGCCGTAAAGACAAGTGCCATTAAACAGGTAATAAGAATATTGTTTTGAAGGATCTTCATACTTTTGGAAATCAAGTATGCTAGGAAAGGTAAAAGGAACATATAAATTCCCAAAATCTCCGTATATACGACATCATAGGTCAGCCCCAAAATAGCTCCATACAACATCCCCAGCTTCCTTGAACCATACATGGTCAGGAAGAAGACGAAAATGATCATGAAACGGGGAACGAGAATGTTATTGGTTCCAAAGACATCCCCCGCGAAAAGTTGCGCAAAAATACTTTCAAAAACGAAGAAAAGCAAGGCTACTAAAGAAAGGATGAAATGTTTCACTTAGCTTCATCCTCCCCTTCAATTTCTTCTTCAGCTCCCTCAACTTCACGTTTAACGACCATTACATTATTGATATCATAGAAATCGGTTGACGGCTCAATATATGCGGTTTGGTTCAACCCATATTGATCCACCTTCACGTCAACAACCTTACCAATTAGCAGACCTTTAGGAAAGATCCCGCCATAACCGGATGTGATGACCGTGGAGTTCTTCTTGATCTTTTTATCATAAGGAATCCGTTTCATCAATAGAAGATTCTTCTCATCATCGAACCCTTCTATCAAACCATATGCCTTATCATTACCCTGGACGATAGCTGAGACGCGGTTCGCTTTATCGATCGAACTCAAAAGCTGAACGGAAGCCGTGAATTCAGTCGTGGCTTTAACTTTACCAATCAAGCCATTGGCAGTGATGACAGCCATATTTTTTTCCACACCGTTACGCTCGCCTTTGTTAATCGTTAGCATTTCATGCCAGCGATCCGGATTACGACCTATGACCGTTGACTGAATGGGTGCATACTTTCGCAAGTCATCTTCTTTTTTAAGATTATCACGAAGCTCTTCATTTTCTTCTTTCAAATCCTGCACCTGCGTTTTCAACAAGACGTATTCATCCAGACGAGCTTTTAATTTCTTGTTTTCATCGTATGTATGCTGAAGGTCTTTTAAATCCCCTACAAAACCTGTAATACCCGATACTGGTTTATTAAACACATTACCAACCCAACCGGTTGTATCCTTCAAGAACTTTTCGGGCCAAGTTAACTCTTCTCTCTCTTTTAATGAAAAACCGATCAATGCCACGAGAACGATAATACTAACGAGCAAGAGAAGGAGCTTTTTATTAAAAAACTGTGGCATGATGATCTGCACCTCTATTTTAATTTACTCTATTTGCATGAAGTATAATAATATCCTCTGTCAAAAAACTACACATTTAAGACAGGTAAAAAAATAGAAAAGCCGGCTCAAAATTGCGATCTTTTGTTGAGCCGGCCTTTTTTATAAGTACCGCTTAGCGAGAATCTCTAGATTTCGTCTTGAATAAGTGAATATGGTCCAAGGCTTTCCCTGTTCCAATAGCTACACAATCAAGAGGATTTTCAGCAATAATAACCGGCATTTGCGTTTCTTCACTGATGACTTTATCCAAATTACGCAGTAAAGCTCCGCCACCTGTCAATACTATGCCTCTATCCATGATGTCAGCTGCAAGTTCAGGTGGAGTTTTTTCCAATGTGTTTTTGACAGAATCCACAATGGCTGATACTGTATCACGCAATGCTTTGGATATTTCCTCTGCCGTAATTTCAATCGTTTTTGGAAGACCCGTCAATAAGTCACGACCACGAATTTCCATGTTTTCGATTCCTTCTGTATCACCTGCAGAACCGATTTCCATTTTAATAGCTTCCGATGTACGCTCACCAATCATCAAGTTGTAGTTTTTACGTATGTAAACGATGATTGCATCGTCCATCTCATCACCAGCAATGCGGATTGACTGGCTTGTCACGATACCTCCAAGAGAAATGATGGCCACTTCCGTAGTACCTCCACCAATATCAACAACCATGCTGCCTGTAGGTTCCCAAACAGGAAGATCCGCTCCGATAGCAGCTGCAAATGGCTCTTCAATCGGATAAGCATCACGAGCACCAGCTTGTCTAGCTGCGTCAATCACTGCACGTTGTTCAACAGCCGTAATTCCTGAAGGCACACAAATCATGACATATGGCTTGTTGCCAAATACGCCTTTTTTCTGAGCTTCTTTCATATAATATTTCATCATCGTAGCCGTTGTTTCATAATCAGCGATTACGCCATCTTTCATAGGACGAAGTGCCACTACATTTCCCGGTGTACGGCCAATCATGTTTTTTGCGTCTTTACCGACAGCAACGATCTGCTTTGTATCTGTCTGCACGGCAACAACCGACGGTTCACGGACGGCAATGCCTTTTCCTTTAACATAAACTAGCGTATTCGCCGTTCCTAAATCAATTCCTATATCTCTTGCGCCAATTCCAAACATTATGGTATCTCCCTTTCGTAAACAAAAATGCCTTTTTATAAGTTCAAATGATAATTTGTCGTTTTTTGACAATAGGTTTTTGAAAAAAGTTCCCTCTTTTAAAAATCATAAACAACATTATATCGTATCGTCAAAAATTTGGATAGTGTCATAAATAACCTTTTTCCTTTAAACTCACATATTTATGCTCCCCGATGATGATATGGTCCAGTACTTCTATCCCCATTATTTTACCACATTCTACTAACCTTTTTGTCACTTCAATATCTTCTCTGCTGGGAGAAGGATCTCCGGAGGGGTGGTTATGAAGACAAATGATAGAGGCTGCCGACCTACGGAAGGCTTCTTTAAATACTTCGCGTGGGTGCACAATCGAAGCGTTGAGGCTGCCTATGAAGACAGTTCGTTTATGAAGGACTTGGTTTTTCGTATTTAAGTAAAGACAAACAAAATGTTCCTGCGACAAAAAACGCATTTCTTCCATGCAATAATTGGCCCCGTCTTCCGGGGAACGGATAACATAGCGGTCTTGATCATTTAATTTATGGATTCGTCGGCCAAGCTCTACCGATGCTAGAATTTGAATTGCTTTCGCTTCCCCGATTCCCTTGATTTCAGTCAATTCCTCTACGGACGCTTCTTTCAAAAGCCGGAATCCCTCAAAAGCCTTGATAAGCCTATTGGAGAGCTGAAGCACAGATTCCTCCTTAGATCCCGTCCTTAACAATAGCGCAAGTAACTCTTGATTCGAGAGACTCTGGGGACCGTCCTGCAAGAACCTTTCACGAGGCCTCTCTTCTTTCGGATAATCCCTGATTAACATCTTTTCACTCAAAGCATCCACCCTTCCTGAATAAAAGGGAGGAAATCAGTCCGAAATCTTACGTGCACGCGGATTCCATCATCTTTAATTCTCTTGCTAGCCTTGAAACTGGGAGTCCGACTACCGAGAAATAGTCCCCATTGATTTGTTTGACAAGAAGCGAACCCAACCCTTGAATCCCATAGCTCCCAGCTTTATCAAATGGTTCACCACTGTCCAGATAACGTTCGATTTCAGGTTCTGATAGCTCCCAAAAAGTCACTTCCGTTTTTTCTGCGAATACGCTGCTGTGCTCACCATATAGGATGGCCACACCTGTATAAACTTCGTGTGTTCTACCCGATAACATTTCAAGCATTCTTTTTCCATCAGCACGATTGGCCGGCTTTCCGAGGATTTGCCCGTCAAGTACCACGACGGTATCGGAACCGATTACCCAACTGTCCGGATATCTTGTTGCAATGGCTTCCGCTTTCCTTACAGCTAATTCTTGCACTGCGTCCTCTGCCTGCATGTTTTCGTCAATACTTTCATCGACATTGGAATTCATACTTTCGAAGGGGATTTGTAGGAATTGTAGAAGTTCTTTACGGCGTGGTGATGAAGAAGCTAAAATTAATGAATGCATAATAAAAATTCACCTTTCTTTACTAGGAGAGATACCTTTTCATCCTATCAAATTATGAAGAATTCCACAATTATTGTTTACCAGGAATCGACAAAGATTCAGTCTTATTTCCTGGAAAATAAAAAAAGGTCCCTAATTCAAACAATTTCCTCCTAAAGGGGAACTTTTTCTTTAGAAAACAGCTTCCCCTTCACATACCTGTTCTTAACTCCCCATACTTTGAAAACCCTTTAGAAACTTCAATAGTTTTCCCTGTGCCTCTAATAGCTGTTCATCCTTTTTGGACGTCTCATACTCACTGATCAGCTTGGCTGCGGCCGCTAAATGGGTGTTCATCTGTGAAAGCTCAGATGAAAGTTTCTCATCCTTTAGCTTATCCATATCTTTTTTCAACGTTTCAGCATCCCATTTCGTTTCCTTCCCACGAAGCTCTCCTGATGAAATCTCTGATAGGGATGAATAAATCCCCTTCATGACATCCAGCGTTTTCTCTTCTTCTGCACTTATTCCCGACGCTTTTAAATCAATTTCCTTCCAAAATACTTCCACATCATAGGTCTTTAAAAATAAAGCTAGCTCTTTACTTGAAATCAAGCTTTCAGCTGAACCTAGGAATAAATAATAGCTGTCCTCCATTTTGAATATTTCAGCAGGAACCTGTTTTTCCACGATTTTCTCCTGGATTTGTTTCGCGGCATCCTCGCTACTGAATATCCCACCTTGAACCAGGAACGTTTTCAGTCCCATCCCCTGCCCTTTTTCACCCCCGCTATCATTCTTTACAACTGGGGATGCCGTCGTCGTGATAGCTGTTTCGACCGGAGAATCCGTTGCCTTTTCCTTCGTTATGGTATTTACGGCGATAAGGCCCAGTACCGATCCAAATAAAATCGCACAAAAAACAGCAATCACAAAAGTCTTTAAAGACCTGTTACCAGGGCGTTTGCCCGTATGTGTATTAAAACCGATAAGCTTCGGCATTTTCTTCTTAGGTGGTGTAGGAACCAATACAACCTTGTTTTCTACGGAATCATCCGGCAAAATCCACTCGAAACTATCATCCGGTTGTTCCTTACTTGCAGCCTCTGGAATTTCCTCTGTAGACTCCCGCTTATTTTCACCCACAAATATTTTTTCTTCTCCATTTATTTTAATCTTTACCCCTTTACGTTTTTCGGACTTGTCCACTTTTCTTCCTCCTCTCTGCTTCATTTTTTTCATCCTAACATAGGGGCAAAAAAAAATAACAAGACTTTTGTCGTCTTGTCATTAATAGGTTTCGTCATTTTTCTCTTTTCATTTATCTGTCACTAATTCAGGTGATACATCTTCAAAAGGGATAGCTTTCCCATCTCCTTCATCACCGCAAAGTTTACGTTTCTCACCGTATAGACATATTCCTACGACCTTATTATCCAAGGCAGTCACATAGGATTCATTAATTGAAGGGTCCCAGTACTCTTTCGTATCAGGGTCTACCACCTTATCGAGAAAACCAGCTTCGACAAGCTCCTGATAGCTGATTTCTGTCACACGATCTCCACGCATGACCTTATCCTTTAAATAAAAATTCGAAGCATCCCTAAAAGCATAACCATTTGAAACGAATGCATTCGTCCGCGAATTCTGTATCACATTGAAAAAAATCGGGACGGCCACTGCAGCCAGTATCCCTAAGATGACAATCACCGCCAAGACTTCCATCAATGTCATGCCCTTTTCATTATCCACATTCCTACATTTTCGCTCCCTCATCCTAATTGCCCTTATCCATATCAGCATCATCTCTTTCATTTGTGTTGAATGGATTTTTCTTTTCACTAGGTTTTGGTGTTACGACAATCGGGGTCTGGTCTTGCAAATCCGTTAATGAAGGATAGTAATAGGCCGTTACAATCAGTTCATATTTCAAAGGTTCTAGGTTTTGATCCCGTTTAGTGATTTCCTCCGCACCCTTAAATGTTAAACTATCTATCGTCACGATACGATTAGTGGACTGAATGGTTCGTATGAATTCCAGCATCTCTTCATAAGATGATGACCTGACATTTATCTTCGCTGAAATCTTTTTCAAGCTATTAGGCAATGTGCCCGGTGCTTCCTGTACGTTATTCTCGACTTTGGGTGTTGTTGCTGTTGCATTCGCTGTCCCCGAGGAATTTTCGTTCTCTGTTGTTTCAGAGTCTTGTGCACGATTCTCTGAACTTCCGGATGCATCATCCGTAGATGTAGCTTCTTCCGTTGCTTCATCCAGTACAGTCTCCTCGGAAGTTTCCCCGTCCGTGAACTCCATATCGATAATAAAGCTATTCGATACGACCTCTGCTTTTTCCATATTCAACACGAATTGATCCGTTAATGGTTGTACAGGTAGCCTTTTTTGCAGCTCTGTCGTCGACTCAAAATCAATCCCGGCTCCCGTCTCCACTTTCATTTGTACCATCGACAGAATCTGCTCCTCATTTTTCAATTCGGATGTCTTGGCGACCAATTCCTTTTTCACGGGATCGAGCAAGTAAAAGTATAAAAAGATAAATAACAAGATAAGGATAAGAAAGGTACCGCTCAATAAAAAGAGCTGTTTTTTATTGAATCCTCTTTTCATTCAGAAGCCCCTCCCTTTTCCGCTGCTTGTTCCTCGTCTTCTTTCACTGCCTCTTTTAAGGCCACTTGATCGGGGATAATCGTATAAACGGCCAAATAGCGAGGAAGATAAGGGCCTGTATTTTCATCAAGGCTTGCGTCCTCATCTTTTCCCGGCTCATCGCTCTTTACTGAATCCACGTTCGCAGAAGCAATCAAATTGGACTTCGTCAATTCCGTTAAATAATTGGCAGCCTGTCTTGTTGCGTCAAACTGAATCGTTAATTCGATGGATCCATCCTCTTTATAGGTAAATTCATCGAAAAAACCTCGTTCAGGGAGCAATGACGTTAATTGTTGCAACATAAACACCGTATCGATGGGAAAAGTATCAGCCCACTCAATGACACGATGCAATTCAGTAACGGAACTTCCGGATTTCTGTGTATTAATCAGATTTTGTTCCACGGTTGCAGTCGCATCCCTCACTTGCAAAATCTGTTTATCCATGCTTTTAATTCGGACTGTTTGCAAAGAATATTGCCAATAGAACAACACACCCGCCGCTAAAGCAATTATGACTAAAAGAATGAGATAGATGAAGAAGCGTGGATTTCTTTTTTCTTTCTTGGGGAGTAAATTAATGTCGACAAGCATGATTATTGCACCCCTTTGATGGCCAATCCAACGGCAGAGTGATAACGATGCAATAAAGGACCATCATCCATTACCATTTGCATGTTTTCATTTAAGATTGTAATAGGAAGTTCCATATGATTTGATAGTTTTTCGCAAATCTCTTCCAGATATGGATGGTCCCCTGTGACTAAGATGGTGGAGACCGAGTCCAGGCCGCTATTTAAATTATACTTATAAAAGGTCAGCAAACGATCAATCTCTACATATGTATCCTCAAGCGTTTGAAAATAAAGTTCTCTGTTACCTTGGTAAGCTAACGTTTCGATTCCGCTTGATGAGTGGTCGACTTCCCATTCGGAAACCTCATCCGGGAGCAAAATATGACGCATGAATACAGGCTTATCTTCAGCAAAAATAGTCGCTGTCACCGAAACCACATCTAATTCTAACAACATGAGCTGTTCGCTGGAATCAAAGTCTCTAGATATATCCCATAATCGATAGATTGCCAGTGAAGAGATATCGGCAGCCAAGGGCTCCAGTTTAGTACTTTCCAGCAAATCACTATATTGCGAGACTTGCTCTTCCGAAGCTGCAAACAAGAGAATTTCCTTACTTTCCGAATTACCCTCCAGGGATACCGTATCGAAAATCGGATCCTCAAAAGGTAAATGAATGCTTGTGCCCAGCTCCAAATATAAAAATCCTTCAATCTCATCTTCTTTTATTTCTTCTGGAATCATCATTTTTCGAATCACGACAAACGGGTCTGGCACTAAAAAGCGCACTTGTCTTTTCAAAAGACCCCACTCTTCAACACATTGCTCTACAATCATCTGCAACGTTTCATAATCGAGGATTCTCCCTTCTTTAATGATTCCAGGAGGCAGATAACGTTCACCATAAGCATGCACGATAGGTGGATCCACTTGCTTTAGCTCTACATACCGGATTACATAATCTTTGAAGATCAAATTCACTATTCGGTTTTTTCCGCTAAAAAAAGAGAAAGCCATAGATAGATACCCCTTACTTTAAAGTCATCTTAAAAAGTGCAAATACCATTGTAAAATAAAATCGCCCCAAAAATAGGCAGTTAACGTGCCGAAAACAATATACGGTCCAAACGGGATGGCCGTTTTCTTCTTAATCATTCCGGTCAGAATGCCGATGATACCAAGGAAAGCCCCATAGAAGGTCGCAAAAAGAAATGATAATAGCACGAGCTTCAATCCCAATGCAAGGCCCAGTACGCCAAACAATTTGATATCGCCGCCACCCATTCCACCCTTACTTACCACGGCAATCAAAAGCAGGAGACCAAAACCGACAGCCGCGCCTAGAATGGAATCCCACCATGGAGATAGTGGATAAAATACTCGCAAAAATAAAAAAACCACTGCAAAAAAAAGCAGGATCTTATCAGGTATAAGCATATAAGTCATATCGGAAACGAAGATGATCATCAATAAAGAGATCAATGCCCAGGCCATCCATAATTCACTGGTCCATCCTAGGAATAAAGGAGCGACAGTGAACAAAATGCCTGTCAGCAATTCAACAACCGGATAAAGCGGGGAAATCCGGGCTTCACAGCCACGGCATTTCCCGCCTTGTATCACATAAGAAACGACCGGTATTAACTCGAACGGCGACAAGGTCCGACCACAAGAAGGACAAGCCGAACGCCGGTTTGTAAACGATTTGTTTGTCGGTACACTTAAACCGACGACGTTATAGAATGAACCTAGGGTCAGACCTAGGATGAAGAGTAAGAGATAGATAGTCATTGAACTTATTTACTCCCATCATGGTACGGGTATATCTTAAGGTAAGACTACATCGGATCTTTTCAACTCTTTTGGATCCTTAGCCGTTTCAAAGTAATCTGCAGCACCGGTTAATTGGACTGTGAAAGTTAAAGAACCATTAGTAGCAGATTTTGTGATTTCAACTACTCCACTCTCATATTCTTCCTTGGTACTAGGATCGGTTATCGGTTCCACATAACCCTTATCTTGCAATTCTTCTAACGTTATAGAATCCGTACCACTACTTAAATCAATATCTTCATCATTTCCCGCAACTGCTGTCCGTGCACCACTAACCATTTGCTGTGCATTGGCAATATGGGCATCTTTCTTCGAGTTATTGATCAATCCCCCAATGCTTGGGATGGCGATGGCTGCGATGATCCCCAAGATGACAACAACGGCCAATAGCTCAATCAGGGTAAGACCACGTTCATTTTTAAGATGTTTTTTAATAAAATTCATATAAATCCTCCTCTTCTCGTTTTCCATTTCGTTACTTTACTGTTACTTTTCTATTAGATTACTATATATTTCTAGAAAAATACAGCATTAAGGGGTAATTATTCTTACATTTTTTACATATTGTCCACTTGGTTGAAGATTTCAAACATCGGCACCATGATCGAGATGACGATCGTGCCGACAATTCCCGCAAGGAGGACGATCATAAGCGGCTCGATAAGCGACTTTAAGCGGTCTGTGCTTGCTTCTACTTCCTTCTCGTAAAAGTCCGCGACTTTCCCGAGCATCGCATCCAGGGCCCCTGTTTTTTCGCCAATCGATATCATCTGGGTGATTAATGGTGGAAAAGCCCAATGTTTTTTCATCGGGTCTGTGATTGACTGGCCCCGCTCCAGGGAATCATGTGATTCCCTGATGACTCGGCCGACCACTTCATTTTCAACTACCTGTTCGACGATTTTCATCGCCTGTAAAATCGGTACGGAGCTACTGAACAGGGAACTGAGGGTCCGCGTCATTCTTGCCAATACCGCTTTTTGCATCATCTTTCCGAATAAAGGCATTCTGAGCATCGCGTAGTCAAAATAGTATTTCGTCTTCGGATTTTTCTTAAAAGATACAATCCCAAAGGCGATCAAGAGTGCAAACAGGATGACCAAGTACCAGGCTTTCTGCATGAACCCGCTCGCCCCTAAAACAAAGCGGGTTATGGCCGGTAACTCGCCACCAAAATCGCTGAACATATCAGCGAACGTTGGCACAACGGATGTTAATAAAAAGATGACCACGAAAAATGCCACGAAGGCGACAACAACTGGATAGGCCATCGCTGATGTGATTTTCTGCCTCGTTGCCTGCTGCTTTTCAAAGTGATCGGCTAGCCGGTCCAAGGTACTATCCAGATTACCCCCAGCTTCCCCGGCCTTGACCATATTGATATACATCGTCGAAAAGATCTTTTTATGCTTGGCACATGCCTGGGAAAGTGCCTTCCCTTCCTGTAAATCTTGTTCGATGCTTTCTAGCGCTTTGCTTAATGGCTTGCTCTCCGTTTGTTGGGCTAATATGCTCGTTGCATCGACGACCGTGACCCCTGATTGCAGCAGTGTGGAGAATTGACGTATAAAAATTACAAAATGCTGCAGTTTCACTGGGTTTCCGATGGAAAGATCCCTTGTTAAAAACGTTTCGGGTACCATCGTCATTTCGATGACCCGAATGCCTTCCAGCTTTAGCTTTTCCATTGCCTCACGCTTTGTATCGGCAGTGACGACTCCCGCCTTTTTTCCTGATTTATTCCGACCTGAATATTTGAACCTGGCCATTTACTCCACCTTGTCCTGTAAAAACGCATGGGCGCTTTCTTTGGATATGAATCCTTCTGTCAATAGTTCCTTAATGCTACTTTCAAGGGTATGCATGCCCTGTGCCTTGGAAGTCTGCATAACATTGACGATTTGATGGATTTTCTCGTTTCGGATTAAATTGGCCACAGCTGCATTATTAACAAGAACCTCGGTTGCCGCCTTCCTGCCTTTTTTATCGACGGTCGGAATCAAGCGTTGCGAGATGATGGAAACAAGGACGTTTGCAAGCTGAATTCGGACCTGAGGTTGCTGTGCCGGTTCAAAGACATCTATGATCCGGTCAATTGTCGTAGGGGCACTCGATGTATGTAAAGTCCCAAACACCAAATGACCCGTTTCGGCTGCTGTAATCGCCGTCTGGATGGTTTCTAAATCCCGCATCTCTCCTACAAGAATCGTATCGGGATCCTGCCTTAGGGCGGCTCTCAGCCCATTTGCGAAATTATTCGTGTCGAAACCCACTTCACGTTGGTCAATGATGCAATTTTGATGCTTATGCAAATATTCGATGGGATCTTCCAACGTTATGATATGCTTACGCATCGTCTGATTCATATATTGAATCATGGAAGCGAGTGTCGTTGATTTTCCGCTACCCGTCGGTCCCGTCAAAAGGACAAGACCTTGAGGCTTTTCGACGATTTTCTTTAAAATGGACGGCAACTGCAGTTCATCCAAAGTAGGAATTCTCGTCGGCACGATTCGGACGGCCAACGCCACACAGGACCTTTGCATATACGTATTGATTCGAAACCTTGAAATCCCGGGAATGCCGTATGAAAAATCCAGTTCACCGCGTTCTTTAAATTGCTCCCACATCTCTTCGGGAATGATCGCTTTAGCCATCCCTTCCGTATCGGCTGGAAGCAACAGTTCTTTTCCGTATTTCTTCAATTCGCCATTCAATCTCATGACGGGTGGTACGCCCACCGTTATATGGATGTCGGAAGCCTTTAATTCAAAGCCCGCCATGAGTAAACTATCAATTTTAGCTCTCAAACAGACACCTCTATTCCAGCACTGCTACTCGAAGAATTTCCTCGGTAGTCGTCAGTCCTTGTTTAACTTTCAATAAGCCATCATCCATTAAGAAAATCGTTTTATATTTCATGGCCACTTCACGAAGCTTGTTAAGCGGCTCGCCATTCATGATCAGCTTTCTCATTTCATCATTGATGACCAGTATTTCTTGAAGGGCAATCCGTCCTTTATACCCAGTCATATTACAAGACGTACACCCACGCCCCCGGTTAATGCTTTCAATTTTCATGCCACGTTTTGCAAAAATATCGATTTCCCGCTTACTTGGCTCCTGTTTTTCGACACAATCCCGGCATACTTTTCTCACTAATCGCTGTGCCATGATTCCGCTCAAGGATGAAGCGACTAAAAAAGGTTCGACGCCCATATCTATCAATCTAGTAATCGTTCCTAGTGAATCGTTCGTATGGATCGTGCTTAATACTAAATGCCCTGTCAAGGATGCCCGGATAGCCACCTCTACCGTGTCCTTATCCCTGATTTCCCCCACCATGATGATGTTTGGATCTTGTCGTAGGATGGAACGTAGACCGGTTGCAAACGTCATCCCGACATTCGTATTGACTTGAATCTGGTTCACACCTTCAAGCTGAAACTCAACCGGATCTTCAATCGTAATGATATTGACTTCCTCGGTGTTCAGCTGATTTAAGGCCGCATATAAGGTCGAAGATTTCCCTGACCCGGTCGGACCTGTTATCAGGACGATTCCGTTTGGTTGGGCAATCATGGATTCAAACCGCTGCAGGTTCAATTTATTGAATCCGAGTTGTTTCAAATCGTTCAACTTATTGCCTAAGTCGAGAATCCGCAAGACAATTTTTTCCCCAAAGATCGTGGGAAGAGTCGACACCCGAAGATCGACAGGATGATGGCCGAGGTTCACTTTAATCCGGCCATCTTGTGGAACTCTATGTTCGGTAATGTCCAATTTCGCCATGATTTTGATTCTGGCAATTAAAACATTTTGCATATTCTTGGGTAACACCTTTTCCAAACGTAATACACCATCCACACGATACCGGACGACCAATTTCTTTTCCTGGGGATCAATATGAATATCACTTGCCTTATGCGTCACGGCATTCGAAAGCAACTGATTGACAAGTCGCACGACCGGTGAATCCTGATCGACTGTTTCCTCTTCATCATTGACGTCGCGATTAAGGCTAACCATCAATTCTTCGAGACCATCCTCATTGGTGTAATGTTTGGCAATCGCGCGCAATATGTCATCTTTTGTTGCAATGGCTGGTTCGATTTGAAAACCGGTTGCGAGCCGCAAATCATCAATGGCATAAAAATCCATCGGGTCGGCCATGGCGACGTAGAGTTTTTCGCCTTCTTTTTTCAAAGGAATCATTAAGTTCCGCTTAGCCGTATCCTCCGAAATCAAACTGAAGATATTCGAATCGAACGGATACCTATATAAGCTTACATGGGGGATGCCTAATTGAAACTCCAATACTTCAATCAACTGTTGCTCCGTGATATACCCTTTTTGCAGCAATACATCACCAAGCTTTTGAGACTGACTTTTATCTTTCAAGGCAATTTGAAGCTGATCTTCCGTGATCAAACCAGCTTCCACCAATAAGTCTCCAAGCCTTTTTCGGGTTTGAGCCATATTTATCCCTGCTTTACCTTATTTTTGGGGAACGTTGGGGTCCTCCACATATTTGGGGTATCCACCCGCCTCCTGGTTCCTATCACCCTTATCTTGATTACCTTCTTGTTTCCCTTTATCGATGTCTTTATTGTTTTCTTTCCTATCACTATTCCCACTGGCATTATCGGGCGATTCCTTCTCCGGTTCCCCCTGATCCTGCTCAGTGTCTTCGTCAATCCCTTGCTCGCCTTTTCCCGTATTCTCATCCTCCACAGGTGCATCTTCATTATCGGAATCAGAAGGAGGTGCAGGGACTTCCGTGAGTTGCAATCCATATACTTCAATTCGATGAATCGGTGCATAGAAATCTTCAGATAAGATTTCCGTTTCCAGAAGATCTCCCGAAGACGACTCGATGTGACGAAGAATCTTGACCGTTATCCCATCTTTCCCTTCCTTTTTCACCTGTATGGCATCAGGGGCCAACTCATCACTATATTGTTTAATCGTTTTTGGCGTATATCTTTTTTCATCGGTCGCCTTTACCTCATAGGAATTCAAGAAAGATGGCCCCTTTAATGTGACCTTTAATTTCTTACCTTCTACCTGAAGTTCCACCCGGTATGCATGATCATTGGTATTCGCAAATACCAAATCATGTCCAATTTCAGAATCGATGTGTGCCTCAAATCCCAATTTGGCATAACCAGGAAGTTGATCACTGATATTCCGCTCTAGAATCGTAAAGTTAGTCGGCAGAATCACACCATAAATCGCTGTCGCCAACCGGCTCAACGTGTCTGAGTTATATTTCTTTCCTTCAAGCTCCGACATCTTCTGTAAAAGAGAAAATTGAGTTTCCCCTTTCACTTCCAATGGCTGTATCAAGGGAACCAGTTCCTTAATGGCCATTGCAGCGTCCCCTGCATTCACCGTAGCCTCGGCAATTACCTCGTCCTCACCCACATCTCCATCAATATAGTTTTCCAGCTCAAGGGTTTTAGTCCCTTCCGTTAAGGACTCGGCACTTACTGCCAGGTCATTTGCAAGCTTATCTATGTCCAACGTGGTAGACGCAAGCGATAAGGACATGTCATATAAATCTTCCAGCAAAGAATCTTTGTCGACCGAGACGACTGCTTTATTTTTCTTGCCTGAAAGCAAGGAAACTACGGTCTTTTCCGTTTGAAAATGGAAAATCCCATTATCTACGGTCATTTGACCTTCCTTATAAGTGATGCCCAAGACCGTATTCTGCGTCCACTTTTCGGTTGCCTCGCTCAGTAGCGTACTTACCTCCCGCTTACTTCGACCCTCTATATCCAGGCTCCCAATCGTCGTGTTCTCACCAAATTGTGCTGAGTCTTTGAAAATCTGATTATAAGCCGACGCCCCAAAATGCGAAAAACTAAAAATGTATGCGGTGGATAAAATAAAGACCAGAAAAATTTTCAGCATTTGTGGATTCTTCACATAAAGGCAACTCCTTTTTATGCTTCAACATTCATGGAAAGCCCGACCAATACACTTGGGCCCGCAGATTGTGCGTTAATGATATCCTCTTTCGAGAGAACGCGACCTTCCGGGAAAAGGACATTTCCGTCTAGGTCCGTTACATTATTCACCAATCTCTTTCCTTGAAGCAATTCAATTTGCTTATTTCTTAAATCAGCTTCCCCATTGGCATTTTCTTCACCGGCAGCCACTTCTGCCTCTGGGATTTGTTCACCCATCAACTGTTCCGCCTGCTCGAGGAAATGGGATGAAGCATCTTCCGTCACGATCAAAATATCCTTGCCGAACGTCAAAACCGTTTCGGATGGAAGAATCACTTCATGGTCCCCGACTTTCACCTGCATCCCGATGACTTGACCATTTTCTTCATCCGTAAAATACTCGTGGACGCTTCCTAATAATTCCCCTTTTCGGGTCATCACTTTGGCATCGGTAATCTTGATTTTTTTATTCACGAGCTGATTGGCAATCGGGATTTCATTTAAATCGATGACAGAGTTTTCGGTTTCGATCGTTAAAGCGTATTCCCCAATCCCTATTACCTTTTTGAAGGGAATGGCCCTGACACTAACCTGCCAATCTTCATGTTCGATTGTGATAAAATCTAATGAACCTTTTTCAGGATTGATCACTAATGATTTCACCTTTCCAATTTCCATACCTTCTGAAATGCTGATAATGGGCAAGCCTAAAATTTCTGTACTTTTTTTCATATTTTCACCATACCTATCTTCTGATTTTTCATCTTAACAAAAACGGTTTTCCATGAATGCTAACTCTTCTAGAAGAATTGGGTGCGCGCTGAACTTTTCCTTTAACTGCACGATCAATTCACGAAGCTTTTCCGTCTTTTTCGCTGTGATATACGTTTGAATTAAAAATGATGCAAATATGTAATACTGTTGATCCGGTATTTCCGGATGCAAATGGCTCATAACCAGTTGCTCGAACTCGCTATCATTCAACTGATGCTGTGCGATTTGAATATGGGAAACCATCGTTTGAAACATCTGTTGTTGCAATTCGCTGACATGTTCTGTTGGACTCTCAAGAGTTGTTTCTTCAGGCTTAGCAATGACTGACGACGACTCTTGCTCTTCTTTTGCTTTATCTATTTCTAGGACAAGCGCTTCAGGAATCTCTAGAAGACTTTCCGGTTCTAAAGAATCTTCTAACTGAATATCTGGTTCTTCCACATTCATTTCCTGACTATCTTCACTACCTGTTTCATCGGACGTATTTTCAAGAGTTCCAGGCTCTTCGGGATTTTCCCCTAAACCATTTGATTCTAAGTAACCATGGAAATCCAGTTTCTCTTCCGCAGTATTCACTTCGATAGTTTCTGTGTCATTTTCCGGCTCTATTACTTCCGTTACCCACTCGCGTTCTTCAGGTAATACAGCCAGTTCTTCCATCTCTTCTAGATGAATAGGGTCACTCTCTTCGTCAATCTCCAGCTCCACATACTCATCATCAAGTAGCTTTTCAATCTCGCTTAAATCGTTTTTCATCGGCATTTCTATTTCTGGGATACTTTCTGTTTCTTCAGTTACCGGCTCCATGATGTCTTCTTCTAGTAATCTTTCAATATCACTTATTTCACCTTTTACCGGCATTTCAATTTCTGGGATACTTTGTGTTTCTTCGGTCAGCGGCTCCATAAAGTCTTCTTCTAATAATTTTTCAATATCACTTATTTCACTTTTTGCCGGTACTTCTATTTCTGGAATACTTTCTGTTTCTTCGGTCACCGGCTCCATGAAGTCTTCTTCTAGTAATTTTTCAATATCACTTATTTCACTTTTTACCGGGACTTCTATTTCTGAAATACTTTCAACTTCTTCTAAATCATCCGTTCTCGTATCCAAAAACTCTGCCTCAAAAACAACGATCTCATCACCAGCGGATTCTTTCTCTTCCTCCGTTTCCTGAACGCGTTCCTCAGATGCCGCAACATGATGCTCGCTGGTCTCAAATCCCATTTTTTCTTTCTGTTCCGCCTCTGACTCTTCTATTTTGGATAACGCAGCACGGTCTCTCGACGTTTCAATCAAAACGGCAGAGTCGTTATATCGTTCATAGAAGTCCGACGCTTCTGCTTGATTCGAGAGCATTAATGGCTCGATTTTTTTACCGATAAGGAATAAAGCCAAAAATAACAGCAAAGTCAAAAGTAATAAAGCCTGCCAAAGAGGATAGTTATTTGCCACAACTAGACCCGCCAGTGAAACGGCAACAGCACCCCCGATTATGACCAGCTTTCCCTTGAAAGTAAGGGACAATGGTAAAACATAAACAATCGGAATCAATAAAACGAGGGATATTCCAGCAAATACGATTGTCTCCAATAAATCACTCCTATACTATTTTATTATATATTTTCCGTTTTTCGAAAATAGCTCCTTAATTTGGGTAATAAATCCTAAAAATATTGTATAATACTTATAGATATTTTGAAAGAAGGGAAAAGTATGGAAGAAAATATTTTTTCGAAAAACCAAAAGGGATTCACACTCGTTGAAGTACTTGCTTCTATCGCTATATTAGGAATTATTACCATAACGGTAATGACCTTCTTTACACAATCCTATGATTATACAAAAAGGAACCAGAGTAAGACAGTCGGAATAAATGTTGCGAGAAATGTGATCAATTACTTTGACCAACTTGAGTTTAATGAACTTTATAAACAATATGGAATCGCTTCACTAGACTCAGAAGGCATCAAAATATCTCTACCAGACTGCAACACTCGCCCTTCCCTCTATACAACAAGCTGTTCCGAAATCTTGCAACCTACCATAAATAATTACAAATATGATACAGAAATTACCCTTAAAAAATATGAAAATGTAGCAGTGAAGGATACAGGCTATGACCTTAATAAGAATTTGATTAGAATCGAGGTGAAGGTGGTTTGGGAAGACAAAGAAACAGCTGTCACCGGCCTTTTGAAAAAGTAAAAAAATCTCTCTCGAACGAGAATGGCCTGAGCCTGATTGAGATATTACTTGCTGTAACCATTACAACCTTCATCACAGGCGTTATCTATTCACTATTCATCACCGGCCTTAGCCTCTATCAAAAAATCCAAATTGAAGGCCAGCTTAGAGAAGATGCGGATTATATTGCCACCATGATTATGAATGAACTGACAACCAACCAGCCTAAATATGTTACCCCTCTTAATGAAGATGGAAAAAACGGCGTTACGTTGAACGTCCAGGAAGAGAAAACGGTAGATGGATTCATCATAGAAGATAGCAAGGGAACGGAACCAGTGGATATTTATTTTAAAGATAGCCAGTTCATCATCGATAATAAAGGCGTGTTGACCACTCTTGATCTTTCCACTTCCTCTTTTATCGACATGAATGAAGGTACACAAACGGAAAAGAAAACGGGCATTATACTCGATGCGGATAGCCCCGACTGCACCATGGACTCCTCAGGGGCCTTATGTACGCATGGTACGATTCATGTCACGATGGTCATTGGAAATAATATCCATAAGAAAGGGTTCTTTGTTACGACCGAACCACTTGTATTAGAAAGCTCGTTTGGATTCTAAGGAGTGAAATTCATGAAATGGAATAATGAAGATGGATATACCCTTTTATCTGTGTTGCTTTCTTTTTTGATTCTGACCACGCTTGGCATGGTACTTCTTGCTGCGAGCATTAATGGAGCAAAGAGAACGGAAATAAGGGAAACAGAAATCGTGGATGATATCGATGATATAAGTGCCGTAAAAGAGGGGGTTTCGATTATTGAGGAACATGTAAATACAATGGAAACACCTCTCCTTTCTGGTAGTAAGTCTGAATACAATAACGATTTAGCAACATTCATAAACGAGGAAAACTTGAAAGGTATTTTCACAATAGAAGATTTAACGAAAAATTATCCAACGATTGATAACCAACATGATAACACGAGAGTATTTGAAGTAAGCAGCGGCAAATATCATCAAAAGGTCTACATTACGGCGATGCCAAGCTTTCTAAAGTATGCTCTTGGTGCCGGCAAAGATTTGACCATTAATGGTTCTCCCTATATTGATGGAAATATCTACGCAAAAGAGCAATTTAATATCAGTAATCAAGCTTTGTATATGTTTAAATCCTCCCTGCTTTCAAGGAAGACCGACTTGCCGGCCGTTGAAGATTATAGTGAACTACATGCGAATCGGCAAGGCATGAGCCTTTGTACATCGGCCCCCTCGTGCTATGGTGGAGCAGGACATGACAAAGAAGAGTTGAGATGGCAGCGATTGAATGTTCCCACATTG
Organism: Peribacillus sp. NPDC097225; assembly: GCF_044761955.1. Lineage (NCBI taxonomy): Bacteria > Bacillati > Bacillota > Bacilli > Caryophanales > Bacillaceae > Peribacillus > Peribacillus sp. NPDC097225. The sequence goes on from NZ_JBIWDJ010000001.1 coordinate 616,682, forward strand.
AAAGACGCTTTTCTTTCTGGAAACATCCTTTTCAATGATGTAGATGACACTTTCAATGAGATTGATATAAAAGAAACGTTTATTGATAAACTATCATCTAGTAGTATTGGTATTTCGGGTCTAGATATTGATATGTCGATTGAAGATTTGAATCAATCCATTAATCAAAAAGATTACCCTAAAAATGAAGAAGTCAGATTCGATGATTTATCGGAGTATGGTACAATATCGCCGATTATTCACTCCGGCGACGCCTATATAGATAGCTTCGATATCGAGCTTGGGGACAAGCAATGGCTAGTCATTTCCGGTAATGCAACGATCGAAAACTCCTTATTGGAATCTATGGATGTTAAAGGCAATATCTTAATTACAGGTGACTTGACGATTAAAGGGAAGGTAAGTTTTGATTCCGTCATCTATGTACTTGGTTCTACTACCCTAAATAATGCAGATATTCCTTGTTACAAAAACAAATGTGGAGATCAACCAGATGATTCTTCTTTGATCTTAATGACACAAGGGAAGCTTAGCATTGCGCGGATAAATAAATTTCAAAATGAAACCAATACGATCAATGGTTATTTTTATACAGAAAGCCAGTCTGCCTGTGAATATCGCTTTGTTTCTGGATGTGAAGCCAAAGAGGATTCCGATATAGAATACCAAACCCCTTCTGAGATTTATGCAGTGGGATCCCTTTTAAATATTAATGGCGGAGTCTTTTCGAAGAGCTATCTAACTGTTAATAGTTATCGTGGAGACGTAGAAGATGATAAGGGTTATGGGGATTTAAGCTTCCCGGCTGTAAAAAAAGACGCCGAGTCAAGGTTGACCATAAAAAACAACAGAAGACTTTTTCTTAATAAGACGCATGCCCTTCCAAAGGTGGATGGACTGGATGTCATACCCGATAAGATGAATAAAGATAAATAATACAGGGAGCCCATGGGCTCCCTGTATTGTTATTTCAATCGTTTCATGACCCCTTTATGGTTCCATTCTTTAGCGTAATCATAAGCGGTCATTCCATCATTGCTTTTTAATGCTTTATCCGCTTTCGCGTCGAGCAATAACTGGACTTGTTCTTTCTCTCCGAACTCACTGGCATACATAAGGGCTGTCTTACCCAGCTCATTTTTGTTATTGATCTGAATCGCTCCTGTACGAGTAAGCAGCTTAACTATATCCGTTCTACCACCAATCACCGCTAGAGCTAGCAAAGTATTCTTTTCCTGATCCTGTATCTTTGTTAATTCTATATCACTTTCTATCAATGCTTGACTAGCCTTGGTATTGCCTTCCTGAACGGCAAGCATGAGCGGCGTTTTTCCGGTTTTATTTTTGGTTCCAGGGTTAGCCCCATACTTTATAAAAAGTCGTACTATTTCTTCATCCCCTTTCAGGGACACGATATGGAGGGCCGTGTTTCCTTGTTCATCCTTCTCTTTTAGCTTGGCTTCCGCTTTTTTTAGCGCCATTTTAAACATCTCATTTTTAGCTTTCTGCTTTTCTTCGACTTGCATCTGCTGGTAATGATCTAAAGAATGAGCAAGCTGGATGAATAGAGAGTTATCCGCTTTTGTGCTCACATCTGCCCCTTGTTCTAAAAGTGTCCTAGCCAAAGAATAAAGTTGCATGTGTAAGGCATATTCCAATGGGGTGTATCCCTCAGTCGATTCTTTATTAATGAATGCCTTTGATTGATTATTCTTCAACACCTTTTCCGCCTTCGATTCTTCCCCTGCTTTTATATAAGTGAGCAGCGATTCAAACTGTTCTTTCTTTTCCGCTTTGGCTGACTTATACTGATACACCCCACCAGCCACAATCAATATACATAACACGATTGAACTGATGATTAGGATTCTTTTTTTCATAGGATGTCCTTTCCTGTTTAAAAGATAAACGAAAGCCGGGTTGCCCCGGCTCTTAACATATTAATATTTATCTTGCTTGTCATTTGAATCTTTTTCGGCCATTGGCGTAACAGTGACCTTCACGATAGCTTTGTATTCTTTACCTTTATCATCTTCTACGGTAACGGACATTTCAGTTTTTCCTACCCTCACTCCATGAACGATTCCATTAGATATGGTTATATATTCGTCTTGCTCTTTGAGTGTAGAAAACTCTGTGCTACTGACATTTGTCGCATCAGCAGGTGTATGATGTACGACAATGGGTTGCGAAGTACCCTTTTGAAGCTTTATTTCCGGCACGATGATTCCTTCAAGAGGTTGACCTACTTGGACCTTGACTATGGCCTTCACAACAGGGTTTGATTTAGATGTAATCTCTATATTCGCCGTCCCAGTACTGACGCCCTTGATTTTACCATTCTCCACCACTTCCACAATGTTGCTATCGGAAGATGTCCAAACTACTGTTTTATCCGTTGCGTTACTTGGTAAAATTTCAACAGTGAAATCTTTAAATTCATCGAACTTATTCATGGTAATCACGTTTGGGTACACTTCTATACCTGTTACGGGTACCTCTGTCACCGTAATCACAGAAGTGTGTTTTACTGTCTCACCATTAGAATCAATTCCCATAACAGTCATGAGGGTTTCACCAGTCGTTAACCCTGTAATGGAGAAGTCTTCTTTATTAACACGAGCTATATCATAGTTACTTACTATAATTTCTAAGCTAGATTTACCATCCTTGGGGGATATATTCGTAATGGGTAATGGTAAAGTCTCGCCTACATGTAATGTTAGGTCCGTTAAAGTAAACGAATCGACTGGAATTCTTACTGTCACAGGCACTCTCTTTTCAAAAACATTCCCGAAATTGTCCGTAACTCTCACTTTTAAGAATGTATTTCCTTCTTTTATTACTTTAGCCGTTCCTGAAGCAGGATTTAAATCCAAAATATTCCCTCTGCTTTCTTCACTCCATGAAATACTCTTGATTCCTGCATCTGCGGGCATCTTTTTCAAGTCAATCGAAAAGTTTTTTTCTGTACCCTTACTGAGTACATAAGAATCAGGAAAATCAATCCCAGTTAAGGCGAAATCCGCATTGAACGTTAATGTATTAAATGTTAAGTCCTTTTGGATATTGGATAAATCCTTATATCTCAATATAGAATTAGCCAATGTATACTGTTTTTTTTCGGTTGGCGTAACACGGACACTGAACTTTACAGGATTTGCAACGAACTCCTTGCCCACTTTATTGTAGACAATACTCACTGTCTTTTCTAGGGATATACCAGTTGATGCTGTCCCGCTTTTCGTACCGTCACTCGTGACCTCCAAACCTGCTGGAAAACTTTCTCTCAGTGTCGTGTCCCCAATAGTCACTGAATTCCCCGATATGGCTTCGGCTTCTGATCCAGTGATTTTTTTCGGTGTTACCGTATATTCGATTTCTACAGGTTGTCCGACTTCCACTAAGTTATTTGATTTCAAAATCCTGCTTACTTCAAGATTGGCATTTATTTTCTGTACTTTTACTTTCACTTCTTTTTCACTGACTGCGCCAGATTGGTCTGTTGCTTGGACCTTGATCGTCACAACTTTACTATCCTGTAAATTATGAGGTAGAGACATATTAATTGTCGATCCATTTATCACATCTTTTTCTTCCGATACTTCTTTCTCGTCCATAAACACTTTAGTGGATAGATTTTTATCTTTTAAATCATAATCTTGTAGTGTGTAAGATAATTCGATGTTCTGGTTTAAAGGGATGACCTGATTTTCCGTTGGAGTATGAATGGTAATTTCAGGTGCATGATTCGACCCTAGGAAGGCTCTATACATCGTGTTAACGAACAATTTCTGCTCATCTTCAGGAAAGCTATCACTTCCCCCCTTATGACCTGTTCCAGAGTACGTAATGTTCCCTTTCGAGTAAGTATAATAATGGTTCCAGCTATCATTTTCATCCCGACTGTTTCCAGTGATAGTATACCAAGGGATTATTTCTGGATCCTCCAAGTCAAGCGTGTAATACTGATTATGGGTTAATGCCACTGATAATTCATTTTTCAATGCATATGGATAGGTTGTCATTAAACCATCATTGATTTTTTTCGTCGTTTTCGAAGTATTGGGTGCACCATATCCAAGATTCGTCTGAGGACTGATTTGACCTGTATCATTCATGAAATTATTTACCCAATTATTATTATTTTCGAAAATGGTATCGTGGGTAAACATGATGCTTTGTTTAGAAGCAATAAACCTTTTCAATGAAGCCACTGCATTTGTATTTATATTCGCCGATCTATTATAAGAATCGGCAAATCCAAAGATGACCATGTCATATTTTCCATTGATGACCTCATGCGAATAACTCGTTTCTTCTTTTTTTGACTTATTAAAAGTGTCCATGCTCGTTGCGTCAATTGAGATACTATATTCGTTACTATTTAAATAGGATTGATTCATATTATTCGGGTTGCTATTCCTTTTTAACGAACTTTTTTCATTGGTGTAGACTTGGAGCACTTTTACTTCCACTTTTTTGTCAACGAACTTAATCATCCCTTTTTCATAACTCTTTAAGTTATTACCGGAATCCACAAGCTCCATTTTCCAATAACGTACCCCTGAATAACCATTTGGTAGTTTAAAAGAAAGGTTTGTTGATTTCGAAGTAATGTTCTCTTCCAATACAATTTCGTCTGTCGTATATTTGTCGTCAAAATTGGAATCGATATATAGCTTGGCTTTTAGGCTCCTCGAGTTGATATCAGTAGGCACCTCTACATTCATCGTGAATTCCATGTTATCATTCGGCTTATATGTTCTCTCCTTGTCAGGGGATTTAGTTAATGTAAAGCGTGGAGATTGCTTGAAATTAACTCCCTTAATAAATTCATTAAAATCCTCTTTCAATTTATCTTGATCTTTTTTTGTACTCTCATTATTATTTTTATTGTTTCCGAACAAAATTTCATACCAGCGATCCCAAAAGCTACCGCTTGAATTAGTACTCGTACTATCATAGTTGATGACATTACTTTTATTTAATAGATTTTGATCGCTAAACTTGGCTTTTAATTTTGAACCGGTCGCTAGACTTTTGGTATGTAGGATGACAGGCTGCCCTTTTTGAATGAAATCATTAATGATTTCATTCACCTTTAGATTCGTGATGTCATTCATGACCGCTTTTGTATCATGATCCTTATTTTTAACCGGGTCGGAAGTATAATTCCCCTCCATAATCGCAATCACATCATATTTGCCATCCAGCTCTTCCCTCTGTGCGACAAACTTTTTCATCGTCATCAATGTATACTCATGTGAATTCTCACCTAGGATCCCCCTTAACTGCGAATTTCCCGATGCTACAATTTCCAGAATTCTCAATTTAGGACCAGACGTTTGAACAGCTGCTTCTAAAGGTTTAGGTAGAAATAGAAACGAAAAAATTAACACCAATGACACGACTAACCCCACTGATTTTTTCATAATTTACACATCACTCTCATTTATATTTTATCTCTCCTGCCTTATACGAAGCAGCTTTAGTTCCTGGTAATGTAAGTCTGTGTATTTCTCTATCGATTGCCTATACATTATTAGTTATATAGTCTTATTACTTAAGCATATTTTATCAAAAAATAAACAAGAATGGGCAATAAATCCATTAATTTTTATTATCGGTAAATGACACCTTATAAAAAAAGACAAGACTCCAAGGAATCCTGCCTTTTTACCCTCCATATACTGCCACTTTATTTCTCCCAGCTTGTTTTGCACCTGTATACATGGCACGGTCAGCGTGCCTGATTATCGATTGGGCATCTTCCGCATCGACCGGTGCTGTTGCGACCCCGATGCTTGCTGTAATGGAAATGGACTCTTCCCGTCTATTTTCATTTAAATCCGAATGGACGATGAAGGGTTTGTTGGCTATCGAGAGTCTGATGAATTCAGCGAATTGATAGACTTCTTCTTTTCCAACATTGGGTAAGAGGATAACGAATTCCTCTCCACCGTACCTTGCTGTTACCCCTAAATGACCAACAATGCCCTCCAGACGCTCCGCCAATTCACAAAGGATTTCATTACCGCTTTGATGCCCATATGTATCGTTAACGGACTTAAAATGGTCAATATCAAGAAGGATCAGCGACAAATGATTGAGTGATTGGTTTTGTAAACGTTCGAACTCCTTATGTAACACACATTCAAAATACCGAAAGTTATATAAATGGGTTAATGCGCATCGTTCACTGCTATATTTGGTTTTTTGATAATGGCGAGCATTTTCAAGAGCCACCCATAAGTAGGATGAGAGAATGTCCATGATCTTCGTTTGATGCGTACCATACGCCCTCTTCTTGGAAGAGGTAACGATGATTTCTCCAACTACAACAGAGTTTTGAAGAATCGGAATGGCCATGATGCTTTCCACGTCTTCGGGAAAATTCCCATAATTAGCCAGATGATTCCATTCCTTTTTAGAATGAAAGACCTCGGTCTTCTTCAATTGAAAAAGAGTGGCATATATTCCTTCTTTTATGGAAACAGGTTGAATCCTCTTTTCTATTTGTACGCCATTTTCTGCATAGCGTAAGATTTGGGCATTTTCTTTTTCATCGAATATCTCGAATACCAAAGTGTACTTAGAAGGAATGATGGCTGAACTACCATCGATAAATAAATCAAGTACCTCATTTACTTGTAACCTTTTAGTCAACTGATGACCGAATTCACTCACCTTTTTCAAGTGCCTGTTTATTTCCTTAGTAAAATAATATTGTTTCATGATAAAAGCTAAGCTAACCAAAGCGGCTCCTACGAGCAATATGGCTATACTTCCCATTTCAATATATAATACAAACAAAATAATACCGATTGGCATGATCATGAGGCTTGTGAAACCATCCCAGATAGCATCCTTCGTTTTCATTTCTGGTTTTTTTCCGTATAATAGCCAATGCGCGACAATGACAACTACTTGATTGAATAAAAAATAAGAAAACTGATAAACAAGCATCAATAGAATATCAATTGCATCAATGCCAGATGTGAAATCATGATCTCCGCCTAAGCCATAATAGACCAGTCCACTCAATAGGCAAAAGATAAAAGACGTGATCGAATTTAGCGGAAAACGATACCAATCTTTTTTTGCGGGTCGCATCCTTAATATAATGAATATAAAGGCAACCTGTGTGACAACGATTTCAATGGCCAGTCCGAACACAAGAAATACGGCGAGTGAAACGCCTTGCACGACCGCAACTGGTTCATTATTAATCATGATTGGCATCAAAGCCACCACACTTATGAGCACAAGAAAAGCAGGAATATCCCATGTATTTCCACTTAGGATAGGCGGAAATACATGAAAAATCTCAATTAAACTAGCCGGTATGAAAAGAAACCAAACCACATAGATAGCCATTCGTTTTTTACTAGAAATAATCATATATCTTCCCCATCCCCATGAGTATATTGGTATTATCATACCAGTTTTTAGTCACTTTGCACTATACCCAAATTAAAAAACTTTAAAACACATAGTCTTAAAGTCTTTGTTTATTCTTATATTATTTAAACAAACAACCCTTTTGTCTAAGACAAAAGGGCATAAAAAAACTAGAAGATGAACGGGATGAGTAGCTGCATATACTTCCAAAGGAATGACCGAAGTCCTATAAGTTTCGACCGCTGAATACAAACTCACGGGCAAGTGAAAGAAAATGGAGGGAACCAGTGATAACCAACACTTCTCTATCTCCCGTTTTTTCTTCACCGATCGTTATCGCTTTCCGCCAATCCTTCTCCAAACTCCGTTTCTCTTTTGAACAATGTTCATAAAGCAGTTCCGCTTTCGCTGCCCGTTCATGCGTGAATTCAGTAACGATTATTTCACTCGCTTCCTTTTCGAGCAGAGATAGCATCTTGGCATAATCTTTATCACGGAATGAACTGAATATAAATTTATACGCATACTCCGGGTACCGCGTCTTTAACGTATCTAGCAGTACCTCGATGCCGGCCGGGTTATGTGCACCATCAATGATGATCAAGGGGCTTTCGGAAACCTTTTCGAAGCGGCCATTCCATTGTGCTTCCGCTATTCCCTTCCGTATGCTTTTTTCATGGATGTTGTTTCTTACCATGGTGACTGCTGCGATAGCTAGCGCGGCATTATCGATTTGATGAGCGCCAAGCATATGCATCTCTATATTTTCAATGGAGGTATCTTGGAACAAAAAGGAGAAGCTTTGTCCTAGCTTGTTTTGCTTGATAGCTTGTACACGGATGTCTTTTCCGATTTGATAATATGGAACGCCAACTGAAGCCGCTTTTTCTTCAATCACCTTTGCTGGTTCCTCTGTCGTCACTCCACTGATGATGGGTGCTCCTTTTTTAATGATCCCTGCCTTCTCAAAAGCAATTTCTCCAAGCGTATTACCGAGGATATTCGTATGCTCCAAAGAAATGGAGGTGATGATGGAAAGAAGTGGCTTGACGACATTGGTGGTATCGAGCCTTCCCCCAAGTCCCGTTTCCAGTAAAACCAAATCCGTGCCTTTTTTGCTAAAATAAGAAAAAGCCATCGCTGTCAGGATTTCAAATTGAGTGGGTCCATTTCCTTCACCATCCATCTCTTGTACGATTGGCCACAGTTCTTGAAATCCAGAGACAAAGTCCTCATCGCTGATTTCCTCCCGGTTTATCTTTACCTGCTCATTCAGTCGAATTAAGTATGGGGATGTGAAAGAAGCCACCCGTAGCCCTTCAGCCAAAAGGATTTCCTTTATGAATTGGAGCGTAGAACCTTTGCCATTGGACCCTGCAATATGTATATATTTAAGCCCTACATGGGGGTTTCCTAATTTAGCTAATAATGTTTCCATTCGTGACAAGCCAAAGTTCATACCTAATTGGACCTGTCTTTCTTCAAAAAATCGGTTGATTTCATTCATGTCCGTTACCATTTATCGATAAGCCTCCTCTTTCTTTATACCGCTCTTATGCGTTAAAATTATTTTATCAATATATTAACGATTTACCTAGATGAAAGGTAGTGATTGACCATGAAATCTTCTTCACTCCATTGTTGGATTGTCGTCAACGGCTATTTGCAGCATGAAAAGTTTTCTAGCTTGGCTTTATTCATACAAGAGTCCGCTGAAAGAAAAGGGATATCGGCAACACTTGTCCGAAATTCCGACCTGGTTCCCGTTATTGAAAAGGGAACCCCGTATCTAAAAGGAACTGATGGAAAATTACCAGATTTCGTCCTGTTTATGGATAAGGATATTCATTTGGCACGCCATCTGGAACTGCTCGGCCTACCCGTATATAACAGCAGCTCGGCCATCGATATATGCGATAGCAAGGCCAAAACGCATCAAGCTTTAGCGGGTCACGGCATCCCGATGCCAAAAACCCTGTTTCCCCCGTTTACTTATGAAGGAATAGAAAGAAAGAAACTGGATGCATTCAAAAAAATCGGCAATGAGCTTGGCTACCCCCTCGTTGTAAAAGAAGCATACGGTTCATTCGGGGAACAGGTGTATTTAATTCCTACGGAGGATGAATTTATGGAAACGGTGAAAAAGCTTGGGCACCGGCCTTTTATTATGCAGGAATTCATTGAGTACAGTAAAGGCCGGGATATCCGTATCAATGTCGTCGGCAATCAAGTCATCGCTTCCATGCAACGGAAGTCCGAGCATGATTTCCGAGCAAACATGACAGCTGGTGGAACAGCCTTCCCCTACACACCCACCAAGGCAGAAAGTGATCTTGCCATCCGTTGCTCTACTCTATTGGGTGCGGATTTTGCCGGGGTAGATTTGCTGTTCGGAGAAGATGGCCCGCTATTATGTGAAGTGAACTCGAACTCGCACCTGCTTAATATTTACGAATGTACGGGCATTAATATTGCTGACAGCATGTTTGATTATGTGATGGATGCATTCGAAAGAAAGGGATTCCAATGAAAAAGCATACAGGCTGGCTGATTTATAACCAGGAAGATGCCGCAAAAAACAGGGGATACATAGATTGGATGCTGGAAGAGGCCAAAAGTCTCGACCTAGATTTGCGTTTATATTATCGCGACCACCTACAAATCGGCCACCGTTCGAATCAATTGTATGTCGTACATAAGCACGAACCGATAGATTTGCCTGATTTTGCGATAGTCCGGACCATCGATCCTTTCTTCACCAAACAATTGGAAAGGCTACATATCACATGCTTCAACTCTTCTTTCATCTCGGAAATCGTGAATGACAAAGCAAAGACGCATCAATATGTGACTTCTATCGGCATTCCAATGTCAGATACAGTTTATTGCTATGGTAATCCCTCAACAAGCGATATGGAATTACCATTCATTGCGAAAGACGTTCATGGACGTGGTGGAAAACAGGTTTACTTGATTGAACATGAAAAAGACTTGAGAGAACTGCCTAACGCAAAATGGATCGTTCAAAAACCGGGTGTATTCGGAAAGGATATCCGTGTCTTTGTCATTGGGAACAGAATCATTGCAGCTGTCCTTAGAGAGTCCTCTTCTAACTTCAAGGCCAATTACACGTTAGGCGGATCTGCTTCGTTATATGAGCTGTCAGCTGCCGAACGGACACTTGTAGAACGAGTAATCGCTGCCTTTGACTTTGGCATGGTCGGGATCGATTTCATTTTCGCCGAAGATGGCAGCCTCATGCTCAATGAAATTGAAGATGTAGTGGGAAGCAGAACGTTAAGTGCGCTCAGCAATCTTAATATTGTAAAAGAGTATCTATTGTTTATAAAAGAGAAACTATCGGTTAAGTAAACAAAAAAGGATGAACCAGCTTCTTACATAGCCGGTTCATCCTTTTTTGTTTTTTTAAAGCTGTTTCAATTCATTGATTCTATGAATGACAGAATCACGTTTCTCACTATAGTCTTTTTCTTTGGCACGTTCTTCTTCAATGACGCTTGCTGGTGCTTTTTTGACGAAGCCTTCGTTGCCTAGTTTTTTCTGTACGCGTTCTACTTCTTTATTAAGTTTGTCGAGTTCCTTTTCAAGACGTTTCACTTCTTCGTCGATATTGATCAGTCCTGTTAGTGGAAGGATCAGTTCAACACCCGTAACCACAGCTGTCATGGCTTGTGCTGGTTCTTCGACATCGATGCCGATTGTCAATTGTTCAGGATTACAGAAGCGCTCGATATAGCTGCTGTTTTTTTCTAATGTTTCTAAAATGGACTCATCTTTTGCTTTTAGAATCAAGTTGATTTTTTTGCTTAAAGGCGTGTTGACTTCAGAACGGATATTCCGGACTGAACGGATGATTTCAACAAGCAGTTTCATTTCCTCCGCTGCAGCTGTATCCGTTAACTCTTCCTTCACTTCAGGCCATGCAGCAACCGTGATTGATTCGCCTTGGTGCGGAAGGTTTTGCCAAATTTCTTCCGTTATGAACGGCATGAATGGGTGAAGCAATCTCATCGTGTTATCTAGCACGTATGCAAGAATCGAACGAGTCGTTTTCTTCGCCGCTTCGTCTTCGCCATATAGCGGAAGTTTAGCCATTTCAATATACCAGTCACAGAAATCATCCCAAATGAAATTATAAAGCACGCGACCCACTTCACCGAATTCATAACGGTCCGCAAGTCTTGTCACGTTTGAAATCGTTTCATTCAATCGAGTAAGGATCCATTTATCAGCAACGGACTTTTCACCGCTTAAATCGATTTCATCATAGGTCATGCCATTCATGTTCATTAAGGCAAAACGGGAGGCATTCCAGATCTTATTGGAGAAATTCCATACCGCTTCCACTTTTTCCGTGCTGTAACGAAGATCTTGCCCTGGTGAGCTTCCTGTTGAAAGGAAGTAACGTAGCGAATCTGCACCATATTGGTCGATGACATCCATTGGATCGACACCATTGCCAAGCGATTTACTCATCTTGCGTCCCTGTTCATCACGAACAAGACCATGGATCAGAACGTCTTCGAATGGGCGCTCTCCCGTAAATTCAAGCGCTTGGAAAATCATCCGTGATACCCAGAAGAAAATGATATCATATCCTGTTACAAGTGCTCCGGTCGGATAGTAACGTTTGAAATCGATGCTTTCCTTGTCCGGCCAGCCCATAGTCGAGAACGGCCATAGTGCGGAGCTGAACCACGTGTCCAGGACGTCTGTATCCTGTTCCCAGTTCTGTGCATCAGCAGGTGCTTCCTGTCCCACGTATACCTCGCCTGTCTCTTTATGGTACCAGGCCGGGATGCGGTGACCCCACCAAAGTTGACGGGAAATACACCAATCGCGGATATTTTCCATCCAGTGCAGATACGTTTTCTCGAAACGATCCGGAACGAAGTTGACCTTTTCATCCTCGGATTTCTTTTGAAGGTCAACCGATGCATCAGCAAGAGGCTGCATTTTAACGAACCATTGAGTAGAAAGATATGGTTCTACAACTGCTCCGCTACGCTCTGAATGGCCGACAGAGTGAAGGTGGTCTTCAATTTTGAAGAGTACTCCAGCTTCTTGCAAGTCTTTGACGATTTGCTTACGGCATTCGAAACGGTCCATTCCTTCATATTTACCGGCCTTCTCATTCATCGAACCATCTTCATGCATGACAAGGATGCGTTCTAGATTATGACGGTTTCCGATTTCAAAGTCATTAGGGTCATGAGCCGGTGTAATTTTAACGGCACCCGAACCGAAATCCATATCCACATAATCATCGCCAACGATCGGAATTTCACGACCTGTGATTGGCAGACGAACCATTTTCCCGATTAAATGCTTGTAACGGTCATCTTTAGGATGTACCGCAACTGCCGTATCACCAAGCATCGTTTCTGGACGGGTTGTCGCAATTTCAATTTCTCCCGATCCGTCAACTAGCGGGTATTTCATATGATAGAATGCACCTTGAATATCTTTGTAGATTACTTCGATATCAGAAATGGCCGTTTTCGTCGATGGGTCCCAGTTAATGATATATTCGCCACGATAAATCAATCCTTTTTTATAAAGGGTAACGAATACTTCATTGACCGCTTTAGAAAGACCTTCATCTAGCGTGAAGCGTTCGCGGGTATAGTCAAGGCCAAGACCAAGTTTTGCCCATTGTTCACGGATATGGCTTGCATATTCCTCTTTCCATTTCCATGTTTCTTCCACGAATTTCTCACGACCTAGGTCATAGCGGCTAACGCCTTCAGCACGAAGCTTTTGTTCCACTTTCGCCTGTGTTGCGATACCGGCATGGTCCATACCGGGAAGCCATAGCACGTCATATCCTTGCATACGCTTCATACGTGTCAAGATATCTTGTAGTGTTGTATCCCAAGCATGACCAAGATGTAGCTTACCTGTTACGTTTGGTGGAGGGATGACGATTGTATACGGTTCTTTTTTATCATCACCTGTTGTTTCAAAGTACTTCCCATCAAGCCACCATTTATAACGGCCTTTCTCTATCGTTTGCGGATCATATTTTGTTGGCATCGAAATTTGGTTTTCTTCCATGTTGTTTTCCTCCTTTTGGGCATAAAAAAAACTTCCATCATCATAAAAGGACGAAGGAAGTTGTTCGCGGTGCCACCTTTTTTCCGAAAAAGAAAGAAATCTTTTCTCGGCTCTCAAATCGGATAACGGCTCTTCACCGGCCTTCACTACTAACTATTCACGAAGACTGCTCGCGGACGACTTCTGATGCTGCCTGCTTAGAAACCTCGCACCAATGGTTTCCTCTCTGAAAAGGGCATTTCATCTTACTATTTCCGGTCTTTACATTCATTTATATTCATATGTAAAATCATTAATTGCATATAGTATATAGTACAAAAAAAAGGGGGGTCGAGTCAATCATCTTTTCGTTTACTTTCGTAAGTATGGCCCTATTCACTAAGGGAGGCTCACAAGAACAGAACGATCTTCCTATTATACCATCAACGTTTCATGATGTTCCGCATTTCTCACATGTTTCGCAGCCCTCCCATACAATAAAAGAAGTCCTACAAAGGAAGGTGCAATCTTGAGACGAAAATACTCACCTTATACGTTGCCACCTTGGATGAAAAAGTTCCGCGGTGTTTGTCAGCAATTCATTGTCCCCTTCATTGTTTTTCAAGGAATACGTACATTAATATTTCCAACTTTCTTCGATATGCTCCTGTTGGTCGCCTTTATTTTCTTAGCCATGTCTTTATATTTAGAATGGATATAATTATTCCCCTACAACAAAAAAATATACATGATTGGATATTCATCCATTCATGTATATTTAGCTTGGGGGCGATTGTTCCTCTTTGGCCGCCTCGGCAGCCGCTTTTTTCTGTTTTTCGACTTCCTCGACCTTCATCACCATATATTCCACATTCTTCAAAAGCCAGAATTGTCGTTGCAACTTCGTGACATTATCCAGTTCCGTCCTTAGACCTTTACCCTCGGAATAGTTCTTCACCACATCCAGTGCTGATCCCGGGAAAGCCAAATAACTTTGCATCAGCAGCATTTCCTCTTCTTTCATAGGAAAGAAACGAAGATAATTATAAAGCCAATCGACGCAATCATCACATTGGACTGGATAGGTCCTCGCCGTTTTGACGAGAAAAGGTAGTAAGTCAAAATGGGGAGGGGCCGTATTCGAATTCTCGAAATTGATAAAGTAACCATATCCTCGTTCATCATATACAAAGTGCTTCAATGAAACCTTTCCGTGGGTGAGGACGGTCCTTACTTTTTCGCTTTCCTTTGTCTTTTCGAACCATGTTTCAAACTTTTTGATAGAGTAGTTCAATGCCTGGGTGATATCCGTAAAAAAGGTGCAGACCGACATCTCAAATGGAGACATATACCACTTTCTTTCACAGGTGACAATGTACTCCTCCATAAAGTCCTTCTGCGTATTCCACTCACTCAGCGTTCTTTCATAATGAGCTTCCCGCTCCTCTGTATCCACCTCTGTTTCTTTCACAGACAGTGTATGCATCCGTGCAAGTTCCCTGAACATTTGCTTATGTTTCTCATCACGTTCGCCATTTTCTTCATTATTCAACCAAGGCATCAGGTAATATAATCGGCCGTTATGAAGAACGGCATAGCGCTGGTCCATCGTTTGGTAAATAGGCACGATTCGGTTATATCCCCGGTGATACAATGTTTGGATATTTCGGATAAAGTCCATTCCATTGTGGGGAGTAATCGATTTCAAGGCAAAGGTTCCACGGTCGCTATACACTTTTTTCACTCGTCCAAAGTCCTCGATATATTGTACATAAAGCGCGTATTCTTTTAAGACATAGGCTGAATCACTATCCTGAATATTCTTTTGTTGATTCTCGTTTTCCCTCACGAGACTCACTCACTTTCTTTTAAAAAAAGCTCGCCAATCGTTTGAAATGCAAGATAAAGCAGGAGCAGAGCCAAGGCCCTGCTTACTGCTTGTGATTAGTTTTTGTAAGCAATGGACTTTGGAATGTAAATGACTTGCCCTTCGGTAACGCTCTGATTGCCTTCTAGTTCATTACTAAGAAGCAAGGATTGTACCGTGACGCCATAACGCTGGGCCAGATCATCTATCGTTTCCCCCTGCTGTACAATACAGACCTTCATCCTGACCAATTCTTCTTCCTGCTTTCTTCCGAAAAGATCCATGATGGTGTGTTGCTTATCCGCATTATCCTGGTTTTCTTTTTCACCTTGTTCGGCATTTTGCTTTTTTCTGCCTTTATAATTTTTCATTCCTTTTGCCTGTTTTTCTGGTTTTTCTCTTCTTTTGAATAGATCGGTCAAAGATGAAAGGGATTCCGGATCCTTTTCGAGGCTTGAGGATTCATTCTCATCACTAAGATTGTCATCTTGCCTATTGACGATGACATCCTGTTCTTGATGGGGCGAACCCGGAATTTTAACCACTGGCACATTTTCCACATCGGTCAAATAAACGGAGCCTTCCTTTTCTTCTTCTATTTCAGCGACTTTTCTTTTCACTTCGGTTTCAATACGTTTTCCTTTTTTATCTTCTATCTCAGCCACTCTTCTTTTGACCTGTTCCTCGATGTTCCCTTTGTTCTCTGCATCTTTTTTTGCCTCGATTTCATCCACTCGCCTTTTGACCTGTTCCTCGATACTTTCTCCTTTTCCTCCCTCTATCTCATCCACCCTTCTTTTAACCTGCTCTTCAATTCTTCCTCCTTTTTCTGTCTCAAACGATGCTGGCCACTTTTCCTTGGAAACAGGAGTCTCATTTTTCTCTTCCTCAATTTCAATTACTCTTCTTTTCACTTGCGTCTCTATGTCGTTATCCTGTCTGTTGACCTCGGCTTCCCACTGCATCTCCTCAGGAAATGGGGATACAGGAATTTCAAAAACAGGGGCGTTATGTTGATGATTACTTAGGTATACCGGTTCCTCTTCTTCATCCTCTTTTGCTTCCGCGACTCGTTTTGCTTCTGCGGAAAATGGCGTGTATAGATCACTTTGCTCGTCATTGCGGAAGACATGATGGAAATCAGGGACGGGTGGTTCTGCAGCCGCATATGGAACGTATGATTCATTTTCTTCATCTGATTCCTCAAGAAACTCAGTCTCCTCGGTCTCTTGATCTACTTCCATGCGCTCTTCCACATAGGAATCATTGTAAATACCGGTTATCAACAAATCCGCCTGTAATTTTAGGCAGTTATGTTCAGGCAGGGCATAGTCAAAACTCTGAATCGTGATATCGATTTCCTCCAATGAGGAGATTCGGTTATTCGGTATCGTTATATCAACCGGAAATCGGTGTGTGAATTCATTGAGACCATCTGGATGCCTCTCAACCTTTTGAACGGCTTTCGGCAAAAAGCTTTGAGGAAATTCCTCATAATCACCGTTTTGCGAGTCTTTGTATTCACCACTTAAATCTAATGAACCCCGGATAAACACATATTGATCGCTTTCCTGGATCGTCACATTTGGATCGAGGGATATGGAATAGAGCTCAGCCACTTCCTGTCCCTTATGAAACCAAACGGACTCTTCCAAAGAAAATCGCAAATACGATTCGTTTTCTTGCGACAAGACAACTCCTCCTTTCAGCTTCAGAAAAACAGTACCTATACCAATAACAATCTATGAGGAAAGGGAAATGATTATTCCTTTAATCAATGGGAAAAATGGATGAATGAATCGAACAAACGGTTGAACGGAGGGGGGAAATCATCACAAATAAAAAAGGGCTTCCCCGGAATGGGGAAACCCTTACGATTATTTTTTCAATGTAGCGAAAGCTTTTTCAGCTGCTGCGATTGTTTTTTCAATGTCTTCATCGCTATGAGCCGTTGATAGGAATAAGCCTTCGTATTGAGAAGGCGGCAGATAAATCCCTTGGTTCGCCATTTCCCGGTAGTACGATGCAAAAAACTCTAAATCAGATGTTTTGGCTGTATCATAGTTCACTACATCTTCATTTGTAAAGAAAAGTCCGATCATGGAACCGGCACGGTTGAATGTATAGGGAATGCCATATTGTTTCGCCGCTTCTCCGATTCCTTTTTCAAGCATATCGCCTTTACGGGTAAACTCATCATACGATTCAGGTGTCAATTGACTCAGGGTTTCAAGTCCTGCTGTCATTGCAAGCGGGTTACCAGATAATGTACCTGCTTGATAAATATTACCGCTTGGCGCTACTTGCTCCATGATTTTACGTTTGCCGCCGAAAGCCCCGACAGGTAAACCGCCGCCGATCACTTTACCTAGGCAAGTCAAGTCCGGATCAACGCCGAAATAACCTTGAGCACAGTTATAACCTACTCGGAAGCCTGTCATGACTTCATCAAAGATCAATAAGGATCCGTATTGGGTCGTCAAGTCACGTAGTCCTTCAAGGAAACCAGGTTGTGGCGGTACGACTCCCATATTCCCTGCAACCGGCTCGACGATTATACAGGCGATGTCTTCACCAAACTGTTCGAACGCGTATTTAGTGGCTGCAAGATCATTATATGGTACCGTGATGGTATTCTTTGCAATTCCTTCAGGCACTCCTGGACTATCAGGTAAGCCGAGCGTAGCCACACCAGAGCCGGCCTTAATCAGCAAGGAATCACCATGTCCATGATAAGACCCTTCAAATTTCAGGATTTTATCGCGGCCTGTATAGCCACGCGCCAATCTCAATGCACTCATCGTAGCTTCTGTTCCTGAAGAAACCATTCGGATCATTTCGATTGAAGGGACCCTCTCGATGACTAGCTTAGCCAGTTCATTTTCAATCAGCGTAGAAGTACCGAAGCTTGTACCTGATTCTGCTACCTTTTTCAATGCCTCAACTACACGGTCATTCGTGTGACCAAGAATAAGTGGACCCCATGAAAGAACGTAGTCAATATATTCGTTGCCATCAATATCATAGAGTTTGGATCCTTTACCCCGTTCCATGAAAATGGGATCCATATCCACTGACTTGAAGGCACGGACAGGACTGTTTACGCCCCCTGGCATCAGGTCTTTAGCTTCGGCAAACGCCTTTTTTGAGTTTTCGTATGAACGCATGTATCCGTCCCCTTTTCTCTAATAAACTATATTATTTTTTCCTCACTTATTATCTTCATCGATCCAACGGGCTACATCTTTTGAAAAATAAGTAATGATCAAGTCAGAACCTGCTCGTTTGAAGCCTGTCATCATTTCCATTACGATTGATTTTTCATCGATCCAGCCGTTTTGGGCGGCAGCCTTCACCATTGAATATTCCCCACTTACGTTATAAGCCACAATCGGAAGTGTGAAGGTATTTTTCATGTCCCTGATGACATCCATGTAGGAAAGAGCTGGTTTCACGATTAAGAAGTCGGCTCCTTCTTCTACATCGGATTCTGCTTCACGGAAAGCTTCTAGACGGTTAGCCGGGTCCATTTGGTACGTTTTCCGGTCGCCGAACTGAGGAGCCCCATTCGCCGCATCACGGAAAGGACCATAAAAAGCGGACGAATATTTCACAGCATAAGACATGATCGGGATATCTTCGTAACCCGCTTCATCTAGTCCTGCACGGATGGCCGCAACAAATCCATCCATCATATTAGAAGGGGCAATGATATCGGCACCTGCTTCTGCTTGGCTGATGGCCGTTTTGGCAAGAAGGTCAAGTGACGCATCATTTAAGATTTTGTCTCCCTCAACTACCCCGCAGTGACCATGGCTTGTGTATTCACATAAGCATGTGTCGGCAATGACCATGACTTCAGGGTATTGTTTTTTGATGAGTCGGGTTGCTTGTTGGACAAGTCCATTATGATGAAAGGCTCCAGTGCCTTGTTCATCCTTATCATGTTCAAATGGAACACCGAATAAAATGACTGATTTAATGCCAAGACCCACGACCTCATCCATCTCTGCCGCTAGATTATCCATCGAAAGCTGGTAAATTCCTGGCATGGAGGCGATTTCCGTTTTTATGTTCTCGCCGTCGATGATGAAAATCGGGTAGATTAAATCCTCTTTATGTACGTATGTTTCACGGACCAAAGCCCTCATGCCGGCACTTGCACGCAGGCGGCGGTGACGATTGAATAAAATATCTTTCATTTTATGGTTCCTCCTTTAGGATTCTTTTTAACAATATATCGTACTACTTCCTCAACCATCGCTTCTGTTGTATAGACATCAGGACATACAGAAACATGTAAACCATTTCTCGATGCCGTCCTGGCACAAATCGGTCCGATACAAGCAATGACAAGGTCTTTTATGTATGTATTCAATTCATGTTGTTCAATGATCTGTGTAAAGTGATTCACCGTGGAAGAGCTTGTAAAGGTGATGATATCCACTTTCCCGTTCAAGATTAATTGGACCAGTTGTCTTTCGCTCTCTTGTGGAAGTATGGTGTGATAGATAATCATTTCATCACACGATGCACTCGTTTCATTAATGGCCTCCGCTATGACCGTCCTTGCGAGGTTCCCTTTCGCAAGGAGGACACGTTCACCGGGTTCGAGGTGAGTAATAAACTCCGAAACAAAACGCTCTGCAACATATTCGGATGGAACAAAATCCGCTTCATATCCATACGCGTTCAAAGCCTCTTCCGTTTTGGATCCAATGACGGCTATTTTCGGAAGCACCACATGTTGTTGCTTGCCGAGCAGCCTGAACAAAAAATCCACACCATTCTTGCTCGTTAATATGACCCAGTCATAGCTGTTCAATCGATTCAACCGTTCTTGTACCTCTTCCAGATTTTCTGGAAGGGTAAACTCAAGCAACGGCACCATCAGAGGAGTTCCCCCATTTTTTTTCACTAAGGTTTGCAAACCCTCTGCCTGCCCTTTCCCTCTGGTGATTAAAACCTGATAATCTTTAAGAGGCAAAAACGGCTTCATTACTGATCAAGCTCCTCTTTTACACGATCAATCAACTCTTTGCCACCGAATTCACTAATCAGTCTAGCAGCCTCAAGGCCAACTGCTTCAGGATTTGGGCCCTCAGCCATTTCTTTATAAATCACTTTACCATCCGGGGAAGCGACTAAAGCTGTTAAGGAAACATCTCCATTGTCTTTTGCAACTGCCAATCCTGCAATCGGCACCTGGCAGCCACCTTCCATTTTATCTAAAAAGGCACGTTCAGCTTCTACGGTCTTTTTCGTATTTTCACACGTGAATTTAGCGAGTTCTGACAATAAATCATGATCATCTGCACGGCACTCAATGGAAAGAGCTCCTTGGCCAACAGCCGGTAAACAAATGTCTTCATCTAAAAATTCCGTTACGACGTCTTTTTTCCAACCCATTCTAGCAAGACCTGCAGCAGCTAGAATGATGGCGTCATACTCTTCATTTTTTAGTTTATCCAAACGGGTATCAATATTCCCGCGAATCCATTTAATTTCAAGATCCGGTCTTCTTGACAAGATTTGGGCACTGCGACGCAAACTGCTTGTTCCGACAATAGAGCCCGGTTTCAATTCAGAAAGCTTTTCATGATTCTTTGAAATCAATGCATCACGGTGATCTTCTCTTGGTGGAATGCAGCCAATCGTCAATCCTTCTGGAAGCACCGCTGGCATATCCTTCATGCTATGTACAGCCATATCAATTTCCTTATTCAGCATGGCCTGTTCGATTTCTTTAACAAATAGTCCCTTACCGCCTACTTTCGAAAGCGTCACATCCAGGATTTGGTCACCTTTCGTGACTATTTCCTTCACTTCGAACTCGTAGGGAAGGCCAAGTTCCTTAAGTTGATTAATCACCCAATTCGTTTGGGTAATCGCTAGTTTACTACGTCTAGAACCGACAATAATTTTTCTCATAGTTTCCTCCTATGTATTCCAAACATGGAATGATGAAAGACTTCCAAAAAGGAAAAAGTTAATTAATACAATCATGAAGAATCCAATATTCAAAAAGGCCAAAGCCCTGCCATAAACCTGTTTTCGGATTTTCAAGTATAAATAAACACTGTATCCTATCAATATAACAAACGAACCGATAATTTTCATATCCAACCAAGAAACACCTGGTAATTTAAGATTGGCCCACTGAATGCCCAGTATCAAAGATACCCCCAATAACGGAACGCCGATTACAGCGAGAACATACGACAGATTTTCAAGCTTCGTCAAATCACCCAGTCGAAGCAACCGCTTACCCCATTTCTTTCGCTTCAATAAGTCATATTGAATCAAGTAGAGTAAGGAAAACACGAATGAAAGAGTAAAAGCACTATAAGATAGTAAGGCAAACGTGATATGAATAAATAAAAGCTCAGAAACCAGCTGTTGTGCAAGGACTTCCGATTCTATCTGGACAGGGGCAAACGTATGGATGGCCATCACCATGAACCCAAGTAGATTAGTAAAGAATACGATAAAATCGACACGTAACAACCGGTTAATGATCAATGATAATGAAACGAGGAGCCAAGCATAAAAATATAGCCCTTCGAAAATCGTCAAGATTGGAAATCTTCCCGTTTTCATTACATAAAGAAATAAAAAAATTGTTTGCAGTACCCAAACAATAGAAAGCAACCAGAAGGCGATTTTATTAGCCTTCTGGTTATTATTTAGAAAATCGAAGAAATATAAAAGCATACTGACGGCATATAACAATACAGTACCTTCATGTAACCTTGTCATTAGTAATTCCATATCTACCTCATTAATGGACAGGAACTGGATTTAGTAGAGAAGACTTCGCATGTGCCTTTTCAGTTTCATTGTCCTCTACCATCTTTTCTTCAACCAATTCCTCTAAATGAAAGATTTTCACAAAATTATTTAATTGTTCTTTTGCATTTGGTTCCTCTGCCAGTTCTTTGGCATATAAAATCGGATCCCTCAGCATTTGATTAATGATGCTCTTCGTATGTTTATTCAATACTTTTATATCACGTTCACTCAAGTGTGGGAGCTTTCTTTCAATGCTCTCCATCGTTTCCTTTTGAATCGATAACGATTTTTCCCGTAGGGACGAAATGACTGGAACCACACCAAGCAAATTCATCCACTGATTAAATTCAACAATCTCGAATTCAATCATTAAGCCAATCTTTTCAGCAGCTTTCTTACGTTCTTCGATATTCGCTTGTACGATTCCTTCAAGGTCATCGATGTCGTATAGGAATACGTTTTCCAGTTCAGCCAACGTTGGATCCAAGTCACGTGGAACAGCGATATCCACCATGAAGATAGGACGGCCTTTGCGAAGCTTGTTCACAAATGTCATCATTTCTTTTGTGACGAGAAGGTCTTTCGATCCAGTGGACGTAATTAAGATATCCGCTTCCACCAATGCACATTGCAGTTCCTGAAGCTGTTTTGCATCTCCATTAAATCTCTCAGCTAAATCAACCGCCTTCTGATAAGTACGATTGATGACAGTAATGCTATCCGCACCATTACTGTGAAGATTTTGAATCGCCAATTCACCCATTTTACCTGCTCCGAGAATCAGCACATTCTTGCCACTTAAGCTTCCAAAGATTTTCTTCGCCAATTCAACGGCCGCATAGCTCACGGAAACTGCATTCGTATTGATTTCCGTTTCCGAATGGGCTTTTTTGGCCAGTGTAAGGGCTTGCTTGAAAAGATGATTAGAAACCGTTCCTATTGTATCTTCCTTCTGTCCCAACATATAACTCGAGCGAACTTGTCCCAAAATCTGCGTTTCCCCAAGAATCATGGAGTTCAGGCCACATGTAACTGAAAATAAATGCTCAACAGCAGCGTCCCCTTCATAGAAAAACAGATATTTAGAAAACTCCTCTTTATCGATGTGAAACCACTCAGAAAGGAATTCCTTAATATAGTATCGGCTAGTATGAAGTTGATCACCTACCGCATATATTTCCGTTCTATTGCATGTGGAAATAATGACATTCTCCAAAATACTTTTTTTATTTTTAAGAGCTTTCATTGCCTCGGCAAGTTCGGCTTCATTAAACGACAATTTTTCCCGAATTTCTACAGGGGCAGTTTTGTAATTGATACCAACCGCTAGAATATGCATCTTTTCTTTTGCACCCCCAAAATTTTTCATGTACCTTCATTATACCATGTACAAAAACTGAAACAAAAAAATATATGAACAGTTTATGAACGTATGCTACCATAATAAGAAAGCTTGTTCACCCACTAATATAGTGAATATATAAGCCGTATTTTTATATTAAATACATATTTCGACATTGTGTACAAAAGAACCATATCAAAAATACCAATAAACTTCAAGTAATCGAATTGATAGGAGGATAAAATGAAAAAGCAACGAATTTTTCCCGGAATCATTTTAATCGGTTTCGGACTTTATTTTTTTCTTGAACATTCACGAATTGAAATTTTCCCAGGTTTCTTTAGCTGGCCTACACTATTATGTATTGTCGGTATTGCCTTTTTAATCCAGGCCTACAGTGGGAGTGAGTATGAATCCATACTTCCCGGTGTCATCCTGCTCGGATTCGGCGCCCATTTCCATATCGCCAATAACCTAGAGATTTGGCCGGATAGCCTTGGTATCTTTATTTTAATCATTTCTCTAGGTTTTATTCTTAGGACACGTAAAACGAATACAGGCATGATGCACGGGATGATTTTATTCTTCATAGCGATCCTCACTTTGTTTTATGACAAAATCACCTCATCTTTCGGAATACTGGAAACAGGAACCTATAATATAGAAAAATTTTGGCCATTTGTTTTAATCGCAATTGGTGTGTATATCTTACTTCGAAGAAAATGAAAAAGGCCTCCCAGATGGGAGACCTTTTTTCACTAAGAAGAGAAGGGCATTCCACTTAGGGAATGTCCTTTATCTCTTACATGTATTTCTTCAAAACGCCCCAGACTTGTTCTTTACCTTCTCCGGTTTCACCTGAGAAAAGAAGCAATTCATCTTCTTTTTCCAGATTAAGCGTTTGGCGTGTGATTTTAAGATGTTTTTGCCATTTCCCTTTTGGGATTTTGTCTGCTTTCGTCGCTATCACGATTCTTGGCAAATCGTAATGCTTCAGGAACTCATACATGGCTATATCATCTTTAGTCGGCGGATGGCGTAAATCAACGACCAATATCGCTGCACGAAGCTGTTCACGGGAGGTGAAATATGTTTCAATCATTCTCCCCCACGCATCACGTTCGCTTTTAGAAACCTTTGCATACCCGTAACCAGGTACATCCACAAAATGCATGGCTTCATTTATGATATAGAAATTCAGCGTTTGCGTCTTTCCTGGCTTGGAAGAAGTCCGCGCTAAATTTTTTCGATTGATCAATTTATTGATGAAACTTGATTTCCCGACATTGGAACGACCAGCTAAGGCAAATTCCGGAATGGGGGTGTTAGGATATTGTTCAGGCTTAACGGCACTGATGACAATATCTGAACTTGTTACTTTCATTCGTCCACACCTACCAATGCATGTTCTAGGACTTCATCAACATGTGAAACTGGAACAAATATTAATTCTTTACGGACACTTTCCGGGATATCATCAATATCCTTTTCGTTATCTTGCGGGATGATGATTTTCGTAAGTCCTGCCCGATGAGCCGCTAAGGATTTTTCCTTAAGGCCACCAATTGGGAGAACCCGTCCGCGTAATGTAATTTCGCCTGTCATGCCTACCTCTTTTCTGATCGGCCTATTAGTTAGAGCCGATATTAACGCTGTTGCAATCGTGATGCCTGCAGATGGACCATCCTTAGGAACGGCTCCTTCTGGAACATGGATATGGATATCATACTTTTCATGGAAGTTCGTATCGATGTGGAGTTTCTCGGTCTTCGAACGTACATAACTGAAAGCAGCCTGAGCTGATTCTTTCATGACGTCGCCAAGTTTCCCAGTCAAAATGAGCTTTCCTTTTCCTGGTGATAGAGATACCTCGATCTGTAACGTATCCCCACCAACGGAAGTGTATGCCAATCCATTAGCGACACCTATTTGGTTTTCTATCTCCGCTTGTCCATAATGGAACATCGTTTTCCCTAAAAACTCCTCGACATTCTTATCAGAAATCACGACTCGTTTTTTATCACCGGAAACGATGATCTTCGCCGTTTTCCTGCAAATACTGGCAAGCTGCCGTTCTAGACTACGGACACCGGCTTCCCGAGTATAATAACGAATGATCTTAGTAAGGGCTTCTTCACGGATTTGCAGTTGTGTCTTCAATAGACCATGATTCTCCAACTGTCTAGGCAGTAGGTGATCCTTGGCGATATGAAGCTTCTCTATTTCAGTATAACCTGCAATCGAAATGATTTCCATACGATCACGAAGCGGTCCTGGAATTGTTGAAAGATTATTGGCTGTCGCAACGAACATAACTTTAGAAAGATTATACGTCTCTTCAATATAATGGTCACTGAAGTTATGGTTTTGTTCCGGGTCAAGCACTTCTAACATCGCGGCCGATGGGTCTCCCCTAAAGTCATTGGACATCTTATCCACTTCATCCAGTAAAAATACCGGATTAATCGTGCCCGCCTTTTTCATCCCTTGGATGATTCTACCTGGCATGGCCCCTACATATGTGCGGCGGTGTCCCCGGATTTCCGATTCATCACGCACGCCACCTAGGGAAATTCGAACAAACTTCCGGTTCAATGATGAGGCAATCGACTTAGCTAAGCTTGTTTTTCCGACGCCTGGAGGACCTACCAAACAAAGAATCGGTCCCTTTAACGAATTAGTCAGCTGCTGGACAGCCAAGTATTCAAGCACCCGTTCTTTGACCTTTTCCAATCCATAATGGTCACGGTTAAGGATTTTTTCCGCTTTATGAATATTAAGATCATCTTTCGTGGCATTCGACCATGGAAGCGATATTAACCATTCGATGTAATTGCGGATAACGGAGCTTTCAGCTGAACTGGATGGTACTTTTTCATACCGGTCGAGTTCTTTTAAAGCCGTTTCTTTAATATGCGCTGGCATATCGGCTTCTTCTATTTTTTCAGTAAGAACGGCGATTTCTCCTGTCTTACCTTCTTTATCCCCTAGTTCCTTCTGGATGGCCTTCATTTGTTCACGTAGATAATATTCTTTTTGTGTCCGTTCCATGGATCGCTTGACACGCTGACCGATCTTTTTCTCCAGGAAAAGGACTTCCTTTTCGTTATTGATGATTTCAATCACCCGGCTTAAGCGCTCTTTCATATCAATGGTCTCAAGCACTTCTTGCTTCTCTTTCAACTTAAGAGGCAAATGGGAGGCGATGATATCAGCCAATCTACCCGGTTCTTCAATATCTGAAGTGGAAGAGAACGTTTCACCGGTTATTTTTTTGGACATCTTTATGTATTGTTCAAAATAATCCAGCAAGGTGCGCATTAATGCTTGATGTTCTGCATCTTTTTCATCGCTGTCTTCATATATTTTAACCTTCGCACCATAGTGTGTCTCATAATCGTAAAATTCACTAACCTCTGCCCGGTTTAAACCTTCCACTAAAACACGGATGGTACCATTTGGAAGTTTCAGCATCTGTTTTACTTTTGTTAATGTACCCATGGTAAATAAATCTTCTTCACCAGGTTCATCCAACGTCACATCTTTCTGTGTCGTCAAAAATATAAGATGGTCTTCCACCATTGCTTTCTCAAGGGCTTGTACCGATTTATCTCGGCCCACATCTAAATGAAGTACCATTGTTGGATATACAAGCAGTCCTCTTAGCGGCAGGAGGGGAACGATGATTTCTTGATCAGTCATTTCCTGACACCTCCAAATTTAGTATCGTCGTTGTAAACTAATTACCCAAGTTATCAACCTTTTAACAATTCTATCCTATTTATATAGAAGTGTCTATTTGTTTACCTTAACAGGTATAATTGCTTTTATTATCTCCAATTTCCGAGGAAAAAGCACGCCTGAATTCATGATTATTTTTTTCGGCCAGAAAACGCCCCGGTCTTTTTCAAACCGGGGTTCTCCTGTTATACGCTTTCTTTTTTCGAAGGGTCCAAGGAGGCTAATATCTGATCGGATATTATCTCTTTCTTCAGCGCCCTATCCAATACTTCTTTTACATTCGTAACAGGAATGATCTCGATATCTTTTATTTCCAGCAGCAGCGGTTGCATGTTTTCAGCTGGAATAATGACAGTCTTTGCCCCAGCCAGTTTTGCGGCCTTTATCTTCGGAATGACGCCTCCGATTGGTTTAACGCCACCATGAATACTAATTTCTCCCGTCATCGCTACCGTATGATCCACAGGCATTTTATAGATGGCCGAGTATATGCCCGTTGCCATCGCTATACCCGCTGATGGACCGTCCACAGGGCTGCCGCCTGGGAAGTTAACATGGATATCGAATTGGTCGGCTGGAACGCCCATTGAACGCAGGACCGTGATGACATTTTCAATCGACCCCTTGGCCATGCTCTTGCGACGAATGGATTTCCCATTTCCACCACCAATGCTTTCTTCTTCGACTATCCCTGTAATATTGATTGAACCTTTATCATCGTTAGCAGCCATCACAGTCACTTCGATTTCCAACAAAGCCCCACTGTTAGGACCATAAACGGCAAGACCATTAACCAGTCCTATTTTTGGACTTGACTCTATTTTCCGGTCCATCCTCTGTGTAAGTTGGCTGCTATGAGCCATCCAATCAATATCTTCTTCCCTGATGTAGCTTCGATTTTCATTAATGGAGATACCGGCCAATGTTTGAATCATATTGACAGCTTCCCTTCCATTTCGGGCGTAATCCGAAATCGACTGAAGTCCCTTTTCACTAATAGTGATACCTACCTTATCGGAAGCATTTTTGGCAACGGATACGATTTCCTCACGGTCCAGTTCACGGAAAAACACTTCAATGCACCTTGAACGAATGGCTGGGGCAATTTCATTAGGCGTTCTTGTTGTAGCCCCAATCAAGCGAAAGTCGGCAGGAAGTCCATTTTTAAATATATCATGGATATGGGTCGGAATATTTTGATTTTCTTCTTGATAATAAGCACTTTCGAGAAACACTTTCCGGTCTTCCAGCACCTTTAACAACTTGTTCATTTGAATGGGATGGAGTTCCCCAATTTCATCTA
Source organism: Peribacillus sp. NPDC097225 (assembly GCF_044761955.1). Lineage (NCBI taxonomy): Bacteria > Bacillati > Bacillota > Bacilli > Caryophanales > Bacillaceae > Peribacillus > Peribacillus sp. NPDC097225. Next base: position 645,188 of record NZ_JBIWDJ010000001.1, read on the forward strand.
TAAACAGTACGCCGCCATGAGCATTACTGACAGCCCCTTGTTTGGGTTGCGGGATACCCGCCTGGCCCATGGCCCCGGCGCCTTGATATATAGGGTCGTGTACTGAACCTATTAACGGATCGGCTATTCCCCGTTCATCGAATCTAGCAGTCGTTGCATCCAGTTCGATAAAGACTGCCGACTTCTTGAAAGGAGACTTCCCATTTTTCTTGGCTTCTTCTAGAACGATCCTTGCAGCTGCCGTTTTCCCCACTCCTGGAGGACCATAAATGATCACATGCTGAGGATTCGGACCGCATAAAGCTGCTTTTAGAGATTTGATGCCGTCCTCCTGACCGATGATATCCTTAAATGTAATCGGCCTCACCTTTTCTGACAATGGCTCTGTTAGGGAGATGGACCTCATCCTTTGTAGCTGATCCATTTCCTTTCGTGAATCACGGTTAATCGAAACTTTTTGTGTCCGTTGACCTTTTAATAAATTCAAAAAATACAAACCAATCACAATACCAAAAAACAGCTGAATAAATAACGCTATTCCTGTCCAGTTCATCGTTTTCCCTCCTGCTACTGCCTTGTCATTTCTGATAGTATCTCCTAGGGGAGGGCGAAATAATCCAATAAATATGGGATGTAAATTTTGGTGTTTTGAGATATAAACTTAGAAGCACTGAGGTAATGAAAAAGAACATAAAAAAACTGCCAGAAGAACTGGCAGTTTTTTGACTAATCGATTAAGCAGATGTTTTCTTCCCTTGTCCCTGAATGGTTGTACCATCTTTCAGGACAAGCTTTGGTGTTTCGTTTTTCGCGATTGTGCTTCCTGTAATTACACATTTGGCAACATCATCACGTGATGGAAGATCGAACATCACTTCAAGGATAATTCCTTCAATGATGGAACGGAGTCCACGCGCACCTGTTTTACGTTCAATCGCCTTTTTAGCAATTTCACTAAGTGCTTCCTGTTCGAATTCCAATTCCACGTCGTCAAGCTCAAGCAATTTTTGATATTGCTTCACAAGAGCATTTTTCGGTTTTGTAAGGATTTCAATCAAAGCGGCTTCGTCCAATTGCTCTAGTGTAGCAATGACAGGAAGACGACCGATGAATTCCGGAATTAGACCGAAACGCAGTAAATCTTCTGGAAGAACTTTAGAAAGCAATTCTTTTTCTGCGATATCATCTTTTTTAACATCAGAACCAAAGCCAATGACTTTTTGGCCTAAACGGCGTTTGATGATCGGTTCGATGCCGTCAAAAGCACCACCACAGATGAATAAGATATTAGTCGTATCGATTTGGATGAATTCTTGATGAGGATGTTTACGTCCTCCTTGTGGCGGAACGCTTGCCACGGTACCTTCAAGAATTTTCAATAAGGCCTGCTGTACACCTTCACCGGATACATCGCGTGTAATCGATGGGTTTTCGGATTTACGGGCCACTTTATCAATTTCATCAATATAAATGATGCCTTTTTCCGCTTTTTCCACATCGTAATCAGCCGCTTGAATCAGCTTAAGAAGGATGTTCTCTACATCTTCCCCAACATAACCAGCTTCCGTTAATGAAGTTGCGTCAGCAATGGCAAAAGGTACATTCAATAGACGCGCCAATGTTTGGGCAAGTAGCGTTTTCCCGCTTCCTGTCGGTCCAATAAGAGCGATATTACTCTTGGATAACTCGACGTCATCAACTTTGCTATTGGAATTGATACGTTTATAATGATTATAAACAGCGACGGCCAAAGATTTTTTAGCCTGTTCTTGTCCAATTACGTATTCGTCTAGTATCGCACGAATTTCCTTAGGTTTAGGTACATCTCTAAATTCTACTTCTTCATCAGTACCTAGCTCTTCTTCAACGATTTCAGTACAAAGTTCGATACACTCGTCACAAATATATACACCTGGACCAGCTACCAGTTTGCGGACCTGTTCTTGAGTTTTTCCGCAAAAAGAACATTTTAATTGTCCTTTTTCATCATTAAATTTAAACATGAACGTTCACCCCTTTAAATACTCTTCCAACTCTAGTGATGTAAAGGTGTCAAATCCACTATAGGAAAGACACACAAATACTTTAGCGTTCCAAAATTCCTAGTATGTTTTGCATTCTATCACGTTCTTGGAAATTTTGTAACAAAAACGCTCACCCACAAGTTGTCCAATAAGTACAAATTTTCATTTCATATGTATGTTTCCATTTACCAGTATGTCCAAACTTTTCGGTTTTTAAAATAAGGTTTTTCTGTATAAATATGTATATGCAGCATTAGAATTAATCTACACTGAAATGAAAAAAAAATCAATCAGAAACTATCCGATAGTTAAAATTACCAACAAATTCTTAATATGTATAAAACAAGGCACGATTACTCGCGCCTTGTTTCTTTGAAGAAAATATTAGTAAACACTTACTTAAAATAAATTATTTTGCTTCAACAGTTTTGCTGTTTTCCACTAAGAAGTCAATTGCTTTCTTAATTTTAAGATCGCCTTTGATGCTTTCTAAGTTTCCAAGAGCTTGTTTGATTGCTTCAACTTCCATGTTGTACATTGTAGCCATTTCTGCAAGTTCAGCTTCAACGTCTTCATCTGTTGCTTCAATTTTTTCAGCTTCAGCGATAGCTTCAAGAGTCAAGCTTGTACGAACTTGTCCTTCAGCTTCTTCTTTCATTTGTGCTTTTAATGCTTCTTCGTCTTGACCTGAGAATTGGTAGTAAAGTTCTAAGTTTAGGCCTTGAGATTGAATGCGTTGAGAGAACTCATTCATCATGCGGTCTACTTCGTTAGAAATCATAGCTTCAGGAATGTCCATTTCTGCACCTTCAACAGCTTTACCGATTACAGTGTTTTGTACGAAGTTTTCTTCTTCGTGTTTTTTGTCATGCTCTAATTTATGTTTTGTTTTTTCTTTAAGTTCAGCTAACGTTTCAACTTCTTCGTCAACGTCTTTCGCGAATTCATCATCCAACTCAGGAAGTTGTTTTGTTTTGATTTCGTGAATTTTCACTTTGAATACAGCTGGTTTACCTGCAAGTTCAGCAGCATGGTATTCTTCAGGGAATGTAACTTCGATGTCTTTTTCAGCGCCAGTTTCAAGACCAATAAGTTGCTCTTCGAAACCAGGGATGAATGAGTTAGAACCGATTTCTAGTGAATGGTTTTCTGAAGCTCCGCCTTCGAATGCTTCACCATCAACGAATCCTTCAAAATCAAGAACGACTGTATCGCCTTCTGCAGCTTGTCCTTCTTCTTTAACGACAAGTTCAGCTTGACGTTCTTGCATTGATTTCAATTCGTTATCAACGTCTTCGTCAGTTACTTCAGTATTGAATTTTTCCACTTCAACACCTTTGTAATCTCCTAATTTAACTTCAGGCTTAACTGTTACAGTAGCCGTGAAGATTAGGTTTTCACCTTTTTCCATTTTCTCGATGTCGATTTCTGGACGATCTACAGGCTGAATTCCAGCTTCTTCGACAGCATTTGCATATGCATCAGGAAGGATGAAATCAAGAGCATCTTGATATAATGATTCTACGCCGAATTTCTTTTCGAACATTTGACGTGGCATTTTACCTTTACGGAAGCCAGGTACGTTTACTTGTTTAACTACTTTTTTGAATGCTGCGTCTAAACCTTCGTTTACTTTTACAGCTTCTACTTCGATTGTTAATACGCCTTGATTACCTTCTTGTTTTTCCCATTTTACAGACATGTGTTTCCCTCCAAAAAGATCTATATACTTCAATAATAAGCATTGGATGAATATGCTTTGCAAGTGTTAACAAGTCATCCTTCAAATATACCCAAGAAAAAAATTGGGAATTCGTCAAAATTAGACGATTATACATTACAACCACTACATTATAACACAGGTTCAAACCGTTACAACAGCAATAGGTTAAATAATGGGATAAGAAATTTCTTCGATTTCTTTTATAGTGGCTAGAATATTCGTAACCGCTTCCCCATCAACGGAATAACTATTCGCTATTTCTTGGATCCTATCTTCCCCTGTCATGTACTCTTCGGCTAACGCATGATAGGCAGCCGCCCATGCCGGTATCATATCTGATTCTGGTTCGAATGGATACAATAAAAAGGAATGCCGCTCAATTAGGCTGTGCACCATTTCAAATAAACTCGGATTTTTATGACTGATTTCCTCTTCTGTCAGGTTCGTGATCGTTTTATGGAAGCTTGTTTCCTTCAAGGTTACCAGCTCTTTTGGATTGACAATCTTGGACTGCGTGAACTTCCAAACGGTTACTTCTTCATTATACTCCTGGTCTATAAGGATGTTTAATAGCATCGTTTTAAAAAATGGGTGTCCATCACGGTCTTGAAGAAACTGCTCGATTTGGGGGACAAAAGGTCGAATATTAAGATTCGTAAGTTTAGAAATCACAAGTAGCATTTCTTTATCCGATTTCCCTGCGAATAACTCTTCCTTCTGTAATTCTTCTTCCCGCAGCTGTAATTCCCTTTCGGTTTCCTCTTTTTTATCTTCAAGGGCCCGCTTGCTGAAGTGAAGCATCTTTTCAAAATGCTCCTCTTTGTCGAAGGGGATCTGGTTTTCATCAAATAAAAGTTCAATTGTCGTAATCATTTCCTGATGTTCATTCAATTGGAGTAGCACCATTAAATAGATGTTAATCAATTGGAAATAGTCACCGATTCCTTTATTAAGCATCTCTTGGCACAATTCTTTGGACTCTTCATAATACTCGAGCTCAACCAGGGAAACGACAAGGCCCATACATACTTCATCATTATCCGGCTCAAATTCCCGTGCTTGACTGAAGAGCCGGGCTGCGTCTTTAAAGTTCCTTTTTCCAAGCTCGTCGAGGCCCTTTATGATTAACCTTTCCCCTAGATTAGGAAATGGGACGACCTTCGAATCCTCTGTGCTCTTTCCATGTTTCCCAACCATCATTATTCACCTCGCCGTTCGCTTTTGGAAAATAGTTTAGCATGTAATAGAATGAAATTCAAAAAACAGTCACCTTCCAAGGTATCCATTCCACTTATATGTAATTTAAAACTCCACAAAAAAGAGCTTCCTATTTTAATGGATAGGAAGCCTTTTTTTGAATTCATTACGCATTAGAAACTGCATCTTTTTGCTTTTCATAAGCTGCTATTTTCTCATCATATTGAAGGGTGATCGATATTTCGTCCCAGCCTTTGACGAGCATTTCCTTCCAATATGGATGAATCTCGAAGCTTGCTTCAAACCCTTGGCCATCTTTCACCGTTTGATTCGGTAAATCGACAGTCAGTTCATAATCAGGGGAAGCGGCCCTCTCCATCAGGTACTGGACTTGCTCATGGTTTAATGCGATGGGAACCATTCCGTTCTTCATGCAGTTGCTTTTGAATATGTCGGCATAAGATGGTGCGATGACAATATCGAAACCATAATCTTTCAACGACCATGGTGCATGCTCCCTTGATGACCCGCAGCCAAAGTTTTCACCCGCAATCAAAATCGAGGTATCACGATTTTGAAGCTGATTCAATTCAAAATCAGGGCGTTCATTTCCTTCTTCATCAAAGCGCCAGTTATAGAACAGGAATTCGCCAAAGCCGCTTCGTTCAATCCGTTTTAAAAACTGCTTTGGAATGATTTGATCGGTATCCACATTTTTCCGATTTAGTGCCGCCGCTCTTCCTTTATATATAGTAATGGGTTCCATTTCCATTGTGCACCTCCTATTAATTTGTATTTACTGAACTCTCTCAGCTTTTTTCAAGTTTCTTATATCAACGAACTTCCCGTATATGGCCGCAGCCGCTGCCATGGCTGGACTTACTAAATGGGTCCTGGCCCCTGCCCCTTGTCGGCCCTCGAAATTCCTGTTACTCGTGGAGGCACAGTGTTCACCAGGAGGCACCGCATCCGGGTTCATGCTCAAGCACATGCTACAACCTGATTCCCGCCATTCAAAGCCTGACGATTTAAAAATTTCATCCAATCCTTCATCTTCCGCTTGCTTCTTGACACTTTGTGAGCCTGGTACCACCATTGCTCGAACACCTTTATGAACCGTCCTGCCTTCAATCATTTCAGCAGCCTGACGTAAATCTTCAATTCTGGAATTGGTACAAGAACCGATAAATACATGTTGAACCGGAATATCCGTAATCGCCATTCCTTCTTGAAGTCCCATATATTCAAGCGCGCGGCCGAGTTCCTTCGAATTAGTGATATCCTCTGCAAAAGTCGGTACCCGTTCATCCACTCCACTAGCCATGCCCGGATTTGTTCCCCAGCTGACCATTGGCGAAATCAAACTGCCATCAAGGACGATTTCCCGGTCATAAACCGCATCTGCGTCACTAACAAGTGCCTTCCAGTCCTGAACGCAACGCTCAAACTCTTCACCTTTTGAAACATATTTCCGACCTTTCAAATAGGAGAAGGTTGTTTCATCTGGTGCCACTAGCCCAGCACGAGCACCGCCTTCGATTGACATATTACATACGGTCATTCTTTCTTCCATTGACATGGCATCGAAAACTTCCCCACAATATTCAATGATATGTCCTGTCCCAAAGTCAACACCGAATTTGGATATAACATATAAAATGACATCTTTCGCCATGACTCCATGACCGAGTTTCCCATTAACCTCAAGCTTGAGCGTTTTTGGTTTAGTCTGCCATAGGGATTGAGTGGCCAAAACATGCTCCACTTCACTTGTTCCGATTCCGAAAGCAATCGATCCGAACGCCCCATGCGTAGATGTATGGCTGTCCCCGCAAACAATCGTCATACCAGGTTGTGTAAGACCTAATTCCGGACCGATGACATGAACGATTCCTTGTTCTGGGCTGTCTAGGTCAGCAAGACGGATACCGAATTCCTTACAGTTTTTATCAAGTGCCTCCAACTGTTTTCTTGCAATATCATCCGAAATGAAATGGCGATTTATAGTAGGCACATTATGGTCCATTGTTGCGAAAGTCCGGTCGGGCCTTCTTACTTTACGCCCTTTCAATCTCAAACCTTCGAATGCTTGAGGGGATGTTACTTCATGAATATATTGAAGATCTATATACAATAAATCCGGTTTATTTTCCTCTTCATATATAATATGGCGATCCCATATTTTTTCAATTATAGATTTACCCACTTATATCCACCTCGATCAATTTTATATTTTTTTAAAAAACACGGCCTAGATTTAGGCCGTGAAAGAAGGTTATGCATAAGCTCCCATGATGTTGGAGATGGCTTCCTGGTCTAATAGAGTTGCTTTTATTTGGGCAATCATTTCTGTCGTCGTCGTGATTGGTGATTGACCATTAGCAATATCACCTGTTCTTAATCCATAGTTCAGTACCGTTTCCACCGCTTGCTCGACCGCGTCGGCCTCATTTTCCAATCCGAATGATAGGCGTAACAACGATGCTGCCGATAAAATCGTCCCAATAGGATTTGCTAGATTTTTTCCTGCAATATCAGGGGCAGATCCGTGGATCGGTTCATATAAATTGGGACCTTCCGTAGAGATCGAAGCGGAAGGCAACATGCCAAGTGAACCAGTCAAGACGGATGCTTCATCGCTTAAAATGTCACCAAACATATTTTCCGTCACAATAACGTCAAATTGTTTCGGATTCTTTATGAGCTGCATCGCAGCATTATCAACAAGCATGTGTTCAAGTTCCACTTCTGGATAATCTTTGGCGATTTCTTCAGCCGTTTCACGCCACATCCGACTGGATTCCAGGACATTGGCTTTGTCGACCGATGTCACTTTTTTCTTGCGGTCAGAGGCTAATTTAAATGCAAGTTCAATGATGCGCTTCATTTCATCTTTCTGATAAAAAAGGGTATCGACGACCGCATCCTTCCCCTCTCGTTCCACCCGCTCACTCGGCTTCCCGAAATAAAGGCCACCCGTCAGCTCGCGTACAATAACGAAATCGACATCTTCAATGAATTCCTTTTTAAGAGGTGAAGACTCCGACAAGCTGGAATAATAGCTAATTGGCCGGATGTTAGCATAGAGATTCAGGTCTTTGCGGATTTTCAATAAACCACGCTCTGGCCTTAGGTGCGCAGGTTGAGTGTCCCACTTCGGTCCCCCGACCGCCCCTAATAATACCGCGTCGCTATTCTTGCAAATCTCTACTGTCCCGTCCGGTAGTGGCGATCCCGTGTTATCGATAGCGCTACCACCAATTTCGCCATATTGAAATTCAAAATCATGCCCGTACCGTTGAGCAACGGCTTCAAGAATTTCTACAGCGCCTCTAGTCACTTCTTTACCGATGCCATCTCCTTGAAGCACCGCAATATTCCTTTTCATCGAAATCTCCCCTTCCTACTGCATGACTGCTTTTTCTTCTAATTCCTTCATGATGACTACACGGTTCACCGCGTTTAAATAAGCTTTTGCCGAGGCTTCCAATACATCCTGGTCCAGTCCACGTCCACTCGTTTCCACACCGTTGTAATCGATTTTTACGAAAACTTGTGCTAAGGCATCCATCCCAGCTCCCACAGATTGGATTCTGTAATCCTGGAGGTTGATTTGACTACCCAAACATCTTTCAAGCGTGTTATAGAGGGCCTCAACACTACCAGCACCCGTTGCCGCTTCCTGTATTTCTTCACTATCGCCTTTTTTCAACGTAACCGTTGCCGTGGCAACTTGATGGGTACCATGAGATATTTGAAAGGAAATCAGGTCATAAAAACTGATATCCGTCGCTTTTTCTTCAAGGACAAGAGCTACGATATCTTCGTCCGTCATGGTTTTCTTGTTATCCGCCAATTCTTTGAACTGGACAAATAAAGAATTCATTTCTTCATCCGTTACAGAGAAATTCAATTCTTGTAATCTCTCTTTGAAAGCATGCCGTCCAGAATGCTTACCTAGAACAAGCGAATTGGCAGACACACCGACCAGTTCCGGTGAGATAATTTCATACGTCGTTTTTTCTTTCAACATGCCATCTTGGTGAATCCCGGATTCATGCGCATAGGCATTGGCCCCGATAATGGCTTTATTTGCAGGTACCTGCATTCCCGTTAAACGACTAACCAGATCACTAGCTCTTTTGATTTCATTCAAGACAAGACCCGTCTCCGCCTGATAGAAATCTTTTCGGATATAAAGAGCCATCGCCACTTCTTCAAGGGCCACATTGCCGGCACGTTCGCCAATTCCATTTATCGTTCCCTCGACTTGGGTAGCCCCACCTTCAATGGCAGCCAATGAGTTAGCTGTTGCCATTCCAAGATCATCATGGCAGTGAGCCGATAGGCTCACCTTATCGATGGAAGGAACATTTTCACGTAGGTAACGGAAGATGTTTCCGTATTCAATCGGGGCGGCATATCCCACTGTATCCGGAATGTTGATAACCTTCGCCCCCGCCTGAATGACCGCTTCGACTATTTCAGCCAGATAGTCAAGTTCAGTTCGACTGGCATCTTCGGCAGACCATTGTACGATTGGGAAACGCTCTGCCCCATACTTGACCATGGCAACTGATTTTTCAATCACTTGTTCTTTTGACATTTTCAACTTGTATTGACGGTGGATCGGAGACGTGGCGATGAATGTATGCAACCTTGGTTCTGCTCCGACTTTCAATGAGTCCCACGCAGCGTCAATGTCTCCCTTTACAGCGCGCGCCAGCCCTGTAACAGAGCTGTTTCTGATTTTGCGCGCGATTTCCTGTACGGAATTGAAGTCCCCTTTGGATGCTGCCGGAAAACCGGCTTCGATGATATCCACACCAAGCCTTTCAAGCTGATAAGCAATTTCCAGCTTTTCGGTAAAATTCAAGTTCACACCGGCCGATTGCTCCCCATCACGAAGTGTTGTTTCAAAAATATTAATTTTTCGCAACGGCTACCACTTCTTTCTCTGTTTGTTGAGGTTTGACGAATGGCATCATTTTTCTTAATTCACGACCTACCACTTCGATTTGGTGTTTGTTTTCACGGTTATTGATAGCATTGAAGACTGGACGATTCGCTTGGTTTTCTAGGATCCATCCTTTTGCGAATTCCCCGTCTTGGATGTCTTTTAAAATGGCTTTCATCGCTTCTTTTGTCGTCTCTGTCACAACGCGTGGTCCTGAAACGAAATCTCCCCATTGAGCCGTATCAGAGATGGAATAACGCATATTTTCCATACCGCCTTCATACATAAGGTCGATGATTAATTTCAATTCATGTAAACACTCGAAGTATGCAACTTCCGGTTGGTATCCAGCTTCCGTCAATGTTTCAAACCCAGCTTTTACAAGGGAAGTCAATCCGCCACAAAGCACTGCCTGTTCTCCAAAAAGATCTGTTTCTGTTTCTTCTTGGAATGTCGTTTCCAATCCACCCGCTCTTAGTGCTCCGATTCCTCTAGCGTAAGCAAGTGCCAATTCTCTTGCTTCACCCGTCACATCTTGGTAGATTGCGAATAATGCCGGTACCCCTGCACCTTGTTCATATGTACGGCGAACAAGATGTCCTGGACCTTTTGGAGCCACTAATAATACATCCACGTCGGCTGGTGGGACAATTTGGTTAAAGTGAACGTTGAATCCGTGTGCGAACATTAATGCTTGACCTGCATGCAACACAGGTTTGATTTCTTCTTGGTATACTTTTGGTTGCGTTTCATCTGGTAAAAGGTTCATGATTACATCTGCTTGTTCTGCCGCTTCTTTAACTGTATATACATTGAATCCATCTTCTACAGCTTTATCGAATGATTTACCTTTTCTGATTCCGATGATTACATCCACACCGCTATCACGTAAGTTTTGAGCATGTGCGTGTCCTTGTGAACCGTATCCGATTACCGCTACCTTTTTATTGTTGAAAAAATTCTCGTTTGCTTCTGCGTTATAATATACTTTTGCCATTATTAATACATCTCCCTTTTCATATCCATAGTTTTTTTTGGTTGTTTTTATACGATTGTTGCGCTTTTTGCATGTGACAACTGCATTCCGCGAGGGAAGGCCGCCGTCCCGGTTCTTGCCAACTCTTTGATGCCATACGGTTTGATCAGTTCAATGAAGGCTTCGATTTTGTCTGATTCCCCAGTGATTTGAACCGTCAGGCTATCTTTACTTACATCTATAACAGAGGCCCGGAAAGGCTCAATTACCGAATAGATTTCAGGTCGGGTCTGGCTTGTCACCAATATCTTGATGAGCGCCAGTTCCCTGGCTACAATCGATTGATTCGTGATATCAATCACTTTAAGCACTTCTATCTGCTTATTTAATTGCTTTGTGATTTGCTCAATGACCGTTTCGTCATCAACATCGACCACGAAGGTCATCCTTGAAATGCCCTCCTGCTCGGATTGCCCGACTGTCATGCTTTCAATGTTATAATTCCTTTTCGTGAACAGGTTCGTGATCCGGTTAAGGACGCCTGGTCTATTGTTCACGGTAAGGCTAAGAATTCCCCTCATTGCTTAAACTCCTTCCATTTCATCCAGCCCTTTTCCTGATGCTACCATCGGAAAGACATTTTCCATTTGTTTGACACGGAAATCGATCAAAACCGGTCCATCTATCGTGAATGCTTCATCGAGGCATGCATTGGCTTCTTCCTCGGTAGTCGCTTTAAACCCTGGAATTCCATATGCTTCAGCCAATTTAACGAAATTGGGTTGAGACTGGAAAACACTGTGTGAAAAGCGATTGTCATGGAAGAGTTCCTGCCATTGCCTTACCATTCCAAGCGCACCGTTATTAATGATGATGATCTTAATCGGCAGATTCATTTCCGCAATGACCGAAAGTTCTTGAAGGCACATCTGAAAACCACCATCGCCAGATATCGAAAGAACTGTCGCTTTTGGATTGGCCATTTGTGCTCCAAGTGCGGACGGTAAGCCAAAGCCCATCGTACCCAGGCCACCGGATGTGACCCATGAATTAGGCTTGTTAAATGGATAGTACTGGGCCGCCCACATTTGATGCTGACCAACATCCGTCGTGACAATGGCTTCCCCCTTCGTTTTTTCATGGAGCATTTGAATGACACGTTGAGGTTTCAGCACCCCTTCTTCTTGGGTATAACGTAATGGGAATTCTGCATTCCACTCATTCAACTGTTCAGTCCATTCCGTAATGTCAGGCTTTTTACCACTTTGGGCAATCAACTCCGTTAAAGCTTCTTTTGCGCTGCCGACTACAGGAATCTTGGTTGGTACATTCTTTCCGATTTCCGCTGGATCAATATCGATATGGGCAACAGTTGCATATTGTGCAAATTTGGCTAAGTTTCCGGTCAAGCGATCATCGAACCTTGCCCCCACATTAATCAACAGATCACATTTCGATAACGCCATGTTTGCCGCAAAACTACCATGCATGCCACCCATTCCAATAAATTGCGGATGCTCGGCTGGGAAACCACCAAGGCCAAGGAGGGTGTGAACTACTGGTATGCCTTGTTGTTCGGCATATTCCTTCAAGAGATGAGATGCCTTTGCATGAAGGACACCTGCTCCAGCAAGGATGACGGGCCTTTTCGCACCACTTACCGCTTCAACAAGCTTTCTTATTTGTAAGTAATTCGGCTTTGTCGTTGGCTGATAGCCTGGCAGGTCCATCACTGGATCCTCTTCCGTCGCTACCCCTTCCAAGATTGCCATGTCTTTAGGAATATCTATTAAAACAGGTCCCGGTCGTCCGCTTGAAGCGATATAAAATGCTTCTTTGATGATACGTGGGAGGTCTTCCGGCTTTCTCACTTGATAGTTATGTTTTGTAATTGGGGTTGTAATCCCGAGTACATCTGCCTCCTGAAAGGCATCCGAACCAATTACGCTAGTAGCTACCTGACCCGAAATAACAACAAGTGGAAGAGAATCAATCATTGCGTCCGCTAGGCCGGTTACAATGTTCGTTGCTCCAGGACCGGACGTTACAATGACCACTCCCGGTTTGCCAGTAATCCTGGCGTACCCTTCTGCTGCGTGGATTGCACCCTGCTCATGTCGTGTCAAGATATGAAAAAGCTTTGAACTATAAAGCTTGTCATATATCGGCAATACAGAACCACCAGGGTACCCAAAGATGACTTCAACATTTTCCTTTTTCAATGCTTCCATCAAAAATTCGGCACCACTATAATGTGTCTTTCCACTTTTTCGATCAGCCACTACTGCTTTTTGTGTCATTCGTAAAGACCTCCTCCGCTTTCTCACTCGATTAAATTCAAAATATTCGGATTTTTAGGCATACAAAAAAGCCTTTTCACCCCAAATGTACTTGCACTTAGCAAGTTAAAGGGGTGAAAAGACTTAATCAGCCGCTCCACGGTACCACCCTTTTTCGCATGAACTTCCATGCGCACTTTGAATAGTATACAACTATTCTCTGTTTTGGTAACGGGTACTGGTACGCACCCGTTCAGCCCTACTAGTATAACGTTCAAGCTGAAACTCCAAGGTGAGTTCATCTTTTGGGACAATACCGGTTCTCAGCAACCCGGCTCTCTGTGAATGTCTTGAAAAAAGACTACTTATCCTTTTCAATGTTTTCTCATTATTCATATTTTTTTGAAACGCTAATGTTTGATGTCTTGTATTTGAGATTATCTTACTCGCATTTTGGAGTGTAGTCAACAGGTATTTAATGAATTTTTAGACAATTCTAAATTATAAGTTTTATTGTATGCGCTTTCATCCCTACCATTATCCTATTTTCACATTTTAAAAAAATATTTTTTTAGTTTGAAAATAATGAAAAAAAATACAAACTAAAGCATAATGCATTCCATATTCATACCAAACATCCAATTTGCCTGCAACCGATGTTTATTTTGAAAGGGTGTTTCTGCATTTTATTGGTAATTACAAGAAGCGGTGTCCCCTTGGCACCCTCCCCCAGACACTTTATAAAAAACAAAGGGAAAAGGCTGGACTCTAGGAAAAGGAATGGTAATCCATTCCTTTTCCTAGAGTCCAGCCCTATATCGTTACTTAGCCAATACATCTTCATATGCTTCATTTTTTTCAAATTGCTTTTGAACGAATGTACATTCCGGAACGATTTTAAGATTTTCATTACGCGCTAGTTCAATCACTTTTTCAACAAGCGCATTCCCAACCTTCTGTCCGCGTAGTTTGTCGGATACAACCGTATGATCCACCGTGATTTCGTGATCACCTGATTTAAAGAACGTAATTTCAGCTAGCTTTTCACCAGAGTCCTTGACAAAAAATGACCCTTCACCTTTTTGGATATCTACCATCTTGATGACCTCCTTTTATACCCCTTATCATATATCATAATCTGGTTACTAAACAAATAATTGGAATTCACATAGACTTTATAAATCTGAGTGAGCCCTCCCCTTACTTCTAACCTATACTAGAGGATTGTAAACAGAAAAAAGTTTTCTTATTTCTTTTATTTAGCCAACTTCCGTTATCACGTAAAGAAAATAACCAGCAACACCCCATAAAAAAAAGCCCTAACAAATAGGACAAATGGTTATAGTTTGATAAAAAGAAAATATAAAATGACCATCAATAGCAAGATGAGCATAAAGACCGCAATGAGAATGACTTGGGCCGAGGAAGGCTTGAAGGTCTCCTCATTAATTTGCTTCTTCTTCTGAAGATAACTCACCGTTGCCAATATGGTGATCACTAGACCCAAAAAGCAGGTGAACATCCCAAGCACGATACTGATCAAATCGATTCGGGCATCTCGGTACACACCTATCGTAAAATGCAAACTTGTTGTTAGAAAACCCACCCCCACAATTGCAATCACAGTTCGGATCCACGCCAAAAAAGTTCGTTCATTGGCCAAATGCTGTTGTGCATATTTCAATTGGTTCTTGTCCATTTTTCATCACCTTATTTTTTCAAAAATCTCCCCTAAAAAAAGGCTGATATTTAGGAGACTCCTCAATTGTACATAGAGTCACCCTACTATATCAACCCAACCGGTCATTATTCGCTTCTCTTAAGAAGGGAAAAGGCCCTAAACATAGATCCAACGAACATAAGACCCGATCCTCCGAGCAGTAAATATATGCAAACTGTTTTACTGATAACATTCAAGGGATAAAGCAGGGCAAACAATGCGATCAAAACCCCGATTCCCGTTACAAACCAACCAAACTGTTTCATGAGCAACTCCTATAAAATGATTATTTATTAAGCTCTTAGCCTCCATTTTACTATATTCAAAAGACAAATGGTCCAAAATCTTGATAAAGTCAAAGTTTCAACTTTTATTATCGAGCCAAATTAAATAAAGAAGCCAATATAGCCTCCTTAGTTACAAGTATTTATTAAAGGTCCTTATTATCTTTTTTCATATATTCTTTAATTTTTCTTTCTTCCCATTGCGACCCGAAGTTCCCGCTCGCAAACGTTGTTAAACCATGTATAAGGATTCCGATTCCCCAGCCGCCAAGGGGATAGAGAAACCACAAATAACTAGCGTCGGTCAATAAGTTTATCATTATAAGCAAAAGATTCACCAAGATGTAAACGATTAAATGGATATAAAAACCCTTTAATTTCTCCACCCTTTTTTTTGCTTTCAAATAGCTTTCATCCTTTTCCATCGCTACGCCTCCTTCATCAAAACACAAACTCACTTTTTCATTATACTTTTAATTTACTTTATTTACCATTATCGAAATCAGATCTATATAGCGACGCCTTCCCGTTACTCACTCAAGAGAGGATCTCATCCCTTTCACACCCTCTTGATGAAATTAGCAGCTGGTCTAATAATATCCTCCTATAATATTTTATTCTGCATGAAATCCAAATTGAGTTTAATTCCCCATGAAAAAAACATGTCTTCCATGTATAATTACCATATCTCAATAATAAGCTATGTATATTCACATCAAGCTTTAGAGGAGGATATATTATTGAACTCTGATTCCGGAAAGGTTGTTTCTTCTATCCAGAACCCTGAAATACATAAAGCCCTACAAGGCGTTTCGGAAAAATTCAATATATCAATGCTTCAGTTACGCGATACCATTGATATATTATTGAAAGATCAATCTAATCTCACACCATTTGAAAATGAACAAGATGTCATCCGAACACCGCTTGAAGAAATAAATACCGCCATAATCAAAAACCGTGAAATCATCAATAAAAACCGCGAAACGTTAAATAAGAATTGAATGAATCAGACACAGAAAAAAGCATCCAACTCGTTGGATGCTTTTTTCCTCTTCCTAACTGAACCGATGGTATTAACTAGGAATGAATTTAAGGATGCCTTCAAGGTAAACGCCTTGATTTTGCGACTTACACTCTCTTAGTTTGATTCTGCCTTCTTGTTCTAACTCCTTGGCCATTTGAACTACTTTGGTTCCATCTTGGGCTATCTCTACTGAAAAGAAATTCCCTCGCGTGGAAGTTTGAATGAATTTAAATAAGCTATCTTTATTCATCTAAACATCTCCCTTATTCTTATACAGTTCGACATAAAAGAGAATCCACCTTCTCTAAAAATAGAAATATAAACAAGTTAGAAAAGAAACTAAAAGGCAATAGATCTATGGCCTCAAATCATTGTCTCCATGATCAACAGTATTCTTCATCCATATCCTCTAGTGAAATGTTCCCCTCTTGAATCCTATGGGAATAATGATAGGGGAAACAAACATATCATTATAAAATGCCATGACAAACCTTTATATAACGAAAAAACAGCCAAACCCTATAAAAGGCCTTGGCTGTTTTTGATAGTGTCCCAGGAGAGATTCGAACTCCCGACCGACGCCTTAGAAGGGCGTTGCTCTATCCAGCTGAGCTACTGAGACATTGTGTAACACTATGTATGAAAATTCTTGGTCATTTAAGACAACTCTTATTATAGTGAAATATAATAGAAAAGTCAACATTTTTTTATTTTCACCAGAAGATTTATATTCAATAAAAAAACAGCCAAACCCTAAAAGGATTTGACTGTTTGGTAGTGTCCCAGGAGAGATTCGAACTCCCGACCGACGCCTTAGAAGGGCGTTGCTCTATCCAGCTGAGCTACTGAGACATTTTATGATATAAGTTGCGGTAACACTTATGTATTAACCTTACTTAAGATCCCTTAGGACAATTCTTATTATATTAGCATATTAAAAGAAAGTCAATGGTTTTAATAATTTTTTTTGCAGACAGGAAGCACAGAATGCTTCCTGTTCATTATACCTTAAGTCAGTTGGTTTTATAAGCTTTATTTAGTTCCTCGACCGTGTTTCCTTCAAGATCGTAATACGTGATTTCAAGTACGTTTTCTTCAATAGACAAAATTACATACGTTTTTTCTTTTCGCCCCCGAGGCTGGCGAATACTGCCAGGATTGATGAATAACCTTCCATCGATACGTTCAGATCCCGCTGCGTGAGAATGCCCAAAACAAACGATATCAGCACCGGATTCTTCACTTTTATATGATAAGTTCATCAGTGTCATCTTAATATTATACAGATGTCCATGGGTAATGAAGAAGCGTTTGCCAGCAATGTCTTGAATGAGATCGTTAGGAAAGGCATGATCATGGTCACAGTTCCCACGTACCGCTAAATACCCTCTCAAAAGTGGATCCTTGCTTTCAAGTTCCGAATCTCCACAATGTATCATCGCTGTGACTTCTTGTTTATGACGAGCGGTGATCATGCTTATTTCATGAGTAAGCCCGTGGCTATCACTCATTATCAGGACCTTCATGATCACATTCCTTCTTCCCGTTTAAGGAATTCTTCCAATTTCTCATCCAACGCTTTCAATGCGTTTGCACGGTGACTGATATTATTTTTTTCTTCTTTTGTCAATTCAGCATTTGTTTTGCCCTGTTCTTTCACAAAAAAGATTGGGTCATAGCCAAATCCATTGGTTCCTATCGGTTGCTTCGTAATGAAACCTTCCATCGTACCTGAAACCGTTATCGTTTCTTGATTGGGAGAGGCCAATGCCAATGCGCAATAGAACCTAGCCGTTCTTTCCTCCTCTGGTACACCCTCTAGTTCCCTCAATACTTTTTCCGTGTTCGCTTCATCAACCTTATCTTCACCGGCATAACGGGCAGAATATACGCCAGGTCGGCCGTCTAACGCATCTACGATCAGCCCCGAGTCGTCTGCGAGGACAAAGTGGCCTACCTTATGGGCAATCGCTTCCGCTTTAAGAATTGCATTCTCTTCGAACGTCGTTCCAGTTTCCTCGACATCCGGTGCATCCGGCAGGTCGAGGAGAGTCTTGACTTCATAACCTTTTGCCGCAAACATGTTCTTGAATTCGTTGGCCTTTCCTTTATTCTTCGTCGCAATAATCACTGTTTTCATCAATTCATCTCATCCTTTTCGTTTATCTTCACTGAGTTCCCTCTTGCCCCTTTGACTTCCGAATACGATATGGACTTATTCATCGTTCGAACAAGTAAATTGGGTGCTTGTCTTATGTAAATATTAAGTATGTTCCTCACTCGTAGTTCACTTCGTTCTCCGCTTCCTGTCGGGACAGCTTGATGACCACAAGGAAGATCGAACTTTATTTGATAAGTTAATTTTATCATAAATTCAGCTTCTTCAATAATCCGGAAACTTATGAGGTTACTTTTTAGAAATAAATCCTCTCTATTTTGAAAAATAGAATAAGAGGCAGCTGAAAGCCTGCCTCCATTTTTTATAGGTATCAACTCGTTTCTTTAAAAACTACCTGTGTTCACCTTTTCAGGACGGATTACTGGTTCCGATAATGGCTTACCTTCTTCATTTAGAAGGTCTGCACTCCCCTTAACATGAACTTCCACGCTTTCAATTCCTTTTTGCTCCGTTAGTGATAAAACCAGGGCATCAAGTACATCCTGGGAAACCTTTTTCTCCTTGAAGCTTCCAAGTATATTTTCATTGAAGTTCAGGACGACCTTACCATCCGCAACCTTAGGCTGATCAAGCAACGCTACGTCACTCATGAAGCTTGTTTGCAAGTTAGAACCTGCCGGCCCCTTCGTTAATTCCTGAATGGCCGCTGTCACGTTATCCGACTCCGTTTCACTGACCCTGCGTGTCACTGGTACATAATAAGAATACTCCTCGTCCCCACCGATGTAATAGACCGTGACAGCTTTCGAGTTAGAGATATCGACCACATCACTTGCATCGACATTGATTCCTGAAGCACGGGAGATATTATCATCGATCGGCGTACCATTTACCGGCATTTCCGATATATCTTCCCCATTGATCCTCAATTGGATTTTATCGACCGAATCAAATTGGGTCAGAGTCCAGGTGATGGCTTGCAGGATCTTGAGTTCATCCTCCTTTTGATAGTTTTTAAACTCTGGTGAAAAATCGGCAACAGCCACACCTTCCTTTATGTTTACACTTATCGACGTATCTGCCGGAATCACTGCGCGGAACCCATTTGGCAGCTTATCTGTGACAGGTCCATTATTCACTAAATAGTCCAATGCCTGTTTTGCGACCGCTTCAGATTTAGGAAGCTCCATTGTTTGCGGAACTACATATCCACTTTTATCAATTAAATAAAGCTCGGTCTTAACTGTACTTTCAGTTGACGCCTTTTCTCCTTCATCTACAGGCTGTTGCTCCCCTTTCGGCTCTTCCAATGAAGATTCATCCTCCACTAAAGAAACATCCTTAGGGGGATCGATTTCCGTTTTCTCGCCCGCTCCGAACAAGCCACAGCCAGAAAGAAAAAGAGAAGAAGCCAGGATTGTCACTGCTGCTGTTACTTTTGATTTATTGGACATAAAATCACTCCTAGGACAGTTTGTACTCCTATTTATACGAGCCCTAGGCAAAAATAGACCAATTATTTTCCTTTCTCTTTAGGCAACTACCGCCACCCGCCCATTCATCCAAACCAAAAAGACCTCCATATGGAAGTCTTATAGATGGTCGATCTTGATGGTCTCTATCGTATCAATTTCTATGCCGAGCCAACTCGATGCGATTGCACCAAATATATCTTTAGAACCCGTTGTATAGAAACGGTGCACAGGAACCCTTTTGCTTCTATTGCTTAGTCGGTAGTAATCCAAAATGACACTCGCTTCACGGGCCGTCTCTTCCCCAGAGGAAATGACTTGTACCTTATCCCCCATGAACTTCGAAATCACGGGTCCTAAGTGAGGATAGTGGGTACAACCGAGAATGAGCGTATCAATGTTGATTTTCTTTAACGGCTTCAACGTTTGCGCCACGACCCTTTCGACGATTTCCCCCTGAAACTCTCCGCTTTCCACAATTGGGACAAATTTCGGACAGGCTAAACTATCCACTTCCACACCCGAGTTTATGGAAACGAGTGCATCGTCATAGGCTTTGCTCTTCACCGTTCCCTCTGTACCAATCACGCCAATATGTAGGGAATTAGAAACCTTTAAAGCTGCCCTTGCCCCTGGAAGGATGACACCGAGTACAGGAATCGGAAGAATCGCCCTGATTTCATCCAGCACTGCTGCAGTTGCTGTATTACAGGCTATAATTAGCATTTTGATATCCTGTTTCATCAGGAACCGGGTCATCTGCCATGTGAAGTTTTTGACATCCTTTTTTGACCTTGGTCCATACGGGCATCTGGCCGTATCGCCTAAGTATATTATATTTTCATTCGGTAACTGGCGCATGACTTCTTTAGCCACAGTCAAGCCACCGACACCCGAATCAATAATTCCAATTGGTTGTTTCAAAAATCTCGCCTCATTTTTCTTTCATTTCATGATGATATTCTCTATGAAGAAAACCTATACCTAAGCTTCTCGCTTACTTCCTGAAACTTATCATACTACCATTTTGGGAGAAAGTGAAATAAATTTCAAGACAGAAGTTTTACGAGCCCAGGAAAACCTTCTCATAAAAAATAAGCAGCATCCAAAGAAGTGGAAACATGGAAATGTTTCACCCTTCCTTATATGCTGCAAATGAACGGGAGAGTAAAGATATATAAGGCTTACGTATTAATAAAGCAACACATTATAGCTTAAGTTCTCCCATACGAAGGAGCTCTATAACTGCCTGTGAACGTCCTTTGACTCCAAGCTTCTGCATCGCATTCGAAATGTGGTTTCGAACTGTTTTTTCGCTAATAAACAATTCACCTGCGATATCTTTTGTTGTTTTGTCTTGTACTAGTAACTCAAATACTTCTTTTTCTCTTTTGGTGAGTAGTGGCTTATGAGTGAATTCGTTCTCCTTCAAGTAATGTTACCCTCCTTGCCTTCACCAGCATAAAACCCGGAGTGGGTGTCTATTTAGTCAAGATATAGTATGTCGGCTAGGGCAAGGGAGTGACTCATTTACTTGTCTAATTGAAATTTTACTTTTAAAGTTGTTTGACACTTGTTTTTGACATCCACTTTTTCATTTCTTCAGCCAGTGGCACCGGCTTCCCGGTCGTTTTCGATACTTGGACAACCGTTCCCCTCCCAGTGAGGCAAATCGTCCCATCCTCTTTCGTTCCCATATAATGAATATCCACCGATGAGTTGCCCACGTGGGCCGCTTTCACATGGATCGTCAGTTGTTCGTTAAAAAACACCTGCTGAATATAATCACATTGTAAATCGGCAACAACCGGAATTTCATCACTTTCTGCCGAAGACCAGTCCACCATGAAACCCATACTATTGAAATACTCGATCCGTGCCTCTTCAAAGTAAGTGAATGGAACCGTATTATTGAGGTGTCCGAACATGTCAGTTTCTGAAAAACGGACTTTAATCTCATGCTTAAAAGAAAATCCATTGCTCCACTCTTTTATATTATCGATATATGATATTCTACTCACTGTGAGAACTCCTCCTTAATGAATGACTATTCATTCATTTTATAAGAAAAAAGAAAAAATGGGAAGATATTTCTAATTTACTTATAATAAATATACTTTAGGGTCTAAAGGGAAACAATCGACCTATAAAGGAAAAAGGAAGAAACAGTTGTCTCTTCCCCCCTTCATTTCAGCGATTTCAATTCCTCTAAATACTTCTTGGCCCACTCATCTTCCTGATATAAAAAGTCACCCTCTTGATCTTTCTTCATGATATTGATGAGTTTGCCTTTCCATTTTATCAATTTGCCTGATTCATCAAACGTCAAATCAAGATCTCCTAGGTATTTACCATGCTTACCTGCCTGGACAATCAAGGTTGGTTCCTTTTCCTGATTATATACATCTGGTTTCTTCAATTTCGTATGGCTATGACTGCCAACGATAATATCAATTCCCTCCAGGTTCTTTGCCAAATCTTTGTCCCGGTCATATCCTAGATGAGATATGACTATGATTTTGTTCACTCCTTTCTCTTCAAGAGATGTAACGGTATCCTTAGCATGCTTAAAAGCATCTTCAAATACGATGTTCTTATTAGGATTGGAAAGAATTGTCGTCTTCTCTGTCGTTAGCCCGATGATTCCAACCTTCTGGCCGTCCACTACCTTGATTACCGCAGGATATACAACTCCAGGGTTACCAGGTGTACCGATTACAGGTTGAGCAAGATTCTTTAATTTTTTATCCTTGGAAAGATCGATATTGGCACTCACCAATGGAAAAGCAGCAGCACGAATGAAATTTCTAAGTACCTCTGATGACTTATCAAATTCGTGATTCCCCAGTGTCATGGCATCATATCCTATTTCATTCATGAATTTAATATCCGCTTGCCCAAGAAATTGATTGAAATAACGAACTCCTGAAAAAACATCGCCTGCATCAAGCAAGAGTGTATTCTCCCTTGTATTTCTTATCTGATGAATTGCGGTAAAACGACGTGGGATATTCTCTAAATGTGCATGCGTATCATTCGTATGTAGAATCGTAACTTTCAGTTCCCTATTATCCGAAAAGTTGATGATCTTGTCCGATAATGAGGTGACCGCTTGAACGTTAGATGCCGGTGAATAAGCCAAGGGACTTGAAACCATCAAATGTAATAGAACCGTCATACTGAAAGAAACATACTTCGCATATCTTGTTTTCATTCTTCCGCAACCTCCCTCTACTAGATAGAATCTCCCTAGCCATAGTAAAAATACTACATAAATTCCGTAAGAATCTTCAACCTCTTCTTTCTAAAACCATCGCATATGATCTTATTCGTTCGATCTAAGTTCAAAAAAAAAAAACAACTCTCAATTCAAGAGTTGTTTTTATGAATATTCGCCGATGGTAACCTAACCAACAAAAAAGAACCCATACCTTTAAAGGTATGGATTCCACTTATTAAACTTCGTCGCTTCCGAAGAAGTTACGGAATTGTTGAATCGCAGTATCACGGTTTAACGCTGCAATCGAGGTTGTCAATGGAATACCTTTAGGGCAAGACTGCACACAGTTTTGTGAATTACCGCAGTTTGCAAGGCCGCCATCTGACATGATTGTGTTTAAACGTTCTGCTTTGTTCATTGCACCAGTTGGATGTGCGTTGAATAAACGAACTTGTGATAATGGTTGTGGTCCCATGAAGTTGGAGTTGTCATTTACGTTCGGACAAGCTTCCAAACATACGCCACAAGTCATACATTTAGATAATTCATATGCCCATTGACGTTTCTTTTCTGGCATACGTGGTCCTGGTCCAAGATTATACGTACCATCAATTGGAATCCAAGCTTTTACCTTTTTCAATGAATCGAACATACGGCTACGATCGACTTGAAGGTCACGCACAACCGGGAAAGTACGCATTGGAGCAAGACGTACAGGCTGTTCTAACTGGTCAATAAGGGCTGTACAAGATTGTCTTGGCTTACCATTGATGACCATTGAACAGGCACCACAAACTTCTTCAAGACAGTTCATGTCCCATGCGATTGCAGTTGTATGTTTACCTTCTACCGTTACCGGATTACGACGAATTTCCATCAAAGCGGAAATGACGTTCATATTCGGACGGTATGCTAATTCAAATTCCTCATCATAAGGAGCTGAATCCGGTGTATCTTGACGAGTAATAATAAAACGAACTGTTTTAGTCTCAGATTTAGTTTCAACCATTTTTATGCTCCCCCTCTTTAATGTGTAGTCGTGTAATCACGTTTACGTGGTGCAATCAGTGATACATCAACATCTTCATAATGGAATGCAGGAGCTTTGTCTGCTCCTTGGAATGTAGCCATTGTTGTTTTCATGAACTTTTCATCATTACGTTCTGGGAAGTCAGGTTTGTAATGCGCTCCACGGCTTTCATCACGGTTAAGAGCACCGATTGTGATTACACGTGCCAATTGCATCATGTTTTGAAGCTGTCTAGTAAAGGCAGCACCTTGATTACTCCATTTAGCCGTGTCATTGATGTTGATTTTTTTGTAACGTTCCATCAACTCAAGAATTTTATTGTCTGTTTCTTTAAGTTTGTCATTGTAACGAACTACAGTAACATTGTTAGTCATCCATTCACCAAGTTCTTTGTGAAGGATATATGCGTTTTCATTACCATTAAGAGA
Organism: Peribacillus sp. NPDC097225; assembly: GCF_044761955.1. NCBI lineage: Bacteria > Bacillati > Bacillota > Bacilli > Caryophanales > Bacillaceae > Peribacillus > Peribacillus sp. NPDC097225. Next base: position 669,644 of record NZ_JBIWDJ010000001.1, read on the forward strand.
CATGATAGAATTCCATTTCTCTTGTTCTTGTTTTTGGTAGCCTTCATATAATGAAGAAGGAAGAGAATCTGATGTTTTATCAAGTCCTTGAATGTATTTAACAGCATTCGGACCAGCCACAGAACCACCATAAATGGCTGAAAGAAGTGAGTTCGCACCTAAACGGTTACCACCATGTTGTGAATAATCACACTCACCAGCAGCGAATAGACCTTTGATGTTTGTCATTTGGTCATAATCTACCCAAAGTCCACCCATAGAATAGTGAACCGCAGGGAAAATTTTCATTGGCACTTTATGAGGATCTTCACCGACGAATTTCTCATAGATTTCAATGATTCCGCCTAATTTAACATCTAGTTCATGTGAATCTTTATGTGAAAGGTCAAGGTAGACCATGTTTTCTCCGTTAATACCCAATTTCATATTAATACATACGTCGAAAATTTCACGTGTTGCAATATCACGAGGTACTAGATTACCATAAGCCGGGTATTTCTCTTCTAGGAAGTACCATGGTTTTCCGTCTTTATATGTCCAGATACGTCCACCTTCACCACGAGCGGATTCACTCATTAAGCGAAGTTTATCATCACCAGGGATTGCTGTCGGGTGAATTTGGATGAACTCACCGTTCGCATAATGTGCACCTTGTTGATAGACGATAGATGCTGCTGAACCTGTATTGATCATAGAGTTAGTAGATTTACCGAAAATGATTCCAGGGCCACCGCTCGCCATGATGACTGCGTCGCCAGGGAATGATTGAATTTCCATTGAAGTCAAGTTCTGAGCTACGATACCACGTGCTGTTTGATCATCATCGATAACAGCTCCAAGGAATTCCCAGCCTTCATATTTCGTTACAAGGCCTTGTACTTCGTAACGACGAACTTGCTCGTCCAATGCATAAAGTAATTGCTGACCAGTTGTTGCACCAGCAAATGCAGTACGGTGAAATTGTGTTCCACCAAAACGGCGGAAATCAAGTAGGCCTTCCGGCGTACGGCTAAACATAACACCCATACGGTCAAACATATGGATAATAGATGGTGCTGCATCGCACATTGCTTTAACTGGAGGTTGATTTGCTAAGAAATCCCCACCATATACTGTATCATCAAAGTGAAGCCATGGAGAATCGCCTTCACCTTTCGTATTTACTGCCCCGTTGATTCCGCCTTGAGCACAAACAGAGTGAGATCGTTTTACTGGAACTAATGAGAATAAATCAACATGTTGTCCTAACTCTGCTGCTTTGATCGTAGCCATTAAACCAGCTAGACCTCCACCGACGATAATAATTTTACCTTTACCCAATTGTGTCACTCCCTTATTCCATTAGAAAAGCTATGTTTTTCCTAGTACGTATAAATTAATTTCTTCTGCTACTTATACGAAAGCGAAAACTGCACTAATTCCTATATAAGAAAGAAGAACGAAAATGATTAAAGTTACATATGTCATAACTCTTTGCGATTTAGGTGAAACTGTTAGTCCCCAACTTACTGCGAATGACCATAATCCATTGGCAAAATGGAAAATAGCAGAAACAATACCAACAATGTAGAACGCGATCATGAATGGATTAGAGAAAATCTCTGCCATCATATCAAAGTCTACTGTTGCCCCAAAAGCTGCTTGAACCCTTGTTTCCCAGATGTGCCAAACAAGGAAAATCAAAGTTATGATTCCTGATAAACGTTGTAGCATGAACATCCAGTTACGGAAGAAACTGAATCTTCCTAAGTTGTTCTTTGCTGTAAAGGCGATATAAATCCCATAAATAGCATGGAAAATTAATGGTAGATAGATGATTACACATTCCACCACAATTTTCAATGGAGTATATTCGATTAATTGAACTGCCCCGTTGAATGTCTCTGCTCCCTTTGTTGCCATAAAGTTAACCGATAAATGGAAAATTAGGAATAGACCGATTGGTAATACCCCTAGAAGTGAATGAAGCCTACGATTCCCAAACTCACGATTCTTTGCCACTAAGTGCCCCCCCTTAATTTGTCAAAACTCATACGAAGATGGTTACCTTTTATCTCCGCGTGAAAATAAAGTATAGAGTTAAACCGCTCTCTATACTTTCTTACAATTATGTGACATGTCCATTTTACTCCTGACTTCAATGTGCGTCAAGAAAACGGATACAAGATTTCTCTTTTTTAGAATAAATATTATCAATAAATCACTAAGGTTTTGGGTGTTCATTTACAAGTAATATGAAAAAACTAACTATTTTTTTAATATATTGAGATAATTTAACATATTTTTACATTTTTCTGTTGAAATATTAAAAAAAACTGTATAAATCGCAAAAGGAAAACGTTTATAATAGATTTACAGAAAGAGGCGATAATACATGAAAAAAAATATTGCTGCAGCTATAGAAGAAGAAATCCAAACAGATGAATTCCAAGTTCCAGCTTTCGGGTATGAACTGATCAGGGAAACTTTATTGAACGATATCCTTGGGAAAGATTCTTATCAAATCTTATATTGGGCGGGTAAACAACTCGCAAGGAAATTCCCTTTGAATGGCGATCAGGAATTGGTTGCATTTTTCCATAATGCAGGCTGGGGCCATCTTGAAATCATAAAGCTTTCCAAATCCGAGATGGAGTTATCCTTGTCAGGAGAAATGGTCGCCCGTCGTCTGGATCTATATCCCGACAGTCATTTTCAACTTGAAGCAGGGTTTCTTGCCGAACAATTTACCTTACAAAAAAGGTTCATCAGTGAAGCTACGGAAGAAGTCAAACGTCGTGCAAAAAAAGTCGACTTCACCATCTGCTGGGATCCGAAAGATCCCATTTAACGACTTCATCAAAATGGTTGAAATGTAAGGAACCTAGGTCAAGTTTGACTATTTCCAAGTGGTCTTCTTCCATGAGTGATTCTTTAACTAGTACTCACATCCATAACACAAAACAGCATATACGATACATAAAATAGAAATTATTGGTGTGTAATTCCAAATCTTCTTTTCCTAATGGCTATATAATAAGAAGAAAGTAATCTTTTTTTGGATAGATTGTACCCTAATTTAAACAAAAGGAGTCAAATAACCTGAGTCCCCCTCACTCTCGGACTCAGGTTATCGGACTCCTTTTTTTCATGACCGATAATCATTTAACACCATTACTTTGAAATTGAAGGAATTCTCGTTCTGAACATAACACGAAGTGTCCTGGTTTCACTTCTCGCATTTTGACTTCCTCATCCGCCGTATAAGCATGTGTAGCGGGATTATAGCCCTTCCGTTGCCTAGTCCGTTCCAATTCTGGATCCGGAAGCGGAATCGCAGATAACAGGGATTGTGTGTACGGATGTATCGGGTTGTTATAAAGCTCTTCACTTGGTGCAAGCTCCACTAACTTCCCAAAGTACATGACGCCGATTCTGTCACTGATATACTTGACCATCGATAAATCATGGGCAATGAATAAATATGTTAAGTTTTTTTCTTTTTGAAGCTTTTTCAACAGATTGACTACCTGTGCCTGAATGGACACGTCCAGTGCTGAAATTGGTTCATCCGCGATGATGAATTCCGGTTCCACGGCAAGTGCCCGCGCAATTCCAATTCGCTGGCGCTGTCCCCCTGAGAATTCGTGCGGATACCGATTTGCATGTTCGCGATTTAGCCCGACTGTTTCGAGTAAATGGTAAACCCGTTCCATGCGCTCTTCTTTTGTCTTAGCCAGCCCATGGTTATCGATGCCTTCTGCGATAATATCGGCAATCTTCATTTTAGGATTCAAGGATGCATATGGATCTTGAAAAATCATTTGCATCTTTCTGTTCATATCTTTCAATTTTTTCCTCGATTTCTTTCCATGGACATTTTCCCCTTTGAAAAGCACCTCGCCATCGGTTGCATCATACAGGCGAATGATTGTACGTCCTGTTGTCGATTTACCGCAACCTGACTCCCCAACAAACCCAAGCGTTTCCCCTTGATAAATATCAAAAGAAATATCATCGATTGCTTTCACCATATTAGGCTTTCCGTTATTGAAGTATTGTTTTAAATGTTTGACTTCCACGAGTTTTTCACGTTGTTCCATTATTTAGCGACCCCCTGAACGAACTGCTTCATGCGTTTTTGTACAGCTAGAGGCGGTGTCACCTCAGGTGCATCCGGATGTAAAAGCCATGTGGCTGCATAATGCGTTTCGGATACTTTGAATACGGGTGGCTGTTGTTCTAAATCAATCTGCATTGCATATTCATTTCTCGGAGCAAACGCGTCACCTTTTGGCGGATTCAGCAAATTGGGCGGAGTGCCCGGGATCGTGTACAATTCATGTTCCCCCGTATCTTCGAGGCTAGGCATGGAACTGATAAGTCCCCATGTATAAGGGTGCTGCGGATTATAAAAGATTTCATCCGCCGTACCTATTTCAACGATTTTCCCTGCATACATCACAGCTACACGATCCGCTATGTTCGCAACCACTCCCAGATCATGGGTGATGAAGATAATCGATGTTTCTATTTTCTTTTGTAAATCCTTCATCAATTCAAGAATTTGAGCTTGAATGGTCACATCCAATGCAGTCGTAGGCTCATCCGCAATCAATACTTTGGGGTTACACGCCAAAGCTATCGCGATGACCACACGTTGTCTCATTCCTCCCGAAAATTGGTGGGGATATTGTTCGAAACGTTGCTTAGCATTAGGAATTCCCACAAGTTCCAATAGTTCGATTGAACGTAACTTCGCCGCCGCCTTACTGACGTTTTGATGCTTTAAAATGGGCTCCATTATCTGTTTGCCCACCTTGATTGTTGGGTTCAATGAAGTCATTGGATCTTGGAAAATCATCGAAATATCTTTACCTCTGACCTTTTGCATATCCTTATTAGAAAGTTTGGCCAGATCCTTTCCTTCAAAAAGGATTTCACCACTTTTAATTTCTGAATTATTTGCTGGCAATAATCTCATGATTGATTTGGATGTCACGGACTTACCCGATCCGGATTCTCCTACAATCGCCAAGGTTTCCCCTTTTTTCAGTTCAAAATTCACACCCCGGATTGCCTGGACTTCACCAGAAAAGGTATGAAACGATACATGTAAATCTTTCACTTCCAATAAGTTTTCCATTTCATTTCCTCCTTCTCTTAATCTCGCATTTTTGGATCCAATGCATCACGAAGCCCATCGGCGATCATATTGAAGCAAACCATGATCAGACTGATGAAAAATGCTGGGAATAACATCAGATGTGGGTATAGTCTAAGCGTTTTGAATCCATCGTTGATCAACGTCCCAAGGGATGCGAGTGGTGATTGTAGACCCAGTCCAATGAAACTCAAGAAAGCTTCGAAGAATATCGCACTCGGAATGGTGAACATTGTATTGATGATGATGACGCTCGCTAAGTTTGGTAGCAAATGTTTTAAAATGATCTTGAAATTTGAGCTTCCCAATGTCCGCGAAGCCAAGACGAATTCTTGTTCTTTTAATTTCATCACCTGAGCACGAACGACACGGGACATGCTTGTCCAGCTCGTAATGGCTAGGGCAATCGTGATGGACATGATCCCAGGCTCGAAAACAAGGATCATCAAAATGACCACAACTAGGTTAGGGACACCTGAAACGACTTCGACAATACGTTGCATGACATTATCAAGTTTCCCGCCGTAATATCCGGAAATGGCTCCATACGCTACACCGATAAGCATATCAAGCAAAGCCGCTAAAAAGGCGATATACAAAGATATTTGAATCCCCTTGGCCACTCGGGTAAGTACATCCCGGCCAAGTCCGTCCGTTCCGAACCAGTAATGTTCTTCAATGTTTTTTTGTTCGTAAACATCCACCACATTACCATTGGCCATTGTCCTTGTACCATCAAAAGGAAGCCAACTTACATTTTCCAATCCTGGAATTTTCGCTGGTAAATTGGTTCTCTTTAAATCTTGTTCATCTAATCCATGTCCACTAATAAGGGGACCCACCCAAGCAAAAATAAAGACCAAAGCAATTAAAACCATACTGACTAGGGCTGCTTTATTTTTACGGATACGCATCCAAGAATCCTGCCAGAAACTTATACTTGGTTTATTGATCGCTTCGCTTATGGTGGCGTCCACAATGGCAGGCGCAAATTGACTTTTTGACATTCTCACTATTTTGTTTGCCATTATTTTTTCCCCCCTGCTAACCTAATACGTGGATCGATAATACCGTAGAGAATGTCAACCAATAGAACGATGACGATAAAGAGGAATGAAAACAGCAATGTCGTTCCCATGATTACCGAGTAATCATTCACCGTTATCGATTTAACGAATTGTTCCCCGATTCCAGGTATACCGAATATTTGTTCAATGACGAGTGAACCCGTCATAAGTGACACTGTTAATGGTCCGAGTACAGTTATGACAGGAATCAGAGCATTTCGCAGTCCATGTTTAAACGCCACTTCAAAATTACTTGCCCCCTTCGCTTTAGCGAGGGTGATATAATCCGAACCGAGTACATCGATCATTTCCGTCCTCATGAAACGTGCCGATGTGGCTATAGGGAACATTGCTAAGGCAAGCGTTGGCATAATGCTATACTCCCAACCCTTCCAGAACATGACGGGCAGCCATCCCATCTTCACTCCAACATAATATTGCAGCAAACCGGCAAACACGAAACTTGGTATCGATTTACCCAAGACCGCTATGAATGTTGTTCCATAATCGACCCATGTATTTTGTTTGAGGGCTCCTATCACACCTAGAATAATCCCAAAAATCGTTCCGAAAAACATTGCTTGAAATCCTAATACCAAGGAAGGCTGAATCCTTTCGCCCAGCAATTGCGTAACTGGTGTATTATTGAATTGAAACGAAACCCCCAAATCTCCCTGTACTAGGTTCAGCATGTATTTCCCATACTGGACAGGCACCGGCTCATTCAATCCATACTTGTTCTCCATGATTTGGAATTGAGCCTCCGATAACTTGCTTGCATTTGCAAATGGAGAGCCCGGGATCAACTTCATGAGGAAGAACGTCAAGCTCGCGATGATAAACAAAGTAATTAACATATATATAATCCGTTGCGTTAGATATCTGGCCATTTGTACACCTCACAAAATAAAATTCTCACTTTTTCGACAATAGTTTTATAGTGAAAAGAGAGTATATACTAGTGATATACTCTCTTTTCTAGTTTGTTTTAGAAGATGCTTATTCTACTACTGTTACACCTTTGTAGTAATAATGTGGACCTAAGTCACTCTTAACAATTCCTTTGACTTTAGGATTTACTAGGATGTTCTCTACTCGTTGATAAATTGGTGCGATTCCGAAGTCCTCAGTCAAGAATAGCTTTTCAGCATCTTGCATGGCTTTCGCATATGCTGCCGGATCGTCCGTCAATTCGTTTGTGGCTTTATTGATCAGTGCATCGTATTCTGGATTAGAATAGTCCATTTCATTATTTGTTCCACCTGTTAACCAAAGATCGGTATATGAGATGGCATCTTTATAATCCGGGCCCCAACCTGATACGACCAAGTCATAATCGCCTTTTTTCGTACGGTCCAATCGAATCGAGAATGGAACGCTTTCGACTTTGATTGTTAAACCAGGAAGGTTTTTCTCTAATTGGTTCTTCATATACTCACCGATTTTTTTCGCAGAATCGGTTTCATCCCCCATATATCGAAGGGTAAGTTCCTTCACGCCCAACTCTTTTAATCCTTTTTCCCAAGCAGCTTTTGCTTCTTTTGCGTTAAACGTAATCAAATCTTCATTTGCCGAACGGAAGTCTTTTCCATCATAACTAACGAAATCTTTTGGCACGAAGTAGTTGGCTGCTACTGAACCATCGCCCAACACGCTTGATGCAAGATCTTCTTTATTGAAAGCTTTTGCAAGCGCTTCGCGGATATTGACATTCTTAAGTGCTTCATTTTTCTGGTTCATCTTCATCCAGAATACCGTTGGTGCCAAGTTGGTTTGTAACCGCTCGTCCCCTTCATATTGTGGGACCAGTTCAGATGTCAGTAAATCCGTAATGTCTGCTTCACCAGCTTCAAATGCATTAACTTGCGCATTGTTATCTTTTGAAACATTGACCGTGATTTTCTCTAATTTAACTGAATCTGCATCGCGGTAATTCTTGTTCTTTTGAAGTTCCCATTCTGTCGCAGTTGGGCCATTCCAAGAACTCATGACAAAGGGACCATTGTATAAGAGCGTTTCTGCACTTGTAGCGTACTTGTCACCTTGTTCTGTAACGAACTTTTCGTTTTGTGGGAAGAATGTCGCAAACGATAAATACTCTTTCCAGTATGCAAGTGGTTTTTCAAACGTAATTTCCAATGTTTTGTCGTCAACCGCTTGCACACCAAGGCTGTCTAAATCGTATTTTTTCTTTTCAGCCGCTGCCTTCGTAATTTCTGTTGCACCTGCGATTTTGCCATTCATCATATATGGACCATATTCAGAAGCTACTTCAGGATCCATCGCCCGTTTAAAAGCAAAAACGAAATCATGTGCCGTAACTGGGTCACCATTCGACCACTTTGAATCTATTAATTTAAACGTATACGTTTTTCCGTCTTTACTGACTTCAGGTTCTCCGTCAACAAGAGCCGGCACTGTCTCTCCGTCCTTATCAATCGTATATAAGCCTTCGTTCACATTGTTCAAATAGTTGAATCCTACTGTATCTGTTGTTTTAACGGAATCCATGACCGGGATTTCGGATTTACTCATAATACTAATCTCTTGTTTTTCAGCTAGTTTCGTTCCATCTGACTTCTTCTCAGAATTATCTGAATTGCCGCCACATGCTGCTAGAATGACGCTAAGAACTAGCATAAGACCAGCAAAGATTGTGAATTTAGATTTTTTCATCTACTTTGACCTTCTTTCTATATTTTAAAATCATATTTTCATTATACTGATTTTTTTGATTTTGTATATAAGTTAGAATAATAAATTATTTCTAAAAAATTAAAAATGGTCAAAAACCAAGGAAAACCTAGGTTTTTACTACTTTAAGGCTTTAAAGTGCTGCTTACGGCGTTTTATCGGATTTTTTAGAATACTATTATGTTTTCCCCTATCGTTTTTTCAAACTATTTCAAAAAATCATTTTTGTTTATTTAGTGTTTTTGATATACTTATAAAAAGAAAATCGAGGTAAAAAGAATGAAAAAAATACTTATAGGTACGGGATTTGGTATCGTGCTATCCATTTTGTTATCCCTTATATTCCATCAAGCTCTCTCTCTATTGAATTTTATTAATATGACCTTTTACATCAGTGGAGGACTGATTCTTCTAGCATTGGTTACTTTCGTCGTCCAACGAGGATTTTTCGACGTAGTCTTTTATAGTTTCCGGAGAGTATTCCAAATACAAAATCAGCATGTAGGGGAGGAAAAAGAAGACATCCCTAAACTTTCCGATATCATCTCCCTTTCCTCTTCCTTCACCCTTGTCGTAGGTCTTATCCTATTTTGCATCATGCTACTCTCTCTAGCCGTCTATTATCTTTAATCTTAATCTTTCCATAGAGTCCGGGCACCGAAAAAGGGCAACCTTTTTTTAGGTGCCCTTTTTCTTTATAAAAGCATTAGGTACATCTTTTCATCAGTTTTAATCAATCAGGCAAGGACTTTGGCGTGCTGTCCCAGTTTGAACGCCTCGTGAAGCGCTTCGACCGCTTTGACCATTTCCTTTTCGTTTACGACGGTAGAAACTTTGATTTCCGAAGTGCTGACCATTTTCACTTGGATCCCTGTATTCGCCATGACTTCAAACATCTCTGCGGCCACTCCGGGATTGGAAACCATTCCTGAACCGACGATAGAGACTTTAGCCAACTCGCCTTCCGTTTCTATACCATCAAATTCCAACTGGCTTTTATTGTTTTCAAGAACCATTAAAGCTGCTTTTGTATCTTCGCTTTTAATAGAGAAAGAGAGATTGGTCGTATCTTCTGATGTCATGCTCTGGATGATGATATCTACATTTATGTGATTTTTCGCCAGTGTCGTGAAAATCGTGGATAATACACCAAGTGACCGAGGCAAGCCGTTCACTGTAACTCTTGTGATGCTATCCTCAAAAGCAATACCCCGTACAATTAAATTCTCTTCCATATTCGCTTCCTCCTCAATGATGGTCCCAGATTCTTTTTCTAAGCTTGAACGGACTTCAAGCGAGATTTGATAGTTTTTTGCATATTCAACGGCCCGTGGGTGCAGGACCCCAGCCCCTAAATGGGCCAGCTCCAACATTTCGTCATAAGATACGGATGTTAATTTCCTGGCGTTTTTTATGTAGCGTGGATCTGTTGTGAAAACACCGGTTACATCGGTATAAATATCGCATCGGTTTGCGTGTAGTGCTGCGGCTATGGCAACCGCCGTTGTATCGGAACCGCCCCGACCCAATGTCGTGATTTCCCCATGTTCATCCATTCCTTGAAAACCGGCAACGATGACGATCTTTTTTGCTTGTAACTGCGCTTGAATTCTGGAAGCATCGATATTTAAAATTCGCGCATTTCCGTGAACGGACTCTGTCTGCATCCCAGCCTGCCAGCCCGTAAAGGATACGGCTTCATGCCCCTTTTCCACCAATGCCATCGTTAACAAGGCAATCGTAACTTGTTCCCCGGTCGTCAATAACATATCCATTTCCCTCTTACTAGGGGATGCGGAAATATCTCTTGCCATGGAAACCAATTCATCCGTTGTCTTCCCCATTGCCGAAACAACGACAACGACGTCATTACCTTTTTCAGCTTCCTCGATTACACGATTAGCGACATGTTTGATTTTCTCGACACTCCCTACAGAAGTACCGCCAAATTTTTGTACAATCAGTGCCATTCTCATGCACCCTCTCTATCTTTTTTAGGCAATAAAAAAAGCAATGAGAATATCTCATTGCTGTGGTTACGTATCCGTTCAGTAATCACAGTGAGATAGCTCTCCAAGGTATCAACCCTGACAATCTGCCATCTTTTAAATGGTCAGACCAGAAAAACAAGGTATGAGTCTTGTTTTCCTTCGGCGTCATTCCCTTTCAAAACCCTTCATTGAAGCTCATACTTCTCTAGGTTTTTACTATTGAATTCCGCACCTCTATCAGCACTTTAAATTGTCTTGTTTAAAAATCCCTTTTAAGCATAGCATAGGAAAAAGACACTCGCAAGGTCATTCTTGTAATTTTCTAAAGATTCCATCCGCTACATTTTTAGGCATTCCCGCTTCGATTATCTGTTCGACTGAGGCCTCTTTCATTTTTTTCAATGACCCGAAATGCCGTAACAGCTGCTTTCTTCTTTTCTCACCTACACCTGGAATATCATCCAGAAGTGAATGAATGGCATTTTTCCCACGAAGCTGGCGATGGAAGGTAATCGCGAACCGATGCACTTCATCTTGGATTCTTTGTAGCAAGTAAAATTCCTGACTTCGCGAATCAAGTGGAATCAGTTCGAGCGGGTTTCCAATCATCAATTGGGATGTCCTGTGTTTTTCATCCTTAATAAGGCCAGAAAGCGGAATATCGAGACCGAGTTCATTTTCCAAAATGTCCCGAACGGCCTCCACATGTCCTTTCCCTCCATCGATGATGATCAAGTCAGGAAGTGGAAGGCCATCTTTTAAGACGCGTGAATATCTTCTTCGGACAACTTCACGCATCGATTCGTAATCATCAGGCCCTTTCACCGTTTTAATTTTATACTTTCGATACTCCCGCTTTTCCGGCTTGCCATCAATGAAAACGACCAAAGCAGATACAGGATCACTTCCTTGAATATTCGAGTTATCAAAAGCCTCGATACGATGTGGAGTGTAGATGCCTAACTTATCCCCTAAATTCTCCACTGCCTTGATCGTTCTTTCTTCATCCCGTTCAATTAATGAGAACTTCTCTTGAAGGGCGATGGAGGCGTTTTTATTTGCCAATTGCAGCATATCCTTTTTCGCGCCCCTTTTCGGATGAAGCGTTTTTACACCAAGCAAGCTCTCCGCCAGCTCGGCATCAACAGACTCCGGCAACAATATCTCTTTTGGCTTAAAGTGATTGGCCTTTTCATAAAACTGTCCGAGATACGTAAGAAGCTCCTGTTCCGGTTCATCGTAGACCGGAAAGAGCGAAACATCTCTTTCAATCAGTTTCCCTTGTCGCACAAAAAATACTTGTACGCACATCCACCCTTTATCATAGGCAAAACCGAATACGTCCCTGTCAATGAAATCAGTCGTCATCATTTTCTGTTTTTCCATTGTAATCTCGATGTGGGCAATTTTATCCCGATATTCCTTCGCCCGTTCAAAATCGAGCATTTCAGAGGCTTCAAGCATTTTTTCCGTGAGTTCTTTCTTTATCTCGGTATGACCGCCATTTAAAAATCGGTTAATATCATCGACGATTTGCTTATATTCCCGTTCCTCTACATCATAAACGCAAGGGGCCAAGCACTGGCCAAGGTGGTAATATAGGCAGACACGGTCTGGAAGCGTATTACATTTCCTTAATGGATAGATCCGATCCAGAAGTTTTTTCGTTTCATTGGCCGCAAAAGCATTGGGATAAGGACCAAAGTATTTCCCTTTATCTTTTTTGACTTTTCTCGTGATGATCAAACGCGGGTGTTTTTCAGCCGTCAACTTGATGAATGGGTAGGTCTTGTCATCCTTCAACATGACGTTATATTTTGGATCGTGTTTTTTTATTAAATTCAGTTCTAAAATAAGCGCCTCGATATTGGAGGAGGTAACGATATACTCGAAATCCTCGATTTCATTTACGAGCCTGAATGTTTTCCCATCATGTGAGCCCGTGAAATATGAGCGGACGCGGTTTTTCAATACTTTCGCCTTGCCAACATAAATGATCGTTCCCTGACGATCCTTCATTAAATAACAACCAGGCTGATCAGGGAGAAGGGCAAGTTTATTCTTTATCCGTTGATTCATGCATTCAGCCTCCTGTTCTCCCATTCTACAATCAATTATATATCAAGATACAAAAAAAAGCTTCAAGTCCGTAGACCTGAAGCTCTTCCTTCATTCAAATTAAGCGTGTTTAGCAAGAAGTTCAGCAAGAGCTTCCTTCGGTTGGAATCCAACCACTTTATCCACAACTTCACCGTCTTTAAGAACGATTAAAGTAGGGATGCTCATAACGCCGAATTTTCCAGCTGTTTCTTGGTTTTCATCAACGTCCACTTTTACGATTTTTGCTTTGTCGCCAATTTCTTCATCTAACTCGTGAAGAACAGGAGCAATCATTTTACATGGTCCACACCATGGAGCCCAAAAGTCTACAAGAACGACACCTTCATTAGTATCTGCTGTGAATGTTTGATCAGTTGAATTTACGATAGCCATATATTTTATCCTCCTAAAATGTACTCAAATAACTATAGACAGTATAACATTGTAACAGGAACAGATGCTATTATTTTGCTTCAATGGTAGCATGTCCATAAACAGAGAAAAAATACTGCCTAGAACCTAATAGATTGTCATAAAAAGAAAAGGCGCTTGCCAGTTCATTCCCTGACAGACGCCTTTTCTTTTATATCAACTTACAAATCAAGCATTCACCTTTAACTTTTTGAATTCTTCCGTTAACAATGGGATAACTTCGAATAAGTCCCCGACGATTCCGTAATCGGCCACATTGAAAATATTGGCTTCAGGATCTTTATTGATGGCTACGATGATTTTGGAGTTGGACATCCCTGCCAAATGCTGGATGGCTCCGGAAATTCCGCAGGCAATATAAAGGTCAGGCGTAACAACTTTACCCGTTTGTCCGATTTGTAAAGAGTAATCGCAATAATCAGCATCACACGCACCACGAGAGGCTCCGACTGCTCCCCCAAGAACTTCAGCAAGCTCTTTCAAAGGTTCGAAACCATCTTCACTTTTCACACCTCGCCCACCGGCGATGACCACTTTCGCTTCTGAAAGGTCGACCCCTTCACTTGCCTTTCTTACTACATCCTTGATAATTGTACGTAAATCTTTAATATCCACATTTAATGTAGATACATCCCCAGAACGGGACTCATCTTTCGATAGAGGTTCAATGTTATTCGGACGGATGGTCGCGAATACAATACCGTCTGTGACGATTTTCTTTTCAAAGGCTTTACCTGAATATATCGGGCGAGTGAAGACGATATTTCCGCCTTCTTCTTCAATGGACGTCACATCTGAAATCAAACCTGATTCCAGCTTGCCAGCTAATTTAGGAGCCAAGTCTTTCCCTAATGCCGTATGACCGAAGAAAATGCCTTCTGGTTTTTCTTGCTCGATAATAGCTAGTAAACTTTGAGCATATCCATCTGATGTATATTGTTTTAATTGATCGTTTTCAACCACTACCACTCGGTCGGCACCATACTGAATCAATTCACTCCCAAAAGACTGAACACTGTCACCAACTAAAACACCTACGATTTCTCCGCCGTCTGCAGCAAGTTTAGCCGCTCCGATAGCTTCGAACGATACATTTCTAAGAGAACCATCGCGTACTTCGCCCAATACAAGAAACTTTCTAGCCATTTTTAAAAACCTCCTGTGCTCTATTTTATCTTTTTGTTGTGTTTTATTTTCAATAGAAATCCTTCTATTAAATTACTTTCGCTTCACTGCGTAATAATTGAACAAGTTCGCTAACTTGGTTCGGAATCTCACCATTCAATACTTTACCAGCTTCTTTTTTGGCTGGAAGGAAGATCTCAATCGTTTTTGTTTTTGCCTCGACATCGTCTTCTTCCAAATCCAAATCATCCAATTCCAACTCTTCAAGCGGTTTCTTCTTCGCTTTCATGATCCCCGGTAAAGATGGATAACGAGGCTCGTTCAAACCTTGCTGCGCCGTGACCAGCAGTGGAAGTGAGGCTTCGATTGTTTCTGAATCCCCTTCTACATCACGGATAACGCTTACATTTCCACCTGAAATGCTTAATTTCGTAATGGTTGTGATATAAGGGATATCCAATATTTCTGCTACACGCGGTCCTACTTGTCCAGATCCACCATCAATGGCCACGTTACCTGCAATGATCAGATCAGCTTCTTTATCTTTTAAGTACTCTCCAATAATTTTGGCAGTCGTGAATTGATCGCCATTTTCTATGTCGTCTTCGATATTTATTAGAACAGCTTTGTCAGCACCCATAGCAAGCGCTGTACGCAATTGTTTTTCAGCCTCTTCAGAACCGACGGAAATAACCGTTACTTCTCCTCCTTGAGCATCACGCACTTGGATGGCTTCTTCTACGGCATACTCATCGTATGGATTGATGATGAATTCTGCTCCATCCTCATTAATTTTCCCGTTAGAAAGCGTAATTTTTTCTTCTGTATCAAATGTTCTTTTCAGTAGCACATAAATGTTCACGATAATACCTCCCGAATAATTTGAGTTTTGAAGATTGTGTTTTTTAGGCATACTTATAATGGTATTCTTCAAAATTCCTTGAAATCCTGCATTTTTTTTAAATATAAGTAATAAATTTACTAATCAAAAGGATGGCTTAAGGATCATTCTCCTTTAAATACCGGTTCCCTTTTATTTATAAAAGCATCGATTCCCTCTTTTGCATCAGTGCTGTCAAAGGCTTCTCCGAATAGGACGGTTTCCTTTTCTACACCTTTATAGTAGGAATCACCCTTCGAATAATTCAATAGTTCGATAGCGGACTTCAAGGCTAGCGGGCTTTTCTTGACAATCTTAGCGGCCATTTCCTTAGCTTTAGGCAATAATTCTTCATCAGTATAAGCGTGGTTTGCCAAACCCCACTGTACAGCTTGTTGACCCGTTATTGGCTCACTCGTAAATAGCATTTCAGCAGCTTTTGCCGTTCCAACATACCGTGGTAGGCGCTGTGAACCAGCATATCCAGGAATCAATCCAAGTTGCAACTCAGGCAAACCTAATTTTGCACGTTCAGTTACTAACCGAATGTGACAGGCCATGGCCAGTTCCAGTCCTCCGCCAAGAGCAGCTCCGTGAATGGCTGCAATTACCGGCTTTGGAAACGATTCGATTCTCTCAAACACAGATTGACCATTTTGGGCTAGTTTCACAAAGGCTTTACCGTTTTCCACACTAGTGAATTCTTTAATATCCGCTCCAGCAGAGAAGAACCTTCCCTCACCATGGAGTAACACCACACGCACTTCTTCATTGCTTTCGATTTGATCGAAAGCCTGTGATAATTCTTCCACAATAGCGGAAGAAAGAGCGTTAGCAGGTGCATGGTTTATCGATATAATAGCAACGCGATCTTCGATTGCGAGTGTAAGGTATTCCATATTGATCTCCCCCATCATAGTCAAACTTTTTTGAAAATTCGTTATGTACTTCGGTAAAAGGCAGGTAGCCAAATGGCTAGAGGATGGGTCTGGCCATCCTCTATTTTATCTTTACCGTTTCGTGCCACAACCACCGAGTAGAAGGCGATGAACATCTGACGCAAGGTCAGCAAGTGAATATTTTTGTTCATTCATCACCCAAGTTGTTGCTGTTTCATCAATCGTTCCAAAAATCATTTGCCTTGCGAGTAAGTTATTTAAATCAGGCAGGAATTCACCATTTTCTTTCCCATCGGTAATGATTTGATCAATTACATTTAAATATCCTTTTAATACTTCATTAATCCTAAGTCGTAATTCTTTGTTTGACTGTCTTAATTCCAATTGAGTGACAATTGCTAAATTCACGTCTTCTGAAAGGATTTGAAAATGTTTTTGAATTAATAGGAACAGTTTTTCTGAAACTGATGTCTTACCCTTTAATTCTTCTTCAATTTGTTCTACAAAGTAGCCCATTTTTTCATGAAATAATGATATTAAAATATCTTCTTTATTCTTAAAATAAAGATATATAGTACCATCTGCCACGCCTGCTTGCTTGGCAATTTTTGATACTTGCGCTTGGTAATAACCATTTTGTGCGATGACGATAACAGCTGCATCAATAATTTGGTTATACTTTGGTTTGTTGCGTTTCACTGGATGTCCCCTTTCAGAAAATGAATGAATCATCATTCATATTTCTATCATAAAATGATGACTCTCTACTGTCAAGCAAAAACTTCCATAGAGTCATAACATCCTTTTTCCATTCTACCCCTCATTACTTAAGGTTGTCCAGTTGTTCCGCAAACGGAGCTCACTATTACAGCTCCGTAAGATGTTTACGCCTCCTTTTTTTCTGGTGGGATTTTTTTCTTTTCCTCATCAATTAGGACTCTCCTCAAGATCTTACCAATGGTCGTTTTAGGTAGTTCCTCTCTAAATTCATAAAGACGTGGTACCTTATAGGAAGCTAAGCTCTTTCTCACAAACTGATTCAATTCCTCTTCCGTTACACTTGCGCCGTTCTTCAATACAACATAGGCTTTGACGGTTTCCCCACGATATGGATCAGGAATCCCTGCCACTACTACTTCCTGAACGGCCTCATGTTCATACAGAACCTCTTCCACCTCACGTGGATAAATATTAAATCCACCTGCAATTATTGTATCCTTCTTGCGTTCCACTACATAAAAGAACCCTTTTTCATCCATATAACCTAAATCACCCGTAAGAAGCCAGCCGTTTTTAAATGTGTTTTCCGTGTCTTCAGGACGATTCCAATAGCCCTTCATAACCTGGGGCCCCTTAATCGCTATTTCACCGATTTCATTTGGAGGAAGTTCTTCTCCCGATTCCAACGAAAGGATCACTGAGTCTGTATCCGGCCAAGGCAAACCGATGCTTCCTTTGACACGAGGTTGATCCCAAATGAAATTGGCATGGGTAACTGGAGATGTCTCTGAAAGACCAAAACCTTCAACTAGCTTTCCACCCGTCACTTTCTCAAATTGCTCCTGAACTTCTAATGGAAGGGGTGCCGATCCACTCATGCACGCTTCAATGGAGGACAGGTCATATTTGGAGACGTCAGGATGATTCAATAGACCGATATACATCGTCGGTGCCCCTGGAAACAGTGTCGGTCTCTGCTTTTGAATAGTTTTCAATGTAGACTCGACATCAAACTTTGGCATGATGATCATCGTATTTCCTTCCATAACGGAGAGAACCAAAACAGTCGTCAATCCGTACACATGAAAGAATGGTAGGATAGCCAGAATCCGCTCTTCGCCTCGTTTACATCTATAAAGCCAAGCATTGCACATTTTTGTATTCGCAAGTACATTCTTGTGGGTAAGCATGACACCTTTAGGGAAACCGGTTGTCCCCCCGGTATATTGCAAGAGCGCCAAGTCATTCTCCACATCGATTGGCTCTGCTATTTCTTCTGACATTTTCCGCTTCATGATTTCCGTGAATAAATGATGATTTCCTTCATGCTCCACTTTGACCACTATGCCATATTCCTTCTTTTGAATGAACGGATAGATAAGATTCTTCGGGAAAGGCAAGTACTCCTTGATAGCGGTTACAATAATATGTTCGATTTCCGTACTCCGGGCGACTGCGGTGACACGAGGAAATAATATGTCCATCGCTATGATGATCTTCGCTCCAGAATCCTTCATTTGATGTTCTAATTCACGTTCCGTATAGGTAGGATTCGTTTGGACGACCACTCCACCAGCCATCAAAATTCCAAAAAAGCTGATGACTCCCTGTGGGCAGTTAGGAAGCATGACCGCAACACGCTCTCCCTTTTGGAGACCGATGCTCTTTAAATAGGATGCAAACTTCGTAGCAGATTCATAGACTTCTTTGAAAGTTAATTCCTTTCCCTGAAAATGTATGGACACCTTATCTGGAAATTCATCTGCAGCCTCCTTCAATAATGAATAAAGAGGTTTATCATCGTAGGTTAAAACGGTTGGTATTTGTTCCGGATACATGGCTTGCCATGGCTTATTGCTCATTTGCCCCCTCCTTCTGAATATTCTTAATACTCATACTCATTATAATACAACCGGTATTTTCTTACAATTACTGTATTCAGAAAAAATAAGCATAAAGGAGGATAATCGGTTGAAGAGGATTTAACTCCTTCGTATTAAAAATATTCATGAGGGGATTTTCGATTCAATTAATAGTTAGGATTAGGCATGACTCCTCGTTCAGTTTCTAACTCTAAACCAATATCGATAGAGTTCTTTAAAACCTAATGTTGCATAAAGATTCCGTGCAGGTTCATTCGTTAACACCACTTGAAGATAGGCGTTATTCGCTCCATTCTCCTTTCCCCAATACAGGAGATTTGTAACGAGTTTCGTTCCATAGCCCCGGTTTCGGTAGGCCTCCTCGGTGGCGATATTAAATAGACCTATGTATTCATCCTCCAGAACACCGAGTCCACATGCTAGCGTTTTCTCCTTTTCATCCGTCAAAAAGATAAAACAGGTAGTTGGAATGATTTGTTCCAGCACCTTCCTGAAAATGGGCTGATTTCTTTTGTGTATGTTATTTAATCTACAAAAATCTGCAAACCGCGCTTCTGGCATCTCGTTATATATGAGCACATTGGTTCCACTCGGTACTTCCATATGTGCTAATGACAAAGCTTGCACACTGGTCCTACTTTCGATACTATAATTCAAGGCTTCAAGGGTATCGTCTAAATCGTCCGGACTAGCCAGTGGAGTGATTTTATAAGACACCTGGATGTTCCGTTCCAAGAAAGCTTTTTCACTAGATTCTATTTTTCTATTCACATCTTCATAAGAAGGATAAAGGGGATTTACCGAATTTGCCCTTTTGGTATACCCATCGGCAAAGCGTAAAACCCACCCATCACACAACTGCGTTTGCAATGCCGGCAAAGCGTTCATTGATAGCTCTTCAATTTTCCTTATCAGTTTAGGCTGAACCATTATTTCTTCCTCCATGTACTAGGCTTCGTAAATAATTATATAAAAAAAGAACCCAAATAAAGAAGCGACGCAACGGCCGCTTCTTTTCAGGTCAAGAATACCATATAGATGATTCCGAGCAGAAAAAAAATTCCGCAACAAATAATTAAAACTTTTGCAAGCTTCTCCACAGTTTTCTCCCTCTCATGCAGGACATTAAGATATTCCAGCTCCGATGACAAAGGATAGGGCGATTGAAATGATCATCGCAAGAAATCCCACTGCCCGATTATCTTTTTGTATCTCTTCATCTATTTTAAATCCCGGGGTCATAAATTCAAAAATAAAATAACCGATGAGTAGCAGGATAAAACCGTATACACCCCAGCCTATCATTGTAAGTAGCGAGTTCTGATGGAGAATGGACTGTTGGAACACATAGGCGATTCCAAAAATCTTGCCCCCGGTGGCCATCGCGACAGATAAATTCCCCTGTTTGATTTCCTCCCAGTTTTTGTACTTGGTGACAAGTTCAAAAACGGCTAAAAAAACAATTATGCATAATATAACGACACTATATCTGGCTGCTATATACACATACTCATTTTCCCATATGTTCTCCATGAGACAACTCCCTAACGGTATTCGGCCATTCCTGCTAAGCAGCGTGCCTGAATGGCCACTTTCCTTTATTTAAATTCTACGACCGTCACACCAGTTCCGCCTTCTCCAGCTTCCCCGAAACGGATTTTCTTGACTGATCTGTGATTCTTTAAATATTCTTGAACTCCGGACCGGAGCGCACCCGTCCCCTTACCATGAATGATGGACACACGCGAATATCCTGCCAACAATGCATCATCCACATACTTTTCGACCCTCGACAATGCACTTTCATATCGTTCCCCACGAAGGTCTAGCTCCAGGCTAACATGATAATCTCTTCCTTTGATCGTGGTTAACGGCTTCGTTTCTTTCGCCTTTGTCGTTTTAATGAATTCAAGGTCGGACTCTTTCACCTTCATTTTCATGATGCCGATTTGTACCTGCCATTCATTATTTGAGACTTTTTCAATCAGACTACCTTTTTGTCCAAAGCTTACAACCTTCACTTCATCTCCAGGTTTCAGAGTTTTATCCAAAGGCTTAGCTGCTTTTTTGGTTGACTTCTTCACTTTTGGCGCTGCTTCTTCCAGCCGTTTTTTCGCATCGATCAGTTCGTGCTCTTTTACATCGGCATGCTTTTCAAAACGGAGTTGGCGCAAGTCAGCAATAATCGCTTCCGCTTCTTTTTTCGCTTGTTCAACGATTGCCTCTGCTTCTTTGGCCGCTTTTTCACCCATCGCATCTCGTTCTTCATTATACTGTTCCATTTGCTTTTGAAGGTCCTTGTGCAGAATGTCGGCCTGTTTTAGAAGCTCGGCTGCTTCTAGTTCCTCTTCTTCTGCCTTCTTACGACTATCTTCAAGAGAAGCTATCATATTCTCGACTTTATTCGTATCCTCGCCAATATGGCTACGGGCATTGCTAATGACGCTCTCTTCCAAACCAAGACGCTTGGAAATTTCAAATGCATTACTCCGACCAGGAACACCGATAAGGAGCTTATAGGTCGGGCTCAAAGTCTCGACGTTGAATTCGACGCTTGCATTAATGACGCCTTCACGGTCATACCCATAGGCTTTCAACTCAGGATAGTGAGTGGTGGCAATCACGCGCGCACCACGCTTGTAGACTTCATCTAATATGGAAATCGCCAGTGCGGCACCTTCTTGAGGATCGGTTCCCGCTCCAAGTTCGTCGAACAATACAAGGCTTTCATGGTCGACATTCTTTAATATATCGACAATATTGACCATATGGGAAGAGAACGTACTCAAGCTTTGTTCGATTGACTGTTCATCCCCGATATCTGCATAGATGGAGGAGAATACGGCCGTTTCAGAACCATCAAGAGCAGGGATTTGCAGACCTGCCTGGGCCATTAACGTACAAATGCCTATTGTTTTGAGTGTTACCGTCTTACCTCCTGTATTCGGTCCGGTGATGACAATCGTCGTAAAATCTTCTCCAAGGAAGATATCATTGGCAACGACTACATCCGCTGGAATAAGCGGGTGTTTCGCCTTGAATAATTTCACGCGGCCTTCATTGTTCAAACGTGGTTTCGACCCTTTTATCGCCTTGGCGTATTTTGCCTTTGCAACAAGGAAATCCACGTGGGCAAGCACCTTGACGTTATGGAATAGTTCTGGAGTGAACTCGCCTACTTTTTCGGAAATCTCGACCAAAATGCGTTCGATTTCCTGTGTTTCCTTTACACGTGTTTCCTGAAGGACATTATTCAATTGGACAATCACCTGTGGTTCAATGAACAGGGTTTGTCCTGATGAAGATTGGTCATGGATGATTCCACCATACACACTACGGTATTCCTGTTTTACAGGAATGACAAAGCGGTCATTTCGAATCGTAATGATGGCATCTGACAACATTTTCGTTGCATTCGAAGAACGAATCATGCTTTCGAGTTTTTCCCGAACCCTGCTTTCATTCGTGCGAATCTGGTTACGAAGCGTGCGCAGCTTATCACTTGCTGAATCCATCACTTCCCCATGTTCGCTAATAGCATAGGTAATTTCCTGTTGCAAATCAATCAGGGGATGAAGCGAATCGATAAACTCAGCCAATAGCGGAACTTCAATCTCCTGTTCCGCGATTTCTTCGAAAAATCGAGTCAAGATCCGACCAGCACGAATGGTGCTAGCCGTTTCCATCAATTCCATCGGGGATAACATGCCACCGATTTGCGCCCTTTTAGCCTGCAGGCGGATATCGAATATCCCTCCCAATGGAAGATTACCTTTTAACCGGACAATTTTAGCCGCCTCATCCGTTTCATCCTGCCATCTCGATACTTCCTCGAAGTCGGTGGAAGGCATTAATTGCTGTGCCTTCTCCTTCCCGATTGCAGACGAAGCATGGGAAACCAATTGTTCTCTAATTTTATCAAATTCCAATGTCTTTAAAGCTTTATTATGCATGGAGTTAAGACTCCTCCTCAGTGAGTAAATAATTAGTCATTTCTCTTTAAAAACGTCAATAAACCATCCGTATCCATCGCGTTAAGAACCGTTGTTTTTTTAATCCATCCTTTTTTAGCAGAAGATACGCCAACCGGCATATGTTCAAGCATATCAATACTATGGGCATCAGTATTGATCACAACCGTCACTCCCGTTTCTTGCGCTTTACGTAGATGAGGCGGAGCCAAGTCCAAACGGTTCGGGTTAGCATTCAACTCAAGTGCCGTATTCGTCTCGCGTGCCAGTTCAATTAGCATATCCATATCGACATCATATCCCGATCGTCTGCCGATGATTCTTCCTGTCGGATGGGCAATAATATCGACATGCGGGTTATTCAATGCCGTTTTTAATCGTTCCATGATCGTTTCCCGGGGCTGAGAAAAGCTCGAGTGGATGGAGGCGATGACCAAGTCCATCTCTGCCAGCAATTCATCATCGTAATCAAGGGTTCCATCTGGAAGGATATCCATTTCGATTCCTGATAGGACCGTAAAATCATCATATTTTTCATTAATGTCATGAATGATCTGTTTTTGTTCGCGCAACCGCTCTGCAGTCAAGCCATTCGCCACTTTCAAGTATTGTGAATGGTCAGTGATGGCCATATATTTATAGCCCTTGGCCCGACATGCTTCAACCATTTCTTCAATCGAATAAGCACCATCGCTCCAAGTGGTATGCATATGCAGGTCACCCTGAATATCTTCTACCGTTATAAGCGGTTCACTTTCATTGTACTGTTCCACTTCCGTCCCATCTTCACGTAATTCGGGTGGAATGAGCGGGATGCCGAAATGATTGTAAAATTGCTCTTCTGTTTCGAAGGTCAGAATTTCTCCCGTTTCAGCTACCTCCACGCCATATTCACTTATCTTTTCTCCCCGTTCTTTAGCCAACTGGCGCATACGGACATTATGATCCTTCGAACCGGTGAAATGGTGAAGAGTCGTGGTGAACTCTTTATCCTGCACGATCCGGAAATCGACAGAAATATCATATTCATAATCAAGGACGACCGAAACCTTTGTATCACCTGCGGCAATGACTTGCTTAATGCCAGGCAATGAAAGAAGCTGTTCCTTCACCTCTTCTGGGTGGTCCGTGGATATGATGAAATCAAGATCTTTAACCGTTTCCCTCATTCTTCGCATACTGCCGGCTCTTGATGAGCGCGTGATATGCTCCATATTGCCAATCGCCATCTCGATATCGTCAGCAATCGGTCTCATGAAAGCAAGTGGAAGACGGTCAGGCCTTGATCCAGCCTCGGCAATGGCTGATAAGATCTTTTCTTCTGTTTTTTTACCGAAACCGGTCAGAGCCGCGACACGCCCCTCCACACATGCCAGTTTAAGGTCATTCACATCATTAATATGTAATTCTTTGTGTAGCTTGGCGATTTTTTTACCGCCTAATCCCTGAAGTTGTAAAAGCGGTATCAAGCCCTTCGGCACCTGCTCCTGAAGCTCTTCAAGAACGGTCGACTTCCCTTCATTGATAAATTCTTCAATGACGGATGCCGTCCCTTTCCCGATGCCATTCAACGCCGTAAAGTCATCGATGGCCGTTAGACTCCGGTCATCGGTTTCCAATGCACCAGCCGCCTTGCGGAAAGCCGATACTTTAAACGGATTTTCTCCTTTAAGTTCCATGTATATGGCTATCTTTTCTAATAATTTTATAATATCTTTTTTATTGATTGTCATTTTTTTCACCACCAAAATTAGTAGGGAAACTCCCTTGGATACTTTCTTAAAGATACCTTTCTTAACGCCAAAGTACAAGCCGTTCGATTATTACTTATACGAATCAACGATTAGGTAATCCCAGGCTGATCCACAGAAAAGGGCCCGCCCTTCCAAAGATGACGGTTTACAACTTTGAAAGGTAATGGACCCCAATTTAATGCGCTTATGAATTTACTTATTAAACCAAAGGTCTTCCACCTGTTCGGATAGGAACGGAGTATGTTTCACGATTGATTCTGCCAGGAAGGAGCCGGTAAGCGGTTCCTGAATGGAATCCATTGGCAGCAAGGCACCTATGTATAATATAATAAACATGATAAGATAGACTTCGGCAAATCCCAATATCGCGCCTCCCCAACGATTCAACTGTTTTAGGATCGGCAGGTAGGTGATGAAATTGAGCATTGATCCAAGCATTTGCCAAAGAATCTTAGTGGCAAAGAACACGATGGCAAAGGCGATGGCATTGTAATAAGCCGTCTCAAGCCCAACCGATTCGAAAAACATATTAAGCGTCGAAGAATCACCTATGGAAGGGAATGGAATCCACATTTTCAAGTTGGGGGCAAGATCCCCATAGAAGACATAGGCAATAATGAAGGCTACGATAAAACCTGTCATATGAACCAGTTGTAAAATAAAGCCACGCTTCAAACCGATTAATACACCGATTAAAAGAATGGCCAGAATTGCTAAATCAAGCATGTACTCAGTCCTTCTCTCTCTTTAATTCCAGTTGAAGCTGGTCCAGTTCATCTTTTAATTTAATATATTCGTGGATCGTGTTCACTGCGGTCAGTACCGCAAGCTTACTCGTATCCAAATGTGGGTTTTTCATACTGATTTCTCTCATTTTCTCGTCGACCATCGAAGCAACTAGGCGCATATGACTCGCGCTTTCCGTACCGACGATTGTATATGGTTGTCCGTATATGTCAACTGTCGTTTTATTTCGTTTATCGTCTGACAAAATGATGCCTCCAATCTAAACAATCCTATTTCTATCATATCATGAACTTTTTCGTCATGAAAGAGAGTACATCGTCATTTCTCGCATAAAAATTGCAATAATTTGTCAGTTATAAATACCTTTAGTATGAATGATCCCTTAATAAATCAAATTGAGCGAGGAGTCCATTAATTATGTCCCATGTTGTATTACTTACAAGTCCTATCCAAATCCAAGCAATGAAAGCCCATTATATGAATAGCTCAGTTGCAAAGCTTCCACCTGGGAGTATATTTTCAGCCAAGCCCCCGCTCTGTACCGTAACCGGTTATAAATCCGGAAAGGTCCTGTTTCAGGGAAAAAATGCAGAATTGGAAGCTGCAAAATGGCAAAAGGATGCAGTAGCACCGAAGAAGAAGCCGGACTCTTCATCCACTTCCACAGTCAAAGTTCATCGTTATTTGCCGCCGGCCAACATTGCCACGATGTCGGTTATTGGTTCCGATGAAGTCGGGACCGGCGATTATTTTGGCCCCATTACCGTCGTTGCTGCCTATGCAAAAAAAGAACAGTTACTTTTATTGAAAGAACTTGGTGTTCAAGATTCAAAAAACCTGAAAGATCCACAAATCATCGAAATTGCTAAACAAATCAAGGATGTTGTCCCATTTAGCCTGTTGACGTGTGATAATCCGAAATACAATATGCTTCAGGCAAAAGGGATGTCTCAAGGAAAGATTAAAGCACTCCTCCATAACCAAGCCATCAAGCACCTTATTCAAAAAATACAGCCAGAGCAAGCGGAGGCGGTCCTGATAGACCAATTCGCCCAGCCAAATGTATTTTTCAATTATTTGAAAGGCCAGGAGCCCTTTCAGGCTAACGCTACCTATTTATGCACGAAAGCGGAAGGCATTCACCTTTCCGTTGCGGCCGCTTCGATTCTCGCTCGTTACGCATTTGTGAAACGCTTTGACCTATTGAGCGAAAAGGCCGGTTTTAGAATCCCCAAAGGAGCAGGCTTTGCCGTCGACGAGGCAGCGGCACGCTTAATCCATGAAAAAGGGATCGACGCCTTGAATGACTTTACGAAAACACATTTTGCCAATACGGAAAAAGCAAAAAAAATATATCACAAGAAATACGGGAAATGAGAACGGGAATTGGAAACGTAAATGCCTTTGGGCTTGCTTCTTATGATAGTAAGATGAATGTATTCAGAAGATCTTGTCGACTATAAGAAAGTACATATTATTAGGAGGCGGTCTTCATGCAATTATCAGCAAGAAACCAATTAAGTGGAAGAATCACTGAAGTTAAAACAGGACCTATTTCAACGGAAATAACCATGAGTATCAATGGTGTAGACATCGTATCCAGCATTACAACGGCTTCTGCAGAATCGATGGATCTAAAAGTGGATGATCAGGCGACAGCAATCATCAAAGCAAGTTCCATCATGATTGCAAAGTAACTGATACATATCCTAATAGAAGACTCTCACCCACCTTTCATTCTAGAGAAGTGAGTGAGAGTCTTCTTTTAAATTTGCATGCTATCAAACGAAGGCGTTACACCCAGAAAAACAGCCTCCTGAAATGCCAGGAGGCTGCCTTTTTTGATGCGATTTATCTTATCCTCGTAATTCTGCTCCGGCTTTTTCTTTAACCGCTGCAAGCACTTTTTCATGCGCTTTGGTGATATCCTCGTCCGTCAATGTACGTTCCGGATCGAAGTATTTCAATGAGAAAGCGATAGATTTCTTGCCTTCTTCCATTTTTTCTCCTTCGTATAAGTCAAAGATGCTGACTTCTTTCAATAACTTGCCACCCGCTTCCAAAATAATATTTTGGATGTCGCCGGCTTTCGCTGCTTGCTCGACTACTAACGCGATATCGCGTGTGGTCGATGGATAGCGTGGGATCGTTTGATATGCAATCGGCGCCACTTCCGCTTCAGCCATAGCTTTGAATGAAAGTTCGAAGATGTATGTTTCCTTTATATCCAAATCCTTCTGAACGGTTGGATGCACTTGGCCGATGAAGCCGATTACCTCACCATGCAACAGTACTTCCGCTGTCCGTCCTGGATGCATATCTTTGATTTCCGCTTGGCGATAGCTGATTTGATCAGTTAACCCCAGCGTATCGAAAATTGCTTCGATCACGCCTTTTGCTACATAGAAATCAACCGATTTCTTTTCGCCTTGCCAAGGTTGAGATTCCCATAGTCCTGTAATAACTCCAGCTACATGCTCCTTCTCTTCAGGAAGCTCTTGATTGTCTTTTTTGAAGAAGACAGAACCAATTTCATATAGAGCAAGTGAGTCAAGCTGGCGAGCATTATTATATTTCACGACTTCTAATAATTGTGGAACGATGCTTAAACGCAACTGGCTCCGTTCTTCACTCATCGGCATGGCCAAACGGATGGAATCACGGGCGTTCAATGCAAATTGAGCCGCTTTGTCCTCGCTTGTCAACGAATACGTAACCGCTTGATACAGTCCTGCTCCTTCAAGGGTACGGCGGACTTTACGACGTTTCATTTGATAATCCGTCAATTGGCCAGGAGTCGCGGCACCAACCGGCAATGTTGCTGGAATGTTGTCATATCCATAAAGACGGGCAGCTTCTTCCACTAAATCCGCTTCAATCGTAATATCTCCACGGCGTGTAGGAACGGTAATCGTGAACGTTTCATTGTCCAGAGCCACTCCAAATTGAAGACGTTTGAAGATGGATTCCACTTCAGCGACAGACATATCCGTGCCAAGAAGCGTATTGATTTTTTCAAGGGTAATGCTAATGACAGCTGGCTCCATTGTCAGTTCATCAACCTCTGCCGTTCCTTGTAGAATCGTTCCGCCTGCATATTGTGCAATCAATTGAGCTGCACGTTCTCCAGCTTCACGCACGCGAGCTGGATCGACGCCTTTTTCAAAACGGGCACTTGCTTCACTACGTAATCCATGATCTTTCGAAGCTTTACGTACAACTGTCCCGGCAAAATAAGCACTTTCGATAATGACGGTCGTTGTATCATTCTTCACTTCTGAGTTTGCCCCGCCCATTACTCCTGCAATCGCAACTGGCTCGGTGCCGTTCGTGATGACCAGATGATCTGGCGATAATGTACGTTCCGTTTCATCCAAAGTAACGATCTTTTCGGCTTCGTTCGCTTTACGGATGACAATTTCCTTTGAACCCAAACGATCATAATCAAAGGCATGTAGTGGCTGACCATATTCAAGTAAAATGTAATTCGTAATATCGACCACGTTGTTATGCGGACGAATGCCTGCTGACATAAGGCGGGTCTGCATCCAGAGTGGAGATGGACCTACTTTTACGTCCTTGATGATTTTAGCGATGTATAATGGATTATCTTCTTTTGCTTCCACTTTGATGTTAATATAATCAGTGGCTTTTTCCGTTGCTTCTTCTTTTTCGATGACTGGCCATTTCACATCACGACCAAGAATGGCTCCGACTTCATAAGCAACACCCAGCATGCTTAAAGCATCTGATCGGTTTGGCGTTAAACCAAGTTCCAGCACTTCATCGCTTAAACCAAGTTCTTCTAGTGCATCTTTGCCAACTTCCACATCATTAGGGAATACAAAAATGCCTGTTGCATAATCTTTAGATACAATCTTGGATTCGAAACCTAATTCTTGAAGCGAGCAAATCATTCCGTGAGATTCTTCTCCACGAAGCTTGGCTTTCTTGATTTTAAAGTTACCTGGAAGTACAGCGCCAACAGTCGCTACGGCTACTTTTTGGCCTTTATCCACGTTCGGGGCTCCACAGACGATTTGTACAGGGGCCTCCGCTCCAATATCAACCAGGCATTTATTCAGTTTATCGGCATTCGGATGCTGTTCGCGTTCTAGTACGTGTCCGATGACAATCCCTTTAAGCCCTTCACTTTTCTTTTCTACCCCTTCAACCTCAATGCCGCTCTTCGTGATTTTATCCGCAAGCTCAGTTGCATTGATGCCGGAAAGGTCTACATATTCCTGCAACCATTTATATGATACAAACATGGTAGGTCCTCCTCTTTAAAATTAAAATTTATGCTTCATGATGATGGAATTGTTTTAAGAAACGAACATCGTTTGTATAGAAGTGACGGATATCATCCACGCCGTATTTTAGCATCGCGATCCGTTCTACACCGATTCCAAAAGCGAATCCGGAGTATTTCTTCGAATCGAATCCAGCCATTTCAAGGACATTCGGATGAACGATTCCTCCACCCAGCACTTCGATCCATCCTGTTTGTTTACATACATTACAACCTTTACCGCCACAGATTTTACATGAGATATCCACCTCTACTGATGGCTCCGTGAAAGGGAAGAAACTTGGACGAAGACGGATTTCCCGGTCTTGGCCGAATACTTTCTTAGCAAATACATCAAGTGTTCCTTTCAGGTCGCTCATGCTGATGTTTTCATCGATGACCAAGCCTTCAATTTGCTGGAATTGATGCGAGTGCGTTGCGTCATCATTATCACGACGATACACTTTACCTGGACAAATGATTTTAACCGGACCTTGGCCTTTATGTTTTTCCATCGTTCTTGCTTGTACTGGAGACGTGTGGGTACGCATCAAAATCTCATCCGTTATGTAGAATGAATCTTGCATATCACGTGCTGGATGGCTCTTCGGCAAGTTCAATGCCTCAAAGTTGTAATAGTCCGTTTCGACTTCAGGACCTTCAGCCACTGTGTATCCCATACCGATGAATAGGTCTTCAATTTCCTCGACGACCCGTGTTAACGGATGAAGATTTCCTTTCTTAACCGGACGGCCTGGTAATGTCACGTCAATCGTTTCTGTTGCAAGCTTCTTATTAACGGCAGCTGTTTCTAATGCCGCTTGTTTTTCCTCGATTTTCGACGCGATGGCTCCACGGACCTCATTAGCTAGCGCTCCGATTTTCGGACGTTCCTCAGCTGATAATTTCCCCATTCCGCGTAATACCTCTGTAATCGGCCCTTTTTTCCCTAAATAAGCAACACGGACTTCATTCAGTTCTTTTAGTTCGGAAGCTGCGGCAACTTTTTGCAACGCTTCTTCCTGCAGTTCTAGTAAACGTTCCTGCATCATGTCTTCCTCCTTTAGTTTTCCTTTTGTAAAAATGAACACAAAAAAACCCCACTCCCAGAAAGGGACGAGGTTTATGTATCGCGGTACCACCCTTATTAGTGCTATCTGCTAAAAAGCATGAAGCACTCACTCATAAAAAATAACGGCTCTTCACCGGAACATTTTTCAGACACTCTGTCTTCCCAATGCCAACTCGAAAGGTGAATTCCCTTAAGCAGTGCCATAAAAATGCTTTCAGTCACGGCATTTTTTCCCTGGTTATGGATGTCTTAAGTTACTACTCTTTGTCATTGTTGTTTTCATTATAAAATTCTGTTTCATTATATTATAAATGAACGGCCGTTTCAAATTGATTTTCTTAAATAGTACATTAAAATACCGGCCGCGATCCCGACATTCAGTGATTCACTTTTCCCGTAAATCGGAATATAAAGGTTTTTCGTCGTTTTCGCCAATAATTCCTTGGAAACTCCTTGGCCTTCATTACCGACGAGCAGTGCAAATCGCGAAGACCTTTCCACCTCTTCAAAGGGCGAGCCACCTTCTAAGGCCGTGCCATAAACCGGCATGCCTTGTTGCTTCAGTTGATCAATGATCTCGGAAAGATTCCCTTTAACCACCGGCATATGAAACAGGCTTCCCTGCGTGGAACGGACCACTTTCGGATTATACAAATCGGCACACCCTTCTCCTAGAATGACAGCATCGATTCCGGCTGCATCAGCTGTCCGGATCATCGTGCCGATATTGCCTGGATCTTGCACCGCATCGATCAACAGTAGTTTGTCCGGATTGATGGAAGACATGCTCATGGTTTTCTGTTCACAGACAGCGGCTATTCCTTGTGGGCTCTCCGTATCGCAAATCGCCTTCATGATATCAGTTTTCACATAGATGACATCCGTGCCTTCAAGCGAAAAATGGGCCGGCATTTCTGTTTCTTCATTTACGATTACTTCCATGACGATTTCTGCCTTCAATGCTTCTTCAACAAGATGAAAACCTTCTACTAAATACGTACCGGTTTTATCCCGTTCTTTTTTGGTCAATAATTTTTTCCACTGCTTCACCTGAGGGTTTTTTACAGACTCAATATATTTCAAGGTAAACGCTCCTTTAATATTTCACGCTAATTATCCTATTATAACGTAATTCGTATACATATTGAATGCCTGTTTGTGAAATGCTAGTTATGTGAGTCATTATGTGTTAGAGGAGGAAAAATCATGAATTTAAATTTACGCAATGCCATTATTCAGAATGTATCCGGAAATACGCAAGAACAGCTAGAGGATACGATAGTCGATGCGATTCAAAATGGTGAGGAAAAAATGCTACCAGGTCTTGGCGTATTATTCGAGGTCATCTGGGAAAATTCATCCGAACAGGAAAAGCAGGAAATGATTACGGCTCTTGAATCTGGATTAAAAAAATAACAGCCATCATCGGCTGTTATTTTTTCGGCTTATAAGCGATCGGTGTTAATACGATTTTTAATGTATTTATCCGTTAAGTCAGGGTTCTCATCACTATCTTGAGGCACCTTTCCGTCACGGGGAGCGGTGTTTTGATTTAGTGTGTCACCTACATTCAGAGAATTTTTGGTATCAGCGGAAAAGGGATCCACATGGGGATCGCTCGCTATCGTTCCCTCATAATCCTCTGGTCTTGGTTTCTTATACTGCTCCGTGGAATTCGACTTCATCTCTTTCTCCTGTGCCCGTTTCGATCCCATCTCTTGATTATCATAGATGTTGGTTGAATTCCCATGAAGTTCTTCACCTTTACCTGGCTGTGCCTCTACTTCACTTGCTTGATAGGCATTCGCCGTCGTTTCCGGGAAAAGATTCGGATCCGGATTATTCACGATACCGGTTTTAAGTGGGTTATTCTCTTGGGAGGTAATATGATCTTCGGTCTCTATTGGGGTCTCGTCGTCAAGAAGAATCAAGAACTTCCCGGCTTCAACTTCATTTATATAAGCCGTGGCTTCACTATCGGCTAAACCCAGATTCCCTAAACGATTTCTGATATCACCGGATCCTTCATTCAAGAAGAAGTGTTTCACTTTTTCTACGAATGAATCATCATCCTGGTTCGTGATAATATCGACGTCCTCATTCTGGCTATTGTTCACAAAAGCCACATCTTCTTTTTTATTCGCGATTACGGTGATTTTCTCACTATCCCATCCTTTTAAATGAAGCGCCTGGATTTCCTTGTTTGCTTCGGAACTAGAATCATAAACACCATGCAATGTTTTTCCCATGAATTATTCCTCCTTTTGTAGCATTACTATTTAATCTTGTTATACCCTTACCACCCAAAATTAAACAAAAATCAGGCTCTGGCCAGTCGATAAGGATTTAATTCCACTCGTCATGCACCTAAAAAAAAGACCTGCCGTCTCGTAAACGGCAGGTCATTCTCTATTAATCCCTTAACGAAGTTTTTGTTGTTCTTCAAGGGTTTTCACATTTCTCTTTTCTTCTAATGGGTCATGCCCTACTCCGGTATTGACCCCAGTATTGACTCTTCCGGTATTGAGAGAATCGCGATTCTTCACTGAATCCGTTTTATTTAAAGCATCTCTCTTGGTCGTTTCACCTAGATTTTTTTCACGTACGATGGATGAATCACTACTATCAAGCTGGATATCTTCTTTTTTAAGAGTATCCTGAACTTGTTCAGTATCTTGTACCACTTGTTTCTTGATGACAATTTCATCAGTGACCACCGGTTTTTTGGTCACTTCCAATTTTTCCTCAACAACTGGAATTCTTACAGTTTCCCCATCTTTAATGCTTCCTGCTTCCAATCCGCTTTCTCTACCTGTAACAGGCCGACGTTCAATCGTTACTTCTTCGTGCTCAACCGGAACATTAATGGTTTTTTGCTGTTCCTTCACTTCTTTATCGATGACGACTTCGCCTGCCTGAACTCTTTCTTTATCAATATTCAACTGTTCTTCACGTAGTCGAATCGTTTTTTCATCTTCTGTCGTTCCACGACCACGGCCATTCATGACAGAAGTATCCTTATCGTTCAACAAACCATTCTGTTCAGTTCCGTTGAAACGTGGGTTTTCCGAGTTGCTATCCAACGTCTTTCCAACCGGACGGGTGCTTCCTTCTGTTCCAGCCTTGAATGAATCTCTTGGTACAGTTAGATGACCTTTGCCTTCTTCAACTAAAACCAACACTTTTCCTCGTTCTACATCATACACGTATTCAGCTGCTTCACTATTAGAAAGCCCTGCATCCGCTAGTTTCGTTGAAAGGTTCGCATGCTCATCTGGCATGAAGAAGCGTGCCACCTTGTCCATAAAGCTATCATCATGTGATGCATTCGTAATGGTATGGACATCCGTTTCCCTTTGTTGATTCGTAAAGTCCAGTGTTTCTTCTTTGTCTGCTACAACCGTTATATCTTCCCCTTCATAGCCTTTCGCTTTAAGTGCATTGATTGCTTGGATCACTTCTGCATTAGATTCATATACTCCATAAACTGTCTTATTCATATTAAATTCCTCCTCGTATTTTATCGATGTATTTGGTAGTTGGTATATTTAGAATGTACCCGTTAGTATGCGAACTAAACGAATAAGCCATATTACATTTGTGTTATAACATTACATTACGTTCTCAAAAACGAATGCCTTTTCCCTCCAGACCCCATCTGGACTAGGGATGCAAGCATTATATAAATGTAATGTTTAGAATCAATACCCCCATTTTACTAGTTTTCATAAACTCAATAGATTCGCTTTCTTCTATATATAGGCGTCCTACCTACTAAAGAAGTGTCTCCAAATCTCCCCAACTAGAATTTTAGAAACAAAAAAACCCCCCTCCTGTTTAAGGTTATCCTTAAAGCAGGAGGGGGGTTTACTCTCATTATGGAATCATCCAAGAAAGGATGCCATTTTGCAAGAACGTGATAATACATACAAGAAGCAATAAGAACAAACTATGCTTGAGGGTGAATCTCAATAATTCGGACTCCCTACCAGCCAGTCCGACAGCCGCACAAGCGATGGCAATCGACTGAGGGGAAATCATCTTTCCGGTTACACCCCCGGAGGAATTCGCCGCGAGCGCCAATACCGGCTCCATTCCAATCTTTAAAGCGGTAACTTTTTGCAGACCGCCAAATAATAGATTGGCAGATGTATCCGAACCTGTAATGAACACACCTAACCAGCCAAGGACCGGTGCGAAAAACGGGAAGAAGTCTCCGGTCTTTGCAAGTGTCATTCCCAAGGTCGTCGACATCCCCGAAGAATTCGTCACATAAGCGAAAGCAACGACAGAGGAGATCATCAAGATTGGCTTGGCTAATTCTTTCATGGCTTCCACAAATGTATCCAAGAATACTTTTGAAGACATATGTACGATGAACTTTGTCACAATGGCCGCCAGTAAAATGGCCGTTCCTGCTGTACCGAGCAGTTCGATTTTATAAAAAGCTGCAATGGGCAGGCCATTGCTACCAATAATTTCATTATGCAAACCAGGCACTTCAATTTGGAAAGTTAATAGTTTACCAATTTCATTGATTCCTTTTAAAATGGCATTCGTTCCCTCATAATGACCGGATAATGCCGGCTTTATTGGATTCAATCCCCAAATGGAAATGAAACCCGTCAACAGAAGGAATGGGGACCACGCATGGAATATCTGCCATTTCGTATACTTTTTCTCTGTTTCTTGTTCAGAAGCGAATTCTTCAACAGCTGCTGCCGTTTCTTCCGACTTGAATCGAAAAATCGTTTTTGGCTTCCAGAATTTCAGGAAGATGGCTAAGGCAAATAATGATACTAATGCAGAAAGAATATCCGGTAATTCAGGTCCAAGGAAATTCGAACTTACATATTGGGTAATGGCAAAAGATAGACCGGAAACGATGACAGCCGGCAACACTTCAATCGTCCGTTTCCATCCAGACATGATCATGATGAGATATAGTGGGATGAAAGCCGACAAGAAAGGTAACTGGCGACCGACCATTTTGGATATTTCCATAGCCGCAATACCAGTAGGTCCTTCCATCGCAATAATCGGAATCCCGACCGCACCGAATGCAACAGGTGCCGTATTGGCGATTAAACAGATTCCCGCTGCATAAAGCGGATTAAATCCAAGTCCCACCAGAAGAGCTGCAGAAATGGCCACTGGTGCACCAAATCCAGCCGCCCCTTCTAAAAAGGCCCCGAATGAGAATGCCACCAATAAGGCTTGAAGGCGGCGATCTTCCGTCAAGGACAGGACAGAAGATCGGATAATGTCAAATTGCCCACTTTTCACAGTCATCTTGTACAAGAATACGGATGTGATGATGATCCATCCGATAGGCAACAGTCCGTAAACGGCCCCTTGAGAAGCAGACATCACGACTTTTCCTGCCGGCATCCCATACGCGAAAACGGCAGTTACAAAAGCAACAAGCAAGGTTGTCAAACCCGCTAGGTATCCTTTCATCCGTTTGATGGTAAGAGCCCAGAAAAAGTACAAAATGGGTATAAGCGCTACTAGAGATGATAGTACCAGATTATCAAGAATCGGTGTAAAGTTCTGTGTCCATGTCATTCGTTTCGACTCCATTCACTATATTTTTCAAACTTTCAGATATTTATATTCGGTGAAAACCCTTTCACATTTATATTTCTTCATATTGCTGGAAGTCATCAGATGACTTGATGATTATTTATTTAAGGTAAATGATTAGAAATGGAAAATCAAGGTTTTTTTATTTTTTGATCATATTTCCTTATCGACAGATGAGAAACCAACAATGTGTTATATAATAAAGATAACTAGAAAAAGCAAAGAAAATCGGGGTGTTCCTACTTGACCTACAAAAAAATCAAACCAAAGAAAATTTATGAAGAAGTCAGTGATGAACTGTATGAAATGATTCGTTCCGGTACTTTGAAACCGGGCGATAAATTAGATTCCATTCAACAGCTTGCGGAAAATTTCCAGGTCGGCCGCCCGGCAATTCGTGAAGCATTAAGTGCCCTTAGCTCGATGGGGCTCATTGAAATTAAGCAGGGCGAAGGAACATTCGTGAAAACTTTCGACCCTAGCATCATGAACTACCCATTGACTACAGCTCTGTTGATGGATAAAGAAAATATTAAAGATTTACTGGAAGTCCGAAAAATACTTGAATCTGGAACTGCCGAGTTAGCCGCGAAAAAGCGGACCGCTGAGGACATTGCCGAAATGGAGACGAAGCTTGCGGAAATGCTAAAGGTAGCCGACGATGAAGCATTGAGTGATAGAGCTGATATAGGCTTTCACGTGACCATTGCGAACGCTTCTAAAAATGAGTTGCTCATTACATTGATGAGCCAGGTGTCAGTGATGATGACCGAAAAGATGCGTGACATTCGACGTCTTGCTCTCTATTCTGAAGAAATGTCCCTTAAACGGCTTTATCAGCAACATACCCAAATTTACCAAGCAATCGTCGACAAGGACGAAGCCGGCGCCCGCCATGCCATGCTTTTCCATTTGCAAAATGTCGAGGAATCTTTTGATAAATTCATCCTCCAAACCAGTGAGAAAAATCAATAATACGCACGGTTACTAAAAATGAACTATACAAATTATACAGAATTTGATATATTATTCTGAAAAAGATTCCATGTTTCTAGGGAAAATGGCAAGTTATTCAACCATTTCCTTTTTCTGTTTTAGTCATCAGATGACCTGTTAACTCATTTGGAAAAGGAGGAAAAATTATGAAAGTGACTTTATTCGCCACATGTTTAGTGGATTTATTTCAATCCAATGTCGGAAAAGCGACGGTGGAACTGCTTGAGCGGCTTGGTTGTGAAATTGACTTTCCGGAATCACAGATTTGCTGTGGACAACCGGCATATAATAGCGGCTATACAAAGGATTCAAAAGAAGCAATGAAAAAGATGATCCATACATTTGAGGATGCACAATATATTGTCACCCCTTCTGGTTCCTGTGCAGCTATGTTCAAAGAGTACCCGGTTCTTTTTAAAGGAGATCCGGTTTGGGAAAAGAAAGCTGTTGCATTGGCAGAAAAAACATATGAACTGACTCAATTCATCGTGGATGTACTAAAGGTGACGGATGTCGGTGCTAAGCTTGAAGGTAAAGCGACCTATCATACATCCTGCCATATGACTCGATTGCTCAAAGTGAAAGAAGCTCCTGCCATTTTATTGAGCCATGTTAAGGGACTGGAAATGACACCGCTTCCGGACGCCCAAAACTGTTGTGGCTTTGGGGGGACCTTTTCAGTCAAGATGGGAGACATTTCCGGACAAATGGTAGAGGAAAAGGCTTGTAATGTGGAAGATACCGGAGCCGACTTTCTTATCGGCGGAGACGCTGGTTGCTTAATGAATATCGGGGGCCGTATCCAACGTAAAGGGCAACCCATCAAGGTTTTACATATTGCGGAAGTATTAAATAGCATTTAAAGAAACCGAGGAGGCAAAACGATGTCTATGAAAACGAGTTCTGCCAAGTTTAAAGACCGGGTGGACGAAGGAATACAGAATGACTTTATGCGATTGGCCGTTTCGAGTGCCCAAGAACGTTTACATGGACGCCGCCTAACGGCCGTTGATGAATTGGGAAACTGGGAGGAATGGCGCTCCCTTGGGGAAGAAATCCGCCAACATGTACTAAGTAACCTTGATTTTTATTTACATCAGCTTGCCGAAAATGTATCCAAAAGGGGCGGTCATGTCTTTTTTGCGGAAACGGCGGAAGAAGCTAGTGGGTATGTTAAGGACGTCATCGAAAAAAAGAACGCAAAAAAAGTCGTGAAGTCGAAATCCATGGTCACGGAAGAAATTAACCTGAACGCAACACTAGAATCAGCGGGAGTCGATGTCATCGAAACGGACCTAGGCGAATATATCCTGCAGCTTGATAACAATGATCCGCCTTCACATATCGTGGCACCAGCGCTTCATAAGAACAAAGAACAAATTAGAGACGTTTTCAAAGAAAAGCTCGCCTATACGAA
Source organism: Peribacillus sp. NPDC097225 (assembly GCF_044761955.1). Lineage (NCBI taxonomy): Bacteria > Bacillati > Bacillota > Bacilli > Caryophanales > Bacillaceae > Peribacillus > Peribacillus sp. NPDC097225. The sequence continues at coordinate 708,412 of NZ_JBIWDJ010000001.1, forward strand.
AACTGAAAAGCCTGAAGAGCTGACGGACCATGTCCGGGGAATCCTGCGGAAAGAGTTCCTGAGTGCCGATATTGGAATTACTGGCTGTAACTTTGCGGTTGCTGAAACGGGCTCCATCGGTTTGGTAACGAACGAAGGCAACGCAGATTTAGTGACGGCCCTTCCAAAAACCCAGATTACGGTGATGGGGATGGAACGTCTCGTACCGACGTTCGATGAATTTGAAATCCTTGTCAGTTTATTGACGAGGAGTGCGGTCGGCCAGAGATTGACCAGTTACATTACCGCCCTTACCGGACCAAGAGATGAAGGGGATATTGATGGCCCCGAAGAATTTCACCTTGTCATCGTGGATAATGGACGTTCCAAGATTTTAGGGACTGAATTCCAATCGGTACTCCAATGCATTCGCTGTGCCGCATGTATTAATGTTTGTCCGGTCTATCGTCAGGTTGGCGGTCATTCCTACGGTTCGATTTATCCAGGCCCAATCGGGGCGGTACTTTCCCCTCTTCTTGGTGGATATGAAGATTATAAGGAATTGCCTTATGCATCGACGCTTTGTGCAGCCTGTACAGATGCCTGTCCAGTAAAGATCCCGCTTCATGATCTATTGAGGAAGCATCGTGAAGTCATTGTCGAAAAAGAAAAAATGGCTCCTTTTTCTGAAAAAATGGCGATGAAGGCATTCGGAATTGGCGCTGCCTCCCCGATGCTTTATAAATTCGGATCCAAAATGGCTCCTTCCGCCATGTCTCCTTTCAAGACTGGGGATATTATTTCAAAAGGACCAGGACCACTTAAGTCTTGGACGGAAAGCCGTGAATTTCCTGCCCCTAATAAGGAAAGCTTCCGAGATTGGTTCAAGAACCGTGACAAAGGAGGGCAATCATCATGACCGGAACCATTCAAAACGAGGATACATTTTTAGCGAAGATAGCCAAGAACTTGGGGAGGTCCCCCATTACGGAAGGCATATCCCGCCCCGTATGGAAACATGCCCCACAGATGGAAGTCTTGAAACATGCAACACAAGAAGAGCTCGTCGAGGAATTACGAGAACAGTGCACCCGGATTCATACTCAGGTCCATCTTACGGATTCAAGTCAGACTGCACATGTTTTGCAACAGGTCATGGAAGAACTTGGACATGGGCCTGTCATCATCCCGAAAGACCAAAGATTCACAGACTATCAATTAATGGATGTATTGAATGATACAGGCGTCCATGTTTGGGATCATCAAATCGGGAGAAAGAATATTGAAATGGCGGAACGTGCCAACATCGGCATAACGTTCAGTGAAATCACGCTGGCCGAATCTGCTACAGTCGTTCTGTATAGTGATAAGGACCATGGCCGCTCGATTAGCTTCTTGCCCGCTTGCCATGTTTCCATCATTCCAAAGAGCAGCATCGTTCCGAGGATGACCCAGGCCGCTATGGCACTCCGGTCCAAGGTTCAGCAAGGTGAGCTTGTTCCATCCTGTATTAACTTCATTACAGGGCCAAGCAATTCCGCTGACATCGAAATGGATTTGGTCGTAGGCGTTCATGGCCCAATCAAAGCAGTCTATATCATCGTTGAGGATAAATAAAGAAAAAATGGAGAGCTCCTTTTAGTAGGAAGCTCTCCATTTTCATCTCATTGATTATTCATAGATAATCCGGTCCACCGTTTCCCGGTCGAGGCGTTTGATCACTTCAACTATGAGTTTGACGGCATTCTCATAATCGTCACGGTGTAACATCGCAGCATGGGAATGAATATAGCGCGTCGCAATCGTAATGGCTAATGCGGGTACACCATTTGCGGTTAGGTGAATGGAACCGGCATCCGTTCCACCGCCTGGAATCGATTCATATTGATAAGGAATGTTCATTTCATCAGCCGTATTCGTAACGAAATCCCGTAATCCTTTATGGGCCACCATCGATGCATCATAAATGACGATTTGCGGGCCATTCCCCATTTTACTCATCGCTTCTTTATCACTTACACCAGGTGTATCCCCTGCAATCCCTACATCAACGGCAAAACCGATATCCGGCTGGATCTTGAATGTCGATGTTTTAGATCCACGCAGGCCCACTTCTTCTTGGACTGCTCCAATTCCATACACTACATTCGGATGTTCACTATCTTTCAATTGTTTCAGAACATCGATCGCGATGGCGCAACCAATTCGGTTGTCCCAAGCTTTGGCAAGAAGCATCTTATCATTATTCATGACCGTGAATTCGAAATAAGGCACCACCATGTCTCCTGGCTTGATTCCCCACCCCTGTGCTTCTTCCTTACTGGTCGCTCCGATATCAATGAACATATCCTTTATCTCAACCGGCTTCTTCCTCGCTTCTGCCGTTAAGATATGCGGCGGTTTTGACCCGATGATGCCTGTCACATCGCCTTTGCTCGTCACGATCGTCACACGCTGTGCAAGCATGACCTGTGACCACCATCCCCCTACCGGCTGGAAACGTAAAAATCCTTTATCGTCGATTCGTGTAATCATGAAACCGACCTCATCCAAATGGCCCGTCACGACAATCTTCGGCCCATTTTCCTCACCTGTTTTCTTAGCAATCAAACTACCCAATCCATCCGTGGAAATTTCATCCGCATATGGAGTTATGTATTCAGTCATGACCTTTCTTACTTCACTTTCATTCCCGGCAATCCCTTTTGCATCCGTTAAGTCTTTCAACATCTTAAGCGTTCCATCTAATTGAACCATTCCCGTTCCTCCTCATTCATACACTTCAACTTTCATTATACAAAATATGGGTATAACCCACAATTAATAGCCATTCTTCTGCCGTTCATAATTCACTTCATTCTTACTGACATACGCGGCCTCTACATCCACCGCAGAAAAGCCAAGCATCTCCCCTAAGCGTAAGTACTCGGTAAATACCGCTTGAAAGGCAGGCTCCTCCTGCTGTACACGAAACTCATTGATGGATCCATAAATCTTTATAAATTGCGCAGTTACATCCTCCCCTTTCAGATGGGAAGCTGATTCCACTTTGGGCATAAACCCTTTTTCAATGCCAAGTGACAGAATAAAATGTATGCCATCCACATATTCAGCTAAAACCGTATCCTTATCCGAAGCGCCTTTAAGACTCCAAAACTTAAAACATCTTGTTTCGTTCGCCAGCTCGCCAAGCTCTACTAATAGAGCCAAAATCTTTCTCTCAACAAGATCCTCATTATGTAATGCATGTTTCTTCTCAATATGTTCATCCAAGGCAGCCTGCATGTCCATCAATTTTTCGATATTCATTTCATCACTACTTTCATCAGTCATGCTTAAATTATATCAAATAAATGAAACTTATTAAAAACCTATACGTAAAAGAAAGGAATCACTCTGTTTAGGAGGAAACATGATGGTATTAATACTACGGATCTTGCTTTTGGCTCTTATCATCTTTTTCATATACACGACAATCAAATATTTATTTAATCCGAAACGAAAATTGGAACTTGCACACGAACAGAAAAAGTTCTTTTTGCTCGATGATACATCGAATATCCGCAAGAATTTTTTATTGACCTACAACGGGGTGATGTTTGAAGGGGAAAAATATTTAGGTACGACCGAACGTTCCTTTGAGGTGATCTCCATTTTCATCTGGCCGAAGAAAACTTCCGCTTTGAAAGGCTTAAAGCGTGATGATTTCTTAAAGATTGAAAGAGCCATAAAAAAACAATATCCAGATGCCATGATTGACTGGAAAAGTCCGGTTAAGGAGTTTTTGACCGACTAAAATGGCAATGGCCTTGAGTGACTTCCACTCAAGGCTTTTATTTTTCATGCGATTGAAAAAATTCTTTCCATGGCACGACCGTCTGCTTTTCCCTCAATAAGTACAGCAATAAGGTAAGCGATAATAAAATGATGATGATGAGTGTCGGGCTGAAATCCGCAATATAATGACCGAAAACCGTATAGACGAAGGCAACGGGGATATTTGTCATGAAGGATAAATAAAAGTAGTTCTTTAATCCTTTATTGGATTCCAAAAGACAGAGGGATAATAAATAGTAATGGATGAACGGAATTAGCCGCAATACCGCAATTTGACGGCTGTTAAGTTTCCGATTTCCGAATAGCTTATTTTTAAGACGAAACAGTTTTTCCTGCATTTTAGGAAACTTTTCAATGACGAAATAAAAAATCATATTAGCAAGGGTCAGACCGATGATGGAGTAGATGGTTCCAAAAGCTGCCCCGAATAAAATGCCCCCTGAAATGCAAACGACTATCACAGGTATGAATAAAAACTGTCGTAACAAATGGAAAGTGATGAAAATTAATGGTGCAAACACACTGCCGGATTGAACGTAACCCATTAAAAGTGTCAGTTTTTCATCCATGTTCTCCCTCCAGCTAATTCTTGCTGCTTCTACAAGCATATACGCAATTTCAGTAACATATGACTAACGAATGATGTTGGTGAGTAATAGCACAATCTGGATAACCATTAAAGCAGGTAGCCCCCATTTAAAAGTGAAGTGCTTCGTTTTATGGCGGAAATGACGCATCCCCATGAATGTTCCCGTTCCCCCGCCAATGATGGCCCAGGTCCAGAGTGTCTTTTCACTGATCCGGTATTCCCTCTTCCGTGCCTTCTTTTTATCGATGCCCATCAACACAAACCCGATGATGTTGACCATGATGAAATAGACAAGAACGAACCATATCGTTTCCATCTTCTTTCCCTCCTTGCATATAAAAAGCCGCCCTCTTAAAAAAGAGAGCGGCTTATATCAGTCAGACTTATTTGTCTAATTGTTGTTTAGCAGCAGTTGCTAATTGAGCAAAAGCTTGTTCGTCAGCTACAGCAAGATCAGCAAGCATCTTACGGTTCACTTCGATACCAGCAAGCTTTAAGCCATGCATTAAACGGCTATAAGATAGTCCGTTGATGCGAGCAGCTGCGTTGATACGAGTGATCCAAAGTTTGCGGAAATCACGTTTTTTCTGACGACGGTCACGGAAAGCATAGTTTCCTGACTTCATTACTTGTTGGTTAGCTACTTTGAAAAGAATATGTTTCGAGCCATAGTAACCTTTAGCTAATTTTATAACCTTTTTACGACGTTTGCGAGTAACAGTACCGCCTTTTACACGTGGCATGTTATTTCCCTCCTATTTAACTCGATAAATCGAACTTATTTAATGTTATCTAACATATGACGAATACGTTTGAAGTCACCTTTGCTTACAAGGCTAGCTTTGCGAAGCTTACGCTTTTGCTTAGTAGATTTGTTAGCAAATAAATGGCTTGTGTAAGCGTTAGAACGCTTAAGTTTACCGGATCCAGTTTTTTTGAAACGTTTAGCTGAACCGCGGTGAGTTTTCATTTTAGGCATAAGGTATTCCTCCTCATTACAAAATACTTAATAATTACTTTTCGGCTTTTGGTGCTAAAATAATGAACATGCTGCGTCCATCCATTTTTGGATGTTGCTCGATTGTAGCCACTTCTTTACATGCATCTGCAAAACGAACCAATACGCGTTGACCGATTTCCTTATGCGTGATAGCACGACCTTTGAATCGGATAGAAGCTTTTACTTTATCGCCTTTTTCAAGGAATTTGATTCCGTTGCGAAGTTTCGTATTGAAATCATGTTCTTCAATCGTCGGGCTCAAGCGAACCTCTTTCAGACTGATGACCTTTTGATTCTTACGAGCTTCCTTGTCTTTCTTTTGCTGCTCGAAGCGGTGTTTTCCGTAGTCCATAATCCGGGCTACCGGAGGCTTTGCATTTGCAGCAACTAAAACTAGATCAAGATTTACACGAGCGGCTATTTCCATTGCCTCGAATTTCGTTTTAATTCCAAGTTGTTCTCCGTTTTGGTCAATAAGACGAACTTCACGGGCTCGGATGCCCTCGTTTACCATCGCGTCTTTACTAATAGTTAGCCACCTCCAAAGATATTGGCGAATACGAACGTTTGAATCAATTAGGTCACGCTCACAACTCGCTTACAGGATATAATAAAATAAAAAAAGTGTGGATGCATGCAGCACCCACACTGATAGACTAATTTAGAAAAATCCAAATAATCAAATCATGACCTGTTAACTGCATTGCTTGCGTCAACCAGGTGAGAAGCGGGTGCCTCTTCTTTCCTCAAACCGTATTCAATTCACTTTAGAAATATATCATAAACACTGATGACTTGTCAAATACTTAATTCGTTTTAATTCGTTCGTTTTTCACAACAGAATTAATCTTATCAAACATTAGGAGATTTGACAATACATTTTCCTAAAGTATTTAGAATAAATAACATTCACCATCATACGACCACGTCAAAATGGGAGTGCTTCACTACATCCTTGAATTCATAAACCCATCTTTTGATTCACCGATGCTCAGGCCTACCATAGCCTGTCACTCCATTTCCTGCATGATCATCACCTGTTAGGATTTTCTTTTGCCTTTTTCTTTTTCTCAATCGAATCCCACGAAAATAGAGCGATCCAAAACAGCAGGACTGGAAAAATGGCATATTGTCGGTAATCATCCAACATCAATAAAACGATGACTAACAAAAAAGCCGGTGCAAATAAATAGGAAAATTTCTTTTTCATGATGTCACTCCTTATTCTTCGTTGTCTTTATCATGCCTTAATTAAAAGGGAGACACAACAATATGTGCCTCCCTTTTTTTGTTAACGACTCACTTCTGCTTTAATGGCTGAAACGAAGTCTTCGAAAGATACCGTTTCGGATTTTTGTTCGCCGTATTTACGGACGTTCACACTGCCTTCGTTTACTTCATTATCACCAACGACAAGCATGTAAGGGATTTTTTGCATTTGTGCTTCACGGATTTTGTACCCGATTTTCTCATCACGAGTGTCCAAATTAACACGGATGCCTGCTGCCTTCAGTTTATCTTGGATTTCTTTTGCATATTCAAGATGCACTTCAGGTGAGACTGGAATCATTTGTGCTTGGATTGGGGATAACCAAGTTGGGAAAGCCCCTTTGTATTCTTCGATCAAGTAAGCGACAAAGCGTTCCATGGTAGAAACTACGCCACGGTGGATAACGACCGGACGGTGATGTTTACCATCTTCACCGACATAGTTTAAGTCAAAACGTTCAGGAAGCAAGAAATCAAGCTGAACAGTCGATAATGTTTCGTCTTTTCCTAAAGCCGTCCGCACTTGGACGTCCAGTTTCGGACCGTAAAATGCCGCTTCGTCTTCCGCTTCGAAGTAATCAAGGCCAAGCTCGTCCATCGCGCCTTTTAACATGCTTTGCGCTTTTTCCCACATTGCATCATCGTCGAAGTATTTCTCAGTATTGTTTGGATCGCGGTAAGATAAACGGAATGAATAATCCTTGATATCGAAATCCTTATAGACTTCTAAAATCAGGTTCACGACACGTTTTAATTCGTCTTTGATTTGATCCGGACGGACGAAAATATGAGCATCATTCAATGTCATTCCACGTACGCGCTGCAATCCTGACAATGCGCCTGACATTTCATAGCGGTGCATCATGCCAAGTTCAGCAATCCTGATCGGAAGTTCCCGGTAGCTATGGATGCTATTTTTATACACCATCATATGATGTGGGCAGTTCATCGGACGAAGAACAAGCTGTTCATTATCCATGTCCATCGCTGGGAACATTCCGTCTTGATAGTGGTCCCAGTGTCCAGATGTTTTGTAAAGGTCGACACTACCCATGACAGGTGTGTATACGTGGTCATATCCCAGGCGTTCTTCCTTGTCCACAATATAACGCTCAATCGTACGGCGGATTGTTGCACCCTTTGGCAGCCACATAGGCAGCCCTTGGCCGACTTTTTGTGAAGTCATGAACAGATCCAATTCTTTACCGATTTTACGGTGATCACGCTCTTTTGCTTCCTCTAAGAAACGTAAGTGGTCAGCCAGGTCTTCTTTTTTGAAGAAAGCCGTACCATAAATACGTTGCAACATTTTGTTCTTGCTGTCGCCTCTCCAATAGGCCCCTGCAATGCTTAACAGCTTGAATTCTTTGATCTTTCCAGTGGAAGGTACATGAATTCCCCGGCAAAGGTCAAAAAACTCACCTTGTTCATAAATCGTTACTTGCTGTTCAGCTGGAATCGCATCGATCAATTCCAATTTATATTCGTCGCCAATCTCTTTAAAACGGGAAATGGCTTCATCACGGGTTACTTCAATACGTGAGATTTCCAGGTTTTCATTGACGATTTTCTTCATTTCTTTTTCAATCGCTGAAAGGTCATCAGGAGTCAATGATTCCTCAAGATCGATATCGTAATAAAAACCGCCTTCGATGACTGGACCGACACCGAATTTAGCGTTTTTATAGAGACGTTTGATGGCTTGTGCCATTAAATGGGCGGTACTGTGGCGAAGAACTTCAAGTGCTTCCGCAGCATCTTGTGTAACGATTTCAATGGTACCGTCTTCTTCGATTGGACGTTTCAAATCATATAGTTCACCATTGAATTTACCTGCAATGGATTTTTTTCTTAGTCCTGGGCTGATGGATGCTGCGATGTCTTCAGTTGTTGTGCCTTTAGCAAACTCCTTCACCGCTCCATCAGGAAAAGATATTTTCAGTTGTTCTGACATTGTAGCTTCACTCCTTCTTTTAGTTACCATCCGTTTCAAGTTTCAGGGGGATACCAAGCAATTGCGCGGATTAAAACACAAAAAAGCCCGCCCCTGTATAAAACAGGGACGAGCTTAGTAATTAAATTAGCCCGCGGTTCCACCCTCGTTCCACTCTGCTTTTCACGGCAAAGTGACACTTGTAACTAGATAACGGCAGCTTCCCGTCAGCTCATAGTCGCAAAAAAATTGCTTTCCGAACCGAAGTTTAAAGGTGGTAAGTGTTCTATGCTAATAGGAAGCTTACAGCCTGCTGGCTTCCCTCTCTGTAAATTGGCGACTAGAATACCCGTGTCCTCATCATAACTTTTTGTTTTTAATAGTATGTAGGAAATTATAATTCGTTATGCATTGAAAATCAAGGTTAAAATTAGGTTTTACCCAAAATCCCCAAGATAATCATTCAGTGGCCTGCTTAAAGGCTGAAAGCGGCAGGACGGTCGCCCTTTCCTCGAAGATTCGAGTCATCGTTTGAATCAGGCCTTCCTCCTTATTATCCGTATAAATATATAAGCTAGCCGGTGCGATGGATAAGAGTGGTGCCCAAAGGACCGTATCAAGAAAGAATGAAATATCGGCCAGCAACTTCCTGTCAATCATGCTTGTCAGTTTTCGGCGATCCATCCTGCCGAGCTCATGATCATAGAATTGAAACCCGTCATGATTGACAAGGTGAAGCCTTGGTACCTTCGATTCCTGTTCATGCAGGCAATCCCTGAGCATCGCAATGAAATTTTGGTAATCCTGCTCGAGCTTATATTCATCGATGGCCCGAACAGCATACTTTTCCAACGCATGCTGAAAAGACCTTAACCGAAAGGTAGTGAACGAATCGAATGAAAAAGACACCTTTCCAGCCAATATACTCTGAAGGCCTTCTTCGATCAATTGCTTTTCCCTACTGAATAAACTGCCTCCACATTCGGTGTTTTCCGCTTCAATGATGGAAGAAGCTATCTCGATGATGGCATCAATTTCTTCTTGTTCTCGATAGAAAAATTTTCCGATGATGATTTGTTTAAGAACAGGAAGCGTTTTTTCTTCAAGTAAAAAGGAATGAAATGTTTCACTGAGCAGTGTCAGCCATTTATCGGTTTTTAGTTTGGACATATCGATAACGAGACCTTGTTGTGGGGAAAATTCAATATATGGTTGAACTTCTGTCCCCAAAGGATGGACAGAAACGAAATTCAGCAGTTTTAAAGCTTCCGAATCATTTTGGAACATAATTTGCACTACGACATCCCCCCTTCCCCCTTGCTTTACTTTTTTCATGTATATGGGAATAGGGGCTTATTTAGAAGTAAGATGGTGTGAAAGGGCAAAAAAAAGCAGCCTCTTTGTAGAGACCACCTTCCTTTACCTTCTGCGATTGATACCATCAAGCTTTACAGGTTCCGCTAAATATTGAATCCTCTCCAATACCCTTGCCGCTTTCACTTCTTCTTTCTCACCGCGTTGGGAATAAGTCAAGTGATTCTCCAGACCCTTCATATCAAAATTGGAAGTGAAAAACGTCGGTAAATTTTCAAGCATTCTAAATTGCAGGATGGGCCCTATGACTTCATCCCTTCCCCAGCTTGTCATCGATTCTGCCCCAATATCATCAAGCATCAGGACAGGCGCCGTTTTGACCATCTCTATTTTCTCGTTGACGGTATTATCACCGATTGAACCTTTCAGTTCCCGTAAATAATCAGGAACATAGACAATCATCGAAGAGATTTGCCTTTGCGCAAGTTCATTGGCAATCGCACCCAATAAATACGTCTTACCAACGCCAAACTTTCCGTATATATACAATCCCTTTTGACGTTTGCCAGGCTCATATTCCATGATGAACGATATCGCTTTTCCTAGGACGCCTAACCGTTTATTTTCATCGTCCGTTTGTGAAAAATCTTCAATCGTTGCCTTCAATATATCCTTGGGAACGTATAGACTGCGAATGAGCCTCTCCCGTTTCCGCTTCTCATCCTCTGCCAATTTCCTCGGACAGATTTCATAATTCAAATTAAGGGCCTTCCCTTGAACAACGAGCTTTGGATAATACCCATGCATCATATTGATGCACCCATCCAGGCTTGGACATCTATCACACTTGTTGCTCTGAGAAATGAATTCGTAAAGCTTACCTAAATTCTTATCAATCATTTCCTCTGTGACCGTTGAGCTATTGGCATTCAGAAAAAGGCGCACCTGTTCATTTTCAAAGATTTCCTGCTTCAACTGTTCATACCGTTTCTGGAAATCACCCGTATTGGCCAGTTTATTAAGCGATCTGTTAATCTTTTCCATCGTTTATTTCACCTCCAGCTTTCCACTGCTTCCACTTCTCTTGAAGTTCACGTTTTTGTTCACTCAGTTCAGGCTGTTCCGCTATCTGTTCAGGCTGTTTCTCCTCGTCCTGTTCAAGCCAGTCCGGAACCACTTCTTCTCTGATCGATTTTTTCCGGCCGCCTTTGGCAACGTTCTTGCTTCCTTGTGCCCACTCTTGGTATTTCCGGTGTTCATTTTTAGCCAGTTCCATCGCTTCTATGACTGTGGAAACCTTCAATCGTGCCCAATGACCTGCCAGTTTTTCCACATATCCCTTTGTGAATTTCATGTCTGTCTTAAGCATAACGTATTCGATTAAAACATTCACGACTCCAGGATTCAGCTTCTGATTGATCATTACACCTTCCACCACTTTTAAATCACCACTGGTCGGTTCCGCTCCTCCGGATAATTGCATGAGCCGATCACGCGGGGAAGTAGTCTCCAAATGGCGAATAAGCTCTTGCTCCTGTGTTTTCGGTTCATCCTTTTGCGTCCGTTCCCGTATAGGCTGTACACGATTGATCAAGGAAGGCATGTCGGCCTGGCGTTCAATTTGGTACCAGTCCCTTGCCGCTTTCCGAAGCAGCTCTTCATCGATCTCATCGTCCAGCGTTACGGCATCCATTACTAGTTTTTGCATTTCAAGCGGATTGATGCCATATAAAAAAGCTAGTTTGGCAATGGTATTTCTAATTTTAGGCGTAAAGGCCTTCTTGGGTACAATCGAGCTCTTCATCCCAGCGAACAAAAGATCAAAATCAAACAAGCCATCGAACCCCGAAGGCTCGACACCGTCAGATTGATCGATAAATTGCTGTTTAGGCAATGGGTTCCATTCGTTTTTGGCTTCATCCGTAACATAGAGGGAATCTAGATGATCTGATGAAAAAACCTCTGCAAAGGATTTCGTCACATATTCAAACTGGTCCGTTGCAATCGTGTCCACACAAAAGAATCTCTTCAGCCGGTTGAATTGGACTTTTCCTATTTTTTTATATAAATAGATATTCAGCATGCCATCCGTGAAAAACTGCTGCGGGGATAGGGGCGGATTCAATTCATAGATGAATTCCTTCGTATCCCCTTTCGATTTCTTGTACACATTCAGCAATCCGATTCCTTCAAGTAAAAGACGCGCTTCATATATATCGCCTAATTTCAGGCCAATGGTATTCATCAATTGATAATGGGAGGAAGCCTCCGACCAAAGCCGGTTCTCCTCCAACTCGCTCCATAACGTCATGTATAGGCTAATACAGATCGGTCCAATAAGAGGTTGGTACAGCCGTGTCAGTATTTTCCGATCATAATCATGAAGCAGCCCCGCAGAGGACACCATGTACGAATCCGCGGGGAGCAGTTCCTGCCAATGCATTGACATCTTCATTCAAACCTTTCAAAAGATATAGTGAAAAAAGAGCCAAAGTAAATCTTCAGCTCTACTTTCTTTCTTTATTTATTAAATCTTTCAGTTCATCGATAAATACATTAATATCTTTAAATTGTCGGTATACGGAGGCAAATCTCACATAGGCCACTTCATCAACTTCAGCCAGTTGGTCCATCACCATTTCACCGACACTGTCACTTTTCACTTCCGAAATACCCTGATTGCGCAATTCCTTTTCTACATAACTCGTGATTTGTTCTAGTTCCTTCAATGGAACCGGACGCTTTTCACAAGCCCTGATTAGTCCACGCAGGATTTTATCACGGCTAAACTCTTCCCGAGTCCCGCCCTTTTTCACGACGATCAACGGCGTCTCCTCGACCTTTTCAAAAGTAGTGAATCGAAACCCGCATGCCTCGCATTCCCGGCGTCGTCGAATCGATTTACTTTCATCGACAGGCCTGGAATCGAGCACTCTCGTTCCGTTATATTGACATGATGGACATTTCATCATTACCAGCTCCGTATTTTAAGTGATACTCCTAATCAAACTTCCCTAAGGAATACTATTTTATCTTAATCTTATATAAAAGGGACAACCAGTACAAGTAAAAAGTGAAACTTCAGGTAAAGGATGTGTGTACTTACTATGTAAATGCCTGTTAATGGAGCTTTTCCATGAGGGAAGAATGGCCATTTCATGGCATCAAAAAAGAGATGCATATATAGCATCTCTTGTTAACCCGTTTATTATAAAGCACCCATTTTAGTTTTTTTCATTTGCACGGGACCAAGTCCACGTGGAAGTTCAATATTCTCGCGCGTTTGTGCATTCAAAGCCTCCGCGATATAATCGGCTGCAATATTAGGATCTAAGTTGCCGCATGTATAAACATCAATGCTGGCATATCCATGTTCCGGAAAGCTATGAATGGTCAGATGTGATTCAGAGATAATGACGACCCCGCTCACTCCTTGTGGAGCAAATTTATGGAATGCCACCTCGCGAACCTCAGCACCCGATTTCAGTGCAGCATCGACGAAGATTCTCTCAATTAAATCAATATTGTTCAGTTTTTCAAAGTCACAACCCCAAAGTTCAGAAATGACATGTCTTCCCATCGTTTCCATCGTGTAAGCTGTTTCCATATTCTGTTCCCCCTTACATAATTAAAAATTCTGAATCCTTAATAACTACCACGGGGGAAAGTTAGTCCAAAGAGGTCCTAACCCTTTAAGTAGCCATTACGCAAACTCCCTTTTTAGGAAGTTCACGATTCATAGTATATAATGTATGGATTTCTTTTGCAACTGCATTTTGCATTTTTGGAAATTTAATCATTAATTGTTAATCTGACAGGACCAAGGAATTAATACACAAGGTTCCGTAACTTTCCTAAACGTATCCATAAAAATAGCCCGTTAAACATATAACGGGCCATTACTCTTATTTAACTGACATTTGAACTTCAGAAGCCTTCGTCAACTCCGAAGCCACCAATTTTACAAGATCGACTACTCGATTGGAGTAACCCCACTCGTTATCGTACCAAGCCAGAATTTTCACTTTTCTATCACCAATCATCATCGTCGACAGACCATCGATGATGGCAGAATGCGGATTGGTCTTGAAATCACTTGAAACAAGCGGTTCTGTTGTATATTCCATAATTCCTTTAAGCTCATTTTCTGAGGCATCTATGAAAGCCTGATTCACTTCATCAATCGTAACATCACGGTTTAAATCCACAACAAGGTCGACTAAAGAGACGTTCGGCGTCGGTACACGTATGGCCATACCATGAAGTTTGCCCTTCAATTGAGGCAACACCAATGAAAGAGCTTTAGCTGCCCCTGTAGTCGTAGGGATGATACTTTCTGCAGCCGCACGGGCACGCCTTAAATCTTTGTGCGGGTTATCGATGTTATTTTGGTCATTCGTATAAGAATGGATGGTTGTCATCAAACCATTGTCTATGCCGAACTTTTGATCAAGTACTTTGGCAACCGGTCCAAGGCAATTAGTCGTACACGACGCATTCGAAATGACGAAATGCTTGTCGATTTCTAACGCTTCCTGATTTACGCCCATCACAATGGTAACGTCTTCATTTTTACCCGGCGCGGAAAGGATGACCCTTTTTGCCCCTGCTTCTAAGTGCATGGCGGCTTTAGAACGCTCATTGAATTTACCCGTAGCTTCGATTACAATATCTATATCCATCTCTTTCCAAGGCAATAGCTTTGGATCGCGATTATTTATCAGTTGTACACGTCGTCCATTCACTACAAGAGAATCATTTTCGGCAATGATTATGCCGTCAAACTTCCCATGAATTGTATCATACTTCAATAAATGGGCTAACGTTTCAGCGGGATAGCTTGCATTAATGGCAACGATGTCCAGACTCTCATCTACTATTGCCTTACGGAAAACCATTCTTCCAATTCTTCCAAATCCGTTAATCGCTATTCTTGAATTCATTTATCGGACCCTCCTGAATATATTAATGTTATACTTAATACCCTTCATATGTAATTAGTATAACACATTACTCTTGAAATGTGTTAATAAAAAAGCGGATTTCTTCCTTTTTCAAAACAAAAAGGAAGAAACCGTTAAAGTCCCTTCCTTTTCCACTCTATAGGATCTCCCATTTCTTAAGTATTTCAACAACCTGCTTTTTGGTTTCTTCTATATCGCCATTATTATCGACGATGGCATCCGCTAGTTCCTTTTTATCTTTCAAGGGCATTTGCGAATGGATTCTCGCTAAAGCGTCGGTTTCCGTCAACGCATTCCGGTTCATTAATCGCTCTAGTTGAACCGATTCATCCACGTATACCAAAAGTGTCCTTTCCACCATGAACGTCAGCTTGCTTTCGAACAGGAGTGGAATGTCCATGAATACCGTTTCCGCTCCAGCAGCAAGGGCCTTTTCCGTTTCTTGGCGCATCCAATTTCTCACGGCAGGATGTACGATACGATTTAAAAGCAACCTTTTTTCTTGATCGTGAAATATGATCGAGCCTAACTTTGCCCGGTCGATCCTTCCATCAGACAATAAAAGATCTTCCCCGAAAGCCTTCACCACTTGTAGGTAGGCCTCTTCTCCAGGTTCCACGACTGCACGGGAAGCCACATCCGCATCCACTATCACGAAACCCAATTCTCTTAAATACTGACTGACACTACTTTTCCCACTGGCAATTCCACCAGTGATCCCGATGATTTGTCCCATAAGCTCCCCCTTTTCCCCGTTCTTTATAACTTGAATAATCCGATTAAAATCAGTAATACCCCCGGAAGAAAGGTCAGATGCTGCACGATTTTATTATTGGAAAGCAATTTGCCGGATTGAAGTCCGCTCCCGATAAAGATGAAGCTCATCACGGCAATGCAAAGTGCAAGAATGATTGGGGAAATCCCCATCATGGCAGCTCCCACTCCGGCACCGAACGCATCTAGCGATAATGCGAAGCCCAGTACAAGCGCCTCGATACCGGTAATCGTCCCTGATCTATCAAAATCGGCATTCATTGGTTTTTGTAAGATATTGATAGCCACTCCAAGTGATTTAATTTCAAAATTGAAGATGATTTTTTCGTGATATCGCTCATCATTCGTTTCCTTCTCGGGCCTAAAATATTGGTACACCATCCACGACCCCAAAAGTACGAGGATAATGCCCCCTGTTTTTTCTGCGGCCCCGACAGAGATAAGCTGACTGATGAATTCACCGATGACCATCGCAATACCCAAGCTCATTGCCGAACAGACCGATACGACAGCAATGGATTTCAAGGGTATTTTCACCTTGCGCATACCGAACGTCATGCCCACACCGAAACCGTCAATACTTACTGCAAAAGCAAGAAAAATAATTTGTAGCCACATCGGAATGAATGCTCCTTCCCATCTAGTTGCTACCCCAGTATATGGAAAGAGCCCATCCGATGTGTTTTATCAAATGATTACTTATTTGGCTGGCAAGTCGGGCATATATGTGTGCCCCGTCCTGCGACGACTAGCTTTTCTAACGCGGTACCGCAAATTTTGCAGTTTTCCCCTTTGCGTCCGTATACATTCAGTTCCAACTGAAACATGCCGATTTGACCTTGTGAGTTGACGTATGAACGTATCGTGCTCCCGCCTTTTTCCACCGCTTCGCTCAAAGTGGCGATGATTTCGGCATGCAGTTTTTGAATTTCTTCCAGTGTGAGGGTGGAAGCCACTCGTTCCGGATGAATGCCTGAACGGAATAAGGATTCGTCCACATATATATTACCGATCCCGACCACGACGGTTTGGTCGAGTAGAACAGGTTTGATTTTCCTGCTCGTTTTCGCAAGTTTTGCACGAAGTCCCTCGACGGTGAATTCTTCCGATAGTGGTTCAGGACCTAAATGCAACAGAGGCATTTGCACCATTTCTTCTCCTTTACGAAATAAATGCATCGTTCCGAATTTGCGGACATCCCGATACCTAAGCTCACTGCCATCCGTGAAGGTGAAGATGACATGGGTATGCTTATCGTAAGGTTCCTCTTTCGAATGGACCCCGTATTTCCCTTCCATCCTTAAATGGGAGACCATCGCATAGTCGTCCATGTTGAAAATGAGGAACTTGCCCCGACGGCCAATGCTGTGGATCGTCTGACCCCTTAATGCATCTTGAAACTGTTCAACTGGCTCAGGTGCCTTTATGATTTTGGGCCAGAAGACGGAAACCTCCAGGATTTCCTTTCCTAAAACAAGCTGTTCCAATGTTCTTCTGACGGTTTCCACTTCAGGAAGTTCTGGCATTATAATCACCTATCTTCATTTATTTAGCATCGAACCATGTTGGTCCATATGCATAATCCACTTTGAGTGGAACGTTCAATTCAATCGCATTTTCCATTTCTTCCGGTACGATTTTCATCAGGATCTCGAGCTCCTCCGGTGGTGTTTCGAAAATCAATTCATCATGAACCTGCAGAAGCATCCTCGTTTTAAGCCCTTCTTTTTTCAGGCGTTCGTTCATATTGATCATCGCTAGTTTAATGACATCTGCGGCACTTCCCTGAATTGGGGTATTCATCGCTGTCCTTTCAGCAAAACTTCTGATATTGAAATTACGGCTCGTGATTTCGGGAATGTAGCGTCTTCTTTGCAGTAATGTTGTACTGTATCCATTCTTACGTGCTTCATGAATGCTTTCTTCCATATAATCCTGCACACCAGGGAAGCTTTTGAAGTACCTCTCGATGAACTCCCCAGCTTCCTTACGTGTTATCCCAAGACTTTGAGAAAGTCCATAGTCACTTATTCCATAAACGATTCCGAAGTTTACGGCTTTAGCGTGTCTACGCATATTTGATGTGACTTCCTCGGAAGGCACATGGAATACATCCATTGCCGTCCTTGTATGAATATCCATCCCGGCCCTGAACGCTTCAACCAATCCACTGTCATTGGCGATATGCGCCAATACGCGGAGCTCGATTTGCGAATAGTCGGCTGCGAAGATAATCCAATCCTTTTCGGAAGGAATGAACGCCTGTCTGATTTTCCGACCTTCCTCTAGACGAATCGGGATATTTTGCAAGTTAGGGTCCGTTGAACTAAGGCGGCCCGTTTGGGTCAACGCCTGATTGAATCGGGTATGCACCTTATCCGTTTCCTGGTTCACCACTTTGAGCAAGCCCTCGATATAAGTCGATTGCAACTTGCCCAATTGCCGGTACAACAGGATTTCCTTTACGATATCATGCTGGCTTTCCAGTTTTTCCAGTACATCCGCTGACGTGGAGTAGCCCGTTTTTGTCTTTTTGTACACGGGGAGCTCCAATTTTTCAAATAAGATCACCCCGAGCTGTTTCGGGGAATTGATATTGAATGCCTCCCCGGCTAAATCGAAAATTCGTTCCTCAATGCTTCTTAAGCGGACAGCCAATTCCTGTCCCATCTTTTTCAGCCTTCCGATGTCCACCTTTACGCCCTGCCACTCCATATTTGCTAGGATGATGGATAATGGCAGCTCAAGGTCCGTTAACAAATCGTATTGTTCGAACTCACGCAACTTTTCGATCATCGGGTCTTTCAATGCAAAAATGCCCTTCGCTTTTCTGGCAATATGCTCACTAAGTTCTGCATCTCCAGGTATCTTCCTCTTTGCCCCTTTTCCATAAAAGACATCATCGCTCTCTAGCCGCACAAGCCCTTGCGTTTTCGTGATTTCCGCCACTTCATCTACAGACTCTCCGGGATCCAAGATATAGGAAGCTAGAAATACATCAAAATCAATGCCTTTTATATCGATTCCACGGTGGCGCAGAAGTACAACCGTACGCTTCGCATCAAAGACCGTTTTCTTTTTGGTATCATCCTCCGCCCATGTTTTGAATACTTCAGATGTCAGTACGGTTTCACCCGGGAAATAAAAATGTCCATGTTCATTACTGATGGAGATACCCAGGATTTCTGCACGATGGTAGTTATCCTCAAGAATTTCAATGTATAGGGCATTCTCATCGGCAAGCATATCCATTGTCAATTCTGAACCCGTCTGAACATGGATGTCTTCCTGTTCTAGCGGTTCCCCTCCTGATACGTCCAGTTTTTCCAGAAGAGTCGAGAAACCTAACTCTTTATAAAAGTCAATGACCTTTTCCTGATCCATTCCGTTATATTCCGTTTCGTCCACACCCACTTCAATGGGAGCTTCTCGTGTGATTGTCGCAAGCTCCTTACTTAGTAGCGCAAGGTCTTTATGCTCCTCAATCTTTTCTTTTAACTTCTGTCCGCTAACCTCATCAATCGATTGCAGCAGGTTTTCGACCGTTTCGAATTGATGCAGCAATTTAAGTGCCGTTTTCTCGCCCACACCGGGGATGCCTGGGATATTATCGGATGCATCGCCCATCAATCCTTTAAGATCAATGATTTGTACGGGGGAAAGGCCATACTTTTCATGGATATGCTTCGGTGTATACTCCTCGATTTCAGTGATGCCCTTCTTCGTAATCGAGACGGTCGTGTTTGGCGAAGCTAATTGTGTTAAATCCTTATCCCCGGAAATGACCTTCACCTCGAACCCATCTTTCTCGGCCTGAAGGGAAAGCGTTCCGATAATATCGTCCGCTTCATAATTTTCCAGTTCGTACCGTTTTATTTGAAAGCAATCAAGCAGCTCCCTTATGAAGGGGAACTGTTCAGATAGTTCCGGTGGCGTTTTCTGACGGCCACCCTTGTATTCCTTAAAGGACGCATGTCTAAACGTCGTTTTGCCGGCATCAAAGGCCACGAGTATATGGGTCGGCTTTTCTTCCTCCAGAATGCGATTGAGCATCATGGTGAAGCCATATACAGAATTCGTATGGACCCCTTTGTCGTTATTCAAAAGCGGAAGCGCAAAAAATGCGCGGTAAGCTATGCTATTTCCATCTATAAGTACTAACTTTTTATTCAAAATTGTCTTCCTCCAGTCACACCCGTTTTATGTAGGTCGGCTTCTATTAATCACACAAAAAAACCGTTCATCGTCTCTTTCCATTCTACCATGAGTGGAAGTGGAAAGAAAAATGAACGGCTATGCTGTTATTTAGTATTTCCCATTAACAAGCTTGCGTACGGCGAGTCGGATGGTAAAATGATAACCGTTTGATTACCGACCGTTTTTTTGTAAGACTCCAGCGTCCGGTATAGTTTATAAAACTCTGGATCCTTGGAAAATGATTTATTATATATCTTAGCTGATTCTCCTTCTCCTTCAGCACGGATGACTTCTGCATCAGCTTCCGCCGATGAAAGCATTTCCTTCACTTTTCGGTCAGTGTTTGCGATGGTCCGGTTTTTCTTCGCATCCCCTTTTGATAGATATTCCTGCGCTTTACTTTCCCGCTCGGATATCATCCGCTTATAGACCGACTCCTCATTTTCAGCAGGTAAATCCGTCCGTTTGATACGAACATCAGTAAGACTGATTCCATAGTTGTCCTTCACTAACAGTTCATTGACCTTATCTGTGATGCGGTCGTTCAAGCTTCCCCTCGATGATTTCTCGTTGATGATTTCATCATAGTTCAGCTGCCCCAACTCTGAACGGACCGCAGAATAGATGAACTCTTCCATCCTTGTTTCGGCGTTTTCCAGTGTTCTCGCATTGGTGATCAATTTTTTCGGGTCTTCAATCCGCCAGACCGCATAATTATCGATCAACATCCTTTTTTTATCTCTTGTATTGATTTCTGCCTCGGATACATCGGAGCTCATTTGATACTTGGGCAAGGTCACAACGCTTTGAATGAATGGCACCTTGGCTTTCAGTCCTGGTGTTTTATCAATCCTAACCACTTCTCCAAATTGGCGGACGACTTTGTATTCCCCTTCTTTGACAATATACACATTAGTGAAGATGATCAGCATGAGGATGATAAAGATGATGAAGAATATCCCTATTTTCACATAACCTCTCCAATGAAAATCGCCCTTTTTTAGCTCATTGAAATCAATCACTTTTCCACTCATGGCTGGGTGCCCCCTTTCACTGCCGACTCTTCGTTATCCGGTGCTTTTGCTTCTTCTTCCTCAGGGACAGGCACCGTTTTCGTTTCTTCTTTTTCTAATGGGCGGAGCGGTAAATACTTCATTGTATTGCCATCATCATTCATGATATAAATATCCGCATTCGGCAATACCTGTTCAAGCGTCTCAATAATCAGACGGTCCCTTGTAATATCCTTATTGCCTTTATATTCACTATATAGTTTTTCAAATACTGCCACATCACCGCGGGCCGCTTCCGTACGGGCTGCTTTATCGCCGTTCGCTTTTGAAATAAGGGCATCTTTCTCCCCTTCCGCTTCATTAATCCTTTTGTTCTCGTATTTATTGGCTTCATTGATTTTCGTATTCGCCGTCTCCCTGGCATCCGTTACGTTCGTGAAAGCTTTACGCACTTCTTCGTTGGGCAGCTCGACATCCTGCAATTTAACCGCGGAGATGGAAATGCCCACGTCATATTTCTTCATCAATTCCGACAGCAATTCACGAACATCCGCTTCAATTTTCGCCTTACCGGAAGTGAGGGCATCGTCGATTTTCGTACTTCCGATGATGCTCCTTAAAGACGCGGAAGTCGTATCATATAAAATCTTCTGTGGATCATCCGAATTGAAGAGATATTTAGGAGGGTCGGTAATTTTCCATTGCACCACCAAGTCAGCCAGTACAATATTCTCATCACCTGTTATCATCTTGGTCTCTCTCGGATACTCCTTCACTTTTCCTCCTTCTTCCTTATACCCGAATTGGAGGCTGAATGTTTCCTTGGATAGTTTATGGACCGATTGAATCGGCCAAGGTAATTTAAAATGAAGACCTGGCTCTGTTATCGTCTCCTCCACCTTACCAAACGTCATAATGACGGATTGATCTGATTCATCCACCGTATACCAGGTGGAAATGGCCACCACTCCAAGTATTATAATAAGTAAAACAAGTCCCGTTACCGTATAAATCCTTTTTAAGCTTACGATATGTATCACCCCTTCTATTTGGTGTTATATCTTATTTACGCAAAGAAGGGACCAAAGTTTCGTAAAATTGAAAATTTTTAACAAGTCAGCACTGACTCCCCATTTTCAGACAGAAAAAGGCAGGGACTAAAATGTCCCTGCCTTACTTAACTCCTTGGATGAGGGGTTGTACAATCATTGTACCCCTCCATTATGAAGCTTGTTTAAAGGAAGTGTAAAGCCTGTGTAAACTCTACCTATTCCCTTTCAATTTTTTATTCAACGTGACGGTGAACGTCGTACCGGTTCCCGGTTTACTCTCTACGTTAATTTTGCCTTTATGAACTTCCACGATATGTTTGACGATGGCAAGTCCAATCCCGGTTCCACCTGAATCTCGGCTCCTTGCCTTGTCGATTCGATAAAATCGTTCGAATATCCTCGGAAGCTCTTTCTCCTCAATCCCGATTCCATTGTCCTGCACGATCACATCCACGGTTTGTTCCTTCTCCGCAACCGTTACAGTCACAATCCCACCATTTGGTGTATAAGCTAAGGCATTGGTAATCAAATTGATGAACACTTGTTTGATCCGATCTGATTCCCCTTCAATAACCACTGAATGCGAAGGCACTTTGACTTCGAGTGAGATTTCTTTTTTTCGTAGTTTACCCATGAGCATTTCCTGGATTTCTTTAAGGATGGTAGTCATATCTACCTTGTCCGTTTTCAGGACAAATTCCTGCTGTTCCATTTTGGATAAATTAAGAAGTTCCTGAATGAGCTCTTGAAGCCGATCGCTTTCGTTTAAAATGATCGATAAAAAGTGCTTTAAGGTTTTCTCATCCTTCCAGGCCCCATCCAGCAATGTTTCCGAAAAGCCTTTAATAGAAGTAATCGGTGTCCTCAATTCATGAGAGACATTGGCCACAAAATCCTTCCGCATTTGTTCCAGTCTTTTCAGTTCAGTGATGTCATGGAAAATAAGCAGGATTCCCTTCCATTCATCATAATCACCGATAATGGGGGCTCCATAGATTTCGAAATGCTTTCGTTTAAGGGCAAGCGGAATTTTCACCTGACGTTTTATCGTTTTTTCCGTCCTGAAAATCTCTTCTATTAGAGCTATGACTTCTTCATCCTTTATCACAGAATAATAGTCTTGATATAGGAATGTATGCGAATCTACATCAAAGGTTTTCTTGAATTCCCGGTTGATTAGCGTTGTATATCCTTTGCTGTCAATTAACAGCACACCACTCCCCATATTTTCGACGAGCGTTTCCAAACGATCCTGGTTCATTTCCCTCGCCATTTCGGTTTCTTGGAGGTTCCTTGCCAGGATATTCAACGAGTTCGTCAACATCCCCGTTTCATCTGAATGTTGCTCGAATTTTCGGGTACGGTAATTTCCTTTTGCCAGGTCAATCGCTGCCATTGTGGCCTCTTCAATCGGCCGGGTGTAATAGGAAGTGATTTTACTTGCCAGCATCAGGATGATGATCAAGGCTGCACCCAAGCAAATGACCAATATGCTCCACATTTGCCGGTTGACTTGTTGAATTGCCTCGATTTCATTACTATGGATGACAAATCCTTCAATCTCGCCATCCTTTTCAACGGCGCTCCAGTAATAATGAAGGTCCGAATCCCCCTCCACCACTTCATAGCCTTCACGCTGCTCCCCCGTTTTTTCAAGGGTGATTTTCCGAAGGACTTCTGCATGGCTATCAAGCAACTCATTTGAAGAGGACGAATCATATAAAACCTCTCCATCTGTCGAAAGAATAGTTAAGTTGGATTCAAGCAACGGCGTTAGTTTCGACGTTTTACCTTTTTCCAAAAAGGAGGTGATACCGCCATGCTCTTTAATATATGTAGAAATGAAAAACGTTTCATTTTGAATTCGTTCGTTGAATGTTTTAATATAATAGCTTTTGAAAAGATGGCCCAACAAAAAACCAACGGCCATCAGTACGACCATCACCAGCGTGATGAGGGTAAATAGCAGTTTCTTACGGTAGGTCGTCATTCTCTTTTAGGCTCCTCGAACTTGTAACCCAAGCCCCTTATCGTTTTGATATACAGAGGTTTTTTTGTGTCTGATTCAATTTTCTCCCTCAGATGGCTGATATGGACATCCACGATACGAGAATCTCCGGCAAAATCATAATTCCACACCGTGCTCAATAATTGATCCCTCGTTAACACTCTTCCTTTATTCTTCACGAGGTATAAAAGTAATTCAAATTCCTTTGGAGTCAATTCTAGTTGATTCTCCTCGAAATAGGCTTCATAGCGTTCAGGAAAGATCTTCAAGTCGCCTATTTTCAGTGAATCATTCTCTGGATCATCATTATTTTCAGTACTATTAGAATGCTGTGATCTTCTTAGTATCGCTTTAATCCGGGCAACTACCTCACGTGGGCTAAAGGGCTTCGTTAAGTAATCATCTGCTCCTAATTCCAGGCCAAGCACCTTATCAAATTCATCATCTTTAGCTGTTAACATCAAAATCGGGATATTTATTTTCTGTTGGCGAAGCTGTTTACACACTTCAAGCCCATCCAATTTGGGTAGCATTAAATCCAATACGACCAAATCAGGACAAAGCTCAACAGCTGCCTGTAAACCTTCTTCCCCGTCCAATGCTGTAATTACAGAGTAACCAGCCTGCTCTAAATTGTATTGAAGTAAGGTAACAATTGATTGTTCATCATCCACTACGAGAATTTTCTTTGACATTAGATCCTCCTGAATTATGTATTACCCTTAAGACATGCTTTTGTCTACTCATCCAATTCTATTATAAAGAATATTATCTGTAATTCACACTTAAAATTCTCTCGTCCTCCCAAAATCACCAATTCCTTTTACTGCCTCAAGTAAGGTAAGGACGAAAAATCCGGGTCGATACATAAAAAGACCACCTGATAGGTGAAAGGAACACAAGCATTCCTGTCACGTTTCGGGCAGTCTTGTTATGAAACGGATGAGTTATTGTAAGATTTTCATGACTGCTTTAACGGAATCGACTGATTTCGAAAGGGCAGCTTTTTCAGATTCCGTCAATTCAAGTTCGATGATTCGTTCAATTCCATTGGCACCTAAGACCGTAGGCACACCAAGGTAGATGCCTTCGAATCCATATTCACCTTCAAGGTAGGCGATTGATGGAAGAACGCGATGTTGGTCTTTCAGGATTGTTTCCGCCATTTCCACAAGGGATGCCGCAGGTGCGTAATAGGCACTACCATTGCCAAGTAGGTTGACGATTTCCCCGCCGCCAGTACGAGTACGGGCAACGATTGCGTCTAGACGTTCTTTTGGTATTAATGTTTCCAAAGGAATGCCTCCGGCGTATGAGTAACGTACTAAAGGCACCATGTCGTCACCATGCCCACCCAGGACGAAACCGGTTACGTCCTTAACCGACATATTCAATTCTTGAGCGACGAACGTACGGAAACGGGCAGTATCAAGCACGCCTGATTGTCCGATTACTCGTTCTTTTGGAAAACCCGATTCCTTGTAAACCGTATAAGTCATTGCATCTACTGGATTGGTTAAAACGATGATGGTTGCATGTGGAGAGTATTTGACCACTTCTTTCGTTACAGCTTTCATGACTTTTTGGTTCGTCTGAACTAAATCATCACGGCTCATGCCTGGTTTGCGGGCGATCCCGGCAGTGATGATGACGACGTCTGAGTCTGCTGTATCTGAGTAGTCGGAAGTGCCGATGATAGAGGCGTCAAATCCTAGAACAGGACCTGCTTCAGCCATATCAAGTGCCTTACCTTTTGTAGGGTTTTCTGATTGTGGAATATCAACTAAAACGATGTCACCGAGTTCTTTTTGAGCGGCAAGGAATGCTGCGGTAGCTCCAGTGAATCCTGCACCAACTACTGTAATCTTTTTACGTGTAGACATGTTAATTCCTCCTTAAAATATGCAAATATTTCGGAATACTTTTAACATCTGTATACATAATTATACGCCTCCCGGAAAAGGAGCTGAAGTCAGCTCTTTTCCTGAAGGCGTCATTAGTAAAAATTAAAGGTTTTTGATTAGCTCGTCAGCGAACTCAGAACATTTAACTTCTTTTGCACCTTCCATTAGGCGGGCAAAGTCGTATGTAACAACTTTAGAAGCGATTGTTTGTTCTACTGATTTAGTGATGCTGTCCGCAGCTTCATTCCATCCAAGGTGTTCAAGTAAAAGAACGCCTGAAAGAAGAACTGAAGATGGGTTAACTTTGTCAAGACCAGCATATTTAGGAGCAGTACCGTGAGTTGCTTCGAAAATAGCATGTCCAGTTTCGTAGTTGATGTTAGCTCCTGGAGCAATACCAATTCCGCCAACTTGAGCAGCTAGTGCATCAGAGATGTAATCTCCGTTTAAGTTCATTGTTGCAACAACGTCAAACTCTCTTGGACGAGTTAGGATTTGTTGTAAGAAGATATCGGCAATAGAATCTTTAACGATGATTTTGCCTTCAGCTTCTGCAGCAGATTGTGCTTTGTTAGCAGCTTCTGTTCCTTCAGCTTCTTTGATTTGATCATATTGGTTCCAAG
Organism: Peribacillus sp. NPDC097225; assembly: GCF_044761955.1. Classification (NCBI taxonomy): domain Bacteria; kingdom Bacillati; phylum Bacillota; class Bacilli; order Caryophanales; family Bacillaceae; genus Peribacillus; species Peribacillus sp. NPDC097225. The sequence goes on from NZ_JBIWDJ010000001.1 coordinate 734,868, forward strand.
TGAACACTTTGTCAGCGAATTCAGTTTCTGCAACTTCATAACCCCAAGTTTTGAATGCGCCTTCCGTGAACTTCATGATATTACCTTTATGAACAAGTGTTAATGATTTACGGCCTTCTTTGATTGCATAGTTAAGTGCAGCGCGAACAAGACGTTTTGTACCTTCTTCAGAAATTGGCTTGATACCAATACCAGAAGTTTCAGGGAAACGGATGTTTTTAACACCGAACTCAGTTTGCAAGAAGTCGATAAGTTTTTTCGCTTGGTCAGAACCTTTAGCATATTCGATACCAGCATAGATGTCTTCAGTGTTTTCACGGAAGATAACCATGTCAGTGTCTTCAGGACGTTTTACTGGAGAAGGTACACCTTCGAAGTAACGTACTGGGCGTAGACATACGAATAAGTCTAATACTTGGCGTAATGCTACGTTTAATGAACGGATACCGCCACCGATTGGAGTTGTAAGTGGTCCTTTAATAGCGATTAGATATTCGTTGATGACATCAAGAGTTTCTTGTGGAAGCCATTCGCCTGTTTGGTCAAATGCTTTTTGTCCAGCTAAAACTTCTTTCCATTCAATTTTCTTTTCGCCATTGTATGCTTTTTCTACAGCTGCGTCTAAAACGCGTACTGCTGCTGCCCAGATATCAGGACCGATTCCGTCACCTTCAATGAAAGGAACGATTGGATTGTTTGGTACGTTAAGAACACCGTTAGTAACTGTGATTTTTTGGCTTTGTGTCATGTCTCTTTACCTCCGATTCAAATTCAAAGGCTAGTTGGTCTGCCTTATAATTCTTGGCAGAACCACTAACCTCGTTTACTCACATCTTTTAATTTACTACAAATCCGATGAAATTAAATATAAATTTTGAAAAAACTTTTATTTATTCAAAAATTTTATCGATTTTCAATCGGAATGTACTTTTGCATACCTGGTCCAACATACTCTGCACGTGGACGGATAAGGCGGTTGTTTGAATATTGCTCAAGGATATGAGCGATCCAACCTGATGCACGGCTAACAGCAAAGACTGGTGTGAATAGGTCATGCTCGATACCTAGGCTGTGGTATACAGAAGCTGAATAGAAATCTACGTTTGGCGGAAGATTTTTTTGACCAGTCACGATTTCGTGAATTTTAGTCGACATTTCATAATATTGAGGCTGACCAGTAAGCTCAGTCAATTTTTTAGACATTTCTTTAAGGTGTTTAGCACGTGGGTCACCTTTACGGTATACACGGTGGCCAAAGCCCATGATTTTTTCTTTGTTAGCTAGTTTTTCGTTGATATAAGGCTCAACGTTTTCTACTGAACCGATTTCTGTAAGCATTTTCATAACTTGTTCGTTAGCTCCGCCATGAAGTGGGCCTTTTAATGCGCCAATGGCAGATGTAACGCCAGAATAGATATCAGAAAGAGTAGCAACGCAAACGCGTGCAGTGAAAGTAGAAGCGTTTAATTCATGGTCAGCATGTAGAACCAATGCTTTGTTGAATGCTTCTTCTTCGATTGCAGTTGGCTCGTTACCACTTAACATATATAAGAAGTTAGCAGCGAAGCTTAGATCTTTACGTGGTGCAACCGCTTCCTTACCTTGACGGGTACGGGCGAAAGTTGTTACCAACGTTGGGATTTTAGCTTGGATGCGAATGGCTTTACGATAGTTAGCTTCTTCACTCATTACGTCAGCTTCTTCATCATATAGACCAAGAAGTGATACCGCTGTGCGAAGAGCACCCATTGGATGTACTTTATCAATTGGGTATGTTTTGAAATGATTAACAACTTCTGCAGGAAGTTCTGCGTTTTCAGCTAGTTGTTTAGTTAATTCAGCTAATTGGCTTTTGTTTGGAAGAGCTCCATGCCATAAAAGATAGATTACTTCCTCAAAAGTGGCATTTGTAGCTAAATCATCGATATCGTACCCAACGTAAGTTAGTGTATCGTCGATAATCGAGCTTACGGATGAAGTGGTTGCTACCACACCTTCTAGACCTTTTGTTGCTGTCATATAAAATCTCTCCTTTTTCTAAAATTCCCCTATATCCTTGCTCATTACGTATAAATATAGCGCTTCCAAGAGTAAGCTATCCTACCCAACCATCTATTTTTTAGCTGAAGACATGCGTCACCCATCGATAAGTATTCACTGATGTGAATGCCAATCAAAGGAGCATGCACGACCTTTTACAATCGCTTATACGAATTCTAAAAATTAATGCTTGTAGCTTCGCTTCCTAGTGAGCGCTTGCTCAAATAACTACACTCTTTTTTTAGATCATCAGAAACTACTATTTCTAAATCCTAATATAATGACTCGGAGTAGTTACAACATTATTATAAACAATAATCACTTTTTTGGGAATGAAAAGCGCTTAAAATATGAAAAAATTATTATTTCATTAGAAAAATCTCTATTCCTAATCCACCTTTTTTTTCAGCTTTTTCCACCACATTATTACAAAAAAACGAAATGAAGCAGAATAAATCTAACATAGAAAAGAAAAAAAGATTCCAGAAAAATTAAACAATTACTATTCATTCCCTGTGTCAATTATTTAAAAAAATCAAAAATCTGCATGCATAAATAAGCAATTCCAGCACCGATCAACGGACCTACAGCCACACCTTTGAATAATGCGACGGCTAGAATCGTCCCAAAAACCAAGGCGGTTGTAATATGTGGATCGTGAGAAAGCAAGGTAATTCCATTTTTCGCAATCAAGGCAACAGCTATACCAGAAGCCAGCGCAATCCATGCATAGGGCGATTTAATCGCATCCCCCAGTTCCTTGAAGCCAATCGCCCCATTAGCAATAGGGATGAGCACTGCAATCGTAATAATCGTAACGCCTAGGTTGATTCCCTTTGCTTCTAAATAAGGGAACACTTTGGCATCAAGACCAATGATTTTCATGAGTAAAAGAAAACCTGCTGCGGCAATAAGGGATGTGTTTTTCCCAAACCAACCGATTGCCGCAAGTAAAATTAAAAACACGACCGGGCCGTTTATCACTTCTCCTCCTCCTCTTTCCTTTTTGTTATTTTAACATAACAAACCGCCTGTTTACCTTTGTCAAAACCCATGGTATTTATTTGGCTACCAATAGAAATAGTTCAGATTGGATCCAAAAGGAACTTTCCTTTCTTTACCATTGTCGTTACAATTATAATACAATGCAGCCGTTAGAAGGAGGGAATGTCTTGAATCCTGTTTACATCTACCGTTTCATTCGTTTCATATCAGTCATCGGAATCATCATTTTGGGCGGGATCTCCTTATTTTATTTATCTAAGTATACGTATCCATTCATTATTGCCATGATCATTGCTTTCTTGATGAACCCCCTTGTGACTTTCTTCGAAAAGAAAGCTCACTTGCCACGAGGACTTGCTGTATTTGTCTCCCTATTACTCATTTTCCTTATTTTTGCCGGACTCATCACCCTATTAGTTACCGAAATCATATCAGGTACTAATTACCTTGCGGGTGTGATACCGGAACATATCGAAACCATCGTAGATTACATAGAAACGCTCATTGCCACCAAGATCATTCCCCTATATAACCAAACCACAGCCATGTTCAATACATTAGATCAAGATCAGCAGGACACCATCCTAAAGAACATCCAAAATATTGGTGAATCCATCACTACCGGGGTCAGCGGTTTCATTCAGACATTCCTGAAAAACATCCCCGCCATCATCGGCTGGTTTCCAACGACGGTGACAGCACTACTCTTTACCCTACTGGGCACTTTCTTCATCAGCAAAGACTATGACCGTTTCGGACGAATGACGGGAAATGTATTGCCAAATAAACTATTTTCCGGGGCCAAACGTTTATTCCGTGATTTAAAACGAGCATTATTCGGATTCATTCGCGCTCAATTCACTCTAGTTTCATTAACGACCGTTACCATTTTAATCGGATTTCTTATATTAGGGGTCAAGTATTCGATTACCATCGCTTTAATTTGCGGCTTAGTCGATATCATTCCTTATTTGGGTACAGGGACCATCTTCATTCCATGGATCATCTTCGAATTCATCTCTGGGAATACCAGCCTTGCCATCGGGCTGTCTGTGCTTTACATCATCGTTGTTGTCCAGCGCCAACTAATTGAACCAAAAGTTCTTTCTTCTAGTATTGGCTTGGATCCACTTGCTACTCTCATCGCCTTATTCATTGGTTTTAAATTAATCGGGTTTCTTGGATTGATCGCCGGGCCAGTAACCCTAGTCATATTCAATACCCTTCAACGTGCTCATGTCTTTCAAACCATTTGGTCGTACATCATGGGACCGGATACGAAAAAACCTACTCCAAACAAATTTCTTTAGACTCAAAGAAAAATCCGCCCGATATTCGGGGCGGATTTTTTCTATCTATCTCTTATTTTGATGTTTCGAATTGTTCAGCTTCAGTAGAACCAGCAAGTGCTGTTGTAGAAGAAGTTCCACCAGATACAACCTGTGCCACTTCATCGAAGTATCCAGTTCCAACCTCGCGTTGGTGACGAGTTGCCGTATAGCCGTCCCCTTCACTAGCGAATTCTGCTTGTTGAAGTTCTGAGTATGCTGCCATTCCACGGTCTTTGTATCCAAGAGCAAGGTTAAACATGCTATGGTTCAATGAATGGAATCCAGCAAGTGTAACGAATTGGAATTTGTAACCCAGTTTCCCTAATTCGACTTGGTAGCTCGCAATTTCCTCATCACTCAATTTCGCTTTCCAGTTAAACGATGGCGAGCAATTGTATGCTAGTAGTTTTCCTGGGAACTCAGCATGAATCGCTTCGGCAAAACGACGGGCATCTGCAAGGTTTGGCTCGGACGTTTCACACCAGATAAGGTCAGCGTATGGTGCATAAGCCAGGCCACGAGCAATCGCTTGGTCAAGTCCCGCTTTCGTGCGGTAGAATCCTTCTGGAGTACGTTCGCCTGTGATGAATGGGGCATCGACTGGATCGATATCATCCGTGATCAAGTCAGCGGCGTCAGCATCCGTGCGAGCAATCAATATAGTCGGTGTTCCCATTACGTCTGCAGCCAAGCGGGCAGAAATCAGGTTACGTACGGCAATTTGTGTTGGAAGAAGCACTTTCCCACCTAAATGGCCACATTTTTTCTCGGAGGAAAGCTGATCTTCAAAGTGAACACCGGCAGCTCCAGCTTCGATCATCCCTTTCATTAGTTCGAAAACATTAAGGGCTCCACCAAAACCTGCTTCCGCATCAGCTACGATAGGGGCAAACCAATCGATATCGTCTTTTCCTTCAGCAAAGCTGATTTGATCGGCCCGTTGCAGTGTTTGATTGATGCGTTTAACGACTTGTGGTACAGAGTTTGCTGGGTATAAGCTTTGATCCGGGTACATCTGGCCAGCGATATTCGCATCTGCAGCCACTTGCCAACCACTTAAATAGATGGCCTTTAAACCCGCTTTTACTTGTTGCATCGCTTGGTTACCAGTCAATGCTCCTAGTGCATTGATGAAATCTTCTTGTTTCAGGAGATTCCATAGTTTTTCAGCTCCCCGACGCGCTAAGGTTTGCTCGATGTCAATGGACCCTCTTAATTTGATAACTTCCTCAGCTGTATACGTACGTTTAATTCCATTCCATCTTGAATCAGTTTCCCAGCTTTGTTGTAATTGCTCTACTCTTTCGTTCGTCATTATATTTTCCCCCTAATAGTTTATAGTACGTTCATAATTGATAGAATATTAAGATAATTTTTCGTATGCTGGATTCGTTAAGAAATCAGCGAAGTCTTCAGCCACAATCAATTCTTCGAATAGTTTAGTAGATTCTTCAAATTTCCCTGTTTTGAAAGCTTCTTCACCAATCTCGGATTTAATGACTTCCAATTCTTCCTCTTTAATTTGATGGAATAATTCTTCCGTCACTTTCCTGCCATCTTCTAGTATGCCTTTAGGATGACGAATCCACTGCCACACTTGAGCGCGGGAAATTTCTGCTGTAGCGGCATCTTCCATCAAGTTATTGATAGGAGCCGCTCCTCTACCACATAACCAGGAAGCGATATACTGAATGCCGACGTTTATATTTGTCCGTAAGCCAGCCTCCGTAATGGATCCTTCTGGGACTTCCAGCAAATCTTTAGCCGTCACTTCTACATCTTCACGTTTGCGGTAAATTTGATTCGGTTTCGGAACAAGAAGGTCAAACACTTCTTTCGCAGTACTGACCATGCCTGGATGAGCGACCCATGTACCGTCATGCCCATCTCTCGCTTCACGTTCTTTATCCGCACGAACCTTCGCGAACGCCTCATCATTCTTGACCGGGTCATTCTTGACCGGAATTTGGGCAGCCATTCCACCGATTGCCGGAGCATTACGGGTGTGGCAAGTCTTGATTGCGAGAAGGGAGTAAGCTCTCATGTTCGGAACCGTCATTGTAACCTGTAATCGATCTGGGAAGATTACGTCCTCTGAGTGACGGAATTTCTTCAGGAAGCTGAAGATGTAATCCCAGCGACCGCAGTTTAGGCCTGCTGAGTGTTCTTTCAACTCATACAAGATTTCGTCCATTTCGAATGCTGCAAGAATCGTTTCAATTAGTACCGTCGCTCTAATTGTCCCCTGCGGAATTCTTAAATCATTCTGGGCATAGACAAAGATGTCATTCCATAATCTGGCTTCGAGATGACTTTCCATCTTCGGAAGATAGAAGTATGGACCACTTCCATTTTCGATCAATGCTTTCACATTATGATAAAAGTAAAGACCGAAGTCGAATATGCTGGCGGATATAGGCTGTCCATTTAATAGAACGTGTTTTTCTTCCAAGTGCCAGCCACGGGGTCTGATTTTCAAGACTGCCGTTTTTTCATTCAATCTATATACTTTACCGTTTGGATTTTCAAATGAGATGGTACCGCGGATGGCATCCCTCAAGTTCAGTTGCCCATCTATGCAATTTTCCCAAGTAGGCGAGTTGGCATCTTCAAAGTCTGCCATAAACACGCAAGCCCCTGAGTTTAATGCATTGATGATCATCTTACGATCAACCGGCCCTGTAATTTCAACCCTGCGGTCTTGCAAGTCCTTCGGGAGGGGAGCGATTGTCCAATCACCTTCACGGATATGTTTCGTTTCCTCCAGGAAATCAAGCTGCTTTCCTTGGTTTATTTCCTCTTGGACCGTTTTACGTCGCTCTAACAGTTCCCTTCTCCTTGCACCGAACTGCCGTTCAATCCGTTCAATGAATTGAAGCGCTTCCGTAGTAAGTATTTGTTCATATCCAGGCTTGATATCCCCTGTTATTTGTAAACCTTTTGCTTCAGTAATCATGTTGCTTTCCACATCCTTTCAAACTCTTATATGTTATAATACAGTTATTTTATTTCCTGTTTGTATTATATAACACGCTGTATAAATTTGTCACCTACTTTTCCAACTTTTTTAAAAAAAGATATTAATTGACTACAGAAAGCCTGGTATATAGGCATTTCCATTAGAAAAATAATTGAAAATATTCTGTTTTTTTATTTCTTTCTTTCTTCCTTGTCCATTTTTTGCATGAAACAGTTAAGATTTTGAGTGGCAAGATTTCCTTCATATGTGGAAGCATTTATGGGGTGAACGCAAAAAAGGCTATCCACATTCTTATCTTTGTGGATAGCCTTTTTCTATTTATGTTGAATGATCGTTACTTTTCCTTTATTCATCCTGTTCATCATAATCCGAATAACAATTGGTTTTAGAAGATTACGGGTGGGTGGAAATACCAGGATCAATCCCAAGACATCCGAAATCAGTCCGGGTGATAGCAACAGAGCGGATCCGATGAAGATACAGATTCCATCGACGATTTCATTTCCAGGCATCATCCCTTGACGAACCTGACCCTGTGCCTTTTTCCATATTTCCATTCCTTGGCGTTTAGCCAAATAAGCTCCGATTAAACCAGTGGCTACAATTAGGAACAGCGTTGGCCAAAACCCAATCAGATTGCCAGATAATAAGAGGACAATAATCTCAATGATCGGCATCGCAATGATAAACAATAAAAAGTACTTCATTTACATTCCTCCTGCACAGCCCACTTCTGGTGCGGTACACCTATCTTACATCAACGATTGGATTTCATCCAAAATTTTGTTTTACAAAACTTTGGCATGACCATCATAAATGATTCCACGGCTGGCATCGACCGTTATTCTCTGTCCATCCTTAAAGGCCTTTGTCGCATTATCAGCCCCGACAATGACAGGAATGCCTAAGGTAACGCCGACAACTGCCGCATGGCTAGTCAAACCGCCTTCTTCAGTAATCAATGCGGCACACTTTTCTATTGCCGGCATCATTTCACGATCCGAACCGATTGTAACCAAAACAGATCCTTCTTGTACTTTTTCTAAGGCTTCCTTGGCATTCTTGGCAACGACCACTTCACCCTTCGCTGTTTTCCTACCGATTCCTTGAGCCTTCAATAGAACCTCTCCTAACACATGAATTTTCATCAAGTTAGTCGTCCCTATTTCACCTACAGGCACACCAGCGGTAATCACCACTAAATCCCCATGGGAAACGATTCCGGATTCCAGGCTTTGGTCAATCGCTGTTTGGAGCATATCATCTGTCGTCTCTGCTTTAGGTCCCATCTGCGGATAAACGCCCCAGACCAATGCAAGCCGTCTTGAAACATCTTCATTAGAGGTAACGGCAATGATAGGCGCTTTTGGACGATACTTAGAAATCATCCGTGCCGTATGACCACTTTCAGTCGGTGTGATGATTGCACCTGCATTAAGGTTAAGCGCAGTATGTGCAACGGATTCCCCAATGGCATCTGTCACATTATGTCGATCCGACTTACTATTCCTTGTAAGGATATCCCGATAATTAAGCGCTGTTTCTGCACGTGAAGCAATATTATGCATAGTCTGAACGGCTTCGACTGGGTAAGTTCCCGCAGCTGTTTCACCAGAAAGCATGATGGCATCCGTTCCATCGAAAATCGCATTCGCCACATCACTTGCCTCAGCTCGTGTCGGACGTGGATTACGCTGCATAGAATCAAGCATTTGTGTAGCGGTAATGACCGGTTTGCCTGCATTGTTACATTTCTTGATCATATCTTTTTGAACAAGTGGCACTTCTTCCGCAGGGATTTCAACACCTAGATCACCACGCGCAACCATCAAACCATCAGCTACTTCTAAAATTTCATCGAGACGGTCCACGCCTTCCTGGTTTTCAATTTTAGGGATGATTTGAATATGCTCTGCTTTATTTTGTTGCAACAATTCCCGGACTTCCAGTACATCCGACGCCCTGCGGACGAAAGAAGCGGCCACGAAATCGATTCCTTGTTCGATACCGAAAAGGATGTCCTTTTCATCTTTTTCCGTGATCCCTGGCAAGTTTACGGAAACGCCAGGAACGTTGACGCCTTTTTTATTTTTCAATGTACCGCTGTTTAGGATTTTCGTATGAATTTCTTTTTTTGTTTCATCAATTGCTAACACTTCAAGACCAATCAAGCCATCGTCCAGCAAAATTCTAGATCCAGCTTGTACATCATATAGAAGCCCTTCATAGGTAATGGAGAATCTCTCTGGTGTCCCCAAAACTTCTTGCATCGAAATCGTTACTTCTTTACCTGCCGTCAACTCGATCGAGTCATTCTCCATGTTATTCGTCCGTATTTCAGGACCTTTTGTATCAAGCAAGATAGCGACCTGTTTCCCCGTTTTCTCTGATGCTTCTCTTATATTGCGAATTCTTGCAGCATGTTCCTCATGATTACCGTGGGAAAAATTAAGACGTGCTACATTCATCCCTGCCTCGATTAATTGAGCCAATTTTTCTACACTTTCACTAGCTGGCCCAATGGTACATACAATTTTAGTTTTGCGCATGGTGTCAACCTCCTAAAGAAACTCGTCCTCTACCGCCATATGACGGAGAGTGACGTAGTATTAAACATATTTTTTTCAATCATTTAAATAGACAATTCTTCTGATAGGTCATACATTTTCTTATCAATCGTGTGCTTCTTCGATAAGGCATCGATGATATCGTAATCAACCAGTTTATTTTCCTCAATGCCCACAGCCCTGCCACCTAAACCTTCAAGAAGCAATTCGACTGCGCGGGCGCCAAGCCTGCTTGCCAACACACGGTCAGACGCAGTAGGAGAGCCGCCACGTTGTACATGACCCAGAACCGTAACACGCGTTTCGAACCCTGCTTTCGCTTCTATCTGTTTGGAAATCTCCATGGCACTGCCTACACCTTCTGCCACAACGATGATACTATGCTTTTTCCCGCGTTCATGTCCCCGGTTCAGCTTTCCTATCATCTCTTCCATATCGAAATCGTATTCCGGGCATAAAATGGTCTCAGCCCCTCCTGCAAGACCGGCCCAAAGAGCAATGTCACCGGCGTTTCGGCCCATCACTTCAACCACATACGTCCGTTCGTGGGAAGTCGCTGTATCCCTGATTTTATCAATCGCATCGATGACCGTATTAAGGGCTGTATCAAAACCAATCGTAAAGTCCGTTCCCGGAATATCGTTATCGATCGTTCCCGGAACGCCAATGCAAGGAAAACCTCGTTCCGTCAATGCCTTCGCTCCAAGGTAAGACCCGTCACCGCCAATGATGACGATGCCCTCAATACCCACTTTTTTCAGTTGTTCAATTGCCTTTAACTGTCCCTCTTCCGTTTTGAATTCAGGACAGCGGGCAGTATGTAACATCGTGCCTCCGCGGTGTATGATATCCCCGACAGAACCAAGCTCAAGACGTCTTATGTCGCCATTGATCAACCCTTCATAGCCATGGTAGATGCCATAGACCTCCATCTCATGAAAAATCGCTTTCCGGACGACTGCCCGGACTGCAGCATTCATGCCTGGAGAATCCCCTCCACTTGTTAATACCCCTATTTTTTTCATTATGTTCACCTCTCCTACTGCGCTAATGACATAAAACTTTTCAATAACCTCATTGTACCCTTTTTTCACCTAAGATAAGCAAGGAACTCTTCTTACTGCTTAATCCAATGTATTAAGACTAACGTATTCTGAACAGAAATTGAAGTAAATTGCGTTAAAGATTGTTTTATTTCCCAAAATAGGAATCAATTTAGTCACCTGGGTATTTAAGTATCATATTAAGGTTGAAAAAACGTGTTGCCTGCCGGCAGCACGTTTTTTCTTGGCCATGTATTTATGAATGTTGTTTTACTTCCAGTATCGGTCCTTCTGGCTGTCCTTCAAATTCATATTCACCGATATTTTTAAATTTCATATAACGCTGATTGATCAGTTCCTCACTATTCAGGGAAAGAAGCTCATTGATTGATTGCTTCAACATATCCTTAATCGCTTTGGCTTGCTCCTCGGCATCGCGATGGGCCCCGCCTTTCACTTCAGGAATGATTTCATCAATGACTCCCAATCGGTTGAGGTCAGGAGCCGTGATTTTCATCGTTTCGGCTGCACGCTTGGCTTGGGAAGCATCCTTCCACAAGATAGCTGCTGCTCCTTCAGGAGAAATGACAGAATAGGTGGAGTTCTCCAGCATATAAATCCGATCCGCTACTCCTAGAGCCAAAGCACCACCACTTCCACCTTCACCAATGACAATACTGATAACAGGTACATTAAGTCCTGCCATTTCAAAAAGGTTTTTTGCGATGGCTTCACTCTGGCCACGCTCTTCCGCTGCTTTACCAGGGAAGGCACCCTTCGTATCTATGAAACAAATGATGGGGCGATTGAACTTTTCGGCCTGTTTCATCAGACGTAAAGCCTTTCGATAACCTTCAGGATGAGGCATACCAAAATTACGACGGATATTTTCCTTTGTATCCTTACCACGCTGATGGCCGATGATGGTCACAGCACGTCCATCAAATTCCCCGATGCCGGCTACGATGGCTTCATCATCACCATAATATCGGTCACCATGGAATTCCATGAACTCATTAAATATAAGAGGGATATAATCAAGTGTTGTCGGACGAGCTGGGTGACGAGCGATTTGCACGCGATCCCACGGCTTTAAGTTATTATAAATGTCCGTTTCCAACTTCTCGAGACGCTGTTCCAAGCTTTCAATTTCAGCTGTCAAATCAACATCTGCTCCCTTTGTTATTTCCCTTAGTTCTTTAATCTTGCTTCGAAGCTCTGTGACAGGGCGTTCAAATTCCAATTCGTAAATCATAACCATTCACCACCCGGGGCATGAATTTTCAGGATCGTTGTCAAGGTATCTTTCATTTCCGTCCGTTTAACCACAGCATCCAATTGGCCATGCTTCATCAAAAATTCAGCTGTTTGGAAATCTTCAGGAAGATCTTCATGGATCGTTTGTTCAATGATCCGTCTTCCAGCGAACCCTATCAGGGCACCAGGTTCTGCAAGGTTAATATCCCCAAGAGATGCAAAGCTGGCTGAAACGCCACCAGTTGTAGGATGGGTCATCATCGAAATGATCAATCCACCTTCATTGCTGAACATTTTAAGGGCAGCACTTGTTTTGGCCATTTGCATGAGGCTCAGAACACCTTCTTGCATTCGCGCCCCACCAGATGCGGTAAAAATGATGAACGGTATCTTCAATTCGCCGGCCCGTTCAATCGCCCGTGTGATTTTTTCCCCAACGACGGACCCCATACTTCCCATCCGGAAATTGGAATCCATGATGGCCGTTGATATTTGGAAACCATTTATGCTTCCTACCCCTGTAACCACTGCCTCATTAATTTTGGCCTTCACTTTATCCTTTTCCAGCTTTTCCAGATAATCCGGGAACTGAAGGGGGTTAACGGAAATCATTTCTTTATCAAATTCAGTGAAACTATTGGCGTCGAAAAGAAATTCTATGCGCTCATGAGAGGACATGGAATGATGGAACCCACAATGCAAACAGACTTTTACGTTTTTCACTAATTCTTTTGTATACATGATTTTTTTGCAACCTGGGCACTTCGTCATAATTCCTTCAGGTACATCCTGTTTTTCACGATCTAAAGGAACCGTTGCATATTTCTTCTTAGATTTTGCAAATAGCTCTTTAAGCAAGTCTAATCCTCCCTTTGCCACCAAACCTCTTTTTAAAGAAACTTTGGTCCAAACTATATCAGAAATATATTCAAAATCGTGTAAAATGCTGTCACTCTTCCTTCGACAAATTTCTGATTTTAGTAAGGTATGCTTCGATGGCTTTTTCTTCATCACGTTCAAGCAAATATGTAAGCAACAAAAGATAATCTTCTTTTTTCGTTTTTGTTTTGATTTGCTCTGATGCTCTAGCATAGCTGTTGACAATACGCCAAATTCTTTCAAGCAAACGATTGCGATTTAATATGGCGATCCTCAAGAAGAAATCATCATCATGGAATTCTTCTACCTTGACCCAGTCCATTAACGATTTAACCTCTTGGGCCGTGGCGAAGAAGGCCACGATCTTCAAACAATCGATTTCAATTAACCGTTTGGTCTCGGCTAAATCTTCTTGAACTTTTTTATCTTGCAAAAAAAAGGTTCCCAGAAGCTCGACTAACTTATGCTCCTGGAAATCCCTAATAAACGTTCCTTCACCACGTCTAGTTTCTATCAATCCTAAAAGCTCTAGTGCTCGCAATGCTTCACGGACAGATGAACGTCCAACATTCAGACGGTCGGATAACTCCCGTTCAGAAGGAATTTTATCGCCCGGTAAGAGGTTATCCGCTTCAATCATGCTCCGTAGGCTTTCCACAACATCGAGATAAATTTTGGTTGAAGAAGTACGTTCTGCCAAATTAGTTATTCCTCACTTTGTCCAATGTTTGCTAGTTTTCTTGTTTTTTCTTTAATTTGTTCTGGATCCGCGTGAATTCTTGCAACCCCGGTTTCCATAGCTGCCTTTGCCACGGCTGCAGCGACTGCAGGTGCAACTCTAGCATCAAAAGGGGCGGGAATAACATAGTCTTCATGAAGTTCATGCTCTTCTATTAAACCGGCAATCGCCTGTACAGCCGCCACCTTCATTTTTTCATTGATATGTGTGGCACGTACATCTAAAGCGCCTCGAAAGATTCCAGGGAAAGCCAGTACATTATTGACCTGGTTTGGGAAGTCAGAGCGACCTGTCCCCACCACTTTGGCACCCGCAGCTTTCGCTTCCTCCGGCATGATTTCAGGATTGGGATTAGCCATGGCGAAAATGATTGGATCTTCGTTCATGGAAGAAATCATATCCTTATTCAAAGCTCCCGCGGCAGACACACCGATGAATACGTCCGCTCCCTTGATAACAGTCGCAAGGTTTCCTTGAACCTTATCCCGGTTGGTTACTTTCGCTACTTGTTCTTTTATATCATTCATACCTAACGTACGCCCTTCATAGATGGCACCTTTCGTGTCACACATGATAATGTCACGCACTCCATAGCTATAAAGCAACTTTATGATGGCAATGCCTGCCGCTCCGGCACCACTGGCCACGACTTTAATTTCCGTTATCGATTTTCCTACAAGACGCAAAGCATTTACAAGACCGGCCACGGTTACAATTGCTGTACCGTGCTGATCATCATGAAATACAGGGATATTCATTTCTTTTTTTAATCGTTCTTCGATTTCAAAACAATTCGGTGCTGCAATATCTTCTAGGTTCACTCCGCCGAATGTCGGTTCGAGCAATTTGACGGTCTCTACAATCTTATCCACATCCGTCGTTTTTAAACAGATTGGAAATGAATCCACTCCCGCAAAACTCTTGAACAAGACAGCTTTGCCTTCCATGACAGGCAAGGCGGCTTCAGGACCGATATTGCCTAGGCCCAACACTGCCGTTCCATCAGAAATAACGGCTACCGTATTCCCTTTCATTGTATAGTCATAAACGGTTTCAGGTTTTTCGTAAATTTCCTTACATGGTTCGGCGACACCAGGAGAATAAGCCAAGCTTAAATCCACTGCATTCCTAACTGGTACTTTCGAAACGGTTTCTAATTTCCCTTGATTCAAGCGATGCATATGTAATGCTTCTTCTCTTAATGTCATATTCTCACTCCTAGAACGAATTGGGCAACCCGGAAATTATGCTGAAATCTAGTGGTCAGACCACATGGGCCTGCATTCAATATAACATACCTGATAAAGTTGTAAAATAGTTATTCTCTCTTATAAACGACATTTCCTTTTCCTAACAATCCATTTAAAAGATCGATTAACTTATCGCTCGGGTTGACCCAATCCCAATAGGATAGCTGTACATAGCGGTTTTCCCGCTCATAAAATAGCATGACCTTCGTTTCGCCAGTATGCTGGATTAATATTTTTTTTATTTTTTGAAGAGTGTCTTTTGTTTGCTTTTCCGCTTCAATCTTCAAGAAAAGCGTTCCGTTTTTTTTCTGTGCCATATTTTTCACTTGGTCCAACGGATAGACGTATTGGATGATGAGCTGCGTTTTTCCGCTCCGCTCCTCCAATGTACCTTGAAGCATGGCCAACTGTCCGTGATTCAAGATGGCAGAGTAGTTTTTATACACATTGGGGAATACGACGGCTTCAATATCGCCTTCTTCATCACTGACAGTCAAGAATGCCATCACATCCCCCTTTTTCGTACGAATGGTCTTAACCGCCGTGATGTACACGCCAAGCAGGATCTTTGCCTCTTTTTTACTTAATGCTTCATCGATGGTCAAGCAACCGAAGTGGCCGAAAATTCCTTTATAGCTCGTCACGGGATGATTGGAAAGGTATAGGCCCAGTACACTCTTTTCAAAGGATAACTTGTCCTCCACCGGAATTGGATCGACATGATTGTATTTAGGCTTTAGCGAGAATTCGCCATCCGAAAACATATCGAATAAATCATCATCCGGATTGACCAATTCGGTATGGCTGATTGCGACATCCAGGCTAGCAAGCAAGGTGGCACGGTCTTCGCCAAATTCATCAAAGGCACCTGAATGCACCAATGCTTCCAATACCTTTCGATTGACGATTTTTCCCGACACCCGCAAACAGAAATCGAATAGGTCCCCGAATTTCTTTTGGCGTCTAGCCGCAAAGATTTCCTTCAGGACCGTCCCACCGATTCCTTTTATGGCACCAAGACTGAATCGAATCCCTTCTTTCTCCGGTAAAAAAGGATAGCCGCTTTCATTAATGGAAGGAGGCAGCACGGAAATGCCTTTCTTCTTGGCTTCACGGACATACTGGGCAATCTTATCATCATTTCCGACGGCAGAGGTCATGAGGGCAGCCATGAAATACTCAGGAAAATGAGTTTTTAAATAGGCAAGCTGATAGGCAATGACACTGTATGCTACAGCATGGCTCCTGTTGAATCCATAATTGGCAAACCGGACAATCAGGGTATAGATATCGTCCGCTGTTTTCTCGGAATACCCTTGCTTCAAGGCACCATTCACGAAATGCTCCCTCTCCTGGTCCAATACTTCCTTTTTCTTCTTCGAGACGGCACGCCTTAATAAATCGGCCTCTCCCAGGGAGAAACCGGCAAGTCGTGATGCAATCTGCATGATCTGTTCCTGATATACGATGACGCCGTATGTAGGATCGAGAATCTCCTTCAAATCCGGATGGTGATATTCTATTGGGACCAGCCCGTGTTTGCGCTCGATGAAAAGTGGAATGTTTTCCATGGGACCTGGACGATATAAGGCATTGACCGCGACGATATCTTCAAACCGGTTTGGCTTCAGGTTCATTAACACCTTCCGTATCCCATCCGATTCGAACTGGAACACGCCCGTCGTTTCACCCCGTCCCAGCATGGACAGGGTCTGCGGATCATCCATGGGTATATGGGACAAATTCAGTTTTTTCCCCATCCCCTTTTGGATGTTTTTCAAAATATTATCCAGGAGCGTTAAATTGCGCAGACCTAGAAAATCCATTTTCAGAAGGCCGAGTTCCTCGAGGAGGTCCATTGGATATTGAGTCAGGTGGATGCCATCATGCCCTTCCTGAATCGGGATATGCTCAGTGAGCGCCTGATCGCTTATGACGACACCAGCCGCATGTGTGGAGGTATGGCGTGGAAGCCCCTCAAGCAGAAGTGCCGTTTCAAAAAGCTTCTGGTTCCGCTCACTTTCCTTTATGAAGTCCTGTAATCGTTTGGATTCTTTTAACGCTTCAGGCAAGGTAATCCCAAGGCGTCCCGGGATCATTTTCGATACCATTTCCTGCTCTTTTGTATTCAAACCGAAGACGCGTCCGGTATCACGCAACGCCGCCTTTGCGGCTAAAGTACCAAATGTGATGATTTGGGCAACATGCAATTCCCCGTATTTCTTCGCGACATAAGCAATCACTTCCTCGCGGCGGTTATCCGGGAAGTCAATATCGATATCGGGCATCGTTACCCGCTCAGGATTTAGAAATCGCTCGAACAGCAGAGAATGTTCGATTGGATCGACATCCGTAATCGACAGAACGTAGGCGACCATCGATCCTGCTGCAGACCCCCGTCCCGGCCCCGTCAAAATCTGGTGGTCCCTTGCAAATTTCATGAAATCCCAAACGATTAAGAAATAATCGCTGAATTTCATTTGCTTAATGACAGCCAATTCAAAGCGCAGACGCTCTTCATATTGGATAGATGGTTCAGGTATTCGTTTCTTCAAGCCCTGGAAGCAGAGGGTTTCGAGCATTTCTTCAGCCGTAACTCCAGTTGCTGTAGGGTATTTGGGTAGCAGGGAACGATGAAAAGGAATAGTAAGATTGCATTGCGCGGCTATATGTAGCGTATTTTGAAGGGCATCCGGCAAGTCACTGAACCGTTCAGCCATTTCAGCACGGCTTTTCATATAAAACTGTGTGGATGGAAGCACCACCCTCGTTTCGTCCGCCAGCTTGTCGCCATTACCGATGGCCAGTAGCGCTTCATGTGCCAGTGCATCACTTTGGTTCAAGTAATAGACCGGGTTCGTCGCTACAAGCTCGATTTTCAGCTCTTTGGCCAATTGACAGATTGCTTGTATTTGCTGCTCCTCCTTGGCAATATCCAGCCGTTGAAGGGATAAATAAAAGTTATCATGTCCGAACACTTTCAAAAATTGCTCGGCAGCTTTCCTCGCCTCCTCGGGCCTTTCTTCTTCCAATAACCTTTCGATTTGCCCTTCCGCACCCGGGGAAAGCGCAATCAATCCCGAAGAATAGGCTTTAAGCCAATTAAATGGAATGCCCGACGGAGATTTCGTTTTGATAGCACTGCTTATTTTCAGCAGGTTTTGGTAGCCTTGAAGATTTCTTGCTAGTAAAAGAAGAGGATGTGCGGCATCTTGTTCATCTAGAACATCCGCGAGAATCCCGATAATCGGTTTTATCCCCTGTTTTTTGCATTCCTTATAAAAATAAACCGATCCATACATAACATTTCGGTCGGTTAATGCTAGACTCGTACAGCCATCCGCTTTCGCTTTAGCCACAAGTTCACGAATTTTCACCGTACTGCTCAGCAGGCTGTATCCGCTCTGAATATGGAGATGTGTATACACGTTTTTTTCTCCCACCTTTGAAAGGGCATGTTTCTTTTTATTATAGTGTTTATTTCAAAAAAAGAAAATATGTTCTCATTGCCAATCAGGTTCGTCCACTTTGATTTTCACAGGCTATCATATTACCTCCGCGCTTCCCATATAAATAGAGTAGAAGAATATCAAGCCAAAAAGGATGATGATACATGAACGAAGCCTTTGTTCCGGCATTTATCAACAGTTTTTTCATCGCGCTCGGCGTTTTGCTTGGCGGGTCGATCATTGGCGGACTGGCGGCTTTTTTCACGGGACAAGCCCCGATGACGACCGTTTTCCGCTTATCGGACAGCCTAAGGATTTGGGCGATCGTCGCTGCCATCGGAGGGACCTTCGATATGGTCTATAATTTTGAACGTGGCATTTTCCACGGACAAACAAAGGATATCGTGAAGCAGGTGCTATTGATCCTCTCCGCCCTCGGGGGTGCACAGACAGGAGCGTTAATCATCAATTGGTTCACACAGGAGCATATTTCACCATGAGGATCCCCCCTTATCATCGGCTTCCCACCTGGCAGCGTTTTTTTGCCGGTGCAGCATTAGGCGGACTGCTCAGCTGGGTGATTTTCTTTTACATGTACGGAGTGCAGCAGGAAACGCAGATCCGGATCATTCATGAGCAAAGAGAAGAGATGAAGGATTTGACCGAAAAAATCGCGATTTGGGAGCAGGATTACAAAAAATTAAATCAGCAAAACGAAGAGATTTTAACGATTCAAGAAGTCGAGGTGAAAATCACCAACGGGCAATTTTACAGCCTCGATAAGCTGAGTATCGCCGATGCCGAGGATGTCATAGAAGATGACCTCTCTTCCCTTCTCGCTAAAGATGTCGTTAGTGTATATAACGGAAAAGTGTTGCTTAAGAAGTCGATTGAAAACAAAATCATCGAGATTAATAAGAAACGGTACGAACTGGAAGTCAATGAAATTATGTTTTATACAAAAATGAATATTGAACTCACAATCAAGAGGGCGAAATGATGCCATTGGAGAGGTGAACGATGAACCCAATCTTAAACCAAATCGGTACGGTCTTTATCCCGGTTCGTAATATTGAAGTGGCCCGCGATTGGTATTCTGACCTGTTGGGCATTCCGGTGACCGGAGATATTTTATTCGGGCACCTGTATGCCTTGCCTATGATCGGAACGGGCATTGTTTTGGACAGTAAGATATTTTCCGAAGATCGCATTTTCAAAGTCCCTCCCTTTCACTTCAACACGACGAACGTCATCGAAGCGTATGAATATATGAAAGGGAAAGTAGAATGTACAACAGGAATCGAACATGACCGATGGTTCAATTTCAAAGATCCCGATGGCAACCAGCTAAAAATTTCCCAACATCGTGAATATCTACATGGCAAAAGACCAAATTCAAGATGATTTGGTCTTTTTGCTTTTCTTATTCTGCTTTGTTTACCTCTTCTAGATCAGCCAAAATATCATCCACTGCATCCCAAGAATAAATAGAGGCCCCTGCTGCAAATGGGTGTCCGCCACCATTGTATTTCCTGGCGATCATGTTGATGATTGGACCTTTAGAACGGAAACGAACCCGGATCTCCTTTTCTTCTTCAATGAAAAAGACCCAAGATTTCACGTTTTTAATCGAACCCAGCGAGGAGACAAGCTGGGAGGCTTCTGAAGGCGTCGCATGAAATTTTTCCAGGATATCCTTCGTGATGAGCATCTTCCCTGTTCCGTTTGGTAGAATCTCGAAGTTTTGCAGCACATAACCATTCAGGCGGGTAATGCTTTCATCGACATCATACATCTCTTGATATAACTGTGGACGGGAGAATGAATAATGAATCAACTCACTTGCATAGGCGAATGTTTTCTCGGTCGTGCTTTGAAAAAGAAAACGTCCCGTATCACCAACGATACCTGCATAAAGTAGACGGGCTGCCTCATCGCTCATCTTCAATCCTTGATTTTTACCAAATAGATAAAATTCATAAATCATTTCACTCGTCGAGCTAGCGGACGTATCGACCCAACGCATGTCTCCATAGGGATCTTCGTTTGGATGGTGATCAATCTTGATCAGCTTTTCCCCTGTCGGATAACGGCTGTCGCAGATTCGGTCAGTATTGGCGGTGTCACAAACGATGACCAAAGCCCCTTGGTACATTTCATCCGAAATCACATCAAGCCTCCTTAAATAATGTAACGAAGGCTCTTCTTTCCCGACCGTGAAAATGCGCTTCTCAGGAAATGACGCCTTCAGAATTTCAGCCAATCCCCCTTGCGAACCATAAGCATCCGGGTCAGGCCGGACATGGCGATGAATGATAATCGTATCATAACGCTTTATATCTGCTAAAATTTCAGCCTTCATATAAATCTCCTTTTTATATATGTTATTGTACAAATTAAGACGATATATTTTATTTAATCAAAAAATTGGCGAAATAGGAAGGCTCATCTTGTTTTAGGTGGCAATCTCCAGAGTTTCCCGCTACAATAATAAGGTACATATGTTAAATTGGGGGAATTATAAACCATGCCTATCCTTGTCACCTTGATCGTTCTGTCACTAGGGATTTATGTATTTTACAAAATTAAAATGGTACGCACGAAAATGCCGATGGAGAAAAAGTGGATTTCAGGAAAATCATCCATTGCCCTCGGTGCCTTTGTAGCCTTATTTGGAGTCAATCAGCTTTTCCTTTTCCAAACGACCGTTACATACATCATTGCTGCCGTATTCATTGTTGTCGGACTATTCAGCGTTTGGGGCGGTTATAAAATGTATAAGTTCTACCTCCCACATGCCATTGAAGAAGCCACAAATCAAAGAGGATAATCGAATTCGATTATCCTCTTTCGCTAGTTAAGAACGATCAAGCAACTGACATGTCAGCATGGCTTTCCCTACAAGCTTGCCTTGGTTAAATACCTCGACATCCACTTTCCCGAACTTACGCCCCACATCCAGGACACGAGGATGAATTTCAAGCGTACTGTCGATCTGAACAGGCTTGATGAAGTAAATCGTCATATTTTCAACGACTAAATCGCCTCGTTTGTAGCCTCTGAGCGCACGATTGGCTGAATCCGTAACCAGTGTCGTGAACACCCCACTTGAAATCGTACCAAGATAATTGGTCATTTGAGGTGTAACACCATAGCTATACACTTCTTGTCCCTTGCCTTGGTTTGACGTCATCACCAGCTGACTCGTGATCGTATCGTCAATCGTTTCACCGACCTGTGGCTGTCTTTGGCTCATCTGTAACGCCTTCAGTACATCCTGCCTGCTCACGATCCCTTTCAGGATGTGACTGTCACTAACGACTGGGATCAACTCGATCCCTTCCCACACCATCATATGGGCAGATGAGGCAACACTCATTTTGTCGCCTACGGTCATCGGATTCTTCGTCATCACCTTATCAATGAGCGTCGTTTCTTCTTGGCCCATGACATCTTTTGAGGTGACCATACCCTGAACCTTCATGTTTTCATCAACGACAGGGAAACGGCTATGACCCGACTCCTGATTCAATTCATGCCAATTTTGAACCCGATCACCCACGGTTAAGAAGGTCGTTTCCTGAACGGGCGTCAAAATATCCTCTACCAATAGGATTTCCTTTTTGATCAATTGGTCATAAATGGCCCGATTGATCATGGTCGCGACAGTAAAGGTATCGTAACTCGTTGAAATGACCGGCATCTCCAATTCATCGGCCAATATCTTAACGGATTCTTCGGCATCGAACCCACCGGTAATCAGCACCGCTGCACCTGCTTTTAATGCGTGCTCATGCGCCTGGGTACGATTCCCTACAATCAACAGGTTTCCTGCACCCGTATATCTCATCATCGCTTCAAGCTTCATCGCACCGATAACGAATTTATTTAACGTTTTATGAAGACCCGTTTTTCCACCTAAGACTTGTCCATCAACTATATTGACTACCTCGGCAAACGTTAGCTTCTCAATATTCTCTTTTTTCTTTTTCTCAATACGGATCGTGCCGACCCGCTCAATGGAACTTACATAGCCTTGATTCTCCGCCTCTTTAATCGCACGGTATGCCGTGCCCTCACTTACATTCAGGACTTTGGCAATCTGGCGGACGGAAATCTTTTCACCAACCGGAAGTCCATCGATATGTTTTAATATTTGTTCATGCTTTGTAGCCAAGCGCTTCACCCTTTTCACGGTATTCCTATATCCCATTATAAGGTCAAAGAGCCTAGATTATCAAACAACTACTGATATTCACGCAACCTTTTCTTTTGATGCTGCCGTTTCACTTTCCGTTTTGCAGGTGAATACAGAATGCCTGTCAAATTCCCCGCCACGGCTAATAGCGCGAACAAAAGCCAAGTTCCCCCAAACAAACTCTCTGGGCCCCCGCTTTCCAACGATAGGCGCGGAACTGCATAATACAGCATCACACCGCATAAAAGCAAACAGAGCAATAACCTTTGCTTCATCCAACCCCCTCCTTCATTCCATCCCTTAATTTTATGCAAGAGGATGAATAAAAAGAATGGAGCCTACAGGGGATTTTTAAGCTTGTCGTCGAGACATACTACATCCATGCTTCTTGATTATTCATTTCCTATATAAAAAGGAGCCTCCGAATCAGGCCCCTGTTGTTGTGTCATTATAAATCGATTGCATCTCCGGGTTCCATAACCAGTCCATTTTTTGCTTCTAGTATATCGATGAATTTGTTAGGATCCTGTTTGATGACCGGGAACGTGTTGTAGTGGATCGGCACGACCTGCTTCGCCTGGAGAAATTTTGCGGCAAGCGCTGCATCTTCCGGCCCCATTGTGAAGTTATCGCCGATAGGCAGAAATGCCAGGTCAATCGGATGTCTTTCCCCAATCAGTTTCATGTCGGAATAAACGGCCGTGTCACCAGCATGATAGATCGTTTTTCCTTCTACAGTCAACAATACGCCGGCAGGCATCCCTAGATAGATGATCTGACCATCTGCCGTATTGAATCCGGTTCCATGAAATGCAGGGGTCAACTTCACTGTGCCAAAATCAAATTCATAAGCACCACCAATGCTCATGCCATGTGTCCTGACGCCTTGGTTTCCTAAATAAACGGCTATTTCAGCAATTCCGATGACAAGGGCATCGTGCTTTTTCGCTAATTCCACCGTGTCACCAATGTGATCATTATGACCATGTGTTAAGATGATTACATCCGGCTTTACGTCCGCCACCTTTAGATCCGTTAGTTCATTTCCAGTGATGAATGGGTCAAAAAGAATCGTCTTGCCATTGGTCTCCACTTTCACGATGGCATGTCCATGAAAAGATACTTTCATTAAATGATGCTCCTTTCCGATACACACTTTTTTGAATTTTTTCAAAAGCTTTACCATTTACTATTTAAATAGTTATTGCTAAGGTAATTATATCCTATCTATGGAGGAATCGTCATGAATAAACATTTGAATGAAATACAAAACTGGTTGCAAACCAATGAGTTGGACGCAGCCATTCTAACTTCTACCGAAAACGTCTTTTATTGCAGTGGATTCTTTAGTGACCCGAATGAAAGACTGCTGGCACTAGCCATTTTCACGAATGCAGAGCCATTTTTGGTTTGTCCGCAAATGGAAGTGCCTGATGCCAAGAATGCTGGATGGCAAGGCGAGATCATTGGCTACACCGATATCGAAGATCCATGGTTGAAAATCCAGAAAGCGGTTAGTCAACGTGGATTATCCTTGAAGAAAATCGCGATTGAAAAACAACATATGAATGTGGAACGCTATGAAAACATACAGCATCATTTTGATGCGCCGGTACTCGTTTCAGCCGAGGAGAAGCTACAAAAGATGCGAATGATCAAATCCGAAGATGAAATGGTCAAGATTCGTGAAGCCTGCCGACTTGCCGACGTGGCTATCGAAGTCGGAGTCAGCGAAATCCGTGAAGGGAAAACCGAAATGGAAATCCTGGCTGCAATTGAATTCGAAATGAAGAAGGTCGGCGTTAGCCACATGTCATTCTCTACAATGGTCCTGACTGGAAAGAATGGAGCTTCGCCTCATGGAACGCCAGGGGCATCGAAAGTTCAGCGTGGTGACCTCGTTCTTTTTGATCTAGGTGTCGTATATGAAGGGTATTGCTCAGACATCACCAGGACCGTCGCGTTCGGGGACATCAATGACAAGCAAGCCGAGATCTATGAAACGGTTCGAAACGCGCAGGAAGCTGCCATTGCAGCAAGCAAACCCGGTGTTGCTTGTTCCGAGATCGACCGGACTGCCAGAAGCATCATCCAGAACAAAGGCTACGGCGACTATTTCCCACACCGTCTTGGGCACGGACTTGGCATTAGCGTCCATGAATATCCATCGTTAAAGGAAACGAATTCACTTAAGTTGCAAAAGGGCATGGTTTATACAATCGAACCAGGTATCTATGTTCCGGAGGTGGCAGGCGTGAGGATAGAGGATGATCTGTATATAACCGAAACAGGTTGTGAAGTCTTGACCAAATATCCGAAAAGCCTCCAAATATTAAGATAGACTTCACCAAAAATTCGTAAATTTGTTACAATTGAATAAGGAAAATTATAGTATAATGGGAGTGAAGTAGAAGGAGGAGATTCATGATGGGTACGATAGATTATAAAAATATCCTTGTAGCGGTGGACGGTTCTGAAGAAGCAGAATGGGCCTTAAAAAAAGCGATATACCTTGCAAAACTAAGTAACGCGACACTAGTTCTGGCTCATATCGTCGACACCAGGAATTTCCCGACTATCGAAGCTTACGATATGACTATCCGCGATCGTTCTGAAACCTTTGCCAATGACTTATTGGAAAAGTATAAAACAGAAGCGGTTGCCTCTGGCATCACTAACGTAATTACGGAAGTGGAGTATGGTTCTCCTAAAGTCAAAATACCAAGAGACTTAGCGAAAAAACATACGATTGATTTAATCGTTTGTGGTGCGACTGGACTTAATGCCGTTGAACGTTTCTTGATTGGAAGCGTATCAGAAGGTATTGTTCGCCACTCAAATTGTGATGTCATCATTGTCCGTACTGATAAAAACTAAAATTTTTTTTAAAAAAGATCGTACACCAAATCGGTGTACGATCTTTTCATTTGTTATTCACTTATGAGTTTCTCCGCTTTTTCAATCGCAAGCTGCACTTGGGCAAACCCAGTACCGCCTGCACTATTACGGCGTTTAACTGCTTCGTATGGATTTAATGCGTCGTAAATATCCTCTTCAAACAACTCGGATGCCTCCTTGAATTGTTCCATGCTAAGGTCAACTAAATAGCAGCCATTTTGTACACAGAATAAAACAAGTTTGCCGACGACTTCATGGGCTTTACGGAAAGGCATGCCTTTCGAAGCCAGATAATCGGCCAATTCGGTTGCATTGGAAAAGTCATTTTTCGTTGCTTTTTCCATCACGTCTTTTTTCACTTTCATCGTTGAAATCATGCCTGCGAAGATTTTAAGTGAACCAACAATCGTTTTAACCGTATCAAAAACGCCTTCTTTATCTTCTTGCATATCTTTGTTATAAGCAAGTGGCAGTCCTTTTAATACAGTCAGTAACCCTGTTAGATTCCCGTAAACCCGTCCTGTTTTACCGCGGATCAGCTCCGCCATATCAGGGTTTTTCTTTTGTGGCATGATGCTGCTTCCCGTTGAGAAAGCATCATCCAGTTCAACGAATTGGAATTCCTGGCTTGACCAAAGAATGATTTCTTCGCTGAAACGAGATAAATGCATCATCATCGTTGCGCTGTTACTCATGAATTCCAGGGCGAAATCACGATCACTCACTGCATCCAGACTATTTTCATATATACCATCAAAGCCAAGTAGCTCTGCACTTAACGCACGGTCAATCGGAAAAGTCGTCCCAGCAAGCGCTCCTGCACCCAATGGAGAAATGTTGATTCTCTTGAAGCTTTCAGTGAAACGTTGTTTATCGCGCTCCAGCATCCAGAAATAAGCCATTAAATGGTGAGCGAATGAAATCGGCTGGGCACGCTGTAAATGCGTATACCCTGGAATGAGTGTTTCCACATTCTTTTTAGCCTGTTCCAAAATTGCTCCTTGGAGTCCATTAATGAGTTCCAGAATCACTTTCGTTTGGTTGCGCATGTAAAGATGAAGGTCTGTTGCTACTTGGTCGTTACGGCTTCTGCCAGTATGCAATTTGCCTCCGACCGGGCCGATCGCTTCAATGAGCATGCTTTCAAGGTTAAGATGGATATCTTCCATCTCCACCTTGAAAGTCAATTCACCTTTTTCCGCTTTTTCCTGTAAACCCTTCAGTCCTACAATGATCTGATCAGCGTCCTCTTCAGGCAGGATCTGGCATGTCTTCAGCATGGTGACATGTGCCAAGCTGCCTTGAATATCTTCAAGGACAAGTTCCTGATCAAAGGATATGGAAGCCCCGAACTCATCTACCCATTCTTCGGCAGATTTCGTGAATCTTCCTCCCCAAAGCTTGCTGCTCACACTGTCACCTTCTTGTTGTTGACCATGCTGTTCACTTTCGTTGGAAGTCCCCATAATTTAATGAAACCAACTGCTGCCTCATGATCGAATTCGTCCGCTTTTGTATAGGTTGCTAGTTTTTCATTGTATAGAGAGTACTCTGATTTTCTTCCTTCGACAATGGCATGGCCTTTGAACAGTTTCACACGGACAGTACCCGTAACGTTCACTTGTGTCTCTTTCAAGAATGCAGCCAACGCTTTTTGAAGTGGTGAGAACCAAAGTCCTTCATAGATCAATTCCGTCATTTTCTTCTCAATCACTGGTTTGAAATGGGCAAGTTCTTTTACCAAAGTAATATCTTCAAGTTCTTTATGTGCAGCGATCAATGTCATGGCACCTGGAGCTTCGTATACTTCACGAGATTTGATACCTACTAATCTATTTTCCACGTGGTCGATACGTCCGACACCGTGTTTACCGGCAATTTGATTCAATTCAACAATCAAATCAGCCAATTTGTAGTTCTTGTCGTTCAGTGTAACCGGTACACCTTGTTCAAATCCGATTTCAATGATATCGGCAGTATCCGGTGTGTTTTCAAGGCTTGTTGTCAGATCATATGCCTCTTCCGGAGGAGCAGCCCATGGATCTTCAAGGATTCCACATTCGTTACTTCTTCCCCATAGGTTTTGGTCGATTGAGTAAGGGCTGGCTAAACCGATTGGAACAGGAATTCCATTCTTGGCAGCATATTCAATTTCCTCTTCACGAGACCATCTCCAGTCACGTACAGGTGCAAGAACTTGTAAATTAGGATTTAAAGCTGAAATGGATACTTCGAAACGCACTTGGTCATTTCCTTTTCCTGTACAACCGTGCGCAACGGCTACTGCATTTTCTTCTTCAGCCACTTCCACTAGCTTCTTCGCGATAAGTGGACGCGATAGAGCTGATACTAAAGGATATTTTCCTTCATATAGTGTATGGGCTTGAAGAGCCGTCAATGCGAATTCATCGGCGAATTCGTCTTTTGCATCAATTACATAAGAACTAACCGCTCCGACAGTGATTGCTTTTTCTTTAATAAAGTCTAAATCTTTTCCTTCACCGACATCCAAACAGCATGCCACTACGTCGTATCCTTGATCTTGTAACCATTTAATTGCAACAGAGGTATCTAATCCTCCAGAATAAGCTAAAACTACTTTTTGATTTCCCATGTTTTATCGTCCCTTTCGTGTGAATAAAAATTCATTCGTTGTTATTTTTATTCAATCTATGTTTAGTACTTTATCATTTTTATACAAGGAATACAAGGGGTATTTTACTGATTTCAGTAAAATTTTTTCGATATTCCAAATAATTTACACAATGGATACATCGGTTAAAATATAGTAATCTAAGAGTATGAAAACTGTGATTACAGGAGGCATTATGAAAGAACTTTTTACGTATGATGAACGGCTTGGAATCTCCATCCCCGACCTCCCCATGGAATGGGATGAATACTCTAAAGGAAAGCAGCACCGCATACTCGCACACTGGGAAACTATCCGGGGTCATATCCCGGACCGTATACAGGAGCTGGAAGCCATTATCAATCGGAAACAGACACAGCTCTCTGATGAAAGTAATTTTGTCTTGTCATGCCAACTCAACACGGAAATCTCCGAACTGGCTTCCGTGATAAATGATCTTTGGCTTTGGTATCGGACCGATCAGGGGATAAGTGAAAAGATGCATAATTAAGCCCATTTCCATGCAAAAAAAGCCCCGGTTTTTAAAACCGGGGCTTTTTTTGTCCGTTTCCTTATGTATCCTTCCGAATTTCGCCGACAACATGGCCCAATTCCGGAAGTATTAGTTTATTCATCGCAAGGCGAACCGCCCCAGATGAACCAGGAGTCGAAAAGATCGCTTTATTAAATGCCACTCCAGCAATCGCCCTTGATAGGATGGCTGCCGATCCGATATCTTCTTGATAGCTCAACATACGGAAAAGCTCACCAAAACCGGGTATCTCTTTAGTCATCAATTCTTTTACCGCTTCAATCGTGACATCCCTGTTTGCGATGCCTGTACCGCCATTGGTTAGGATGGCATCGACTTGATTGCTTTTTCCGCCGGCCGTAATCGCCTCTTGGATTGCACCCCGTTCGTCCTTCACGATTTCATATTCTGTCACTACATGGCCCTGTGATTTTAGGAGGTCCATCATCAAGGATCCGCTTTTATCCGTTTCTTCGTTTCGCGTATCACTGACCGTGATCACCTTGCATCGAATCGGCTCCGTAGTGGCCTTTTTATGTTCCTTGACACTCATTCTTCATCGGCCTTCTTTCCCTGTAAATAACGATACTGATAGAATTTCTGGGCGAATTCACTGACATCTTTCGTCATTTGGTAATTAGCCCCGGCGCCAATGGCCATACTGATAAGCGGAACGCCGCCCAATAGTTTTTTCCTGAAAACCGTGATGGATACAGCTTTTAATAATTGCTTTAATGGCTGTTCCATCCACTTTGGATTCGTCAGCTCCTCTATTCCCATATACCAATATTCATCTTCCGCAGTCTGAATTTCCCGGACCAATTCTTCCCAAGCCACTCCTTGGAGCCGCTTAGGCATCGCCCCTGCATTGAATACCTTTAAGGCCATCATCATTTCAAAGGGTGTATTCCCTTCAAAACCATAAGACATCGCTATCAGCTGTACGGTTCGAACATTAATGACGGTCATGGCCGGGATATCACTTCCCAGTAGGAGCAACCCTCCACGACCGCTTATTCCTCCCTGCACAAAAGAATATAAACGATGCTTCGCAATATGCTGGTTCGCTATGTAGTTCAACTGGTCGATTGTTAAAAGGTGTATATCCTTAATCTCCTCAATCTCATCATTGAATACGCGTGCCGAGGCCAAAATGCGGTCTCTTGCGTCTATTTGAATGGATGAGCTCTGTACCATCGCATGCAAGTGAAATAACCAAGTATCAAGCTTTTCAAAAAAATGTTGTTGAATATCTTCAGGCAACCGTGAAAAACTTTGCTCTAGCCATTTATCATATAATGATGCCAGGTCTGTCGGATTATATTGGTTCAGTTTATCTTGCCATTCACTAATTTCATTCCAAGTTTTCATGTCCCGATTTGTGAATTCCATGCAACAAGCCTCCTTTATAAAGAATTGGTGGATTCTCCCTTTAAGTATACCATACGGCACAGCTTTTCAAGAATATGAAGCAGCATACAACCTAACCGAAAATCAACATCTAAACAGAACTCCGGGCAAATCCGCACGTAAAAAAGCCTCCATTCCCTTGATGGGCATGGAGGCTTTTTTCTTCTAGGAAAGCATATCTTCTAAACTTTCATTCATTGTGATATTCATCGTATCTCTGACAATCATGACTTCTTCATTCGTAGGAATGACCATGATTTTCACCGGGGAAAATGGGGAATTGATGAAGGCTTCCTCACCAGAGGTACGATTCAGGTCTTCATCCCAATAAACTCCCATGAATTCAAGTCCATCCAAGATCCTCCCCCGGATGTCCTGGCTATTTTCACCAATGCCGGCCGTAAAGATGATTCCATCCACGCCGCCCATTTTTGCTGTATAAGAACCTATGTATTTATGAATGCGGCCAGCAAATACTTCTAGCGCAAGCTCAGCCCGCTCATTTCCTTTATCGGCTTCCAATTGGATATCGCGTAAGTCGCTGGAGAAGCCAGACAGTGCAAGGATCCCACTTTTCTTATTCAAGACATCCAGTACTTCATCTGCCGTTGTCCCCGTTTTCTCCATGATGTAAGGAATCAAAGCTGGATCGATATTCCCTGAACGTGTACCCATCGTCACGCCGGCCAATGGAGTGAATCCCATCGACGTGTCAATCGACTTTCCTCCCTCGATGGCCGTGATGCTAGCGCCATTTCCCAAATGACAGGATATCAACCGTAACTGTTCTATCGGTCTTCCTATCATTTCCGCTGCACGTTGGGAAACATATTTATGTGATGTACCATGGAATCCATATTTCCTGATACCGTATTTCTCATAGTACTCAAATGGCAAGCTATACATATACGAACTGGGTTCCATGGTTTGATGGAAGGCCGTATCAAAGACAGCAACCGCCGGCACTTCACCCAATATTTGCTTAAACGCCTTGATGCCCGTTATATTGGCAGGATTATGAAGGGGAGCTAAATCCGAAAGCTTCTCGATTTCTTCTATAACTTCCTCTGTGATTAAGACGGAGTCGCTAAACACTTCACCACCATGCACAACTCGATGGCCCATGCCATCTATTTCTTCGAAAGAGTGTATGATTTGGTGGTGAATCAGTTTTTCTAGTAAAAGCCCGACAGCCACTTCATGATTTGGGATGTGTAACGTTTCAGAAATCTTCTCGCCTTCAACACTCAAGGTGAATGTGGAGTTTTTCAAACCGATCCTTTCCACAAGACCTTTCGTAATAACATGTTCACTAGGCATCTCAAAAAGCTGAAACTTCAAAGAAGAGCTGCCTGCGTTTATAGCCATAATTTTAGACATCCATCCTGCTCCTTTACTCTAAGCTAGTCTACAAACGTGCAGTATATAATGTATATATCTTATCATGGCAAATGGATTCCACCAATAAAAAATTTAATAATTTAAAAAACTCTTTATCTTCTAAAAACAAAAGCCGATGCCTTTTGGCATCAGCTTTTGTTTTTATTTTTCTTCCTTAAACCAATCGTCCATCTGGTTCATGACCGACCTAGTCGCATCGAAGTCAGATAGCTTCGGAAGTTGTACCAACAAGGCTTTCTTAGGAGCCTCGACGCCATCCTTTTTCTTTTGAAGGATTAAAATGCTCTTGGCAGCCGCTTCGTTTTTAAACATGGTAAGCGGAAGCTGCACCATTCCTTGAATGTGAGTATTTTTTTTCAAATAGTCATTGAGTTTAGGTGCTTCTTCCGAGACAAATAAATTATTCGGGACAATGAAGAATAGATATCCTCCATCTTTCACATGTTTGACACTTTGCTCTATGAATAGATGATGTGCATAGGAATGGCCGTTTTCTGCCTTCAGTTCGTATTCCGCTGCACGGACATCATTCGGGTAATACCCAATCGGCAAGTCACTGACTACCACATCCGCTGGGTCAATGAAAAGCGGCTCTAGGCTGTCCTGATTGAAAAATGATAAGGGATGCTCTTGAAGATTAGCCCCGGCATATGCAAGTCTGATCAAGGTTTCGTCGATTTCCACACCAAATGACGCCATGTTTTTATCGGTCAACTGGTTCATGATCGCAAAGAGTAGGTTTCCTGTCCCAACAGCTGGATCGAGCATGACGATCTCTTTTTGATCCTTCGTGAATTTGCCGACTAAGTAACTGACAAAAATCCCGACGGCATCCGGTGTCATGTGATGGTTAGGTTGTACGCTTTGTTGCATGCCTTTAAGGATGGCCAGCTGGTATGCTTTACGGATGGCTTCCTTTTCATACTTTTCCAATGAAAATTCAGCATAATGCTTCATCAAACTTTTCTTTGATTCTTCACTGATTTCTTCCTGCATCACTTTCCCTTGGAAAAAATTCTCTCCGGTCTCGCCCAAGGCATCGAGATACGTGCACGACAGTTCATCTTGCAATATTTTGGTTGTTTCATCAAATTCATAAAATAGTTCTTCAACTGGGGTAGACTTCACTTATTTATTCCTCCTGTTTGCTTCTGTCCTTATTTTAAAGGTAAGGAGTAAGACTTACAAGTCGTAAGCCCCGTTTATCATTCATCAGTTATTTGACAGAATGTTTCCTTATTGGAGCCATTCGGTACATGCTATCCTATCATTGGGTTGAAGCAATGTCCGTCAGTGAACTCACAGGTAGGCGTTTCTTTGGGGAATGAGGAAAAGGTCTGGTTTCGAGGGGTTCTATCTTTATTCATCATAAGGAAATCTTCCTGTTTTTAGGATGTTCGACCCAATAGAAAAACCAGGCACATCAGCGCCTGGTTCAGTGAGCTCATTCCTTACTTTGCTGCTTTAGCTGCCTCAATGGCACCTTCATAGTTTGGATGAGTCGTACCTTCACTTACATATTCAACATAAGTGATTTCATCGTTGCTGTTCACGACGAATACGGAACGTGCCAGTAAACGAAGTTCCTTCATCACAACACCGTAAGCTTCCCCAAAAGAAAGGTCGCGGTGATCGGAAAGGACTTGGACATTGTCGAGTCCGCTTGCAGCACACCAGCGTTTTTGTGCGAATGGAAGGTCATTGCTGATCGTCAATACTTTCACATTATCCAATTTGGCAGCCTCTTCATTGAATTTGCGTGTCTGTGCATCACAAACGCCTGTATCAACGGACGGAACGACACTGATAATGCGGACTGTGCCTTTTGAGTCGTTTAATGTAACCGGTGTTAAATCATTAGCCAATACTGTAAAATCAGGTGCTTTATCCCCAACTTTAAGTTCTGGTCCCACTAAAGTGACCGGGTTGTTTTTAAAAGTAACTGAAGCCATTAAAAATTCCTCCTTTATATGCTTTATGTACAAGCTTTATGATATTTGTTTTATCGTAATTTTGCAATTAATTGGATTTTAGAATTTTACATCAAAAAGAAAAACTCGGCGGACGCCGAGTCGCATTAGAAATCCAAATCCTGTTTAGGTTGTTGATTGTTCATGTTCATTGAATTCCTTTGACCGCTATCTTGCCTTGATTGATTATTATCTTTTTTAGCTAGCATCGATTGGATCTTATCAACGACCTGCGGTGCTAAATCCATCATTTTTTCTAAAAGATGCGTACCTTCATCTAAATGAATCATCTTCACGCCATGTGTACCAACAATAAGGAAAGCTATAGGCGTAATGGATACTCCACCACCACTACCCCCACCAAATGGTTGCTTTGAATCGCCCTGTTGACCTTGATGGTTACCATCGATCACAAATTCACTGCCTCCAGCGGCAAATCCGAAGCCCACTTTGGAAACCGTTAAAATGACACTTCCATCGGGGGTTTCCACCGGGTCTCCGATGATCGTGTTAACATCGACCATCTCTTTCAAGTTCTCCATGGCTTCTTTCATTAAACCTTGTATTGGGTGATCAGACATCTAAATTCCTCCACTCTACATCGATTGATTATTGGAATCTCCAGTTAGCTTCGCTAATTTCTTAGACTTGAATTTCACTTTACCGCCTTTCCAGTAGCGAAGCAGTTTTATCCCAGTCAGTATAGCTTGCCCGACTCTGAATTCTAATATGCAAGCAATGGACGTATTGGCCTGTTTTCGATAAAAATCCGGTGTAATCGTATAGGATGGCATGACCCGAAAATTCAGATAGGTGGTCAATAAACCAATGATCGATCCTTTAAGGGCCCAACAGTTACCTGTTAATATCCCTGTTTGGGCAGCATGTTTCGTCCCTATAACACTATGCCATGCAAACTCTTTCACTTGGACTTTCCCGAGGAAGTGCCGAATGATCCGATGTAAATCAACTATATGGTGGATCAAGGCCCGCATATCGCTTAAACCATCCATGAACTCTTCCGGAGTAAGCTTGGCCGTCGACTTCTTTTCCGTATCATTCATCGTGTCCGTTTCTTTCTCCACGATGAGAGCCGTCGATTCATCGTCTTTCTTTATGACTGGCACCTTCAATGTGTAATGCAATAAGCCATGCCAGGCCGTCATTTTCATATGGATAAGATCATCTTTTTGAATACGCTTATAGGTAAAATGCACCCTGATTTTAGTGAAAATGAGAAGAAGCAACACCGCTATGAGGATGGCCAATATCATTACAATCCATTTCACACATCCACACCCTTTCAGCCATTCATTATCGGCCTCGTCAAAAAAAAATAAACCTATTGGACCTAAAATGCCAGTCCGACAGGTTTATTTATTAAAAAGGGCATCATCTTCTAATTAAAACGACGCTCGTGTCCGCAAAGATATCATGCAAAGCCTGTTTCTTGGGTAATAGGCCTGCCAAAAGGTAGCCGACCCAGGTAACTTTGGAAATATAACGTCCAAACAATTCCCTGAATAATACCGTACCCCAGGTAATCGTCTCTTCCTTCAAGGCCACTACCTTCAAACCAAAAATCATCTTGCCTAATGTCTGATTGAAGAATTTGGTCATCAGGATGAAATAAAGGAAAAAGACAATGGCCGTCAATAAGGCCTCAGCAGAAAACCAAAGGTTATCTGACTCATTATAAAACTTAAAGATGGGGTGAATCAAGATGCGATTCAAACTGCCAATCACAAACAAGTCCGCTAAATAGGCCCAAAATCTCATCCAAAAACCGGCAAAATACACGACTTTCACATCGCCATCATCCTCTAGAGGTTGGACTGGCAAAAGTTCTGGCTGTATGGGTCCCTGCTCCGATGCTAGATTGGATGGTACGATTCTTTCATTGCTATCATTTTGTTCCGTCATTCTTCAGCCCCCCTATTCCGCATACAAATACATCAAGCGTGGGGAATTTGAAGAGGAAAGGATTTTTGTCAACACGGCCGTTTCCACATCATTTCCCAATATTTTTTGCGCTCCCATACTGAACAATGAACCGAATCCGGCTTCACCTGTATAACGAATGACTTGCGCATTTTTTTGATCGATATCGTTTTTCATGGCAGCAATCACATCATCCAAATGGCCGAAGTCATCAATTAAATGAACTTCTTTCGCCTGACGTCCATCATAGATCCGCCCATCCGCAATCTTCCTTACTTCTTTTTCGGACATGCCACGTCCATCGGCAATGATCTTGACGAATTGATCATACGAATTATCGATCATATTTTGGAGGATTTTCCGTTCATCATTGGTCATTTCCCTCGTCGGACTCATAATGTCTTTGTATGTACCGCTTTTGATCGTTTCAAATTCGACACCATATTTCTCGGCTAATTTCTCATAATTGTACCCCTGCATGATGACACCAAGTGAACCTGTCATGGTTTCGGGGCTGGCAAAGATTTTATCGGCTGGTGCAGAAATATAATACCCACCGGATGCCGCCATGGAACCCATGGACACATATACGGGCTTTTTCACCTTTTTAATATCAAGGATTTTGTCGTAGATTTCAGCGCTTTCCACAACCCCGCCGCCTGGTGAATTCACTCGAAGGATAATTCCTTTGATATTGTCATTCTCTTCCGCCATTTGCAGCTTGTCCATGAAATCCCGGTGATTGTAGGTTTCCGAACTTAACAGGGAAGCTTCCCCTGTATCCTGAATCGTTCCTTCTACATCCAATACCGCGATGACATTGGTTGGATCTTCGCCTTCTATGACTTCTTCGTAAAATCCGCTATCGGACGCAAAAAAATCTTCGAAAACACTTTCTGTATCGGTTGCAAATAAAGTGGTGGCTAGACCTACGCCAATAGAAACAAAAAATAAAACGGCTGCGATACCCAGAGCAGCCCAACGCTTCCCATTCATATGTGTTCCCCCTTAAATTTCTATCACTCTTATCTTACGAACTGTAAACAAAAAAGTTTCAATCCATGATAAAATGAGACCATCTTAAAATTGTAGCAAATAATCCTCAAATTGGAAATGGCAAGGCATCTTGTTCTATCAACTTTTTCCTTGATTTTATTGAGTAGGCCCTAACAAGACTATACATATTTAATGGGGGAATCATGATGACCAATCGCCGGAATATTTATTTTTTTCATGTACAGAACGAGCAGATGATAAAGAACGTCAAGAGATTGACGGAGTTGGCGCAACAATATTCATTTGAAGTCGTCAAGGATTATAGAAAGGCCAACATCATCGTTAGCATCGGTGATGACGGCACCTTTCTACAAGCCGTCCGGAAAACCGGGTTTCGGGATGATTGTTTATATGCAGGCGTTTCTACCACAGGCAACTTGAACATGTATTGTGATTTTTACATGGAAGACGTAAACAGAATGATCGTTGCCATGACGAACGAACAAATCGAGGTCCGTAAATATCCTGTTATCGATATCCAGCTCGATGACCAACCCTTTTTCTATGCCTTGAACGAGCTCAGCATCCGCACATCCGTCATCAAAACCTTTATCATGGACATTTTCATTGATCACATCCATTTTGAAACACTGCGCGGAGATGGAATCATCATCGCGACCCCGACGGGCAGCACCGCCTATAATAAGTCCGTGAATGGAGCAGTAGTCGATCCGCTTCTACCATGCTTCCAGGTCAGTGAACTCGCTTCGATCAACAATAATACCTACCGGACCTTAGGCTCGTCCTTCATCCTGAGCGGCGACCGAACGCTGACCGTCCACCTTGGGCAAAACGGGCCAAGCTACCCGATCATTGGCTTGGACAACGAGGCCCTGAGTATTCGCAATATAGAGAAAATCAAGATCCGCTTAAGCAAGAAAGTCATGAAAACGGTCAAATTAAAGGATAATTCCTATTGGGAAAAAGTAAAACGCACCTTTTTATAAAACGCCTAGATTTACAGGTTTGGAGGATGTTTCTTCCAAGCCTTTTTTATGATTGCGCTCCTGTTAAGGATAAAGTCCGGAAAAGACTCTAGTCGTCTAACACTTTCATGCAAGTACTCATATAATTATCATGTATATGCAAACACCCCTTACATTAACTTCACCAAAAGGCGGATATCATCATGATTAAAATCAATCACAAACCGATCGACGCTAGCCAGCTGCTAGCCGGTATAACAAACAAGAACCTATCAACCATTATTCAGCTGATGGCCATATATCCTACCGTTTTTGAGTTTGACACATTGGAAGATTTTCGTTTCGACTTAAAAATACGTATGAAGGCCATTCAGGCTTCCGTATTGTTAGAGGAAAGTGGGGCCGAATTTACGATCCTCGAAGATTCCCTATGCAATCCACAAGTTTGGCAACTCACGAAAGACCGGGCTTTTGAACTCTGGCCGAATATCCCTCCACACATGGCATTGAATGACATATTCATAAACGGCAGACTATACTCTTTCGAATGCGGAACAGCCATATTGGTCGTATTTTATAAAGCGATACTGGATTCAATCGGACCTAAGAATTTCGATCGTATTTTTCCTGATCTGTTTCTTTACAACTGGCACTATCATCATCATCTTTCCATCCTTGTCCATGAGGGGATGGATTATTTACCTGGTGACTGCTTATACTTCAAAAATCCGGACTTTGCTCCGAACACCCCGGAATGGCAAGGGGAAAATGCAATCATGTTAGGCCAGAACCTCTTCTTTGCGCATGGTATCGGAGTCGCCGATCAACAAGAAATCATTACCGAATTGAATAGTAACAGAATTTGGGGATCCATGATCTCCGCCTACCTGACAACACATATTATCCAAATCGACAGTTCCGCTTATCGGCCCTACTCCATAAAAAGTGAACGTGACGATACGGATTCACTCGATAATATGATCGTTGGCGAGATAGGTTCCAACACCTATTTAACCTAAAAAGCGCCTGGAGGGAATCATCCCTCCAAGCGCTTTTTTAGGCACCTATATTTCTTTTTCCTTTAAATCTACCAGCACCCATTTTTCCCCATTTAGTAATGGAAAGTGTATAAACGACCAATGCGGACCAGATGAAGATAAAGGCCAAGAAGTGTGCTTTTGTAAAGCTTTCATGATATACGAACACCCCTAGGAGCAAAGTCAAGGTTGGGGCAATGTACTGCAGGATGCCAAGCATGGACAAAGGCACCTTCTCTGCACCTTTCGCAAAGTACAGTAAGGGTAGTGCCGTTACGATTCCCCCACCCATCAACATCAGGCTCGTTCCGCTGGATGCGAAAAATTGCGAATCTGAATGGAGCATCAAATATATCCAGTAACCCAACGCAAGTGGCGTCACCATCATCGTTTCAAGCGTCAGTCCCACGGCTGATTCGGCCTTGATCATCTTTTTCGCCAAGCCATAGAGTCCAAACGTGATGGCCAGGATGAGCGATACCCATGGAATCGTTCCAAAGTGGATACCAAGGATCAAGACACCAATTCCAGCGAGGATGAATGAAACGACCTGCGATCGGCTTAGTTTTTCTTTCAAGACGATGACTCCCAACAAAACGCTGACAAGCGGATTGATATAATAACCAAGGCTCGTGTCGAGGATTCGTTCTGAGTTAACAGCCCATATGAACACTCCCCAGTTAGCTGAGACCAATAGCGAGGCCGTCAATAATGCGGCAAATAATTTGGGGTTGCCTAGGATTTCTTTAACATAATCGACAAAAGCCCGCCA
This sequence comes from Peribacillus sp. NPDC097225, assembly GCF_044761955.1. Lineage (NCBI taxonomy): Bacteria > Bacillati > Bacillota > Bacilli > Caryophanales > Bacillaceae > Peribacillus > Peribacillus sp. NPDC097225. The sequence goes on from NZ_JBIWDJ010000001.1 coordinate 774,181, forward strand.
TTTTTTCATGAATGCCAATAAAACCACCATGAAGACGAAGGACCATAATACCCGCTGAGCTAAAATTTCCGCTGCCCCAACGCCCTGAAGAAATTTCCAATATATCGGGACAATGCCCCACATCATATAAGAAACGGCTGCATAAATCGCCCCTTCTTTTTGTTCGCTTACTTTCATAACCTTTCCTTCTTTCCCTTTGCATCATTCCATAGTCACGCTCAAATTTGCTCTAATGGAACGATTTTTTCTGTACCTTCATTTCTTTGATGACTTACCCCTTACCCTTTTCCCCTTCCGATTCGATTGTCTTCCTTAAACGACAAGGACCACCTACTTAGAAAGCAAACATTGTCCTTTCAGGTCGATTTCCCCGGAAATATTGCAGACATCATTTTTCCATAAGAAGCCTGCCTCTCCCTAACTTGCCGATCTTCTTTAGCACGTAAGTTTCCCATAATATGCAGTAAGTGTATCACCTCATTTGATTTAATCCCACATTTTTGCTTCACTAAAAAAACGCCAGCACAATGGCTGACGTTCGAGTTTCCTCCTACTTTTCCAGGAGTCTTTCTTCCATTTTACGTAAGTCGACCCGCTTGATCTTACCGGACGTCGTTTTAGGAAGTTCCTTTAAAAATTCTATTTTTCTAGGGTATTTATAAGGAGCCGTCATGTCTTTCACATGTTGCTGAAGCGTCTTTATTAAATCTGGACGATGAGGGTCTACACTATCAATCAAGACAATGTATGCTTTAACAACACTCCCCCGCACTTCATCCGGACTTGCTACGACTGCACATTCTTTCACGAAGGGATGCTTAATGAGCGCATCTTCGACTTCAAAGGGCCCGATTGTATACCCCGAACTGATGATGATATCATCGGAACGGCCTTCAAACCAGAAATAACCTTCTTCATCTTTCTTAGCCTGATCCCCTGTTACATAATAGTCACCGCGAAATTGTCTCGCCGTGCGTTCCGGATCCTTAAAATACTCTTTGAAGAGGGCAGGCGTATCCACATGCACCGCGATATCCCCTACCACGCCAGGAAGACATGGCTTTCCGGCATCATCGATGATCTCGACATGATTTCCTGGAGTCGGTTTGCCCATTGAGCCCATTTTAATTTCCATGCCTTTTATCACACCGACCAAAAGCGTATTTTCCGTTTGGCCATATCCGTCACGCACTTCGATGTTAAAATGATTCTTAAACACTTCAAACACCTTTTGATTTAACGGTTCCCCGGCCGATACAGCGCTATGGAGAGCAGATAAGTCATAATCATCGAGATTATCCACTTTCGCCATCAGACGGTATTCTGTAGGCGTACAACAAAGGGCATTCACTTTGTAATCCTGCAGCAACTGCAAATACTTCTTCGGTTCAAATCTCCCATGATATGCAAGCCCAGTTGCACCGGTCCCCAGGACTGCCAGGAACGGACTCCAAATCCACTTCTGCCACCCGGGTCCAGCGGTTGCCCAGACGACATCTCCCTCGCTAATTCCCAACCAGTTTGCCGCCGATGTCTTTAAATGGGCATAAGCCCAACCATGTGTATGTACAACTCCCTTAGGATTTCCTGTCGTACCTGAAGTATAGGATAAGAAGGCCATATCCTCACTTTTCGTATCAGCCAAAGCAAGCTGTTCGGACTCATCTTCAGCTAATCCATTCAAATCATGCCACCCGTCCACTTGTTGTCCTATCGAGAATTTCAAGAGATTTTCTGTTTCTTTAATTTCATTGAATTCATGGGTGTATTCATGATAACTGACAATCCCCTTTACATCACCGTGATTGATCCGATATTTTAAATCTTTTGCACGGAGCATCTCGGAGCAAGGAATGACAACCACCCCGATTTTAAGGGCGGCTAAATATACTTGATACGCTTCAACTAAACGAGGGATGATGATCAGAACCGTATCCCCTTTTTCCAGTCCCATTTTTATAAAGACATTACCGAATTTATTTGCGCTTTTTAATAAGTTCTCATATGTAAGTTGTTTTCTGTGCCCGGTTTCGTTTTCCCAAAGTACTGCCACTTTTTCCGGATTTGATGCAAAACGTTCCATTTCACTCACTAAGTTGTAATGTTCCGGAGCCAATAATTCTTCACGCTTCATTCTCTTCTCCTCCATTCATGAACTCTTAGTACCTACTCATTATACAAGATACTTCCCCATTTTAATATCTTAACGATGTTTTTTTCTGAAATAAAATAAAGAGAGCGGGGGAACCCCCGCTCTCTGCAGCCATATTTATTCAATTATCTTATCGTCTGAATCCGCCGCCTAATTGTTGTTCAGCCATTTGAACTAGACGCTTTGTAATTTCTCCACCCACTGATCCGTTAGCGCGAGAAGTTGTATCTGCACCAAGTTGCACACCGAATTCTGAAGCGATTTCGTATTTCATTTGTTCTAGAGCTTGTTCTACTCCAGGTACCAATAAGTCGTTTGAGCTGTTGTTGTTTGCCATGTGTTTTTCACCTCCTTGTGATTATAGAGTGTGTTAAAACACATGGCTTCATTCCTACTTATTTATTGGTAATTGTAGGGTTTTAAAAGAGGTCTTCCAGCGCTTCATTATCGTCGAAAACCTGTCCAGGTTGGACCGTCACAATCTCTGTGTCGGACACCGCTTTTTCAATCAATGTTTCGAAGTCCACGAAGCTTTCATAATAATTGACTTTTTCGCGTTTCGGCTTTGTCTTCGGACTTGCCGGTGTGAAGACCGTACAGCAATCCTCGAATGGAAGGTTCGAAATTTCAAATGTATCCAGCTCTCTAGCCATTTTGATGATTTCCGTTTTATCCATTGTGATTAACGGACGAAGAATGGGCGTATTCGTCACTTCATTGATGGCATACATACTGCTCATCGTCTGACTTGCTACCTGTCCAAGGCTTTCACCCGTGATCAGTGCCATTGCATCTTCTTTCTCACGAATTTTGTCCGCAACACGCATCATTAAGCGGCGTGTTGTCGTCATGGAGTAGTTCTCCGGGATCTGTTTCTGGATCAGTAACTGGATTTCCGTGAATGGTACGATATGGACCTTCATGCTGCCACTAATTTCAGCAAGCTTCCCTGCGAGGTCTATCACCTTTTGGCGGGAACGTTCACTTGTGAAAGGAGGACTGTAAAAGTGGATCGCTTCCACATCCAATCCACGTTTCATTGATAGGAATCCGGCAACAGGACTGTCGATTCCACCTGAGAGCATCAACATTGCTTTACCACTTGAACCAAATGGCAGACCGCCGGCTCCTGGAATGATTTCACCTGTTAAATACACTGCTTCCCGTCGCACTTCCACAAGTAAATTCAGATCTGGGTTTTTTACATCCACTTTTAAATCTTCGGTATTACGAAGCAAATGACCGCCTAGCGCCCGATTTATTTCATCCGTATTGTATGGAAAATCCTTATCGGACCGTTTTGTCGTAATTTTAAATGTAGCGACTTCCCCAAGTGTGTTGTTCAAATAATACAAAGCCGCATTTTTCATCACTTCCAGGTCCCGTTCGATTTTAACCGCGGGGCTCAAGGACTGAATGCCAAAAATCCCTTTCAATCGTTCTATGACCGGCTTGTGATCGACCCCATTTAACAGGACATACATCCGTTCCCGATTCGAAGTCAACTGCACGCCCTCGATATCCTTTAAACTCCAGCGGACATGTGCCTTCATCTTGTCCACGAAACCTTTGCGGTTTCTTTTCTTCGTCGAGATTTCGCCGTAGCGGATAATTATATGATCAAATTTCATTTCGCAACCCTCATTATTTTTTCTAAATTAGCGACTATTTTCTGGATCGCTGCCAGGACTTTCTCTGCTTCTTCCAATTGATTACTATAAGTGGTGCTGATCCGAATCACACTCTCGGAACGGACGGAGTCATGAAACATCGCTTCCACCGTTTTGCTTGACGTCCTTTTTTTAGAAGAACAGGCACTTGTAGTCGAGACAACTATTCCCTCAGCTTCAAGAGCATGAAGCAATACTTCCGACTTAAGACCGGGCACGGAAAAATTCAGGATATGAAGAGCCCCATTTAATGGGCTGTTTACCAAGACTCCATCCATTTTCATAAGGCCCTCGTATAAATAATCCCGGATTTGTTGCATCTTATCATGATACAGCTGTTGATTGTTCATACTAATGCGAAAAGCTTTGGAAAGAGCGACAATGCCGGCCACATTTTCTGTGCCACTTCTTATTTTCGTCTCTTGATTGCCTCCATGGAACAAGGATTGAATCCGGACACCATCGCGGATATAAAGGATGCCCGTTCCCTTCAACCCATGAACTTTATGGCCAGAAATGGAACAGAGGTCTATATTATTTTCCCTTATTGGCAAATCAACCTTACCGGCTCCCTGTACATGGTCAACATGGAAAAGCGCTTTTGGGTAACGTTTCAGCAAGCTACCGATCTCCGCAATGGGCTGAATGGAACCCACTTCGTTATTCACATGCATGATCGATACTAAAATCGTATCTTCCCGTAATGCGAGTTCAAGGTCGGAGAGTGAAATTCGACCTTGCTCATCGACAGGCAAGTAGGTCAATTCAAATCCCTGTTCCTCCAAAGAGTGGCATGCATCACCGACGGATGGATGTTCAATGGCCGTCGTGATGATATGTTTCCCCCGGTTAGCGTACGCCTGTGCCACCCCTTTGATCGCCAGGTTATTCGATTCCGTCCCACCGGACGTGAAATAAATTTCCGAGCTTTTCACCTTTAGCAATTCAGCCATCTGCTTTCTAGCTGCAGACAATAATTTTTCCGCCTGCACTCCAAGCCCATGAAGGGAAGATGGGTTACCGAAATAATCAGTAGACACCTTTATGAATGACTCAATCACTTCTGGATATGGTTTTGTTGTTGCACTATTATCAAAATAAATCATGGTTTCACCTTCCATGTTCTTGTATCTATGATGTAAATCGTCTTTAGTCCGTTTCATATGTTGCACTTGCAACTTCTAATTTTAACATAATTGAAATTGAAAGAGAATGGAAACACCTAGGTAAACAAGTTACCCCCATCTTTTCTTTGCTTCATCCTTTCCCTCCGCTTTTTAGCCATCCTGAGGCTTATATGGAGCATGACATTACATCCTGGATTAAATAAGCCTCTCGGGATTTAAAAACGTTCTGAAGGGCCTTCAACCAAGCCTCGCTATCATCTACTTTGTGATCACACGAAAAAACCCGCAATAGCGGGTTTTCAGGAAAGAACTTCTTCTAGATTCGCTCCGATTTTTCGTAAGCTGCCTGGGTCGACCTTTTCAATCGCGGTGGCAGCCGTTTCCAATGCAGCTTGATACTCATAGCTCCTGAATTTGGCTTCAGCTTGTCTCAAGCTTTCAGCAACCGTCTCATGACTGCTACGGTACCGATTACCGAATTGAATCACTTTTTCTGCGAGATACATATGTTCAATGAGTTCATGTGCCTTATCATAAACCTTGTTGACCTGTTCAACGGCTTTTTCTAGGTAGATATAGACAGCGGACATATCAAGAGGTTTTTCCTCCAGTTTGCTTTGAACGTCACTCACGCTTTCCTTAGCATCCTGAAGCACCAATTTATACTCTTCAGGCAGACCGGGAATATTGCTCTTGGTAATCAATCGGCTGGTTTCGATCATTTTCCGTTTCAAATCGGCCAGTGAGTCCCTTGCATCCATTTCATCTTTTCTTAAATCCTGTAATTTAATACTGAAGTCCTTTTGGCTTTCTTGCAATTCGTTCAGCTGTTTGGCAAGGCTTTGCATTTCTTCACTGATCAGCGAGCTCGCCATTACATTATCTTCAATTTTCAAGACAAGCAATTGATAGCGTTTGGAAATCTGGGCAATTTGCTTTTCCATCTTCCGTTGTGCTTCCAATTCATTTTCAGTGAGATGATACGTTTCTTGAACATGCACGGTTTCTGTTTTTTGCTCATCGATTTCTTCTCCAAGGTCATTTATCATATTCCGGAGCACTTCATCATTCTTCAGGATGTACTGTTTGGAAAGCACTTCTTTCTCCAGTAGGTCGTATAGCACCTCAATGCTTTCCCTGACATCCTTGATTCCCGTTTCAACCGCTTCCGTTTCTGCATTTTCCAATTGTGTCTTATATAGGTCCAGTTCATTCTCCAAACGGGAGATTTCCTGTTCGAATTGGATATGGCTCAATAGATAACCCTGACCGGCCATCTCCTGATATCCGTCTTTCAATTCACTAAGATGCGAATGTAACTCGGATTGGCTATCAACCAATAACTTAGGGAGCATTTCCATTTTCGTACCCAGGACAGTGAGCTTTTCCTTTATGGAAAGGACAAGTTCCCTCGCATTTAAATAGTTCCCATTGACCGTTTCTTCCTCATACTGCTGGAGGATCTGCAATACCTCATCAAGGGAGGATTCAAGCTTATCCGCCGCTTTCCCATAATTATGACGATGGGCAAGCAATGTCTTTTTCAATTGGCGATACGTTTCTTTTATGTCCTCAATTTCCACTCGGTTCTTTTCTTCACTGCCAACAAGTTCATTCAATTCGTACAAGATTTTTTTGATCATTTCTTCAATTTCATCGAGTTTTAACGTAATTTGTCGCTGTGTCTCTTTCGAACGGCTGAAACGGAATTTATCGACAAATTCCTCCGCATCGAACAAGAGCTCTTCAACTTTCGGCATATGATCCGTAATGATGGCATCCCATTCCACGCGCCAGTTTTCGAACATTTCTTCTGTTTCACCTGTCATGTTCAATTGTTTGACTTTGGATAGTTCTTCTAAAACGGGGCGATGCAAGATACTGATCTTCCAGGATTCAAGACGATCGATTTCCTTGAAGTATTTCTTTTTGTAAAAATAGCCCCAAACTATGAAAATTAAAAATAACACGATTATTATTCCAAGTATGTATATGAATACCATGGTAAGCCCCCTGTTCTAATCCTTACAGCCACGCTCTTTTATATATAAATGTAAAAAATGTTCAATTTAATGCTTTTATGATACCATGTTAGCAATAATTTTTGACGAGAAAAATATAATTTTTGTAGAAAATTGCTACAAATACCGTTTATATGGGAGGGAAAGAACATGAAATCTGATAGACATGTGCATACTTCGTTTTGCCCACACGGTTCAGCGGATACATTTGATGATTATATTACAAGGGGAATTGAACTCGGATTAAAGGAAATTACGTTCACGGAACATGCACCTTTACCACCGGGTTTTCAAGATCCGACCCCTGAAAAAGACAGTGGAATGGATCCCACCCTGCTTCTTGATTACTTTCAAGAGCTTCATGTATTAAAAGAGCATTACAAAGACAAAATCCTCATTAAAAGAGGCCTGGAGGTTGACTTTATAGAGGGATTCGAAAAGGAAACAAAAGAATTCCTCAATGAAGTCGGCGAATTCCTAGATGACAGCATTCTTTCCGTCCATTTCATCAAGCAGGAACAGAACTGGCACTGCATCGATTTCAGTGATGCTACATTCCGTTCGATTGCGACCGAATTAGGATCCATCGATGCTGTATATGCCAAATATTACGATACCTTAGAAAAATCAATTCGTGCTGATCTAGGAATCTATAAACCAAAACGAATCGGGCACATTACCCTTGTTCATAAATTCCAGCATCGATATCCGCCTGAAAACAATTTTGACGACCGCGTATACCGAGTTTTGGGTTTGATCAAGGAACAGGGGTATTCACTTGATTATAACGGAGCTGGTTTCGTAAAACCACTTTGTGGTGAGCCTTATCCTCCGGAGCGCTTTGCCAGACGGGCCATGGATCTCGGCATCCCGCTCGTTTATGGTTCCGATGCTCATCAAGCCAAGGATTTAGGACAGGGTTTCGAGTCGCTCATTCCGGAATTCAAGGGCTCATTCAAGTAAACATTTCGGGTCTTCCCGCTAGCAGGGGTTGCAGCTCTTCCGAAATGAATAATGTATCTTCCAGGAACCGACCGACTTCCTCTGCATATAGATTCGTATAATAGGCTTCCTGAGGGAACACATGCAGGACTTCCATCGCATAATGGGTATGAAGGACCGGCGCTGTTAATAGGCCTTTTAACTGCAACATGAACATGGGGATGGAAACCGAATGGAAGTTCCTGCTTTTAATCCCTTGTTCCAGAATATATTGAAAGTAAGATTTTTCTTTTGTAAAATAGGTCGAATGAATTTCACGGTTCAAGTTGGAATCAAGTGACGATTCCCCATAGATGAATCGGGCCGCCAAAAAATTCTTTCTCTGAAACGTGAGGATATCCTTCACTAGATTCATCAGGCACTCTTGTGGACCTTTAATCTCCAGTTGTTCCATATTCCTTTCAAGGACTAGAAGGTATTCTTCTAAATAGGAAATGAAGCAGAACTCCAACAGTCCCTGCTTATTCTTGAAATAGTAGGCAATATTGGCAGCATTCACTTTTGCTTTATTGGCGATATCCCGTATGGATGTTGCATGGTAGCCCTTTAAATGAAATAAATGCAGGGCAGCTTCCACAATAGCTTGTTTCGTTGGCGTCTGGCGATTCATCGGCAATCCCTCGCTTTCTTTGAGACAAGTCTTGTGGATTAATTCTGTATGAAACCGGCCAACTCCTTTAGTAAGTTCTCGACAATTTCTCTACATCCAGTGGCTTGTCAAGAAAGTCCTGTAATATAATGCGGAAGACAGGTGAATCCTTTTGTTTAATGTCGAAATGTATCAAGGAAATAAAGAAGAAAACTATGCGCTCGTACAAAAACAGCTCATAGCCCTTATCGAAGATGAACCGAACATGATTGCCAACTTAAGTAATGCATCCGCCTTGCTCAACCAATTCTTGGGCGAAATCAATTGGGTTGGATTTTATTTACTCGAAAAAGACGAATTGGTCTTAGGTCCTTTCCAAGGCCTTCCAGCGTGCGTCCGCATTCCAATCGGCAAAGGTGTATGTGGGACCTCAGCAGCTGAGCGGAAAACCATGAGGGTTGAGGACGTCCATCAATTCCCGGGACATATTGCCTGCGATGCTGCCACGAGATCGGAAATAGTCGTCCCGCTCATGAAGGATGGCAAGCTAATTGGCGTGCTTGATATCGACAGCCCGATCACAAACCGATTTGATGAAAGCGATCAACAAGGGTTGGAGAAATTAACGGACATCCTTTGCAACTATTTATAGAAACAAGACGAAGGGGAGTGACAATGTCACTCCCCTTCGTCTTTTAAAGTCGCCATTCCTTTACATTCACCCTATTTTTCCCGGAGTTCTTCGCCATATACAACGCTTCATCCGCCCGTTTGAATACTTCCTTAACGTTATCGAACTGCTCTTTTGCCCAGTAAGAGACGCCACAGGAAATGGTCACTTTCGGACTGGATTCCTCCCCAACCTTATCTTTTAAACGTTCCGCAATCTTGACGCCAGTTTCCAAGGGTATGCGTGGGAGGTAAATGGCCATTTCTTCGCCACCCCACCTAGCCCCTATATCTGTATCACGGATGTTATGCTGAATGAGATTGGCAACCTGGATGAGGATATCATCCCCAACTTGGTGCCCATACGTGTCATTCACTTTCTTAAAGTTATCAATGTCAATAAGGATGAATGTTCCTTCTTCATCCACTTCCATCGACTGGGACATCTTATCATCGAGATAACTCCTTGAATATAGCCGAGTCAGATGATCTGTTATGACCATCTTTTCCAATTCTTCACGGAGCATGGAATTCGCCATGGCCAAACTTGAATGATGTATGAGTGATTGCAAAAGTTTGAACATTTCAAAGGAAAAGAAATAGGGTTCTTCGTGTAATACTAAGGCAAACCCCTTAACATCGTTGCTTTCCATCATCGGAACAGCCATCAGGGAGTGATACCTCACATCAACACCCGGGCATTTCACGCTTAAGTCCCCTATAAATAATGATTCCTTGTCTTTATCAATCTTGTCTTTCATGAATGATACATACAGTTCCGATTCCTCTGAATCAAAAAAATCAGAGCTTCCTGTCAATAAATTCACGTTTTCCCCTGGCAGAAGCAAGATAAAACCTGTCTGGTCTGCGTCAAAGGACTTCATGATTTGCTGTTTCATATACTCCATCGTCTCACTTAAGCGTAGATTGGAATTCAAATGGTGAGATGTTTCGTTAATCAACTGCAAATCCGATACGAGACGTTTCGATTGCTGATACAATTGGGCATTTTCCAGGGCACTTCCGGCAGTATTCGCCAATAACGCAATGAACTCGATTTCGCTTTCAGGAAACATGAGCGTGTTAGGCGCAATGACTTGCAAAACCCCATATACCCCCTGTTTACCTTTTAGAGGTGCATATAAGATAGAATGATCGTCAGAGGGGTGATCATCGAATTGTATGGTGCCTGTTACATAAGCTTGCAGGGCCGCCACATTCTCGCTATCATATTCTAGATCCTTAATCGGCAGATTTTCATGACTATCATTATCATGGGAGAGAAGCAGGAAATAATCAAAGGTTGGATACACGGTATGCAAGGTCGAAATGATTTCTCCCAGGACCGCATCCATATTCATCGAAGAATGGAACTTTTCCGTGACCTTGAACAACCGTTTATTCCGTTTCTCCTCGACTGACATCTTGGAAATTGATAAAGCCGATTTCAAGATGGTTGCGAATTCTCCTGCAAAATCAGTCCCTTGCTCCTCTGTCAGACTCCTGAAAGAAATCCCCTGTTCTTTCAGGGCTATCAATCCGTTGACCTTCCCCTGATCCCAAAGAGGAATGATCGTTTGGAAATCTCGGAAATCCTTCGGCATAAATACAAACGATGCTTCGTCATTCTTATTTTCGTTCATTGCCTTCTCAATATGTTCCTGTGCGGGCGCCTTCATAATATAGTCCTCAACACTGCCTGTCGAAGCCTCTTTATAATATTGTAGCTTCCACTCATCAAATTTAAAGAAAGATACCTCTTCCATATAAAGCTGCTCTTTTGTCTCTATTAAAAAACCTTCTAAAAACTTCTGGAAATGGAGGTCCCCTTCCGAACTTTTCATATGCTGAAAGAAAAGTATCCTTAATTCATTCAATAACTGCACTGTTTTAATCTTCATCTCCATCATCCCTATATCACAGCCTATTTTTAAGCAAACTTATAAATACGAAATATTTAAAAAATATTAGTCCAAAAGAACTACATGTAATCAAGATCATACCATATCTCCCTGAAATAATGGAAACGATTGACAATATTCATTTTAGGTTATTACTTTATTATAACGCTTCTACCCTGAAATTTCTCCCTTATTCTAGTATTTTTTATAAGATTTTGAATTTCATTCTCTACCTAAATCATAATTATCATCCGATTCCGCTTGACTCACTTGGCAGAGTATTATACAATATTCCTTGTGTAAAATATTGCAGCCTATGTGACAGCCTTTATGTTCTCATTTTGTTCCTCCATACAGAGGTGTATCTCGTAACTCTCTGCTGCTAGGGCGAAGGTACATGAAAACAAAATGGTCATGATTGTTCATTCACACACGGTTTTTATTTTACCAAAATAAAAACATTCGAAGGAGGAGTCATCCTATGGCTCGTTATACTGGCCCAAGCTGGAAACTATCCCGTCGTTTAGGGATTTCCCTAACAGGTACTGGTAAAGAATTAGAAAAACGTCCTTACGCACCAGGACAACACGGTCCTAACCAACGTAGAAAAATTTCTGAATACGGAATGCAACTACAAGAGAAACAAAAACTTCGTCACATGTACGGAATCACTGAACGTCAATTCCGTTCAATGTTCGACCGCGCTGGCAAAATCAAAGGTGTTCATGGTGAAAACTTCATGGTTCTTCTTGAATCACGTCTTGATAACCTTGTTTACCGTCTTGGTTTAGCTCGTACACGTCGTCAAGCACGTCAACTTGTTAACCACGGTCACATCACTGTAGATGGAAAACGCGTAGACATTCCTTCTTACAAAGTGTCTCTTGGACAAGTAATCAGCGTTCGTGAAAAATCACGTAACTTCTCAATCATCAAAGAATCAGTTGAAGCGACTAACTTCGTTCCTGACTTCCTTACTTTCGATGCTGAGAAATTAGAAGGTACATTCACTCGTTTACCAGAACGTTCTGAATTGCCAGCTGAAATTAACGAAGCTCTTATCGTTGAGTTCTACTCTCGTTAATACCTTCGGAACCTCATCCTTGGATGGGGTTTTTTTATGCTTGGAATTCAATACAAATAAAAGCCGGCTGGGATTCAGCCGGCTTTCTCTATCTTATTTCACTAATGTGTATTTCTTTTTCCCACGACGTATTAGGATGAATTCCCCTTCAATCTTAGCCTCTTCGTTTACTATATATTGTAAATCAGTGACTTTTTCTCCGTTGATGGAGATGGCCCCATTCTGGATATCTTCACGTGCTTGACGTTTAGATGGAGAAATCTTCGCTTCTACAATTAAGTCCACTAACGAAATATCTTCGTCACTTTCACGTTCAAAACTTGGAAAATCTTTAAACCCGACTTTAATTTCGGCCGCACTTAGATTCTTCACGTCACCACTGAATAAAGCAGCAGAGATTTTGATCGCTTGATCTAGAGCTTCTTGACCATGGATCATCCGTGTCATTTCTTCTCCTAAAGCTTTTTGTGCTTTACGTAAGTGCGGTTCGGTTTCCATGGATTTCTCTAAGTCCTCAATGACCTCACGTGACAAGAATGTGAAGAACTTCAAGTATTTCACGACATCAGCGTCCGCTGTGTTAATCCAGAATTGGTAAAATTCATAAGGCGTCGTTTTTTCTGGATCCAACCAGATTGCTCCGCCTTCCGTTTTCCCAAACTTCGTGCCATCCGCCTTAGTTACAAGTGGAATTGTCATGCCGTATGCTTTTGTCTCTTCATCATGCGACTTGCGGATCATTTCAAGTCCTGTGGTGATATTCCCCCACTGATCGCTTCCACCAATTTGCAGCTTACAGTTATGATTGTCGTACAAGTGGTTGAAATCAATGCCTTGTAAAATCGTGTACGCAAATTCAGTAAAGGAAATTCCTGTTTCCAAACGAGAAGCAACCGTATCTTTGGCAAGCATGTAATTCACACCAATATATTTTCCATAATCACGCAGGAACGTCACCATATCAATTTTGCCGATCCAGTCATAGTTATTAACCATCACTGCACCATTTTCACCTTCAAATTCGAAGATTTTGGAAAGCTGTCCCTTAATGCAGTCTGCATTATAAAGAACCTTTTCCAACGTTTGCAGCTGTCTTTCTTCTTTCTTACCACTTGGATCTCCGATGAGACCAGTCGCTCCGCCCACAAGCACAACAGGACGGTGTCCATGCTTTTGGAACCGGCGCAATGTTAAGAATGGAAGCAAATGCCCAATATGCATGCTATCTGCAGTTGGATCCACCCCGCAATATAGGGAAATCTTCTCTTTATCCAAAATATCCTTGAGTCCTTCTTCATCCGTTTGTTGGTACATGATTCCCCGCCACTCGAGATCCTTAAGTAATTCCATTCCATTTTTCCTCCTTCATATATATCCTGAAAATTTCCGCAAAAACCATACAAAAACGCCCCTTCATATAAATGAAGGGACGAATAAATTCGCGGTACCACCCAACTTGAGGACAAAATATGCCCTCCGCTCGAGACGAATAACGGTCGTCGCCCGTTTGTCGCTACTAATTTAGGTTCACAACAAATGCTCAAGGAAGTAATTCATCTCACTATTTGTACCGGTTTTCACCAACCACCGGCTCTCTAAAACAGGGATAGCTTAACTACTGGGTCCTATCATCGCTAATTCAATAAAGATAATACTAAATTTTTATCATACCTGCCGTACATTGTCAACAGCACCCTAGCTGAAGCCAGAAAAATGTAGAAGTTTCCTTTTTACCTAGGTGTTATATGCTATAATATATGTGATTTCAGGGGGTTGATACGATGAATAATAATCAAAAAGATAGAATTCAATCGGCATGGAAACAGGTGAACCGATTTTTCAAAAGTGAAAAAACAATAAGGAATGCCAGAGTTTCCTACCAAGTGATTTGGAATTTGACATTGATCGTAATTATTGTTGGAATTCTAGGCTTTTCATTCGCCGGTGGTGTTGGAGCCGGCTATTTCGCTGCCCTCGTCAAGGATGAGCCAGTGCGCTCAAAAGAAGATTTAAAAAAGGATATTTATAATTATGAAGAGACCTCTGAGATATATTTTGCAGATAAAATGTATCTAGGCAAGCTCACAAGCGATCTTGAGCGTGAAGAAGTGTCCATCGATAAAGTTTCCGATCACCTGAAGAATGCCGTCATCGCTACGGAAGACGAGTACTTTTATGAACACGATGGCGTTGTACCAAAAGCGATTCTCCGGGCGGTTTATCAAGAATTTTCGAACGCGGCCGTCCAATCCGGGGGAAGTACGTTAACACAGCAACTCATCAAGAACCAAGTGTTGACAAACGAAGTCTCCTTCGAACGAAAAGCAAAAGAAATTTTACTAGCACTCCGGGTGGAAAAGTTCTTTGAAAAAGAAGAGATATTAGAGACTTACCTAAATGTCTCCACTTTGGGAAGAAATTCCTCAGGCAGAAACATTGCTGGTGTCCAAGCAGCTGCGGAAGGGATTTTTGGTAAAGACGCCAAAGACTTGAATCTCGCACAATCTGCCTTCATTGCCGGGTTGCCACAAAGTCCTTTTGGCTATACTCCCTATACGCAACAGGGAGAGATCAAGGATGATCTCGAACCAGGCATCAACCGGATGAAAACCGTATTGAAAAGGATGCACAGCAACGGATACATAACAAAGAAACAATACGAAAAAGCCAAAACATACGATATCACAAAAGACTTTATTGGCAAGAAAACATTACCTACCGAGAAATATCCATGGCTTACCTATGAAATTGAAAAACGATCTATCGATATCCTATCAGTCTACCTTGCAAAAGAAGATGGATATGAAGAAAAAGATTTAAAAAATGATGATTTGCACGAGCAATACCTAGCGCTAGCAGATCGAAACTTGCGTCAAAACGGCTATAAAATCTATTCGACCATCAATAAGAAAATCTATAATAAAATGCAGAAAGTGACGAAAAACTACCCGAACTTCGGATATGATAAAAACCAAACCATCATCGATCCCGATACGAAAGAATCGAAAATCGTTCAGGAACCGGTTGAGACTGGTGCCGTCCTCATCGAAAACAAGACAGGTAAAATCATCAGTTTTGTCGGCGGACGGGACTTTAAACGGGAACAGACCAACCATGCAACCGCAGCACTCCGCCCAAATGGATCGACGATGAAGCCGCTTCTCGTATTTGGCCCAGGCATCGATCTCGGGAAGATCTCACCAGGAAGCGTGACGTCCAATGTCCCTGTCTCCATACCGGATGGAAGCGGAAGGTTATGGAAGCCTAGGAACTACGGCGGTGGAAGCCTTACTGGTATAGCGACAGCCCGGGAGACTCTAAAGAACTCGTATAATATCCCGACCGCGCTATTTTATATGAAAATTCTTAACCAGAATCCTGTTTCCTATTTAGAAAAAATGGGCTTCACAAGCCTATCCAAATCCGATTACAGTAATCCATCCCTGTCTTTGGGCGCAATGACAAATGGCGTAACCGTAGAAGAAAATGTCAATGCCTATACCACTTTTGCCAACTCGGGTGAATTCATCGATGCCTACATGATCGATAAAATCGAATCCAAAGACGGCGAAGTCATCTACCAACATAAAGTGAAGCCAGTTGAAGTTTTCTCACCACAGGCTGCCTACTTGACACTTGATATGATGCGGGATGTCGTAAACAGCGGTACGGCCGCTTCCGTCAAAAACCGCCTTGCCTTCTCCAGTGACTGGGCTGGCAAGACCGGGACCGGACAGGATTATAAGGATGCATGGTTCGTAGCCACTAACCCGAATGTGACGTTCGGCACTTGGATTGGTTATGATACACCTAAATCTTTGCAAGGAACATACAATGGCCTCCAGTACAATAACCGTAATATCTATTATTGGGCCGACTTAATGAATGCTGCCTATGAAGTGGATTCGAAGCTGGTGGATCCTGACAAACGCTTTGAAATGCCTGGGGGAATCGTCAGTCGTTCCTTCTGTGCAGCCACAGGACTTCTGCCATCAGACTCCTGTCAAAAAGCAGGGCTTGTTAAGACAGACTTATTCATTTCAAACCAAGTCCCAGCTAAAGGCGACGCTAGTTTGATAGATGGTCAATATGTTTCAGTCGGAAGCAGACGTTATCCTGCCCTTTCAGAAACACCAAGTGAATTCACAAGTGGAGGGTTTATGTTGGATCCCAAGTCCATTGATGAAATCGGATTAAAATACGTGGATGATCCCGGCGCCTTGATACCAGGTGGCGAGAAATGGGGAGATATCGCGGGTACAAGTGCGACGCTCAACGATAATGGAAAAGTGCCCGATCCCCTTTCCGTCACGGTGACTGATACGACCATTACCTGGGGTCTCCATCCTGAAGGAGATGTGGTTGGCTATCGCGTTTACCGTAATGGACAGAAAGTCGCCAGCATCAGTGCCGGTTCAGATTTGGTCTATACGGCAGGTGCTGATGGAGGTTCTTATTACGTAACCGCCGTAGACATTGTCGGGAAAGAATCCGCTCCATCACAAAGCGTTCAGACTGTCGCTAAAAAGTCGAGCACCTTCGTGAATAAGAAGGATACGGAAACTGATTCCAGCGATCAAGAAAAAGACGAAAAAAAAGAAGATACAAAAGATAAAGATCACGACATTACTGATAAAGACGAAAAGGATATAGCGGAAGAAGAGGAATGAAACACCCCTGCTTCCCACCTGAAAAAGAGGCAACCGGGAAGTTTCCGGTTGCCTCTTTTTTTGTAGATTGATTGATAATGTAGCACTTTTAGTCTTCCATGGATGATAAATCACCAGTCGGCAAATCCAGTTCCCAAGCTTTCAGGACACGACGCATGATTTTACCGCTTCTGGTCTTAGGAAGCTTATCACGGAACTCGATTTCACGAGGTGCTGCATGGGCCGCCAACCCATGCTTCACAAATTGCCGGATTTCATCTATTAATCCATCATTCGCAACATAGCCATCACGGAGAGCAATGAATGCTTTAATAATCTCGCCACGGACTGGATCCGGCTTTCCAATGACACCTGCTTCCGCAACGGCCGGATGCTCAAGCAGCTTACTTTCCACCTCAAACGGACCGACCCTTTCACCAGCTGTCATGATGACGTCATCGACACGACCTTGAAACCAGAAGAATCCCTCTTCATCCATGAAGGCAGAGTCCCCTGATACATACCAGTCACCTGGCATGAAGTACGATTCAAACTTCGACTCATTATTCCAGACCGTCTTCATCATGGATGGCCACCCTTTTTTAATAGCAAGGTTCCCCATTCGATGTGGAGGCAGTACGTTTCCTTGATCATCCACAATAGCCGCCTCCACGCCTGGAATCGGTTTACCCATCGAACCGGGTTTGATTTCCAGGCAGGGGTAATTACAGATAAGCTGGGCGCCAGTCTCCGTCATCCACCACGTATCATGTATGCGTCGATTAAATACTTTCATTCCCCAACGCACCACTTCAGGATTCAACGGCTCCCCTACACTAAGGACATGACGAAGTGAACCCAAATCGAAACGTTTGACGATCTCATCCCCTGCCCCCATCAACATCCTGAAGGCAGTCGGTGCGCTATACCAGACCGAAACCCCGAATTCCTCAAGCGTCTTGTACCATGACTCAGGCTTGAAACGACCACCTACGACCACATTTGAAGTACCGGTTAGCCATGGTCCGAAAATACCATAGGACGTCCCTGTCACCCATCCGGGATCCGCTGTGCACCAATACACGTCATCCTCCTGTAAATCGAGGACCCATTTAGCCGTTTGATAATGCTGGATCATCGCATTATGTACATGAAGCACCCCTTTTGGCTTACCCGTTGACCCGGATGTGTAGTGAAGAATCAATCCATCTTCACGATCCACCCATTCAGTGTCAAAGTGCTTGTCGGCTTCTTTTACTTTTTTATTGAAGTTATGGTATTTCCCTTCCTCCTGGATGTTCTCCCCCACTAAGAAAATATGTTTTAAATGGGGCAGGTCGTCTACCGGTACACGAGGCAATAATTCAGGTGTCGTCACCAATACGCTCGCTTCACTGTCTTCAAGGCGATCCCGCACCGCCCCCTCCATGAAGGCTTCGAATAGTGGCCCGACGACAGCTCCCGTTTTGATTGCACCGAGCAACGCAAAATAAAGTTCCGGGGACCGTGGCATGAAAATGAAAACGCGGTCTCCCTTCTTCACTTCAGCAAGGTTCTGAAATACATTGGCCGCTTGGTTTGTGTATTCTTTCATTTCCTTAAAGGTATACTTCTCGTTTCTTTTTTCATCTTTAAAATAAAGGGCGATTTTATTCTTTCTGTATGTCTCAGCATGTCGGTCAATGGCTTCATAAGCAAGGTTCACTTTTCCGGTTTCGGACCAGGAGAATTCCTTCTCCGTTTCAGACCAGTCAAAATGCTTGTACTTCTCATCGTAATTCAATAAATTATAATTGCCCTGCACTGCTGGTAGCGCTTTCATATTCATACAAATAATCCCCCTTCTTTTTGCTTTATAGCTCTTATTATAGTATAAAAAACTATTTTTCTCAATTTTTAAAATATTTACCTTTTTATAAATTCAAGGAAAATATTTCTTGATATTTTTGAACATTCAGGGTAAATCTTGGTATAGTTAGTTAGGAATGGTTTTATCCTTTCATTCTTCAGGCTCAACTGTAACAAAAGGTTCAAAAATGAGAGAGCTTTCATCATCTTGTCACTTGTTTTTTATGTATAATTTATGTAAGGTTTCCATCTATTTGGATGAATCAGTATACAAGATTGGTATTTTACTAGGGTGGTGAAGAAATGGAATATAGCAAGACCTATTACAAAAAAGAACTCCAGGCATCAAGCGGAACACTTCTGATTGAAGGGCCGCTAACCGGAGAAATGATGGCCGGATACGATTTTCATGAAGACTTGGTCGCCTTTCGCCCTCCTGCACAACAGCATAAGGCATTGATTGAAATCGCCGATTTACCTGAGGGCCGAATCTTTATAGCCCGCGAGGAACGGACCATCGTTGGTTATGTGACTTATCTATATCCCGACCCATTGGAGCGCTGGTCAGAAATCAAGATGGATGACCTGATCGAGCTTGGTGCAATTGAAGTCATTCCCAAATACCGTGGTGCCGCTGTAGGAAAGAATTTAGTTCAGCTGTCTACGGAGGATGATTCGGTAGAGGACTTCATTATCATCACGACTGAATATTATTGGCATTGGGACTTGAGGGGGACGGGATTGAACGTTTGGGACTATCGAAAGGTCATGGAAAAAATGATGAGTGCTGGCGGGCTGGTTTATTATGCAACGGATGACCCGGAAATCAGTTCACATCCAGCAAACTGCCTGATGGCGCGTATAGGAAAGAGAGTGCCCCCGGAGTCCATCGAAAAGTTTGACCAATTACGTTTCATGAATCGTTTCATGTATTAAAGAGGCGAGTAAAGAGGAGGAACTACGTATGATTGTTGAAAAAATAATGAATGAAGATGTCATTGCCTTAACACCAACAGATACCATTCATAGTGCTGTCTTAATCTTAAAAGAGAAACGGATTCGCCATATTCCAATTGTCGATGAAAGCTTTCACCTCGTCGGATTAGTTAGTGACCGTGACATACGAGACGCTTCTCCTTCTATTTTCCGCACCGAAGAATACAAAAAGGATTTAGAAAAATCACTGGGAAGCATCATGAAAACCGATATCATCACAGGACATCCCCTGGACTTTGTAGAAGAGATTGGTGCCGTATTTTGTGAAAATAACATCAGCTGTCTTCCCATCCTGAAGGAAAAAAGGTTAGTGGGCATCATAACCGGAACTGATTTGCTTCATTCTTTCGTTGAACTGACGGGAGTCAATCAGCCCGGTTCCCAAATTGAAATCAGGATTCCCAATACGGCGGGAACGCTACACGACATTACCTCCATCTTCAAATTGCGCAAAGCGAACATTCTGAGCACGCTTGTCTATCCCGAAAAAGATGAATCCGATTACAAGATTCTCGTTGTCCGGGTACAAACCATGAATCCATTCATGGTCGTGGAAGACTTAAAGAAAGAAGGCTATACCGTTTTATGGCCTTGCCTGCCAGGTGCGTCTCATGACTGATCAATCCTTGTTTGTCTATTCCGATGAATTGCTGACCTACAAATTCAATGACGAGCACCCATTCAATCAAAAACGGCTTCAGCTCACGCTGGACCTCCTAAAAAAACACCATGCCATCCGTGAAGATCAGATCATCAAGCCGCGAATGGCGACCGATGAGGAATTACAACTGGTTCATGACCAGCATTATGTAAACGCTGTCAGACTGGCTGGACAGGGAAAGCTTCTTCCCGAAAAAGCGGGAAACTATGGTTTAGGTACAGAAGATACCCCCATCTTTCCTAATATGCACGAAGCAAGTGCCCTGCTTGTTGGCGGAACCCTTACGGCGGTGGATGCCGTCATGACTGGTCAGTCCCTACATGCCCTTAACCTTGGCGGGGGGCTCCATCATGGTTTTCGAGGCAAAGCTTCAGGCTTTTGCATTTATAATGATAGCTCGGTCGCGATTAAATATTTACAAAAAAAATATGGTGCACGCGTCCTCTATGTCGATACGGATGCCCATCATGGTGATGGTGTACAGTGGTCCTTTTATGATGACCCTGAAGTCTGCACCCTTTCCATCCATGAAACGGGACGCTATTTGTTTCCCGGTACAGGCAATATCAATGAACGGGGGCAGGGCAAAGGCTATGGCTATTCGTTCAACATCCCGGTGGATGCATTCACGGAAGATGAATCATGGCTCGAATGCTATACAGCCGCATTCAAGGAAGTGATTGAATTCTTTAAGCCAGACGTCATCTTGACGCAAAACGGTGCTGATTCTCATTATTATGACCCACTCACCCACTTGTCGGCTACCATGAAGATTTATAGGGAAATCCCGAAATTAGCGCATGAAATGGCCCATAAGTATTGTGAGGGGCGCTGGATTGCCGTCGGTGGCGGTGGCTACGATATCTGGCGCGTCGTACCACGCGCCTGGTCCAGGGTCTGGCTCGAAATGACCAATAATGATATATCTGGACCCTTATCAAGGGAATGGATCGACACGTGGCAGCCTGAGGCTCCTGTGACCCTTCCGGATGAGTGGGATGACCTACAGGATATTTATGAACCCATTCCCCGGAAGCCGGCCATTACCGAGAAAAATGCCCAAACGCTAGAAAAAGCGCTCTACCCCATCCGTTCTAACAGACAAACGACCACCAGCACGGAGGATTAAATGGCCAAAAAAAGAGTGTTTCCAGTCTCCATTTCAAGACAAGTTTCACCTTATGAAAAAGAGAGTGCCCATAAGGACACTCTCATACTGGATTATTTCGTTGATTGACGTTTTTCGATGCGGTGCGGCAGAATCACTTTTTCTTGCCCCTCCACCAATTCCTGATTCATCAATTTAGTTAGCAACCTCATGGATACGGCCCCGATATCGTATAAAGGCTGAACGATGGTCGTGATCTGCGGGCGGACCATCAAGGTTAACCGTGTATTGTCGAAGCTGATTACCTCAAAGTCCCCTGGTACATTAAACCCTTTATCCTGAGCGGCATGAACGATGCCAAGTGCCATTTCATCGGCTCCGACTATGATTGCTGTCGGCCGATCTTCGGCTTCAAGAAACTTATCAAATGATTCAATTCCTGAATCATATGTATAATCGCCTTCCACCAGTAAACTTTCATCGAAAGAAAGCCCCGCTTCTTTCAATCCCTGTTTGTAACCAGTTAATTTCTTCTCATTAATAGGCGCGGACAGATTCCCGCTCACATAACCTATTCGCTTGTGGCCATTTTTGGCAAAGGACATCACGGCATCAAACGCTGCCGCTTCATAATCAATATTGACCGATGGCACTTGCCCGCTTTCTTCGACGGAACCGGCCAATACGATGGGAACCGGTGAGTTCTTAAACTCCTTGACATGCTCGTCCGTGATGTTTCCACTCATGAATACGATACCATCTACTTGTTTACCTAGCATCGTATTCAATAAATGAAATTCCTTATCTATGTTTTCATCAGAACTGCTGAGAATGATATTGTATTTATACATGGACGCTATATCTTCAATACCACGTGCCAACTCCGCAAAAAAGATGCTGGAGATATCCGGAATCACGACACCTACCGTCGTTGTCTTCTTGCTGGCTAGCCCACGTGCCACTGCATTAGGGCGATACCCTAACCGGTTAATCACATCTGCGACTTTTTTCCTTGTCGCAGGTTTAACATTCGGATTCCCGTTTACTACGCGAGAAACGGTGGCCATCGAAACATTTGCTTCGCGGGCCACATCATAAATGGTTATATTATTCATTATTGCATTCCTCCATTTGTTTCATTTTTTCCAATAAAGCATCAATATTTCAAAGAAGATTCTATTATACGTATTTTTCTTATACGGAAAATTAATCGGTTAACGGAAGTCTTTCTATTAATTTTTATATAAGCATAGCTTATATAGATATCTTCATTATGTATGATTCTAACTCAGAACAGTCCTCATCTTTTAACTTATCATACGATAGTAGAATGCTTCCTGCAATCCAATAGTGTCTTTTTCAGGACTTTTTCTGCAAAAACAAGTATTTTACCATTAAAAAAAGCCCTTGCCAAGATGGTAAGGGCCGAATGTACATATATTTCAAATATTCTTTCTTAAACCGTTACCCAGTTCAATCGTTTAATTTCGTTATAGAAATCATCAAATTGCTTGAAGTCCATCTGCTGTGCAGAATCAGATAAAGCAACAGAAGGATCTGGATGAACTTCCGCCATCACTCCATCTGCACCAATGGCAAGAGCTGCTTTAGCCGTTGGAAGAAGAAGGTCACGACGTCCGGTAGAATGGGTTACATCCACCATGACAGGTAAATGCGTTTCTTGTTTCAAGATCGGAACAGCAGAAATATCAAGCGTATTTCTTGTTGCTTTTTCGTACGTACGGATACCACGTTCACAAAGGATGATGTTTCCATTACCCTGTGACATGATGTATTCCGCTGCATGGATGAATTCTTCGATCGTAGCTGCAAGTCCACGTTTTAGAAGGACTGGTTTGTTTACGGCACCTGCCGCTTTCAATAAATCGAAGTTTTGCATGTTACGTGCACCGATTTGGATGACATCGATATGTTCAACCGCTGCTTCCATATCATTTGCACTTACGATTTCACTGATGACTGCCAAACCATATTCATCTGCAACCCGCTTAAGGATCTGTAATCCCTCTAAACCAAGTCCTTGGAAGTCGTATGGCGATGTACGCGGTTTGAATGCACCACCACGCATAAGCTTCAGGCCTTTTGCTTTGATGACTTCAGCAACTGCAGCCGTTTGTTCATAAGATTCCACGGCACATGGACCGAATACGAAACTAGGAATCCCGTTCCCGATAAGTTCACCTTTGATGTCGATGATTGTATCTTCCGGTTTTTGTTTTCTGGAAACAAGAAGCGTCTTCTTCTGATCATCTTTTTGAAGTTCTAAGCCTAATTTAAAGATTTCCTTGAAGATATGTTTAATCGAACCTAGGTCAAGAGGACCTTGATGATTCGCTTCAATAAGATCCAACATGATTCTTTCACGGACTGGATCGTAGCGGTTTACGCCCTGTTTTTCTTTAACGCGGCCGATTTCCTGTACTAGTCCCGCCCGTTGATTAATCAGTTGCAATAACTGAAGGTTTACATCATCCAATTGATTACGCAATCCATCAAGCTCTCTATTGCTCATTCCAAATCCATCCCTTCGATTTTAAAAATATCAACGATTTCACGATGGAAAACCCGTACTTTTTACCTGTTCGAATTTTCACTCATTTCAATCGATAATTTAAGCTATGAAAATTTTATAATAATTCATGTATAATTAAAAACAATTATAAATGAAATTCTTGTAAATGTCACTACTTTTTTCTTTATTAATTAAACGCTTTTAAGTACTAAAGTAATATATTACATAAAAGAAGGTGTCACTGATGCACGAAAAACTGTTTGCCTTGGACATTGGAACGCGTTCCGTTGTAGGAATTATATTAGAAAAAGAACAGGAAAGCTATAATATTATCGATATTCTATCAGAAGAGCATTCGGAGCGGGCCATGCTGGACGGTCAAATACATGATGTTCTAGCTGTGGCTAAAGTCATCTCTCACATTAAGGGCAAACTGGAGGAAACTCACGGTCCCCTAAGAAAGGTTTCTGTCGCTGCAGCCGGTAGGGCCTTGAAAACCGAACGGGCGAAGACGTCTGTCGATATAGTTGGGAAACCGATGCTGACACATGAGGATATCCTCCACCTCGAATTCAGTGCTGTCCAGGAAGCCCAGGCGACCGTGGCAGAACAATCAGACTCCCGGTCCACTTATTATTGTGTTGGTTATTCGGTTTTATACTATCGCCTCGATGGACAGGAAATCGGAAGCCTGATCGATCAGAGCGGGGAAGAAGCGTCAGTTGAGATCATCGCCACCTTCCTGCCCAAGGTCGTTGTTGAGTCCCTTTTAGCTGCCTTGAAAAGATCGGGATTGGAAATGCAGGCTCTTACGCTTGAGCCGATTGCAGCCATCAATGTCCTCATCCCGGCCTCCATGCGCCGCCTTAACGTCGCCTTGGTCGATATAGGGGCGGGGACTTCCGATATAGCCTTGACCGATTCAGGGACCGTCATCGCTTATGGAATGGTACCAATCGCTGGGGATGAAATTACCGAGGCCATAAGTGACTACCTGCTCCTGGACTTCCCTCTTGCAGAAAAGGCGAAAAGGGAATTGCTCGATCAAGATTCGATAACGGTCACTGATATTCTTGGATTTTCCACCGAGATTGCCAAGAGTGATATCATCGAACATATTCATCCTGCACTCGATAGGTTGGCTGAAGCCATCCGTTTAGAAATTCTCTCCTTGAATAATGAGTGTTCACCAAAAGCGGTGATGCTTGTCGGAGGTGGAAGCCAAACACCGGAATTATGCCGGCTTTTAGCTGAAAAACTAAACTTGCCAAGTAACCGTGTGGCAATCCGGGGCGTCGATGCGATCCAGAACCTTGGCATTTCGTCTGAAATCCAAAAAGGGCCTGAATTGGTAACACCGATTGGGATTGCCATTGCTGCCGATAAAAACCCGATTCAATACATGAGCATCACCGTTGACGGGCACCCCATCCGCTTGTTTGATATGAAACGAACAACAGTGGGGGATTGCCTGCTCACAGCAGGTATTAAGATGAGTTCTTTATATGGAAAACCCGGCATGGCCAAAATCGTCACGATCAACGGAAATCAATTTACCCTTCCCGGAAACCATGGAAAGAAATCGGTGATTACCTTAAACGGAACGGAAGCTTCTTTAGATGATGAAGTGAAGGATGAAGACGTCATCGTAACCTCAAAAGGGGAAGACGGTGAACCGGCCATTTTGCGCATACTCGATGTATTGGATGATATCCCTAGAAAAACCGTGATCCTTAACGGTACAGAGTATACCATCGAAGCCTCCATTACCAGAAATGGCAAAGCTGCCTCCATCCATGAATTAATCGAGGATCATGATCAAATAACTTGCAGGATACCAGTAACGATTAATGAGTTGATCAAAGAACTTCACTTATCCGAACTTCTTGCTTGCCTTGAACCGTTATCTATTAAATTGAACGGAAAGTCCATTCAGCTTCCCTCGTGGACGGGTAAAATCAGCAAAAATGGACTGGCAACAAAACGGACGTACTCCTTTGAAGATGGCGATGAATTAGAAGTGGTAAATCCAGCCCCTCCTACTTTATTAGAGGTGATGGAAGCTTTACAAATCCAGCATACCCACAACGTCCCTGTTTTTTTTGAAGGCAAACAAGTCATTCTGTCTAAAAATCTGGCAGAATTCAGACGCGGTGACGAGCGATTGAAAGATACGGACATCATCCAGCCAAATGATGACCTCAGTATGATCGAACATAAGGTGGAACCTTTTATCTTTCAAGACCTTTTCCGTCATGTGGAAATCTTTATGCCTACCACAGGGAATAGCCGATTCATTCTCATTAAAAATGAGCAGGAAACTACTTTTCACGATGAACTTGCCCCCGGTGACCAATTAAGAATTCTTTGGCCCACCACTAGTTGACATAGAAACAGTCTCATAAAATGAAAAAGGCAGGCATGTTGATTCAACAACACGCCTGCCTTTCATCATTTATTGAGAGATTGCTTTGCCTAGAGAATCTTCTGTAATTCTCCAATGGGATTCATTCCATGTAGGCGTGCCATTTTTAAATAGGATGGCTTGGGGGGATTGATGTTTGATTTCAAAAGTTTCCGCCACATGGTTGGAAAGCGGACGCGCTTCTTGCACGGCCAAGTAGGCCGTCTTTAACTCCGGGTGTTCAGCGATGAAATTTTGATAGTGCTCAAAAGCTTCCGCACTGACTGGGCAAGTAACACTATGCTTAAAAAGTAAAAAAAGATCTTCCGTTACGAGCTCATTGAATTGTTGTTCCGTTTCGATTTTAGTAAGTGTCATGTGTATTAACCCCTTTCGATTTCAGAAAAAAGACGATGAAGTCATCGTACCACTTCATCGTCTTTTTTGACAATTATTGTGCATACCTTCGCAAATATTGAGCGATTGAAGCATACATTATTTTTTTAATTTATTTTCGGTTTCATCAAAAGCTTTTTTTGCTTCATCTAATTTTAGCTTTGCCGTATTTTTGTTTCCGCTAGTCGGGTCGGCTTGTGTATTTTTTGACTTATTGTCTTTACTTTCAGGCATATTGGTTTCAACGGATACGATTTTCGAATCGGAAGTTCCCGTTACATCAATATCCTTATTGCTTGAGTTCGTAGTATCATTAGCTGCATCGCCATTTTCTTCTTTGCCCGTTTTTAGGTTCTTCACTTTATTGACGATATCTGAAGATTTACTAGAAACCAATTCAGTAACCGTTCCTGTTTTTTCTTTAGCGGTATCAGCCAAAACCGTACCTTTTTCCATCGCGGTTTGTCTTAGCTTCTCTGTTTTCTCGGAAAGGCTCTTAGCTTGTTCGTTGAAATCATTTCTTAATTCCTTGCCTGTTTTCGGAGCCATGAATAAAGCTGTAGCTGCTCCGATCATTCCGCCGATCAAGGCGCCGATCATGAAGTCCTTCGAATTGATGGAATCGCGTGCTTCCTCGTATGATTTTTGATATTCGCTTGTAGGATATTCTTTTTGCGTCATGTAACATTCTCCTTTCAAATTTGGGAATTTTTTTTATTTACCTGGTGTTAAGATCTAGATCGTAAAAACCTTTTTTTAGGTAGGTTATCTGTTTCAAGTGCTTCTCTTTCTATCTCTGCCTGTTCATATGCAGTTGGAGCGGTTTGCTTGTTCCTGGCCTTCCATTTATCACGGATTTCCATGGCCACGTTACTCCATTGAACGATTTGGGAAATTCGTTCTTGGTTGTTATCGATTTCTGCCTGCACTTTATTAGAAACCTTTTGGACGGATGTATTGAAGCTAGAGATGGAAGTACCTACATCTTTCACTGCATCCACCACTGTGTTCAGATTTTCAGATTTCTGTTGCAAGTCTTCTGCTAACGAGTTTGTTTTATGTAGTAGCTGGGTAGTTTCAACCGTTATGCCTTGCATTTGGCTTTCAAGTCCCGTCAGCGTCCGGGCCACGCTGTCCAAGGTAGTTTGTAGTGATGTGAGTACCTTTGTTAAGAAGATAACAAGGACCAGGAAAGCGATTGCTGCCACTGCAGCACTTACGTATAATATGATCTCCATTGGAACACCTCCGAAAAAAAATCGACATATTTAGTAACTGTTTAGTTATTAATTACCCCTTCCCCGTTATTATAAACGTATTTAATTTGTGAATATACCCTATCTATACCTGTTTTGGAAATATTGATAGCGAAAAATTTCGACTAATTGGGACCAATGGATGAAATTTCTACAGCTAATCAGGTATGATAGAATAATAAAACTAAATATTGGAGGTATTCTACATGAAAGATCCTAGAATCGAGATACTTGCACATAATCTGATAAATTATTCAGTGAAACTCCAAAAGGGTGAAAAACTCTTGATAGAAAACTTTGGATTGCAACGCGAACTGGTCAACGCCCTTGTAAAAGAAGCGTATGCAGCTGATGGGTACCCATTCGTCCTCTTAAAGGACCATCAAGTGGATCGCGCCTTATTAATGGGTGCACAGGAAGAACAATACAAGATGATGGGTGAATTCGAAGCGAACGTGATGAGCCAGATGGATGCATATATCGGGCTTCGTGCCGGAGATAATATCAATGAGCAATCCGATGTGCCCGCAGACAAAATGGCGATTCATGGTCAAACGATCGGAAAAGTACATAGAAATATCCGCGTTCCGAAAACGAAATGGGTCGTGCTCCGTTACCCGACGAATTCTATGGCTCAATTAGCCAAAA
The DNA here is from genome assembly GCF_044761955.1 of Peribacillus sp. NPDC097225. NCBI lineage: Bacteria > Bacillati > Bacillota > Bacilli > Caryophanales > Bacillaceae > Peribacillus > Peribacillus sp. NPDC097225. Next base: position 802,895 of record NZ_JBIWDJ010000001.1, read on the forward strand.
TGAGTATAGAAGCTTTCGAAGATTTCTATTTCGAAGTCTGCAATCTCGATTATGGAAAAATGAGCGTAGCCATGGATAGCCTTGTTGATTTGATGGATAAGACCGATAAAGTCCGCTTAACTGGTCCCGGAACAGACTTATCTTTCTCCATCAAGGACATTAAAGCCATCAAATGTGCAGGTGAACTGAACATTCCTGATGGTGAGGTGTACACAGCACCTGTTAAGGACTCGATTAATGGGGTCATTTCTTACAATACTCCATCTCCTTATCAGGGCTTTACTTTCGAAAACGTGAAGTTAACATTCAAGGATGGAAAAATTGTTGAAGCGGTGGCCAATGATACTGAACGCATCAACAAAATCTTTGATACAGATGAAGGCGCCCGTTATGTCGGTGAATTTGCTATCGGTGTAAATCCTTATATTCTACATCCGATGCAAGATATCCTCTTTGATGAGAAAATTGATGGAAGTTTTCACTTCACCCCTGGACAATGTTATGATGACGCCTTTAATGGCAACCATTCGAGTATTCACTGGGACTTAGTCAATATCCAGCGCCCTGAATACGGCGGTGGGGAAATTTACTTTGACGATGTGCTGATCCGAAAAGATGGACGCTTTGTTCTACCTGAACTTGAATCATTAAATCCAGAAAATTTAAAATGACCTACTTCACGCAGATCATGCTTGTGATTCCATAAAAAATGACCAACCCATTTATGGGTTGGTCATTTTTTATTTAACTTGCAGCGACTCCTCATAAGCAGCCTGGAATTTTTGAATATCCCCTGCACCCATGAATAGGACTACACTGTTTTTATGTTTTTGTAATTGCGTTGTTGTTTCTTCTGTAATAAGCTCGGCACCAGGAATTTTCTCCTGAAGATCTTCAATCGATAGTTTTCCATGATGTTCACGGGCAGATCCAAAGATTTCACATAAGTATACTTTATCGGCTAGATTCAGGCTGTCGGCGAACTCATCCAGGAATGCTTGCGTTCTTGAGAAAGTATGCGGTTGGAAGACCGCTACTATTTCACGCTCTGGATATTTTTGACGCGCTGAGTCAATGGTTGCTGAAATCTCTGTAGGATGATGGGCATAATCATCAATGATGATTTGACTCTCCATTTCCTTTTCGGAGAACCGGCGTTTTACGCCTTCAAAAGTGAGTAACTGAGCCTTCACGGCTTCCGTATCCAGGTTTTCATATTTACACAGTGCAATGACACCTAAAGCGTTCAACACACTATGCTTGCCAAAAGTCGGAATGGAGAAAGTATCGTAATACGTGTTCCTCACATTCACATCGAATGTCGTTCCCTCCGGAGTGACGGAAACATTTTTCGCTTGAAAATCGTTTCCTTCCGCAAATCCGTAAAAAATGACCGGTACTTTTGCTTGAATATGCGGTAAATGCTCGTCGTCCCCGCATGCAATGATCCCTTTATTGACTTGTAAGGCCATCGTTTGGAATGCCTCGAACACGTCTTCCACATTTGCATAGTAATCTGGATGATCGAAGTCAATATTCGTCATGATTGCATAGTCAGGATAATAAGAAAGGAAGTGACGGCGGTATTCACATGCTTCAAATACGAAGTAAGTAGAATCCACGATTCCTTTTCCAGTTCCATCCCCAATCAGATAGGATGTTGGTTTGGCACCACCCATGACATGGGCCAGCAAGCCTGTAGTCGACGTTTTACCATGTGCCCCGGTAACGGCAACACTTGTAAAGGTCTTCATGAAATCACCAAGAAAACGGTGATAACGTATCACTGGTAAACCAAGTTCCATTGCTTTCACGATTTCCGGATGGGTATCCGGGAACGCATTACCTGCAATGATGGTCATTCCAGGCTGAATGTTTTCCTCGTTAAAAGGAAGGATTTTTATCCCAGCTTTTTCTAACGCTATTTGTGTAAAGAATTCTTTTTCATAGTCGGAACCTTGCACTTGAATATTCATATCATGCAATATTTGAGCAAGCGCACTCATTCCCGAACCTTTGATACCCACAAAATGGTAAGCAGTCATATAACGAACCTCCACCAATCGTCTATCTGTATGACAGTATATGACGTCATGTTTATTTGTTTTTTCATTACGAAAACTTGCTCGAATTGTACTTTTCGCCTAGGTTTTTATACGTACTTTTTATTTATTCATCGACAAAAATATATTATATCACCTTTTTATTCATACATCCATGTCAGGGAGATGCCATTTTATCAAATCATTGGCTTTTCTATTCCATTCGCTTTAGAATTTATATCTCGCCCTTCACATTATATACAGAACCCTAGTATAGGTTCTCTTAATTTACGTGTAAAAATTCAAGTTCTTCCTCGGTAATCAGTACATCCCGTGGCCTGCTTCCCCTCGATTCAGAAACGACGCCCTGCTGTTCCATCATTTCTATCAGACGAGCTGCACGGTTGTATCCTACTCGGAAACGCCTTTGGACACTAGAAGCCGAAGCGGCCTGCTGATGAACGACGAATTCACATGCCTCAAAGAATAACTCGTCCGCTTCTTCCGTCACTTGGGCACGATTCAACAAATCTTCTTGTTCAAATAAATATTTTGGCTTCTGTTCCAGTTTCACATGATTGACCACTTGATCGATTTCTTCATCGCTTACAAAAGTCCCTTGCAGACGGACCGTTTTTGATGAACCGTTTTCCGCAAACAACATATCCCCTTTTCCTAACAGTTTCTCTGCCCCACCGCTATCAATGATGGTTCGCGAGTCGACTTGGGATGAAACGGAAAAAGCGATTCGAGTCGGGATATTCGCCTTGATTAAACCAGTGATAACATCCACGGACGGACGCTGTGTCGCCACAATTAAGTGAATGCCACAAGCACGGGCCTTTTGAGCAATGCGGCAAATCGCTTCCTCGACATCTGCCGGGGACATCATCATTAAATCGGCCAATTCGTCAATGATTACCAAGATATATGGCAGCTTATTGGAATATTGTCCGGCTTTTTCAGCCTGGTCATTAAAACGGCTGATATCCCTAACTCCTGCATGGACAAATAGTTCATAGCGGCGTTCCATTTCCTCCACTGCCCATTTCAAGGCCGCAGTGGCAGCTTTCACATCTGTGATGACCGGACTGACCAAATGGGGAATTTGGTTATATGGAGCAAGCTCAACCATTTTTGGATCAATCAACATCAATTTCAGTTCCTGAGGCGTTGCTTTATACAGTAAACTAACCAACATCGTATTGATGCACACGCTTTTTCCCGATCCCGTTTGCCCGGCAATCAGGCCATGCGGCATCTTTCTTAAATCGGTGATGATCGGCTGGCCGGAAATATCTAGTCCCAGCGCAACAGCGAGCGGTGATTCATGCTCTTGAAACTCAGTACTCTCCAAAACCTCACGCAAAAATACAGGCTTGCTCTTCCGATTCGGAATTTCAATGCCGATGGTATGCTTACCTGGAATTGGAGCTTCCATTCGCATATCCTGAGCCGCCAGACTTAACTTGATATCATCCATGAGGTTCGTCACTTTATTCACTTTCACACCCGGTTCAGGATGGACCTCGAAACGAGTGACCGCCGGACCTTGCGTCACGTTCACGACTTTTGCCCGGACATTGAAGTTTTTCAGTGTCTCGTCCAGCAATACGGTCTGTTCTTCAAGCCACTCATCATCATGTTCGGCATATGTGGGAGGAGTCAATAACTCGATCTTTGGAAATACATAATACGGATTTTCCTCATCTTCTACAGAATCGACTAGTCCCGTACTGACGGGATGGGCTGCTTTCATAGGCTCTGGAACAGCTACCTCCTGTTTTTCTTCATGTTCAACAACTTCCGCTTCTGGAATAACCGGAGAAATGGGAACCTCGTTCGTCTCGAAATGCGATTGTTTCTCGTGCTCAGGTAGCGAAGGAGTTACGGGTTCATACCGAACTTCCTCAGCCCTTTGTGGTTCGGCTGTATCCGTCCGTTCTTGAATGGCTTCTTCCTCAACCTGCACTCCTGTAGCAACGGGAATGGGTTCGCTTTCCAACGTAGTCCATGATGTTACAGGCTTTTCAGTGGGTCTCGTTTCAACAGCCACTACTCCCCTTTCGATTTCAGGGCTTTTTTTTTCCGCTTTAAAAGGATTTAGGAATGTAGCCTTTTCTTTATCCTGCTTTAACATCATGACATTAAAGGGGATATGCTTTTTCGGGCGTTTAGGGGATTCCTCGGTTTTCGGTTCCGTCCCCTGGTCAAGGACTTCGGGATCAACAGGATCCTCGGCGATATATGCCGGGGCCTCAGGCTTACCTTCTTCGGCTGGAACGACAGTAGGTTCAACGGCTTCCATTATCCCGACCGCCACTTCCTGCCCAAATTCCACTTGCTCCGTTTCTTGCTCTTCAACTTCTTGGTCTACCGGAAATTCTGAAGCAACTGGTTCCGGCTCACTTGTCGCCGCCTTGGGGTCCGTATCCTCATTCCGGCGCATAAAGGCAGGAACCTCGGAAATGGCTTCTTCTTTTTTTTCATCTATCTGTTCTGGTACAAGAACGGAAGGTTCACGGGTCAATTCCTCATAAACCTCTTCCTTTACCTCGTTCGGAATAATCCTTGGAACCTCAGGCTCTTCTTTTTTAAGAACAGGAAATTTGCTCTCTAATTCAAATTCGACCGATTTGACCACTTTTTTTTCCGGTCGCCGAAACCCATAAACAGGTGAGGGGATTTCCGTCGGTCGGAACGGGGTATTGGATGGCAGGATCTTTTGAGTAGCGATCCGTTCAGCGTTCTTCCGTTTCTGCTCGGGACTCTGCTTAGGCCTTTTGGATTCATAAGATTCCGTATCCTGTTTATGCTCCCGCTCCTCTCTTCTCTTTTCCCTAGGCTTTCTCACACGTTGTTCCTTATCAGGTATCAGAGGGAATTTAAATTCCCCTTTTGGATATTGAAACAAGATCTTCGTATCCGGATCTTTCGTTTGGGACATTTTTGCCACCGTTTGATTGTATGCTTCGATTTCTTCCTTCTTTGTCTTGGGAAGTTTAGAAAAGTCCATCTTCTTTAAAGTCTCTTTATCGATCGGTTCATCTATTATTATTTCTTCAATCTCAATAATTTCCTCTGCTTGGAACCACTTTTTCATTTTATTTAGCCACTTCAAACCTATCACTCTTTCTACTATCTGTAATTATGTAACTAATTCTACCAGTATTTTTTGAAATATCGAGAGAAATTAAGGTTAATAGGGATATATATGTAGTTTTTTGCAAATTTCCGCAGGAATCATCCCAATTTCACATAACTCTTAACCTATTTAAACCCCTTTTCATATGAGTTTAAACACGTTCTAATTATATAGTCTACTATTTAATTAAAACACCTCTGTTAAACAGAGTTTACAATGAGATTAAGTTTTAATACAAAATATTATATTCCCTAGGGTATAACAAAATAAGCCCCTGCCGAGTTTGGAAATCCATCCAAAGAGACAGGAGCCCTATCATTATTCATCCATCCGCTTACTTATTGTTCACGCTTTTTATTTTTACCCATAATGAAGACCGGCTCTAGCTCATCTTCCTCATAAAGGAAAGATAACGCCGTAATCGGTACGTGGCCACTGGCGAAAAAGCTCATCGCCATTTGTGCGAGTACATCATAGCCAGTATCATTTTGCACATCGGCAATGATGATGACATCTTGATGAGGAATGGCCACTGCCATGGTACCCGATATCTTTTCCTTCATTTCACGAAGCCATGATTCATTAAGAATCCGGCTCGCATCATAGCCATCATTTGTATTCAAGAAATAAAAGGTGTTCCCCGCTACGATATCCGACTTCAATTTAGTCGAGAGGGAGCGGACGTTGAAACGGGCAATCTCCCGGATCCTATCTCCCTGCCAGTCTTCACGCTTGAGCATTTTCTCATCGATCAAACGGTAGGTCTTGCCCAAATCCAACGCATAAAAGACACGTGTCTCCGCCGTATGGTCGTCGAACAAAAAGGGATTGCCCTCTTCTGCCTCCATTGGAAAAGAAGTCGAACGAATCACAGGAAAAATGAATTTCTCCTTGCCCTCCATGCTATGTTCTTCCCCCATTACATTCAGTGCCTCATCTACGTAATAGATGACTTCATCAATGGCTTTTTCTTGGATATTTTCGTAATTTGCAAGCACCGGTGGAAGTTCAACCGTGATGCCTTTACCGGTCTTTATATTTTCGATCCGTAACGTGTCCTTCTGGCTATCGAATTTGAACGTACGATTTTCATCCGCTAAGCGTTCTTTTAATATGTTCTTCAGCTTTATGCTATCCATTTTCATGGCTGACCCTCCTATCCATTGAAAAATCCCCTAAAGAAGGGGACCTTTCATTATAATGATGAAATGAATTCTTCAATCTGTTCTTGTGTTTTACGGTCCCTGCTCACATATCTGCCTAGCTCTTTACCGTTTTCATATCCGATGAAGCTAGGAATTCCAAAAACATCATTAGCAGCGCATACATCGATGAATTTATCGCGATCTACATGAATGAACGTGAATTCAGGGAACTTCGCTTCTATTTCCGGTAGGATTGGTTCAATCACTCGGCAATCGCCACACCATGTTGCCGAGAAAAGGAAAATATGTTTTCCTTCATTTTTTAATGCATCGTATTGTTCAACAGTTTGTAAGTTTTCCATCTTATTATTCCTCCAGCTCTTATGAAATCCATCTAGTTATTTTATAATTCCATCATACCAGACTCCGCTTCAATCAACCATCAATACGGATTGTAATAGAGAGCACAAAAGGTCCGGTATGGGTACGCCGGACCTTCTTTCACCTCTGTGGAACGGAAGAAACGATTTCCATCATTTTCTCCGCCTCATCCTTTAAATCCTCTTTCCCCGTCTCGGTTGTGAGCTTGACCCCGCCGCTTCCTACGGAAAGCTCATATTTCTCTTCCGATAATTCCATGATGGAAATAAAACCGAACTTATCATCATTCTGAAAGGATTCCAGTGTCAAATAATGAGTTTTCTGCTCCTTTGCCGTCAAAAATAATTGCGAGCTTTCGCTGTTTTCATTTGGATTGACAAATAATATATAAGCCTGTTGACCACTTTTCAGGATCAAGTTATTCTCATGTTCCTCTTCTATCTTGAAATTTTTAGGCAGATACACCTTTATAAGCCCCACTTTTGTATTCGGTTGCGGCGCTTCATCCCGAAAAGCGGAAACCGTTGCTGTCACGGCCTTATCCACCTGCCTTTCAATGCCTGAACAACCGACTGCCAGGATGCTCATCAAAAAGACGATCAGAATTTTTTTTTGGGGTGGGACCTTCAAGACTTCCCCCTCCTTTTCAAAAATCTACCGTTACCCTCTTGTCTTTACTTATATCCTAATTTATGAAATCCATCCATTTTCTTAAAACATGATACAATGTAAGCAAATTAGATAATAAGGAGGATCATCATGAAAGTAACGGTTTACCTGGCTGGAGAAATCCATTCAAATTGGAGAAGTGAATTAAAAGAGAAGGCGGCCGCTTTAAAGCTTCCTTTAGAATTTGTCGGCCCAATGGAAAATCATGAACGCTCCGATAATATCGGGGAAGATATTCTCGGGAAACAGCCGACCCCTGTTTTAAAGGATATGGCAGCTTCTCAAATCAATAATTTGCGTACAGGTCTTTTGATGAAGCAAGCTGACCTTGTCGTTGCCCTATTTGGAGAGAAATATAAGCAGTGGAATACTGCCATGGATGCAAGCACCGCGGTCTCACTTGGCAAACCACTTATCTTGATCCGCCCAGAATCCCATCACCACGCGCTAAAAGAATTATCTGAAAAAGCAAGCGTCACAGTCGAATCGGTGAACCAAGCCTTAAAAGTCCTTTCTTATATATTCGAAGATGGAAAATGAATGAAGTTATAGGCACTCTTATGGAGTGCTTTTTACATGGATAAAAAAAGCTTGTAGGACACAGTCTTTGCCTACAAGCCCATCCTTTATCTCTTAATAGGGATCCATATCTCGGAGTAATAATTTGCGGCTGAAGCATCATCTTCAACATATACTTCCATTTCCGGTGTTCCTGCATGTTCATGTCCGCTTGCCGGAAACCATTCGGAAAAGATGTGTTTCCAAACCTTTTGCATCGCCTCGGGCATCGGTCCATTGACCTCGAACACAACCCACTTGGATGCAGGTATCGTCAAGCCAGAATAATCTTTTGGGACGCTTCCGTCATACTCCGTGGCCACCCAATAATCGATTGAATTCCGCTCATCTTCAGGGGAATCGACACATATCCCTAGCAACCCTTTGATTCGGCCGTTATTCAATTTTCCTAACCGATTGCTGGTACCACCCGAGTTCACTTCGTCCCAAAGCTTCGGGATTCCTATCAGATTTTCTTCGTTCTCTAGTGAAAACTCCCGCTTGATACCGACCACTCGAAAAGAATCTCTTTCCACGATATTATACTTCATCGGTTCCGCCCCTTTTAGAAGCACCTGGATAACCAGGCGTTCATAGAATGTCAGCTTTCCCATATACTTTCGGGCTTCGCTAGGAGGTATTCCATGCTGCCGCCGAAAAGCTTTTGAAAAAGCCTCGGGAGTGTCATAGCCATATTTATAGGCTACATCAATGACCTTGCCATTGGTACTTACAAGTTCCTGGGCAGCCAATGTCAATCTACGGCGCCTGATGTATTCTCCAACGGAAATGTCCGTCAAGATGGTGAACGTCCGCTGAAAATGAAAGGCTGATGCATTCGCCTGACTAGAAATGTTCTCGATGGTCAAGTCGTCGATTAAATGCTCCTCTATATAGTCAAGGGCCTTCTGAATGGATTCTACCCACCCCATATGGCTTTCCCCTCCCTTGTTTTCTATATTATCAGCACCGATATCCTAAATCCTGTCTGTTTCTGCTTTGTTCTGACAGTCTCTTTTATTGATGGTTTTTCTTATATTCATACTGCCCCGCAAGCATTTCCATGATATTTCCGAACATATCGGCACGGGTAATCCGTTCATTCGTAAATACCCCGATAGCCCCTTCTTTCTTGCGGATATTCGCTTTCTTGGTGAAATCGTCCATAACCGGACCGAGCTCTTCCCCGTTTTCCAAGCGATCCGCAATCATTCCGGGGAGGGGAATTCTCGCGCCTCCGGCAATGAAGATATCGCCATCCTTCGTGGCCATTGCCCCCCAGTTGCATACGAATAAGCCGCGTTCCATTTTAACCACGCCACCTTCGAGACCGATTCCGATATCGGCCCCCTTTTCAAGCAAGCAATTTCTGGCCCGGTTCACAGCCCCGTTCATGGTCTCTTCATCTGAAAATGGTTGTTCCGAAACCCCACTTTCCACCTGTAGCGAGATGACTTCTGCTTCTTTATAGATGTTAATCACGGCCTGCACTTTCGCCGGGTTTGTACTGCCTACTACAATTTTCATATGTATGCCCTTCCCTCTATGCAAAAAAAGCTGATGGAAGGGTGTCCCCTCCATTTCAGCTTTCATTATCATCCGTTATTCTTCAATGTCTCAAATGTCGTTTTATCGCAAGCGCGGACCAACTTCCCAATCAATTCACGGGCAGCCGCATAATCATCAATATGGATCATCGATGCATGGGTATGAATGTAACGTGAGCAAATCCCAATCACGCCGCTCGGAATCCCATCATTGGCAATGTGGACCTTTCCTGCATCCGTTCCGCCTTGAGAAACAAAATATTGATAAGGAATATCATTGGATTCGGCCGTATCGAGGATGAATTCCCTCATTCCGCGATGTGTGACCATCGTCCGGTCTAAAATACGCAATAATGCACCTTTACCCAGCTGTCCAAATTCACTTTTATTTCCGGACATATCATTTGCCGGGCTTGCATCCAAGGCGAAGAAGATATCCGGTTTGATCATATGTGCAGCCGTTTGGGCGCCCCGTAATCCCACTTCTTCCTGAACCGTCGCTCCCGAATATAAAATATTCTGTAATTTTTCATCCTTCAAATCCTTCAATAGTTCAATCGCAAGACCGCAACCATAGCGATTATCCCATGCTTTAGCAAGGATTTTCTTTTCATTGGCCATCGGCGTGAAAGGGCAAATCGGAACAATCTGCTGACCAGGCTTAACCCCGATCCGCTTCACATCCTCCTGGTCATCCGCACCGATATCTATCAACATATTCTTGATATCCATAGGTTTCGAACGCTGCGATTCATCAAGCAAATGCGGAGGTATGGAACCAATGACCCCGATTACCGGCCCGTTGTCCGTGATAATTTCCACTCGTTGTGCCAAAAGAACCTGGCTCCACCATCCTCCAAGTGTTTGGAAGCGGATCATGCCATTTTCCGTAACAGAAGTGACCATGAAGCCCACTTCGTCCATATGTCCAGCCACCATTACAGTTGGGCCTTCTTCATTTCCTCTTTTTACGCCAAAGATACTTCCAAGGCGGTCCTGAACGATTTCATCTGAATATTTTTCAAGCTCACTTCTCATAAAATTACGCACGGCATGCTCATTTCCTGAAGCCCCTGGTAATTCCGTCAATGTTTTAAATAGTGTTAAAGTCTCTTGATCCATATCTCTACCCCTTAACTACTTTTATTTCCTATCTATTTTACCTAACTTAGACGATAGTTACCACCTAGCATGTTTTAATTTATCAGTAAATGGGTAAAATTTCAAATCGTTAGTCAAAGAAAGACTTCTTATGTATACTAGATAGAGTGAGTAATAAAAAGCAATGGAGGAGATATTCATGAATTGGAAAACGTTTCTATTGGGGGCAGCAGCCGGCTTCGCTACAGGCTATGCTACAAAACAAATTTTGAATCAATCAAATACGCCTTCTCCTGACAAAGTATTGGCGCAGGTGAAGGAAACAGTCAGAAAAGATGGAAGTATATATGGATCTTGGATTTTAATGAAACCCGAAACCTATCAAAAAAATGATTTGGACTACCAAGTATATAAAGGCGGCATCACTAGAAATACCGATGGTAACCGCGAACAATTTGAATTCATTGCAGATGCTACTACCGGGACGATATTGGAATTGAATGCACAACATGATTGAACAAAAAAAGGAGGCGACCCAAATCGCCTCCTTTTTCTATGACTTACCGTTTCCGTTTCACTTCATCCTTTACCTCTTTACCCGTTTCATCCCACTTGATGGCACAATACTGGGCATCATGATAAAAGCTGTACCAGGCCCCGTTCTCCAGACCATATTTCATCCACTTTTCCTTTGCCGAGATCGAAGTCATTGGGTAGTCGTCATAAGCCAGTACCCACAGGACATTCGCATGGGCGTGCGTTGGCATGATATCGGCTAAATGGATCAGCTTGTCCTTACCGTCTTCAACCAGGATGATGGCATGTCCATCACTATGTCCGCCGGTATGAATCATTTTAATGCCTTCCGTGATTTCACGTTCTCCTTCAAAAGGACGGACAAGGTGGGCAATCGCCTCCCAGTTTTCCTTCCAGTATGTACTTTTTGAGCGGATATTGGGTTGCTGCATTTCATCCCATTCGATTTGGGTCGTGATGATTTCGGCACGTTCGAAAACCGGGACCAGTGAATCTCCTTCAGGCTTAGTCAACCCACAGGCATGGTCGAAATGTAGGTGGGTCATTAGAATGTAATCGATTTCATTTGGTTTGATCCCGAGCCGACCTAAATCCTCTATGAGCCCGGACTCATCCGTCACGCCAAAATTCCGTTTCTGTTTGTCGTTCAGCTTTCCATTCCCGATCCCGGAGTCTATCAACATATTTAATCCGTTCACTTGAACGAGTATCGGATCTGTCCGCAATTCAATCTGGTTATTTTCATTGACCGGATATTTCTTGGACCACAGTGGTTTCGGTACGACACCGAACATCGCTCCACCATCCAGGTGGGTCACGCCACCATTCAGCCATGTTAATTTGATCTCCCCTATTTGTAAAGTTTCCATTTTATCCCCTCCTCACCCTTCAGTTTAACATCTGCTCCCATTTATTGAAATTGATAACATGTAACTCTTTCCCAGAAAAAAACAAGACACCTAAAAGGTGCCCCTACTTTCCAGCCGGTATATAAAGATGTTGATAGTGATTCCGAAGTTTATGCTTTTGAATCTTACCGGTTGACGTCATCGGTAATTGATCGACCACGATGACTTCCTTAGGAACTTGGAAGGTTCCTAGATTCTCTTTACAATGTGTGATGATTTCTTCTTTCGTAATGGTAACGTTCGGTTTGGGAACGACGAATGCGGTCACAGCTTCTATCCACCTTTCATGCGGCAGACCGATAACCACAGCATTGAGCACCTTTTCGTGCAAGGCTAGAATCTGCTCTACCTGGATCGAAGCCACATTTTCGCCACCGGATTTAATGATATCTTTTTTCCTGTCGACAAAGACGAGCAATCCGTCTTCATCAAAATAGCCCAAGTCGCCAGTATGATGCCATCCAAACCGCTTGCTTTTTTCCGTCTCCTCCGGATTATTCAAATAGCCGATCATGACATTCGGACCCCTATGAACAATTTCTCCGATTTCTCCTTTTTCCAACGTCCGCCCTTCTTCGTCCATTATGGCGGTGTCATTGATGATTCCCGTCCCACCCCAGTAAGGGCCATGCTTCCTTAGTTGATCTTCCGGCTCGAACATGCAAGTTCCCGGGTACACTTCCGTTTGTCCAGAAGCCAGTGCGAATTCCGCCCCTATCTCCTTCATCCCTTTTTCAAGGGTGACCCGGTCCATGGGAGCCATCGCATATAAGCAGAAGCGTAAGGAGGTTAAATCATAATGTTTAAAATTCGGATGATAGAGAATCGCTTTATAGATCATGGGAAGACCGAACATCCAAGTTACCTTTTCCTTCTCTACCGTTCTCATGAAGGATTCCGGTTCAAATCCCGGCAAAATGACCAGCGTGGCACCTACATTGAAAAAGGAAACGGCCAAGGTATGCTGGGCACAATGGAAGAGAGGCATGATGACACTGGCTATATCGTCCCGCTTCATACTGGAACCAATAATATTGGACAAGCTGGCGATATAAATCGATAGATGGGAAATCATCACCCCTTTAGGCATGCCCGTCGTCCCGCTCGTGAACATAATTTGGGCCAAGTCCCGATCTTCAATATGGACCTCTGGTTCTTGCTTACTGGAGAGCCGATACGCTTCCTCCAGGCGTTCAACTGGAGAGACATTTTTCCCAATGATCAACAGTTCCGGACAAAGACTTTTCAATTCTTCCTTTTTTCCTTGTAGAAAAATTTCATCGACAATGACTAACTTCGAATCTACCTCTGAAAGAATATAACTCTTTTCATGAAAGGATACGCCTGGATTAAGCGGCACCCACACTAGACCCGCCTTAGCGATGCCGAAAAAGACGATAATGAATGAGACGGAATTCCCGCAGATTGTCGCGACCGCATCTCCCTTTTCCAGGCCGGAATCAAGCAAATAGTTGGCAAAGCGGTTCACCTCATCGTTCAGCTCCCGATAACTCCATTGTTTATCACCTTCTATGACCGCCACCTTGTTTGGAAACCTTCCTGTTGTCCTGCGTAATATATCCCCAACAGCCAGCCGGTTCATCGCGGTAATCTCACTCATGCTTTTCCCTCCTTAGTTTTAAAGTGATACAGACGAGACATTCTACTTCTGCCTCGTCTGTATAGGGTTAGCTCAACATCGTACCATGCTTCTTATTTGGAAGCGGGAACTCTTTATTCTCGAACACCTCATAACGGGAAATGAGTTCTTTTCGCAAGTCCCCCGGGATAATCAAGTCATCGACAAGCATGTCGCCTGCTAGTTTATAAATATCATAGCTTTCACGATATTGATCACGCAGTGCCTTGACAAATTCAGCCTTTTGCTTTGGATCAGGAATTTGACTCAACTGATTATAATAAACGGCGTTAATGGCTGCTTCAGGTCCCATGATTGCTACCTCAGCCGAAGGAAGCGCAATGGTCGTATCCGGTTCGTATGCAGGACCTGCCATTGCATAAATCCCCGCCCCATAGGCTTTACGTACGATTACGCACAGCTTTGGAACATTGGCCACGGATGTGGCGTATATGAAATTCCTCCCTTTTCGTAAAATGCCCTGTTCCTCGACCTGTGTACCGACCATGAAACCAGGAGTATCACACAAGTAAAGCAAGGGAATCCCATAGGCATCGCAGAGCCACACGAAGTTTGCCCCTTTATCGGAGGAATCAGGAAAGATGGCGCCTCCTTTGACCGTCGGTTGATTGGCAATGATGCCGACAACGCGTCCATCGATTCGTGCAAAACCTGTTACAAGCTCTTTCGCATAACTTTTTTTCACTTCAAGGAAGCTCTCACCATCAACAATGCTCTCGATTAGTTCGTGGACATCATAGGGCTGGTTCGGCTCTTTCGGAATGATATTATCAATATTCAGTGGATCACGAGTCGGCGGGACGGGAGGTGCACTAGGTGGCTTGCCTTCGAAACTATCCGGGAGGTAGCTTAATAGTTTTTTGACGACTTCGGCAGCCTCTTCTTCCGTTTGGACAACAAAATCGACGCTTCCACTTTTTTCTGCATGCATTTTTGCCCCGCCTAGTTGTTCGATGTCGACTTTTTGACCTGTCGCCATCTGTACCATCCGTGGTGAAGCAATCGCCATGCCGGCTTTGCCTTCAAGCATGACGACGAAATCACAGAAGACCGGCATATATGCTGTACCAGCGAAGCAAGGCCCATACATCACTCCAATTTGCGGAATCCTTCCTGACATGATGCTGTGATTATAGAAAATCTTCCCGCCTGAATATTTATCGGAATGATAGCCACCGCCTTCATCAATCCGGCCTCCTGAGGAATCGATCATATAGACGATCGGGCGTTTACTTTTGATGGCGGCCTCTTGCATACGCAGGATTTTTTCCCCATGATAGCGGCCAATCGAACCCGCTTTGACGGTATAGTCACTTGCTGTGAAATATACGAGTCTATCATTGATTTTACCGGCTCCCGTGACGACTCCATCAGCTGGCAGGTCCTTTTTCGTCGCGTTGGCAAATGTCCCCGTTTCATACGTGGGTTCTCCGTTGTCAAAATATAACTTCAAGCGGTCACGGACGAACATTTTCCCAAGCGTCTTGATTTTCTCATGATTCTTCGGAGATCCCCCTTTATGAATTCGCTCGAGCTCACTCGTAATCTTCTGCAATCTTTCTGAATTCTCACTGCCCTTTTCAATAACCTTTTGATCTTGATCCATCTCGGTCCTCACCCTTTTCAATAGATTTATCGTTCTGACTAAACTAATTTCCCTCTATTTTATTTATGGATAAACACCGGCTGTTTTTTCTCGATAAAGGCCTGTACACCTGTCTTAACATCTTCTGTCTGGAACACTTCGCCAAAGTATTTTGCCTCAATCAGCAAACCTTCTTCCAACGTCGTTTTCATTCCTTCATCGATCGTTTTCTTGATTCTTGAAACCGCTTGGAAGGAATAGCCCGCTATTTCCTCAGCTAACTCTATCGCCGCTGCCAAGCCCTTTCCGGTCGGGACCACTTTATTCACCAATCCGATTCGTTCTGCTTCCTCCGCCGTAACGGCTCTTCCCGTTAAAATTAGCTCTTTTGCCCTTCCTTCTCCGATCAGCCTTGGTAGACGCTGTGTCCCGCCAGCCCCCGGAAATAGACCCAACTTCACTTCAGGGAGACCAATGATGGAATGTTCTTCTGCAATTCGGATATCACAGCAGAGGGCCAACTCGCATCCCCCTCCTAGGGCCAATCCATCAATGGCCGCTATGACCGGTTTTGCAATGTTATCGATTTTATTAAATGGCTCTTGCATATCACGGGCACGGGCTTCATTGAATGCCACACCCTGGCCGACCAATTTAGGGAATTCCTTTATGTTCCCTCCGGCAACAAAGGCCTTGTCTCCTTTGCCTGACAATACAATGGCCCGAACTTCGTCATCTTCAGCTAAACGATCGAATACCTGGTTTAAGCCAATGACAACATTTTCGCCAATCACATTGACCGGCGGGTTATCAATATAAACTACCGCTATGCCCCTGTCTTTTTCATAGGAAACGATCTCTTTCATCACGATAGAACCTCCTGTTTCTTCGCCATCAGGATTTTCATCGTCGAAACGCCCACCACATCTCCATTTTGTTTTTTCACCTTTTGTTTCGCCGTAATGACGCCCATTCCATCGTCCCGATCTTTTAATTCCAAAATGGAAATCTCTACAGAGATCGTGTCCCCGATAAAGGTCGGATTCGTAAAACGTAATTTATCGATCCCGTAAAAGGCGACGACCCTTCCAGGTTCGAATGCAGAAAGGCCAGATGCAATCGAGCATACCAGCATCCCATGGGCAATTCTCTGTCCAAATGGCGAATACTTTTCGGCATACTCCTTATCTGTGTGAAGCGAGTAAAAATCCCCGCTTAACCCGGCAAAATTCACGATATCCGTTTCTGTGATTGTACGGCCTTTCGAAGTCCAGACCTCTCCGACTTCATACTCATCAAAATATTTATTAAACATCCTTACACCCTCTTTTCCGTTTCGTATGGTTTAGATAGAGCACGTTTCAATACTTTCCCTGTCGCATTTCTCGGCAGTTCATCCAATAGCTCTATTTCCTTTGGCATCTTGAATCGTGCTAATCTGCCATCACAATACTCTCGGATATCGTCTAACTTAATTGTCTGACGTGGGCTGTTTAAGACGATATAGGCCTTGATCACTTCGCCCCATTTTTCATTAGGGATGCCAATGACGGCAACTTCCTTCACATTTGGCATCCTGACAAGCACTTGTTCAACTTCGATCGGATAAATGTTTTCCCCGCCGCTAATTATCATGTCTTTTTTCCGATCGACAATATAGATGTAGCCTTCATCATCGATTTTTGCGAGGTCGCCAGTATAAAACCAGCCGGATCGAAGTGCTTCCTTGGTTGCTTCCGGTTTATTCCAATAACCGACCGTTACGTTTGGACCCTTGATGGCTAGTTCACCCACTTGGCCAATAGGCACTTCCCTGTCTGTCGGATCAACAATCTTGACACCGACATGGATGGGTGGTTTTCCGACCGACCCGATTTTACGTATCGTATCTTCCTCTTTCAATATACTGACGATAGGCGCCGTCTCGGTCATCCCGAACCCTTCCATGAATGGAATGCCTTTACCCTTGAAATATTCGATGACCGGAAGTGGGCATGGCGCCCCTCCAGAACATGCCAAACGGAGAGAGCTTAAATCATAATCCTCGATTCTTGAATCATGCATGACCAACTGCCACATCGATGGGACCATGAACACGGTCGAAACCTTCTCCTTTTCAATCCATTCTAGCGTCGATTGAGGGGTGAACAAGTCAAGCAGCACGACAGTACCGCCCAAATACATCATTTGTGTTGTGGAAATTCCGAGCCCACCAATATGGAACAACGGGGCAACCGTCAATGTAATGTCCTCGGCTGTCACCGGCAAGAGGTAAAGCCCATTCATGATGTTCGCTAGTGTATTGCCATGTGTCAAAATCGCTCCTTTGGGCTTGCCTGTCGTTCCGGATGTATACATAAGCATCAAGTAATCATCCGCATTCAGCTCAAAACCAGTCTCCGAGGATGGGTACTCACCAATCAATTTTTCATAGGGAGAGGATTCACGATCACCTCCTGGATTCACTTCAATGAATTGGAGGTGTGTTTCGTTCTTTTCCTTTAGCTCTTCTATGATGAACTGGAGACGCACATCGTAAATGAAGACTGAACTGCTCGAATCCTTAACGATATAATCTACTTCCGGTGCACTGAGGCGGATATTGATTGGTACGAATATCGCTCCGATTTTTGCACAGGCGAAAAGTGTTTCCAAAAATTCATTTGTGTTTAACAGCAGGACATTGACCCTGTCGCCTTTCCTCACACCCTGATCCAAAAGGGCATGTGACAAACGGTTGACCCGATTGTTCAACTGCATATAGGTCAATCGCAGGTTTCCATAAACTATTGCTGTTTTATTCGGTATATTTTCACTATGATGGGTTAACCAATAACCTACATTAGCACTCATATCCAGCCACCTCATTTTTAAAAATACCAAGGGCCATTATTAATAGAGACTTATGTTAAAACCCATCTGTAATTTTCAAGCGTTTCGATAAAATCTCGCGCATGATTTGTGTTGTCCCCCCACCAATTGGCTGAAGCCGGGCATCCCGCCAGTACCTCTGTATCGGGTATTCCATCATATATCCGTTTCCACCGTGAATTTGAAGGGCCTCATCACAGACCCGATTCACCATTTCAGCAGCATACGCCTTCGCCATCGTAGCTTCGGTCGTTACGTTGACCCCCTTGCCGTACTGTTCAACGGCCCGGTACGTAATGTTCTTTGCCTTTTCAATATCGACAGCCATATCGACGAGCTTATGGCGCAGTACTTGAAACTGCAGGATTGAATCTCCGAATTGCTTGCGATCCCTTGCATATTGAACCGTTTCTTCCAACACCTTCTCCGCAAGCGCCACGCTCGTGAACGCCATCGTCAACCGCTCCCACTGGAAATTGACCATGATTTTCTTAAACCCTTCATTTTCCTCACCAATCATGTTTTCGACCGGTATTTTCATATTTTCAAAATACAGCTCACCCGTATCGGAACTGCGCCAGCCTAATTTATCGAGCTTCTTGCCAACGGAAAAACCTTCCCAGGCCGTCTCGACAATGAATAAAGACAGACTCATATGTGGCAGGCTGTCAGCCGTTTTCGCAGCGACAATGATGAAATCCGCATTCACTCCATTCGTGATGAAGGTTTTGGATCCATTCAAGATGTAATGGTCCCCTTCTCTCACAGCTTTAGTGGCAATGGATGATACATCACTTCCCGCACCGGGCTCCGTAATGCCGAGTGCGGCAATCTTCTCTCCCTTGATTGCCGGGACCAAATATTTTTCTTTTTGTTCATGGGACCCAAAACGCCATATCGGTGTGGTCGCAATCCCGATATGCGCACCAATGGCCGCACCAGTCCCGCCCGCACCGCATTTAGACAGTTCCTCCAAAAACACCATCTCTGTCACTAAATCCAAACCGAGTCCACCATATTCTTCAGGATATTTAATCCCTAAAAACCCGAGTTCAGCCATTCGTTCAAATAAGACGCGAGGCGTTTCCCCTGCTTCTTCATATTGTTCAACGTAAGGGGTGACCTCCTTTTCAATGAACTTGCGTACCGATTTCCGAAAGATCTTATGCTCTTCTGTAAAAATCCAATGGCTCATCGTCTGACCACCTCCTTGTATTCTTCCAAGCCCATTGTTTTTGCTATGATTTCTTTCATGATCTCATCGGTTCCGCCGCCAATCCTATATAATCTGGTGTCTCTCCAGATCCGTTGAATGGGATATTCCATCATATAGCCATTGCCGCCAAAAATCTGAAGGGCACGATCGGCGACCCAATGAGCCATTTTCGCCGCTGCCAATTTAGCCATGGAGATTTCCTTTGCCGGAATCTCGCCTCGACCGAAGCGGTATGCCGTTGCATAGGTCATCTCCTTCACGACCTCAATCTCCGTCTTCATTTCTGTCAATAAATGGCTGATCACTTGGAAATTGGCGATTTCCTGATAAAATTGCTTTCTTGTTCTTGCATAATCACGTGCCAGCTCATATGCATAATCGGCCATCCCTACTGATCCCGCAGCTCCAATCAGCCGTTCGCCCTGTAGTTCCCACATAATCTGCATGAAACCTTTCCCCTCGACGCCCAGAAGGTTCGTATATGGTACACGTACGTCTTCGAATACAAGCTCTGCTGTATCCGAAGAACGCATCCCGAGTTTATCCAGCTTCTTTGCTACGGTTACACCGGGAAGGTCCAAATCCACTAGAATCATCGAAATCCCTTTATGTCCAGGTGCATCTGACGTCCTTACGACAAGCGTGATGAAATCAGCGCGCGTACCATTCGTAATGAAGGTTTTTGCACCGTTGATGATCCATGTGTCCCCATCACGGCGCGCCCGCGTTTCAATCGAGGCGACATCCGAACCATGATTTGGCTCGGAAATCCCGATAGCCGCAATTTTTTCACCTCGGATGGCGGGTTTTAAATAGGTTTCCTTCTGTTCATCGGTGCCGAATTCCAATATCGGCGGTGTCGCCATATCAGTTTGGACCGCAATCGCCATCGGAAAGCCACCCACGCCGCTGCGGGCCATTTCTTCGGCAAAAACCACGCCAGCAAAGTAATCCCAACCTTGACCACCGACCTCTTCCGGATAACGAAGACCGAGGTACCCTAAATCCCCCATTCTTTTAAATAGGTCACGAGGAAAAATTCCGTCCTTTTCCCACTCTGCTACGTATGGTGTAATTTCTTTTTCAACAAACTTTCGAACCGTCTTCCTTAGTTCGTGATGTTCGTCAGTAAAATATGGTTCATAGCTCATTTCTTCACACCCCAATCTTTAATAGTTTGCTAGCCAATTCTTCCGGGACTTCAATCGGGAAACGCAAGATATTGGAACCGAAACATTTCCCCAAGTTGTCGATTCTAAGCGATGACGATCCGCCGCCGCCCAATGCTTCATGGCAAACGAAATTCAAGGCGGAGATATTTGGCATCTCATAACGGATGACTTCCCCTTTCACAAGCTCTGTAAAGAACTCCTTCACCGCCTGGGACGTCATTTGTTCTTTAAGATACGGATACAGTTCCTCACTATTGGCAAAGACACCGATATTGACTGTATTGCCTTTATCTCCTGAGCGGGCATGTGCGATGAGATTAAGAGTCACTTTTGGCATACGCTTCAACCTCCTTGATCGATACCGAAATATTTGCTTCCACCCATTCCCGATCAATCAGCGTCGACCACATGCCAAGCAACTGTCTGGTTGGGATATTGCCTACTGCCGACAATGTCGGCGGACCATTCAAGGCAAGCGGGGGAATCAACCTGCGGAAACCGTCTGCCACCCGTTTATCCTGGGCTTTGACAACAATCCGCACATACAATTCATTAATATCCTCCTGCGGTAACTTAGCAAGTGGGCCATGAAGCGAATTGTAACCGACGAAATCAGTGCGAATTTCGTCGAAAGGAAGTCCCCTCTGCTCTAGCTGGTTACGGATGATTCGGTCTGCACTTTTCGCTTTTTCGAATGCATCGGGCCACGAATAGCCAATGAGTGCCTGACCCATGTAACCGTTTTCAAATCCCATTACAGCTTTTAACGTTTTCGGGCTTTCCTTCCCCTTCACTCCCTTCACCTTCACTTCATCCTTGCCGACCTGTTCTAGCGTGACGCCTGTGATATCCACCACGACGTCTGGCGTGATATAAGCGGATGGATCGTGGATTTCATACAGCATTTGCTCTTTGACCGTATCCACGGAAACGAGACCACCGCTATCCTTTGGCTTGGTGACGATGAATTCACCGTTTTCATACATCTCGGCTATCGGGTAACCGATATTTTCAAAGTTTTCGATGTCCTGCCACCTGCCACTAAAATTACCGCCAGTCGATTGTGCTGAACACTCTAACAAATGACCCATGAAAATGCCGCTTGCAAGCCTGTTCCAATCATCCTTTTCCCAACCGAATTCATAAATCAAAGGGGCGAGGAACTGCGCGGTATCCGTTGACCTTCCGGAAATAACCACATCCGCCCCTTGCCTTAAGGCCTCCACAAGTGGCTGTGAGCCGATATATGCATTCGCAAACAGTAATTTTTGCTGAACTTCTTTCGTGAATGGCCGGCCTGTTTCCAAATCCTCCAAGTCCATTCCAAGCTCAATTAGTTCATCGATATGTGGCAAAATATTATCACCCGTAATGACTGCGACCTTTAAATCGTTCAGGCCAAGCTCCCTAGCGATACTCAGCACTTCTTCTTGTGCACCGATCGGATTAATACCACCCGCATTCGTCAAGATCTTGATCCCTTTCTCCTTTGCAAGAGGCAACAGCATATTCATAGCGATGCCAATATCTTTCGTATAGCCCGTGTCTTCCCGCTTTTGTTTATCCTTTGCCAAAATGGCCATCGTCAGTTCAGCTAAACAATCAAATGATAGGTAATCTATATCCCCATATTGAACATTCATGAGCGCCCCATTAAACGTATCTCCGTAAAAGCCTTGTGCCGCTCCGACTCGAACCGATTTCATTTTAGCTCCACCCCTTTCAACCTTCATTCGATAATAGCCACAACATCATGTTCCTGGATGAAATCCCCTTCTTGAACGGAAATGGTCTTTACGGTTCCCCCCGTTTCCGCAGTGATCGGGATTTCCATTTTCATGGATTCCAAAATGACGATCGTTTCACCCGCTTCCACCTGTTTCCCTGACTCACTTGTGATCTTCCAAACAGACCCACTCATCGGCGCCGTTACTTTCATCTTCATCCATCTCCATTTCGTTTTATCTTCCTGTCCAAATCGGTGACCGTTTTTCTATAAAGGCCATGGCTCCTTCTTTCAAATCCTCACTCTGAAAAGACACGATCCGCATCATCGACAATAAATCCATTGATTTTGGCAAATCCACCTGTTCCGTCAAATAGAAGGCCTCCAGACTAAGCCGTACGGCAAGCGGACTATAGGATGCCACCTGTTTTGCCAGCTTCCACGCCTCTTCCTCCAATTGATCATGCGGGACGACTTTGTGGACCAGCTGTAAATCCTTTGCCTCCAATGCCGTATAGGTATTTGCCGTAAGCATCATTTCAAGCAGCTTACGATCGCCAACGGCGCGCCTTACAAGCGGCATGATCACAAAGGGAACAATGCCCAGCTTCAGTTCGGTCAATCCGATTTTCGCTTTATCAGAGGCTACTGCGAGATGGCTCATCGCAACCAACCCGGCTCCCCCTCCAAGGGCCGCTCCATTCACTGCGGCGATAATGGGCGTTTTGACGGTGGAACCTAGTTTAAAGAGCCCTGTACTTTCAATTCCCTCTTCATATAGTTGGGGTGCAGACTTAGTCAAATTCCCCTGAAATCCTCTAATATCCGCTCCAGCTGAAAAAGCTTTACCGGTACCCGTCAATAAAATGGAACGGATATCCTCTTTGTCATCCGCAAAGCGAATGGCCTGGACCAGTTCCTTACACATTTCCATCGACAAGGGATTTCTCATTTCCGGCATGTTTAAACGGATTAACGCTACCTGCTCGGTTTCTTCATAGGTTATCGTCTGATAATTGCTCAATAATTTTCACCTCACCATTTTGATACTTAGTATTAATGCAAGCCTCATGCCAACTTTACGTTTTTTTCTTTTTTAAAATGGAACTTTTGACTGAATCTGCTTACACCACCATTTTTTTATCAATGGGGCAAACCTCCTCCTCCGGATTACTCGTCATGAATGTCGTTCCTTCAGTGAACATTTGTGTTTTTTTCAAACCATCTGTCTTTAAAAGTGGACATTTAATTACATTGTATTTATTGGAATATTTTGTATAATCATAGGTATGAGAAACTTTTAAAAGGAAGAGGGATGTTATGCAGGTCACAAATATCATGACCCACCACTTCATAAGATTGACTCCCGAGACCACCATCCAGAAAGTTTTGGAACTATTTCTAGAACAACGGCAAGATATTGCGTGCGTGTTCAAGGATGGGGAATTCACCGGAATCGTAACCAGGAATTCGATAACACGCTTAATCTTGCAGCATGCCCAATTAGAGGATTCAATTGAGCGGGCAATCATCAATCCCGTTGTCAGCTTCCTGGAAGATGATAGCGTTTTCAAAGCGAAGGAAGTGCTGTTGCATTCAAATATTGCCCATTCCGTCATCATGAATAGCAAGAAAGAGGTCACTGGCATCTTATCCAGGGCCAGTATCGTCACGGGCCTGATTACCGAGTCGGAGCACCTTGCCAAACGGCTCAGGGTATTAATGAATCATTTAAGTTCGGGTGTCATTTCGGTTAATATGGACGAAAGAATCGACTCATTAAATGAAGCTGCCCAAAACCTCCTAGGAAACCAAAAGAATGATCAGATTCTCGATAAGCCTATTTCTTCTGTCATACCTTCCATATTGCCCACTGTTAAGGAAGCCTTAAAAACCGGAACCGCCTTTGAGACGATGAAAATCGATATCAATCATACGACTCTCATGTATTCTGTTTTGCCACTTAAGGAATGGAATCAAATTATTGGCGCCATGATTGTACTAGAGGATGTGACCAAATATGAAAAGATTGCCAGTGAATTGGAGTCCACGAAGAAAATCGAGCAAACTCTCGACAATGCATTGGAACTTGCCTATGATGCTGTCCTGCTCACAGATTCTGCAGGAATGATTACTAAAGCGAATCAAGGATTTTTGAATATGATCGAGGTGGACTCATTGGCTGAAGTGATTGGCCAACCATTGAGAAAAGTTGCCCCGGAAATTTTCAGGTCCATGGCAAGCCTGGGTGAGGAAACACAAGGAATGTATGTAAATGTTAAGAGGAATAAAGCGATATTGACAAAGAAAACAATGAAGAAAGAAGGGCGCAGCATCGGGACCATCATTAAAATCATCTATAAACAACTTGATGCGTGGAAGGAATTATTCGCGCATATGGACAAGCTAGAACATGAACTCAACCATTACCGCCAGGAGTTGAGCAGAGTATCCCAACTTAACACGACATTTTCCCAACTAGTAACCATCAGTCCCCTCCTCCAGCGCTTGAAGCAGGAGGCTTTTACTGCGGCCCAGGGATTTTCCAGCATCCTGATAGTCGGTGAAAGCGGAACCGGAAAGGAATTGCTCGCCAATGGCATCAACCTAGCATCAGGACGGAAAGGCAGTTTCATTAAAATTAATTGTGCGGCAATCCCGGAAGCTCTGCTTGAGTCTGAGTTTTTCGGATATGATGAAGGAGCTTTTTCAGGAGCGTTAAAAGGCGGGAAACCCGGGAAATTCGAGCTTGCGGAAGGTGGCACTCTCTTGCTTGACGAGATTGGTGAAATGCCGCTATCCCTTCAGGTAAAACTTCTACGCGTATTACAGGAAAAAGAGTATGAGCGCGTCGGCGGCACTAAAACACGCAAATCCGATGTTCGGATTCTCGCATCGACCAACCGGAACCTCCTCCAGCTCATTAAAGAAGGGAAATTTCGGGAAGACCTCTATTACCGGCTCAATGTCATTCAACTCGAAATTCCTCCACTCCGAAAAAGACTGGAAGACATACCGATTTTATGTGAGCATTTCATGCAAAAATTTCAGCGCTATAATCCTAAAGGCGTCATCGGTGTAACGACGGATGCCTTTCAGAAGCTACAAAAATATAATTGGCCAGGCAATGTGCGCCAGCTTGAAAATGTGTTAGAACGTGCCTATCACTTTTGTTCAGAAAACTGGATAACCGACTACCATATCCAATTAGAAACCACTACCCCGCAGCCAAACCAAAACACACTAAACCCATCTTATCCAACCAAGACCCTTTTCCCAAAGAAACAAATGGAAGATACCGAAAAAGAAATTTTACTTGAAGCTCTCGCGCAAACAAAAGGAAATAAGACAGAAGCTGCACAATTACTTGGCATCAGCCGGTCGAACATCTATCAAAAGTTGAAAAGATACGGAGTGATCACTACTTTCCAATAAAGCTACTCCAAACAAAAAAACCAGACGCCCATCGCCTGGTTTTTTTGCATGTTACCGGTATTTTGCTTCTAAACGGTAGATCACATTGCCTTTACTTGAGAACTTCTCTTCGTATTCCGTCATGATATTGCCTTCGAAATCACTGTTATGCAAATCAAGACTCACATATTTCAACAGCATGCCATACTCGGAAATGCTCTTCAAGGATGACTCGAACAGACCTTGGTTATCCGTTTTAAAGTGGATTTCCCCTTGATCCGGAAGAATGCTTTCATACGTTTCAAGGAAGGTCTTATACGTTAACCGGCGCTTCGCGTGACGCGATTTCGGCCATGGATCGGAAAAATTCAAATAAACTCGGTCCACGTCACCTTTTGCAAAGTAATCTGCTAAATTGGCTGCATCCACGTTCAACAGCTTTAAGTTTGGCACATCCGCTTCAATCAGCAAATCCAGTGCCGCAACGATTACACTTCTATATACTTCAATTCCAATGAAATTCACATCAGGATGGGCTTTTGCCATTTCTGTAATAAAACGGCCTTTTCCCGTACCTACTTCAATATATAACGGATTATCGTTACCGAATACTTCATGCCATTTACCTTTATGGCTCACTGGCTGCTGAATCACATATTGCGGATATTCATTCAAACGGTCTTCAGCCCAAGGTTTATTTCTTAAACGCATGATGACACCCCTATTTATAATATAATCGTTCAAACCATAACACGAGATTATGGATTCCTGCAAGTTCATTTTCTCGTAATCGGACTGCTTCATTCCCTCATTAAACAAAAAAACTGCCGGCCATCCAGGCGGCAGTCTCTGCGATTATCATGTATAAAACTTTTTGCAACACACACCATAATCAAGAGAACAGCAAAAAAATCTTTAGGGATCCAGTTGATTTCATAATTAGAAAGGAGCGATAATATGCCGCTTTCCCATGAAAACCAATTACATCTGTTAAAAGACATTTTATACAACCAAAACACGGACTGCTGCGGTTCCGTCGCCGAATATGAACAAGTTGAAAGGCTTGTCAAATCATTGATGGTCAATGCCGATATCGATCAAAATGTAAAAACGATACTAAAAGAAATTTACGAATATAGCCAGACAGGCATCGGAGCCTCGGATTCAGAGGCACATATCAATTCCCATCAGGACGATTTGTCCCAATGGATCGATGACATCGATCAATTTAATTAACCGTCCATTAATAGGGATTCTAGTTTCATCAGTAAATCATTTCTTTCCTCGTACCGCTCTCTACTATGATGCCACTGGATGGAAAGCACGAGTTGGGAAACTGTGTGCCATTTCATCCTCATTTCCAATCCCGCATCCAGCTTTTTACCGTAACGGGCTAACCATTGTTCCCATTCGCCGCGTGGCACATAAGAATACAATAGCATGCCGAGATCGATGGCAGGATCACCAATGACCGGAGCATCCCAATCAATTAAAAACAATCCGTCGGTTTCGGTCATAAGCCAATTATTATGGTTCACGTCGCAATGGCACACGACATTCTCATCGCATTCAATCAACAGTAGGTTATTCTCTAGAAATTGAATGGCCTGCTTGATGATCATTAGGTTATTTACCTCTAAAGATAAACCGTTTTCTATGTCTGTAAGTATACTTTCAGGCCGTAAAGGACTTTTACCAAGCCTTTTAAGCATGCTTAATAAAGGGTCGGATTGATGTATTTTCTGAAGCAGTTTGGCAACCCTCTCTTTGGCCATTTCTGCTTGAGTTAGCTCCCTACCTTCCATCCAATGCTGGGCCGTAATCACATCCCCATTTGCGAGGCGTTTTGTCCACACTAACTTTGGAACAATGCCCTCGGCCGAAAGAACAGCTAAAAATGGCGATGAATTTCGTTTCAGGAACAGCTTTTGCCCATCTTTCTCGGCAATGAACGCTTCTCCCGTAGCTCCTCCAGCAGGGGATATATCCCACTCCTGACCTATTAAATGTTCCAACTGGCTCACCTTCGATTTCCTCGCTTAATCATACAAATGTAAGTACGTTCACCTAGTGTATGTAATACCACTACCTAATGTTTATTAAAGAACCCGCCTGTTGGCGTAGCTGCATGTATACGTGCATCGGAACTAATCCCGCAATAAAACATCATTATGATAAGAAAATAAAAAATAGCTATTGAGCAATCTAACAATAGCCATAAATTAAATTTTAGTTGAAATATGGTTTCTTCGTCAAGTACTATAAAACGATTATACCCATAAAACAAGTACAAAGGAATCATTTCGAAAAGGATAAGCATTGACTACCCTTGAACATGACCCGAAATTTCTCCTTCAGGACCCCTACTTCTACCTCATTCATCCCGATATTTTCTCCATCTGCCTGACCTTCGGCGGATCGAAAATTCTAAACGGCTCTCACTTTACCGGAAATAGAGTCCACGTTCTTCATTTACACCTTTCCATCATGCGTTCAGGAAGCACAATCCATGCTTTATAAAGATGGAGATATCATCGACTGTACGTAGCTCGTAGCTCAAGGGAGCTCTTTCCCCATCAGTCCTTAGGCCCTTGAAGGTATGTAAAAATATTTTTTCGATAAAATGAATAGATAAATTAATTTACCCGTTTTTATAAAATTCAACCATTTATTTAAGGAGAGCGGTTCACTTGATAGGTGATTGCAGACATCATACAAAAAAATAAGAAAGCGATTCATTCGATTAGCCGTTTCTGAACACCTCTTACATAGTCCTTTCCGAACCACCTGGAATGGGGGGCCAGTGGTTGCATAAGGGAATGAATCCGCTCCGTTTATGACTTCGTGTAGCAGACCATCCCCTCCAACGATTATGAATCCTGTTGTTGATTGGCATCCCATTCCGGACGTAGGCTTGAAGTCGTTTGGCAATAATCCAAGAGAGCCTGTGCCCCTTTTAGCTGTTGCGCCTTAAGCGGGGAAGATATCGACCGCATCCTGTCAAACCATTCCGGAAAAGTCCGCTTATCCAATAAATCAATATCGTATGGGGTCTCCGGATAATCCATATAGCCATTCCGCGAAAGGACCACTTTCTTTATCGGTAGATTCACTTCATACAATTCAAATAACTGGGAAACAATGCTTCCCATCCGGTTAACGGCCAAGAACGGATTGAGAACTTTTTTGTCCGGGTACTTATGATGGCGCCGTAGCCAAAACCGATCGCTCGATCCGATAAAGGCTGCATCCTCTTCCGCTTCGAGAAAGGTGATGCACCAGACATCCACTGGCGTAAGCAAAATGACATCGACTTCGATCGGAGCATTTTTCAATAGAAAGATAGGTTTATATAAAACAAGAAATGTATCAGGAAAACGCTGCAGGAAAAAGCGGAGTTTTTCTTCTAGAAAGAATGATTGGTCCACATAAGACCTTTCACGAAGCGTCGAGCTGCCCCATTTCATCTGGAAACGAAGTAACTGGTTTAAGAAATTCTGCTTAAGTTCATCCAAGTTTGCTGGATTTGCAGGTACCCTTAACGAAAAGACATTATGATTGATCACGGGATTCGGTATATGAATTTCTTCGGCCTCTTTCTCTTGACCGTCCGACCTTTGGAACAATCCTTTTACTTTATGGAAGAGCCCCTTTGGCTCTTCCTCCGTCGTCGTGCCTTTGAACAGGGTTTGTTCTTCATCCGGTTGACTGTACAGCTGTTCTAGCTCCCCTGCGTGATAGGCGGCCTGCAGTTTATCCCACTGTTGTTTTTTTAACTTTGCAAATTGTGACGGATATCGATAAATATCCTGCTCATACCGGGAAATATAATCCTGTATTTTTATGAGCTGTGCCATTCGACCACCACCCATCTTCCTCTATTATTGAAGGTTTATTGTATATACTGGTTCGTATGAGGGGGATGCCCCAAGATGTGTCTGATAAAGGGCTATTTGGGAAGCTTGAAATGCTTTCGCTTCCGGATTTGCCAGCTGACGGGCCTCATTGATGGAAAAAGGGGTCTCACCCTCGAATTTCCTGGCCAGAGTAATATGCGGTTTGAACGGTTTTTTGTCCAATTCAAAACCTGCCTCTACGCATGATGCATAGATTTTCTTTTGGATGGAAGTCAGCCTTTCTTCCTGTTTGACGCCTGCCCACAAAATACGCGGGCTCTCTTTTTTACCAAAAACATCGATCCCCTCTACCTTGAGCTCAAACGACTGTTCATTGGCGAGTGCACGTTTTATTTTTTCCAGCGCTTCTTCTTTCATTGTATCCTCGGCATTTCCCAGAAATGCCATCGTAATATGATAATCGGCTGGATGTAACCATTTCTTAAATGGAAACTCCGATTTCACTTCATTTGTCTGGTTATGTAAATGATGCTTAATATCATCTGGCAGTACTAAAGCAAAGAAAAAATGAGTATTCATCGGACACTAACATCCCTTCCCGTTTTCTATATAATTTTACCATAATTCCCACGCAAAAATCTCCCAAGTAGCATCAAACGCGGAGCCCTTCTCAGTCTCCCCTTTTCCCCGTTATTCATGCCACCTTATGACTACAACAATTCGTATATCCATCGCTCTTCCATTAGGCTACCCCGCTTCTTACACCTTCCTTAGGAAAGGAAAGGAAAGCAAAAGAGAAGGACCATCAGCTGGTCCTCCCCTTTGCTTTATCCGATTTTAATGGCATTACCCAAGTAGCGTCTCATATAGCAAAAACAGGTTCAGTCCGATAATGAGGACAGCGATGATCCAGGCACAGCCCGACGTCACTTTGTGATTGACTAGATTGCCCATGATTTTCTTATCACTTGTAAACCGTATGAGCGGAATGAGCGCAAATGCAATCCCAAACGATAGTACGACTTGACTCATTACGAGTGCTTTGGACGGATTCACTCCCATCAAAATGATCACTAATGGAGGAATCGTCGTGATCAGCCTTCTCAAATAGATGGGGATATGTTTTTTTATGAACCCCTGCATGACGACATCCCCTGTGAGCATACCGACGGACGAGCTTGATAGACCGGCAAACAATAAGCCGATTCCAAAAAACATGGCAACAGATGGCCCTAGCATCAAGGCAAATTGGTCATAGGCCACATCCAAATCTTCTACAAGCACCCCACTTTTATGAAACAATGCAGCCGAAACCACTAGCATGGCAGCATTGATGGCACCCGCTATGAGCATGGCAATGGCGATATCAATAAACTCAAAACGAAAAATCCGTTTCCGTTCCATTTCGTCCTTCCCAATGATTCGTTTTTGCGTCAGAGAAGAATGTAAGTATATCGCATGTGGCATGACAGTCGCCCCAAGCATCCCAGCTGATAGCAAGATGCTATCGACTCCTTCGAACTTGGGTGTGAGAAGACCCATAAGGAGTGCTGAGGTGTCCGGTTTCGCATAAAAAACTTGAGCGCCAAAAGCAAGCACCACCACGAATATCATCCCTGTGATCAACGCTTCGAATGTACGGTATCCTCTGCGCTGAAACTCTAAAATGGCAAATGACCCGATTGCCGCAATAAGCGCGGAAGTGATAAGCGGAAGATCGAACAGTAAATAAATCCCGAGTGCCGCTCCGATAAACTCGGCTAAATCCGTCGCCATTATGACGATTTCGGCTTGAATCCATAAAAAGAACGAAGACTTTTTGGAAAATGTCTCACGGCATAGTTCAGGAAGGTTTTTCCCTGTTGCTATTCCTAATTTTGCAGACAAGGACTGTATCAAGACCGCCATTAAATTGGACGCAAGAATAACCCATAATAACGTATAGCCATATTTTGAACCCGCGGCAATGTTCGTTGCGTAATTCCCTGGATCAATGTAAGCAACGGCGGCTATAAAAGCTGGCCCTAAAAAGGGGAGCAGCTTTTTAAAGCCTCTCGTATCTCCATGTAAAGAAGACATGCACTCCAACTCCTTTTTATACGCGGCTTAAAAAGTTGCGCAAGGTAAACTTTTGATATGAAAAAGTATATGCCTGTAGTTTGAAAATGTCAAAATGGATGCTTACTAAAAACGGACCGTATAGGGATCGGGTTCATAAGCATGTTGCGTTTCGAAAAATGTACACATAGAAATCCCCCTGCCTCCATTCAGACAGGGGGATTGGGAATCTATTCAGTTAAACTACCACATTGTCGCTCGATTTCCTGTGTAAATAACTTTTGTAGTTGGAGTGTGATGCTTCCGGCCTTTCCATCCCCAATCAATTGCCCATCGATTGCGGTGATTGGCGTGATTTCAACGCCTGTGCTTGTATACAGGACTTCATCCGCATCCATCATGTCCGAGAGGGTGAAAGGTTCTTCAACATAAGAAATGCCCTTATCGTTGCACAGCTTAAGTAGGATCTGGCGGGTAATCCCATTCAGGATCAGATTCGTTGCCGGGTGCGTCTTCAGCGTACCCTTCACGATGATCGCCACATTGGATGAACTTCCCTCCGTAACCGTTCCATCCCGATGTTGGATCGCTTCGTCACAGCCTGCTTCAACGGCTTGCTGCTTAGCCAATATATTACCTAGCAAATTCAAGCTCTTGATGTTGCAACGTAACCAACGGATATCCTCAACCGTGACAGCTTTGACCCCAGGCTTACTTCCTGTATATGGCATGTCCTTGGTATAAGCGACAAAAACAGGGTCTACTTCACCTATTGGAAATGCGTGATTACGGGGCGAAGTGCCTCTCGTCAATTGCATGTAGACAATACCATATTCCAGATTCTCTGCAGTAATCAGTTCTTTTGTCCTTTCCTTGATCTCTGCCACCGTAAAAGGAACCTTCAGTTGAATCAGTTTCGCGCTGTCCATGAGTCGGTTTAGATGCATGTCGGCTGCAAATAGTTTTCCGTTATAAACACGGATGACTTCATAAACACCATCGCCGAACTGGTATCCTCGATCCTCGACATCTATCTGGATGGCAGACCGGTCTTTCAATTCACCGTTATAAATGATCTTCCCCATGTCCTTACTCCTTCTTACCCTCTTATTTGGCTAGTTCATGAATGGCACGGGCATAAATGGCCGTTGCCTTCAGCATATCTTCTATATCGATATACTCATCCTTTTGGTGCGCGATATCCTCACTACCTGGGAATAGAGGGCCGAATGCGACGCCTTCCTTTAATGAGCGGGCATATGTTCCGCCACCGATGGAAAGGAGCTCCGCTTGTTCACCCGTTTCCGCTTCATACACTTCTTGGAGCGTCTTGATCAAGAAGCTATCACTGTTCACATAGTGAGGAGTCGAAAGCGAATTGGATTCCACACGTAGATTATATGTGGAAAGCTTTTGTTCTAACGCTTCTTTTTGCTTTTCCCATTCATATGTGACCGGGTAACGCATACTGAACCCGATGGAGCTATCGCCTTGTTTCGAATAATTGAATGTGCCGGCATTGATCGTCAATTCACCTGTTTGTTCATCCGTATAGGCGACACCCAACTTAGTGCCACGGGAATCTTCAAATAGATAATCCTTGATGAAAGTGAAATAGGATTTTGCATGGGGATCTAGTGATAAGTCCGCCAAGAACACAGCTAAATGCAGACCCGCATTGACTCCATTTTTCGGTTCCATCGCATGGGCTGAAACGCCATTCAGTTCAAGTAGGACTTGATTTTTTTGTGGCACAGCCTGTCCTTTCAGCGAATATCTTTGTAAATAGTTCTGGTAGCCTGCAACGATTTCAGCAGGGTTGGCCGCTTCCACAATGGCCGTTGCGAAGTCGGGTACCATATTCGTTCTTCGGCCTGAAGAAAATTCCAAAACATTCACTTCTGAATTCGTTCCGGGACCTGCATCCGCTGGCTGAATGATGGAATAATCCCAGATTCCTTTTTCCGCACTGATGATAGGGAAATCTGCATCCGGGGCAAAGCCCATCGTTGGCATTTCCTCCACTTCGAAATAACGATCGACACAACGCCAATCTGATTCCTCATCCGTACCAATGATCATTCGAACACGCTTGTTCAATGGCTTGCCAAGCTCCCGGACAAGTTTCATGGCATGATAAGCCGCCATCGTCGGCCCTTTATCGTCGATTGCCCCACGCGCATAGATCCGTCCGTTGCGTATCTCGGCGCCAAATGGATCTGAGCTCCAGCCATCTCCTTCAGGAACTACATCGACATGACATAAAATCCCGATTAACTCCTCACCCTCGCCCATTTCAATATGCCCGGCAACATTATCGACATTTTTCACGGTAAATCCGTCTTTTTCCGCTAACTGGAGCATATAATCCAATGCTTCCTTGACTCCTTTGCCAAATGGAGCCTCTTCTGTTGCTTGGCTTTCATCCAATACACTCTTTATCTTCAATAGGTTCTGTGTATCGACCAAAAGGTCCATTTTTCTTTTTTCTACTTCTTCGCGCCAATTCAATTCACTCAAATCATGACAACTCCCTTTTTCATATATTTCTCATTTTATCACTATTTCTATATTTATCGCCAAGTGTTGAGACCATTCTTTCTTATTCCCGTAATTTGACGCTCATAAAACAGGCACATGATTCAATCACAATCCACTCATAAAAAATAGACCCGCTTCCACGAACAGAACGGATCTCCATCATATATAAAGGAACCAGTCTTTGTTGCCAGGCAAGGCCCATTATCCTTTAAGTCAAAACACCAATGAAATAGCCAACAGCAGTAAACACCAAGCACCAACTGAATGCCCCTACACCAGCAAAGATACAATATTTGCGTTTACCCATTCCATTCATTCCAGAAAAATAACTGGCAAAATGGCGGATTCCCGGAATGAAATAGGCGATGATAAGGGTCCACGGTCCGTATTTATTAAACCATCTCTCAAGACTCTCCAACCGTGTCGGAGTCATCCGAATCCACCTTCCATGTTTCCTTAGGAAAGGCTTGCCAATTTTTTTCCCGATGAAATAACTGACCAACATCCCCGAAACCGAACCTAGAAAGCTGACAAAGAATGCACCTTGTACATTCAAAACAGAAATAGAAGCCAAATAGCCGACAAACGTCATCATGAACTCATCGGGAACAGGCAACCCGATGATCCCTAATGCTAAAAGTCCATATATCGCAAAATAACCATAGTTTGAAATTAACTCTTTTACCATGTCCATTCTTCGTACTCCATCTCAGACACCCTATGTAAGAAGTAATCCAATTTCGGTACGGGTCTGGTTAACGTGATTACTTCTACCTTATAGAATAACCCAATTTAACCCAAATGAGTGGTTTTTCTAAAAAAAACTTCAAAATTTGCAGATAAATTTCCTTTTGGCGCTTATCCAGCCGAATTATTTTATAATGGAAGAAATAAGGAAAAGGGGTGTGAAGTTATGCTGATCAACAAAGTAAACCTCGCTTCAAATTCTCTAGCAAAAACAAAAGCTTTTTATCTGAACCGGCTTGGCGCCAAATTACTCAGGGAGACACCTAATAGCTTTTCGATAAAGATAGGGGCAAGTGAATTGATTTTCACTGAAGCCAAAAGCGGTAGCAAGCCATTCTATCATTTGGCCTTCAACATCCCTTCCAATCAATTCAAGGAGGCGAAGAAATGGATCACCGCAAGCACTCCTTTAAATAGGGAAGAGGGGGTTGATGAAGTGTACTTCAGCCATATCCATGCCCATTCGCTTTATTTCACCGACCCTAGCCATAATGTTGTCGAGTTCATTGCAAGGCATTCCATCGCACCCGAGAGCAATGAGCCTTTTTCAATGAACTCTTTATTAAGCATCGGGGAGATCAATCTGACGACTCGGGATATCGAGGGGATTGGCCAACAGCTGATCAACAGGAATATCCCAATCCGGGATGGCGAATCCTTGAATCCCGATGGTCTTACATTCATGGGTAGCGACGGGGCATTTCTATTGTTGGGCAAACCAGGACGACGGTGGATTTTTTCAGAGCAATATGCCGAAATCCATCCTCTCATGATAGAAGTCGATTTCAAAACACGCATCATCCAAGATGGTGCAGGCGAAACGCGGATTTCTAAAGCATAACGAAAGAACGGACTCGATAGTCGAGTCCGTTCCTTTATTTCACGATTTTAAATTCCTTGATGGGCCAATATACCAAATTCGCCTTACCGACTATTTCCTCTACGGAAACGGGTCCGATTTCACGGCTGTCCAGACTATTCTGGCGGTTGTCCCCCATCACGAACAGGTGGTCATCCGGTACGGTCATGCTGCCTGACACTTCCTCAAGCTTGAAAGAACCAGTCAATGGCTCCCCGCCCATTTCTTCTTTATATTCATCTAAATAGGGTTCATCATATTTCTTGCCATTAATATAAAGCGTGTCATCCTTATATTCAATATGATCACCCGGGAGGCCAATCACCCGTTTTATGTAATCTTTATCTTCCGTTGCATGGAAGACGACGATATCAAATCGGTCGATGCTACCAATACTCGTGCCAAACTTAGTGAGCACAATTCTTTCATGATCTTGTAAAGTCGGCATCATAGATTCCCCATCCACGACTATAGGGGCAAATATATATGTTCGAATCAGAAAAGCCAATACGACCGCAATCCCAATCGCTTTAACCCACGAAAAAACCTCTTTGCTTTTTTCCAATCGAAGTCCCTCTCTCTTGTGTTTTAGTCTAGTCATTATATCACAGTAAGAACATAATCACTTCATACAAATGCCCACATTTTCCCCTAACTTTGGCATATTATTGAATTATTCGTTATAGCGGTTGAATTATCCTTTCAGATGGTAGAATGAGGCAACAGATAATAAACAGACAAAGGAACAATTGGTTCGATTCCTCCGTTCAGCTTGGGACTTTTATGTAACCTAGCAAGAAGCGCATTCGATAGGTAAATCGAATGCGCCCCTTCATTTGATGTAAGCAACTAGACATGGAGAATGATATTTAATACTGGTTATATTCAATCTCTTCATTTTGAATTCTTTCTTTCCTTACTAGGCACATAATTCCCGGCACGATGAAGAAGATCAGTGGCCATATATGGAATATAGTAAGAATGCCGATAATGATGAATACAATACCGGCCGCTTTCACTCTGCCTTTTTTCAAGAGAATGATGGCAATCAGTCCACCTAGCAGAGCAAACGCCAACGATACAATTCCTCCCCACAATAGTACGTGGAACAGTTGGAGTGTCATCTCCATTTCGGAAGCCGCCATCTCCACGTCGGAACCTAATGAATATTCAACCAGTTCCGTTAGGTCGACCGTGCTGGTGTAGACAGCCGTAATGATTCCCACAAGTAAGGAAATGGTTGCGATCGATACTCCAATAATGCTTAACACAAATTCACCGGTACGTTTCATATATACTTCCCCCCAAGAAAAAGTTACTTAGGTACTCTACCCCATTTAGGAAGGAAGTAAAGATTGTATGTAATATAACCGGGTCCTCTTCACTTTTTGTCTTTATCGATGCGTCCCTCAAGTTCTTTCGTCTTCTTTTCCACGCTGGAAACGCCTTTCGTATGTTTTTGAAAAAAACGAATGATTTTCACGATCATCACAACCAGTAATACAAGAAGTCCCAGGAAAAATAATTGCCACAATACATCACCAATAGTCCATTCCATATAAGGCTTCCCCCCTGTCATCAATCGGCGGCTTCCTGAATGAAAGATTAGAAGACTAACGCTTTACGATAGATTTCATTTAACTCGTATAAAACTTCACCAGCTCGACCATCGCACTGCCCATCCGTTGATCTTCTGGATAGATGACCCGGTCAATCCCTGCCTCGATGATGACTTGCGCCGTCACTTTACCGACAGCCAGGGCCACGACATCCGTTGCAAAGCGGTCAATTAAGCGTTTTCCCACACCTAGTTCACGGGCAAATCTCATCAAATTTCGAGGCTGGGGCGCACTCGTGAACACAACGGCATCTATTTTCCCATCGAGGATTTCCCCAATTAAGAGATGCATCGTTTCGGTTTCCGGGGCAATATGTTCATAGGGCAATATCTCTTTATGTTCGACTTTTTGTTCATCCAACCAGTTCATCAAAAGCGGTGCCGGATCTCCATGCAGTTGCAAGGCGACTTTCACACCGCCGAGCAAATGTCCATCAAGATTGCGAACCAATCCTGCCGTACTGCCATCATCATCACGGACGTCAGGCTCCAGGCCAAGCTTCTTAAGCAGGTTTTTCGTTTTATACCCACGAACGGCGATCTTCATTTTTTGCAAAGCTTCTATAAAACGGTCCCCCGCTTCCATTCTTACAGCGGTATTATATAAGAGTTCCGTGCCCACTCCCGTCGTAAGAATGATCCAATCGAACTCTCCTTCTATTAAACGGGTAACATCCTCCTCCAGATGGGAATCATCCAGATATACCGTGCCTTGTGCTGACCGGACAAGCGGGACGCCCCCTAGATTATCAACGATTTTACTGAGTTCTTCCATTTTCCTTGCTCCCAAAAGAGCAACTGTCCTGCCGTTAAGCTTACTCATTCATGACCCTCCATATGTATGCTTCATCTATAGTCTTATCCCCATTATACAAATTTTCAGTCTATGAAACTATAAAAAAGAAGCTTCTTTCCGTATCCCCGGGATCCTTTACATAAAAAAAGAGACTCAGAACATGTCCAAGTCTCCATTCGTAGCGTTTACTTTTCCGGTACGCTACAAGAACCATCCGTGCAAGCATCCCCTGTTTCATTCACCATTTGCAACGGGTTTTCCTCTGCCCATACCTTCCTCAATGTATCTAAAAACGCTTCGGCAGGCTGAGCTCCTGAGACGCCGTACTTTCGGTTGATCACATAGAATGGAACTCCCGTAATCCCAAGCAAACTTCCTTCTTGTTCGTTGCCCCTTACTTCCGCCGTGAAGGCTGTGCCCGCTAACATCTTTTCCACTTCAGACTGATCAAGACCGACTTCTTCTGCCAAATCTGCCAATGTGGCATGGTCGCCGATATGCTTGCCTTCCGTGAAGTATGCTTTGAACAGACGTTCATTCATTTCTTTCCCTTTTCCTTTTGATTCGGCAAAATGCATCAAGCGGTGAGCATCAAAGGAATTCGTCAAGACGACTTTGTCTAAATGATAGTCAAGCCCCAACTCTGCAGCTTGTTGGGTCATATTTTGGCTGTTGGCTTCCACCTGAGCCTGTGACATGCCGTATTTCTTCGCCAACATCTCACTTTGGCTCATATT
The DNA here is from genome assembly GCF_044761955.1 of Peribacillus sp. NPDC097225. NCBI lineage: Bacteria > Bacillati > Bacillota > Bacilli > Caryophanales > Bacillaceae > Peribacillus > Peribacillus sp. NPDC097225. The sequence goes on from NZ_JBIWDJ010000001.1 coordinate 841,785, forward strand.
GATATCCCGTTCCGCTTCCGGATTCAACTCAAAACTACGGAATTCAACCTCGACCTGATCCTTATTTTCAAATTGATTCAACGCATCCTCGAAACGACGCTTTCCAATATAACAAAACGGACATTGATAATCCGACCAAATTTCCACCTTCATGTTAAGACCCTCCTTGAATTAAATGCAATTACTTTAAGCACATTATATAGGGCAGAATATCCTTCTGCAAGGATATTAGCCTAGGTACGCACTTTCGGAAAAATCAATTTTGTCCATGAACTGTTCTAGCGTGTACCCTTTCAAGAGCTTCAGGGTTTCCTGTTCTGCCTCATTCATGATTTCTTCCAAAGCATGATCAAGCTGTTTCCCGACTTCCCCGCATTCACTCGTATCCAGGAAATCAAGACATTCCGGTCGCACTGCCAGATATACATCTGCCAAGGTCAGGATATCGGCGGGTACATGAAGACTATATCCACCTTCACGCCCTTCCTTGGTCTCGACGATTCCAGCTACCGCAAGCTGGGACATCACCCTCCGTAAAAACGTAGCATGTGAATGGACCTTTGATGCAATCACGGAACTCGTCAGCAGCTTCCCACTTTGCGCCAGCCAAACCAGAGAGTGAATAGCAATGGCAAACCGAGCGGGACCGATTTGATTATTTTTAGTACTTGATGACATCACTATTTCCTCCTATATCTTCTATGAACTACTGTGAGACTAGTATACTATGTTCCTATCTCCCGAACAAATGGCCTTTCTCTTCGATTTTCGCTCAAATAGTATGGTAAAATTATCAGAATAATGAATCTATACTAATAGGAGAGAGTAAATGAGGGATAAGTCTGGGTATCTGTTCATCATCATGGGTGCCATGCTGTGGGGAACGACGGGTACCGCCCAATCATTCGCCCCGGATGGCGCCCATCCCTTTGTAATTGGTGCGGTCCGCCTCGCTTTCGGAGGAATTGTTCTCGTACTTATCGCTTTCTTGCAAAAGAAAGTAACGGTCCATAATTGGCCAGTAAAGGAAACACTCCTAGCCACGCTAGGCATGGCTTGTTATCAACCGCTTTTTTTCATGGGTGTCAGCCTCACCGGAATCGCCATTGGTACCATCATTACACTGAGCAGCGCTCCGATCATTGCCGGTTTCCTTGAATGGCTGATTGAAAAAAAACAACCTTCCATGATTTGGTGGTTGGCGACAGGTTTATCGATTGCGGGATGCTTACTTCTGTTTGCCAATGAAGGGCAAGGACCAATTGACCCAATCGGTATCCTCCTTGCACTTGGTGCCGGGGCGTCCTTTAGCGTGTATACACTCGTAAGCAAGAAAATTCTGGGCAAACAGCCTCCAGAAGCAACGGCTGCGGTCATCTTTACTTTAAGTGCCTTGCTATTGTCGCCTATGCTATTCATCTTTGATAGTAGCTGGATCATCTCCACTAATGGATTGGCCATCAGCCTTCACCTTGGCCTTTTTGCGACAGCTTTGGCTTACTTGCTTTTTAACAAAGGCCTTCTATCCGTCCCATCATCAACTGCCGTATCGCTGTCACTGGCGGAACCACTGGTAGCGGCACTTCTTGGTGTCTTTCTTGTCGGCGAGAGCCTGAGCTTGCTTAACTGGTTTGGTGTTGGACTGCTTTTATGTGGAATTGTTTCACTGACCTTTTCACCGAAGGCACCTGCTCCAATCGAGAAGACCTCCCTATCATAAATAGAAAGAGCACCGCTTTCGGCGCTCTTTCTATTTATTTTTCACCATATAATACAAAAACCACACGGCATGGTTTTGCTCATCTGCGGCAGCACGACGAAATGCCTTTCTTACCGACCGGTCTGCTGCACCATCTGCTGTTTCCAAATAAAAATCCACGGTTTTCTGTTCATCCACAAGGGCAAACTCCAAGCCTGCTTTATATGAATCCGGGCATGTTTCCGTCACTTTCGGTGTTGGCTGGTATCCTGTCAGATTGATGTAGATTTGTGAAAACACCTGAAAATGTTTCATCTCATCTTCCCTGATCTCAAGGATTTGCTTCCGCTCTGTTTCGTTAGGAGCCATCCTAGCTAGTTTCTCGTAACACAAGATGGCGCTATACTCCCCATTAATCGCCTGTTCTAACTTGTGTATCAAGTCCTGCTGGCGATTCTCTTCCTGATCATTCGCTATATAATTATACATTTAAAAAGACCTCCCCATTCCATTTACCCTTATCTTATGACAAGTGACGGAACACGTGCCTAGTATACAGAATGCCTATCTCGCATTGAATCCTACAGATCCTACCGACAGCAGGCCGGTTTATTTTATGTTGCGTAAAAAATGAGTAGATACTTCGCTAAATATGTGTACGATTCGTGAGCCTTCCCTTTAAACAAAAACCATTTTCAATATTTGTACATATATTGTACAATATTTGTATAGATATATTCATTTAGGGGGGTATCATATATACATGACATTGGATGAAGTCTTATATAAAGTATTCCTTTTTTGGTATGCCTGCGGAATCATCCTTCTTAGCTTTGATTGGATACCGCCGTGGCTAGAATGGGCCAATGCCATGTTTTTGGTGTTGGCCGGATTGTTAGGGGTGATCTTTTTCATCAAGAAGTTTAATTGGCAGTACGGGCTCTTGATTAGTAGTGTCATATTTTCGTCTTCCTTTCTTATTGAATACCTCGGCTCTGCCTACAGTATTTTGTTCGGACAATATGGCTACACAGAAAAATTCGCCCCCAATTTATTCGGAGTCCCCATTGCGATTGGGTTCGCATGGCTGATGGTGATGGGAACATCTCATGTATTGGCAAAAAAAATCGTTCCACATGGCGGGCTCTTATATGCCATTGTCGGAGGATGCATCGCGGTGGTCATCGATTTAATCATCGATCCGGTTTCCTATAAAGTGAAGCAATATTGGCTATGGGAAGAAACAGGCGTGTACTATGGGATCCCTTTTAGTAATTTTGTCGGCTGGTTTCTGGTCGCCTTTGTCCTTCATTTGTTTCTCTTGTTCATTCTCAAATGGAAGAAAGACACAAATCAAAATATAAGATGGGAAAAACGCATGGTTCTTTTATTTGCGCTAATGATTGGGATGTTCATCTTATTAGGTTTACTCGGAAAACTTTGGCTAGCAAGCTCGCTCACTGCTCTATTAGCCAGCTTCATCCTATTACTCGCCTTAAGAAGGAGGGAAGAAACATGATCCGTGCCAATAAAAACCGACTATTCCACTCCATGTTTTCCCTTTATCATCAACGTTTATTACGACGGTCCTTTGATCAAATCCATTTATATTCCAAAGGAACCCTTCCAACAACGCCGGCAATTTATATCGCGAATCATAGTTCTTGGTGGGACGGACTCATCTTTTTTCATCTAAGCCGAACCGTCCTTCCTGGAGACCTCTATATCATGATGCATGAATCAGGGTTAAAGCAGTATCCGTATTTTAAAAGATTAGGAGCCTTTTCCATAAACCGCAATCATCCAAAAGATATCCTGCAATCCCTCCAATATGCGCAACAGTTATTAGAAGGTGGAAAGAGTGTCTGGATGTTTCCACAAGGAGATGAATTTCATTTAGAAATGCGTCCGCTAGGCTTTCAACCAGGCATTACATATGTATTGGAACACTGTCCGCATACACCGGTCGTCCCGATTAGCTTTTATTATTCATTTGGCCAAAGGAAAAAGCCAGAAGTGTACATAGAAGCAGGAAATCCGCTATATCATCACGATTTACCCGGTAGGTCACGGAACGAAAAAACGGCTGGACTGGAACAAGTTTGCACCGAGCAGTTGGATGAATTAAAGCAGCTTGTCGTAACTGAACAATTCAACAAGTTTTCAATTTTACTATAGGGGAGGGTGCTATATGTTATTTTCTTTCATCATCTGCTTAACGATTTTCATCATCTGGACGATGCTGAATGCGCTATCCCTGCCTAGGCTGCCTAAAGAAGCAAACCTAGACAAGACACCGCTCGTTTCCATCATGGTTCCCATGAGAAATGAAGAACGGAATGCCGAATCCATGGTCCGGTGCTTACAGGCTTTGACCTATCCGAACATTGAATTCATTTTGTTGGACGATCAGTCCACAGATCAAACCTGTTCCATCCTGGAAAAGGCAACCGAAGGCGACAGCCGGTTTCGCATCCTTTCCGGGGAAAAGCTGCCTGAACAATGGGTAGGCAAGGTCCATGCATGTCATCAACTGCAACAAGAGGCGAACGGGGCATACTTCCTTTTTATCGATGCGGATGTGCGTTTGAAACCCCATTGTCTCGAAAAATCACTCTCACTAATGAAAACAAGCCGGGCGCACCTGTTAACTGGGTTCTCCGCATTTGAAGTCCCATCTTTTCTAAGTAAGCTCCTTGTCCCCATGCAACACTTTGTCGTCCTGTTCCATTTGCCGATCATGTTTGCCAACCGGACGAATATCCTAGCTACGACCGCTGCACATGGAGGGTTTATGCTATTTGAACGAATGGCTTATATGAAGATGGGCGGCCACGAGACGGTACGATCCTCATTGGTCGAGGATGTCCATATTGCACGTAAGATGAAAGAGCAAGGATTTAAGGTAATGCTTGCGAACATCACCGATGAAGTGTCCTGCCGGATGTATGAGACGAACCAGGAAGTATGGGATGGGTTTTTAAAAAACATATACAATGGCCTAGGCCGTTCTTTTCCTCTGGTCGTATTATTGACGGTTTTTTATAGTTTCTTTTACATAGGCCCCCTTCTCTTGCTTGCATACGGGCTTATCGAGTTCCAGCCGGTTTGTTTCATTCCATATCTCCTCATTACATGCCAGCGTTACATTGTGGACCGTGTGACGAACCAAGGAGGGTATCTATCATTTTTGATGCCGTTATCCGCGGCTTCATTCATCGGCATCATGCATGCATCCATGTGGAAATCATGGTCCAGACAATCTTATGAATGGAAAGGACGGCACTATTCATGAAAAAAGTGATCATCATCGGGGGCGGTCTCGGCGGTCTATCGTCGGCCATCACCCTAGCACATGCAGGATTCCACGTCGAACTCTACGAAAAGAATCGTCATTTCGGCGGGAAAATGATGCCAATTCAACTTGGTGATTACTCGTTTGATTTCGGTCCCAATACCATCACGATGCCTTCGGTGTTTAAACAGGTGATCGAACAAACGGGAGAACGGGCCGATGATTATTTCGAGATGATCAAACTGGAGAATCATACACGCAACATCTTTCCGGATGGAACCCATTTCGACTTTTCCAGCAATCAGCAAACCGTCCTTTCTCAACTTCAGAAAGTTGATCCTGCCGGGGCTCGCCATTACGATTCTTTCATTAAGGAAATCACCAGGTTATTCAAGCTCTCGGAACGATATTTCCTCCCCAGAACGTTTCGTTCATGGCGTGATTATGCTTCGCCTTCATTGGGGGCGGCGATGATGCGCGTACGCCCCTTGCAAACATTGGATTCCTTTTTCCGTTCTTACTTTTCCAATCCTCGCATCATCGAAGCCTATAATCGATATGCCACATACATCGGCTCTTCCCCATTCCATGCACCCGCCACGTTTGCGATGATTGCCTATTTGGAAATGGTCGAAGGGGTGTACTATGTAAAAGGGGGCAATGTGAAAATCGCGGAAGCCTTTGCTTCGCTTGCCAAGAAGATGGGTGTCAGCCTTCATAGTGAATCGCAAGTAAAGAAGGTGCTCGTGGCCGACAATAAAGCAACCGGAGTCGAGTTACAAAACGGGGAAAAGGTGATGGCTGACCATGTGATCATGAACGCCGATTTATTGAAAGCCTATCCTGAACTAGTTGCTGAAAAGGACCGTCCTTCTTTTAAAAACGATAAGGTGGATAAAATCGACCCCTCCATTTCGGCATTCGTTATACTGGCCGGGATCAACAAACGTTTTACCCAATTGAAGCATCATACCGTTTATTTTTCCGCTGATTATCAACAGGAGTTCAATGACCTCTTCGTCAACAAAAAATACAGTGCCAAGCCGACCATCTACATTTGCAATTCGTCCCATACGGATCCTGGCCGCTCGCCAAAAGGGGATAACTTATTCATCCTGGTTAATGCCCCCGCCCTGCCTCCGAATGGAAAATTGCAAATAGAACCGGTTGCCTATAAGAAATTGATCTTTGAAACGTTATCTTCCCATGGCCTCGATCTCACTCAACATATCGTGGAAGAAAAAATCATAACCCCTTCCGATATCGCCGCACAATACGGGGCCCATCGCGGGGCCTTATACGGAGTCTCTGCCAACCGAAAAAAAGACGCATTCCTGCGCCCACAAAATACCAGTAAAGATATCAAAAACCTGTACTTTGTCGGTGGTAGCACTCACCCTGGCGGCGGTTCACCGATGGTAACGATTAGCGGTCTAAATGTAGCCCGCTCTATCATAAAAATGGGACAATAAAACAAAGTCGATTGAAACGGAAGGTGCGAGACTCCTGCGGGAAAAGCGTGTCTACGGGAGACCCCACAGGCGTAGGCCGAGGAGGCTCACGGACCGCCCGCGGAAAGCGAGCGCCTGCAGTGGAAATCAACCTCCATAATATAGACAGTCTCTATTTTTATCCGAGTGTGTCTACATACTGAAACAGGTCACTTCGCACAGGAAGTGACCTGTTTTTCTACATATTGACGAGTATCCGTTGCTTCATCTGATCGGTCACAAAATGCTTTTTATGAAAAACATGATACTTCTTCGAACGGACGGCCGTTAAAATCTCACGGTATAAATAGGCGGCACTTTTGACTGGTATCCTTGAATAGATTGGATATTCATTCAAGGTTTGAAAAGCTTCTTTGTAAAACCCTTCAGCCTCTTTCGCTAGATGCTCCCACACTTCCACAAAAGGGACATCCACCTTTCCAGACCATAGCGACTTTTCCGTCAAACCATGGGCCTTCATCACATCATGAGGCAAATAAATTCGATCACGACCCAAATCTTCTCCTATGTCACGCAGTATATTGGTCACCTGCATGGCCAAACCCAATGCAATGGCGCCGTCCTTTAAAGCAGCCACTTTCTTCGGTGCGAGGATCGGCAGGAGCATCAGACCCACTGTACTCGCTACATGATAACAATAGTTCAAGAGTTGATTCACCGTCTCATAGCGATTGATCGTGATATCCATTTCCTGGCCTTTGATCATTTCACGGAAATGCTGTTCATCCATCTCATAGCGTCGAAACACATCATGAAGAGCCACCCACATGGGGTTGGATGCATCGTATACTCCACTTAGGAAATGCTCGAACTCACTCGTGAAAACGGCAAGTTCAGTTGCAGGGTTCTCCCCCTCATCGACAATGTCATCGACCGTCCGGCAGAAGGCATAAACGGCGTATACCGCTTGTCGCTCATCCCTCGGCAGAATGGAAAAGGCTTTATAAAAGGTTTTGGAATGGTGGGCAATCACCTTTTCGCAATTCCGGTACGCCTCTTTCACATCATACATGGACACTCATTCCTTTCAGGGCTTGATCACGCTGGATTTGATCCGCAAGTAATTTTGCTCCTTGCATAACAAGCGGAATGCCGCCGCCTGGATGAACCGATGCTCCCACTGCGTACAGATTATCAATAGGATACGGTTTCACCTGCGGCCGGAAGACGCCAGATTGCAATAAGGTTGGTGCGACACCGAAGCTTCCGCCTCGATACAAGCCAGATTTCTCGGCATCCGTCGGTGTCCGTATTTCCATCCATTCAATGGCTTCGCGCAATCCTGGGAAAGATGATTTCTCCATACGGTTGATTATTCCATTTATCCATTCCGTTTCGTTGGACCAATCAATATCCGACTCGGACGGTACTGGAACCAGCGTGTACATCACACCTTTACCGGCCGGGGCCAGGCTATCATCGATGATGGATGGATGAAAGGCATATATGGAAGGGTTCACCGGAAGCTTTTTCCTGTCGAATACATCTTTCATATGCTCAGAAAAATTATCCCCCATGAAATACTGATGCACATTCGCTTCTTTGTATATGCGATTTAAACCGAAATACAGGAGAAGGCAGCCTGAAGATGGGGTGAATGTCCTTTTCTCTTTTCGTCCCAATACATGCTTGATATTTGGGAAATCCCCGTTAAACACGACAGAATCATAAGGGATGAATCCACCCTTCGTCTCAACCCCGGTTACTTTCTGGTGTTCCGTAGGGATATTCTCCACCCTGCTATTCAGGTGTATTGTCACATTGCGTCGTTTCAGTTCGTTTTCAAGGACGGGGATGAGGCTTGCGTACCCACCTTTTAGATAGTGGACTCCCTGCTCATGCTCAGCGAATGAAACTAACGAGTACATCGCGGGAACTTGAAAGGGATTACCGCCAACATATAAAGATTGAAGTGCATAGACCGATTGTAGCCTTTCATCTTTAAAGTATTGAGACATCAATTTCTGTACCGATTGATAGGGTTTTAGCTTCATCAATGTTTTGAGCTTGCTTGGTGTCCAAAAATCTTTGGGATTCACAAAGGATTCTTCCAAGAATGATTTTTTCCCCAACTCAAGTCGATAGCTTCCCTCTTTCATAAAACGCTTGAAACCCTCTACTTCTGAAGGAAAGACCCTTCTGAATTCCTCCACTTGCCGCTCAAAGTCCGGATATTTCGTGAATGACACTCCATCGGGAAATTGGATTGAATAGAGGGGATCACATAGGAGGAGTTCATAGATTTTCCGGTCGATGCCCGCTTCATCTAAAAGTTGTTGAAACATCTCAGGTAACAGGACGATGGTCGGACCTTGGTCAATCCGAAAACCATCTCTTTCAACAAAATTCAGCCTCCCTCCAAGCTGCGCCTCTTTTTCATAAATCGTTACATCGACCCCCTGCTTCGATAAAAACAAGGCACCCATCAACCCTCCGACACCGCCACCAATAATCGCTGTCTTCATCAAAATCCCTCCACGACGGGAAGCGGTGATACAGGAATGATGTCCCGCTTATCCTGTTCCAATATGCCATTCGCCGTAATGCGTGCAGATTCCAGGATGGTCGGGAGCCCGCTTCCAGGATGCGTTCCACCACCAACGAGCCAGCAATGCTTGAGCTCTTCGAATTGGTTATGGGGTCTAAATACCATCATTTGTGAAAGCTGATGCCCAAGGTTGAAGGTCGCCCCTTTATAGACCAATTTGTCTTCTTCCCAATTACGGGGCGTGATCATTTTTTCAACTTCAATATACTGCTCCAGGTTTTTGAATCCCGTCTTCTCTTCGACCGTCTTTAAAATGAGTGCCCGGAATGCTTCTTGCTCTTCTTCCCAGTCAATCCCGCTAAAATTATTCGGCACAGGTGCCAAGATATACAGGGTGGACTTTCCTTCGGGAGCTAACGTTGGATCGGTGACACTCGCATTTTGAATATAGATCGAAGAATCTTCAGAAAGGATCTTCAAGTTCGTTATTTCCTCCACATTCTTTTGATAATCTTTCGAGAAAACGATGGTATGATGCGGCAAGTCGAACTTCTTATTCAACCCTAGATATAACATGAATGTGGAACAAGAATATTTCTTCTTCGCCAACTTTTCAGGTGTATATTTCTTTAACTGGCCTTTACTGACCAAGTGGGTCATGACGTGGGCAAAATCACCATTGATGATGACTTCATCCGCCTCCACCCTTTCTCCGTTTTCAAGGTCAACGCCTTTCACCGTTTTCCCCTCAATCCAAAGGCTTTTCACCCCGCTATTCGTATGGATTTTCCCACCATGCTCACGAACGACCTTCGCCATCGATTTAGATAACTCGTTCACGCCGCCAATCGGATGGAAGACACCATAAGCATGTTCCATATAAGAAAGGATCGAAAAGGCACCTGGACATTCCCACGGTGACATGCCTAAATATTTAGACTGAAACGTGAACGCGAGCTTCAATTCATCCACGGTAAAATAACGGGACAAGACATCATATAACGTCTTATTCAATTCAAGTTCAGGAAGCGCACGAAGAACTTTCGGCTGAAAATAGTGCATGAACCGATCCATCTTGGATTGCAAAATGGGTGAGAGGGCCTCCATTTTCTTTGCCGTTTCCTTCAAGAACCTTTCATATCCCTCGCCATTGCCTGGATACACCGACTCGATTTGCCGTTTCATCTGCTCTGTATCACGGGTCATGAGCAGTTTCCGATTCTCAAAAATCAGTTCATACATTGGATTGAGTTCCACTGCGTTCAAATAGGCATGCAAATTTCTCCCAGCGGCCGTAAATAATTCTTCGACGATATGAACCATCGATAAAAATGTCGGTCCCATATCAAACTTATAATCTCCCAACCTCACTTCGGCATTTCGACCACCGATATAGGATTGCTTTTCATATATGTTAACCTGATAACCTTTACTTGCTAGAATCATGGCTGCAGCAAGCCCTCCTGGACCTGCCCCCACAATCGCCATACGCTTTTTCATTCGGATACCTCCACTCTGCACAAATGTTATACAAACATTATACAACGGTTATATATCAAATACTACAATTTTTATTTAACCGAGAAGGTCCTCTGGATAAAAAACGCTTCGGAAGGCTGGTATAAAGGCACTTTTCATGATTATTTTTCTATAAAATTAGCTTTTTCATCCCTTTTCCCATCGAATACCCGGACTATCATTAGCTGTACAAATGTTAAACGCTTTTATATATAAAAATGAAAAAGACAGAAACGTTGACTCACCAACGTCTCTGCCTCACGACACCCTCCCACTCTAATCAACCAGCACCATCTGGTTTTTCGGAAAGACCAGAACGATTTCTTGACCTACATGATATGGTTCTGTCATCTCCCCATTCACGATAAAATCCCCGAATGGAGTCCCCACACTATATTGATAACTTCTTCCTAGATATGTACGAACCTTAATTCTTCCCGGTAAACAATTATGTTGCAGATTTCCCGAAGGACTTTTTGCTTGCACCATTAAAGCATCCGGCCTGATTGTACTTGTTTTCCCAGTCAAGTTAGACATATGCGCATCCTTTTGGAGAACAAATACGTACCCTGATTTAATCAGTACGATATGGTCTCCGTCATCATGCCGCTCATCGAAGGAAATGAAATTCTTATACCCGATAAAGTCTGCGACAAATTTGGTTCGAGGATAATTGTAAATCGCCGCCGGACTATTAAACTGCTCGATGGCACCTTGATTCATGATCGCCACCTGATCGGATATCGCTAAACATTCTTCCTGATCATGAGATACGTACACCGTGGTAATCCCTAACTTTTGTTGAATCCGCCGTATTTCCGTCCTCATGTTCACCCGTAAGTTTGCATCGAGGTTACTCAATGGTTCGTCAAATAAAAGGATATCCGGTTCGATGACGATGGCCCTTGCAATCGCAATGCGTTGCTTTTGTCCACCGGAAAGCTCATGCGGATACCTCATTTCAAACCCTGACATATTTACGATTTCCAGCACATCCATGACACGTTTTTCTATCTCCATCTTGGAACATTTCCTAAGCCTCAGTCCGAATGCAATATTATGAAAGATCGTCATATGCGGAAATAAGACATAGTTCTGAAACACAAAGCCAACATTCCGCTTCGTAACAGGGACTTTCGTATAATCTTTCTCGTTATATAGAATCTTCCCTTCACTAGCTTGTACAAGCCCCGCAATTAAACGCAATGTCGTTGTCTTCCCGCACCCGCTTGGGCCCAGTAGGGAAACCAGCTCTCCTTCTTCAACTTCAAGTGTGAGATCTTTTAAAACCCTTTGTTTGTTATACGCTACCGCTATCTCTTGCAAAGCAAGTAAAGCCATTAGCTCTTCTCCTTTTTTATCGTTACCCGAAATTAAACTATCATTCCGAACGTAACAACCATCCGACTATGTAGTAGTATGGACTTTTTTAATGAAACACATGTAAAAAAAACCCATTTTACACTAACCACTTATTCGATTAGTGATTGTGACCAATAATAAAAAGAAATTTCAGACAATTCACCTAAAGAATTTCCGATGAATCCATGATAATCTAATAGTATGTTATATAAACTTACATGAAAAGTTACTTAACAAAACATATATTGATAAAAATCGTCCATGAAAGGAATGAATTGATCATGAGCATAGAAACATTAACCAAACAGGTTAGAACTGATTTGTCCTACCTTTCGATCGGTAGCAACGATCGGGTGGATCCATCCAAGCAACCGGCAGGACATATCTATGATGCAATCATTGTCGGGGGCGGACAAAGTGGGTTAGGTACGGCTTTTGGACTTTTCCGTGAGAAAATATCCAACATCCTTGTCATCGATGAAAATGGCGAAGGGTTGGAAGGGCCCTGGAGAACCTATGCTCGCATGGTGACATTGCGGACACCCAAGCATTTGACGACCATCGATCTTGGCATCCCTTCCTTGACTTTCCGCGCATGGTGGGAAGCGCAATTCGGTCAAGAAAGCTGGGAAGCGATGGATAAGATACCCCGACAGGAATGGATGAATTATCTTCAGTGGTATCGGGAAGTCCTCAACCTGCCTGTCATCAATAAGGTGAAATTAAAGCTAGTCGAGCCTACCGAAGAAGGAATCCATAAATTGCATATCGAAGGCCAAGGAGCCCACACGCCCCTACTGCTTGCTCGCAAGGTCATTTTAGCCACCGGGATTCAAGGTGGGGGCGAATGGCATATTCCACCCATGATAACAGAGAACTTGCCTCGCCACCTCTATGCACATACCTCGGAACCGATTGACTTTTCCACCCTCAAAGGGAAAAGGGTCGCTATTTTGGGCGGCGGAGCCTCTGCTTTTGATAATGCCCATTTCGCCCTCTCTGAAGGCGTCGCAAAAGCCCATGTCTTCATCAGGCGCAAAGAGATTCCCCGCATCAATCCGATCCGGCATATGGAGGCTTCCGGCATAATCGAGCGTTTCCATACCCTACCGGATGCTGATAAGTATGCCGTGATGAGCCATTTCTTTAAGCATAATCAACCACCGACCACAGATATGTTTCAACGTGCCTCCTCATGGCCCGGATTCGACATGCACCTGGGCTCCCCATGGCTTCAAGTAAAGAACGTAAATGATCAAGCTGTCGTGACAACGCCTAAGGGAACATTCACTTTTGATTTCTTGATCATCAGTACCGGCCTTGTCACGGATCCTTCTTTACGGCCTGAATTACGGCTTGTGGAAAAGCACATTGTCCGCTGGAGCGACCGCTATCACGCCCCGGAAAATCTGGCTAATCCTACGATTGATGCACATCCTTACTTAAGCCCCGGCTTTGCTTTCCAAAGCCGTGATGATAAAGGAAAAGGGCGACTGCACGGAATTTTCGCCTTTAACTATTCCGCCTTGATCAGTTGCGGCATTTCAGCTTCAGCACTTTCGGGATTGAAGTTCAGCATACCAAAACTCGTAGCGGCGGTAGCTGAACAGCTCTTCACCGACAATCGAACAGACATCCTCACAACATTCTTTGACTATGACCAAGTAGAATTCACCGAAGAATGGCCAAGAAAAGAACAAAGGACGGACTCCACACCCCAATCGTTCATACACTCGATACCCAGTTGACGATTTGGATAGCCCACCTAATATTCTCAAATAAATGGCTTGCTGGCACATCTAAGGCAGCAAGCCTTTTATCATCCTGGAGAAAAAGCCAAAGGCATTTCATCCATTATTCATTTCTTTCAACACTAGATTCCCACCCTGTTGTACAATGAAGGTAACGCTTACATTCCATTTACTTTCCTTACATCATCTGAACACAGGAGGTTCTCATGGGTTTTCTAGAGATTAGTCTATTATTTGAAACAAGGAATCAATTAATCGAGGAAATTTCAGGATTGAACAGTCCCATGATGGATTACAAGGCTTCACCTGAAAGCTGGAGCATCGCCCAAATTTGTCATCATCTATTCCTTTCTGAAACTGTTTTTACCCAGGCCATTGTCCGTGGTTTAAAAGACAGGGACTATAAACAGATCATCCAAAAAGACATCTACTTAACTTCGGATCTGACAAAAAAATTCAAAGCCCCTAAGATGGTGGTACCTTCTCAAGAGCGTTTGGAATTACCAAAGTTACTGGATTGGCTGTTTGAATCAAGGAATCATTTATTGAATGTAATTTTTGAACAGGAAGATCGGAGCATTTTTCGGAGAAAAAAAGCAAAGCATCCACTATTCGGCCATCTTTCTTTAGATCAATGGATCGAATTATTATCCTTACATGAGCAACGGCATATTGAACAAATAAAAAGCATGAAACTCCAATTCGGGTAACCCCGATTGTATCCTAAAAACATCCAGGCCATCACATAAAAAAACCGCCCCTCATCATCCGGTGCGGTTTTCCTTATTAGTTCACTCTTATTCTTTCTCCAACAAACTCTATGGCATTCATGAATTCGGAGACAAAACCTTCCCGGTCGACACCGTGCAGCACATGGACATTTGGCGTTTTGCCACTGCGCCTTGCATAATCCACGACGGTTGTCCCTGCCGTTAAACGACCTTCCAATTCAACTTGCACATAATAGTCCTGTCCCATGAAAAGCTCTGGCTTTATTACATACATCATGGCACAAAGGTCGTGAAAACGTAACACTTCTGCAAAATGGTCTTCGTTAAATGGCGTTTGTTCCGCAACATTCAGGTAGAATGTTAGCATTTGGTACACTTTATCCGAAAAGTCCGTCCCCATATCCAAAATGAGATGGGCTTCTTCCAACGTTACATAGGCTTTATGCGTTACATCCAATCCGCTCATTACGATAGGGACACCTGAACGGAGAACGATTTCGGCTGCATGCGGGTCGACATACGCATTGAACTCAGCGGTCGGTGACATATTGCCGCCGACTGCCGCACCTCCCATCCAGGAAACACACTTGATTTTCGGTTTTACTTCAGGGTGTGCCAACAAAAGAGCTGCCACATTCGTCAACGGGCCTGTAGCAACGATTGTCACTTTTTCCTCACTCGCCATAATGGTCTCTAGCATCGCGAATATGGCTGGACGCTCACTGACCGGCAATGTCGGCTCCGGAAACACAACATTCGCAAAACCACTTTCACCATGAACATCCTCAGCTACTTCTAGCTCACGGAATATCGGGTGCTCCAGTCCCCTGGCTATTTCCACGTCCGCACCAATGTAGCTGAGGAAGGTCCGTGCATTGTAATTCGTTTTATCCTGAGAAATATTCCCTGAACAAGTTGTGACTAAACGTACGTCTATCGCCTCACTTGCAAAGGCAAGTGTCAGCATCATGGCATCATCAATTCCAGGATCTGTATCGATGATGACGGGCATTTTACTCATATAAGAAACCACCTTTTTAATAGTTCACATACTTCTCCCATCAAGGGGCTCATCACCTTTGTGATGCTGCTTTATCTTTTGGGCAACCTTAGAAAAAAGACGTATGTGAACCTGCTTTATACCTTTTTTACAAATTGGGATTTTAACTTCATCGCACCAAAACCATCTATTTTGCAATCGATGTCATGATCGCCTTCCACCAATCGGATACTTTTCACTTTTGTCCCCATTTTCAAGACGGATGAACTTCCCTTGACTTTAAGGTCCTTGATGACCGTTACGGAGTCACCATCGTTCAAGACATTGCCGTTGGCATCTTTAATGGTCTTGATCTCTTCCGTTTCTGATTCTATGGACCACTCATGTGCACACACCGGGCAAACATAGAGGCTTCCATCTTCGTATGTATATTCTGAATGACAGGTTGGACAATTAGGTAAATCGGACATTATTTTCATTCCTCCATTCAACATTGCTCATTCTAATATAACAGCATCTTCCAGGCAATAGGCATTGGAGAAGGGAACCATGCACATATAGTTCCCTTCTTTGGCATTTTGGCCTTATTTAAATTCACCTTTAAGTAAATACACCACATCGAAATCCTTTAACTCATCCATATTGCTTTTTGGATCTTCATAAAAATCACTGGATAGGGAAGTTGCACCTTCCTCATCAAGTGTATAACAAATACTCGCTAGCACCATTTCATCCTTTATGGGAAGGGTTTCTGATATTTTTCCCGTTGTAATCGAAGCCTTTTCAAGATCCCTCTGCTCTGTCACTAAACTGCTAAAACTCGAATGATCACTTTCATCATCACCCTCCGTTTTTATTCCAGTCATGAAGGTAAACTGGTTCTCATTGTCCGGATTTTGGGTTCTGGCGAACATCAATGAACCATTTCCGTAAACCGGAGCAGTAGCATCATTGATCTTTTTACCAACCAATTTACCAGATTCATATTTTTCAATCCAAAAAGAAACTTCTTGATATGTATCATCGATATTGAAATCGAATAAGAATGCGTCACTCGTGGTCAGGGAAAGAATATCCTCTTCCCTATCCGTCAAATCCGCCACCGAGATGGTATTTGTTTGATTACCGGTACATGCCCCCAAAACGATGGCCAGCATGGTCAATAGTGCCGTGTATAAAATCTTCTTCATGCGTTTCCCTACTCCTTTATCAACTAAAATTCACAAAATCTTACACATTATATCATTGACTGAATAATTATGCATTATCTTTCAGAATAGGTACTTTTCCATATGGAACGGGGAGCTGGTTCGTCATCCCTTCCGTAAAAAAAAGCAGCACAGTGTCAACTGTACTGCTTTATACCATAGGCTCGATGATGATTGATCAGATGAATAGTTTAATGGTAAGAATCACTCCGATCGTTATAAAGATTGGTCCCCAAAATTGCATCGGAATGAAGAATAGACTATGTCGGGTTCCCATTTTATAGGCCGTTCCTGTTTCTTGATCGACAAGAACCTTTTCAGAACCACCATTTAGTTTTCTACCCAAAAACCAGACGATGATCCCGGCCACGAATAAACCGATGATTAATGAAGTATCTTCGGGCAGCGACCGGTCAACCGTCATCTCCAAGATCCAACCGAATAAGAACACCAATGGCACCATAATGACAAAAACTAAAAAACCTAGTCCTCTCCATATAATCATGCCTGAGCCTCCCTTTCACCTCCAAGTCGTATATTATATTCACCTCCCAATCAATTTATGGATGGGTTTAACCCTTTATCTTAGATAGGAGTTCCCCAGCAGAACAAATATGTCCCCGCTTTATGGGCATAAAAAAACTCCCTATAAGAAAACAAACGATACATAAGTCGTCGTTTATTAGTACGGGAGATATTCTATAACTATGCTAAATCTCACACTTTTCTCAATTTCATTGAATATCAGTCCCTAGGAGAATCAAGGGCTTGATAGGCCTTCTGGTACTTTCCGCCATCAGCAACCTCTGCATGATATAAAGCCTTAAGGGCAAAATTCTTCTCTAGATTGTGTTCTTTCATCAACACTTTCAATTGCGTTTGTAGTTCCGAGTGTTCTTTCATTAGCTGTTTCATTTGCGTCTTGAAGTACTTCATTATTATCGTTACTTCCTTTCAGGTGCTAAAAACTCACCCATCAAGTATACCATTTACGCATTTTTTCACCAGCAACACTAAAGTTTTCTCAAAAGGGAAAAGTAGTTTCATACTATTGATAACATCACAAAGTTCAATCGTAGTGGCTTTTCTAAAAGAAAATCCAGTAAATGCTATGTTATAATGGATAATAAAAATCACATGAATTCGCATACGATCAAAAGGGGCTGTGTTACATATGAATAATGAACTTATTATGCCAGTTGAAATTTCCATCAAAGAAAAAAAGAAACTCTCACAAGGGAAAGTGATGCAAGTCGTCGTATTCTCACGATGTACGATGATTGAAGTAGAATCATCATTAAATGAAAATTATTATCTCATTTACTATAAGAATAATCTTGTATATGGTGAAAAGGTAGAAAAGATAGAGAAACATTCATTTATCGATAACATACGGAAAATGGGTATCGTCTTACACTCAGACCATCCGTTCCTCTCCGCAATAATCCCCAGCCAAACCGCCACTATTCCAAATAAGAATAAGCTTTTCTCCCAACTTCAAAATCAATATTCCCTCCAGGAAGTAGCCTACATCGCTACGACGCTCGACTCATTTTTCACAAAGAAACAACTGAGCAATGTCATATACAAAATCTTTTACCACTATAGAAGAAACGGCAACTTCATGCAGGCCTTTCAAATCATTAAGATCTTGGCAAACTTCGCTCCCGACCTGAATTCTGCGAGAGAGATTAAAAACTCATTGGAGTTTCATTCCTATATGGAATTTTACACATCCTCGTCACTATCTACCATCCAGGAGAAAGATTCGCTTTTTGTTGAATGGCATTGCTTCAAATATCGCTTACAACCTGATGAAGGAAAAATGTTAGAAGGTTTATTGAGGAAACAGGACTCTTTCTTGACCCTTCTCTTATTCTGGATGGAGAAAGTCGAAAAGTATTCGAAGGTGACTTCCATTGAAGCATATACCACGATGGCCTTGCAATTCGTATCCATGGAAAAGTGGATCGTAACCTTAGACTATTTACACATCAACCCATTTCAGGTGCTACCACAAACCAAATCCATGATTGAAGAGATGCTTCAGGAGGAACACTATGAAACAGCCGCTCTCTATTTAATGAATTTCCTTAATGCCCTACCGGATACCTATGAGGAGATCTTGCATACATTATGGGAACATTTAGATCCGACGTTTATTGCCACCCATATAGATACCTTCATGGTTATGATTCAACAGCTCGTCCTAGAAGATGGCGAGAAGCAATCCGAACAAAGGTTACTACAACTTATTGGTAAATTGCTTGAGACCTATGATCTTAAAGAGGTACATGAAAAGCTGCTGCCCATCCAAAAATCAGCTCCCCATTCTCCGGTGTTCCGGAAAATAAACAAGATGATGACCTTGCTGGATGATCCCGATCAAATGATGGAACTCGGACAATATTATGCAGAGTTTAAGCAATACGATGAAGCCATCGAATGTTTCTCATGGGAGATGGAATTGTACCCGGATGACCCCGCTCCCGTATCGCAGCTGTCCAAAATGTATCAAAACAAAGGGATGGTTAAAGAGGCCTTTGCTTACCATCAAATATTAGATCAAATGAAATAACGTGCAATGAAATATAAAAAGGATTAGAACTCACCCTTCTAATCCTTTTTTATACGGTTTAAGAGTTTATTTAAGAAATAAAGCTCATTTCATATGGCTCGCTTAATTGATCCGAAATATGGAATACTATCCATGTGAGGCTTTGAAGATTTATAAAACGTACACATAATTCGACAAAAAATGCACTATATCGACAAATCTATTTGACATTTAATCCGTTAATGTTTAGAATCTTTATGATATTCAAAAAAAGAATTGAGTGTTTAAAATGAAAACGAACTTATTTCGAAAAAAATCCGTGAATCAACTTTTACAAAATCATGGAAAAGTACAATTACAAAAGACACTAGGAGCGTTTGATTTAATCCTACTCGGTGTCGGTGCCATTGTGGGTACAGGAATTTTCATCCTTCCAGGTACCGTTGCAGCCCAGCATGCAGGACCTGGGATTGTGTTCTCTTTTATCATTGCCGCCTTTGTTTGTGCATTTGCCGCAATGTGCTACTCTGAATTTTCTTCATCCGTTCCAGTTACAGGGAGTGCATACACATACTCCTACATTGTCTTTGGGGAGATCATTGCTTGGCTAGTCGGCTGGTCCCTATTACTTGAATACGGCTTAGCTGTTGCTGCCGTTGCTACAGGCTGGTCATCCTATTTTAGCTCGCTACTTGCCGGGTTTAATATTTTGCTTCCTCACGAAATATCCGGTTCATTTGATCCGGCCAACGGCACATACATTAACCTGCCAGCTATATTGATCATTTTCCTTATTGCCGCCTTGTTGACATTAGGCATTAAAGAATCGACAAAATTCAATACGATTATGGTATGTGTGAAAGTGGCCGTTATTTTACTATTTATTATAGTCGGCGCATTCTACGTTGAACCGACAAACTGGAAGCCATTCACCCCATTTGGTACAAGCGGGGTTCTAAGTGCCGCGGCCTTAGTATTTTTCGCCTATCTTGGCTTCGATGCAGTATCATCTGCAGCCGAAGAAGTTAAAAATCCACAGCGTAACATGCCAATCGGTATTATTGGTTCGCTCTTTATCTGTACCTTATTGTATGTTGCTGTATCCCTTGTATTGACGGGTATGGTTTCTTACACACAGTTAAATGTAAGTGACCCTGTAAGCTTTGCCATGAAAGTGGTTAACCAAGATTGGGTGGCCGGTATTATCTCCATAGGTGCCGTCGTTGGGATGATGACCGTAATCCTTGTTATGCTTTACGGTGGTACTCGCCTAGTATTCGCATTCGGTCGTGACGGCTTACTACCAAAATTATTATGCGAAGTTCATCCGAAACGTAAAACACCAGTAAAAAACACATGGATTTTTGCGACTCTCATTGCCTTATGTGCAGGCTTCGTCCCATTGGATAAGTTAACAGAGCTTGTAAACATGGGAACTCTTTTAGCCTTCACTGTTGTATCAATCGGCGTCATTTACTTACGCAAAAACAAAGACATTCCGAATGATGGATTTAAGGTACCTTTCTTCCCAGCCATTCCAGTCATTTCATTTATTTTATGCATATTCCTGATGACCCAACTATCCGCACACACCTGGATTGCGTGCCTTATTTGGATGATCATCGGTATAATCATTTACTTTACTTACGGTAAAAAGCACAGTATTTTGAACAAATAACAAATATGGCTGTTGCAGTGTGGACGTTCACATCTGCAGCAGCCATTTATTTTTGGAATCATACATGACCAATCAACTACGCACTTTCGCACACGGCAATTGATGGAATTTCTACCAATTTACGAATAGCGCCTACAAGCGCAAAAAAACTAGACACCCTGTGTGCCTAGCTTTTCCATCATTTATTGAAAGTAATGTTCTCTGTACCTTGTCCCAGATTAATGGTCGTTTCCCTTGGCTTTGTTTCGGCTATCACGTTCCCGTTTCTGAAGGAATAGCGTACCATGGCCTGTTTACGGACTGCTTCGTATTCATTTTCTGCCGCTAAAACAATGAAGTTGGCAGGTTTTCCCGCCTCGATTCCATAGTGGTCCTCGATTTGCAAGGTTTTTGCACTATTGGCGGTAATTAAATCGATGGAATTGACGATTTGCTCGTAACCCATTAGTTGAGAAGCATGAATGCCCATATGCAGCACTTGCAGCATGTTTCCCGTTCCTAGTGGATACCATGGGTCGAATATGTCATCGTGACCAAAGCATACGTTTAGTCCTGCTTCCTGTAATTCTTTGACACGTGTTAAGCCTCTTCGTTTCGGATATGTATCGAATCTTCCTTGAAGATGAATATTCACCAATGGATTGGATACGAAGTTAATGGACGAAAGCTTCAATAAGCGAAACAACTTATAGGTATAGGCATCATTATACGAACCCATTGCCGTCGTATGGCTGGCTGTCGTTCGTGTACCTAGTCCCCGCTCGTAAGCTTCTTTTGCGACGACTTCGACAAAACGTGATTGCTCGTCATCGATTTCATCACAATGTATATCCACGAGGCGATCGTATTTTTCCGCTAAATCAAACGCAATCTTCATCGATTCCACGCCATATTCGCGAGTGAACTCAAAGTGGGGGATGCCCCCTACAACATCGGCCCCCATTTTTAGCGCTTCTTCCAGTAATCCCGTTCCATTCGGATAAGAGAGAATTCCTTCCTGTGGAAAAGCCACTAACTGCAAATCAACGAAATCCGACATTTCTTCTTTTACTTCGAGCATGGCTTTTAGTGCCGTAAGTTCCGGATCGGTCACATCGATATGTGTACGAACATGCTGGATTCCTTGAGCGATTTGCCATTTTAAAGCCGTTTTTGCCCTGGTTTTCACATCTTCATTCGTCAAAGACTCTTTTCGTTGGGACCACCGCTGGATTCCTTCAAATAACGTCCCACTTTGGTTCCACTCTGGCTCTCCTGCCGTCAACGTCGTGTCAAGGTGGATATGCGGTTCAATAAAGGGAGGGAGAACAAGTGACCCCTCCACATCATAAATCGGCTGATTCAACTCGTTCTCAACGTTCTCATTAAGGCTCTGCGTAACCGATTCTATCATTCCTTCTCTGACGACAATATTCCAAAGACCTTCTTTTCCTCTTAATTTAGCATGTTTAATAAGCATCTGACTGTACACCTCTTCTTAGTATTTTGTTGATAGGTACATATTTCATCAAGGCAACATACAGGATGATGGTCCCGATTAGAGCATTAATTGGCACGATGCCAGGTGCGAACTGGGCCAAAGCGACGCCTCCCGCCCAAGCAATCATGGATAACCAATTGACCTTTTTGAAAGACATCTCTTCGAATTTCCCATATTTTCTACGTTTCACGATAAAGTAGTCTGCTAAAATGATGGCCCCAATGGACGGGACTGCTGCTCCTAGTACATTCAAAAAACCGACGAAATTAGTATACAGCCACATTGCTAGCAATGTGCCGATGATTCCATTAACCACGACAAGTTTCTTCTTGGAAATTTTCGTAACATTGGCAAATCCCAATCCCGAAGCGTATAGCGCATTATCATTCGTTGTCCAAATATTCAGTCCCAATACAATGATTGCCGGCAAAATCAGCTCTTGCAAGAACATGACTTCAGAAATATCCGAAACACCGTACGTCATTGCCCCAATCGCCCCGAATATGAACATAAGTGAATTGCCTAGAAAAAAGGCAATCACCGTTGCGACAACGGCTGACCGGGTCGTCTTGGCAAAGCGGGCAAAGTCTGGCGTCAAGGTACCCCCGCTGATGAATGAACCAATGCAGATGGTTAAGGCAGCGCCCACTCCCATCATTTCAGTAGGCTGATAATCTAATAACCCCTGAAACCCACCGATTGTTTCGGTTGCCTCAAATACCGAGTAGCTACCCAGAATGGCAATGGCCGGCACAGCAACGAACCCTAACAGCACGAGTGCCTTAATACCATAGATGGCAGATATCGTCATCATCACTCCAAAACTTATAATCAATAGATAGATATTAATCCCTGTTGCCTTTTCGACCGGAACCGCGAACATCGCTACCCCCACTCCAAACCAACCTACTTGCGTTAACCCCAGCAATAAGGAGGGCACATAAGAGCCTTTATCACCAAAGGCATACTTTGCAAGCAGATGTGTAGAAAGGCCGGTCTTCGCGGCAATATGGGCCAACGCCCCCGTATACAAGCCCAGTACACAATTGCCCGCCAATACGATGAGAAGGAATTGAACCAATGTTAATCCCGTTCCCAATTCCCCCCCCGACCACATGCTTGCCGAGAAGAAAGTGAACCCCAGCATAATGGATAGAATCTTCCAAAAGTTATTACGATTTCCTTGCGGTACAGCTTGCCATGAAAACTCTGCATCTACTTTTCCCATAACGTTTCCTCCATTTTTAAACTGATACCCACAAAGAAAAAAGAGGTCTATTGTCATCAACCGACAATAAACCTCTTCTGCATTATGACGAGTAGTAGTAGCCAGGCAAAAAATGCATGGACGTCTCCCACATCATAAAAATCCGTTGTCCTTGTCAGCCTCACGGGACTGAATTAAAGATACCAATATTTGATTATTAACATTATTCCAAAAAAGAGACGGTAAGTCAATACTAATTTTCTATGCGATTCCTTTACAAACCAAAAAGGACTACATACAGAGACTCAGATGAAATTCAAACATGGGTGTTTTTTTCAGGAAATGGATGTCACCTTTTGTAACTAGATCCCACCCTAAATCTCTTTCTCCTCTAGAACCTTAAATGAATTTACTATATACTTTCATTAAATTGATGAAAAGCGTGGTGACCCTTACTTGTTTAAACTATTGTTAATTGAAGATGATACAACATTATTCAATGAGATTAAAGATAGATTGGCACAATGGTCCTATGATGTATATGGAATCAACGATTTCAGTAAGGTGATGCAGGAATTCACTGCCATTAAACCCGACTTGGTCCTCATCGATATCCAATTGCCAAAATTCGACGGGTTCCATTGGTGCAGGATGATTCGCACCCACTCGAACGTACCCATTCTCTTTTTATCTTCACGCGATCACCCGACCGACATCGTGATGTCCATGCAGTTTGGGGCGGATGATTTCATCCAGAAACCCTTTCATTTTGATGTACTGATTGCCAAGATACAAGCGACGCTTCGTCGTGTCTATAATTACAATACAGAAAAGATCGAACTAAAAACCTGGTGCGGCGCCACCTTGGATTATGAGAAGAATACAGTTGTAACCGAGACAGGAACAATCGAGCTGACAAAGAATGAAGTGTTCATCCTAAAAAGGCTGATTGAGCAGAAGAATAAAATAGTGAGCCGCGATGATTTAATCAATAGTTTATGGAATGATAAGCGCTTTATCAGCGATAATACCTTGACGGTCAATGTAAATCGATTGAGGAAAAGGCTCGATGAGGTGGGGTTGGGACAGTATATCGAAACAAAAGTGGGACAAGGTTACATCGCGGTCGAAGAGGATCATGTATGATTAAGAAATTCATATGGGAAAGGTTTAGCTGGATTACTTTCTACATCCTCTTTCACTTATTCATCGTATTCGTCGCCTATCTTGATTCGGCGATTCCTTTATCCCCCATTCTCTACATGGTCTTTTTATCATTCATCATGTTCATCATCTTTTTGGTGGTCCGCTACCACAAGGAAACGAAATTCTATCGAAGTTTAGTGGAACGGGAAGATAATTTGGATGTAAGCCAATTAGCGGAACCGGGAAGCCCTTTTGAAGTAATCATCGAACGTAGCATCAGCAATCAAATCGAATACCTGAAACGGACGGCTTCATACGGACAAATGACATTGGAGCAGGAAAAGGACGAACTATTATCTTGGATTCATGAAGTGAAGACGCCTTTGACGGCCCTACGTTTAATGATTGATCGCATACAAGATGAAGAACTCAAATCCCATATGACGTATGAATGGCTCCGCATCCACCTTTTGCTTGATCAACAGTTGCATCAACGGCGGCTGCCCTTCATGGAAAATGATCTATATATCGGTAACACCGATTTGGAGGGGATAATTTTCGACGAGATTAAGACATTACAATCTTGGTGCATGCAAAAAGGGATTGGATTCGATATCCAATTGGAAAAAGCCGAGTGCTTAAGCGATAGTAAATGGGTCGCATTCATTATTCGGCAACTATTGACCAATAGCATCAAATATAGTGAAGAATCCGATATTTTGATACAGAGCCACGAATCCAATGGACAAACGATTCTTGAAGTGAAGGATGCTGGCCGCGGCATCGACCCAAGGGACCTTCCCCGCATTTTTGATAAAGGATTCACATCAACGACCAATCATCAAGACCACGGGGCGACGGGAATGGGGTTATACTTAACCAAGAAAGTGGCGGATTCCTTATTCATCGATATAACCGTCCGGTCCACTCCCGGAATTGGGACCACTTTCATCCTGACTTTCCCGCAAAAAAATCAATTCGTTAAATTCCTTAGCATGTGACAAAGATGTCACATGCTTTTGTTCTTTGTTCGGCCAATCGAAGGAAAAGAAAGGGAAAGGCTTTTATAATGAAGATATCGAAATAAAGGGAGTGTATTGGAATGAATATACTAGAAGCGAAAAAGATCCATAAAAGCTACGGCAATAAATTCAATAAACAAGAAGTCTTGAAAGGCTTGGATATCAACATACACGAAGGGGAATTCGTCAGTATCATGGGAGCGTCCGGTTCAGGAAAAACCACGCTTCTGAATGTCCTTTCCTCGATTGATAAGATCAGTAATGGAACCATCGTCATCGAAGGAAAAGAAATTTCCGGCATGAAAGAAAAGAAGCTGGCTGAATTTCGTAAGAATCACCTAGGATTCATCTTCCAGGATTATAACTTATTGGACACTCTGACGGTCAAGGAAAATATTCTATTACCATTATCGATCACCAAAACGCCGAAAAAAGAAGCCGAGCAAAAGTTCGAAACACTCGCAAATGAACTTGGCATATATGAAATCAAGGACAAATATCCGAATGAAATTTCCGGCGGCCAAAAACAGCGTACCTCTGCGGCACGGGCCTTCATCCATGAACCAAGCATCATTTTTGCCGATGAGCCGACAGGCGCCCTTGATTCAAAAGCCGCTTCCGATTTATTGAACAAGATGAGCGAATTGAACAAAAAGCGTAATGCCACCATCATCATGGTTACGCATGACTCAGTGGCAGCCAGTTACTGTAGCCGCGTCATCTTCATCAAAGATGGACAGATCTATTCTCAATTGAATAAAGGGGAAGAAACGAGACAATCCTTCTTCAGAGATATCATGAAAACACAAGGTGTACTAGGAGGGGTGCATAATGAGCATTAATCAACTCATCTTTCGCAGTCTGAAAAAGAACCTGAAGAATTATTATCTATACGTTTTCGCTTTGGTCTTCAGTGCCTCCCTTTATTATGCCTTTGTTACCTTGCAATACGATCCGTCAATGGATCAAGTAAGCGGGGGGATTAAAGGGGGAGCTGCCATTCAAGCAGCCTCCGTCCTGTTGATTGCCATCGTTTCCATCTTTCTTTTATATGCGAATAGCATTTTCATTAAACGTCGCAGCAAGGAAATTGGCTTATTTCAATTAATAGGCATGACCAAAAACAGGATTTTCCGCATCCTGAGCGTCGAAAATTTAATCCTGTATTTCTGTTCCGTATTCCTGGGAATATTCGTAGGGTTTGCGGCTTCAAAATTGATTATCATGATATTATTCAAGCTTACGGGAGTCCAGGCGATCGCCGCCCTTCACTTTACCATGCAACCATTCATTCAGACACTTATCGTATTCAGTATCATCTATCTATTCATCATGTTGATGAACTTTGGTTTCATCAAAAGACAGACCATCTTATCACTTTTTAGGGTGACTTCGAACACGGAAGGAAAAGTGAAGAGGGTTTCGATTTTTGAAATGATCCTTGGGATAGCTGGAATCATTCTTATCATTGCTGGCTATTATGTTTCAACGAAGTTATTTGATGGTTCTTTCTCTCAGGCGAATTCCCTTTTAATAGCCATGCTATTCATTCTGGGGTCCGTCATCATCGGAACCTACCTATTTTATAAGGGATCGGTGTCTTTCCTCTTTAATATTGTCCGCAAGAGGAAGAATGGATACCTGAATATCAATGAAGTGCTGTCGCTTTCATCCATCATGTTCCGGATGAAATCCAATTCCGTTTTACTGACCATCATCACGACCGTTTCCGCTCTTGCAATCGGATTATTATCCTTGACCTATATCTCCTATTACTCATCGGAGAAAATGGCCACAGCCTATGTACCTAATGACTTTTCCCTGTCCAATGGCGAGGATTCAAACAAGTTAAAAGAGGCATTGGCAGCAAAATCAATCGGATATAACGAAAATAAGATAGAGGTCATTCGGGCAAAGGTCAATATAAAAGATATACTGGATAGCGCCATAGAAGAAGCGGGCTTTGACCCGAATATCATGAATCTTACCATTGTCAGTGATCGGTCGGTGAAGAGGATCGATGTCACACCGAAAGAGACCATCTTTAGCGGGTATAGTCCAACGCTACAGAGTTTAACATCTCTTAAAGATTCCGGGAAAATCGAATTGAAGGGAAAAAACATGAGCATTCCCCAAAACTATTTAGGGCCAGAAGATGACTCCATCCTTCCCTATTATTTAACGAATGGCGGAATGCCAGTAGCCATTGTGGATCAAGCAGTTTTTGACCGTCTGAAAAAGGATTTGGACCCTGAACTCCAACTGGATTCTCCCGTTTATTATGGGATTGACTTAAAGAATAAGGGTGATATCGAAAAGGCGAATGAGATTTTCGATACGATTTCCTTCCAGGATAAAGAATATAGTGGTTCACAATACCAAGAACTGCAAAGTATAAAAATAAACATGGGTCTTACGATGTTCATCGTCGGCTTTTTAGGATTAACGTTCTTGATCACATCAGGATGCATCCTTTATTTCAAACAGATGGATGAGAGCGAAAATGAAAAAGCGAACTATACCATTTTACGAAAACTTGGTTTCACACAAGGTGATTTGTTAAAAGGGATTCAGGCCAAACAGGTCTTCAACTTTGGGATTCCTCTAGTCGTTGGGTTATTCCATAGCTATTTTGCCGTTAAATCCGGCTGGTTCTTCTTTGGTACGGAAGTCTGGACACCCATGATCATTGTCATGGTCCTCTATACGATACTGTACTCGATCTTCGGTATCCTTTCCGTTTTCCATTACAAAAAGGTGATTAAGGAATCCCTTTAAATACACGCAAAAAGCTCCAGCCCATATGGGGACTGGAGCTTTCTGCATGTCTTATCGCGTCATCATCTGTTGAACGATTTCCCTATTACGTCTTTTGAATATTTCATTATGTGAAGAAACCATTCCCACCTTGTGCGCATCAGGCTGGATGAACTGTTTCGCTTGATTGACTGCATTTGCGGCATCCTGGAAGGTACCCGCTATTAAGTTCACTTTCCCATCATACTGAAGAATATCCCCTGCGGCATACATCCCTTCTACAGAGGATTCGCTGGTTGCATTGCCTGCAATATAATAATGATCGGCCATATCCACCTTCACTTCACTGTTTTCCAGGAGCGAGGCATCACGCTCATACCCATGGTTGATGATCACTTCATCGATTGATAAATGAGAAACCTCCCCTGTTTCATGACTCGTTAGTTCTACACGTTCAATGACTTCATGATTGGTACAAGCGACCAGTTTTGTAATGGACGTATTGAACAGGCATTCCGCAGAACTTTTCATCAATTGGCTTATCTGTGATTCATGACCCGCCAATGCATTTTTTCTATAGGCCACATAGACCTTTTTGGCGATAGGCTCCAATTCATTCGCCCAATCGATAGCAGAATTTCCACCACCTGAAATGATTACCGTTTTATCCTTGAATCGTTCTAAGGACTTTACCGTGTAATTCAGATTGGACACTTCATAACGCTCTGCCCCATCGATTTCCAGCTTTTGTGGATTCAATATCCCGCCACCGACGGCCACGATGATCGTTTTCGAATAGTGCAGGCCGCCGGAAGACGTAAGCAAGACAAACATCCCCTCTTCATCCCGCTTGATCGACTCCACCTTTTCATTCAATACTACCGTTGGATTAAAGGTTAATCCCTGTTCCACAAGTTGATCAATTAACTTAGCTCCCGTAATAGGTGTCTGTCCCCCAACATCCCAAATCATCTTCTCAGGATATACATGGATCTTCCCACCTAATTGTGGCTGATATTCAATGATCTTTGTCTTCATTTCTCTTAACCCACTATAAAAAGCGGAATAAAGGCCAGCAGGCCCTCCCCCAATTACGGTTACATCATAGACATCGTACTGTTTCACTCATGACCACTCCTCGGAAACCAAATGTAATTGATTCTCATTCTCATAAATTAAATGTACACTCTTTTCTTCTTTTTTACAAATTTTTCTACTAAAGTTCTTTTCTCTTTTTTTACTTGGGTCGCCGCTTACACCTGTTGTACCTGGGGCTCAGATTGTACGTGATAAGGAGATTCATAGGATGCAGAACCGCTTCTTTTTGTAATTTTTCGATTTATTTAAAAATAAAAGCTTTGACTTAATGATGAAAATGATGTAAATTACCAATGGGCGAACAATTTCATAAAAAAATATTACAACATTCGTATATAGAGGTGTAAACAATGGAAAATGTGTTTGATTACGAAGATATTCAATTAATTCCCGCTAAATGTATAGTTAATAGTCGTTCGGAATGTGATACTACTGTAAAGTTAGGTAAACATACCTTCAAGTTACCTGTGGTACCTGCGAATATGCAGACCATTATAGATGAGAAAGTCGCTACATCCTTGGCTAAGAATGGGTACTTCTATATCATGCATCGTTTTGAACCAGAAAAGCGCAAAGCTTTTATTCAAGATATGCATGCGTGTGAGTGTATCGCTTCCATCAGTGTCGGAGTCAAAGAAGAAGAATATGGGTTCATACAAGAATTGGCTGAAGAGCGTATTGTACCGGACTACATTACGATAGATATCGCGCATGGCCATTCCAATGCTGTAATCAATATGATCCAACATATCAAACATCACTTACCTGATAGTTTCGTAATTGCAGGTAACGTCGGTACTCCAGAAGCCGTAAGAGAATTGGAAAATGCCGGGGCGGATGCAACAAAAGTTGGAATTGGACCAGGTAAGGTTTGCATCACGAAGATCAAGACAGGATTTGGTACGGGTGGCTGGCAGTTAGCAGCGGTGCGTCTATGTGCAAAGGC
Organism: Peribacillus sp. NPDC097225; assembly: GCF_044761955.1. NCBI lineage: Bacteria > Bacillati > Bacillota > Bacilli > Caryophanales > Bacillaceae > Peribacillus > Peribacillus sp. NPDC097225. The sequence continues at coordinate 872,239 of NZ_JBIWDJ010000001.1, forward strand.
CGCAAGTAAACCGATTATTGCGGACGGTGGCATTCGTACACATGGGGATATAGCGAAATCTATTAGATTTGGTGCCACTATGGTGATGATTGGTTCATTATTTGCAGGCCATGATGAATCTCCAGGCGAATTGGTTGAGAAAGATGGAAAGATCTATAAAGAGTACTTTGGTTCAGCTTCAGAGTTTCAAAAAGGTGAAAAGAAGAATGTAGAAGGCAAGAAAATGTTCGTCGAGCACAAAGGTGCGTTAAAAGACACATTAAAAGAAATGGAACAAGATCTTCAATCCTCCATTTCTTATGCTGGTGGAACGAAATTAGAAGCGATTCGAACTGTAGATTATGTCATCGTGAAAAATTCAATTTTTAATGGTGATAAAGTTTATTGATCATTCAACCCATACAAAAAACGGTGCAGCGGCTAGGCGTTGCACCGTTTTTTCTTATTCAATTCACAAATAGATACAACTTCTTATCATGATCATCAAGCGTTCGCTGGCTCTTTTCCGTAAAATCCATCCATTTCACTTTTTTACATCGTTCTTCTAACCGGGCATTCAGCTCTTCTTCGATCTCACACATGAACCGAATGATTTCTTCATAAGGCATGTTAAAATGTCGGGCCGCGAGTCGCGGCGGAGAATGCTTTACTAATAATCTCATAAATTGATCGACCGTTTCCGCTTTTGAAGCCAGGTAATCTTCTTCATACACGATAAATTCATATACTTGCCGCTTCATGCCCGTAAGTCTGGACACTTCGTCCCGCAATAGAAACTCCATTAATCTTTCGTTCATATGCTCTACCTCGTATATGGTTATATTTCAATTCTAAAAGAATCATCTTGAAGTGTACTTCCTTACAAACCATCAAGTTCATCTCATACTCTATGATAATGGTACTGTAAATATCATAGTATATGTTGGTTGCCGATGAAAGGTTATCTTCACAAAAGGACATGATCGTTTAGAAGTGGAGTGAATTTTTCCCTTACCCATGAATACTCCTTGGAATTTTTGACAAAATAAAGGCATGCTTTCATTCTACCCTGAAATTCATTTATTTTTGAATTTAAATGAATATTTTGGTTAAAAAAACTATATAATAGATGTAATATTTAGTTAATTCTAAAATTTGGTATGGAATTTAGATATGTATAGGGGTAAAATAAAGCATATGGCATCTTGTTTTTTCTTAATGTTTCCGAGGAGTTAAAGGGTGGGTATAGTACGTACATAGTGGCAGCTGAAATGCTGTCCGACATATCGGTTGTTTTCATTTGTTCAGAATAACAATGAAAAGAATAGGAGTGATTTTGTTTGAAACCTTCAACAAATCGCATGTTAACCCGTATTAAATCCGTTTATATGTTCATTAGTAACAACGGTACGGTTTCTACTCAAGAGCTTGTAGAAGAATTTGGCATCACTCCTCGAACAGTGCAACGCGATTTAAATGTCCTAGAGTACAATGACCTTGTTCAAAGCCCAAGCCGTGGTGTTTGGACAACAACAAGCAAAAAAGTGAAGATGTCATCTTAAAAAAAGAATGACCACCCGAACAAAATCGATATGTAAAAAGTAATTTGAGGCGGACTACTAGTCCGCCTCATTTTTTGTTGTTTATTCAGCAGGCTGACCTGCCTTCAGCTGTTCAAGTTCTTCTGCCGTTAACTCCCGGTATTCCCCAAGTTCAAGATCCTCGTCTAGTTGCAGGCTTCCCATCGAAAGACGCTTCAGATATACGACTTTCTTTCCGACAGATTCAAACATCCGCTTCACTTGATGGAACTTCCCTTCCATTATCGTCAACTCGATATCAGAAGTCAGGCCCGATTTTAAAATGTTCAATTCGCCTGGTTTCGTTTCATACCCATCGTCCAGGGTGACACCGTTACGGAATGCTTCAATATCCCGTTCCGTGACTTCACCATCAATGACCGCAAAATATGTTTTCGGCACATGTTTCTTCGGGGATAGCAGCTGGTGTGCAAGCTTGCCGTCATTCGTGATCAACAATAGCCCCTCTGTATCTTTATCCAATCTGCCGACCGGGAATGGTTCAAAGACCGCGTCCTCCGGCTCAAGGATGTCGATGACCGTCTCTTGGTGTTTGTCTTCCGTTGCCGACAATACGCCCGGAGGCTTATTCATCATTAGGTAAATGAATTCTCTATATTCAACCCGTTCGTCATGAACTGTTACGATTTCAACATCAGGGTCCACCTGTTCCTTCGCGTCCTTCAATATCCGGTCGTTGACCTTCACGGCTCCGGACTTCAGGAGCTTCTTCACTTCTTTCCTGCTTCCGTACCCAATATTGGATAAAATCTTATCAATTCTCATTGTTTCCTCCTAAAGCCTTTTCAGTAAAAAGCCTTGCCCATTTTCATGACAGGCAAGGCCAATATATTTAAATCAGGGGATAATATAACATTACCCTTTTTCTTACATTTAAAACACAATCTTTTTATAATCCCAACTTCTTCTTCAACCTATCAATTCTCGTACCGAATAGGCGATGGGCAAGTTTGCTCTTCAAGGAGAGCGCCGCGTAGATCAGTGCCCCAAAAATCGCACATACGGCGGAAATCAAGATTGCCTGGAATCGGCCTTCCGAAGTTAACCAAAGGGATAACAAGCTGTGCAGACCCCAAACGGCAAGTCCCATTATCGCGGAAAAAGTCGCCATCAAGACGGTCCTTCTTATCGTAAGGCTGTAACGATAGCCCGTAAAGTAGTAGATGACGTACAAATTCAATAGGACTGCGGCCAGATAGCCCAGTGCCGTCGCATATACGGAACCTTCCGTTTCAAATAATTTGATCATCGGAATGTTCAAGCTCAACTTCACTAAAAATCCGACTAGCAAACTGAGCACCGTGTATTTTTGCTGATTGATACCTTGTAATACAGCGGCAGAAATCGAAAAGAGCGCAAATAGAACCGACACGGGCGCATAAGCCTTAAGTACACTAATCCCAAGCAAATCGTGACTGTAAAAGGCACTATAAATCGGATCGGCAAGCACCGACATCCCAACGACCGCCGGAATGGTTATGAATAATAAGATTTGAAAAGCCTGATCAAGCTGGCGGGTGAACTCGGTTTGATCCTCGCTTACAAAAGCTTTCGTCACCGTTGGCAATAACGCCATCGAAAATCCGGTAGCAAGTGTCATCGGAATCACGACAAGCTTTTGGGCATATACGTTGAGAACCCCTAGTGCCTCCTCGGCCACATGCAGTAAGCCAATCGAAGACATTGCCCTGTTGAAGGTCATCAAGTCCGCGAATTGGAACAGAGGCATCGCGATCCCGACAAAGATGAATGGAATCGATGATAAGAAAATCTCTTTATAAATCTGGATCAAAGAGATGGACATCGTCCCCCGGTCTCTCTCCTTCAAGCTGTCCAAATACGGTTTTTGTTTCTTCCAATACCAAAACAAAACGACTAAACCGCCGAGTGCTCCGACAGTCGCCGCAAATGTTGCGATCTGGATGGCTCTCACCAATTCACCGTCAAGGACATGCAGGACAATATACACACCGGCCAGTAGAAATACGATTCGGACGATTTGTTCGACGACCTGGGAAATCGCCGTTGGCTCCATGGCTTCATGCCCTTGGAAGTACCCGCGGATGATGCTCATGAATGGCACAAGGATCAAAGCGAAGCTGATCGCCCGTATGACAGAGGTGATATCGCTCACGCTGTTCTTATTGACGCCAAGCATGGTAGTGAAAACCGGTGCCATTGTAAAAAGCACCACAAAGGCGAGGAACCCGGTGATCATCATTAACTTCAAGCTCGATTTGAATAGCTTTTCCCCCACTGCATATTCCTCGAGCGCATTATACTTCGATATAAATTTAGAAACGGCAAGCGGCATGCCAGCCGTGGCGAAACTAATGAATATCGTATAGGGAACATATCCATATTGATAGAGTGTGGCCCCTTTATTTCCAACCATATGTTCAAATGGGATGACGTAAAATAAACCAAGAACCTTGGAAATAATCGCTCCCAGGGTTAATATAAAAGCCCCTTTTAAAAACTTAGACGACATTTTATCCCTTCCTGCCTCTTTCAGTTACGTTTCACACGCTCTTTATCTTAACATAATAAAGGATTTTTTCTATAGAAAACTACACTCAAGTTTATCGTTTTCACGGATTTTATACAAACAAATCATTCCTTTTTATTGTAGTTCGCATTCTGACAGGGTCTTGCTATATAATGAAGAGACTGAAAAAAATAAAGGCGTGATCATTTTGAAATATGATGTAATAGTAATTGGCGGTGGCCCTTCCGGATTGATGGCAGCCATTGCGGCTGGCGAAAAAGGTGCCCACGTATTATTAGTGGATAAAGGCGAGAAATTAGGCAGGAAACTAGCGATATCAGGTGGCGGGCGCTGCAACGTGACGAACAGGCTCTCCATCGATGAAATCATTCAGCATATCCCTGGAAACGGGCGATTTTTATATAGTGCGTTTTCTGAATTCAACAATGAAGACATCATACAGTTCTTCGAAAAGTTAGGCGTGGCCCTAAAGGAAGAAGATCATGGCAGGATGTTCCCGGTCAACGATAAAGCACAAAGCGTTGTCGATGCCCTATTGACGCGCCTGGCCGATTTGAAGGTGAAGATCTATAAGAATTCCCCTGTCGCTGAGGTTCTCTATGATAATGGGAAAACGAGCGGCGTTCGCTTGAAAGATGGTCAAATCTTCGAAACGGATGCGGTCGTGATTGCCGTCGGGGGGAAATCAGTCCCGCAAACAGGCTCAACCGGTGACGGCTATGCTTGGGCACGTAAGGCCGGACATACAATCACCGAGCTGTTCCCGACGGAAGTCCCGGTCCTAAGTAATGAAACATTCATTAAAGAAAAGACGCTACAAGGGCTCGCACTTCGAGATGTTTCATTAAGCGTACTGAACCCAAAAGGCAAAACGTTGATTACGCATAAAATGGACATGCTCTTTACGCACTTCGGAGTATCCGGACCAGCCGTTCTTCGGTGCAGCCAATTCGTCGTCAAGGCGATGAAAAAGTGGAACCTCGCTGAAGTGACGATGAAAATCGATGCCCTTCCGGATCGAAACAAAGAAGAAGTCTTCCAAGATATCGCAAAGGAAATCAAGTCCGAACCGAAAAAGGCAATTAAAAACACGTTAAAAGGACTTGTACCGGAACGGTATCTCCACTTCTTGCTGGAACGGAGCGGAATCGACCTTCAAGAACAAGGTGCGACGATCTCCAATGAAAAAATCCGCCGCTTCGCCGAACTATGCAAGGATTTCCAATTCGGTGTCCATGGAACCCAGTCGATTGAAAAGGCCTTCGTAACGGGTGGCGGCGTATCCGTCAAAGAAATCCAACCTAAGGAAATGGCCTCCAAACTAATGGACGGGCTGTATTTCTGTGGCGAGATTTTGGACATCCACGGATACACGGGTGGCTATAACATCACTTCAGCATTAGTGACCGGTCGACTTGCCGGCATGAATGCTGCATTATATGCTCGTTCATAGAATGTAAAGAGGCTGATCCCGTTCGTTACGGGATCAGCCTCTTTTGTGTAGCTATGATTTGTCCTTGGTAGGAATTCAACCACAAATGGCCATTATTCAACCACAACGCCGATTTATTCGACCACGCCTACCCTTAATTCAACCACGATTCGCGTTTTTTCAACCACGATCCATATTCCATCCCTCGGCTTCCTCAGGGTGATGGCGGTACACCTCAAGGTCGACCTTGCCATGTTCCGTGATGTGGATTCCTTCACTCTCTAGTAAGAAGATTTGTTGGGAAGCCAGCCCTTCCTGTTTTAAGCCAATTTCACCCTTCGCATTGATCACCCGATGCCAAGGAAGGTTATATTTCTTGCTGCTTGAATGAAGAATGCGGACGACTTGCCTTGCACCGCGCGGGTGTCCAGCCAGTTGGCCGATTTGCCCATACGTCATGACTTTCCCAGGGGGAATATGTTGTATGATACCGATTACCTCTTCAGTAAAGCGCTCCAACTATCTCACCTCTGCCTGGTTTAGTTAGCTATGATTGTGCACGTTTCATCCGTCATGAACACGCCATGGTGCTTCATTAACATGGATTTCAGTGTCGGGGTCAGCCTACATTCATCATAGGCACAAACAGAAACCATGCCCTTTTTTGCAATGATTTGATTGACGCCCTTTTCATATTCGCTAATGCTCTCGAACACGACTTCCTCACTTCCCCCCCATTCAACGTGGCCCCAGGTTTGCAGGGAAACATCATTCGCCATGTATCCCTCCACATTCCTTAAAAAATACTCGACCATCGTGTTGGGATGAAAGTCTCCTTCAAAGCAGTAAAAATCAAAATTATTGATATGGTGCACTTTCTTCAGCTGTTCGTCATTTAATTGTCCTTGTAATTTCTTATATACGAAAGGAAAGATCCGATCATTTTCGACGACCATTATATCGTTTCCCTGTTCAACACCGGAAATAATGAATAGGGTTTCGTTATGAATATAAGTCTCCAGTTCATCGAAACAGTAGAACACATGGCCTCCGTTTGATTTCTTTAGTTCTTTCATGAGTTGCTTCATATTGTTATCCAAAATGGATCTCCCCTTTTAATACACCATCACACTGTATTACGTCTAACTTTACCTATTCTCTTCGCAGAAGACAAATCCCTTGAACAGTATGGCCTGTTTTTTACATGTAAAAAAAACCGACACCAAGTCATATGGGTCGGATTTCACCTTTTTTTATAAATGATCATCGCACTAAAACAATAAATCTGTTCATGTTCCTCTTCACCGGTCGTGGCGACATTGTATTTAATATCGACGATTTGACTATCACGGATATCGACGAGAAAGTCATTCATCTCCTCTTCCAAATCCTTTTCATGCTCATAATCAAACAACTTCACTTGAATCATTGGCTTTCCCCTGCCTTTTTAACGTTTGATGGTTATTGAGCAGGGTGCCCATTTTATTCATGGATTATACGTGTTACTTATAAATCCGATAGTAAAGCCACCGCTTCATTGCCGACTTCTTCAGTAGAACTATTTCCTCCCATATCAGGAGTGAGCACCTTTTTATCGACCATCACTTGTTCAATGACACCCAGTACCTTCTTGCCCCAATCTTCATGACCGAAGAAATCAAGCATCTGGCTCGCAGACCAAATGGCGGCAAGCGGATTGGCGATGCCTCGCTGCGCTATATCCGGTGCAGAACCATGGATGGGTTCGAACATGGACGGATACGCTCGTTCAGGATTTAAATTGGCCCCGGCAGCCAGCCCCATCCCTCCAGCAATGGCGGCGCCTAAATCGGTGATGATGTCACCGAACAAATTGGAGGTGACGACGATTTGAAACCTTTCAGGCTGTTTGACAAAGAACATGCTCGCCGCATCAACCAGGTAAGAATGCGTTTCCACTTCCGGATATTCCTGTCCAATTTCCTCGAACACCTCATCCCAAAAAACCATCGAATAATTCAAGGCATTCGCTTTACTGATGCTCGTTAGCGTTCTTCCCGACTTCCGTGCCAATTCATAGGCGTAACGGATAATCCGTTCCGTACCTTTACGGGAAAAGACACCTGTCTGTAACACCACTTCCTCTGGCTTTCCTTTAAATAGCCAATCCCCTGCACCGGCATATTCTCCCTCGCTGTTTTCGCGGATGACCACCATATCGATTTGGTCGTGAGTCACATCCTTCAGTGGACAAGGCGCACCCTTCAGCAACTTAATGGGACGGACATTCACGTATTGATCGAATTGCTTCCTTATTTTCAATAACAGTTCCCGTAAGGAAATATGATCTGGAACACCAGGATAACCGACTGCCCCAAGATAGACGGACTCGAATTCCTTCAACCGTTCCAGCCCATCATCAGGAAGCATCTTCCCATGCTCCAGGTAATATTCGCACCCCCATGGAAAATAGGTGAATTCAAACGAAAAGTCGCCCGCTAATTCAGCTACTTTATTCAATACTTTTATACCTTCATCAATTACTTCAGGACCAATTCCATCTCCCGAGATGACCGCTACTTTATGTACATGCACTTGACAGATTCCCCTTTGTCTATATATTCTGACTTAAACATCCTTATTTTAACATATCCCCAGAAAAAAGAGCCCTCCGAAAGAAGGGCCCCACTCATTTAGCTCGGAAATATGCACGTCTTTCCGCATACCCCTTACACTGTGCACAAACATGTATCTTTTTTCGATCTTCGTTCAGATAGGTCGTGACGTCTTTCGTCTTCCGTTTGCAAAAGTAACAAGGCTTCTTGAAAAACCCCATCACTTAACGATGACTTCCCCTGTCCAATGCATCATTCCGCCATCCATGTTTGCCACTTTATAGCCTTGCTCCTGAAGGTAATGGCATACATTCTCACTGCGGCGTCCTGAACGACAGATGAAGATATATTCTTTATCCTTATCGAAGTAGTCAAGGTTGGCAGGGATATCATTCATGCGAATGTGCTTCGCTCCTTCGATCATGCCTTCTTGCACTTCTTCGTCTTCACGGACATCGACAAGCTCAATCGCTTCTCCTGCCTCAACCTTTGCTTCAATTTCTTCTGGCGTAAAAATTTTAATTTGTTCCATTATAAGCACCCCAAGTTATCGTTTAATTTGTCTTGTATATTATAACAAAACTTTCAGGAAAACATGACTATTATGGATGGCATATAACAGACCAATCATTCGAAAAAGTATTTCTCTCCACCTCTGGCCTGCCATCGTTATCGTAACATTGATTGGTTGCTTCCATGAATTCTCGATGTGTAAAATATGTACGGGCAAAAAGCATCGACATAATCAAGAAAAATATTAAAACACCAGCTAATACCATATACTTTTTTTTATTCAAAACGATACGGACTTCCCCTTCATTGATATAAAGGTTTCAACCTTAATTATACAGGTAGTTGGAAAATGTGGAAGTCCGTAACACATGATCTTTATACCGTACTTACTGCTTTATTCCTGTACACCATCCTGGCCAAAAGTGCACCTAACAAGGCTGCTATCATGAGAATGCCAAATAGGATGGAATAACTCGCAACAATCCCTATGAGCGTGGAAGAGGCGATGCTTCCGAAATATCGGAACGTCGAGAAGATGCCTGAAGCCGAACCGGAGACTGACTCATCCACCGCTTCAAGCGAGGCAACCTGCATACTGGTCAGTCCCAACCCTATAGCCAACCCATTTAACACGAGTGTAATGGCCAAGTAGATAAAAGACTGGGAGGAAATCACGAAAAATAATAAGAAATTCGATACCACCGTTACGGCGAAAGAAAAGAAGATGACTTTTGCCGATACGAATTTTCGGTTTAGTTGCCCACCCATCATATTGCTGAGTGCCATGGAAATCGAGAACAGGGATAGCATGATTCCGCTCATGGATGTTGACATGTTCATTTTTGTCGTCATGATCAACGGCATGACAAGCAAGATTGCATACATGATGAAATTGTTTAGCAAGACCGATATGTTGGCATTCGCAAAGATAGGACTCTTAAACAATTGGAAATCGATGATCGGCGACGGAACGGAACGCTCGCGCTTCACGAATAGCACAATGAATAAAAGGCTCACGATTGCAAGAATGATAGACACCCTTGTCGAGTTTGTATGCGTCAACGATATTAATAAGGTTATTGATATGGCCAAATAGATGGAACCGAGTACGTCCAACGGTTTATTGGATGACTTTTTCTCAAGCTTAGGTATGAGGAACATACCGCCAGCAAGGGCACCGACTAAAAAGGGGACATTGACCCAAAAGATCGCTTTCCAACTAAGTACCGCGATTAACAACGATCCTACGAGAGGACCGACAGCTGCGCCAAGACCCATCCCCATCCCGAATAGTCCCATGACGCTAGATAAACGTTCACGTGACACCGTATGTCGAATCAAGGCGACCACATTCGGTATCAGCAATCCTCCACCGATCGCTTGAAGAGATCGAAAGACAACAAGCATGATCATATTTGGAGCCAGTGCGCATCCTATGGAAGCCACAAGAAATAGGGCTGCACCGACTATATAGATCTTGCGGTTTCCATAAATATCACCCAATTTGCCGGCAATCGGCTGAGTGACGGCCATGACAATCAGATAAATCGTAACCACCCAGGTCGTACTATGTATATCCAATCCATAAAATCCCGATATGGAACCGAGCGCAATGGATATCATCGTTGAATTGATGGGCACGAGGAACGCCCCCATCAATGTTAGTGCTATCATCAGGAATTCTTTTTGTTTACTCATACTTTCACCTCTTACATTCTCTATCCAAAGGGTAATTAGCCAATCATCGTAACGGTTCCTGTATTGCCGTCGACAATGACCCAATCCCCATCATGTAATCGTTCCGTTCCCACTTTCGTTCCTAAAACGGCGGGAATCTGATACTCCCTTGCAATAATTGCGGAATGAGATAGCATGCCCCCTGTATCCGTAACGATCGCTTCTGCATCCTGAAAGAAAGTCGTCCAGACGGGAGTCGTGTTTTTACAGACCAATATATCCCCCTTTTGAAACTTGGATGCTTCCTGCATGCTGGAGATCACTCGGACCGGGCCTTCGCTAATACCTCCGGAAGCCGCGATGCCTTTCATCACATTCCCCGTATTCTCCTTATCTTCTTCGAGTGAGCCGAATACCATTTCCACGAAGTTCCGCTCTTTTTCCGACGGTTTCCCAAAATAAGAAGGAGCTTTTATTTTACCTTGAATCTCATATTGTTTCTTTCGTTCCTTCACGACTTCCATCAAGGAGTGAGGTTCATCCAGTGCAGCGAGGATCTCATCTTTATATACAAACCAGATATCTTCCTTATCGTCCAGCACTTGCTGCTGCACTAGAAGCTCACTCACTTTCAATAAATATAACCGGGCCTTCGCGTCAAACATGGCATCGATATAAAAGTGATGATCATCCGTGATAACAGCCGCATCCAAAGCCAATTTATACTGTTCTTCAAATGCTTCCAGATCGTTGGGATCCTTGATTCCGTTGATGATCTTTTGATACATCTGTTTTCTGGCCGTGACAGCCGACTCGAATTCTTTGTCAAAATCATGTTCATTCAGTATTAAGTTCTTGATGATTTGTAACACATGCTCATGGTTCTCAATCCATGTATCTTCTATAAAATCATGTGACTTGGTGGAACGGTATCCGTACACGCTGACGAAGCTCTCCACACGGTTCAGAAAGTCCTTGCCCCTGCCGACGGTGTTGAGGTTCTGCAACAGGCTTCCTTCTTCCGATTCCATGAACACCTTCATCAAAGAAGGTTCCGCTTTTACTTTCAATGATAACTCCCAAAGCAAATGGTCGGATTCCAGTGACTTATTCATGACGCCAGCCAAAGATTGATAGAGTTCATGTAAAGGTGCATCTCCCGTTGCTTTTAGATAAATGGTCTCCAATTTCCTGTTGATATGATTGCTCGGGAAGACAATCATGAAGTGCCAGAAATACACATCCTTATAAAAGGCCTCTAACTCTACTAATCCCTTTTTCACTTTGTCGACCGTAAATGCTTGAGCCCTTTCCCCATCTAAATACCGATAGATGGGAATCAATTGATCATAGATGATTTCATACATCCGATCCCTCATTCGCGGATACATTTCCTCCATTAGTTTCTCTTGTTCTGCTAACAATTGGTTTGGGTCGGTTTCAAAGAAAGTCTGTTTCCCATAATAGTATCCGTTATGAGCTTTCATATTGGTATACCCCGTAGGTTCCTTCAATGCATCAACGGCCATGGCCATGCCTTCATAAAAAGGCTGGGTGACGATGGAAGTGAACAATGGCGAGATTGGGTTCGGGAAAAACGTATCAAGCAAAAACCAGAATTCATCCTCGTCTTTCCGTTCCAACAGGTAACCTTTCCTGGCTTCTGGCACGGATTCCTTTTTCTTCACTTCAGTCGTAATCGGCCTTGCTTGTAAAAGGTAGACTTGTTGGTCATGAATGCCAAACTCCAAATCTACAGGATGGTTATAATAGTTTTCCACTTTCAAGGTCATTTCTATTAATCTATGAATCAACTTATCTGATAAGCAATAGGCATTCCGTTCAGTCCGGTCCGTCGCCACTTCCATTGTTCCAGAGGAGTCGGAAATGATTTTCATTTCTTTACTGCCCTTTGCTCTTTCCATTTTCGTACCATCTCGACTGACCAAATAGGTATCCGGTGTGACCAAGCCCGATACGACGGCCTCACCCAATCCATAACTGGCATTGATCAAGATACACTCCGGGTTATATGTAACAGGATCTTGACTGAAAATCACCCCTGAAATATCTGAATAGATTTGACCTTGAACGACAATCCCCATTGAAATGCTATCTGACCCTTCAAAAATATTCTCGGTATATTGCTGTACCCTGTTCTCAAAGCAAGATGCCCAGCATGATTTTACTTTACCTAAGAAATCCTCTTCCGTTTTTACATTCAAATAGGTTTCATATTGACCCGCAAAGGAGGCCCCTTCCAAATCTTCCGCACCAGAAGAAGAACGAACGGCCACGGCAGGATAACGTTTCCTCAATTCCTGGAAAGCGGTCAATACATCCCTTACTAAATCATCCGGGATGACCGCCTCCATAACCTCCGTTTGGATGGATTCGCTCTTTATATCTAATTGATTCTTTTCGAGGAAGTGTGAAAAGGCCACACTTGTGATGACGAAACCATCAGGTACAGGCATGCCCAATTTCGACATTTTGATTAGATTTAGCGCTTTTCCACCTACCATTTCATTACACTCGGTTGCATGATTGAATCTAGCTGTAAACATCTACGCTTATCCCCTTTCATTCATAACCCATAAATAACGACACAAACAAAACCAATGAACAGGCAGGAAAACCCATACATTGGCTTCGAATCCATTTTTAACAATAAAGTAAAATGCTTTACATTTCACATGAAAACTTGCCAAATCACAACAATTGGTAAAATGTAATCAAAATAAAAAAAAGGGACTTCCATTGAAAGTCTCTTTATTTTTCCAACCACTTGTGAGCACAGCACTTCTTTTACCACTTCTCAACCAAAGGCGGTAAGGATCAGGGCAATGGCATTGAATGTACCGTGGATGATCATGCCGGGAACGACTGATTTGGTTTTTTCATAAGTCCAAGCAAAGAGGAGGCCGGATATAAAAGTGACCGGCAAGACATTATAGTTTGGGATATGAACGATCATGAAGATGAAGGAACTGAGAAATAATCCAGCCTTCAAGCCGTATTTACTCCTTAGCCACCTATAAAGAAAACCCCGATATAAGATTTCTTCGTAAATAGGTGAAATGATTGCCGCCGACACGAAACCGAGAACGAAATGGATGGGGGTCAAATGGGCCTGAACACTTTCCGTTTTACTATTTTCATAGCCGATCCCCACTATATCCATCACGATGAGAATCAGGATGCTGACCACAATCAATACAAATGACCAGCCGATGATATTCTTCCAATAGCTTCTCTGAAACTTACGTAACCCCACTTCATTCCATCTTAGGCGTTTCGGCTGTAAAGCAAGTGAATAGACGGCCAGCATAAAGATGATTGACATGATGAAACCGACCAATGTTCCGGAATATAAATCGTCTTGAAATAATTCCAATAAGAAATTCGCCAATAAAAACTCGATAAAAAACGGTACCAGGACTAAAACAAGTACAAGGATGGAAACAAGTTCCCTCCAGGACCATGCTCTACTTTCAAAATATGTATGCAAGACCATTCCCCCCTCTAAACGTTATCTTCAGTTTAAAAGGTTACGTAACGTTACCTGCAAGCACTTTCTACAAAAATGACCAATTTTGGCGTCATACAAAAAAATGACCGCAAGCAAATGCTGCGGCCACCGGTCCATACTTTTAATGTTTGAATGCTCGTTGATATTGCTTTGGAAGTTCAATCTGTTTATTCAGCGTTTTAGAAGCCTCTAATGTCCAGTAAGGATGACGGAGCATCCCTCTTCCCACTGCCACCAAGTCGGCTTCTTCGTTGCCAATGATCGAGTTGGCAAGAATCGGGTCTTCCAATCGGCCTACAGCAATTACTGGGACGTCCAGCGCTTTTTTGATTTCTCTCGCTAATGGCGTTTGATAATTGGCATGCGTGCCCGGTCTTCCATCAGCGCCAATCGGTCCTTCTCCACCGGAGCTGACATGGAACATATCCACTCCCGCTTCTTTAAAGACTTTCGAAAACTTGATGCTCTCTTCGATTCCATATCCTCCATCCACATACTCTTTAGCAGAGATGCGCATGATCAAAGGCATATCGGCAGGCATTTCACTTTTCGCCGCTTTAATGACTTCCACTCCGAACTTGGTCAGGTCTTTCCCGTATTCGTCTTCCCGCTTATTCGTAAGTGGAGAGGTGAATTGGTGAATTAAATAGCCGTGTGCACCATGCAACTCAATGACGTCGAATTCAGCTTGTACCGCTCTTCTGACAGATAGACGGAACTTCTCGACCATTCCCTTCACTTCTTCCGTTTCCAAGGCTCTCGGCGTTTTATACGTTTCATCAAAGGCAATCGCCGATGGGGCAACAGGTGTCTCTGCATCTTCGGCTTTGCGTCCTGCATGGGCGATTTGGATGCCGATTTTTGCTCCATATTGATGCACTTCATCGACAATCTTAGTGAAAGCCCCAACTTGATCGTCAGACCATAGACCAAGGTCGCGATTGGAAATCCGGCCATCCGGTTCCACATCGGTCATTTCCACGATGATCAAACCTGTGCCGCCAATCGCTCTGCTTACATAATGATGTTGGTGCCAGCTTGTCGGTACGCCATCTTCAGCCATGACTGAATACTGACACATAGGTGGCATGACGACTCTATTTTTAAGATCGAGATTTTTTATAGAATAAGGGGAAAATAAATCTTTCATAGTATCTAACTCCTTCTCAAAGTATTATAATGCATGCACATGCATTTATATCATGCACAAAAAGTAGTGTCAACTAATTCAAATCGACCGATGCTCAAATCGGCTATTGTCATTGATCCATCCTATTGGTACATTTAATTTAACGAATGGTACATGTAAAATAGGTAAACAGAGGGAGGCAAAAAGATATGTCCCATGAACAATCCCTTATAAATACTTGGTTATCCTTTACACATATACATGCCGAGCTCTCCAATGACCTTGATAGAGCCTTGCAGGAAAAGCACCAAATGCCCTTGAATGAGTTTTACGTTTTATTGTACTTATCTCAGGCACCCGAAAAAAAATTGAGGCTTTTGGAATTACAGCGGCTTGTCGGGTTAAGCCAAAGTGCCATGTCCAGGCTTTCCGTCAGGATGGAAAACAAAAGTTGCGGGGTAATAAAACGGCTCGGATATGAAGATGACCGACGTGGCGTATGTGCCCTCATCACGGATAAGGGTGAGCAGCGCCTTCGCGAAATGTTGGAAACGGTTAACGAAACGCTTAACACATCATTATCCAACAGTGACATGGGTACAGCCCTTGCTTTTTTCATGAATGGTCAATCATCGAGTAAGGACGATTGAATGAAAAAAAGAGATAGACTGCAAGCTCGTCTATCTCTGCCTTTCCTTAAAAATCGAAGTTGTCAGGATCTGGTCCGACTCGATGATTCTGATTCATTTCATTCATTCGCGCCATATCTTCTTCCGTTAGTTCAAAATCAAATACCGAGGAGTTCTCCACGATTCGATGCTCTTTTGTCGACTTTGGAATCGTCACGATTCCATTTTGTAAATCCCAACGTAAGATGACCTGGGCCACGGATTTTCCATACTTGGATGCAATCTCTTGAAGGTCCTTATTATCTAATAATTCACCTTGCATTAATGGAGACCAAGCTTCCAATTGAATGCCTTCTTGTCGGCAAAATGCCAGCAATTCCCTTTGAGTTAAGCGCGGATGACATTCAACTTGATTGACCATTGGCTTCACTTCTGCCTCATTCAATAAATCCTTCAGATGGTGGATTTGGAAATTACTTACCCCGATCGCTTTTACCTTTCCTTCTTTATAAAGAGTCTCCATTGCTCTCCAAGCTTCTTTATATTTCCCTTCGACTGGCCAATGAATCAAGTAAAGATCAAGATAATCCAAACCTAGCTTCTTTAAGCTAGTCTCGTAAGCAGCGAGTGTCGATTCATAGCCTAGTTCGGAATTCCAAACTTTTGACGTTACAAACAAATCCTCCCTTGCAATGCCCGCTACCTCTAGACCTTCGCGGATTCCTTGCCCTACTCCCTCTTCATTCGCATAAATGGCTGCAGTATCAATGCTACGATACCCGTGTTTAATGGCTACTTTGACTGCATTCACCAACTCTGGACCTTCCTCCACTTTAAATACACCTAAACCGAACCAAGGCATTTCGATGCCATTATGTAATGTTGTTGTTGCTTGTAAACTATTGACCATAATCAGAAACCTCCAATTTTTATTATCCACTATAAGAAATGTCTACTGCTTTTAGGCATCATCCACCCCACCATCCATTATGATATATTTTAGTAGTAAAATACAGTAATGTACTTTAAAGGATAAGGCGTATGGTGATTTTCAGCACCGGGTATGTTGAGCGAGAAACTGAAAATTGACAAAGGAAGGAACCCTTATGTCCCGTGTAGAAAACTATATACAGCGGGGGAACATTAGGAAATGATTAATAGGAGGAAAACATGAGAGTACTATTTGAGTTAATCCGGATTCTTTTATTATTCGGTATTATCGGCGCATTGTGTTCCGTTCTGTTAGAGAATGTGTATCAGAGTTTCGGAATAGATTATAATCAGTATAGCTACTTCGGTTCTGTGGCCATACTTATATTATTGTTTGTTTTATATAGAAACAAGTTACAATTCAGTGGGTGGTACAAAGGGAAAAAAGAAAAGCTGCCAAAAAGGGTTACCCAGGTCCTTTTCTTATTCTCCATCATATTGTTATCTTTACCTCCCCTATTACAGTTTATGAGCTAATCATTGGGAACGTAATTATATGTGAGTTGGGGTGAACGATGTGCGGAGTGTGATTAATCTATTGATTCTCTTTCTTCTTCTCGGCGGATTTTGGTATGGGTATGGAAAAGACATTCAGGAGTCGGGATTAAAGGCGGGAATCGGATCTTTTGCTACAGATGTTCGCTCCCTCTTAACCAAACCTGAAGTATCAAATGCCATTGAAAAACTGAATACCGGAGTCAACCAGTTGATCGGCAAATTGACGGATACAGTCGATCAAGCAAGAGATGAGGAACAAACCGAAACGAAAAAGGTGGATAAACCTGACTTGAAGGCCCCTGCTGAATCCTCCTTTTCGGTCCGTAATATCGAGCTTGGCGACACAAAGGAATCCGTCGAAAAGCAGGCAGGTGAGGCCAAACGCCATTCCCTGAACGAATATGGAGTAGAGTGGTTTGCCTATCATGAAAATTATCAAAATTTCTTCATGGTGGCCTACGACAGCAAGAATAGAGTCGTCGGTCTCTATACAAACCAGGATTTGATTTCATCCAAGCAAGGAATCAAACGAAGTACACCCAAAGAAACGGTGACGGAAAAATTAGGGAAACCGATAACAAAACTGCTTAAAGGAAATGTATATTACCAGATTCAAAGCAATGGAGAATATGATACGTTCAAGATGGATAACAGCTTCGTCACGATTTTTTATGATAAACACGAGGATAATACAGTCACATCGATCCAAATCATCAGTGCAGGTCTTGAACAGCAAAAAAGCACCTATTTTGCCCCCTCCAGCCCGGAGCTTAAAAAGGGCTTTGAATATCAATTATTCGACTTGACCAATGCCTCAAGGGTCAATCATGATCTTTCCGTCCTGTCATGGGATAAGCAAGTGAAATTGACAGCCCAAGATCACAGTAAAGACATGGCCGTCAACCAATACTTTAACCATACTAATCTTGATGGGGAATCTCCCTTCGATCGGATGGAAAGTGACAAAATCACTTTCCGCATGGCCGGGGAGAACCTTGCCGCTGGTCAGAACAGCAGTATCTTCGCCCACGAAGGCTTAATGAATTCCATCGGTCACAGGGAAAATAAATTACAAAAAGACTTTTCTTCACTCGGAGTGGGCGTCGCGTTTGAGGAAGATGAAAAGCCCTATTACACAGAAAACTATTTAAAAAGATAAGCCACTTTACATGCCGTAATCAGGAAAAGCCTGATCGGCTTTTTTTATTTTCTTTAATATTCTGTTAATTCTGTATTTTAACTTGACTCCTACTTTATCACTGTAAGATAATACATAAGAGTAATAACATGGAAAATAATCAGGATAGCAGCCACATCACTACATAAGAAAATGAGTAATCACACTCACGAACAAAGACCCCATTTTCGAAAAGCCTATGAATAGGGCGCCCTGACAAAAACCATCCGGAAAGTCACATAGAAGAAATTAAAAATACGAACAGCACCAAAACCCAAGAAGTCATTTTACTCTCTAACTAGCGCTGTTCTGAGTAAATAAAAAATCCAAGAGGTAGATTGGGAGGGTGATCATGGAATCCGGGAACAGATTGAAACAGGAGCAACTCGACAAAATATGGCTGGCACTTATATTGGAAGCCAAAAGAATTGGCCTAACGATAGAACAGGTCAAGAAATTCATCGAGAAGAACTCAAGTGACGAGCCTGCCCAAAAAATTCGTTAAAAAAGTGGACTTCCAGGAGTCCACTTTTTTTTCATTTTTACATCTAAATCATTCAAACGCTCATACTAATTCTTAGATAACAAAAACCAAGGACGTGAGCTTAGATGGATTTTTTCTACAGCCAAGAAACACTTACTACCCTTCAGTGGATTTTGAGAGCCATCATATCATTCTTTTTTTTACTCTTTGCGGTTAAATTGATGGGGCGCCGGGCCATTTCTCAGTTAAGGTTGATTGATTTTTTAATGGCACTGATCATTGGAAATATTCTTGCCCACCCATTATCTGATGAACAGTTAGGCTTAAAGGGACCGATGATCACGTCTGTCGTACTAGTTATTTTATATATAATCAGTGTATTTGTGAGTCTTCATTGGGGCAGACTCCGGAATTTTTTTGAAAGCCCTCCTTTGCCTCTTATAGAAAACGGACAAGTCATCCATAAAAACTTAGTCAAAGCACGAATTTCTATCGATATTATTTTATCCGAATTAAGAAAGGCAAAAATTGAAGAAATTCAAAAAGTTGCTTTGGCATTTTGGGAACCTGATGGGACTATTTCGTTCTTCTTACTTCCCCAATACCAATCAGTGACCCCTGGTGATATAAAGTTGACCACAAAGCCATTTTCTTTTCCTATAACCATTATTAAGGAGGGAAAGATTGATTTTCACGAATTAAACCGAGTGGGTAAGGATGAAGGATGGCTGAAAAGGAAAGTAACCATGTACAATGCGGACATAGCCGATATTTTATTGGCAACTATCGATACTAACGGGAACGTGAAAGTGTTCTTATACAGCTGAATTTCATCAGACAGAAGATTTTAATTTAAGAAAAGGCCACCAAATTTAACTGGCGGCCTTCCCACTTTACCAAATCAAGTTATTTAAAAAACGATGCACATCTTCATAAACTTGCTCCCGCTCTTTCCCCAATGTGATGATATGCCCTGATTGCTCATACCATATCAATTGCCTATGTTGCGTATCGACATCATTGAAGATCATGGGTGCACTTTCCGTATAGTCGGAATCATCCAACCGGCCCTGTTGAACAAGAGTCGGTGCTGTAATCAAATCTAAATTTTCGCTTGTATCTTCTATGATATGCAAAACGTCTTTCAACGAGTGCATAGGCTCTTTTTCTAACCGTTTAATTTCTGCATCGATTTGGTCTGGGTCTTTGCCTTCGAATTTTTTGTAGGCCTTGGCATAACTGATCATACGATTATGTAATCGACTCACGTCTCTCCCTTTCATCGGGGCACACATGGAAACGACACCTTTCACAGGGAATTCCGTTCCCACTTTTAAAGAGAAGACCCCACCGAGGGAAATCCCGACCACGGCGATATCCTCGTACCCTTCTTTTTTAAGGAAACGGTACCCATCCACTACGTTTTTCCACCATTCCTTTGGACCTGTATGGATGAGCTCCTCAGCTGGCAATCCATGACCTTTATATAGAGGTGCGTGGCAGGTATAGCCGCGGTCATTGAGATAACGACCCAACTTCTTCATATCTGCTGTGCTTCCAGTAAATCCGTGAAGTAAGAGAACTGCTCTCTCTCCACCTTTGTATGTGAATGACTCAGGTGCAATGACTTTCATACTATCTGCTCCTTTTCCTCAAGTTGTATATATTGAAATTTCTGATAAAATCATTAACTATTTAAAGTAACCCTCTTTACCCCGATTATAGTACCTATGCCTTACTTAGGACAAGTGATGCGGTCCGAAGGACATTTTACTATGACTGGTTTTATTTAGCAATCTAAATTTTCCTTTTTTTAGTTCAGGAATGATATCTCTTATATTACGAGATATGTTAATAAAAAGGGACGTAATCCATACTGTAGCTTTGCCCTTCTTAGTATCGATAACCTCTTTTGACTTATTCGCAGTGATCCGCATAGGAAATCCATCTAATTTTCTATAAGAAAAACCCGTTTAACAACGGGTTTTGTTTACTCGCATTCTCTCGATTCTAGCTTATCAAGGTTATGCTTTCTGTAGTTGGCACAAGAAAGCTTCAAGCATTCTCCTTGGACTTGCGGACCATATTTCTCGCGAAAAGCCTCCAAGCAATAGCACTTATCTTCTTCTTTAGTATCATCCATCAAGCGCATTCCCTCCATTATTGATCCGCTTATCAAGCCTTACATGGATTTTCCCCAATAGAATGGCCCCCATTGACTGAATGACCGTTTTGACAATAATCTGACCAACAATCGCGGCGGGTACAGAGGACCACGGCAAGATGTTCGCCCCCAGTGGACTAAGCCCAATCACCACAAATATTGCGGAATCGAAAAATCCTCCAACTACCCCTGAGTAAAATACCCTCCAACTTAATGGTAGCTTCAATCGAGTATATATTTCCGTATCTGCCGTTTCCGCCACCACGAATGAAAGGGCGGAAGCAAATACGATTAATAATGTATCGCCTATCAAGAATGATACACTGGCTGATAAAAGTAATGCCAGGATAATGCACAGATAAGTCCTTGCCCTGCCAAATTTATTTTGAACTAAATCACGGAAGATGAAGGTCCCTCCGATCAACAATGTTCCCATCGGGATGATGAACATACCAAATTGCAATGGCATAAAAGCGGCTGTGACCACATTCGCGGTCACAATGGACAATAAATACAATAGAACTCTTAACATTTCTTACAATCTCCTTTTATAGGAAAAAACAGCACCCTAAGAAAGAGTGCTGTTCTCCTTAGTTTTTTTGAGAGGGTAGCTAGAACCTCTTCCGCCTCAAGCGGATTATCTTTTTTCCTTTTTCATCTTATCTTGGATACGGGAGTAAATCAAGGATAAAAGTACCCCCTCGCGTATATAAAAGTAAAGAACATATAATAGAAGAGAAACGGCATTTAATAGAAAGTATGACCTCCCCATCCTTTTCCTTACACGCCCCGTTTATTTCCCCAGATATACGTGTGCAGCTGGGGGAGCACCTTCACATCATTCAGTTCGTCATCGGCAATCACCCGATTAATTAACTGTTCATATTTTCCCAACAGTTCACTGACCAGCTGCCGATCGTCCGTCGTCACGCTGTCATCATTGCCTACCTGCAGGTAATAAGGAATGCCTGGATAGCGCGCATGTACAGTCTTCGCATATTGATAATCAGCTTCATCAAATACGACAATCTTCAAAGAGATTTGATTTTCATCCCTTCTATTGGAAAGCTTAGATAGGATATCATCAAGCACTTCAAAATCGGTCTTCATCCTTGAACTTGGCGGTTTTGGTGATATCGTCAGTTCATCAATATCGAGAAACCAATCCTGCCACCGGCTACCTTGTGTCTCCACGCCAATTCTGATGTTCTTCTCTTTTAAAAGGGTGATTAACTCAGCCATATTCTTCAAGAGGCCGGGATTGCCCCCGGATATCGTCACGAAGGAGAAACCCTTGCCTCAGTTTTAGCTCCTCCCATATTTCTTCAGCTGTCATGTGGACGATATCTTCCTTTCCTGTCCCATCCCAAGTGAAGGCGGAATCACACCAAGCACATGAATAGTCGCACCCAGCTGTCCGGACGAACATCGTCTTTTGCCCGATGACCATGCCTTCCCCTTGAATGGTCGGCCCGAAGATTTCCATGACGGGCAGCTTACTCACAGTCCATCCACTCCCGTCTTGCTTCAGCATAACTCGTCGACGTTTCATAAAGACGGACAAATTCAACCCTAGCCCCTTTATAGTCCTTGTTTTGCAGGGCATCAGCCATCTTTTCATAAATCCAGACGACGATATTTTCAGCTGTTGTATTCATAAGTGGCAGCGTTTCATTCAAATAGCGGTGGTCAAGATGAATGTCGATTTCTTTTTTCCAGATTTCTTTGATGTCGCCAAAGTCGATCATCAACCCACGGGAATCATTATAGCCGCTTATGCCAAAAATGACTTTATACGTATGGCCATGCAGATTCTTGCATTTCCCTTCATAATCATGAAGATGATGAGCTGCATCAAACGTGAATTCCTTGCTCACGAGCACCCGTCTTTGATGATAGTTCAATTGATTACGATGAATGTCCTGTTCTATTTTTTGAAGCTTATCGACAATCTTGAACCCATACATTATAGGTTCACCTGCCGTCTAATCACATAGTCATCCAGACCCCTTTTTCGAAGCTTGCATGCCGGACACTCCCCACAGCCATCGGCTATGATTCCGTTATAACAAGTCAGCGTCTTTTCACGAACGAAATCAAAGGCACCCAGTTGATCCGCCATTTCCCATGTTTCTTCTTTATTCAGCCACATAAGCGGCGTATCTATAACAAAAGACTGATCCATCGAGAGATTCAAAGTGACATTCAACGATTTAATGAACACATCCCGGCAGTCTGGATATCCGCTAAAGTCCGTCTCACAAACACCGGTTACAATATGCTTCGCCCCAATTTGGCTTGCAAGCACTCCTGCGAATGACAAGAACAGTAAATTCCTTCCCGGTACGAATGTAGACGGTAACTCCCCTTCTTCCCCATCCGCCACAGCAATGTCACTTCTCGTCAACGCATTCGGCGCCAACTGGTTCAACAACGACATATCCAGAACATGATGCGGGATGTCCAGTTCCTTTGCAATATTCCGCGCACAATCAATTTCCAAGCTATGACGCTGATTATAATCAAACGTCACTGCCTCCACTTCCGAAAAATGCTTCATGGCCCAGAATAAACACGTCGTACTGTCTTGTCCCCCACTAAACACCACTACTGCCTTTTCTTTCTTCAACATTATGAAAAACTCCTTTTTTACGGAAAAAAGCAGCACCCTAAGAATAGAGTGCTGCTTTTCCTTAGTTTTTTTGAGAGGGTAGCTAGAACCTCTTCCGCCTAAAGCGGCTTATAATCTTTTCTCTATAATCATAACGCAATATATGGAATCATATCAATATATTCCATAAAAACAAAGAGATTCCCTGTCTTTTCAGCTCAATTTCTCCTTTCCTCTTTAAATATCGGTCCCCATTTCCGATAAACAGAAGGTAAACTAATCTACCGAAAAAGGGGCCGTACACTTGAAAAAGATTAAAACAAAGGTATTGTTAGCATTTATGCTAGTCATATCTTTATGCATCATATTAGGAGCCTATAGTATTTACAGCAGCAATAAGTCTCTTAAACATTCTAGAGATATCATCGACCATGAATTGCCTCTTCTTATTAAAGATGAACAATTACTCTATAACCTTTCGCAAAGAATGGCATTTGTTAGAGGGTATATCCTATTTGGAGATGAACAATATAAAGAGGATTTCCTAGCTTATACCGAAGAAAGCAAACACCTACAAGAAGAGCTATTAGCCTTATCCGACTCTGAGAGAACGAAAGAAATCATTGAAACAAGCATTGATTGGAGAACCATGATTGAAGAACGCGTCTTTACCCAGTATGAGCAAGGAGATGAAAAACAGGCGAAAGAAATATTGCTAAATGAAGTAGCGCCCATAAGCACGGAAATAATGGATGGCTTCAAAGAGCTCGCTTCCGAGCGCGAAAAACTGATCGTCGCTTCCGGAGAGACCGTCATCAGCAGTGGAAAATCCGTTAAAACGACGAGTATCATTTTATCCATCATTACAGTCATAGCAGGAATTGGCCTTGCCCTTGTGACAGCCAACCTCATTACCAAACCGATCCTAAGGATCCGAGACAGGATGAAGCTAGTGGAAAAAGGTGAACTGAACCATGAACCACTTAAGCAGACATCAAACGATGAACTCGGGGAATTGACGTTTTCTACAAACGAGATGCAGAGAAACCTTCGCGATATCATCGAAAACATGCTGAATGTATCCGAATCCGTTACAAGCAAAAGCGAAGAGCTGACCCAATCGGCAAATGAAGTGCAACAAGGAAGCAGTCAAATTGCAACCACTATGTACGAGCTGTCAGAAGGCTCTGAGTCACAA
This sequence comes from Peribacillus sp. NPDC097225, assembly GCF_044761955.1. Taxonomy (NCBI): domain Bacteria; kingdom Bacillati; phylum Bacillota; class Bacilli; order Caryophanales; family Bacillaceae; genus Peribacillus; species Peribacillus sp. NPDC097225. Next base: position 896,956 of record NZ_JBIWDJ010000001.1, read on the forward strand.
GCCAACCAAGCAACGGAAATCGTCCGTATGGTGGAAGAATTCTCAGGAAAGATCCAAAAGGCACACAGTGAAGGAGAAGAAATTTCCCAAACCTCCACAGAGATTCTATCCCTAACTAAGGAAGGGACAGTCTTGATGAACAAATCCGTGCAGCAAATGCAAACGATTGATAGGATTGTGAAACAGGCAGTCGATGAGGTAAAAGGCCTTGATTCACAATCCCAGGAAATTTCAAAGCTCGTTCAGGTCATACAGGACATTTCCAATCAAACCAACTTACTCGCTTTAAACGCAGCCATCGAGGCGGCACGCGCCGGCGAACATGGAAAAGGATTTGCCGTCGTCGCCGAAGAAGTTCGGAAACTCGCGGAACAAGTTACAGATTCTGTGGGTGACATTACTGGAATTGTTACAGCCATTCAAACAGGTTCAAAAACCGTCGTTCACTCCTTGGAAGATGGATATACACAAGTAGATGAAGGCACCCAACAAATTACCATTACCGGCCAAACCTTTGAAACCATCAATCATTCAGTGGGAGCCATGAGCACAAAATTACAACACATAACCAATGACTTACACTATATCTCTACCAATAGCATAAAAATCAACCAGGCTGTCGAAGACATTGCAGCCGTTTCCGAAGAGTCAGCAGCAGGCATTGAACAAGTATCCGCCTCAGCACAGCAATCCAGCTCTTCAATGGATGAAATCACCAATCACGCCAGTGAACTTGCATCATCGGCTGAACAGTTAACAGATCAGGTTAAAAGATTTCAATTATGATGAAAGCCGCTTCCCACACCTACCTTGTGGGAAGCTTTTCCTTGCATTTAGCTATTCCTATGAAGTTAATAACAAATATATCCTCTTCATTAAAATTGTTTCAATATAGTGAATACGGGGAATAAACTAATAACAACACAAAACAAACTATAATAAAAAATTCACCATGAATCTTATACAGAGAGAAATAATTCAACTTACACTATTATTTTCTGAATATTCAATGTATAATTAATATTACTCCAGTAATATTTACATCAGTAAATAGTAGAATTACTACTTCCTCTCTAGAAGTGTCAGCACACTTTTAAAAAGCATTTGAACCAACTCTTAATTACTCTCATTTGAAACCCGATCAACAGGAGACTCTCTAAACAGACGAGATGGTCTTACATCAATATCGTATTCCAAATCCAGAGAACTAAGTCTATATAATCACCTTTACTATTTTTTATTTCCTATTTTATAATAAGTGGTTAATTTCCACCTAAAGTATGTTACTATTAACCTAATACTTTTTAACCAAACAAGGAGGAATTCATATGAAACGATTTTTCAAATTCATAGCAAAGTTAAACGAAGGGAAAGCCCAAGACGAATTCTTTCGCAACGAATACGAAAATTACTTGAAGATGAATTCTGCCGATAAAGGAAACAGAAGATTAGCCCCTATGCTTTATGTTATAGATGGCGGTAAAAAGGACTCACATCCTGAGCTTTTAAATAGAATAAAATCTAGCTAAAGATAGCATCATCTTAAAATTGATTCGAGACTATCAATTTACAAAAAATACTCTCATCTATAAATAACATTTCATTTAATCCCTTATTATAAATGAATGTAAAAATACTCCAAAAACTCAGAATTTATTCTGGGTTTTTTTTAGTTCTACTATTAACACTATATTAATAGAAGAAACTAGTCTTTTTTTTAAAAACCCTCGTTTCCAAAACTTTTAAGGGAAGGATTTTGACAATTTATTGATGTCACCTCATAGCCCCTCGGGTATTTCATATTAAAAAAACCCAAAAAATATGGGGGGTGATTTTACTCATCTTTATCCAAATCCAAAAAAGTAGCACTAAATGAGTCATTAGAATCAAAATACAGGAATAAAGAAAAAACAAACTAGTAGATTAGAAAATAAATGCACAAATAGGTATAAACAATTATAAAACAGGAAGGATCGTCTACATTAAACTCCTACAGTAGATACTAGGAATTGGGTTTTTATCCTTATAAAAAGAATTCATTATCCTATAAAAATTATTTTTTATTCTCCATCTCATAATAGAATCATCATGAAATGGGGAATCCATAGAGTATTTGTCCTTACATGAATATTATAGCCATTAGTTACTATTACACTCATTTATAGTTTAATTTGGAAATTATCAAAATAAGCTATCTTGCTATAGAAAAACGACCCTTGCTTAATAAGTTTAAAATCATGTAGTGTGTATTCAGTAAATCAAATATATAAAAAAAGAGAGGTTAAAAAATGGCACCGATATTTATTTGTGCATTATTTTTGCTTGGCTATGGCATAGTCGAACAAAAACGCCATCAAAAGCGTCTCGACTCCATTCCCGTACGTGTCAACGTAAATGGGATCCGAGGGAAATCCACTGTAACACGTCTGATTACAGGTGTGATCAAGGAAGCGGAGTACAAGACAATAGGAAAAACAACCGGAACTTCCGCAAGAATGATTTATTGGTTTACGGACAAAGAAAAACCGATCATACGTCGTCCAGAAGGACCGAATATCGGGGAACAACGTCGCGTAGTTAAAGAAGTAGCTGACTTAGGAACTGAAGCATTAGTTTGTGAGTGCATGGCCGTGCAGCCTGACTATCAACTAATCTTCCAAAATAAAATGATTCAGGCAAATATTGGGGTTATCGTAAATGTTCTTGAAGATCACATGGATGTCATGGGACCAACATTGGATCAAGTTGCAGAAGCATTCACTGCAACCATACCCTACAATGGGCATTTAATAACCATCGAGGGCGAACATTTAGAATATTACAAAGAAATTGCCAAACAACGTAATACGAAGGTAATCGTAGCCGATAACTCAAGGATCTCAGAAGAATTTCTACGTGAATTCGACTATATGGTATTCCCTGATAACGCCTCCCTTGCCTTGGCTGTTGCAGAAGCATTGGGTATCGATGAGAAAACGGCATTCCGTGGCATGTTAAATGCACATCCAGATCCAGGGGCCATGCGTATCACTAAATTTGGAGATGCTAGGCAACCGACTTTCTTCGTTAATGGATTTGCCGCCAATGATGCGTCATCTACATTGAATATTTGGGACAGGGTAAGTACCTTCGGATACAGCACGGAAGCCCCTATCGTAATCATGAACTGCCGTCCTGACCGTGTGGACCGTACAGAGCAATTTGCAAGAGATGTATTGCCTTACATAAAGTCCGAAATCGTCATTGCCATCGGTGAAACTACTTCACCAATAACGAAAGCATTTGAGCAAGGAAAATTGGATACAGTAGAGTATTGGGATTTAGAAGAATGGTCAACGGAAGAAATCGTTGCCAAACTGCGCCCAGTCATGAAAAACCGAATCGTTTATGGGGTCGGTAACATTCACGGAGCAGCAGAACCCTTAATTGACGCAATCATGAAAACTAAAACGAAGCAAAAAGCGAGTTAAGTAGGAGGAACCTTAATGTTTGGATCGGATTTATACGTAGCCCTAGTACTAGGGGTAACACTGAGCCTTATTTTTTCAGAAAAAACGGGTGTTGTGCCCGCCGGACTTATCGTGCCAGGTTATTTGGCATTAGTTTTTGATCAATGGCAAGTCATGCTGGTAATTATTATAGTAAGTATCTTAACTTATTTCATTGTCGCTCACGGTCTTTCAAGATGGGTAATCTTATATGGAAGAAGAAAGTTTGCCGCAATGATGATAACGGGGATTTGTCTAAAACTCGTATTGGATTTCGTCTACCCCGTCATGCCTTTTGAAATCTATGAATTCCGTGGTATTGGTATAATCGTCCCTGGCTTGATCGCTAATGCCATTCAAAGACAAGGAATGCCATTAACACTCGGCAGCACGCTTTTATTATCCGGAGTAACTTTCGGTCTAATGAACGTGTATTACCTATTCTGAGGTGGATAAAATGAAACGTACTTTAAACGCAAAAGAAAAAACACTTATCTTTACAAAGCGGACGAAGAAAAAGAATCTCAAATACACTGCAATCGTTCTACCGATATTGATCATCGTCTTAGTCGTAACATCTTGGTTGGGACGCACGAAAGACGTGGAAGTTGTTGCATCCAAACCAAACGATACCCTTACAATGTCAATGGTCGGAGATATCATGATGGGCCGTTATGTCGAGGAAGTGACAGACAGCCATGGTTTTGATTACCTCTTCCGTTACATGAAGCCCTATTTTAACGCTTCGGATTATGTAAGTGGAAACTATGAACATCCTGCTCTAGCAAAAGATGTATCGAAATATGAAGAAGCTGATACAGCCATTCGTCTAAATTCGTATGCAGATGGCGTGGAAGCTGTTAAAAATGCTGGATTTTCTGTCATGACTCTTGCGAATAACCATATGATGGACTTTGAAGAACAAGGATTGCTCGACACAATCGATGAATTCGAGAATGCCAAAATGGATTATGTTGGTGTAGGTCGGAATATTACAGAAGCGAAAGAAAACATCAATTACCAAGATGTTAAAGGCGTACGTATCGCTACTCTTGGCTTTACCGATGTATATGGTAAAAATGCGGTAGCCAAAAATACTCAAGCTGGGTTATTGAATTCCAATCCTGACTTATTATTTGAAATGATCGGTGACGCCAAGGATGCGAAAAAAGGAAACGCAGACTTAGTTGTCGTCAATATGCACTGGGGCCAAGAATATGCTACTTCTGCGACAGGTCGTCAAACAGAATTAGCGAAAGCGGTGATCGATGCTGGTGCAGATATCATCATTGGCCATCACCCCCATGTCGTCCAATCATTCGATGTGTATAAAGATGGACTTATCTTTTACAGCTTAGGAAACTTTGTATTCGACCAAGGCTGGACACGTACAAAAGATTCCGCGATGGTACAATACCATTTAACTGATGACGGACAAGCAACCGTTGATGTGGTTCCCTTGCAAATCAAGGAAGCTACACCAAGACCCGCTACATCTTCTAGCGATGTATCGCGAGTTTTCCGTTGGTTGACGAAAGAAACAAGTGACAACGTGCAATGGTCTAAAAAAGATAATAAGATAGAGATTAAATTGGATCATACACGTGTAATAGACCATAAAGAACAGCGTGAACAAGAGGAAAAAGCAGCCCAAGAAAAGAAAGCTGCTAAAGAAAAGAAAGTAACCCAAGAAGAGACAACTACTGAAGAATAGAAACATGAAGCACCATCATACAACTAGATAATACGTGAATAAGAGTCTACTAGCAGGTATGCTAGAAGACACACATCTTAGAAGATCACACCGAAAAGAGGCGATCAATCAGTGTTTTATCCTTTCACACGGAAAGTACTCCTTTCCCTTTGTTTGCTCATTTTTATAGCAGGATGTTCAAAAACTGACCCTCTTTCTGACACGCATGATACCAATGAATCTTTAAATGATAAAGCATATGGAGTTAGCTCTTCCAACCCTATCGCCGTAGAAGTGGGGATGAATATATTAGATAACGGTGGAACAGCGGCCGATGCGTCGATTGCCGTTTCTTATGCATTGGGTGTAACTGAACCCTTTGGATCTGGAATTGGCGGCGGCGGCGGAATGCTGATTGTATCCGAATCTGAGAAACCTAATTTTATTGATTATCGTGAAACGGCTCCTGAACGTTCAAAGTTAAAACATAATACCGGTGTCCCTGGCTTTGTAGCCGGGATGCAAGCTGTCCATGATAAATACGGAACCATTCCGATGGAAGACCTTCTTCAGCCGGCCATCGACCTGGCTGAAGAAGGATTTGAAGTCGATAAAATGTTGGCCTCCCGCCTAAAGGCAGCCAAAGCAAGAATTTATTCAGAGAAAACTCTCTTGTTTTATCCTGATGACGATTCGATTGAACCAGGAAAGGTTTTGAAACAAGAAGATCTTGCTGACACATTGAAACTGATTCAGCGAAAAGGGCCCGATGGGTTTTATAAAGGGAACATCGCACGGAATATCAAAAAAAGAACAGATGTAGACTTAATGGACTTAAAGCATTATGAAGTAAAAGAACGAGAGCCAGTCCAAGGCAAATTCGCCGGATATGATGTTTGGACCGCTCCCCCTCCCTTTTCAGGGATAACCGTCCTTGAAATGTTAAATCTCGCTGAAGAAGTCGACTTAAGCAATGCTTCAAATAAGGCAGATTATATGGAGTTACTGGGAGCCATTACCAACGCCTCCTATAAAGATCGAATTAACTATACCGGGGACGGAATCAGCGCAGACAAAGCTGAACAATTAGTATCTCCCCTTCATTTGGACAACCTGAAAAAAGAGATAAATAAAGGTGATTGGTCAAATGTAGAGTTCCAGTCTGAAGAACATGAAAGCACGACTCATTTCGTCGTCATGGATAAGTATGGCACAGTCGTTTCTACGACCAATACACTCAGTAACTTTTTTGGTTCCGGTGCCTATACGAACGGCTTTTTCTTGAATGACCAATTGAAAAACTTCCGCACTGGCCTGAATAAAATCGATGAGCATAAACGCTCAAGGACCTTTACCGCTCCTACCATTCTTAAAAAACAAGGGGAAAAGACAATCGGAATCGGTTCGCCTGGTGGTGATAGGATACCGCAAGTGCTCATGCAGGTCCTGTATTCATATACAGAAGGTGAGGATACTTTCCAAAATATCATAGATCGCAATCGATTCGTATTTGATGGTAATACCATCTATACAGAATACCGCCCTTCGCCTGAAACAGCCTCTGCATTAGAAAGAGCCGGTTACAATGTTGTACAAAAAGTCGCCCCTGTGTTCTATGGTGGCGTACAGGTACTCGTTAGAAATGAAAAGAACGGTAGGTTATCAGGAGCAGCCGATCCTCGGAGAAATGGCAGTTGGCAAGCACAGCAATAAAGAAAACGCCTATACATCTTGAAAACATCTAAATTTTTATAGATCTATAAGGGGACGAGAAAATGAAGATATTAAAAAAAGTAGTAAGCTGGGTTATCCCTGTTGTTCTGATAGCAGTCCTGCTTGTAACAATGAATACGTTCAAACGGTCTGAAACACTGACTCCCGATGAACAAAAGAAAATAGAACAGTATACAAATATCCAAGAGTAAAAAAACAGGTTGAACCTCATGAGGGTTCAACCTGTTTTTCAATGAGGAACTTAATCGACAAATGAGAAGTCCCCCCATCCAATCATCAAATCAAATCTCTACATCTTTGGTAATATAAACTCTCTATTTTCACTTTTCAGTTATACAATACAAGGAGATTGCAGGACGAGGAGGCAAATAGGATGGAGAATGGATACTCAAGTTTTGCGGAACTGCAGCAGAATGAAAAAGAAAACACCGATTATAGCATTACGGCTTTTCATCGTAATCCAGAAATAGCGATTTTTGCGATCCATGGCGGCAATATCGAACCGGGAACTAGTGAAGTAGCCTTTGCCCTTGGAGAAAGACTCCATTCAAGTACGTATCTATTTGAAGGACATAAACGAAGGGATAACAGCAAACTGCACATCACCTCCACCTCCTTCGATGAGCCAACCGCCATACTGATGGCAAATAACGCAAAAACAATCCTCTCCATACATGGTTATCGCGATTCCAATGAAGCGTTAATCTATATGGGTGGCAGGAACGAGACCTATAAACATGTGATACAAGTAGCCTTAAAGGAAGCTGGATTTCAAACAGCTGAAGCACCGAAGCATCTGTTGGGGATGAATGAAAACAATATTACCAACCGTTGCAAAACCGGCGCTGGCGTACAATTGGAAATATCCAGGACTTTACGAAAACATTTTTTCCTAGACAGTGACCTTAAGAGGACAAACAGGCATAACCAGACCGAAGTGTTGAATCAATTTATTAGCGCTTTAGAGAAAGCCACCATTCACTACATGCTTAATCTGAATAAAAAGCAATTCTAGTGCGGCGATTGGAATGGCTTGATCACTTATCAGGAGCTTGTCCTGCATCTTCCACACTTATGATTAAAACAATCTTTCAACCCTCAGAGGAGCCTTCTTGGGGGTCTAAAAGATTGTTTCAAGTCCCCTCCCTCCACTACTTCTTTTTCGATAAATACCCACATCCTTTGAGTCATAATATTATTCTGTGACTTCTACACAAAAAAAAATTTATCGCATAAGCCTCATTTTCATAATAAAGGTCATTCAACTCTGAAAAACTTCATTGAAAAAGAGGATATAAAAAAGAAGATAGATAGGGCCAGTTTCAAGCCCCCTCTATCCTGTCTCTTGCATTTAATTCATGATAAGTTGTACTTGGCCATAGCTTTCGAACTTCTGGGCAAAATACCCGGAAGAAAGGTCAGATATATGGACACCGGCTTTCTCGGTTGTATGGATAAAACGCCCATTCCCAAGATAGATCCCTACATGGGTTACACCTTGTCTTGTACCTGTATCCCTAAAGAAGACTAAATCGCCCGCTTTTGGTTCTGATATAGCCGGCAACCACTCATAATAGTCAGCAGCAGAGCTACGTTTTATGGAAATCCCCTGCTCCTTCATGGCCCAGTAAATGAATCCACTGCAATCCATTCCCGTTAGCGGATCAGCCCCACTGAAAACATACGTGAACCCTCGTAAAGTATAAGCATATCTGATTACATCGTATGCATTGTCATATGCTGTTTCTTGTCCTTCATAGAACGGGAATAGAAGATCACTGTATATTTGAAGGTATTGACCTTCCATCACTTCATTAGTCGGTAAAGCATTACGTTTTTTGATGGAGTTCATGTGAATGCTGTAATTGTTTGAAATGCTACTTAGCGTTTCACCCGGTTGTACGATATGTTCCCCTTTAGGTGTATACGTTTTATAGATAACTTGATATTTAGCAAAGTACTTTTCCGTACTATTTCTTATTTGAACGGTTTCTGCACCATATCCAGAATTGACGAATTTGTCTTTTCCTAGATAAATCCCTGCCGTCACCACTTTTGATGTGTCTTTTTCAAGGAAAAAGATGATGTCTCCCGCCTTAGGAACAGCCGTTTCCATCCCAAGTTTATAAAATCCGTCTACGGTTAAACGATCCACAGCCACATTCTGCTGAGAAAGGGCCCAATGAACCAATCCACTCGAATCAAAGCCTTTAGAAGGGGTCTCTTCTCCTGCTGTTTTTTTGAATCCAACAAATGTTTTTGCATAGTTGGCAATTCGTTTCCCTCTCTCCGCCCACTGATAGATGGAAGGAGTATAGGCTGTCTGTATGATTTTAAGTTTTTGTCCTACATATAACTGGGTATCCGGTAAACCATTGATATTCATCAATTGTTCTGGCGTTATATTATAAATCGATGCAATGGATTCTACCGTTTCTTGCGAGGAAACTGTATGAATCCGATCTGCTGCATCAACTTTTGTACCAGGTGTAAAGGTCACTCCAACCATGACTAGTAATAAAAGCAGCATGCTGACTAATAATTTCCTTCTCATTTTGAACCCTTCCTTTTTGGCTGGAAATACATTCATAGAGCAGTTCCAGATTATTGGCAATCATAAATTCCAGTTACTATAATGAGTCTTTTTACTTACCATCTCCCATAATATCGGTGATACTTCTATATCCTTTAGACTATATATGACAAAAAATTGTAAATATTAATCCTTTTTTAACAAAAATGACACATTTTAATAGTATATTATACTTATATATTTATTTTTCGAACTCTTTAAGGACTTAGTGCCTAGTCAATATGTTCCATCAAGCCAGAAAGTTCTTCTAATATAAAGGTAGAAAAACAAAAAAAGGAGAGGCCAGCTGGGCTTCTCCTTTTCACGGCACATGCACCGTTTGAATTTGCGTCAGGTTTAAATATATACGTTCTCCTTTGGCCGTAGCCAATTCAACCAAGCTATCTTCCGTCTTCTTGAGTACCCCCATTTTCATAGGGTCCTCCCCTCCATCCAAAACAACGAGCTTTCCTTCGATCGTTTTCAGCTGTTCTTCCAAGGATCGATAGAGCGGTAATGAGGTTGGGTTTATAGGGAATTGTTCATGAGTGAGCGAGTATGGTCTTTCCCCTTGCGTATAGGGGGTTAGCCATTTAAGATGATGGAAGAAAAGGGATTTCATTAGTAAAAGACCAAATGAACCCAATAAAATAGTAAAAGCAATGTCACCACTGTAGCCAACGGGATGACTCGTACGGTAACATTCACATACTCTTTCCATGTGATTTTCACTTTATTTTGTTTCAGGATATGCATCCAGATCAAGGAGGCAAGTGTACCGATGGGCAATAACAAGGACCCCATATCACTTCCTATTATATTGGCAAGATAAATGGTTTTTAATGTGATGGGATCTAACCCCATTTCCGTCAACGTAATGGTCCCGATCATTAGGGCTGGATGATTATTGAAAATGTTCGATAGGACCGAAACAAGCCCTCCCATCACCAAACTCGCACTTAATAATCCTTTGTTGACAATCGGTTCACAGATTTGAACAAGGATGGCTGTAAGCCCTGCATTCTGAAGACCAAAAATGATGATATACATAGAGAACGCAAAGATAAGAATATGCCATGGAGTCTTCTTCAAAATATCTACGGGACTCGTACGTAGATGATACCATCTCCAAATAAGCAATGATAATGAACCCATTACCGCAACCCACTCTATAGGTATCGATAGATAAGAAGCCACGAATAATAAACAGCGGACAATGAAGACATAGGTCAGTATCTTGAACATGAACTTTGTACGTTGCCTCTTTGTTTCCACCGTCGTATTCTCTTTTAACGGATGAAAATTTTTAGTGAAAAATCGTTCCTCAATGTCATAGGAATGGGAGGGCAATTTTTTAGGCAAATCTTTCTTGATGACCATGAACATTAACCATGACATGAATAACAGCCCCAATGTTGCAGGTACGAACATCATGGCTGTATGCATATAAAGCGTCATATCGACGATTTTCAAGGCAATCAAATTGACGATGTTACTAACTCCAATGGGTGCGCTGGATGCAGTGGCTATCAAGGCCCCACTCAAGAGATATGAAATGGTTTCGTGTTTCTTCATTCGAAGGTTTTTTAAAAGTAATATGAGGATGGGTGTCGTGATCATGATGCTCCCATCGTTATTAAATAAAAGCGTCATTAAAAAACATAATAATTGAATGTACCAATACAAACGATATCCGGAGCCTTTTGCAAGGGTTACAAGTCTCGCAGCAGCCCAATGAAAGAATCCGAAACTCTCCAGTATGACTGCCATGACAAGCGTTGCCATGATGGTGATGGAGGCACCCCCGATTTTACCGATGATATCCATTACATCCCCACGTGATACTATGCCAGTAAGCAATATGATTGCCGCGCCAAATGAAGCTGGCCAAGCTTCGTTTAGCCCTCGTGGTCTCCATAGTATGACAACCATTGTCATGATGAAGACAAAAATGGTCACCCCGATTTCAAAATGCATGATGTTCTCCCCTTTTTGGGCCTTGTGCCATTGGACCCTACTTGTCCGATTCTTATATATATATTCGTCATTAGGTATAAGGAGCGGGACAAGTAACCACGTCCACTAAATTGTGCCTTTGTCACTTTAGTGAACATGTCTCCTATGGAAAAGGGCCTAACGAAAAACTTCCAAGAATTCCCTTGTTTAAAAAGAGAAATCTGCTATAATTTTCAGAAAAAAAACTGGAAACCAGAAAGGTTGATTGACATGGAATTCACCATCCGTAGCATGCAAGTTGGCGACATCCCACAAGTCCAGCATGTCGCGAAGACAAGTTGGCATAGTACGTACGAAGGGATTATCCCCCTTACAATCCAAGAACGTTTTTTAGATGTGGCCTATAGTGACGAGATGATGAAAAAGAGGGTTGAACACTCTTTTGTTTACGTGGTCGAAGTGGCTGAAAGAATTGTCGGATTTGCCGACTTTTCTCATGTAAAGGAAGGTGGAGAAGTCGAACTCGTGGCGATTTACTTTCATCCGGAGTTTCAAGGAAAAGGTATGGGTACAGCTTTATTGCAAACAGGAATCGACCACTCCAAAGGTTGGAAAGAGCTTTTTATAAACGTTGAGGAAAAAAATGAATCGGGGACAGCCTTTTACCGATCAAAAGGATTTGAAGTTGTTTCTCAGTTTGATGATGACTTCGATGGACATGTCCTCAAAACAGTAAGAATGGCCTTGAAAAAGGAAGGATTCTAAAAAAGGGCTGTGAAATATTGTTATCCAAGAGAAAATGTTATTACTCTTGCCACGAACATGATAGAGTGAATATATGACTGCGCTTAACTTATGAGGCAGTGTCTAAACATTGGGAGTGAACAACTTGATAACCATCACTAAAAAGGCCCAGGAAGTCATTAAAGAGATGCAACGGAATATGGAAGAGGAAACATATTTACGGTTTGGGGTAACCAGTTCTTGCTGCAACCAGATGAACTATTATTTGAACCTTGTGCGTCATAAGACCGAATTAGAGGAAGTACTAGTTATAGATGGGATAAAGCTTTTAATGAACCCTTCGGATGCCCGTTTCACGGATCAAACCGAAATTGATTTTCAAGACAATGGCTTTTTAATCAATAATCCAAATCCATTAGTATCACCGCTACAGTAAATAAACAAAAAGGGAAACCAGATGGATGGTTTCCCTTTTTGTTTATTCCTTTATATGAAACCCTTTCAATGTATGCTCTAGGTCATCAATCAATTGCGTGACATGTTCTGTATATTTTGCAAGCTCATTGGACGAAGCGGCTTGTTCCTCCATGGATGATGCAATTTCTTCTGAAGAAGCAGATGTTTGCTGAGAGACCGCAGTTATTTCCTCCATCATTTTCACAACCGTTTCTTTTTGTTGATTAATCGATGATATGGACTGGGTTTCTTCAACAAATGAATAGGATATTTTACGAACTGAGTCCTCAAGTTCCTTCATGGCCTTGCTTACCGTCATGACTGCACTTTTTTGGTTCGCACTAATTTGATTCGTTTCATTGGTCGTCTTCAGTAGCATTTCCGTGTCTGAAAAAATGCTGTGTATGATGTCCTGGATGTTTTTTGTTGCTTCTTTCGATTCCTCGGCTAAGCTCCGAACCTCATTCGCCACGACCGCAAACCCTTTTCCGGATTCGCCCGCCCTTGCAGCTTCTATGGAGGCATTCAAGGATAATAAGTTGGTTTGCTCTGAAATCTGGGAAATCGTATTCGTCACATTCGAAATGGTTTTCGATTTCTCCACAAGACTCAAACTCATGCTTGTCACGGCTGAAAAAGCTGTCTCCAATTTTTGATAAGACGTTTCCAACTCGTTGACTTGTTCCTTCCCTGACTCGATTTTTTCCGAAGCCGTCTCCAAAACGTTTTGTGTCCTATCCGATAACTTGGATAGTCCATCGATTTCATCACTGAGCAATTGAATCGTATGGGCTCCTTCTTCTACCGATTCGGATTGACTGGCTGCCCCTGCTGCAATTTCTTCCACGGCACGTGAAACCTCAGTAATGGATGTACTATTTTCCATCGCAATCTGGCTCAATCCTGCAGTTGCCTCCGTTACAGCATTCGTATTTCCTTTCACATCGTTAATCAATTCTCTTAATTTACTTAACATGATGTTATAACTCTTGGATAAGTCGCCCATCTCATCATTCGAGGCATGGTGAAATTCGGTTACTAAATCCCCGCTCGCTGTCTTCTTCATGACATGTCGAAGATCCGATATCAGCTTTTTCAACTTTCCTGATAAATAAATGGCACATACGATACCCATCAATACACCAAAAACCAAAGAGACGAATACAGTCCGATTAATATCAAGCAACTTACCTTGCAAAACTTCATCCGATGTCAAAGCCACCACTTTCCAGTTCACGTCAGGAACCGAATTCACTTCACCCGTATACTGTTGGTCTTTCCACTCTAACGTCTGGGCTGTTTGCTTCGACCCATCGTACATGTCCGAAACCCACTTGAACTTGGAATTGAATTGATCCGCATCCGTTACTAGGTCCCCCACTCCTTCGACCTTCCCACTTTGATTTGGATTCATATTCTTGCCGTCCATTTCCTTCATGAACGAACTTACGATAATGCCTTGCGAATCAAGGATCACAAGGTTACCATCAGAATGCCTCTCAATTTCCGTACGCATCTTTCCGATGGTAGATAAATCAATATCATAGCCTAACGCCCCTACCATTTTCCCATTTTCCAAAACAGGCGTGACCACTGAAGTCATGATACTGCCATTCACGATATCTTGGTACACATCCATCCATTTTGTTTTCGGGTTTTCCGATAGCTGCGTATACGTTACGGTTTCTCGAGCATCTCCCTTAAATTCCATTTTAGGAGATGCGTATAATGATCCGTCCGTACCGTCCATATAATAAGCCGATAGCAAGTGTTCATTGTTCAGTTGAAAAGATTCAATGGTTCTCTGAATATCTTTCAGTGAATCCCCATCCTTTAGATGGATCGATACCAATTGTGATAATTGATTTATTGAATCTTCATAGACTTTCAAATCCGCGCTAATCTGTGATACAGCATTTTGGGCTGCGCTTTGATTTGTGGCAACACTATCTTCCTTGAACACATTGGAAACCTGGAAGGCCATTATTGAAACAGAAACACCCATCGCCAGAAAAATGGATAGACAAATAAAAAACATCCACTTTACCCGGATCGAGATTCTTCTGTGCCTTTTTTCCCTTTTAACAGTTGGTGAATTCCCCATTATGATTTCCCCTTTTTGATTACGTGTTGGCTTGATTGTCCCTTAAAGTAAATCGCCATTTAGGATAAGCAACATGCTTGATTATAGCAGGCACCTAATTTTTCCACATAACAATACTATATACCCATAATAATATTGTCAATGACTAATACAACACTTTTTTATAGTTATATAGTCCATATCTTAAAGGAAAACGGAATTAAAATGAAAATCGTGTAATCTATCATCTTTTAATTCTAAAAAGGATATATATGGTAAATTTATTCAGAAAACGTGAAACCTTCCCTTTTAACAATCGTATATACAGAAAAGGAAATCGAGGTAGGGGCGTGATTCTTTGAAGAGGAATATTCTATTTAATAGGGGAAAATTACTACTTCCCAGCCTGGTTGCAGGAATTGGCTTCTGGAAGTTTATGAAGGCCAGATATGAGGCAAACCCTGACTATATCGTTCATTTCATTAAAAAGTATGCTGAGAGCAAAGATATTTCTTTATTCATCCATCATAATGATGAGAAGATTGCCGAGGTTAACTCAACCGTGCAGCTTCCATTAGCAAGCACCGTTAAAATCATCATGGCCATTGAATACGCTCAACAGGCTGCGGAAGGATTAATGGATCCTGATCAAAAAGTGCAAATAGCGGACATCGAGAAATTTTACATACCCAAAACAGATGGCGGTGCACATGAAGCCTGGCTTTCACAGGTAGGAACGAGCGGGAACGTTCCTTTATGCGAGGTCGTGAATGGAATGATTGCCTACAGTTCTAATGCGAATACAGATTATTTAATGAACCTGCTAGGGATGGATAGTATCAATTCCGTTCCAAAAAGCTTGGGAATCCCGAACCACGAACCCCTGTATCCGATTAGCGCTTCCCTTTTCATACCCAGCACTCTCATGAAAGAAAAGAAATTCACAAGAAAAGAGACACTGCATGCGATGGAAAAGATGGAAATGACAGAGTACCGAAGTTGGGCACTTGCCATTAATGAGCGATGGAAAAGCAAACCACCTACAGAACAAGAGAAGAAAGAAGCAACGAAACTGCTGTCTCTTGATTTTCAAAAAATTTGGTCTGATCGTTTGTCACGATCCACTACAAAAGACTATGTATCGATCATGAAGATATTAAACAATAAGATGGATCTTGATCAACATGTTCATGAACACCTTGATCCCATCATGGAGCAATTGATGAAGAATCCCAGTAATCGCAAATGGCTTTTGCATGCTGGTCAAAAGGGAGGATCGACCGCTTTCGTTCTAACGGTGGCCATGTACGCAACAGATAGAGACGGAAATAGGACAGAGCTCGCCCTTTTTTCAAATAATCTATCCTCCATGAACCAAGAAAAACTGACCCGAAGTCTAAATGATTTCCAACTTCAAATCCTAACCAATCCAAAATTCCGAGACTTCATAAAAGAAAACTTCGCGATCTCATAGAGCACTTTTTGGGAAACTGAATTCATTTGACTACTAAAAAAATGAACAATAGGCGTTCCTGAATGGTATTATTGGATTATTCGGAATATAATTGGAGGTTTCATGCATGGTCATCAAAAAAGCCACAATGGCAGAGCTTGATTCACTTAGCGAGTTATTTGATTCATACAGGGTTTTCTATGAGCAACCCTCTAATCTTGAAGGGGCTCAGCATTTTTTAAGAGAAAGACTAGAGAACGAGGAATCGGTCGTCTTCATTGCGAGGGATGATAACGATTCATTGGGTTTTGTTCAATTATATCCTTCCTTTTCATCGATAAGCATGAAACGGTCATGGATCTTGAACGATTTATTTGTAAAGGAAAGTGCCCGCAAGAGAGGAATTGGTGAGAATTTATTACAAGCCGCCGTCGATTTTGCAAAAGAATCGGGAGCAAATGGGGTATCCCTTGAGACCGGTAAGGAGAATGTTACTGCGCAAAGGCTTTATGAGAGATTTGGATTCGTAAAAGAATCGAACTTTTTTTATCATTATTCCATCTAACATTTCGAGTGATCTACTAAAAGGGGCCAATTTCAGGCCCCTTTTAGTATGCAGATAATTTTCATTTGTACAGCGCATACTAAGATCATTATCTATAGGGAGTGATACGATTGGATCAAGAACAAACGATTAAGATACTGAATAAATTCTTACAGGGAACATACATGGGCATTCACGCCTATGAACGCTTTATAGAAAAACTGCAACATTCCTCTTTAAAAGACTCGTTCATTTCAATTCAGAAAGACCAAAAAAATCATGCGACCCTCATTTCAGAGAGAATTCAGCATCTAGGTGGTACACCTGTAACGAGTGAGGGGATCATTGGAAAGATCGAGGCAGGCATTGTAAATGTAGTGGAAAATTACAATTCAGAGGAAGAGATTATTAAACATGCCATTAAAGGGGAAAACCTATATGGAATAAGAATGAGTGAGGACCTAGTAAGGGATAAATTAGATGAAGAAAGTCTAAATCTAGTCCATAGAATTCTTGATAAAGACCGGGAACATGTGGATTACCTAAAGTCTCTTCTACATTCTTAGAAAGTGAGTTTCCAATGCCCGTACATTTTATTTTCTTAGTGTTCGTTATAAATGGATCTAGCCACCTGTTAAATATTTCTTTGTGACATAGTGTGAAAAAGCCACCTCCATATGGAAGTGGCCGACCCATTACTCAACTGAAGTCCCAGACTCAGCTATAAAGTCTTTATCAACTAAAGGTTTTCCATCTTTATCAACCATAACCGTTAACCCAGAAGTAGGACCGCCATAATGAAACATATATAGGACTCCTGTTTCATTATCACGAATTATTTTAATAACAGCCATTTTTCCTTCTGTATAAATGTCCTCAAAACGTTTCTTTGCCACTATAACACGCTCCTTTTTTCGGATTGTTGAAGCAGCTATCTGCATCTTACTTCCAGGAAGTACTTTTCTTCCTTCATCCCTAATTATATTAGTTCCGCAAGTTCCTGATTCCAAAAAAGGAGTAGTCGTTCATGGTGGATAAGTGGCCCAACTGGCGTAGCATGGTCGAAATACTGCCTCTGTGATACGTGCCGTGGTTATCTTTGTCTTTGCTATGGTATACCGAGCGATAGTGTATAATGAAATATATTCCATTAACTGAAGGGGGTCAATCGTGTTATCCAGTAAAAATATATATGTAAGACAACTTATACTATCAGATGCTGAAAATTTACTACAATTGCTAGTGGAAAATAGGCCGTTCTTTGAACCATTTTCGACAGACCAACCAGCTAACTACTATTCTTTAGAAAAACAAAAGGAAATCATAACTTCGGGACATAAGTCAAAAGGAAATAGTAGTTACGAGTTTGGAATCTTCCTGAATACTAATCATAGGTTAATAGGAACGATCAGCCTGTTTCATATTATTCGCGGGCCCCTTCAAAGTGCCACCATGGGTTATTACTTAGACCAAAAAAACAATGGGAATGGTTACACTACAGAAGCTGCCAAAATGGTGGTGGATTATGCTTTTGAAACGATTGGTTTACATAGGATTGAGGCTGGGGTTATGCCACATAACATAGGTTCCATACGCGTTTTGGAAAAGGTCGGTTTTCACAAAGAAGGAATCGCAAAACAAAGTGTAAAAATACAGGGGCGCTGGGAAGATCACCAGATATTAGCCATAATCAATCCAAATGATTAATCCGAAAGTCGGGCAAACTATCAATGTGAATTCTTCTTATGGGTAACGTCATTTTTTATGTTCGTGTAAGAATGATAGGAGATTAATAGAAGAATAAAAAAGCGCAACGGGTAATTTCTTCCCGTTGCACTTTTTTTACTTGAAAACTATTATTTTGCTGTTTCAAGGCTAGCTTGAATTTCTTTAATTAGAAGTTCAGCGCCTTCTTGGCTAAGGATTAACTTACCACCAGCAAGTTTCATATTGTCATCAGATGTTTCACCTGTTACTTGACAAGTCATGTTCGGTTTATATTTTTGAAGAATGATACGCTCTTGTTCTACATAGATTTCCAAAGCGTCCTTCTCTTTAATTCCTAATGTACGGCGCAATTCGATTGGAATTACCACCCGGCCTAATTCGTCAACTTTACGTACAATACCTGTAGATTTCATTTGTCATTACCTCACTATTTATTATGCATTATTATATTCGTCAAAATTCGACATTCTTTTCTCTTATTAAAGATACCACCCCTTCCCAATTTCGTCAATTACCGTATCTTAATATATTATCTACCTTCTATTAGAAGATTCGAAAAATACGGAATAAACACTGATATAATGGCATTTTTATAGGTTTCAAGAGGGTATTTTTTATCTTTTCTTATATATTAATATATTTTTATTCAAATTTTCTTCAAAAATACCAACAATTACATATTGTCGTATTTTGTCGAAAATAGGTAGATTCATGATTTTAGTGAAAACGTTGTTGATTTTATTTGGTAACTGGTAGACAATTTAACAAAGAATCAGGTTTCAATATTCTGATAATTATTCCGAACTGGGTATACATCTTTATGGTACCCATTGAATCATGCGTCCGATTTGATGTGGTTGGTGGCAAAAAAACAGATAGAGGTGAGTCGATTGCGACCGATTTTAATAGGGGTTTGTTCCGCTCTCTTCTTTGCGTTTACCTTCGTTCTCAATCAGTCGATGGAATTGGCTGGTGGCAGTTGGATTTGGAGCGCTTCCTTAAGATATATCTTTATGGTTCCTTTTCTGCTATGTATCGTTTTAAGCAGGAAAAACCTTCGCCCTCTTCTCCTTGTGATGAAAGAACAACCCGGAACTTGGCTACTTTGGAGTTTCGTTGGGTTCGGGTTATTTTATGCACCATTATGCTATGCTTCGGCATACTCACCTGGCTGGTTAATCGCCGGGACCTGGCAAGTCACGATCATATCCGGTGCTTTACTCGCCCCGCTATTTTTTGAAATGGTTGAAACAAAGGATGGGCTTCTAAGGCAAAAAGGCAAAATCTCCTTGAAAGGGCTTAGCATGTCCTTGATCATCCTGTTTGGAATTATATTGATGCAGGTGGAGCACACCAAGCATATTACATTCAGCAATCTCTTGTTGGGTGTCGTTCCGGTCCTTCTTGCTTCCTTTGCTTACCCACTTGGAAATCGTAAAATGATGGACGTTTCTCGAGGACGTTTGGATGCCTACCAACGGGTGTTGGGCATGACATTGGCAAGCCTCCCGTTTTGGTTTTTACTTTCGTTGTATGGTTTTTTCACCGTTGGGGCGCCAACGATGATGCAGAGTTTCCAGTCACTTTTGGTTGCCCTCTTTTCAGGTGTGATTGCAACGGTCCTGTTTTTCAAGGCCACCGATATGGTGCGGGGGAACATGCAGAAACTAGCTTCCGTTGAAGCGACACAATCAATGGAGGTCCTATTCGCCTTAGCTGGTGAACTGGTATTTTTATCGCTCCCGATTCCTTCCGCCCTTTCCTGGTTAGGAATCTTCATCGTGATTCTTGGAATGATCCTGCATAGCTACGTTTCACACACGAGAGAAAAGAGAGCGGATCCTTCTTCCGAGAGCGCTTGATCACTATAAAAACGCAGTGATTGTATTCACCGCGTTTTTTTGTTACCGCTTTTCGTATCAATGCTCTCCTTTTACAGCCTTTCTCTCCATATCATAAATATACCCAAGCTTCCGATGGTTGATCATATCTTTAGGCGTCGTGTCCCATGGAAACATGGGATCATGTAAATTGTGGCCGAATGGTCCCCCTTTTCTTGGCAAATATCTTTCCTGCCGGTTAAGGATTTTCCACATTACCCATATCCGGTCTACATTTGCATGATGCAAAAAGAAAACAGGATCATTCGGTGAGGTAGGGACAGAGCCCATATGGCCCCCAACCCAGCCATGGACACGATTATGAAGTTGAGGTCCATCTATGAACCCTTCAAGTTGATTGCGAAAACTCGGGGTGCTCGTCGTATTCCAAGGAGGCGAGTCATATGGAGTGACCTTCAGCACTTCCTTCACATCTGCTTTCGTCGGTAAGGTCGCTACCGGTTCACTTGCAGCAAAGTTTCGCCTTAATCCCCCTGCAGGATTCCCCTGTTCGTCGATGACTTCCCACTGTCCTGCTGCAAAAGGTCCCTCTGTGACAAGAAAATCATTTCTCCTGTTTCCGTTCCCCCCCATAAAATCATCGTCCCAAACTGGGGATGAAGACGGATCTTCCAGTTCCGAATCAGCCACCCAATCCCAATATGGAATGGTCACACTTGGGTCAATCTTTTGGAGATCACGTTCAAAGCGCCAAAGGAAATCGCGATGCCATGGCAAGAATGCTGGCCCCATATGTGCGGCACTTCTATGGTCTCTATGATTTCCATGTAAATTCTCCGCGACACTCCTTGCGCTTGGATTAGCATGATTGTGTGCAGGGCTTTCAGTGGTTGGATCTCCTCCCGGCGGAGTTTGAAACGCCCCTCCTGCCAAATGCCAGGCGACATATCGATCATAGATCCCTTTTTCCTTTAAGGCTAAAACGGCAGTGATGTATTTCTTTTTTTCCTTATCCGTAAGGTGTAGAACATTTTTCCTCACTTTATACTCAAGTGTCATGGGTATACCCCTTTTCTAGATGGTCATCTATCCTAGTTCCTTTGATATTCTAAGTAATGGATGTTAGAAAGGTTCAGGGCGAATGCGGATAGTTGGTAAAAATGGGCATTTTCCTGTTGACGTTATATCGTATAATACGATATATTCGTTTTAGGCGATTTAAAAAGGAGAGGTAATCATGATACAGAAAATCAATGACTACTTCACGGATATCTATTTTCATTTACATCCGCAACAACAAGAAGCCATTTCCCATCAAAGCGTACGAGTCTTGCAAACGATTCAAAAAAAGAAAGATGTTATGATCCGGGATATTGCCGAACAATTATCGATTTCCCACAATACGGCTTCTGAGCATGTCAAAAAATTGGTACAAAACGGATGGGTGCTTAAGGAGCGGCCGGAAGATGATCAGCGTAAGGTGTATTTACATTTAACGGATGGCGGTGCAACCATTTTAAAAAAGAACACGGAATTGGATGAAGAAAAACTACAACAGGCGCTTAGCAAGTTATCCGTTTCTGAAAGGGAACAAATAAGAGAAGCATTCCGGTTATTAAGTGAGGTATCTACTTAATGTATTTGTTCATTAAAATAGCCAGTTCCGCGGTCATCATTGGACTTGTAACGGAAATGGCCCGACGATTCCCTTTATATGGCGGGATTGTGGCTGCTCTGCCATTAATCAGTATCCTCAGTATAATTTGGCTAACGGTTCAGGGAGAGCCCACTCAGAATATCCATACATTCACACTGGGCGTTCTGGCAGGTTTTCCCGCTACAGTGGCCATGCTAGTTGTGATTTATACGGCATTAAAGCAATCCATTCATGTAGGGCTGGCTATCCCCCTTGGGCTCGTGGCTTGGGGGATATTTTTAACAGGGCAAAAATATATAATGGCTAGGTTTATTTCCTGATTGATTTCCTACTGCCCTCATTTTTTGGTATGATAAATGTGTTAAATAACATAATGAAGGTGATTTACTTTGTCTGAAGAAACTCCAAAAGAAAAAAAGGTATATGACACCACAATCATTTATGATTATGCAGAGTTTCCTGACATAGTCAGTGGTCGTTGTGATAATTGCGGCAATGCTCAGTTCAAAAGTTCCGTTAAGGATTATGTATATATTCGTACATGCAGAGAATGCGGCATGAAGAAATCGATTTGACCCTATTTAACGATAGGGTTTTTGTTTGTTCACTTTTTCTTTTTCTACTTGAACGTATCGCTTGCATACTTTCCTTCTTATCACAGAGAATGGTCGTACAGATAAAAAAGGGCAGCCAGAAGTTTCCCCTTCTTGGCTGCCGCTTTTTTATATCTTCAATATTTCCCTGATGTCTTCCTCAGTTAGGGCAGATGACGATGAATTTTCAGGGTCGATGATTTCCTCGATCAGATGCCTTTTTTTCTCCTGCAGTTCATTCATTTTTTCTTCAATCGTGCCACGGGCCACAAGCTTGATGACCTGGACCACATTCTTCTGGCCCATGCGGTGTGCTCGGTCCGCCGCTTGTTCCTCGACGGCTGGGTTCCACCATAGATCATATAAAATCACGGTATCGGCACCCGTCAGATTGAGTCCCGTGCCGCCTGCCTTCAAGGAAATGAGGAAGACATCACAGTCACCCGCGTTGAACCGATTGCAAATTTCAACCCGTTCTTTTGATGGGGTCTGTCCATCCAAATAGAAAAAGGATTGCCCTTGTATGGCTAAATCCTTGCCGATGATTTGAAGCATTTTCGTGAATTGAGAGAAAATCAGGACCCTTCTACCGGAAAGTCTCGATTCCTCCATAATCTTCATCAGCTGTTCGAATTTTGACGAACTCCCTTTATAGCCATCCACAAATAGAGCAGGGTGACAACAAATTTGCCGTAACCGGGTCAAACCGGCCAGTATCCTAATCCGGTTTTTCCGAAGCGTGTTTTTGTCCAAATGCTTCAACGTATCTTCACGCAGTTTCGCTAAGTAGGCCGCATACAGTCTCTTTTGGTCTGGAAGCAATTCCACCGATTCCAACGTCTCGATTTTTTCCGGAAGCTCCTCCAGCACATCTTCCTTTAACCGGCGTAACAAAAACGGCCGGATTCTGCGAGCAATCTGTTTTCGGGAAAGATGACTATATTCCTTCAAGCCCATGAAGAGCTCTGGAAAGACGACGTGAAAAATCGACCATAGTTCCTCCAAAGAGTTTTCGACTGGTGTACCAGTGAGAGCGAAACGGTGGTCCGCCTTGATTTTCTTCACGGAGCGTGCCGTTTGTGTCACAGGGTTCTTGAAAGCCTGGGCTTCATCGAAAAACACCGTGTGGAACTCCTGCTTTTCATACCAGAGAATATCTTTGCGCAATAACGGATAAGACGTGATTAGGGCATCCACCTCGCCCAGTTCCTTCTGCATCTTGGATCGCTCCTTTTGATTGCCATCCATGACAACAGCTTGTATCTCCGGGGCGAATTTCATGAATTCACTCAGCCAGTTATACGTCAAAGAAGAGGGGCAAACGATGAGGACCGGAAGCTTCCTTTGTCGAATGGCGAATAATTCAGAAAGGATGAACGCGATGCTTTGCAACGTTTTACCAAGTCCCATATCATCTGCCAAAATCCCTCCAAACCCGTATCCTGCAAGACTCTTCATCCACTTATAGCCGTTTCTTTGATAGTCCCGCAGGATCGGCTGCAAACGCTCCGGCAACTCGAACTCCAGATTGCTTGAGTTGCGGATATTCTCCAAGAACTGACGGAACGACTCCTCCATCGTGAATGTGCCATCATCTGCGGAGTCAAGAAGCTGAAGTCCTTTCACGATTGGTACATTTAAGCCGCTTTCCAGATCTTCATGTTGAACCGGGAGGGCATTCAAGAATCGGTTAATTTCTTCGAATTCCCTTGTTTCCAATGACAGTAACGAACCATTTCGAAGACGATAATACTTCCGTTTTTCTTCTAGGGCTTCTAGGATCTCCCGTATTTGCTTGTCAGGGATCCCGTCCATTTCAAACTTGAATTCGAGCCAGTTGGTCCGTTCTTTTTTAATTTTTATTCGCACCTGCGGAGGTGGATTCCCTCTGGCAATCCGACTTCTTACGGCAGTCGTCGCATAAAGTTGGACGAGCTTTTGCAGTTTTGGCACACTGTGATACAAAAACTCGTATTCCAGCTCTTCATTATGTAAGAAGTAGCCGCCCTCATTCTTGGCAAACTGACTTTCTTCCATCAACGTAAGAATCACCTTTTCCTTCTCCACATCCCTTATGAGCATGGAGACCGCTTTGTTTTCCCGGCTTTCCAAGGGATTCATCACAATATTGCCATAGTGGAACTCGAGCCCGGCAAGCAATTTGTTATTTACACGATCCAAGTATAACTTGGCAATCAGGGGAGTTTTCACAAACTGCTCGGTAATCGAATCCGAAATATGGACAATTCCTATTTTTTTCAACCCCGGAACCACTTTTTCAAGGAATACATCCAATTGATCCCAGGCAATCGGAATTCGATTCGTCCCGGAAGTCTCCAGCATCGATTTCAATTCGATAAGGCGTTGGCAGTCTTCTTTTTTCAAAGAAAACAGCTTGCCATCAGCCAAAACAACATCATAGGCATTCATCACGATTACCGAATCCAACCCCTTGATATTCAGCTGGTAGCCCTTGCTTTCAGTTTTGGTAAAATCAAACTGGAGCGGCAGTAAGTCTTCCGATACTTGCAGTCCGTCCACGATTGTCCCGTCATGCCGAAGTTTCACCAAAGGTGCTTGGATAAGGAGTGGAAACAGACTTTTCCAAGAAGAGGGCGGAAGAAGCAATAAGGAATGAATCTGTGTGTAGCCTGATTGACCGGAAGCATCCAGATAGACCTTTTCATCAGAAATGACCGTGATCAGCGACTGAATGACGGCATCATTTTCTTTTTGAAAACAGTGCAGGCTTGGGTCATATTGAAAGGATAGGGAGACGGTGGAACGCCTCCTTTCTTTTATCCTCATCAGGAAATCCCTGATATTTGGTACATTGATCGATCCAATCTTCATTTCAACCCCGAACATATACTGCCCTTTAGATACCATCACAGGTTTACATATAAATTCCGTATCAAGCACTTCCCTATTTTCAAAGTGAAGTTGATGTCCGCTTGAACGCACCGGCTGATGATTGAAAAGGCTCAGCAATCCATCCGTCAGCTCCTGGCTCGACTCGGACTGAAGAGTCGGGACGGTCCCTTGGCGCTGATGATGGTATACCGCAAGTAAAACGGCCGCGATATGCTGACAATCCTTGGAGAAAGAGGCGAGTGTAGGGCAACTGCACTTCGTATGGAAGCCCCCGGTTTTATCCACATCAATGGTGACGTGAAAATCCTCGACTCCTGAAACCGTCGCTTCGCAGCCACTAGGGCCATATGAGTCGAATAATACTTTATTAGCACGATAAAAAGCGTCCCCTCTTTTGAAGGAGACCGTACCGCACATATCTTTTATGATGTTCACGTTCAATTTGGTATTCAATGCCTTGCTCCTTCCTGAGGTCCTATACACTTTTGTGCGTGGTGAATGTATTCATATTCTTCAATCGTACCATAGTTCTCTTTTTTTGAGCGAACGATCTTACCTGTCACTGCCCACCGAGTGTATGAAGAATTATCCCATTGTCCATCCCGATGATGCAAATAAGCTCAATTTCTCAAAAACTCCTTAATCGGACTTACTAGGTTTGTATTCTCAGGAAGAAATCCGCTCAAAGCAAATGGTTATCCAAAATGGAGATAAATAAGTCCAAATGAAAAGAAAAATCACCATATCTTGAGATTTCAAGGTAAGGTGATTTTTTTCTTTTCATTGGTGGAATTCCTTTTCTAAAGAATGGATCGTATCCTTCTAGAGGGCCTAATTGATCACTAAATGGATTTCATTTCCCGATGGATCAGTAATGACATACCCTTCATCATTTTGTATGGCCTCTACTCCTATTTGTTTCAGCTGTCCGATCACTTTATTTCGCGCCTCTTCGTCTGCATAAACAAGAGTAAACCAGTTCAGCCCTACACTGTTTTTCTTAGGAGTAGGTACACCCACACCGTTCCATACATTTAACCCGATATGATGGTGATAATCCCCGGTTGATGTAAAGAGTGCCCCTTCGTAACGGGTCACGACCTTGAATCCAAGTCCCGATGTATAAAATTTCTCTGTGTCTTTTAGATTGGCTACATGCAGATGAATATGCCCCATCAATGTTCCGGCGGGCAAACCACTCCATGCGGCATCACTTTCTGCCAGAATACTATTACCGTCTAACGGGTCTGTCACCATTTTAACTTCCCCATTCGCCCACTCCCATTCGGACGATGGACGGTCATAATACACTTCAATCCCATTTCCATCCGGATCCGTAATGTATAGTGCTTCGCTCACAGCATGATCCGCCGCTCCGAAACGATATTGGGTGGTAAGCAAATGCCGTAAAAAGACCGATAAGTCAGCACGTGTGGGTAGCAAAAGGGCAAAATGATACAACCCTGATGTCCGTCCTTCTTTTGGAGTTACATCTTCCGGCTGCTCCAGTGTTAATAGAGGCGTTTTTCCGTCCGTCGTTAACACGGCTTTACGATTCGTCTTTTCCAATACTCGAAAACCGATTATTTCTTCATAAAATGCAATGGCATCCGCCAAATTCAGGACATTGATACTCACTTCCCCAACAAACGTTACTGGTTTTCTATGAAATTTACTCATACCCTTACACCCCTTCTTTATCTTTCCATATATATTGACCCCATGTGAAAGGGCTGCGCTCGTATGCTAGATTGATTTTGTATCTGGTTACCGGACCTCAAGCCTAGTATCACCTCTTGCTCCGCAACCCATTCTAAAGGAGAAGCCACATGAACAGTCTTTTTATTCACTTACTTTATGTAAGCAATTATATTTTAGTAACTTATAATTGTCAAGCAGGTTTCTAGATTGATTGGGAATTATAGAAAAAAGCACCCTGGTATGACCCACAGTGCTTTCGTCTATAAGATTTGTCGTTAAAGTTTTCCCTTCCGTGCCGTCGCGGAGCTCATGATATAGTAACCGATAATCAACACTAAAATCGATAACGTATAAAGAAGGGTATGTACCGGATTTTCATGGTAGACAATGATGAGCCGGATCATGGCCGTTATGCCAATATAGAGAAAATATCGTATAGGAAAATGATAATCCTCTTTGAAATATTTCACGATCATCGCGATGAATTCAAAATACAAAAAGAACATCAAAATGCGTTCCAAGAGTTCGAATTCTATCCGTATTTCCGGATCATAAAGCGCCATCTTTATGAAATAGAAGATTTCCTTAGCAAGTAACACGCATAAAGATAAAGCCAATAAGATCAAGGCCGTATTCAAGGCTAGTTGAAGAACTTCCGCTATTTTAATGTCCTTCCATTTGTTTTGTTTACTGTGACCCAATGTGTCTTCCCCCTGAATATCAAAGTTTCTTCGTGTCTCTATACTACCATTTGTTTTTTAAGTGTATGTAAATTTTCATTGAACTGTTGGTTACAGTACACTTTCTTGTATACTAAAAAGAGAAGAAATCTCTAAAAAAAAGGAGGAGGAATATGAAAGAAACCATTAATTGGGCGGTTTTAGCATACGACAAATGGCATCTATACATAGCGAAAACGAAGAAAGGCCTCTGTTATGTCGGTTCACCTGGTCAGTCTTATGAAGATTTGGAAAAGTGGATACAAAAACGGTTTCCTCAGTCGATTCTTTTGGAGAGTGAAGAAGCGTTACACCCTTATCTTACTGAACTATATGAGTATTTCGAGGGAACACGACGGACTTTTTCATTACCTGTGGATGTGAGGGGAACCGCTTTTCAAGTAGCCATTTGGGAAGCATTGAACCAGATTCCATACGGGAAAACCACTTCTTACTCCGAAATTGCGATGATGATTCAAAGACCCACCGCTGTTCGTGCGGTCGGAACGGCCATCGGGGCCAACCCCGTGCTGATCACCGTTCCATGTCATCGGGTCATCGGAAAAAATGGGGCAATCACCGGATACCGGGGCGGATTGGAAATGAAGGAATTCTTACTGCAATTAGAGACGCAAAACAGGGACTGACTACCATCTAGGACTTATATAAGCTCTTTTTTTCTATCAAAGGAGCGAGTTTATCTTCTTAAAATGGAAAGATATCTTCCCAAAGGGGATTTGTTTCGTCGAAAAACCTCCATATATCGATTTTTCGACAAAAACCATCAAATCCCTGACTTTTTTCTTATTTTAATTCACGTTTAATCGACTGGATCAAGCCTTCGTAATAGGAAGTTTCGTGCGGAACGAATCGATCCCTGCCTACATATTGATCGACGGTAACGCGCTGACCCAGATCATTCAGTTCGAATCCCTGAATATGTATCTCTTCTATAGGACCGAACCATAGCTTTTCGAAATCCTCCAGTTTAACCTTCACGATTCCCGACACTTCTTCCTTTTGCAAGGTGAAATCACTCAGCGGATTCGTGCTCTTATATATAAATAGATGGACCAGTTCTTTATCGATGAAATTCTCCATCATCGCACAGTCTTCCATCACCCCTACTGACACCAACTCATCAAAAGATAACGCGATGCCTAACTCTTCTTTAATTTCTCTTACACCATCTTCCACCGTTTCGTGAGCCAGTAAATGACCCGCAGCCGTGATGTCCAACAAATCCGGATAATCCTTTTTCATAGAACAGCGATGTTGGAGATAGAGATAATCCACTTCATCTTCCCGACTGACGAACCAGCAATGGAACACCTCATGCCAATGTCCGAGCCTATGCACTTCTTCCCTCGTTGCTTCACCGATATGGGTTCGGTCTTCATTGAATATTTTCAGCATTTCAGTTTCGATGATTCTCACCTTCCCGTTTCTTTCTCCAATTCTTTGGATGGAGGTAACTTTTATATCTCGCTGCCACTTCTTTTCCAACCAAAATGGCTCCTACCCAGAACATGATTTCGGCGGTGATGATGGCTCCACCAATGATCATCGCCTTTATGTTTGTCGAAAAAGGCGTAAATGGCGCCACAACCGGAATGAGCCAAGTGAGCAGAGATAGCATCAGAAGGACCATCCCTATTTTATAATACTTCTTTTTTCTTTCTTTTTTTACGATGACAACTTCTTTCTCCATAAAAGTGGGCCTCCTCTCTTCCATTTGTTAAGTTGATGGAAACTCTTCCTTATATATGACCATCGCACTAAAAAAAAATACCGGACTACCAAACTTAATATCCACAACATTAATGGATGGGACCGCCGCTAAGAATTCATTCACTTTTTTATCCATTCCTTTTTCCGTCCAGCCATAAAACGTCTTGATTTTCATCCT
The DNA here is from genome assembly GCF_044761955.1 of Peribacillus sp. NPDC097225. Classification (NCBI taxonomy): domain Bacteria; kingdom Bacillati; phylum Bacillota; class Bacilli; order Caryophanales; family Bacillaceae; genus Peribacillus; species Peribacillus sp. NPDC097225. The sequence continues at coordinate 926,701 of NZ_JBIWDJ010000001.1, forward strand.
ATCCGCCTCCTATAGAAGTGATTTAATTACATATACGATTGAAACGTCATTCCGTTCCATAAAACATGGAAAAAGCCAGAATACGAAAAAGGACTGTCTATTCGACAGTCCCGGTTTATCTTAGGCTTTATACCCCTTCATCGGTAACGACATCAAGGCTTGTCCCGTCGCGGCATCGGTCAGCCTGTCTTCTAAATTGAAAGATTCGACTGGTTCGATGCGGGCGTATTTCTTCACGAATGTGGTGAGGGCAATTTTGGCTTCAAGTCGGGCGAGCGGTGCCCCTAAACAGAAATGCACGCCATTCCCAAACGTTAAATGTTTCTTATTATTAGGTCGGTGGATGTTTACCTTGAAAGGATCTTCAAACATGGCTTCATCCAAGTTCGCCGCACTCATCCAAACGATCACGACGTCACCTTTCTTAAGTTCCACGCCCAATAGATTATTATCTTCTTTGACCGTGCGATCCAATTTGACTAAATTGAACCGGTACCTCAGCATTTCTTCGACCGCTTGTGGTACCAATTCCGGGTTTTGGTGCAGTTCTTCATAAACGGTAGGGTCATCATACAAAAGCGAATAAAACGAGTTGGCCAGCAAGTGGCTGGTCGTTTCCACTCCTGCTCCCAATATCAGCATCGTCGTCCGTACCACTTCATCATCTGTGAACGTTTCTCCATCCACTTCCGCCTTCAATAAATCGGAAATGATATCATCTGCTGGATTCAAGCGCTTTTCCAAAACGATAGGATAGATATATTCATAGTATTCCTTTGCGGCTATTTGCTTCTTTTTATTAACTTCTTCCTCTTTTTCCTTTTCAAAAGGAAGGAATAAGATATCGACCCATTTTTTGAAGAGCAATCGATCTTTAGAAGGCACCCCCAGCAAGTCAGACATAATAATGATAGGAAGGGGGCTTGTCAATGAATGGACAATATCCATTTCGGAGTCCCCTATGTCCTCGATCAGTTCATTCACGATCTCTTGAATGCGAGGCTCCCAGTTTTGTAGGCTCCTGGGCGTGAAGGCAGCCGCTAAAAGCGAACGATGTTTTCTGTGTGAGGGTGGATCCACCCCAATCAAGTTAATCTTGTCAGGGATGGCCCCTTCTTTACTATCTGCACCAACTGAAATCGTGGTCCGTTTACGTACGCTCGAAAAATGCTTGTAATCGCTGAGTACAAGTTTAACATGGTCATATTTAAAAGCATTCCACGTATCCGTTCCCTTGTGATAGATCACAGAATCATTTTCTAGCATCTTTTTGCACCAATCGTACGGGCTGAATTCCTCTGTACGTGTCTTAAACTGTGGGATTTCTTTTACGGCAATAACTTCAGTCATGATATCGACCCCTATCTTTTCAAAATTCCTACTAGAATCGTCATGTTCCACTATGTAATTTCTAAATTTACCTTTAATAGTAAGCTACACCATTATAAGATAAATACCCAAGAGTAACCATGAACCTTCCATCCCACCACTTTTTACCCACCCATTCTATAATTTTATGAAGTTCCTTACATAAAAAAACCGGCAGCAATTATGCTACCGGCTAAAAGATTATTCCACTATTTCATTTTCATCCTGAGAGGCTATCCATTCGTTATAAAAAGCAGCCATCGTTGTCCCAACGTAAGGAACCAACCAGAGGAATCCGATTCCTATCGTGAATAAACAAAGAATTCCCCACCCTATAAAGCTTAAGCACATGAGAAAATATTTCCATTTAAGGCCGTTCATCCTTCTTCGGCTCTCCGTAATCGCTTCAAGCGTCGTTAAGTGCGGATGATCTTTTAATAAGAAAAACACTTGGGAATACGCCAAAGCTTTGATAATCCCGGGTATGAGTAGTAATAAAGACCACAAAAAGACGAATATTCCTTGCACAATGGATACAATGATCACTTTTGAAAACATTTTCCCATCCTTATAAATCGAAAATGTTTTCTCGAACGATGTACTTTCCATTCTTACCAGGTCAAGATAAAACCAGTAAATACCTATCGAGAACGGTATTATTAAAATCGATATAAGCATATCCATTGCAGACGCCCATATCGGCGTCACTTCCTGGTTTGACCATTCTGCCCACCCTCCACTTAACATGATTTCTAATGTGGTGGGTATGACAATGCTAACCAAGAACATGATTAACGAAAGTGCTAATGCCGTTCCCCAGTTCCCTTTCAATGAAAGCCTTGCTTCTCTTTTTAATTCTGATATTTTCATAGTTGAATGACACTCCTTCTTAATACTTAGTACTGTTACATGAATATGTAAGATGTCCCAATAAAATTCATAAAACATACTGAGGTTACTTTATTTGGGTTATTATTTTATTCTACCATAATTGTTCTTAGATGAGATTTAATCCCCAAGAGTATATATAGGTATATCGTTTCATTTATTTGAAGCCTTCTTTTTGAGTCCTACGCTTAAAAAGGAATTTTTTTACATGTGGTGGTATTATGGAGGAAGCACCAGGCAGGAAGTCCGAGGAACGGGCAACAGCTAGACTACTAAACAATAGAAATGGGGAAGTCGATTGGAACATGGCACGCAGAAAATCTTCTCACCACCAAAACACATCGTCTCAGCAGCAACGATTGTAATCAATGAGCAAGGGGAAATTCTATTAATCAAGGGGCCCATGCGAGGTTGGGAAATGCCTGGGGGACAAGTTGAAGAAGGCGAGTCCTTGAAAGAAGCCGCCATAAGAGAAACGAAAGAGGAAACAGGTATGGATATAGAGGTTTTGAAATTTTGTGGGATCTTTCAAAACGTTGAAGAGTCCATCTGTAATACACTGTTTTTAGCTAAACCAGTTGGAGGAACAGTAACAACGTCACCAGAGAGTTTGGAAGTGGGGTATTATCCCATTGAGCAGGCTTTGGAAATGGTGACTTTCAGGAATTTCAGTCAGAGAATTGAATGCTGTTTGGATGAAAGCACCCATCCATTCTATATAGAATTTTAGGATACCTCTCGCCTAATAACAAGGGGCTTCCAGAGAGGAAGCCCCAGATATAGAGCACTGTACAAGCGCCTTCTCTTGCTTTTGAACATCACCCTGCTATTTCTTTGTGAAAGACCCTCTTACCGGCCATATACGTTTCTTCAACCTGCACTTCCCCTATTTCTTCCGGTTTGATGGTCAAAATGTCCCGGTCTAGGACAATAAAGTCGGCATGAAAGCCCGGTGCAAGCTGGCCAACATCCGGGATGCGCGTGACTTCCTGTGCCGCTTTTGTATAAAGCATGATGGCCGTTTCAATGTCTATGCGTTGTTCCTGCCCTGTATCCGTTCCATCATAGGCCTTACGTGTGACGGCTGCCATCATCCCGACAAATGGGTTGACCGGATCTGCCCACGCCGTTGCAGGTGCATCAGATGAGAAGGCCACCATGATACCCGCATCTAACATGGAACGAATTGGATACGTTTGCTTCGTACGCTCCGCCCCAAGGTTAGTAAGGTACGATTCAATTTCAGCGTAGAGAAAGATCGGTTGTGGGACGAATGCGATTCCCATTTCACTTGCCTGTTGAAGGGCCTTCTTAGACGGCATGGCCGCATGCTCAATCCTGATCGAGGGACCATCTTCCATCCAGCCCTTCTTGCCGCAAAAGGTATCGATGATTAAATCGATCGCCTGCTCACCCATGGCATGTATGACCAATTGGATACGATTCTCCTCGGCTGCTTGACCGGCAAGTAGCAACTCCTCTTTAGTGGTCATCGGGATGCCATAGTTCTCGCCTTCCCCTAAAAATGGCGGATTGACCCAGGCCGTTTGGCCAGAAACGCTTCCATCGGCGAATAACTTGATTCCTCCAATATAATTGTCCTGGTCTCTATTCGTTTTGTTCTTGGCTAAAAACGGATCGTCCTTAATGGTTTCCCATATGTAATACAGGACTGCACGCTGCTTCATGCCCTTTTCCGTAGCAGCACGATACATGTCTAAATAATCCGCAGGTTTAGGCTTTGCCATCAAATCCGTAATGGCCGTTATTCCATGCGATAGCAATTGTGGGCTTAATTCCACAAGTCCTTCTATTTCTTCCTCAACAGTTTGTACGGGCATTACTTGTTGGACTAAATCTTTTGCGTTTTCACGTAAAACGCCCGTCGGTTCACCGTACGGATCTCTATCAATCTTTCCACCCACTGGGTCTGGTGTATCTTTGGTGATGCCGGCGAGTTCCAGTGCCTTACTGTTGACCACAACCATGTGAGTGCATGTGCGCGTGATGATAACGGGAACCTTCGTCGTGGCTTGATCTAAATCCCAGCGTGAAGGCGAACGACGCTCTTTTAATTTCCCCTCATCATATCCCCATCCTTCTATCCAACCCCCGGAATCTTGTGATTCGCTTGCCTTACGAACTTCATCAATTAAATCTTCCAGTGATTCGACAACAGGCGGCATACAGGAAATTTGCTTGGAAGACCCGGCTAGATACAATGGATGCAAGTGTGCATCGATGAGCCCCGGCAACACCCGTCGTCCTTGAAGGTTCATGCGCTCTCCAGTCATCCCTTTGGTTTCTTCTTCTTCCCCAATCCAGTGTATGCGCCCATCACGAATGACCATAGCACTTGCATAAGGTTGTGTTGGATTGGCTGTGAATATTTTTCCGTTCACATAAATGATGTCATGATTCATTCTTTCTCCTCCCCCTATATGAACACATTTCATTTGTACCGCTTTGATTTAAAGTTCCTTTATCCTTGCAGACGAAAAAGAGCATTCCAAAATGGATAAGCCTACGCTTTTTTTTGGAATACCCTTTTTTCATGACTCAGAATCAGTAAGCGACATTAAGCTAAAACTTTTTTAATACGGGCAATAGCCCAATCTAGTTCTTCCTTCGTAATCACAAGTGGCGGAGCAAAGCGGATCACGGTATCATGCGTTTCCTTACACAGTAAGTTTTCCTCTTTTAATTTTTCACAATATGGCCTTGCCTCCACCGTTAACTCCACTCCGATAAATAAGCCTTTTCCCCGTATATCTTTAATCATTGGATTATCGATTTCCTTCAAGCTATCTTTGAAGTATTCTCCTAGTTCCAACGAGCGTTCCGCAAGTTTCTCTTCTTCAAGAACCTCTAAGGAAGCGATGGAAACCGCACAAGCCAATGGATTGCCGCCAAATGTAGAACCATGTGAACCAGGATTGAAGACGCCTAGGATGTCACGGTTGGCCGCCACGCAAGAGATTGGGAAAACCCCACCACCGAGTGCCTTGCCTAAGATGTACATATCCGGTACAACATGATCCCAATCGGAGGCGAATGTTTTCCCTGAGCGGCCAAGGCCCGATTGAATTTCATCGGAAACGAACAATACATTATTTTCTTTACACAGTTCAAATGCCGCTTTCAGGAAACCGTCCGGTGGAATGATGATGCCCGCTTCCCCTTGGATCGGTTCAATCAGGAAGCCGGCCGTTTGCGGTGTAATGGCGGCTTTCAATGCCTCCAGGTCACCATAGGGAATCAACTTGATTCCTGGCAACATCGGTCCGAATCCTCTTCTATATTCCTCATCGGAAGATAAAGAAACGGCTGTCATCGTCCGGCCATGGAAATTGCCGATGCAAGCGATGATTTCCGCTTGGTTCTCAGCGATTCCTTTTACATCATAGCCCCAGCGTCTAACAGCCTTGATGGCCGTTTCAACTGCTTCAGCCCCCGTATTCATCGGAAGAGCCATGTCCTTTTTGGTAAGACGGGCCACCTTTTCATACCACGGGCCCAATTGATCACTATGAAACGCCCGGGACGTTAACGTTACACGATCCGCTTGGTCTTTTAGCGCCTGAATGATTTTCGGGTGCCTATGACCTTGGTTCACGGCTGAATAGGCACTAAGCATATCCATATATTTGTTTCCTTCTGGATCTTCCACCCATACTCCTTCCGCCTTTGATATGACGATGGGAAGCGGATGATAATTGTTTGCCCCATATTGTTCCGTTTGTTCAATAACCTTCTCCGTCACAGTTTTCATATAAATTCCCCCCTATGATTTAAGCGTTTCCGCTATGATTTACGTTGTAGATGAAGATGTAGCATATTTCAGGATTGAAAAATCAGTTCAGGTCCCCCTATCTATCAACTAGCAAGTTCCATGCCAAAAATAAAGGCCTCTATCAAAAACACCCTAACTCAAAGAAAAAATATATTTCAGGAAAGGGGTTTCACCCATTTTTTTCATAAAATCCGCAAAAATATTTGGCACTTTTCCGCCATGTATGCTTGCAGTGCAAATAATAATTGCACCAATATTGGATTTACTTTACAATTAGCTTCAAGAAAAGGAAAAACCTGGAGGTGCCTCGTGGATTTAAACCAGATGATGAGAATAGAAGGTTTTCAAACGATTCTCCATTCACTTGTGGATGTGATTGATATAGGCATACATATTATAGATAGGAACGGCTTGACGGTCATCTATAACAAAAAGATGGCGGAGATTGAGGGAATGGATTCAAAAGATGTATTAGGAGAGAAGATTCACGACATCTTTAAATTCAAAGAAGAAACGGAGAGCACACTGGTTAGGGCCCTTCACTCCGGCCAAGCAACCGAAAACTCGAAACAGACTTACTTCAATAGCCTGGGACAGGAAATCTCGACCATCAATAATACCTATCCAATATTCGACAACAAGCAATCTATCATCGGGGCCATCGAAGTCGCCAAGGATATTACCAACCTCGAACGAATCATCAAGGATAATATATTAAACAAGGGCGATACCCAATATACCTTTGACAGTATCCTAGGAGTCAGTGAGAATTTCCTGGAGGTCATCGAAAAGAGTAAGCGTTCGACACGTACCTCTTCCACCATCCTCCTCGTTGGGGAAACCGGAACGGGAAAGGAGCTTTTTGCACAAAGCATCCATAATGGAAGCGGTCGCTCCAAACACCCGTTCATCAGCCAGAACTGTGCAGCACTTCCCGATAGTTTAATAGAAGGAATCCTATTTGGAACGAAGAAAGGTGCCTTCACCGGATCCGTCGAACGACCGGGATTGTTCGAACAAGCGGAAGGTGGCACCCTCCTTCTTGATGAGATCAATTCCCTGAACCCCAATTTACAGGCAAAATTATTGCGGGCCCTTCAAGAAAGGAAGATTCGTCGCGTAGGTGATACGAAAGATAAGAATATCGACGTCCGCGTCATCGCAACCATCAATGAAGATCCGATTGATGCCATATCAAACGGCCATTTACGTAAGGATCTTTATTACCGCTTAAGTGTGGTGTCTTTATTCATACCGCCGCTTCGGGAACGTAAAGAGGATATCCCATTGCTCGCCCAGTCCTTTATAGAAAAATTCAATGCGCTATTCGAATTGGATATCGAAGGAATCAGTGAAGAAGTCTACGAACTTTTTTATGATTATGACTGGCATGGAAACGTAAGGGAACTTGAACATATCATCGAAGGGGCCATGAATTTGCTAGAGCCTGGCGATAAGAACATAGAAATCTCGCACCTTCCCACTCTCTTCAAAAAGAAAGCGAATAGGGAAGAAGCGGAGATGCAAATGAAAACGCCTCCCCTTCCATCCCTTTCAGGAACCCTCCCTCTTGATGATTATATGGCGAATACAGAAAAGCTCTATTTGGAAAAGGTGTTACATGAACATAACCAGAATATCTCCCAAGCGGCAAAGGCTTTGAATATAAGCCGGCAAAGCCTCCAATACCGCTTGAAAAAGTACCAGGCCAAAAATCCCCTCACTTAGAAAGTGGGGGATTTTCCTTTTTGGCACGAAAGTAGGAACCTGTCTTTTTATAGCGTCTTAAGCATATGAGCACATAAATCAGTGCCACCGTAATGAAACAGACGATATAATACATCATCATCTCATTCGTCATCATAATTTGAGAAATGTCTTTCCAGCTCGTTTCCTGCAGAAATATCTTGTATGGATTCCCTTCCTGATAAGAAATCGGAACCGGCAGATCTTTATATGCATAATAGGCATGGCTTGTGACTTCCTTCGTCAGGTACACGGTCTCGTTTGCTTGATTCTCAAAGCTGAGTGCCAAATAATACAAATCATCTCCATACATTGAAGGGTTCCGTTGGATGAAATGATCGGTCACTACAGCCGTCGTTTCGATTCGATCCTCGTCCGAATATTTCTCATATGCGTTCATCCCCATTTGCCCCATATAATAGAAACCGAATGATAGACCTGTAAGCATGCCCCCGTAAAACAAACCATATAGAAGGACGCCTAATAAAGAATTGAACAGTTTCTTTTGTTCCATCCGATGAAAAAAGGATGTGACCATCTTGATTTTACTTAACCAATACGAAATGTATCCAATGAAAAAGAGGCTAACGAAAAAGAGGCCGATATAAAAGGAAGAATACTTTCCCTCTAGATCCTCCCGATTATGAAAAGTACCATCGATTTTGAACCCGCTAACCGCATCTCCGATTTCGAGTTTGTCAAATTCTTCTTTCTCCACATACGCCCTCTGTCCAATATCCAAATTCCAAGCAACTTTACCCGTGAGGTTTTCAGAGAGTAAAACCATATAATACGTTTTCCCATACAATAGGTCCTGTGTCGCCGTTTTACCATAAACCACGGCCGTCATCGGTTCGCTTTCATCCTGACGCTTCAGCTCTATATATTCTTGAAAATTCTCGACGGTTTTGAATAGCACGAAAACAAATACCCCAAAGGCAAAGAGCATCCATCCTATACGCTTCAAATCATAGTTATATCTCATAAATGAACCCCTTTGTCATTCTTTTGCCAGATCCTTACTGGTGGAGGAAATGTTTTTTCTTTAGATTTGGAATCAAAATCGATTTCCTTTCATATTTATCTACAAACAACATGATTACCAACATCTATTCTATTCGACAAGAATCGGTTATCTCCTATTTAGGACGGACTCTTTTCAGGTTCTTTAATTTGACCCATATGCATGATACCCTCTATACTTATTGTAATTAAATAAATGAATTCTTCTGTTAAGGGGAGTAGCTATACAGTAAAGTCGTCAGTACAGGATGCCTATCCTCGGCTTTATTGGCAACTGATTTCCAGTTGTTTGCAAGACCTTGCCGATTTTTTGGTGAGGTCTTTTTCGTATCTAAGACGGTATAACCAAGAGAATCGGTTATACCGTCTTTTTTTGTATCATCAATCTTTTGGAGAGGTGTGAAGGAGTTGTCACAATATTATAGGTTGGCTCACAGTGTGAAAATCGCGAACGATAAAAACCATACATTGATCGAGGCCGATGATTCATTGTCGCTTATCGGCAAAGGGCGAAGTGCATATGTATTTAGAATCCAAGATACCGACCTAGCCTTGAAAGTATTTTTCCCGGCTCATGCCCACACGGCTAAAATAGAAGCGGATATTTACCGGGCCGTTCAGCATATCGAGTACTACCCGACCCTATTCGATGCAGGGGAGCGTTACCTCGTGATTGATTACATCGAGGGTCACACGCTTTTTGAACATTTGACGATGGGCATCCCGGTAACGGAAGAAAAGGTGAAGGAAATCGATCATGCCCTCAACTTGGCCAGAAAGGTAGGCTTGAATCCATCCGATATCCATTTACGGAACATCTTGATTACAAACGATAAGAAAGTGAAGATCATTGATCTTGCGCGGTTCCGACAGACAAAATCCTGCAAGCAATGGCATGATTTAAAACGCGTATTCCACCTTTTCTATAGGAGGCCTTACTTTCCCAAGAAAATCCCTACCTTTATTCTCAATTCCATTGCGGCCATTTATAAGAAAAGGTTCTTGCCCATTTAATAAACCATACAGGAGGAAAACCATGAAAAAAATACTTATGCTATGTACATCACTTATCTTATTAACCGGCTGCTCGCTTTTAGGGGAAGTCAATTCATCATTAGACTATGCCGATACCGCAACAGGATATGTCAGTACCGTGAAAGAGTTTGCCAATGAAGTACCCGCCCTCTCCAAGGATGCTGTCACCGACAAGGAGGCAATGAAGACACTTGAGAATGAACTGCAAACGATGAAAACGGAAATCGAAGAATTCAATGAAACCGAACCGCCCCAAATCGCTGAAGGCATTCACGATAAAATCGTCAGTTCCAACCAACAGCTTCAAGACGGAATCGATTTATATCTAAAAAATATGGAAGATGGGACATTGGATCCGGCGGTCCTTGAAGATTCGGAGATCATGAAGACGATTGATAACATTACAAGCCTGACCAACCAAATTGAAAAATTAGGGAACTAAATGATTTGATACTCCTTTTAACTAAGGGAGTATCTCAGACTGTAGACAAACTCTATGAAAATCGAGTTTGTCTATTTTTATAGCTTGTACAATTGGAACGTTGGATTTTTACTTCAGGCACTTCACTTTCGCCTGCGGGGTCTCCCCTAGACGCGCTTTTCCCGCAGGAGTCTCGTACCTTCCGTTCCAATCAACTTTTTTACCTTTTAGATAGAAAATTTTTCCTAGAGTCATTTTGTTTTAATTAGAAGTATAAAACTTGAGGTGACCCTTTTTATTGGAAAAGTGTCAGCTCTATTCACCTTGAATTTCGATTCTCATTGTGAGGATGTTATTCATGTACTCTTTTTATAATACCTTGAATGAGATAAGCTTAGTTCATAGTGATTTTATGTTTATAATGGAATTAAAAGTTAGGAGTTGAGTGTGTAATGATGAAAGGGATATATGAGCTTGTTAGTGAAGAACAGTTGAAAAAGTATGCAGAGCTTGCTGTACGAACAGGTGTAAACGTACAAAAGAATCAATTAGTGATTATTCATAGTGACATAGAAAATGTTACGTTTGCACGTCTCATCCAAACGCTAGCCTATGAGGCGGGAGCTTCAAATGTGGTTATGGATTGGACAGATGAACAGTCTACCAAAGAATTTTATTTACATGCAGCAGATGATGCCATCGATTACTTTCCCGACTGGCAAGCTGCCCGCTTTAAGGAATGGGACGATGCAGGTGCTGCTTACATCCATATTATTTCTGAAAACTTAGATGTCTTTAAGGAGATTCCCACAGAACGAATGAGCCGCTTTCAAAAGGCCTCTCGCACCAAGTTGAAGGCTTTTCACGCAAAGATTAGATCCCACGAGGTACGCTGGTGTCTTCTAGCTGTCCCCTACTTCGCATGGGCAACTAAAGTATTTCCTCACTTAAGTAAAGAAGAAGGCCTGCAATCATTATGGCAATTAATCTTACAAGGAGCTCGGGCAGATGGGGAAAATCCTATAAAAGACTGGGAAAATCATGGAAGAACCTTCGAGTCCCGAAAAAAAATCCTAAACGACAGCCAGTTTGAAGCCCTGCATTTTACGAATAGCCGAGGAACTGATTTATTAATCGGCATGCCTAAAAATCACCTCTATATCGGAGGAGGCGTTATCGATAAACAGGGTATACCGTTCTTTCCGAACATTCCAACGGAAGAAATATTTTCCGCTCCCCATAAAAATAAGGTAAATGGCAAACTAGTAGCCACTAAACCGCTTATCTATGGGGGAAGTATCATCGATGACTTTTACCTTACCTTTAAAGATGGACGGATTATTGACTATGATGCCGCCACAGGGCAAGAAGCATTACAAAGTCTAATCGAAACGGACGAAGGTACACATTATCTAGGTGAAATTGCCTTGGTCTCTAACAATTCCCCCCTTTCTCAGGCAGATACTCTCTTCTACAACACCTTGTTTGATGAAAATACAGCCTGCCATATTGGAATAGGAAACGCCTCCCCTTCCAACCTTAAAAATGGCAGCAACCTATCGGAGGACGAGTTGAAGGAAGCAGGCCTTAATACTTCACTCCTATTGGTCAATGTGACCTTTGGTACCGAAGATATGAAGGTAGTGGGTATTAAAGAAGGTGGAACTGAAGTCCTGCTAATGAAGGATGGGGTTTTCCAATTTTCATAAATTAAGCATTTAGATAATAAGATGTCACTTTAGGAGTTAGCTTGTACCTATTTTAAGCGCTATTTTTGCACTATAACTATAAAAAGCCCAATATCTTAACAATCAAATTAAGAAATTGAACTTTTATCATGACCCAAAATAGCGCCTTATATAAATAATCATATACTTGCAATCATATGATTATTTCTCCCAAATTAATACAGCGCGATCTAAAATTGAATCCCAAGAATCTTTTCCGGCAGAGACATCTTCTATTTCATAATCTACATAATAAACAGCATCAATGTTTTCACTTTCTGAAAATTCCCAGATATAATCCTGTTCATTACGATTCTTCTCGTTATTAATTAAGCTTCTAGAAGGCGAATCAGCAAACGTTTCTCTATAAGCTATAAAACTCACATTCTTTTTCACTCCGTTAATTTCAAATGACTTAGGTAGGGTCTCGTTAGCGCTAGAATAACTTTTCCCGTAATAGTGAGAAACCAATTGATTATCATTTTGCATTTCAATTTCAATTAGATTTTTCGAATAGGGAATAACTCTTTCGTAATAAAAAATATATGCATACACTCCAAATAGGATTATAGCCGTAACAAAAATGGATGCAAATGAAATTATTACTTTTTTCTTACGCCATTTTTTATTAATCTTTTTGATAATAGGGGCTTTATTTTCTGCTGGAATATACAATTTTTGTTTCATTGTTTCATATTCCTTTTGGCATTTTTCACAATGCTGTAAATGCTGGTCTACCATTTCTTTTGTATCCTGACTAACTACCTCATCCATATAAAGAGGTAAAACATCTTGAATAATTGTACATTTAACCTCTTTCATAATTGTTCTCCTCCATATACACAATAATTTGTTTCCTTGCTCTGTAGTAGGTCACCCTTGCCCATCCTGCACTTTTCCCAAAAAGAAGCCCGATTTTCTCAAACGATAACTCGCCAAAAGTACGTAGTGAAAAGACCTCCTTATATGGCTCATTCATTGAATGAAGAAACTGATGAACTGTGAAGGCATCTTCTTCATTCATCAAATGATTTACAACTTGCACTCTCATACCTGATTCTTCTACTACATTTGAATCTGTTTGTCGTTTATTTCTTTTATAGTGAGAGAAATATGTATTTTTAGCAATTGTAAAAAGCCACGCTCGAATATCTTTTGTACCATCGAATTTCTCAATTGCTTTTAACGCCTTAAAAAATGCTTCTTGCGTAATTTCTTCTGCTATACTTTCATCGTGACTCAATGATTTGATAAACAAATAAACTTCTTTAAAATATTCGCTATAAATTTTCTCAAAATCTATCTCTTTCACCCCTTTCACTTATATAACTTCTAGAATTTAATTACGTTACAAAAATATTTAAATTTTTCACATGGGACAATTATATTATTATCTCGATTACGATCCTTCTTCACCTGCTACTATCATTTAAGCACAATATAATTTATCATGATATGAGGTGATTAAATTTTCTCAATATTCTTTCCGCCATTAAATAGAAATTTAGTTTTATAAATCGGCACTCATATAAAATTGCTAAAAAATAATTCAATCCATCTAGGAGGTGTACAAATGAATAACTTCTCTACATTAATGGGAACAGGAAACTGGTTAGGCATTCTTTCTACGATATTATTCATCCTTGGCTTTTATTTCACCCTTACCTTTTTTCAAAGCTTAAAATCAGGCGATGTCCGTATTATCAGGCAGAATAAATTAGCGGCTGTTATTTCCATAGCCCTTGGATTTTTGATCCCCGCAATCTATAATCTGTATATGATTAATAAAATGATGCAATGACATAACCCCCAATCAGAAAGCTTAGAGTGCCATGCGCTTCGAGCTTTTTTTCATTTTGTATAATCTTATTTTCCTCTATATAAGCATGTGTTCCATTCATCATTCTCCCCTTTTTATAGCCTGCAAGAAAACATTCCAATTTTTTATCGAAAACCCTAAATTCCCATGTTTCCAAAAAATATCTTTAATTCATACTATTTATCGCTGGTAAAATAGTAATAAATGATGTATCATACTCTAGTATTTATTATTCAGAGTAGATTAATAGGAATTGGAGAGGATTTAAAATGATTGGTTATGTTTTTCTGAATATCGCTATAATGATCGTCCTGTTGGGCCTTCTATTTTATATGAACAAAAAACATATTTCCTTTACAAAAAGAGTGTTTACGGCACTTGGGTTAGGGATCATATTCGGTCTGCTGTTGCAGTACTTCTATGAACCTGGTTCGGTTGCGATTGTGAAATCGACCGATTGGTTTAGCATCGTAGGTTCTGGTTACGTTAAATTTCTACAAATGATCGTTATGCCGCTTGTATTCATTTCGATTTTGTCGGCATTCACGAGATTGAAACTTACAAGCAATATCGGTAAAATCAGTGTCTTGATCATCGGGATCTTGCTTGGAACGACTGCCATTGCAGCAGCCATCGGTATTACATCGGCCACAGTCTTCGATTTGGAAGCCGTTCAAATTGAACAAGGTGATGCAGAAACAAGCCGTGGTGCTGAAATAACGGAAAAAACAGGTACCATCGAAGATAAAATGTCGATGCCACAACAAATCATCGAGCTAATCCCAGCCAATCCGTTCCTTGATTTAACGGGTGCTCGCTCGACTTCTACGATTTCAGTGGTCATCTTTGCTGCATTTCTTGGTATCGCCTATCTAGGGGTTAAAAGAAAACAGCCTGAACACGCAGAGTTTTTCTCTAAAATCGTCGATGCCCTGCATAGCATCATTATGCGAGTGGTGACGTTAATTTTACGCTTGACTCCTTATGGAATCTTGGCAATCATGACAACTACGGTCGCAACGAGTGACCTCGATGCCATCCTTAAATTAGGAAAATTCGTGGGAGCTTCTTATGTAGCCCTTATCGTGATGTTCTTGATTCATCTGGTATTGCTGATGATCGCAGGATTGAATCCAATCACTTATTTAAGAAAAGCATTCCCTGTCTTGTCATTCGCTTTCACAGCTAGATCGAGTGCAGGTGCACTACCTATGAACATTCAAACGCAAAAGCAACTGGGTGTCTCTGAAGGGATTGCCAACTTTGCCGGATCATTCGGGTTATCCATCGGACAAAATGGATGTGCTGGTATATATCCAGCCATGCTGGCCGTCATGATTGCACCGACAGTGGGAATCGACCCGCTTTCTCCATCCTTTATCGCCACATTGATCCTTATTGTGGCCATCAGTTCCTTTGGAGTGGCAGGTGTCGGCGGCGGTGCAACATTCGCAGCCATCCTTGTCCTTTCCGCAATGGACTTACCGGTAGCCTTGGCAGGACTATTGATCTCGGTTGAACCATTGATCGACATGGGTAGAACCGCCTTGAACGTTAGCGGAAGCATGACGTCAGGTGTGCTGACTAGTAAAATCACGCATGACCTGGATAAGGAACAATACAACGAAACATCTGTTAAACTCGATACTGAAATGTAATCACTTCTCCCCCATCTCGTTACTGAGATGGGGGTTTTGTTTTTCATGAAAAAAGAAAGTTCCCTCTAAGGGGTGGAAAGGCTATATAATAAATGTTAGATAATGGATACGGAGGGTGAACATGAAAAATAGTGCCTCATTAATCATCGGGGTGGCCATCATCATCGGTTTTACAATCCTAGGTTTATTTCTGATGGTCTCATCAAAAGAAGATTCAAAGAGTGCAAGTCATGAAGACCGCTATGAATTGGTCCCTGTAAATGAAAATAATATCATCATCTTTGATAAGACATCAGGGGCCTATTGGAATAAATTCATCCCGAGCGATGAAGGCCCTACAACATGGGAAAAAGGCGATTCTCCCATAGATAATAGTGACAATTAAAATATGAAAATGAACCATCTCAATGTTTCGTTTGAGGTGGTTTTTCATACGCTTCCCTTATTAGCTAAGCGGTTTTGACAGGCTGTAATAGGCATTTGACCACTCTGCAATAATCACCCCTTCTCTTCATCACCATTACCTTCTGCATCTTTAATTTTGAGAACAAATCGTTTTCCATACGTTGTATAAGGTGTAAAAGCTTTTACAAAAAAACAAGGGGAATTATGATATGAAAAGTACTGAGCAGAATTTTATCCAGCGGTTGCAAAACCAAAAAGAAGACGCCTTAGAATATATAGTCGATACCTACCTGCCGTTAATCAAGGGTGTGGCTCATAAAGTCCTCTCTCCGATTAAGAACGATGGTGTCATCGAAGAATGCATCAATGATATTTTCCTTTCCATCTGGGAGAATTCGAACAAGTTCCGTGGGAACTCAACGGACTTCAGGAAATGGATTTGTGCGATTGCCAAATTCAAAGCGATTGATTATTACCGAAAAGCGACGCGAAAAGTAGAGTTTACCTCAGAACATATGGGAGTGAATACAGAAAAGTCTGTCGAGGACGAACTGATTCTACTAGAAGAGCGAAACGAACTTCTTCAATTAATCGAGCTATTAGAGCCGTTAGACCGTGATATTTTTATCATGAAATACTTTCTTGGCTTTAAAAATGAAGATATCTCCATCAAACTTGGAGTAACAAAAGCCTCGATAGACAATCGAATTTATAGAGGCAAAAAGAAACTGAATCAAAAGGCAGCACGTCTAAAGTTAGGAGGAAGTATAGTATGAAGGATTTTTACGAATTACTGAATGATATAGACCTTGACGAATCGGAATTCAAGGAAATGGAAGTGACTGAGCTAGATAAAACCCGCGTCAAAAAAAGGCTCAAAAAATCGATTCTTAAGAAGAAAAAAAGCAAGGGCTGGCAAAGGAAAGTCATGACTGCTTCCATTCTTTTCGCTTTAACTTCTGCTACCATTGGAATATCATTCACGGCGTATGCGAGCAATATTCCTGTGATTGGAGATATTTTTAGATTTCTAGAAGATGAGAATGGCAAGCATAATGATAAAGGAGTTTATCATGACTTTAAAGACTACTCCAACAACATCAATCTTACGGAAAAAAGTAATGGGATAACCTTCACGATCAATGATGCCATTTATGATGGAAAAACCGTAACCATAACTTATTCGATAGAAAGTGAAGAAGATTTAGGAAATGAATCCTTATATATTCCGGATCCCAATATAAAAGAAATGAAAGCTCAAGCAGGAACGGATTACACTTCGAAAGTCTCTGAGAATAAATATGTCGGATTATTAACCGCCAGCAACATAGATAATGCTAAAAATGATACAGTCCATATTAAATGGGACATAGACCATATTGCCTCCACTAGCATGGACAAAGAGATAAAAGGAAAATGGAATTTTGCCTTCTCTTTACAGACAACAAAAAGCAACGAACAGGTCATCAATAAAAGCGTGGAGCAGGATGGAGTAAAAGTATCTATCGAAAAGATATCAATCTCACCTATGTCTTTTGTGATTCATTACAACCAAGAAGTATCAGACCTTGTAAAAAACAAATGGGATGATGCCTATGTTGAATTAACCATTAAGGATGACTTAGGAAATGTGTACTCAGGCGAACATAATGGGGGAAATGGCAAGAAGTCGAGCAAAACCTTCCAAAAAATTGACAAAAACGCAACAAAACTAATTGCTACCCCACATCTAACACTAAGTAATTACACATCGGAAAACCATGGTGAAGTGACAATATCAGAGAACGGCAAAAAAAAGGTGACCTCTTTCCCTAAAAAACCAACAACAGCACCACAAGATTCTGTTATGGACGATATCATCATCAATTTGAAGGAATAGACAATGATAAAAGGCTTGGTTGAATAACCAGGCTTTTTTACATCCCTTTTAAGTCCCCAACACTCATTCTGTCTTTAATTGTATGAAAATGTCGGTAGTTTAAATTTTCTAAAAACTAATCTTACTTTATTTTCCATGTTATATTGTTAAAGATAAAAAATCCAATAGAAATGTTAGGTGAGCGAACTGACAATAGAAGTTTTAATTTTGCACTATATTCAAGAAACACGCCAAAAGCCTTTTCATGCTGATGAATTATTAGATTACATTCAAAAAGAATACGTGAGCGGGAATTTATCTATTTTCCAATACAAAGACCTCTGCAAGGAACTATATAGACGCGGCGCAAAGAAACAACTTCATTTAGGATGATTGCCCATCGAAGGCTTGCAACAATCGCAAAAAGGACTGCCCACTATGAAGACAGTCCTTACTATTTTTTTATAGGTCACTATTTTTCATTCTCTTTTTCATTCGAGCTGTTCTAATGTGGTTAACCTGAACGCTCATTCCACCATTGAACATAAACTGGGCAGCAGCATATACCGCACAGGCGACAAGAATCCCTGCCAATGCATCCAGGATGGCATGCTGTTTCGTGAATAATGTGGAGAGGATGATAAGCGCCCCCATAACCGTCACACTCGCATATTCCCGCTTGAAGTCCTCTTTTCTGTTATATACGATGATCATCATGATAAATGTCGTCATGACATGAATACTGGGAAGACAGTTGACGGGCTGGTCATGCATATAAATGAAACGGACCAGGTTTGCAAAGATATCGTCCCCGACCACATCCGGCCGCGGCACTGTCGTTTGCCAGAAAAAATAGACGACAAAACAAATCAATTTCCCCGATATCAAACTACTTATGGCCACGAAATATTGCTTTCGATCGACAAAGCAATAATAAATCAGCAATCCATACATAAATGGATACCACAGTAAGTAAGGAATGATGAATTCCTTGATAAAGGGAATCCCCTCATCTATTCTCGTCGTGACATCGACCGCATCACTCGGCATTTGATTGATGATGGAATAAATGAAACTAGTTAAGACAAACAATAATAAATAACTTAATGGGTAAAGAACCTTCATGTTTTTTTTCATCGCTTACTCCGCTTTTTTTAATATATTACTATTTATATATCAGGAATTACCCTCTACAATCCCATTTGAATCATTTTTATAATCTATTGTATGTAAAGCTATGACTTTGTTAAAGTTTTTATTCTAGAAGGACAGAACCCTATTCAAGAAAAATTCATAATGTGACATGCTAAAAAGAGATTTAAAACCTTTTCCCTACCCATGATATGACTATCATTAAAACCCCGATAACTACTACGGCAACCGGTCCTACAACAAATAATCCGAATAATAACGGTAAAATGGCATCCATGAAAGTACGGCCGGGGCCTGCTTTCTCTTTTCTTCCCGTAATTAATAAATCTTCAAGAGATGCAACCTTTTGTTTAAGCTCCTTTAACTCTTGAACAACTTTTGCATTTTGGTCCAAAACCCCACTCCCTGCCTCATTTTCTGTCATTAATTATATCATGAGTCCCCATACAAAGTATAAAATGGTAAAAAATACTTACAATGTTCAACTATGAATATAGGAATAAATAAATCTTTGATTTCAATTAATTATAGGAATGTTACAATAAAAAAGTTGAGTGGACATCAATCTATAGAATATGTGGGGTACTATTACATTTTATGAAAACATTACGACTACTAAGAAGCTTTAACTTTTTATACTTTGGTTTACTTGCCATTTTCATTCCCTTTCTTCCGGTCTATCTAGATGATCAAGGTCTATCGCCAGGTCAAATCGGTTTCATCATCGGTACGGGCGGGTTTGTAACTTTGATCACTCAACCTTTATGGGGAATGATCAGCGACAAAACAAAGACCATTCGCAAAGTCCTGTTGCTGCTGATTCTCTGCTCAAGCATACTCGGGTATTTCTTATACGATTCGGGAAGCTACGTCCACCTGATTCTATTTGCCATGTTGCTATACTTTTTCCTGATGCCGATTGACCCGCTTACGGAAAGCCTCAATTTCACGATTGCAGAATCGAATGGAATCAGTTATGGCTCCATCCGTACATACGGTGCTTTAGGATATGCCGTAATTTCATTGATTACCGGCTATGTCATGTCCCATTTTGGTGCTACTAGTCTAGCTTGGCTCTTTTCAGGCATTGCCATTATCGGTTTTGTCATCATCTGGATGATGCCCGATGCGCCCGTTTCCGGGAAGCCCGTCACGATGAAAACGCTCAAGCACTTTTTCAGTAATAAAGAAACGCTGCTATTCCTCTTACTGGTCTTTATATGTGCCGTGCCAGCCAGGATGAACGATACGTTCCTTGGTGTGTACATTCGGGAACTTGGTGGAAGTACCACTCTCGTTGGTCTCACATGGTTCTTGGCGGCCGGAAGTGAAATTGTCGTGTTTGCCTTAAGCTTCTGGTGGCTTCGCAAAGGGAAGGAAATCATCATCATCTCATTCGCGGCAGCATTTTTCTTCATTCGGTATTTCGTCTCGGCCTGGTTAACCGACCCGCACCTGTTAGCTTACTTGCAGATCCTGCAACTGTTAACCTTCCCGATTTTCTACTCGGCGGCCATACAGTATTTGTACCGGATCGTCCCAGCCGAATGGCGTGCCACTGGTCAGACGATATTGGCCTTGCTGTTCTTTGGGGTATCGGGAATCCTTGCTTCTTATATAGGAGGAGCCATATATGGAGCATTTGGAGGGAAAGTCCTTTATCTATCGATTTCTTCCATCTCATTCGTCGGAATGGTGTTCGCCCTGATTCTTTACCGGATTTATGGGAAGAAAGAGATTCTGGTGAAAGCAGAATAAGACACACAAAAAAGTCGACTCCTGTTACAGGCATTCGACTTTTTTGTGTTTTTTTCAACCCGTATAGCCATTTACAAAGAAGGCCACTGTTTCCCTTTCACTTTCGGTTAAATCACGCTTTAGCTTCGTCGCCAGTTCCCGCTCCATTGCTGCTTGATCTCCACGATGTTCGCCGACAAGGCTGGCACAATCTTTGAATAACTTGAACTCCCGCTCCATTTCCTGCTTCGTGCAAGGCTGATCATGATGGGAAAGGATATACGTATCGGCATCATAGGATTCAATCTTCTCAACAAGCCTCAAGGCTTCTTCCGCGGTATAATTCCATTTATCCGCATAAAGATTGGCATACAGGCAATCTCCCAGCATTAAGGTCTTTTCCTCTGGGACGTACACGATGCAAGAATCAGCGGCGTGGTCTCCACCTACGTGTTCAACGATGCATGTGATATCGCCAAGATCAATCGTTAGTGACTTTTCAAAAACAATATCAGGAACCTTCATCGAGATATCCCGCTTCGAACCGAACTCCAATTTAATGGCATCGGCACAAAATGGAATCTCGATTCCTTCCTCGACCCGTTGATCTAATGCGGGATCGTCCCAAGAAAGAGACTGCATCTCTTTCACGTTTCGGTACGTTCCTTCCTGACAAATCACGGGAATGTCCACATTTTCCAATCCGAATACATGATCCCAATGAGAATGAGTAAGAACAAGCATGTCCCCACTCCAATCGATCTTCGCCAATTCAGCTTGAAAAAGTTGGGCATGGGAACCAGAATTACCCGCATCAATGATGAGCGTTTTCTTCGCTCCTGAAACAGCGACCAAAATTGGCCGGTCGGTTACCTCCACTCGCGTCAGGTAAACGATATGGTTGGATACATGTTCTAACGTTTGCATGGTTTAAGTTCTCCTTTGGAACGCTGGATTTTCTTATTCAATCAGTTTGCTTACAGTATAGCAAACAAATACAGAGTACGATGTAATATTTCATTTACCTATCCTCTTCCAGATTGATCTATGGTACATTAAATGATGAATTATCAGAATAATCAAGTGAAGATTGGCGGTTTCTCACATGGAAAACTATTATGTATTTATCATGATGTGCATTCTTCTCATCCTATTGCCGGGTCCTGATACGGCGATTGCGATTAAGAACACCATTTCGATTGGGAAAACGGGAGGCCTCCAAACGATGCTTGGTACGTGTTGTGCCTTGCTCATTCATACATCCGCCGCTGTTTTAGGACTTTCAGCGATTATCGTCAAATCAGCTATATTGTTTTCCATCTTTAAATATGTCGGGGCCGTGTACTTGATTTATCTAGGCATCAAGACATTATGGGGATTGAGGAATAAGGAAGTGGCAGTAACCGATGAAAGGAAGGATGAAGATAAATACGGAAGCAAGTCTTGTTTTAAACAGGGGTTCCTGACCAATTTGCTCAATCCGAAAGTGGCGGTGTTCTTTCTAACGTTTCTTCCACAGTTCGTGAACCCTGGACAGGATACATTCCTGCCCTTTCTATTGATGGGTGCCACCTATACCGGACTGACTGCGCTCTGGTTCATCTTCTATATCTACTTGCTTAACCAGATCAGTGCTTTCATGAAAAGACCGCGGACTCAAAAGGTTTTTGAAGGCATCACAGGCATTGTGCTAATCGGCTTTGGAATGAAACTGGCGTTGGAAAAGGCCCAGCACTAATTTTGCCCCGGTCATGGAATCACAATATTAGGCTACCTTTACACCGTAACTGAGCGGATTAAGGTGGTCTAATTTTTTTGTATCACTTTTAATTTTCATAACAATTAGCATGTATTTTCATTATCCGAAGTAAACCAAATAGATCAACTGATTCCAAACAGATCGTTTTCCAAAGTACAAGATGTTTTACCCTTCTGTTCAATAGAAAAAACCGCAATCAAAGATAGATTTCGGTTTCATGACTTAAGTATTCTTGTCTATTCACGTCTCCGAGAACTTAGCTAGAAAGCGGTTTTTCATACCAAATAAATAAACGGTTTTATTAGGTTAATTTCTTTTCAAGGAAAATATTCAAAAATCAACCACAGGCAAAAGTACCTGCAACTGTAGAACATGCTATAGAACAAGCAATGGCTGCAGGTCCTGAAAATGCAACACATCCAGCAGTACAAGCCACTGCCGTAGAGAAGTTGCAAGCAAATTGGAACCATTTGCTTCCTTTATCAACCGCCAAAAGAGAAATACCATGATCAGATATACTATTGTAATCTTCTAAAAAATTCGCTTCTTGATTCTGAACCTTCTCAACAGTAGTTTCATATTCTAAAACTACTGTTCCATTAGTATTGTACTCGACAAACGTAACTATATCATTAAGTTCTGTTCCTTCAACGACAAACTTAGAGATCGATTCAACATCTTTTGTTACAGGATTAACGAAAGCATAAACGCCCATATGGTCGTTTTCTATCGAAGTTCCTTGAACTACAATTAAACCATCTTCAAAATCTTCACTCCCCTCTTTTTCATATTTAATTGCTATAGCAGCGCTAGTTAATCCTTCTTGAGAGATGACTTTTTTAAACAGCTTATCATTTTCCACTACCTTGATATATTCATCGCTCGCAGGGGATGTGGTGGCTTTATCCATGGTACCTTCTTGTTCTGAAATAGCTTTTACAGGTGCACTATAGCTTAACCCCGTCATGAAAACTAATGTGAATATCAGCAATAGTGCAAATTTCTTTCGTAATAAATGATAGTTTCCCACTTTTTCACTCTCCTAAAATATAATTTTTAAATAACAACTACAATACTATCAAATATTTGGAATTTTTATCAATCTAATAATGGAAAATAAGGATAATGCATCATAATTGATTGATACATATGATTCATTGATATATATATTTCCATGGATTATATTGGTATCATGAGAAAAAATGATGATCAATTCATAATTCAATTAAGAAAAGGGATATTTGAGCTTGTCATTTTGTTACTTTTAAGAGATGGAAGAAAGTATGGATATGAGATAACTCAAATATTAAAAGAAAATGCTTTTTTTCAAATTTCAACCGCCTCTGTTTACCCAGTTCTAAATAGACTTCTTGAGAAGAAGTGGGTAGATAGTATTTGGGAAGAAAAAGAAAATAGAATGAGGAGATATTACAGATTGACGGAACTGGGAATTTCCATCATGGATAAAAATTTTATACAGTTTAAAGAACTATATAATTTTTTAATTTACTTCAAAGAGAAGGAGACCGTTACTGATGACGAATAACCGTACTATTATCGATTTATTCTTAAATGATATCGAAAAAAAATTCATTGAAGTTCCTTCACACAAAAGAAAAAAAATAATGGTTGAAATGAAAGATCATATGTATTCCGAGGTGGAAAATAAAATCGCAAATGGAAAAGACGAAACCACAGCCATTAAAGAAACAATCGCAAATTTCAAAGAAGACCCACATCCATTTACCGAGCTTGCAGAACAAGAAGAATACCTCAACCAAAATAAGTACGAAAGCAAAAGAGATTTCGGGTTCGATTTAATTATGGTCTTATGTATAGGGCCACTTGGCGCTTTAACCGCACCTATTTTGAAAGGATACATAGAATTAGCCCAAATCATACCCTGGATATTCTTTTTTATAGTAGCCCAAATCATTTTTCATCGTTATTATTCTAAGAATATGAAGGAATCTAGGGTCAAAACCTTACAATTCACATCAAAAGCTTATTTGATTTTGTTTGCCTTAGCTTTTGGAATGTATGCAGCTAATTTAACCATCAACCAACAAATTAACATCGTACCAACTATGTACTTGCTAGTTTATATTGCCATATTGATACCTTTGTATCTTTTATTCAAAAGTGTATACAACAAAAATAAAGATTTACTAAATAAATAAAAGGGGCTGTCTAATAAGTCCTTATTCCAGTAATTTTGCAAAAATAAAGAGGCAGAAATGTTGTTAAATCAACGTTTCTGCCTTTTACTATTTATTCAATTTCGGTGTACTTACCCCGTTTGGTTTATTCCACATGACGGTCTCGTCCGGAACTCATCCCGAATATCATGACGAATGCAGAGATAAGGATGAGTGCAAAAAGCGGAATGGTCCAATCTTGAGCCATATCAAACAAGTATCCAATGAATATCGGTCCTACGGCTGCAAGTAGATAGCCTGTGGATTGGGCCATTCCCGATAACTCGGCAGCTCGCTTTGCATTCCGTGCGCGAATGCCTATATAACTTAGCGCCAACGGGAAATTCCCTCCCAATGCGATACCGATTAACGTGATACTGATGATGAGGATAGGAAAAGAAGATCCAAACCATAACCCTGCATATCCGACAACCGAGCATAACCCCAGCCCAAAAGCTACCCACACCTGGGAGGTAAGTCGTGCGGCGAGAACAGGGATGAAGAAGCTTGAAGGCAACCCGATGATTTGCGTAAATGATAGCAACCATCCAGCCGTCCCCCTGCTTATCCCATGACTGATCAAGATTTCAGGTAACCATGTAATCGTGACATAAAATAAAAACGATTGAAACCCCATGAATAATGCGATTTGCCAAGCTAGTGGTGAGCGCCAGATTTTCGTAGCGCTTAAGCTCACACTTTTAATGGGAATGCCTTTTCCTTGATCCAACCTGATGAGATACACCCAGATCAATATGGCCAAGACGGCCGGGAATCCCCAGACAATCAGGGCCCCTTGCCAACCAAGGTTCAATCCACTGGCTAATGGTACGCTGAGTCCTGATGCCAGAGAAGCAACCAACCCCATGGACGTAGAATAGATACTGGTCATCAGACCGAATTTCTGCGGGAATTTATCTTTTATCACGACGGGTAACAGAACATTTCCGATGGAGATTCCCACGCCAATGAAAACGGTTCCAAAAAAGAGAAAGAATGACATCGAAACCGACCGAATGCAAACCCCGATCAGCAGAACGGACAAACCCACCAATAACGTCTTTTCATTCGATAAGCGATTGGCGATCTTGGGAACGATAGGCGACATGATGGCAAACGTAATTAATGGAACGCTCATCAAAAGACCTGCACTCCAATGGGCAAGTCCAAGATCAGCCTGAATCACTCCGACTAACGGTCCCACTGAAGTGATGGCTGGGCGTAAATTAAAGGCAACGAGAACGATTCCCATCGTGAAAAAAAATAAGAATAATGACTTTTTTTGTTCTTGAACAACCGTTTTTTGTATCTCCATTCAAGAAT
Source organism: Peribacillus sp. NPDC097225 (assembly GCF_044761955.1). Classification (NCBI taxonomy): domain Bacteria; kingdom Bacillati; phylum Bacillota; class Bacilli; order Caryophanales; family Bacillaceae; genus Peribacillus; species Peribacillus sp. NPDC097225. The sequence goes on from NZ_JBIWDJ010000001.1 coordinate 952,611, forward strand.
CCTCCTACAATCAACAAACTTTCTAGATGATATCACAATAGGATATCATACTATTTGCAGATAAGTTGGAGTAATTTTCCTTTTATGAAAAATGCCCCTGAATTCTATTCCCCCTTTTATCAACAGTTAAGCCAATCCTCTCCATAATATGGACACCTTCGAGAGTGCATTTAATAGGATAGCCCGATAAGACTTTTCCTTTTTCTCATCTTTAGGCGTGTCTATCTTCTTTTTCTTATCCGCCACTAACGTGCTTTTATCGATTTTGTCATGAATAGCCTCTGTCAACTGTACTGCGAATTCCTCGCTATCTATGATCACCATCGAGTCCGTGCTTAAAACGGTTGATCGTGAATCAAGGTTGAAGGAGCCAACTGCACTTAGCCGTTGATCAAAGACCACCGATTTAGCATGTAAGGAATGCTTATCGGCATATTCATAAAGTCTTACCCCAGTCTTTATAATGTCGTCTCTCAAATCCAAGTATCCTGAGAAGGCCATAACATTGGGAGTGGATTTCACGGAATTGGTGAGTAGGGTCCAGTTGGCTGTCGAATTCATATTTTCTGGTACATATCCCTTCATTTCTTTTGTAGGGACAACATACGGACTCTGAATCAGGACGGACTTCTTCGCTTCCGTCGAGATATCAATAAGCGTTTGCCAGACAACGGGTTGTTTTTTGAAACGCTCGATCGGGTTGTGCAAAAAGCTCACCCGTTTTGTTGGGGTGGTGATGGCCATCCAGTTCATCGATGGTGAAACAAAATGTTCATTTTCTTGAATGGCGGTTTTGTATTGACGGGTTAGCTTATCTTTTTCCTCTTTCCCTTTAGTACTCTGCCTTTTTGAAAGGGTTGAGAAAGGGTCGCTCGTGTATGGGTGGTTCCATAATTCATTCATATACTTGTTCATCTGAACGATTACGCTTTCTCCATTTTGTGGGGCATGAAAGATGATGACATCACGGTCATGAACATAATTCTTAGGCGGTTTTTTCGCTAAATACTTATCGGCTATATTTCGCCCTCCAATGATGCCCAACCGCCCGTCCACCATCATGATTTTATCGTGAAGTCGGTTGTTCCATGTCCAAGGCTTGAATATCTTGAACGACTCATAATACCTTAATTCAATATTTTCATGCGATGCCAAAGCGAAACGGGCATCACTCATTTTAAATCGCAGACCATGGCTAATCCCATCCAAAAGGACCCGGACCCTAACGCCCCGGTCCGCCGCGTCAATGAGGGCACCGAGAATCAGCTCGGTCGACTTACCTTTTGCTATGGAATAATAGGCGATATCAATCGTATCAGTGGCTTCCTGAATCATTTGCATCCGTGCACGTCCCGATTCATACCCATTTTCCAGGAGCAACACTCGATCTGAAGAATCTCCCTTCCCCATAAAACCACTTATAACGTTAGGGGGTGCCTCCCCTTTTTTATCCAAAGGAAAATAGAACAGAACAACCGACGTAGCCACTGCATAAAGGACGTATAATAGACATACAAACAGTGCTCCTTTCACGATCTTTTTTGTCATGAAATCCCTCCCCCTAACTTTCCTAATACTATTTGTATTAAGGACTAACTCTATACTTGGATCGAAAAGAGGAATGACTAATAAAGTTCATGAAATAGTCAAATGATATCTTCATTAATATTCGTTTCATAAAGGAGTGATAGTTTGAGGAAGATAATTGGCTTCATTACGATATTGCTCTTTCTTGTAACCATGGATCCCGCACGTCATACCTTGGCTAGTGAACAGCCGCATGGTAAGAGAAAGACAGTGGACATACAAGTTCTAACCTTCAACATCCATCATGCTGTTGGAATCGATGGGGTTCTGGATATAGACCGGATCGCGAATACAATCGAACGAGAACATGCCGAAATCATTGGGTTACAGGAAGTGGACAATCATTGGTCAGAGCGGAGCCTTTTCGAAGATCAAGCAAAATGGTTGGCCAAACGCTTGAATATGCATTATGCATACATGGCCAACTTGGACCGTGATCCTTTGAATCACGGGGAACACCGACGACAATATGGAACGGCCATATTAAGTAAGTATCCTATCCTTCATGCACAAAACCATTTCTTTAAGAAGATTAGAAATACAGAGCAGCGTGGGTTATTAGAAGCTACAATCAAAGTGAAGGGCAACCATCTTACTGTTTATAATGCACACTTGCCCTTAGCTCCGGAACAAAGACAAAAACAAGTGGATGAGGTCATCGCTATCTCCCTTGAAGCCAAAGGGCCCAAGCTCATAGTGGGCGACTTGAATGCAACCCCAGAAAGTAAAGAAATAGCGACGCTTTCGTCTTCTTTTCGTGATGCGTTTGCCCATCTAAATGGTGCGTATACATACTACTCTGCGGATGGTACTCCGAAAAGAATTGATTATATTTTCGCATCAAAAAACATAAAAATATCAAATCCAAAAGTCATCTCCACCCTAGCTTCTGACCATCTCCCATTGACGGCTAAGATTACATTAAAAAGATAAAGCACCTTCCGCACGAAGATTATAATAAATGATGTTGGTCTTACAACTTTTGTGCTTTTTCACTTGGGAAAAATGATACACCACTTCCCTTGTCACCAACTTGTCTAGGAGCTGAATAACCCGAATCACTTTATATTATGATTTCAAAAGGTATACTAATAGGTAATATAAATGTTTAATGAACGGAAAGGAGTGTTCGTTTTGCGGGAAGGTCTTCCTTTTGGACGGTTGTTCACCAAGCAGAAAGTGAAAAACGTGAAGGTCATGTCCTACAATATCCATCATGCTGTAGGTTTGGATGGGATTTTGGATATGGAACGGATTTCCAGTATAATAGAAGCCGAGGGCGCCGATATCATCGGACTCCAAGAAGTGGACAATCATTGGTCAGAACGAAGTGGCTTTGAAGATCAAGCCGATTGGTTGGCTAAGCGTCTCGACATGCATTATATCTATATGGCCAATATCGATCGTCCCCCATTTAAATCAAGAAAAAATCGCCGACAATATGGGGCAGCCATACTAAGCACATATCCAATCATTCAAGCGCAAAATTACCTTCTTACGAAAATTGGCGAATCGGAGCAACGAGGACTATTGGAAATTGCCCTCGATATAAAAGGCCATAAACTCAACATCTATAATACACACTTAGCTTTAACCGCTAACGAGCGTCACATTCAATTGAACGAAATCATCCAAATTTCAAATAGAAAAAAAGGTCACAAGGTCATCATGGGTGACTTGAATACAACACCACAAAGCACGGAATTGAAAACTCTTGCCTCTCATTTTCATGATGCATTCGCCGAACAAAACGATGCTTATACTTATGATGCTGAGGGCATCCCCAAAAGGATTGATTATATTTTCACTTCAAAGGAGATAAAAACATCTCAAGCGAAAGTGATTTATACTCCAGGATCTGACCATTACCCCATTATCGCCACCCTGGCTTTGGATAAGAACACCCACACTCGCCGTTCCAACTAAGGATGGCGAGTTTCATGTATTACTTACACCCCGACACTCTTTTGTTCATCACTTATATTCCCCAGGAAACTTTGTATCCCACAAAAACCCCTGCCAAATGGATTATTTTTCAAAAATAAATGTGTCTAACTTGTGAACAAGATGGATATCGTTTAATATATATATAAAGAGGGAGGAATTTCCATGATTAAGCAACCTTCAAAAGTAAGCGTTTTCAATTATGGTTTTGCATTAGGTATATCGGAAGTGTTTTTTTTAACCAGCTTCTATCTCAGCATTCTTGATGTTTCCTACTTTGCCCTAGCCTTACCGTTCTCGGCTGTATTTCTTTTAGTGTCCTTATACTTCTTTATCCGCACTGATAAAGTCGCAAAGACCTTATACAAACAGCGCGTAGAAAGAGAAGCTGTCTATTCATTTTATCATAAGTCTTTCGGAATCTTCTTAATCATATTCGCTGCATTGCTTTGCATAGCACTTGCTTATTTACCTTTTATACAACAAGGAGGACACTTCTACATTCTTTATTGCGTCCCAATGGCCGTCTTATGTTTGGTTCCTTGCATCACATCGTATAAAGGAATGAAATTGTCCAAAATTAACATTGAAAAAACGCCACCTCATGTAGATATGAATTAATGTCGAATCGAATAAAGAAAGAGGATGGGTCATGTTCTTCTACAATCTAGAAGCATGTCCATCCTCTTTTATTTGAAAAGTCAGGTTTCGAAACACAACCCATTCTTACCGTTTAGCTTTCAAAACACCTTGCTTACCCTTTTGTGATTACGAATGGTAAGCCCAAAACAAAACGTATATCCACACTTCATGCTTTTTCCGTTTTACTTACATATTCAAAGAAGCCAAGCCTATTGCCCCAAGGATCACTAAACGTTCCCCACTTTACTGGAACCTCCGCTCTTGAATGAATCTCAAAAAATTCCACTCCAAGTTCTTGCATGACTCTTTCCCGTTCTTTTTCCAGACTAACCACACCTATACGTAACGGACCACATCCTTCTGATGGTGTTCCTTCCGATACTTGTAGCCAACTCCCTGGAATGAGTTCCCACTCCATAAAACCTTCATGAGGCATAAAGTCAGGTTTGCGTTTTATGAAGGACTCATACCACTGGCGTCCTTCTTCTATATCGGTAACCCGAATTTGTATGGTCATTTCATAAATCATTGATTCCCTCCTTGAGTATTTATTATCCAATTGGTATTTACGATCAGATAACACCTCTAACAGGATAAAGAAGGACCTTTAGAAACCCTATAATTTCACTTTCACACATTTAGTCCAATAAGCCTTTCCCTCCCTCTGTTTGTAATGTACCGATCCTCTCCATTCCAGCCATGATTGGTTTTGCTCGTTTTATTAATGTTTGAGTCGCTTCAAGACCGAGGGATGCTTGATGGGCACCTTCATCGTTCCACACTTCATACACATAAACAGAGTTAGGCTCTTCTTCGGAAATATTGACGAGATAGATTTCACAGTCGTCCAGGCTCTTTAGGGATTCTGCTGCTTCTAACAAAATATTTACCATTGCGTCACGTTCGCCATCTTTCACAATGAACTTTCCAATCAATCCATATTTACTCATGTACTCCTCCTTTAATAGCTCCTTTTTGGATACCTGTTAGATATTTCTACATCAATTTGCAATTATCCTATTTTTACCATAAAAAAAATAAAAAAACATGATCATTAGCCTCTCCCCCAAAAGGAGATGACCATGATCACGTTTTTATTATCTTATGATGTTTGTTTTTCCCTTTTAGCTAGCTTATCTTCTGCAGGCCAAGCACGCTTAATGAAGAATGTTAAGATTAGCGCCAATCCAGCGATGAAGGTTGATACAAGGAAAGAGAAGTTAATGCCATCTAACATCGCTTGCATACCAACTTGCGCTTGCATTTGAGCCATCATATCAGCTGTAGGCTGACTTGTTAATTTGCTCATGGCAGCAGTCATTAGGTCTTCGCCAGACGAAGTGGCTCGGTTAGACATGACCGTAACGAGCAATGCTGTTCCGATTGCACCTGAAACTTGATTAAGTGTATTATTCATCGCAGTACCATGTGGATTCATACGGGCCGGCAATGAGTTTAAACCATTTGTCATGATAGGCATCATGGCCATGGACAACCCGAACATCCGTACAGAATACAGAACCATAATATTTCCATACGATGTTTCCATAGTCAACTCGCTAAAGTAATAAGTGGTAACAACGGTGATAAGCAAACCAACAGCAGCAAGAACGCGTGCTCCGAACTTATCAAATAGCTTACCGGTAATTGGCGACATGAGTGCCATGATGATGGCTCCTGGAAGCATCAACAGTCCCGAATCGAACGGTGAAATGCCACGAAGCGTTTGGATATACATCGGCATCAAGATCATGGCCGAGAACATTGCCATATTCAGGACAATGGAAATGGCCGCTGATAAGGCGAACATTGGATGGGTAAAAATCCTGAATTCAAGCATCGGCGTTTCCATTTTAAGCTGGCGTACAATGAATAGAACCAGTGTAACGGCACCGACGGCTAATGTTCCGTATACCCAAGGACTATCCCAGCCCTTGCTACCCGCTGAGCTGAAGCCGTACAGCAATCCGCCGAAACCTAAACTAGATAGAATGACAGACAGAATATCTATTCGAATATCTACTTTTTCTTTCTTGTCTTTCAGTTTAAAGAAGCCAAGAATAAGAACTAGTAACGCAAGTGGAGTAATAAAGTGGAAAAGCATTCTCCAGTCATAATGTTCCACGATCCATCCGGATAGCGTTGGTCCGATAGCAGGGGCAGCCATCATGACTAAACCGAATAACCCCATTGCCGATCCACGCTTTTCAACAGGGAATGACGTTAAAAGAACGTTCATTAATAATGGCATCATGATCGCTGAACCAGCCGCCTGAACCATCCGTGCACCTAATAACAATGGGAATACATGTGCTACACCTGCAACAATCGTCCCGATTGAAAATAGCAACATCGCTGTCAAGAACAGCTTCCGCACAGAATATTTTCTAATTAAGAAGGCTGTTGTAGGAATCATGATACCATTCACCAGCATATATCCCGTTGCCAACCATTGGACGGTTGCCGTCTCGATTTCAAGATCTTTTGATATGGATGGTAGTGCAATATTCAAAAGAGTTGAATTAAGTATGGATATGAATGCCCCGATCATCAAGATGGCTAAAATGCCATAAGGGGCCTTTTTTTCTATCGTTTGAGTAGTACTCACTTTTTATCTATTCCTCCATTCAAACTGTTGGTTCATTTTCTTATACGGTAAGTCTAACTTTCTGCATAAAATATATAATATACTCCTCGCCCATATTTTGCAATATAAATTTCTTACGTGAATATTGGGTTTGTGCTGGTATGGAAAATAGTATACGATTACATTTATACAGGCATTATAATTGACTAAGGGTGATCATATGAATGAACGCAAGCAGAATGTCATCGATACAGCTCATAAATTGTTTATTGAAAAAGGCTATCAAGCGACATCCATCCAAGATATTTTAGATGGCAGTGGCATTTCCAAAGGTACATTTTATAATTATTTCCCCTCCAAGGGAGAATTATTTATGGCCATTTTCAGTTCCTTCTATAAAAAGATCCGCTATGACCGGGAAGAACTATTGATTGGTCAGGATTTGGCGGATATTGAAATATTCATTAAACAGCTAGAAATACAAATGACGGTGAATATACAAAGTAAATTACTCGTCTTAATTGAAGAAGTACGTGTATCAAACGACGAAGAATTGAAAGAATTCATCAAGCGCATCCAATTATTAAGCATACGTTGGATGTATGGTCGTTTTATCGATATCTTTGGGGAAAGTAAAAAACCTTATTTATTGGATACCGCCATTCTCTTTAACGGAATGATGGCCCATATGAGTTATTTCAGCTTCCATGCCAAAGATACCGCTACACCAGAAATTAAAGTCATCCGCTATTGCATGAACCGGATCGTCGATCTAGTTGACGGAGTAGCCAAAAGCAAAGAACAAATACTTAATCCGGAATTAATCAATACATGGCTTCCAACCTCTAAAAATAATTTACATCAATGTCATAATGACTTAATGAAATCCACCTTGGCCCTAAAAAAGGCAACACACAGATCGCTCCCTTGTCGAGAAGATCAAGCAAAAGCAAATGAACTAATCGACTTCATTCAAGAAGAGCTGATGCAAACCAGTAAGCCACGGGTATTTTTAATAGAAAGCTTACTCCATGTTATAAAGACCCAATATGCCTCCAAGTCCAAACAAGATATGGAACAATTCGAGGAAAACGTCAACACCTGCCTGCGCCTATTAGAAAAAGAAATCTAAGGAGACAACAAAAAACACCTTGTCATGAAGGAATTGCGCACAACTTTCATTTCTTAGGTGTTTCCTTATGGAAGAATAAAGAACCTCTTCCTCCCTTCTAGTACCCCATTTGTCGGGGACTTCTACCTTCACTTAAATAATTGGAACCATTTTCCTTTTGGAACGTAGAGTTACCTAAGATGAATAAGGGGTGGGGCGATTGCTAAAGTTATTCATGATTATTGGTGTGGTAGGAATAAGCCTTTCAGGAATATTTATAGGGGCCTGGACGACCGGGCCTGAACAAAGAGCTAATTTCCATTCGGAAACGAGTGAACATCGGCAGTTCAGAACAAAAATTGCATTATATAGCGGTTTGATAGGATTGCTGTCATTAGGCATTGCCGGGTTGATATGGTACTTCTAGCAGAAAACCAAAACAAAAAGAAGGCCGCTATAGGTGACCTTCTTTTTCGGCTCATTCAGCCCACTTCTCGTCATCGGAGATCTGTTCTTTTTTCTTCAAATCAAAGGATTCATACTCATCATGAAAACAAAAATAAGAAGGCAATTCAATCGCTTCTCCATTCGCTTTTTCCCAACACTCCGCAAACCACTTTGTGATGGCTTGTTTCTCTAATGTATCCAGTTCTTCATCGTTCTCCTCGTAAAAACTCCAAAAATCATCTATCTCGTTACCTAAGACGATAGAAAATGGTACATCTTCTACAATTCCCACACTACCTGAAAAAATGCTGGAATCCTTCCCCTCATAAAAGACTTCATTCGCTCCTCTATCCATGGAAAACATCGTAATGGATAAATAAAAATCATTCCGATCAGCCACAAAATCCAAGAGCTCCACTTCAGAGTAAAAGTTGTATGTTTGTACCTTTTTAAGCCTTTCGATCAAAGCATCCGAATTCGCCTCAAGGTTACCTTCTACGGACTTTATATAGTCGGCAACCGTATAACTTGAATGGACTTCTTCCTTCCCCGTTTCTTCTATAGTATTGTCAGTACTATCGACATGGCCTGCACGATCTACTGCCTCTGAATTGGCATCGTTGTCCAGGTTACAACCACCCAACAAAACAGCCCCCACTAATACGATCATGAACTTTTTCAAAACTTCCCCTCGCCTCTTTGTTTTTGCCGCCCATTTATTAAGCAGGAATTTCCATTATAACAAAAGTTTACTATTTCACCATAAGAATGTTAAAAAAGAAACGGAATCTTGAAAACCCTAGCATGCTGCTTTAAGAATATGAACTAATGCAACTTGTTCCATTACCATTCAAAAACAATTTAATGCAGGAATAATTGACTACACTTACACTTTTTTAGGTAATATCGACCCATTTATTAAGTTATTTTCCACGTGTTACCATATAGATACCGTGACTATTATCACCATACCTATAAGCATAAGGGGCTGAAAACATTGTCCTATCTAACCGATTTACAATCCGAATTAACCCTAAAGAAGCAACAAGTCGAAAAGTTAAAAACCTGCAAGCATGAATTAGACAGTCTACAAGGAGAATTCCTTCAGAACGAAAGAGTAGTAACGAAACCAGCGCTCTCTTCCCAAACATGGCATGGAACCTTAGCCACCGATTTTACGGATGTTCGTGAAGACCTAGAATCAGTCTATAAAGATTTATCTCAAACACAGTTGAATGCAGCGATAACGGCCATCGAAAATAAAATAATGAGCCTTCAATCAGTAATTACTTCATTAGAAACCAGGATTACGGCTGAAATCGAACGACTTGCTAGAGAAGAAGAAGAAAAACGAAGACAAGAAAAGCTAAGAAAGGATTGAATGGTTTGAGTCAAGAAATAAAAGTGAATGGTGAAGATGTAAAATCAGCCATCTCGAAAATGGACCGTACAATGGAATCCTTCAAAACGAAATTACTAGAAGATTTCGCAGCCGGAAATGAATTAGACGTTGTAAAAAAAATCAAGGAACTAAACCATCAATTAGAAAAGATTGGCCAAAGCTATAAAGAAATTTTAAAAGCTAATAACCAATCCGTACGAACGGCCATACAAGAGGTAGAACAGGTTGACCAACAGCTTTCAACTTCTATAAACGCACATTAGAATATGGAGGATACAATGAGGACACTTCATTCTCAATCTTTACATAGTGGAATAGATGGATTACTAAGCAAAGTAAAAGCCCAAAGGAAACAGGCGAATGAACTGGAGAAGGTTATTCATGAATTTTCCAATCTCGATGATTCCTTAAAAGGAAAAGGTGGTTCAGCGATACGCGCCTTTTATCAAGATTGGCATATCCCTTTCCTTTCATTCTATGACTCTTCTCTTAAAAACTATGAAGTAGTCCTGACGGCTCTTAAAGAGGCTTCTACTCAACTGGAGTCTGATTCAAGCGGTTTTATCCGCCAAAGCTTTCTTGAAGGCGAACTCACGACAGGCTTAAAAAATGCACATAATGTCACGATTGATTTAGTCGATGAAGCCAACACTACCCTGGATGAGGTAAGTGATATCGTTGCCATCGAAAAGCTCAATGACCAGACATTTCTCACCCATTATCAAAGGGCTACTTCTAGAATAAAGGAAACGATTGATAACTTGGGTACGTTCGATACAAGCCAAACAAAAGAACTAGCATCTGTAGAGGATGACATACAGTTAATGCACAAATACCTTAATGAAATTCAAGGTATGTTCAGTGGCGGGAATTTCAGCATCGAAAACTATGATGTGAATCAATTAAAGGATAAGCCGGCATTTTCAGAGATAGAGAATCAAGTAGCTTCAGAAGGTAAGATGACATTTGGACAAATGCTTACCTCTCCTTTTGCCTATATTAACGGAAAAATGAGTTTTGGCGATAATGTCTTAGTAGGATATCAAGCGGCTTCCTCTATATCTACCATGTTTTTGTCAAAAAAATTAAGTATTCATTACTTTGGTAGTAAACCGACACTATGGCAAAAACTAAAAGGTAATTATGAGTTTTCCGTAAAGGCAGATCCATCTTGGACATCAAAAGGAAAACATAGTTCAAAGGTTTCTAAATGGCTATTGGACTTTTCCAGATCCACACCTACTAACCCAGTGATGCAGAAACTACAGAAATTCGCTGCTTCTTACACAAGTCCTTCCCATATGTTAAAACACCTGGCCGGTTTCCCGAAAAACTTCGAACGATCAACCGGTAAAGACTTAGTTAAGGGAACAACTGAAAGAATAAAATCGAATGGTACAACAGGTCTATTGAGTAAAGCAGCAGGCGCTAAGGGGTTAACATCTGTGGCAAAAAGAATTCCATTGGTCGGAATTCCAATATCATTTGTATCCAATCTTGGTGAAACAACAGATCCAGCAAATGTTAATAAATCATTTGAAGAAAAATTAGGAAGAGTTGCCTCTGGATTTGCTGCAGATATGATAGCAATTGGTGGCGGAGCTAAAATAGGTGCCACAATAGGAAGTATTGGCGGCCCTGTTGGAATCGTTGTAGGCGGAGCGGTAGGAGGCCTAGTAGGCGGTGTTGTAAGCTCTAAGTTTGGTAATCAAATTAAAGATATTGGCGGTAAAACGGTAGAGAAAGCTATTGATTTTGCCCATAAAAAAACAAGTGAAATAAAAAAGTCAGTTTCTAGTTGGTTTAATTAGATACCATTAAATTCTACTTTCACAATTAATCCTACATCTAAAAGTTAATCCTTCACTAACAAAACTTGTATAAAAACATCTTGAAAAGAGGAGAATAATGGCATACAACATGATAGAAAATATAAGAAATTTATTAGCAGGATATCTAACAATACAACTTACCTATGGATTCTGTATTTTTTTATTGGAAGAAACAATGACCAGTTTTTACGCTTTAGCCATCTATGATAAACCTAGTAGTCCTTATCAGAAATTTGTCAACTGGTTTATGTTTCTTCTCGTTGGTTCTGGTTACTACATTTATCTTAAACTCAGGAAATATAACTGGTTTGTTAGGAAACTTCTATTCCTACTAGCTCTTATTTTACAAGGCATTACTTCCGTGGTTATTTATAAAATTATTTATGGGACGTTGAAAGCTATTTTTCTATAACGGCTATCTATTGTGTGTCTTTGAAGTAATATTATATTTACCTTTTATTCACTCATGAAAGAGGAAAACCATGATATACAGCATAATAGAAGGCATAAGAATATTATTATTATGTATACTTTCAGGACAACTTATGTATGGATTCTTAATTTTTTTATTGGAAGGAACTATGACAAATTTTTACGCTTTAGGTGTCTATGAAAAACCTCGTACAATCTATCAAAAATCAGTTAATTTTTTCATGTTCATTACTATAGGTACTGGTTTTCACATTTATCTTAAACTCAGGAAACATAATTGGTTTGTTAGTAAAGTTCTATTCCTACTAGCTCTTCTATTACAAGCAATTGCTTCCGTAATTATTTATAAAATCATTTATGGGACGTTGAAAGCTATTTTTCTATAACTTAGAAAGAGGAATATGATGGTAGACGATATAATTCAAGGCATCAGGATTTTTATAACATGTATACTCTCAACACAATTTGCTTTTGGCTGTACTATTTTCTTTTTCGAAAGTGCGATGAGCAACTATTATGCTATGGGAACTTACGAGAAACCTAGTACTCCGTATCAAAAGTTCGTGAATTTTTTCATGTTCACTTTAATTGGTACTGGATTTCACATTTATCTAAAACTCAAGAAATACAATTGGTTTGTTAGTAAAGTTCTATTCCTAATAGCCCTTCTTTTACAAGGAATTGCTTCCGTGATTATTTATAAAATCATTTATGGGATGTTGAAAGCTATTTTTCTATAGTTTTAGAAAGAGGGTAAAATGTCACCAGGAACTTCTGAAATAATTAGCAATTTAATTGGATACATACTCTCCATTCAACTTATGTTTGGTTTTTTAATCTTTTTATTAGAAAGTACTATGACGAATTATTATGCTCTAGCAACCTATGAAAAACCTAATAATTTCTTCCATAAGTTCGCAAACCTTTTCATGCTTGTTACCGTGGGTACCGGTTATCATATTTATCTCAAACTTAGAAATTATAACTGGTTTGTACGAAAATTTTTATTTCTTACTTCCCTTACTTTACAAGCAATGATATCCATTATTATTTATATAATTATTCTTCGTATTCTATAGGCAATAGTTCTTATATAAATATATTTCATTACACTATATATGGGATGCATATGATACCCTATACACTTACTTTTAAAGTTTGTTTAGTAAACCTCCTAAATTCAGGAGGTAATAACTGGTTTTTATACCTTTTATATATTTCAGAAAGAGGAGAACCATGATATACAGCATAATTGAATGGATAGGAATTTTATTACTATATCTCCTCTCAATCCAATGGGGATCTAGCTTTGTAATCTTCTTATTCGAAAGCGCCATGATCAGGTACTATTATATTTTAGGAACTTATGAGAAACCCAGTAACCTTTATCAAAAAACCGTGAACTTTTGCATGTATGCCATGATGGGTGCCGGCTTTTATATTTATCTCAGACTACGTAAATACAATTAGTTTGTTCGAAAATTTTTCTTCCTTATCGCTCTTATTATACAAGGAATTGCTTCCATTATTATTTATAAGATCATATATGGGATAGTGAAAGCTATCTTTCTATAACTTATCAAAAAGCGGATACATGACCATACTTCTTAAAAGGACGTGACAAAATGAATCATTTGTTAACCTGTACAACTGAAGAATTAGCCTTGATGGTGAGTGTTGCCGGACATCATGAGATTGCAAAAGGGATTGCCGAAACCGCTATTGGGGATAAGTCCGAAAAAGAGTGGTTGGCCATTCTTGAAGTGACGAAAAATCAATTAATGATGAAAAACATGTGGAGTGAGGAGCAAGAATCTCGGGAAGAAGTACCATTAACGCAGGAAACTCAGCGTTTCATCGAAAAGTATATTGGCTCAAAACGAATGATTCGCTGCTCCAATTCCCCTCAAAAGTCCGTATTAATGCTACATCACTTTGAAGAGGATGAATGGCTTTTCCACTTGATCGATCGAGATATCATTCATGAATTCGCGATTATCCCCTCTTCTGAAATCCAGATGATTATTAGAGAATATTATGGAATCTCCTTTGACAAATATCAAGGTGAGGAAGCTTTCTCTCTGACCGAGCAAGCATTTGATTGGTTAAGTAATCCTAAAAAAGTTGATAAAGTACGCAAGAAGTCCAAGTTTACCCAGCAAGAAGAAGACAGTTTCTACTTATTCTCTGATGACCTGCGCACTTATGACTGGACTTTGTTTAATATCTCTAATTTTAGTATAACTAGTTTTGAAGAGGAAACGTACTTAGAGAACATTCTATTCTTTTTACCTTCTGATCGTGGAATATGGCTTGCAGAATATACGGAAGATCCAAAAACCCCTGTACATATCCATTTAGCCAACCATGATGAATGGGAAGCCACATTAACTGGCATAGGTGACTTGGCTGCCTATCAGGGACAATCAATATAAAAATTTAATAGATTTAGTAAAGCGGAGGGGCCATTTCAATAGAGATTGGCCTTTCGTTTTGAAAAGAGGCAGATTATGTGCACGACATAATTCAAGGTATAAGAATTTTATTAACCGGTTTCCTTTTAACACAACTTTCGTATGGCTTCACCATTTTTTTATTGGAAAGTACAATGACAAACTTTTATGCTCTGGCGATTTATGAGAACCCTAGTAACCGCTATCAAAAGTTCGTGAATTTTTTCATGTTCATTCTCGTTGGCTCAGGCTATCATATTTATCTTACACTTAGAAATTACAATTGGCTTGTTCGAAAATTGTTATTCCTGGTTGCCCTGTTTTTACAGGCAATCGCTTCTGTTATTATTTATTACGTTATTTATGGGGTTTTGAAAGGTATATTTTTATAATCTTAGAAAGAGGACCTACATGTCATCAGGAAATTTAGAGTTATTCGGCAACATATTAGCATATTTACTTTCAATCCAACTTGCATATGGCTTCTCCATCTTTTTATTAGAAAATACCATGTCCAACTTCTATGCTTTAGGTATTTATGATCCGCCCAATAATCTTTTTCAAAAAATAACGAATCTCTTCATGTTGATAACGATTGGCTCAGGCTATCATATTTATCTTAAACTTAGAAATTACAGTTGGCTTGTTCGAAAATTTTTATTCCTGATTGCCCTGTTTCTACAGGCAATTGCTTCTGTTATTATTTATTACGTTATTTATGGGGTTTTGAAAGTTATATTTTTATAAGTACCGTTCATGTTAGGGAGAAGATGAGAATGGCATACAGCATTATAGAAGAGATAAGAAATTTATTAGCAGGATATCTAACAATACAACTTACCTATGGCTTCTGTATTTTTTATTAGAAGGAACGATGACCAGCTTTTACGCTTTAACCATCTATGAAAAACCTAGTAGCCCTTATCAAAAATTTATAAACTTATTCATGTTCCTTCTCGTTGGTTCCGGTTACTACATTTATCTAAGGCTTAGCAAATATAGTTGGTTTGTTCGAAAGTTTTTGTTTCTAATCGCCCTTATTTTCCAGTTACTTGCTTCCCTTATGATTTATTATGCTATTTATGGGATGTTGAAGGTTATTTTTCTATAGCTTATCAGAATGTGATTTTAGCTATGCATAACAGATTTCCTATCAGGGACAATTAGAATAAAGAAAAACAAAGGACCAATTTCAATAGAAGATTGGTCCTTCGTTATATACAGATATTAAAAAGCCTGATTCATAAGGCCACTCTAACAGAGACTCTTCAATTCATTGGTTAATCTTATAAATTCCTGCTTATCACGGGTTTCCAACGAATGATCGATTTCTTTTTCGATTTGAGTTTTCCGGTAATCACTGAGGGCCTTGATAAGTACCATTTCTGCCAACGTTTCCATCATCTCAGGTTCTAGTGGTGTTATAGGCAATTGCTTCTCCATTCGAAACCAACTCCTTCACCTTTTTTCTATTATATTGGACAACTTGAAAATTAGTATCATTCTTTATGTTTTCTTAAAAATATACATTAGTAGTAAGATATCTTCTTTTGTGAACCGTTCCCCTCTCCCTTCTCTTACTCTCATGATTAACTGGATGGGACTTTTCTATACATGAAAATAAAAAAATCCTACCCTTCTATTATTAAATAGGAAGAGTAAGATTTTATGATATGAGCTATTTCCTTCTGACTTTCAGTAACCCCCAAGATAGCAAGCCTGTAATTCCTACAAAGATTAAGTCAATAAGTACCCATTCAAAATCAATCCTATTATAATGATAATCCTCTTCATGAAAACAAGTGAAATCAAATAGAAAAGCACTGTGATGATTACATGAATGATGGGTCCTACTATAAACTTCTTTGTAACCAACGCTGATCCTGTTCCTATTACAAAAGCAGTCGGGAGGATAAGCACTTCTAAGACGTAAGGATTAAACCAAGTCGATGCACTTATCATTCTAATCCTCCTCTAATGAGCAGCTTGTTCCTGTTTCAATTTCTTCCACCGGGAATAGATATCCAAACACGACATCAATAGAATCAGCCATAGGAAAGGACTATCAAATGCAATTCCCGCAGTCGATTGGCCTCCGAGAATGGTCAGCAAAGCTAGTAATGAGAGTAAATAAAAGAGGGAAAGCACTTGCCACTGGAGCCATTCCCTAAGATTCCCATCACTGAATCTCTTAAATGAAAAACTGATCACATATATGACTAAAATCAGCCATAGTAAAATACCATCTGGAATCACCCGTACCAGCGATAGATTTGGGAAATAATCCAGCACAATGACTGGGGTAAAAATAATAAGCATGATTATTTGTAATATCTTCATTTTGCCCCCCGCTATTTCGGTTGCACCCTCTTTCAATCAACTATCCCGGTGATCCATTTTCTTATTAATGGACCGGAGTTCATCTTCAATCCGTGTGAGCCTACTATCTATATCTGGTTGATTACGATTCTTGTCTGAATTCTTAAGTAGCTTACTGATAAACGCAAAAAATGAGACGAAGAATAAAGCGATAAGTACAAATACGATGATCATCAAAATGATTCCTGGTACCCCAATATTACTCATTAAAAACAGCTCCTTCCACCATCCGTTTTATATCAATAAATGGAAAATTCACACTTGATTTTGCTCATAGGAATTTATTGGATATATCATCAATTTTATTATAAAATTGACATTTTGCATACATCTGTATACAATTAAAAACCATAACTAATATGTATACAAATGTATACAAAGAAAGGTGATATGAATATGAGAGATGAGACATTTAAGGACATGCAGAACGAAGAAGGCCATCGTCGTGGTGGACGACACAAAGGAAATGATGGTACACATCGACGTGGAGCAAAAACCTTTCGCCGAGGCCGGGCCATCGCTTTTTTGAATCGAATGAATCTTAAACGGTCAACGATTCAACAACAGTTAGATAAACCTGAGTTTCAATCCATTCAACCCATCTTAGTCGGTGAATTGAAAGCCATAGATATGGTCATCAACGAATTCACACAATTATTTGAAATACAAGAGAACGAAGCAACGGACGCACCCAATGAAAAGGAAGCTACAGAAAAGACCACAAAAAATACTGAAGAAGGAGTGTAATTCATGAAGCAATTGAACACGTATATCGATTCCGTATTTTATCAACAAAATACCCTTTTGGAGGATGTCTTATCTTCCATTGAGGAGAACGGCATGCGCCCCATCTCCGTATCTCCTTCCTCCGGAAAACTTCTTACCATGCTGGTATCCATTTCAGGAGCAAAAAGTATTCTAGAAATTGGAGCGCTTGGCGGCTATAGCGGGATTTGCCTTGCTAGAGGGTTCGGTAAAGAAGGAAGATTAACCTCCCTCGAATTAGAGGAAAGTTATGCAAAGCTGGCAAACAGCAACCTAGCCAAAGCAGGATTCGCTGATCAAGTGTCCTATATGACCGGACCAGCTTTGCAAAGCCTTGAAAAGCTAGTAGAGGAAAATAAGCGCTTCGATTTTTTCTTTATCGATGCTGATAAGGAAAACTATGAGAATTATTTGAGGCTTTGCATCGAACTTGCGGAGCCGGGTGCTCTAATCATTACGGATAATGTCCTGGCCAATGGTAGTGTAGTAGATTCGGAAGTGATACCTAAACGCTATACGGAAGTCATGAAGAGATTCAATATAACCGTGGCCAATCATCCACAATTAGAATCCCTTCTGATTCCAATCGGTGATGGTATGACGATCTCGCAAGTAAAGAAATGAATTGTGACCCCATTTTGAATGGGGTCCTCTGCTTTTAATCGTTCACGTTCTTCGTAATTCGTGACTCCTTGCCATTTATTCGACGCTCCCACTCATTAATTCAACATTCACTGAAATAATTCGACGCTCACCATCCATAATTCGACCTTCGCCTACAAAACAAAGCCGATAGCCACTTGCCGCTATCGGCTTTCTATCACTCTTTTAATAATCTACGTAATACCTTGCCTGAACTGGTTGTTGGCAAGCTGTCCCGGAATTCAACGTAGCGGGGATATTTATAGGACGCCATC
This sequence comes from Peribacillus sp. NPDC097225, assembly GCF_044761955.1. NCBI lineage: Bacteria > Bacillati > Bacillota > Bacilli > Caryophanales > Bacillaceae > Peribacillus > Peribacillus sp. NPDC097225. The sequence continues at coordinate 971,109 of NZ_JBIWDJ010000001.1, forward strand.
CTGTTTCTTGACCAATCGATGATTTCCTCCTCACTGATTTCCCCTTTGTACTCCGGTTTCAATACGATGAAGGCCTTCACGCTTTCGCCCCTGTTCGTATCTGGCACACCCACTGCGGCAACTTGTAAAATCGCTTCATGGTCTTTCATCAAGACTTCCACATCTTCCGGAAAAATGCTGTATCCGGAGGATTTGATCATCTCTTTCATACGGCCGAGGAAATGCAGATAGCCTTCCTCATCCAGCATTCCAATGTCACCTGTATAGACCCAGCCATTTTTTAATGTCTCGGCTGTCGCCTCTGGCCTATTCAAATATCCTTTGAATACGCCTGGATTCTTCAACACGATTTCCCCTCGTTTACCCGGCCGTAAGTCTTCTCCTGTTTCAAGGTCCACGATGCATATCTCGGTATCAAATGTAGGAATGCCACAAGTACCAAACTTGATTTTATCAATCGGCATGAATGTATCACATGTATGCGTTTCACTTAACCCATACGAGGCTTCATACAAAAGACAACCATCGATCAATTCCCCCCATGCCTTTGCAAGCTTTTCATCGACCGGAATGCCAAAACTAGTCGCGAAATTCAATTCAAGTGAAGTTAAGTCTCTTCCTTCGATACCGTGAGTATTCAAGATTGCTACATTCATAGGGGCGATGGTATATAATTTATTCACTTTATACGTTTCAATTGCGCTGATTGCGGCCTCTGCCTCAAACCTTGTCAATGCCACACACATGCAGGCACTGTATACAGGAATATTGACGCCCATCACCATCCCGGCAATATGGCAAAATGGAGCGCCTGCCAGCGTTTTGTCGCTGTGCGTGATGAAAGAACTCTGAGCAGTCGCTGCCGTTTTGAACAACGCGTTCCCATATGTAAGCATCGCCGCTTTCGGCCTCCCCGTCGTACCCGAAGTGAAGACCATCAAGGCCACATCTTCCCATATATTCACTTCTTCCACTTCTTTTAGAACCTCATTCGTATAGAGAATTTCAAGAAGATCAAACGTTCGTTCCATTGTCACTTTCTCCGCCAAAAACTCGACTGGCAACGGCAAAGTGGGAGATTCCGAAAGAAAGTCAGCGTAATGGGTGGTGATGATAAATTGTAAAGATTTTGCCTTGCCTTTCACCGCTTCCATAGTTGGATATAACTCCTGGCCGGCAATCACGGCCTTTATATCCGCCTCATTGATCAAATATTCCAGTTCCGCTTCTTTATACATCGGATTCAAGGGAACCACTATAGCACCAAGCATTTGGATGGCGTAATGTCCAATGAGGTATTGCGGACAATTCTGCATGAACAAAGCGATCCGGTCACCCTTACCCACACCTTGGTCTTTGAGAAACTGGGCAAGCCTCCCCGTGTCATCCTGAAGCTGGCTCCAAGTCAGATTGTTCCCATAGTACACATACGCCGTTTCCTTCGGACGTTCCTTCGCATTATCCATCAAGTACTCATGAAGCGGCTTTTCCCCTAAGCGGTAATGCAAGGTTTCCAAAACACCTTTTGGCCAGCTTTTCTTAGTCATTGATTTCACGATCCATTCCTCCTATTAAAAGAATCACAAATGGTTGGAAGCGTTATCATATTTTTGCAATGGACCTAGTTGAGGAACAAACGGATGAGATGTAGAGAAGCGTCATGATGTGGAATCGAAGGGAATAATTTTTAGAATATTCTAATATCAATTATATTTCATCTTATCTTTAAAATCTAGGATAGTCCCCCTGTAAAAAAAATTCCTCAGTAACTTGAACAGAGTATAAAAATAGCATTTGGCGGGCGCTTCCACCAAATGCTTATTTTTGTTCCAACTTGTTAGAAGTAATCCTGACCTTTAAAAGGTGACTAACCCAACCAAACGACCAAATCCGTAACCAACCAATATAATTAAGAAACCTCCTATAATATAGAAGGATGCCCTCATAAATTGATCCTGTTTGTTTATAGTCTGAAAAACACTTTTCAAAAACTTATTCATTGTAAATTCCCTTCAAAATTATTCATTTGGAAAATTGATACAGTAATTCCACCATAGAATACATCAGTTTGTACCGGATAACATGGTAGTCAACGTATAATAAACAAAATGGAGATTCTGTCCATTCATTTCGAAGCCTTCTTCACTGGTAGCCACTTTCTTGAAGCCGTTTTTCTCCAAAACTCTTTGGGAGGGAATATTAGTAGTGGTCGTCTTTGCATGGATTTGTTTGATATCTTTATTGACGATTTTCTTTAGTAATAATTGCAGAGCCCTATTGGCAATCCCTCTTCCAGTGTATATTTGACCCACTCGATAACCAAGATGCCCTATTCTTTGGTTTTCTTCGATATCTACCACATTTATTCTTCCTAAAATGGAATGGTGGTTATCCTTGATTAAATAGAAAATGGAAGCTCCTCGTGTTTGTTCATCGAGTAATGCTTTATGGCTTTCATTGAAATGAGCAGGGGTATAATAGTCATCTCCACGAGACGGGACCATTTCTTCAAAAAAAGCTCTGTTTTCCAGTTCGAATGCTAACAACTCTTCCATATCTGAATCTTGTAACTCCTCTATGAATATATCCATTTATGCCGCCACCCTTCTATCAATTAAGTAGATTATACTATGAGATCAATCCCTACATTAATAGGAGCGGGGCAACCGTCCATTATTTTTTGGTCTATTTCATTGTTTCAATAACGGCTGAAATACCCATACCTCCACCTATACATAGGGTGACTAACCCATATCGACCATTACGACGTTCTAGTTCATAGAGAATCTTAGTTAGTAAAATCGCACCTGTTGCCCCAAGTGGGTGCCCCAATGCAATGGCTCCTCCGTTCACATTGATTTTGTCCAGTCCCACGTTCCACTCCTTAATCACCGCAAGGGCCTGGGCAGCGAATGCTTCATTTAATTCGATTAAATCCAGGTCTTCCATTGAAATTTTCGCAACTTGTAATGCTTTTTTCGTGGCAGGTACTGGTCCAATCCCCATGACTTCTGGGGATACGCCTACTGCTGCATGTCCAATAATGCGTGCGCGTGGTTTAAGGCCCAGCTTCAAAGCTTTTTCCTCAGACATCAGCAACACGGCTGATGCACCATCATTGCGACCACTACTATTACCTGCTGTGACGCTTCCTCCTTTTTTAAATACAGGCTTTAATTCGGCTAACTTTTCGGGAGTCGTTTGTCTCGGATATTCATCTTTGTCGAATATCACCGTTCCTTTTCTAGTCTTCACTTTATACGGGATAATTTCATCTGCAAAGCGGTTTTCTTCAATCGCCTTTAAAGCAAGTGACTGACTGCGAAAAGCAAATGAATCTTGCTTGTCTCTTGAAATCCCATACTGCTCCACCAAGTTTTCGGCTGTGAGTCCCATTGTAAATTTGCCATATTGATCCTCTGGTTGTGAACGGGGTTGGCTTTCTGTATTCGGATCAAGCAATTGCCCGTTATTTGCACCAAGTCCATAACGAATACCTCTCATGTAATAGGGTGCTGTACTCATGCTTTCTGCCCCACCTGCAATGATGATGTCGCTTTGCCCACACTGAATTTGTTGAACGGCATTTACGATCGATTGTAATCCTGAACCACATTGCCTATGTACTGTGTATCCGGCCACTTCTACTGGAAGACCCGCGCGTAATGCAGCAAGACGCGCAAGGTTTGGGGAGTCGGCACTTTGTTTTGCCTGACCTAATATGACTTCATCAACAAGACTCGCATCTAGATTGGATCGCTTAACAATGGCATCGATCACGGAAGCCGCCAAGAAATCGACTTCCACCTCTTTTAGTGTTCCCCCCATTGTGGCAATGGGGGTCCGGACTGCATCTACAATTACAACATTTCTCACTTCTTACACCCCTTTTCATCATATTCATAAAAACCGCTACCTGATTTCCTACCAAAACGACCGGCCTTTACATATTTACTTAATAAGGGACAAGGCCGATATTTTTCACCCAATGTTTGATATAAATACTCCATATTCTTTAAACGCGTATCCAAACCTACCAAGTCTGCTAATTCCAATGGTCCCATTGGATGATTGAGTCCCAGTTTTAACGCTTGATCAATGTCATGTGCAGAAGCGACACCTTCCATTAGCATGGTCATCGCTTCATTTCCAATTAAACAGTTCATACGGCTTGTTACAAAGCCTGGGAACTCATTGACTTCAACCGTTTGTTTATTCATCTTTTCCCCAACGGCTTTTGCAAATGCCATCGTATCATCACTTGTTTGTAATCCCCGGACAATTTCAATAAGCTTCATCTTATGAGGTGGATTAAAGAAATGCATCGCAATGCATTGTTCAGGCCGATTCGTTTGGGCCGCTATTTCTGTAGGACTCATTGTTGAAGTATTCGTAGCTAAAATCGTGTGTGGTAAACAATATTCATCTAACTTTTTAAAAATTTCAATTTTCAACTTCATGATTTCCGGTACGGCTTCAATCACTAATTGAACGTTCGAAGCCGCTTTTTCAAGTGACGTTTCATAGAAAATCCGTGCAATTGCCTGCTGCTTTTGATCCAAAGTGATGATCTGCCTTTCAACAGCCTTCTCCAGTTCTTCTTCAATAAACGCTTGCGCTCTTTGTAAGGTATCTTCATCCACATCATTAAGTTGTACAGTGAATCCGTTTTGAGCAGCGGTTAATGCAATTCCCCTACCCATCAATCCACTTCCGACGACGGCTATTTGTTCCATTTCCCTCTCACCCTTCTCTCTCATAGACTCCCATTCATCCGTAGAATCCGTTCATAGTCCACCAAATACTTCATGGCTTTAACAATCTTTTCTGGGTTTGGATAGACGAAGAATTGTTTTTCCTGATAGAAAGATACTGCTTTTGGTGCGATCGCAGTTGCCCCTAAGCGCCCAACGATTATCGGTTTTTGGTGCGATTGGAAGACTTCATAAATGGCCTCGGCAATGACAAGTGCTCCCGGGTCGGCATTCGATGTTAGCATAACGAGCACACCATCGATTTGTGAATCTTCCACAACGGCTGTTAATACTTTCTTAAACATATCAGGGTTTCCGATTATCTCCGCCGTTACGTCAACGGGATTATTCGCTGCGCCAAATACAGGAATGTATTGCTTGATCTTCTCGGCAGTTTCTGTAAGTTCAGGTACCTCAAGTCCATTCGCTGTGCATAAATCGGCAATTACACTACAAGCACCACCAGAAGCTGTAACAATCCCAATGCGGTTGCCTTTAGGCAGTGGTTGTTTTTCAAATATCGCAGCAACTTCAATTAAGTCCTCGATTTGTTCCACGGGTAATACATTATATTTTCTAAAGGCCGCCGAATATACCGCCTCATCACCGGCGATGGAACCCGTATGTGATTGAACGGCCCGCTTTCCTACTTCAGAACGTCCTGTTTTATAGACAAGGACTGGCTTTTTCGCATCTAACGCTTTTTGGGTCGCACGTTCAAATGCCTTTGCATCTTTTAAACCTTCCATGAAGGCCGAGATAACTTTCGTTTGTGAATCTTCAGCAAAGGTTTCAATAAAATCGGATGTTGTGAGATCGACTTCATTTGCCACTGTTACCCATCGGCTAAAGCCCACTTTATTTTCCCAAGCACGACTGAGTAAAGCACTACCCATCGCTCCACTTTGGGAAATGAATCCGATCCCGCCGGCCACTTTTTCTTTCGTTGTTAAAGCTGAACCGAATGCCATATACACATTGTCATTTGGGCTGGCAACACCGATTACATTTGGACCGACGATCCGAATCCCCGCTTCTTTAGCGATACTTAATATTTCTTGTTGTAAAAGGGCCCCTTTTGCTCCGGTTTCAGCAAAACCCGATGAATAGATAATGACATTTTTAATCCCTTTTTGTTGGCATTCACGCATGACGCCAGGGACACTCTGTGCTGCCACAATAATACAAGCCACATCAATTGGCTCAGTTACATGGGTTAAAGAAGGATATACGCGATGACCGAAAATTTCATCTGCCTTAGGGTTGATTGGAAACACTTTCCCTTTAAACTGATTTTCCACCAAATACTTAACTAGGCGGCCACCATTCTTCTTTTCATTAGACGATGCGCCTACAATGGCTATTGATGAGGGATGTAATAGTTTATCTAGGTTTTCTAAACTCCGGCGCTCCCCTTCAAGTTCAATGACCGGCTCATTTAAAATGCGCACATCACAGATGAGTGGACCTTCTGCAGAGAAGATAACAGGATTCAAGTCTAACTCCATAATTTCAGGATGGAGGGTTACAAGTTCATTAAGCTTCTGGCAAATGTCCACAAGTAGACTCATATCGATTCCGGCTTGATCGCGGTATCCCTTTACTAGTTCGGCACTTTTCAACTCATCTACCATGCTTAGAACATCCTGCTTGCTTACGGGCATAATGCGCATGGAAAAGTCCTTCAAAATTTCTACGAATGTACCACCCATCCCCAGAACCAAAAGATGTCCGAACACGGGGTCCCTTTTGATTCCTAAGATAAGTTCTAACCCCTTTTGGGACATTTTTTGAATTAAGACGCCCTCTAATTTCGCCGAAGCATCATAGGCGATGGCATTATTAGTAATAGCTTCATAGGCTTCTAAAAGTTGCTGCTCATCTTGAATATTCACTTTGACAATACCGGCTTCCGTTTTATGCGTAATTTGCGGGGACATACCCTTTAACACAAGTGGATAGCCAATCTTATCAGCAAAAATCACTGCCTCTTCGCGTGTTTTCGCCAATTCAGCAGGGGCAACAGGTAATTTAAACTTTTTTAATAATTTCGCCCCTTCATATTCCGTTAGAAATGTCTTCTCCTCCACCATTTGTTCTGTCAAAGTCATTTAACCACCTTCTCAATCTCAGGCTTTTTTTTACGTTGGCTAAAGCGCAGTTCAAATACTTCCTCAGCAATTTTATTTTTCAGCATTTCTGGTGTACCACCTGCAATCATCCAACCACGAACGCGACGGAAAATATATTCCAATGGATAATCCGTTGAGTAGCCATATCCACCAAAGATCTGTACTGCTTCATTTGCCACCTCAAATGCGGTTGTATTGATATAACACTTTGCCATTGAAGCCTCTAATGGGCTTGGAGCTCCTTTATCTGCATTCGTTGCCGCTTTATATAACAAGAGGCGACCAGCTTCCAATTTCATTTTCATTTCGGCCACCTTCCACTGAATGCCTTGGAACTCAGCTAGTGGACGCCCGAACTGTTCACGTTCCTTTGCATGTTCAACTGCCATATCAAAAGCAGCTTGTGCTAAAGCTAATGAGCGTGAAGTATTACCCATACGTTCGATGTTAAACATGGTAAATAACTTTTTGAACCCATTATCCGGAACCAGGATATTTTCAATCGGTACTTCACAATCTTCGAAGAATAACGCACAATGTTCCTCACCTGACATATGTGTTTCCGTTTTTCCTAGTGTGAATCCTGGTAAGCCACGTTCAATCAAGATGGCTCCCGAGCTACGAACATCATCACCGAAACGGACCCAGACTACGTAATATTGATTATGAGGACCATGTGTATTGAATACTTTCGAACCATTTACGATGACTTTATCTCCCACAATACGTGCTCGTGTTTCCAAGTCGGTTGTAGCTGAACCTGCATTGGGCTCACTCATGGCAACAGAGATCAACTGTTCACCCGCTAAGATCCCCGGGAGAGTACGGGCCTTCAATTTTGGTGAACCATAGGCAGACAATTGGCGAATCGCCCCAAAATTCCCCACCTGGAACATATCAGCTGTATTCGGGCAAACTTTTGCGATTTCTTCCATGACGATAATGGCTTCCATTAACGTCATTCCTTGACCGCCGTCTTCTTCCGGTAGTGTCATGCCCATCAAACCGTGTTCTGCAAGAATCCGTGCATTCTCCCATGGCACCTCACCGTTTTTTATCCATGTGTATGCTTTTTCCGAGAATTTTTCTTTTGCTAAATTCTTCGCCCACTTTTTTAAATCTTCCTGTTCTTTTGATAATGTAAAATCCATATCTAGCACCCCTTTATTAGTTTTATAGTTGGAATTAAATAGTTTAATCCACTCCCTTTATATATAAGCAATTTTGATGCCAACTTAAAAAACATAGGGAATCCTTTACTTCATTGCCTTTTTATACACCCATAAATAAAAAACGTTTAGTTTATGAACAATTTCGTTCATAAACTAAACGTTTCACTTTCCTGCGAAAATAGGTTTTCTTTTTTCAATAAATGCTTGTGTACCTTCTTGTTTATCTTTTGTCCCAAACAAAAGAGATTGGGCTAACTTTTCTAATACTAGTGCCGACGATAAATTTATCTCAGCTCCCTCTTTCACGACTAACTTAGCTAGCCGGCAAGCGATGGGCCCTTTGGTAATGATTTTTTGTGCTTTCGTAATGACTGCTTCCCATAGTTCTTCTTGGGGTACGACCGCCGAAACGACTCCTAGCCTTTCAGCTCGTTCCGCTGTCATCACATCCCCCGTTAAAATGAGGTCCAGCGCGACCCCTTTGTTAATCAAACGGGATAATCTTTGAGTTCCCCCTCCACCTGGAATGATGGATAAGTTTAATTCTGGAAAGCAAAACTTTGCATTCGCAGAAGCAATTCGGATATCACAGGCTAACGCTACTTCAAATCCCCCACCAAATGCATACCCATTGATGGCGGCAATCGTTACCTTTTCACAATTCTCGATTTTCTCACATAACACGGACAAGTCAGCCTCTAAACCTTGAATAAGTGTTTTCACGGTCAGCTGGTTAATATCAGCACCGGAAATAAATGATTTACTTCCGGCTCCCGTCATTAAAATGACTTGGACTCCATCGTGATTTACCCATTTATCTATGGAAGCGGAAAGTTCTTGGATGGTTTCTTTATTAAGCGCATTATGGACCTCTAACCGGTTTACTTTAATAATTCCTAGTGCGCCATCTTTATACACGTCTAAATATTTGAATTCACTCATCCTTGTAGCCCCCTAAATTTGATAAAAAACATCCGTGTTTTTTTCACTACTAAGTCCCTTTAAGAAAACTTGGCTCGGTTTCACACCTATAATCGGGTTACAATTGGACGTGAATTTCGTTTGGAGTTGTTCTGTAGTTAATGGTTTGGAAGGTTCACCTAACGGATTATCGATAAAGTGACTCCATTCCTCTCCATTATTCATCACCATATCTACTTTTGCTGCGCGATACTCTGGATACAGCTCATTTGCCTTTTCATCCACGTACACATCAATTTTTTTCGCTAATTCCCAAACCTCTTCAGGTGCATGGGATGGTTGGAATAAATCCACATGCAATTCATCATGTAGACAAGCCAAAGCAACTGCATAGGGCATGCTCATTTGTGCATCCAATAGATTCGTGCATTCTTTATGATGGTGCATCGCGGCAATTTCATTTACCCCGACTTTAATGGCTCGAATTTCTTGAACATCGATTGAAAATATTTTCTTCATTTCATTTATCACATCAATCGCCACATGTAAGTGCCGACAACATGGATATGGCTTGAAATAAATATTGAAAATTTCATATTGGGTTCCTAGATTTGCAAATAACCGTTCATTATTTATGTCCCCGGCGAATGCTTCAAAGAATCCGTTGGTCCCTTCCAAAACATTGGTTGGACCTGTTAGACCATGAAGACTTAATAAGGCTGCGTGTATACCATCTCTTGCTGCTTGCCCTGGGTGGATCCGTTTCACTTCAGAACCCGTTCCTAAAAAAGCAAAGAGGCCACCCGCAAAGCTACCAGCGATTCCGAAAGCATTTTGGATCTCCTCCACGTCCATTTTATGCAAATAGCATACAGCAGCCGTTGCGCCAAAAATTCCGGTAATCGGCGTATTATGAAAACCCCGTTTACGAGAATTGGGGTGTATCGCGGCGGAAATTCTCAAACAAACTTCATAACCAATGACAATGGCTTTTATTAGTTCATCCTTTTCTGACTGTAGGCTTTCCGCAATCGCCAGTACGGCCGGGATGATGGGTGCAGCGGGATGAACCGACCCTTGTGTATGGCCATCATCAAAGTCCAAGCAATGTGCACTCGTTCCATTGATAAAAGCGGCATTTGCTGGGGAAAGCCTATGCTTTGAACCAATGACGTTACTTGTCCCCGTCCCTTCGCTTTCTATTAAATAATGTAATACCCTCTTACTTGTTTCTGTTTGAGATCCCGTTATGGCTGCGCAAAAATAATCCGTTAAAATATGATGCACTTGTTTTTTTACCGTTTGGTCTAGTTGGACTGGATGAAAACCATGAATGAACTTTGCAAATTCATGTGTAACTTGTACAGGTGTTCCGACTATACTATTTGACATCTTGTACCTCCTTTTCGATTGTAGCTTGTTTTTCCTGAATACCCTTGGCCGATAGGCAACCGATTCCTAATAAGAGTGCCTTAAAAATAAAAATCGACCCAAGACCGATTAATGTGCTTAAGTTAGCGAAAAGAAAGGGGAGTATTGTTTGTGATAAACGATTAGCCGCCAACCGAATACCCAACACTTCTCCCGTCTGGTTTACTGGCGCTAAATTATACGTGAGTATGATCGTCAGTGGCTGTGTCACACCTAAACCAGCTCCTATAATAAAGACGATAAGAAATAAGGCGGCAAAACTACTCGTAAACGTCACACACGCATACCCAACTGCCCCAATGAGCATAAAAAGCCATAACGTTTTAACGCGCCCAAATAAAGTGATGAGCTTTCCTATAAAAATCCTTGCAAGCATATTAGCACCAGCCATTACTGATAGTAAAATGCCAATCCGGGAAGCTGTGAACCCTATACTTTCTGCATATAAAGGAAAGTACACATAAAACAAATCCAAGGCCGAGAGCACCAGCATTCCAGCGATAATCGTTTTTCTCAAGTGGACTTGACCAATAAGTTGTGTCACGCCCAGATTGTTGTCTTTAGCTTTCTTTGTTTCTTTCTTTTTCGTCGTTTGAATGCCTAATGTCGCTATAAAACTAACAATCGGTGCACAGGCAAGCACGATAAAGGCCATTAGATAGCCAAAATAATCTGTAGTGAATCCACCGACAAATGGACCAATGAACATGCCTGTCGAAGTAAATAAACTAAAGGTCCCGACTGCCCTATCACGATTCCTGCTTGGAACGGCACTGGCCACCCCATTTTGCAAGGCAACAATCGTTAAGATCTGACTGGTCCCTAATAAGAACTGAGATACAAAGAGCATACCGATGCTTTGAAATAAAACGGGTAACCATGCTGAGATGCCAATCCCTAAAGCCCCTATCAAAATGGGTATTTTTTCTCCGTATTGATCAATGAATCTTCCAATCTTAATGGCTATCAATAAAGGGCCAACCGAATAACACATCGTGATTAAACTGATCTGGAACATCGTCGCATCTAAAGAGCTCGCATATAAAGAGGTTAATGGACGTATTCCAAAAACTGCGATGAATACAAAAATAGCTGCGATATATAAAGAATAAAGCTTCATACACATCATCCAAACTTAACGTCATTTAAAAAAAGAGGAGTAAATACTTTCATATTCACTCACACCCTTTAATAAAATCTATTTATTTTGTTAATTCCAAGTTTGTATCAACAGCATCGACCGGAATATTCCTTGTCGTGTAAATAAGGGCTAACAAACCAACAAGGAGACCTAGGCCAATGATATCCGTAAGCATTCCTGCCGATATCAGTAATACGGCTGTGATAAAAGCCAATACCCGTTCATACCAGAATAGTTTTCGCTTCAACCAGCCAACCATGGCCATCGCTAATACGAAAACGCCTATACAGGCCATTAATATGGTCCACATTATGGCCGATACTTTCCCTTGCGCTAACAATTCCGGACCGTATATGAACATGTAGGGAATTAAGAATGCAACAAGTCCAATCTTGGCAGAAGTTATACTCGTTTTCAGTGGATGACTTTTGGCGATTCCCGCCGCTGTGAAGGATGCCAGGGCTACTGGCGGTGTGATTGGTGCTAGACAAGAGAAGTAGAATACAAACATATGGGCGAATATTGGTTCGATTCCCAAATTGATTAGTGCTGGTGCCGTTAACACACCAAGTAGAATGTATGCTGCTGTCGGGGGAAGCCCCATTCCCATGATGATACATGCTACCATCGTTACAACCAGCGTTAAGATAATTGAAGTATTACCTACGTTCACCATTAGTGTAGTCAGTGTTACACCTACACCTGTTAAGTTAACGACCCCAACGACGATACCTGCTGTGGCACAGGCAACGGTTGTTAGAACCATCCCTTTTGCCCCATCAATTAATGCATCTATGAAGAAATTCCATTTCACTTTTTTGAAATAGAATACGATATATGACACGACTAGCGCGATAATTGACCAGAATGCCGAAAACATCGGTGAGGCTTGAACAAATACAAGCATGTATATAAGGAAACCTAAACCAATATACAGATGGAATCCTGCTAGGAATGTTTCTTTCAAGTTAGGTAAATCAGCTTTCGAGAGTCCTCGTAAGTTTTCCTTGGCAGCTTCCAAATCCACATAGAAGTAAATGGATAAATAATACAAGAGGGCCGGTATGATGGCAGCAATGATGATCTCAGAATACGGAATCCCAGTCATTTCCGCCATAACGAAGGCGCCAGCGCCCATGATTGGCGGCATCATTGAACCACCTGTTGAAGCTACTGCCTCTATTGAAGCAGCTACTTTTGGTTTATAACCAATTTTTTTCATTAACGGGATGGTGAATTGTCCTGTCGATGACACGTTGGCTACTGGACTCCCTGAAACCGTCCCCATTAATGCACTCGATACAACCGCTACTTTTGCTGGGCCCCCACGATAACGCCCCCCGAAAAAGTAAGCCAAATCGATAAATACCTTACCAGCACCCGTTGCATTCAAGAACGCACCGAAAATGATGAAGAGGGCAATAAATGTTGCCGCAATCCCTAAAGTGCTTCCCCATAATCCTTCACTTGAAAGGAATATTAATGACATGAATCGATTGGTCGACATGTTCGAAGACTCAAAAACACTCGGGAAAAACGAACCAAAATATGAATAGAAAATGAAGGCTGTGCCGATTAACGCTAAAATTAACCCAGCCACACGTCGAGTTGCTTCAAGTACTAAAATGATAGTCACCGCACCAAAGAAAACATCTAATGCATTTGGCGCACCTACACGAAACAAAAGCGTTTCATATGTAGAGAATATATAAATCCCTGAACTAACCGATAACGCAACGGCAATAAAATCGAGTATCCGCCAAGATTTTGATAGTTTAATGGGGTACATTAAAAATACTAATATTAGAATTAAGTATAGGTGGAGACTTCGTTGTAACATGGGCGTTAGTAAACCGAACCCTCCCGTATACAACTGGAAAATCGATAAGACAATGGCCGTGATGAAAATAATTTTCTTCACTAAATGGTGTTGTGGTTTTTGAGGTTCATGCTCCATATTTTTTCCCCCTTTTTAATTACTTTATAGCTCCACTTTCTTCAAAATATTGTTTCGCACCTGGATGCATCTCAATGACGTTTTGCACGGCACTTTCCATACTTACTTCTTTCATAGAGCTATGTGCAAGCTGGATTTCTTCTATATTTTCAAAGAATCCTTTTACAAAGTTATACACTGCTTCATCTGGTATATCATTACGTGTAACAATCTGGGTATTGATGGCCAAAGTCTGTACATCATTTTCTACCTCTTTATACGTACCACCTGGCAATACATAAGGAAAAATGGATGGATTTTCTTCATATATCTTTTCACTTTCTTCTTCTGTGAAGCCAACAATATCTATATCCCGTGTACTCCCCAGCTCTTGAACGGCTGACGCTGGCGCTCCTGCCCAAACAAATGTCGCATCTATTTGGTTATCTCTCATTCCTTCAATGGCATCTGCAAAGGACAGATACTTTTGTTTGACTCCCTCGTCATAAGGCAACCCCAAAACTTCCAGAACCTCTTTACTTTTCAGTTCCGAACCACTACCAGGCGCACCCACAGCCACACGTTTTCCTTTCAGATCATTAAATGATTTAATATTGGAATCCTTTAAAACAACCAATGTAAGGGGCTGCTCGTACAGGCTTATTACACCGCGTAATACGTCCGAACGGGCATTTCCTTCGAATTCATGTGTTCCATTATAAGCAGCTAAAGCACTATCCCCACCTACAAGCGCGAAATTCACCTCATTGCGGTCCAATAATCGAACGTTTTCAACAGAACCACCGGAAGCCTGATTCGTAATGAAAATCCCCTTTGCATTATTGTTTAAATTTTGTGAGATGGCGGCTCCAATTGCATAGAATGAACCACTTGTACCGGCTGTTGTCATCGTTACTTTGTAATCCCCATCTTCATTTTTTTTGACCACCCCATTACTTGCAGAAACGTTACAAGCTGATAAAATGATGACAACCAGGAACATCCAAACGAAACGCGAATACCTTCGAATCCTCATATATGAATCCCTCCCTTATAGTTCTCTTCCTTAATTCCGCTGAGCAAAGAAAGTTTGTAGTCGCTTCAAGTGGTCATCATTCCCACGCAAAAGTGTTTGATGCATATTTTCGAGTGTCATGATTTTTTCGATTTGGTCATTACTTTGTTGGTTGATTAATGATTTTGATAGGATAAAAGAATCAACGGGACCTTCAATTAATTGTTGCGCCATTTCTATTGCGTACTCCATTCCCGCTCCTTCTTCTACAACTTCATTGATGAGTCCTTCTCCTAATGCCTCCATAGCCGTTAGGCTCGCACCATCCATGAACCACTTTTTTGCTTTCTTCTCTCCAATAATGTTCGGTAGATAATAATGTAACCCTAAATCTGGAATAAGACCTAAATTCTTAAAGGCCAATATGAATTTCGCATTCTTCTCCGCTATTGATAAGTCCGTTGCTAACGCTAGGCTCATTCCCGCTCCGGCGGCTACCCCATTCACCATGCTAATGACAAGCTTCTCGCAATTACGGATGAGCATAATGATATGTTTAGAGAGTTCCATATTTCTTCGAATACTTTCAGCATCATAAGGCTCTTGCATGGCTTTCACATCACCACCTGCACAAAACGCCTTGCCTGAACCGGTCAGGATAATGACTTTTATATCTTGATTGAATTGCAAGGATTGTAACTCTGAAAGTAATTCCTGCTTCAGCTCATATGATAGCGCATTCATTTTAGTCGGCTCATTTAATGTAATGACACGGATTTGTCCATATGATACGGCGCTAATACTACTTTGCAACTTGTAATCTCCCCCTTCCTATTAACTTAATAAGCAAAATCCATGCCAAATATAAAATGGCTTAAATTCTAACAAATTGCCGACGAACCTGTTCATTATTTAAACACTCCTATAAAAACGTTCATTTCGTAAACATACGCGTAAGATTACTCCAAAAAAATACAAAGCGGAAGGAACCCACTTTGATTTTTTATATTTCCGATATTCTCTTCCACAATGTTGTTCGGCTAATCCCTAATAATTCGGCTACAACCTTTTTATTATCGTTATGTTCTTCTAACATTTTCATTATCACTTGCTTATTAATTTCATCTAACGTTCCTGCTCGAACGATTAGTTCATCTCCCTGGGATTCCAGTTTCTGTCCCTCACCCATCTCTTTCAAAATATCTTCTATGAAATATTTTTCTTTTTTTACATTTTTCGAATAGAGGATATACCGCTCTACGACATTTTCGAGTTGCCGTACATTTCCTGGCCAACTATAATTCTTGAAGAAATATTGGATAGGTATGGATAAATCAGAAAATCGAATCGATTGATTTAGCTTTTGAAAATGTTGATCCACAAGTAATGGGATATCTAATCCCCGTTCTCTAAGGGGTGGGACGTCTAAATGTAATATGCTAAGCCTAAAATAGAGATCTAATCGAAACTCGCCTTTATCCACCATTTCCCATAGGTTTTTGTTCGTGGCTGCAATCACTCGAATATCAATCGGAATGACCCCTTCTCCACCAAGTCTCATAACCTCTTTCTCCTGAAGGACACGTAATAACCTGGTTTGGATATGCGTCGGGATTTCCCCAATCTCATCTAGAAAGATCGTGCCCTCATGTGCTAATTCAAATACACCTTGACGGCCACCCTTACTTGCACCAGTGAATGCCCCTTCCGTGTAGCCAAATAATTCACTCTCTAATAAATTTTCAGGCAAGGCTGCACAATTTATGGCGACAAAAGGACCTTTGTTTCGGCTACTTTCGTTATGTATACTTTGTGCAAAAAGTTCCTTTCCGGTTCCACTCTCTCCTATTATAAGAACGGTGGACTCCGTCTTTGCATACTCCTTTGCCAAGTCAATGACTTCCTCCATCATTGGATCTTCATGAATGATTTCATCAAATGTGAATTTGGCTGTATGACCCTTTACATGTAAATCCCGTCGGATTTTCTGTTCTAACTTTTGAATTTTACTAACCTCTCTGCAATTCACAAAGGTTCCAATCTTCGTATACCCGACAATCACAGGACTGTATGATACATTAAGGGTTCCTAACGTAAAGTTCCCACCCTCAATGTGTTTACTGCTTTTCAATAAAATATTCTTTAACTCCACCAATGAAATTTGTTCCTTACTTTTCCCTATATAGTCTGTCCTGCTCACATTGAAAATCTTTTCAGCCGCAGCGTTCATCGACTCAATGATGCCTTCCTCATTCAAAAAAATGATGCCTTCTTCCGAAACATTGATTACAGCATTTAACCGTTCTGCCTCTTCCTTGATCATGACGCGATCCCTTGCTACTTGATCGGCTAGAACCAATGCCCGTCTAATAGTACGGGGGTTGGGCGGCAAGTACATACTTTTCATCCCATAGCTCGATGCAATATTGGCTGACCGCACGCCACCTCCTACAATCACATCCATTCCATCCTCTTTCGCTTGTTTTATTTGTTCGATCAATTGACGATCTGAATGATAAGGATAAAAAGAGACCTCGAAACCTAGAATCTTAGTCACTTCTTCAAAGTTAAATAAAAATCCTTCCTCTGGAAAAGTAATGAAACAAATTCTATCCCCCAGCTTCTTTGCTTCGATAAATCCTTGAAGTAAATCGAGATGCTCCGAATCTGAATATACAATGGGAAGGTCGATTACTTCCCTTACTTTCGCCGCTGTGCCCGCCCGACTAATGACTACTTCATATGTATCAGTTTGCACCAATCGTTTTACTTCCTGTGCCGCTTCATCTAAAATTCCTTCCACAATGGTTATATCCAGCCTTAATTCATCTGCAAGTTCTCGAATCAGTATAGCCATTTCAGGGTAGCCAGCAGTCATAATCATTTTATGTCCCAAACCGTTCACCTCACAAAAAATTCAAAAATTTCTTTTTTTAATTGTAAATGGATTGCTAGCATAATAAAACCTAAACGGGAAAAATAAACAAAAAAGTTATCAATAAACAGTTATAAAGTAGCACGTATCCAATCGATTAACCCGAATTGCATAATAAAAACACCGTGAATGCAATCATCCACGGTGTTTCCCTTCATCCTTTGAATTGACTTTGGAATCCTTCTCGCAAGCGTTCTGGCAGCTCGACAATGGTTTCGTTCAATGTATCCAGCTTTGTTTCGATCCGGTGAAGCAAGTACAAGGTTACAATGATGGGAAACCCGATATCGCTGACAAACGGTAGGATTTGGTCCACTTTTATTCACCTGCCTTGAGTAGTTTTAATCAAAAAGGACAGGCTCACCGCTTCCGGACTTGTCCTTCAAGATGAGCCTGCCTCGGAATGGAGTTGAATCACCAAGAATTCAACCACATTAGAAAATAATTCGACCATTATGGGCATTAATTCAACCGTTAAGACGGATAATTCGACCGTTACTAATTTTAAAGCACTTCAACGTCCTCGACATTACGCTCGACCACGCGTGCTCCCTTGATGCTAACGAAATCTCCTGAAGAGGTGATGAAAACATTTTGCGCGATGATTTGCTGCATCGCTTGCTTCACTTGATTCACGTCCACCGGTTCCTTTGGATTATCCACAGAAATCGTTGACGACTTTCCTTCTTCTGTTACGAAGATCATTTCCAATGCTTTAGCCATACCTGTCACCTCCCCGTTTTCCGACCTCACATCACTTACCCGATGATGGCGTTCGTATCCACGCGGTTCACTTCACCCATCGGATAATTCTGCACACTCGCAATGGCCTTGGCTGTCGCCGATAATTGATCGACCAGTGCATTCGTTTTAATGTTAGAAAAGGATTTACGTTTAAAAACGATCTCGCCTTTTTCATTGAGGCCCGTTTCAAAATCCAATCGTAACGTTGTCGATAATTTGATTTGGTTTGCCATGTCGCTCACCCCCTTTCATACTCTATATAAACTTTTTCGCGGGAAAAGTAGCATGGCGGGTAAAACTTTTTCATAAAATGCGTAAATATGGAATAAATCATGTAAAATAAAAGAAAGAACATCGAAAACCTAAGACGTTTCCATCACAGTAATGTGGGTAGAGAAAGGATGAGGCTTTCTCTACACGTCTCTTTTGAGGAGGAAAGTTCATGAATCCTGTCATCTTATTTGATGGTGAATGTAACTTTTGCGATTCGAGTGTCCAATTCATCATAAAGCGCGATCCGAAGGGGCTGTTTCGTTTTGCTTCCCTTCAAAGTCCAACTGGACAAGAGTTGCAGAAGAAGTATCAGGTTCCCGGGAATATCGATAGCATCGTCTTGCTTGAGAATGGCAAGGCCTACTATAAATCGACTGCAGCACTAAGGATATGTAGCCATTTGAAAGGCGCTTGGAAGCTGTTTTATAGCTTGGTCATTGTCCCACGTTTCATTCGGAACACCGCTTATGATTTCATTGCCAAAAACCGTTATAAATGGTTCGGGAAAAAGGAAGAAAGCTGCATGTTGCCTTCACCAAGTATCAGGAAGCGTTTCTTATAAATGAAAAAAAAGACGAAAAGCAAAGGTGCTTTTTCGTCTTTTTTATATATTCAATGATTTCCCACAAAATAATAGTTCCTTGAAGGAGTGATTTCCCTTGTATCCACAAACAGTATTAGAAATTATAGGGTCTACTATTTTTGTAGTTATGCTGTATGCCACTGCCTTATTATTGCCACAAAAGATCAGGAAATTGAGTTTACTAATGGCCTCTTCCATTACCGTATTCGTGCTTGCATTCTTTGTTATTCGCCCCTATTGGGTTGATTATCAAGTATCCAAGAAGACTGAACAACTCAACCACTATCTTGAGGACAAATATCCGAATCAAAGATGGCAATTCAGTAGGGACATTGGGAGAAACTATAATCCGTATCACGTAAATGTAGAATTTGAAAACGAAAAAGGGTGGACGTATTCATATTCCTTGAGCAATGAGTTGTGCCAAGGCTCTTGGTCGCCACCAGAAGGAAAAAGCCCCAGTGAAGGGAAACATTTCGAGAAGAGTTGTGATTAGGCCGCCTCTTGTCAGTAAATGATTTCAGACTTTATCTTGCACTTTTTGCACTAAAGTCAAGCCAGCCGCATTCTATTAAACGTTAAAACACTTACTTACTCAAACTTAATGTCTTCCCAAATAAAACGAGGGTTAAATTCATTCGGTTCCAGGTCCGTTTCTTTGTACGTAATCGGCTTTTCATTTGGCATCGTAATGGTTAGTTTCCTTTTATCTTCGCTTAATTTCAAAGTGAAAAGGGTAGTGCGATTTCGATTTTCTTCATTATATAGGATACCCGTGATTGTGGAACCAGTCGGATTCACGATTTCAAAATGCCTAAGTGGATCAATCTCGTTTTTTGTGATTCTCTGAAGGGTATACGTACTGATTTCATCCCTCATGATAATAAGGTACGTGTCATTCGATATCCAATAATTGTACAATTGGCTACCAAAATACTTAGGGGTCTTATAAGAAGGAACATCGCTCGTTTCCACTAAGTCTTTCCCCTCTTTTGTTTCTTGCACTTGGAACTTTCCTTCTTGGATGGCTGGTTCTTCACATGCAACAAGGCTACCTATCATCAGCCATCCAATCATTACTCTTTTACACCTATGCACATCTTATCCCCCTATTCCATTTCTCAACGGGTATCTTTATTATCTATTGATTATAATTCCTCTCTTTTATTTACCATAAAAAGGAACTAATTTACAACCAATACGCTAAAAAAAAACGATGCCTACATCTTCCCATTTATTATTTTTTACAATTTTTCACTAAAATATACTATTATATTAAAGACAACAATCAAGGAGGAAAGTCATGAAGAAAATGGCCGTCATACTTACTTCGTTATCTGTATTTTTAGCTGCTTGTGGAAATTCCTTTATTTCTTCTCAATATCAAGAAATTGATACGATTGAAAATGACTTAGGGGATCATGGAACGGTTTATCAGGCTTATAGTAAAAGTGTTTCAGAGGTTGCTAGTGAGATCCGGACGGACACAGAACCCGATCATGCTTCAGTAAGCAGTGAGGAAGAGATGTTTCTCCTCTATCCAGAAGACTCAACAGATGAAGTCATACATATTATGAAAGATGAACTAAACCCAGCTAATACGATCATTGAAGTCGTCGAAGAGGATTTTGCCGAAAATAGCTATGACTTTCCTCTTATGGAAACACTCGGCGTTTTAAGTGTGGCTACCACTTTGTATGGCTGGAATCAAGTAGACTCGAAAACATTAAAGAAACGGCTGGGCTATAAGGGTTATGTTAACGCGTTTAGAAATCATAACTCCACTAGTATCCCCACTAATTCTTTGATGGAGGATGAAGAGGGAGACGAATCCGGATCTTCATACACGGGTAGCGGTTATAGAGGGACAGGCAATGTGAAAAAATCATCAGATCCGGACAGCATTCGAAATGGTGATGTTGTACGTGGTGGCGGTCCGGGGACCGGGAAATGACAAGGAGGATATAAGAAATGTTTGAAAACATTATAGACGTACAGGAAGTGTTACTAACAATCTATTACTTTTTGGTATTGGGTGTAGTATCCATTGTTTGTATGTGGATTTTCGAAAAAATCACACCGTACAATGATTTTGAACTGATCAGAAACGGGAACAGTGCGGTCGCTATTCAGTTTGCGGGGAAAATCTTGGGTATCACCTATATCATGAGTACTGCCGTTGACACAAATAATTCCTTACTGGGTGCCGCAATATGGGGCATCATCGGCTTTATCTTGATGATGATCGGTTATTTTATATTTGAGATCGCTACACCGAAATTAGATGTGAGAAAAGAGATTGAAAAAGGGAAAGTATCGGTTGGAATCATTGCAGCCGCTATATCCCTCGCTATCGCCTTTATCATTTCAGGTGCCATTTCATAAGACGGACTAACATGAAGAATCTGAGTTCTTTCAGGTTCTTTTTTGATGGATCATTATAGATTGTGAAGGAGAGAACAGTATGTCAGAAAGAGCAAGCCACATTCAAAAAAGAAGAATCTTCACGTCTTCCGGGATTGTTTCTATATGTGGGATTGTGTACCAGGTACTATATGGAGCCGCTGGTGGCTATCTTTTCGGGGATTCCACATTATTCTATTGTTTAACCATTGGCTTGTTTTTGAGCGGGATGGGCATTGGGGCCATGCATAGCGGTAAATTCCATCGCCACTTGATGTCCAAATTCGTGATAACGGAATATTTGATTGCCTTAATCGGTGGTTTCTCCATCTTCTCTGTTTTTTACATACAAGCAAATTTCGGGGATGGGACATCCAAGGTCTTTTTATTTGCCATCATCATTATCACCGGTTATCTTACAGGATTGGAAGTGCCCCTACTTATTCGGAAATCCGAAGAAATTGATGCCGACTTAAAGGAATCGACTGCTAATGTACTGGGATGGGACTATGTTGGTAGTCTATTGGGGACCGTGGCTTTTGCTTTTTGGCTAAAACCGATGCTGGGACTGATCAAGACCGGATTTTTTATCGCTTTTATCAATATCATCGTGGCCCTCTGGATAAGCTTTGCATTTAAAAAAGAGATTCAACAAACGTATATCAGACTGACGGGGATCTTATTAACCATCGTGATTGGCTTAGGTTTTTTATATGGGGAACAGTATGCCCATACATTGGAGCAGAAACTTTATAGAGACCCCATCGTTTTTTCCAAAGATACGAAATACCAGAAGATTATCATGACGAAAGATACAGGAGATTTACGTTTATACCAAAATGGACAGCTTCAGTTCGCTGAATCAGATGAACATCGATACCACGAAGCGCTGGTTCATATTCCAATGTCGCTTTCCGACAAGAAAACGAATGTACTGGTCCTTGGTGGTGGTGATGGGTTGGCGACAAGGGAATTATTGAAGTATAAAGAGATTCAAAACATTACCCTGGTAGACTTGGATCCTGAAATGACGACCCTTTCCAAAGAGAACCCACTTTTGACGAAGTTGAATCAAAACTCCTTTCACTCTAAAAAAGTTCATATTATTAATGAAGATGCCTTTAGTTATTTGAAGAATGCCGATGACGTATATGATGTCATCCTTGTAGATTTACCAGATCCGAATAACGAGTCCTTGAATAAACTCTATACGTGGGAATTCTATAGCTTAGTTAGGAACCACCTGACACCAACTGGCTTTACTTCTATTCAATCGACTTCCCCTGTATTTGCTACAGCGGCTTTCTGGACGATCAGTAACACCGTGAAATCGACAGGGTTATATGTGGATAATTATCATTTAGATATTCCTTCGTTTGGTAATTGGGGTTTCACATTAGCCTCCAGGGAAAAGTTTGATATTGAAACTGCTGAACTAAAAGTGGAAACTACCTATCTTGGGGATGAACTGATTCCATCTCTCTTTTACTTCGGCAAAGATGAAGATCAAGATATAACCATCAAGGGTAAGCATTTTGAGATCCCCGTTAATTCATTAAATAGACCCGACCTTCTCGACTTATATGAAAGAGCTTGGGATTATTATTAACAACAAGAAAGTTGAAACTTTTCCTCACTCTTTCCGTACTATCTATTATAAATTATTTACAGAGGAGGTATTTTATTGGATAGGCCTAAGTTGGTAAATAAATCCAGTCTTGTTCTTCCTGTTTTCTTTGGAATGGGAATAGGTGCGGTAGTTGGGCTAGTTGCTTATGTTAAAGACTGGCTCTGATTAAAAATGAACGAGATGGAAAGCAGATCATGCCTTCCGTCTTTTTACTGCTAGGACGTGGACTATCGCCATAAGTGGTTGGTAGTCGGGCTCAATTGCAGTGATATATCTCACTTTTAACCTTAATCAAGCTGTTACACTTTGGATTGTGTTAGGAAATAGAGCATGTACGAACAAAAAGCTCATCTTTGAAGGACCATCCCTTCAAAAATGAGCCTAATTCGACCATTGTGGCGATTAATTCAACCATTATGGGCATTAATTCAACCGTTACGACGGATAATTCGACCGTCAGAAGAGGTAATTCAACCGTTACTGATTTTAAAGTACTTCGACATCCTCGACATTACGCTCGACCACGCGTGCTCCCTTGATGCTAACGAAATCTCCTGATGAGGTGATGAAAACATTTTGCGCGATGATTTGTTGCATCGCTTGCTTAACTTGATTCACGTCCACCGGTTCCTTTGGATTATCCACAGAAATCGTCGACGACTTTCCTTCTTCGGTTACGAAGATCATTTCCAATGCTTTAGCCATACCTGTCACCTCCCTTGTTTTCCGACATTACATCTCTTACCCGATGATAGCGTTCGTATCGACGCGGTTCACTTCACCCATCGGATAATTCTGCACACTCGCAATGGCCTTGGCTGTCGCCGATAATTGATCGACCAATGCATCCGTTTTAATGTTAGAAAAGGACTTACGTTTAAAAACGATCTCCCCTTTTTCATTGAGGCCCGTTTCAAAATCCAATCGTAAAGTTGTCGATAATTTGATTTGGTTTGCCATGTCGCTCACCCCCTTTCATACTCTATATAAACTTTTTCGCGGGAAAAGTAGCATCGCAGTGGAAATATATTTTAGAAAATCTCAATAAAAAAGGAGACAGCATTTACACTGTCTCCACTAGAAATCACCTATGATTATCCTGATAGAACTTACTTACCATTCAACCTTTATGTCTTGCATGGGTAGATTATTTTTTCAAAACTAAAGCATCATGCTTTCAAAGCGTGAGCTGTTCATGAAGTCATGCCCGTTCTTTTATGCGTGCTCTAAGTTCTTCCAGCCATTCGGCGTTGTGCTGCGCCCGACTGTGTGCATGCTCCTGAATAAACTTAACTCCCCAATAGTTCTCAGCATTTTCATCAATTTCGTGGCTGAAGCTTGTGTAGGTTTCCCAAGTCTTACGCTGTTTTTCAATTTTCTCCTCTAATATCGTGAGCACTTTCTCTACCTTCACGTGCTTGATATAGGAAAGGGCAATATACATTTCATTTATTTCAGTGGCCTTTTCAAACGTTTGGTAAATCCGCTTGTTTAATTCTTCTCGTCCCGGATCTGTAATTTGATAGACATGCTTGTCTGGCCTGTTCTCTTCCTTAATGGTTTCCACAGCACGGATAAACCCCATATCCGCTAACTTATCAAAATGATAATATAATTTACTTTCGCTTATCCCCGTAAATTTATCAATAGGAATTGGTTCGGATAATTGCTTTTTCAACTTATATGGATAACTATTCTCTTCAGCCAATTTCCCTAAGATATAAATCTGAATCGACACGTCAAAACTCCCCTTCAGTCGTCACTTGTCTATAGTTTAACAAATTTACGCTATATATTCTGTAGGGATTTCGACTTTCACTTTTCAGATCGTCAGAAACGGCTTATTCCTCAAATCCCCATTCGTAAGTAGGATTAAATTCGTTTGGCTCCATTACGGTTTGTTTGTATGTAACAGGAGGCTCATCCGGCATGGTAATCGTCAGTTTCGTATGGTCGTCGTTAAGTTTTAGTGTGAACGTAGTCGTCCGATTCCGATGTTCTTCATTATAAAGTACACCTGTCATGGTATTGTCAATGGGTTTGACTATTTCAAAATGTCGTACCTCTTCATAATCATCTCTCGTTATCCTTTGCATGGTATAGGTACTGATGGGGTCCCTTAAAATGAGAAGATAGGTTCCTTCTGATATCCACCCTCCATATAAGTGTCTTCCATTATATTTATAGGCTTCATACAAAGGTTCATCGTTCCCCGTTTTGGCATCCCCGACTTCTTTTTCTGCATGTACCGCTTCCTTATCGTCATTGAATGGTTGTTGGTCCTCACATGCAGCAAGGAGACTTATACCAAGGAATCCCATCATGATTTTTTTGAACGCTGACAATAGCACACCCTCCTATCGGGTCATTTCAAATAGTATTCGTAATGGTAGAGTTATCCCCCTTTAAAAATACATATTTTGGACGAGAGTGTATTTCGTATTTTGGTAAACAATAAGGAGCGAAAGGATGTGGATGAAATGTCATTAGAATGGTTTGACAGAGTATGTGGGGAATTGCAGGACCATCTTCAATCGATTTGTGATAAATACGATCGGATTGGCAGCATGACCGTGGAGCGAGGAGCAAAACATCCACGCATCGAATTTTATACAGAATTAGATGAAGATGAGCAGGAGAATTTTTGCGCCCTGTTTTTCGATCCGAAAAGTGAAGAATTTTATATGGAATCCTTCGACATCGATTTTGGGCAAATAAGCAAGGTGCTATTACCTGATATTGAAGATATCGTGGAGGCCGTCCATGAAACCTTCCATGCTTACATAGAAGGGGACGACGACGAATACGACTATGAACTCGATGACGACAATAATGGGTTGGAAATCGTGTCAGGCTCCATGTCCTATCCTTCAACAGGAAACGATGATTCTGAGGTATTCGAAATCGATGTTGAATGGGAAACGCCAGAAGTGACGGCTTATATAAAAGAAAACGAAGTAGAGGTCACCTATCAATTCGGAATCGTCCAGGAAACAGGTGATGGACTGCTGAGACGGGTCAATCGGATCTGGACAGAAGAAGACGATATTATTTTAAGAGATGAAACGAACTTCATGTTCAGTAAAGAAGAAGCTGGTACCATCATCTCGATGATTGCGAGTCATATGGATTCTCTGACTAGCATGGATGAATAGGCTAATAAGAAAACCTTGTCCGGTGAGCAACATGGACAAGGTTTTTTCTCACATAATCAGTTGTTCATACACTTCATTTAATTGCGTATAACGTTCGGAATCCATCGCCTCTTTTGCATGCGCCATTTCCTTAGGAAGAATTCGGTTAAGAAGTTCTGATTCCTTTCCAGTAAGCTCACGAACGAGCTCCTTCTCCGAATGGAACTGACCATGTTTAATCTTATCGTAAATGTGCTGTGCCTCCGGGTGCTGATCCGTATAATTAGACAAGATCTCACGTAAGTAACCAATCGTGCGGTCCATCCAAACCACTCCTCTCCTGGATTAGTAATCTAAACTAGATTGTCCAGGAGCAGGGAAATCTATACAGGAATTTGGAGGGTATTGAGCTTAACTTGTGCTTTTCTATCAGTCAAAGTCCTAAATGGCAATATCATTTTGTAAGTATTGTTTTTCTTGGTTTAGAAAGACAGTAAATAAGTTAATTAATCTAACTTCATTCTCTTCTTTCGAGTATTGAGAAGGATTAAATCCGTCTTTAGGAGCCAGATAATGAATAAAGCTCTCCATGTCTTTTGGATAATCAAAGTCGGCATACACTTCAGCAACCTTGTTTAATAACTCCTCAAAATCATCTTGATATCTCATTTTTAAAGAATCAAGTATGCCAAATCTCCATTTTCTTTTTTCAAGATGGGAACGTCGGGAGTCTAAGTCCAAATCACTGATATCTGACTCTTTCAATATAGTTTCCAATAAGCTCTCGTAATCTAATTCATCTCCACCCCAAGCAAGCTGAATAATGTTTTGATTGCTAGTGTCTGGATAGTTAGTTAAATATTCGACTGCATAATCAGTTATGTCACTATATTTTATTACATCTAATTTTAATCCTATATATAATGTTCTCCAATCGTAATTAATTTTGTTTTGCTTGAAAATATCTACAGAAAAGTTCATTCTAATCACCCTTAAACATTATCCCTATTTCTTCAAATGAGTTTTGGCTCTCTCTTAATCCTTCTATATCATCTGTTCCTAGAACTTTAATTTCATTTCTAGTTAAGACAATATTACTCTCTTTCCTTTCAACCTTCCTCTTGTATAAAGATTCTAATAACTTGATTTGATCTTTTGACATCTTGTAATATTCACGCCAGGCATCTATTGCTGATGTGTAATCCAATAACTGATTTTCAATAAGATAACCACCACTTTGTACGAATTTCACTATCGTATCATTCGATGATACGCTATTAATATCCCCCCAAAATGCGGTAGTAATAGAAGGTATAGTTTTCCCATCATCTCCCTCCATCAATAGATATTGAAGAGCCTCATTTTCTGCCAACTCAATAATTTCTTGGGAAGCACCTTTAAAATAATCTACAGCTCTGTTGATATCTGTTCGAATAATATTTTCATTGCGAAAAGCTGCCACGATATGCTTTTCAGTAAAAGTCAGAGTCCCCCGCCCCCCTGAACCATCTATCATGCTATCATTCGAACCATCCCAGGAATGTTCATATGATAATTCAGGATATCGGGCTACCATAATAGCATGCGCTATCATTGCTACCATACAACCCTTCCATAGATTTTCTTTATTTAATTGGTCATTCCAAATCATTGCCATTCCCCTTTTTGTTCCTTATCCAGTTCCCCCTAAAAGATTTCTTTATTTCCTGAAGACTGATATACAATTTGAATATTAAACTCTCTTAATTGAGTATTAATCACTTCAGATGAACATAAACGCTTGCACTACAGAAATCTTTCCTCTACAGCTCAGTTTTAAGATAAAGCTTTAAACTTTTTATAATTTAAACTAGTAAAATTGCCAGAAGAATGCGATTAATTTTATAATAAATCCTCAGAAATACTGTGGATCAACCATTTTAGTCTCTCTTCATTCATTTTCCTCATGCCATATCTTTTAACGAATTCCTGTACATGTTCCCAGTTATTTAGTTGCTCTATTAAGTTTAGCTCATCTCTGAGTTTTTGATGATATTTAGTATTTTCGAACGAATTAAAGTGTTTTATTTGGTCAGTTAACTCATCATAGTTAACACTTGCGTTGAAATAGCATTCAAGAAAATACTTAAAGGTTTCAAGTTTTAATTCATCATTCAAAGTCACCACAACCTTTATTTGATCATCGGAAAACTAGTAATATTTTAACCCTAGCTCTTGTGTCGAGTCTCATACTAATACAACTCTAGAGTCCGTTACATTGTTTATAAATTTCAAAAATCTATCATTCCCATTATACATAAATTGGATTTCCAAAGATCTTTTTATATAGAAAAAACCGAACAACGAGTCACTTTTATATGAGTGTCATTGTTCGGGTTTAGTTAAGCCAACCACTTTATCTTTGTCATTTCACGTGAACCTAAAGGATAATAACGCTTACTATTCAAGCACCTTTAAAATAATCTACAGCTCTGTTGATATACGTTAGAATAATATTTTCATTGCGAAAAGCTACTACAATGTGCTTTTCAGTTTTTTCCCATATTGGAGAATCGATCAATAAGGGCTAATTCTTCTTCTGTTGGTGAAAATTTTTGTTTAATTATCTCCCCTTCTTTATCCCATTCGGTATACCTTAAACAAACACCAAATTTATATTCACCCTCATATTTTTTTTCGCCGCTTTCGTACCACATTCTCCTTAACCCCCTAGTTTGTCCTTTAATCATATAATCTATGGACTTCACCTTGCCATTGTTGTGAAATCTAACAAAATCACCTTCTAAAAATCCTTCGTTATAATAACTATAATAAGCCAATTCTCCGTTCTCATATAACTCGTAGGCTAGCCCATTAAAAGGTTTTCCTCCCTCGTCTTCAGGATTATCTAAAACTTCATCACTATATGAAGTGAACCAAAGTTTCTCATCAAAATCCGTTCCATGTTCAAGTACATATTTCTTATCTAAAATATCTATCTTATTTCCTATTTTTTCTCACCTCAGGAGCCCAATGTTCATTTACAACTTTCATTTTATCTTTTTTTAATTTCTAAGAATTTTTACGGTAACCCTATTAAGCCAGGAGTAACCTTTTCTACATTTACCCATTCCAAATTCGTATTTATTCTCAACCCATTATTCCCTTTTATTTCTAAATAATTATTCTCCATCTTACCTGAAAGATCAAATCGAGAAATTATATTATCATTGCCCCACCCTTTTATATCTAAGTTACTAATAGTTAAAAATGATAGTTGAATATAAACCACGTCCCAGTGGTCCCAACGCTTTGGCTTAGTTTTAACTTCTTCTTTCGTCATTAAAGTCATACGTCATTAAAGTCATAAATAAAATGGGGCCATCTCTTATAAGCTGAATATCTAATAGCTCTGCACCTTCGAATACAGGTATATTTCCAAATATACTAGTCAATGCTTGAGGATTCATGAATTTCTCTTCCATCATCATAAGTTCCACCCTCTTCTGAACGACTATAAAATGTTGATTTTAACCATTCGAATTGTATTTACCGCTATTTTTATAAAATCAGCAACAAACTAGCTTTTTAAAGCAACTATTTCTTCTCGATTATAATCAATCATCGCTAAAAAATATTCATTAAAATTTTCATATCTATCAATCTCTTCCCCAGCAAACCAAATTACTTTTCCTGGATATTGTGAATGGGGTAAACCTATAACAAATAAATCCTTATCATATTCGGTCGCGGCAATAGGTAACAACTGATTTCTAAGAAAACCACTTTCTTTTATAACGTCTTCTTCTATTGAATTTAATAATGAATTTGCATAATCCATAGCCTTAGATTTCTTTAGTTGCTCTGTCCCAAATAAATCAACTGTCTGGTAAAATCCCTTCCATCCATTTGCATATTTCAGGAAATCTCGATAAATGGAATCGAGTTTAAATCCTATTTCCATTTCAAGTTTAGCTATCTGTTCTTCAGTTGTCGCCACCTCCGGAAAATGGTGTGGCCAAATTTGTTTCACATCTTGTTTCATAATTTCCTGTTTTACTATAACCATTGCCGTTATTTTTTCTGTCCAATTATTCATTCGTCTAAATCCTCCTTAACAAACTTAAATTCTGTAGGTCTATAACCTATAGGATATTTTTTCGCTTGTCCTCCAAGACTCGTATTAACTTTAGGGTCAAGATCTAACCAACTATGTGGGTCAGGTTTTCCTCCCCAAGTTGTGTCAGGAACATGACCTACATGACCTTTATATGGAGTCCCACTCTCCGCGGCTCTCTTCCCTTCTAATCTTGCGGATCTGGACGCATCCTGTCTTAATTTTCCTTTAGTTGATATCCTTCCAGTAGGTGACAAAGCTCCATCTTGTAAAGCCTTATTTGAACCCTCAACATAAGCCTTAACTTGAGCTATTTGTTCTGCAGAAGCACCTGGAGGAGCTTTAACCTCTACTGGGCCAGTATTCGTATCATTATTTAATATACGTGAGTTAGGTCCATTTAATTTCATACCATTCTTCATGACACTACCCATGCCAATTATACCTGCGAGGGTGAAACCTTGTTCTCCTCCGGAATATTCATTGCCTAAGAGGTCCTTTCCGGTTAAATAGGCATTTGCTTCATTCGCACTGGTTAGACCATAGATTCCTTTTTCGGCTTGAGCCATCCATTTCATTGAATCAGCTGTTTTATAGGCGCTCATTGCATGCTCTGCAGCATTCATTGTTTTGGCTGTTTTATAAATCGCACTTCCGCCTTTGACAGCACGCCCAGCCCAACCAACGATGGGGATGAATCCGGCAGCGGCCATCGCGCCCGCGGCGATTCGTTCGGCTTCGGAAAGTTTACGACCTGTGACGGGATCGACTCCCGTTGTTGCTCTTACTGAATCATAATACCCCGTGATTTCCCCTGTAAAGGTTTTTGTCGTGTCCCAGGCTTTTTCATACCAAGGGCGGTTCTCGAGTTCTTCCATTTCCTGTTCGAGTTTCCGCGCTTCCTCTTCTTGCTGCTTGAAGTCCCGGTATCCTTGCATGTTCTCGGCCACTTCACCCTTCACTTGATAAGCTTGACTCGCTTGAAAGGCACTTTGGTTGAAGTTCATCGGGGAAACGGTACCATCCTGACTGGTGGCTTCAAGTAAGGCTTGCAAAAGACCAACGGCAACGCTTTCCTGGGCTTCGCTCACTTGGTATTCTTCTACTAATTTATTATCTACTTCCTGCACTTTCTTGATGGTATCGTTCTTTTCTTTTTCCGCCTTTTCCATTTTCTCATGGAAATCCTCTTGATCGAACACCTTTAGTGGAAGGATATCATCAATGTTCTGGAAAATCTTTTGGAGATCGGTGGACTGCTGGTTCACCATCGATTTGGCGTTGGAGAGACCGTGGGTCACTTCCCCCTCTAAAAACGGCACCTCAACCACAGTCTCACCGGATAGGTCGGCGTCTTCCAATATGGCCGGAATGCCTTTCAGAAAGCTGATTTGGGTCGTGAATAATTCAATCCAGGCATTGGCCACCTCTACTTGTGCCCGGTAAAAGTTCTTGATGGCCGTCGCCCCGGCTCCGGCCAGCTCTTCATCCAAATCGATGATTCCCTGAAATTCCTTTTTCAGTGTCTCTACTTGCCCTTTCAGGTCTTCATATTGCTTGGCCCGTGACTCGACTGCCGACTTCAAGGGTTTCGCTTCAAAAATCGTCATAATCGCTCATCCCTCTTTAGGAAAAGGGGGACGGTGCTTTTCAAAAAATAAATCTGAGCTTTCTCCTGTTCTATCTCCAAAAGAAACACCTCATTATGATTGGTATATTTTTCATATTATATAATTATAAGGAAGATAGTCAGGGAGATAAATAGGGATAAATATGCTAATTATCCGATTGACCAGGATATAATCCTCATCTATCCACGAATACCACTAAGACTTTATACCCTCTCCTCATATAATTTCAGATAGTAATAGAGGGTAATGAATGGGCCAAAATGGTTTGATAACACAAAAAATCCACCATACAAATTGTAGGTGGATTTCTTGATTGATCATTGATTAGTATTTTTCTTGATACCACTGTTTCGCGGCATTCACTTCATTCATCGTTAATTGATGTCCATGGTTCTCCCATTGTACATCTACCGAGGCATGTGCCGCTTCTAGTAATTCTTTAAGGTCGATGGATTCTTGCTGTGGACAAATCGGGTCATTGACTCCGGCTGCGATGAACACGTTTGTACCTGTTAAATCAGGTAAAGCGATTCCACGTCTTGGCACCATCGGATGATGCAAAATCGCACCCTTTAAGGCATCTTTAAAGTGGAATAATAGGCTCGCCGCGATGTTCGCTCCATTTGAATACCCAATTGCAATGATATTTTGACGATCAAATGCATAGGTAGTGGACGCTTCATCCAGGAAGCTATTCAGTTCATTCGTACGGAAAATCAAATCCTCTTCGTCAAATATCCCCTCCGCCAAACGTCTAAAGAATCGGGGCATCCCGTTTTCCGATACATTCCCTCTTACACTTAGTATAGAAGCTTCTGGATCCACGATGTCAGCTAGCGGAAGCAAATCATTTTCATTCCCGCCCGTTCCATGTAAAAGCAATAAGACTGGTTTATTCGGATTCGTTCCTGGCTTAAAGATATGTTTCATTCTATATTCTCCCTTTCCTTATCATCTCACTTTATTGGGTGGTACTTGAATGGGAATCAGTGATTGAACGAGATGCTCACGTTGCTGCTCGAATTGTGGCGGCAACATAAGTTTCGTCCCCATCGTTTCAGGACTTTCGTCAATCGCGAATCCTGGCGGGTCTGTCGCGATTTCGAATAAGATCTTTCCTGATTCACGGAAATAAATCGCATCGAAGTAGTTACGATCCTTCACTTCGGTCACGTGCTGCCCATGATTCATTGCATACTCTTGCCATTCCAAGTGGTCGGCTTTGTCGTTCGCACGCCATGCGATATGGTGCACCGTACCGGCACCTATTGTACCTCGATCCCCTGTTACCATTTTCAAATCGATGATATTGCCGATATCAGCTAGAGCTCTGAACCGTGTATAATCGCCTTCTACACCCATCATTTCCAGACCTAGCACATCCGTCAATGTAGCGGCCGTTTCATCTGGTGCGCTTGAATAAAGGGTCGCGCCTCCAAATCCTTTTATCGCCACTTCCCTTGTCACGTCATCAACTGACCATGCATTCTCTTCACCCGCTTCACGAGCGACGAGTTCAAGGTGAAGGCCATGCGGATCGTCAAATTGTAAATATGTTTCACCGAAGCGCTTCACTTTTTCAAACTCCACATCATATTTCCGTAACCGTTTTTCCCAAAAATCAAGTGCTCCTGTTGGCACGACATATGACGTCACACCCACTTGTCCATCGCCAATCCGCCCCTGACGAGCGTTTGGCCAAGGGAAAAAGGTAATGATGGTCCCCGGATTTCCCCCTTCGTCACCGAAGTATAAATGATATGTGCCAGGGTCATCGAAGTTCACCGTTTGCTTCACCAAGCGTAAACCCAGTACACCTGAATAAAAATCGATGTTTTCCTGCGGATGGCCGACAATGGCACTGATATGGTGAATCCCTGCCGTCTGTTTTTTCATCTTCGTTTCCTCCCTATTTTAGATGAATGCTGAGCACATAGTTCAAACAAATTGATTTAACCCATTTGCTCAACATTCTTCTTTTTTAAAACAAACCATGTACACGTACTCCGTGCACATGGTGTGAACGGAACTGCTTACAAGTATTCTTTCTCAATCTTCATCGTACTGCGAACCGTATCGATTGGGCGGACCATCTTCTCGATTTGTTCCCGTTTTGGTTCTAAAAATGGCGGCAATGAAAGAATTTCACCCACCGTTTCATATGGCTCATCGCCCATGAATCCTGGACCGTCTGTTGCCCATTCAAACAGGATGCCAGGTGCGACGCGTGCATAAAGCGATTCAAAGAAGAAACGGTCCACATAGCCGGAAGTACTGAATCCGAAACTTTCCATACGGTCGATCCATTCCTTCAATACACTTGTATCTTCCACGCGGAAGGCTGCATGGTGCACCGTACCGAAGCCTTGGCGTCCACGTGGCAAGACCGTATTATGTTCGACGATGACTTGTGCCCCGTTTCCCCCTTCACCGACTTCAAATAAATGAAGCGACCCTTCTTTGGCGATTTCACGGAATGCCATGACTTTCTCCAGCACTTCTTTAAAATAGTCAAATTGGTCAACCCGTACATGAATCGGTCCCAATCCTGTAATCCCAAACTCGAGTGGGATCGGCCCCTTTTGCCATGGTGTGCCCGAAGCCACTCCCTCATTCAACTCGTCTGATACGAATTGATACTGTTGATCGTCGAAATCAACGAATGATAAAGACTTTTTCCCGAAAAGATCTTGAATGCCTGTATGTTTCACTTGTAGCTTGTCAAAACGTTTGACCCAATATTCGAGAGCGGCATCTGTCGGTACTCGGAATCCCGTTTTGAAAATCTCATTCGTACCATGCGTTCCTTTTGGAATACCTGGAAAATCGAAGAATGTCATATCCGTCCCAGCACTTCCTTTGTCATCCGCAAAGAATAAGTGATAGGTTTGAATATCATCTTGGTTTACCGTCTTCTTGACCAAACGCATGCCCAATACGAATGTGAAAAACTCATAGTTTTTTTCTGCACTGCTTGTTATGGCTGTTACATGGTGAATTCCTTTAATGTGATTCATCAACTTTCTCCCCTTTTCATCGTGCTTCATTTTTCAATTTATCTTGAATTCGAGATATTGTATAAAAAATAAATGAGATCGTAATGACCCATTGTTCTTAATTAAAATATATTTAATTCGAGATAATAATATCACATATCTATATCTTGTGCAAATGCTTCTTGAAAGATTCTTACCTTACGCACTAAATCCTAATTTCCCCTCCCCTTCAACATGCAAAGAGAAAATTAGGATTGAACACAAGTCCACACTTTTAGTTGTTAGCTAAACATTCAGGTGCCACAGAAAATTGGGCTTCCGTCTTTTCTTTCACTTCTTCTACGGAAACATCTCCTTGCGTCTCGATTAGCACCATTCCCTCAGGGGTAAAATCAAACACGGCAAGATCGGTGATTAAACGATGCACAACTTTTTGACCAGTCAATGGCAGCGAACATGTTTTTTTGATTTTCGATTCTCCATGTTTGTTCACATGTTCCATAATCACGACCACCCGCTTGGCCCCATTAACGAGGTCCATCGCACCGCCCATCCCTTTCACCATTTTCCCGGGAATCATCCAGTTGGCCAAGTCCCCCGTCTCGGACACTTCCATTCCCCCAAGAATGGCAAGGTCGATATGGCCGCCACGAATCATGGCGAACGATTCTGCGCTGTCAAAAAAGGCCGATCCCGGAACGGCCGTGACCGTTTCTTTTCCTGCATTGATCAAATCTGGATCTATCTCCTCTTCCCGTGGATATGGACCAATGCCAAGCAAGCCATTCTCTGATTGAAGTAAAACATTGAAATCATCCGGGATCTCATTGGCAATAAGTGTCGGCATCCCAATGCCCAGATTGACATTCATGCCGTCTTCAATTTCCCTAACCGCCCTTTTTACGATAACCATACGTGTATCCTTCATCATCAGACACCCCATTCCCATTAAATTTTATCCTTGTGCAACCGTCCGCCGTTCGATTCGTTTTTGATAATTGGACCCAAGCAAGATCCGCTGTACATAAATACCTGGTGTATGAATTTCATCGGGGTCCAATTCACCTGGTTCGACGATCTCTTCTACCTCCGCAATCGTGATTTTCCCAGCCATCGCCGCAAGTGGATTAAAATTCCGCGCTGTTTTACGGTACACAAGATTTCCAAGCGTGTCGGCTTTCCACGCTTTTACAAGGGCAAAGTCCCCAACAATTCCTCTTTCCAAAAGATACTTCTTGCCATCAAACACCTTCGTTTCCTTTCCTTCTTCTATAGGTGTACCGACGCCCGTCGCTGTATAAAAACCAGGGATGCCTGCCCCACCAGCCCGGATTCGCTCCGCCAGTGTACCTTGAGGCGTTAATTCGACTTCGAGTTCCTTACTCAAGTATTGCTGTTCAAATATTTTATTTTCCCCCACGTAAGATGACACCATCTTTTTTATCTGCTTATTCTGAAGCAACAGCCCCAGTCCCCAGTCATCGACGCCACAATTATTACTGACAACCGTCAAGTCTTTCGTGCCTTGCTCCTTCAGTGCCTGTATGGAGTACTCCGGGATGCCTGACAATCCAAAACCGCCAACGATTATAGTGGAACCGTCCTTGATATCTGAAACCGCTTCCAAAAATGAATGGATCACTTTTCCTTTTTTCATATGGTCGCCCCCTTTAATATCGTAAATATTCTGAATAATCTTCTTGTTTAAAGTTTACATTTATATTCCCTATAAGTAAAATACATAAATAGAATATATTGTATGAAAATAAAGAATAAATAGGAGAAATAACGATGGAACTACGAGACTTACAATCTTTTATCGAGGTTGCGAACCATAACAGTTTTACAAAAGCTGCCGCCCATTCCTACTTGACACAACCCTCACTTAGCAAAGCCATCAAAAAGCTTGAACAGGAGCTTCATGTTGAACTGTTCGATCGATCTACAAGGCACCTCCGCTTGACCGATGCTGGACGGATCGTCTATCAGCAAGGTCAAAAAGCGCTACAGGCCTTGTCAGAATTGGACGTCCTATTAGATGACCTCAAAGACATTGCGACAGGGGAAATTAAAATCGGGATGCCCCCTCTGATCGGTACCCTTTTCTTCCCGGGAATCGCCCGTCGTTTTCACCAACAACATCCGAATGTCTCAATTGAATTAGTTGAACTTGGCGCCAAGTTGATTGGTCAGCTTGTCGAAGATGGACGAATTGACCTTGGCCTCATTGTCATGCCAGCGAATGAGGCAAAATTCGACATCTACCCGTTCATTCAGGATGAATTCGTTTTATTTGTCCACGACGACCATCCGCTCGCACATCAATCATCCGTCTCCTTGACCGAACTAAAAGAAGAAAAGTTCATCTTATTTACGAAGGACTTCACTTTGCACGACTATGTGATACAAGCATGCGAAGAAAAGGGATTCAGTCCCATCATCTCGTACCAAAGTTCCCAGTGGGACTTAATCGTCGAATTGGTCTCATCCAAACTGGGCATTGCACTATTACCCAAATTGATATATGAAAAACAAACGAACAGTGATGTTAAAATCATCCCGATTGAAAACGCCACACTCCTATGGAAACTCGGAATCATTACAAAAAAAGGCTCCTATCACTCGTTTGCAGTGAAAGAGTTATTGAAGGTGTTGGAGATGAAAAAGGATGGGGTTATGTAGGGAAAGGGAGCTAAGTTCTCCTTCTTCAAGAAACGATTAATTTCCTACTCACTATAAAAAGGGCGTAATCCACTTAATCGTTGATTACGCCCTTTCTCGTTAGTCTAGTTATGCAAGGTTACATTGGATTCGATGGGGTCACGTCCCACACGAAAACTATTTACTTTTGCTTCTTGATCAGGATAACCAAAGGAAATGCCAAACAATAACTTCATGTCATCGGAAATGCCAAGTACTTGGCGTACCGTATCAGCGTGAAAGCCCAAGATTGTCTGAGGAACACTTCCTATCCCGCGTGCAGTCAGTGATAAAAGGAACGACTGAGCATACATGCCAATATCAGAAGCGACACGCACATTATCTCCAAATGAAGGCATGAATAGGAACGCAACATGCGGTGCATCGAAGAATGATAGATTTCGCATGACTTCCTTTTGACGGGCTTCGTGATCCTCCCTAGCTATCTGCAATTCCCCATAGAATGTTTGGGCCTGTTCTATTTGTCGTTCAGCATAACGTCCATGATAGTGATGTAAATCAAATGTAAAATCGGGCGTGGCTTGCCCTTGTTCGCTCGTATTTAAGAGGGCCTTCTTCAATTCCTCTTTCTTTGCACCTGAAACGATATGAACATCCCAAGGCTGAGTATTGCAATTCGATGGGGTAGCTTGAGCATCCTCTAGAATTTCACGAAGAACTTCTTCTTCCACTGGTGTAGAAAGAAATTGACGTATAGATCTTCGACTGCGTATAACTTCTTGAAAAGAATGATTATCCAACAAACACCTCTCCTTTAGTATGAACTCCCAAAGCCGTTAATTATTACAAGATAACCCTGTATATTCATACTAAATGAGAATTCATTTATTCTCAAACATCCTGTTTGATGGGCTATCGCTTAAAGTCCATTCTTTCTATTAAGAAATGGATAGATACATATGTACTAGGTTTCCTATTATACAATTAGTAAAAATGTTTATCTTAATACTTGTATATCCTCTACTAATTCCTTATGAATTCTTCTAAATAATAGATTCCATGTGCACATACCATACCTATTATTAGATGTCTAAATTTAAAGTCTTCTTTTTCCGATGCTCTCAGTCTATTCATTAAAATAATTAATATGGATATTGTTAAAATCATTAATGAAAAAATATGTGTATCCGTATATTTAGCATCAGTATTTAAAAGAAACAACATGATTAAAAAGTAATAAAAAGTCGGTTTGCCCTTCACCTTTTTCCTTCCTTTCCATTCAATTAAACTCTTAACCTTCTCTTCCTAAACAAAAAGAAGACTGCTCATTAACAGCCTTGATTTGAAGCTATTGCCCGTAAGGCCTATTAGACAGTTTCCTTTTATTCATAAAGCTTCTTGGCTATTTCATCTAGAGTTCTGGATATGTTTGAAAGTACTATTAGGATATGGATAGGAAATCCGATTGCAAGTCCTACTAATGGAGAAAAAGGTCCAGCAAAAAAGAGTGCGATAAGAGTAGGTATTAAATACACAGAAATAATTAGTACTTTCAAAATACATCACCTTTTTAGTTAATTATAACATGGTATTTCGCTACAGAACTCGTTTAGTACGCTTATTTCCCTAGATTTCTACCCCGAATTTCCTTCCTTACTTACCTTCATCGTACTGGTCATGAACGGCAAGGCAGTGGAAGAAGGGATTTGTATTTTTCACCCCGAATATATTCGGTAACGATATAACAAGAAAGGAAATTCAAAAAAAGATATTCTATCAAAAAAACTTTCCGGGGGAGATTCATATGTCTTTAAAAGTAGGAGATATCATTACGTTTGAACGGACGTTTACAGTGAGGGATGTTGAATTATTCACGGAGATTTCGGGGGATGAAGGGAATCATCACATAACCCCAGATGAACAGGGGAGGCTTGTCATTCAAGGGTTATTGACGGCTACCTTACCGACAAAAGTAGGGGGAGATCATAACGTACTGGCTCGCACCATGAATTTCGAGTTTATACGACCTGTATTTACGGGGGATACAATAATGTGTGAAGTTCTAATCGATAAATATGAAAGGCAAGAAAATAATAGAACAGCCCTTCTGGCAATGTTCTCATGTAAGAACCAACATGAAAAAGAAGTGTTAAAAGGAGCTTTTTCAGGTATCATCCTTTGAATCTTTCTTAAACTAGGGGCTTAGTAAAATGATAAATAAAATGAATCCATTTCGAATGGATCGAAATGGATTCACGGATTAATTCAACCATGCAAGCTGATTATTCAACCACGCCAGTCACTAATTCGACCACTCGACCTATAAGCGTCTCTGTAATTTATGAAAGAGTAGACTTCTAGCCCGTGGAAGTTTGCTATTCTCAGGCAAATACCAATTCTTTTTCTCTGACCATAGGGATGACCTTTTCACCGAAGGCTCTCAAGTCTTCTTCATAGTGAAGAAATCCTGTCAGCACGATATCCACACCGATTTTTTTCAGTTCCATAATCCGGTCCGCTACTTGTTCAGCTGTTCCGATTAGTCCTGTCTTAAATCCATCATTATATTGGACAATGTCTTCAAAGGTGGATTCAGCCCACATTCCTTTTCCATCAGGAGACGCTGCCCCTGCGGTTTTGACTGATTTTTTAAACCCTTCCACCGCTTCTCGATCCGCATTTTCGACAATATCCCGCAACACTTGTTTTGCCTCTTCTTCTGTATCGCGGACAATGACGAAACCATTCACGCCAAACTGGATGTCGCCTTCACCATTCGCCTTTCTTAGCGCCTTTACTTCCTCAATTTGTTCCTTTATTTTTTCAAGGGTTCCGCCATTCATGAAATAGACGTCCGATACGCGTCCGGCCATTTCTTTGGCAGCTCGAGAATTCCCTCCTTGAAAGATTTTCGGAGGGTTAATAGGTTTTGGTTTTAAGGGCGTGTCGTTCAATCGGTAAAAGTCGCCTCGATAATTAGCTTTTTCTTGTGTCCACATTTCCTTGAGAACCTCGATAAATTCTTCAGAACGACGATACCGTTCGTCATGATCCAACCATGGTTCTCCGTAGCCATGGAATTCCCCTTTAAACCAGCCGCTGACGATATTGACAGACGCACGCCCGTTACTAATATGGTCAATCGTCGAGATGATTTTTGCCATTACACCTGGGTGCCATAAACCAGGCAACACAGCCGTAATGATGTTCAGTTTGTTCGTGACGGCGGCAAGGGCGGAAGCGAGGGTAGCTGCTTCTAATTGGTTCTCAGCCCCGTAGCTAGCGAAAAACCTTGTTTGCAGTAGCACATAATCAAAACCAATTTCTTCAGCAATTTGAGCGTAGCGTTTATTATCTTCAAAAGACCAACCTGTTTTTTGTGGGATCTGAGAAACGACTAAGCCCCCGCTAACATTTGGAGCCCAATAAGCAAATTGTAAACTCATCCTTTTTCCTCCTTTATATTCAGAAATCAAAAGGCCCTATCAACATCCCAAAGGAAAGGAATCGATACGAGCCTCTGGTCGTCCAGTGGGCACTATTAAAAAGTAATGTAGTGTAAATGTTATGAACCTAGTAAGAACATCAATGGAGATTCTTTCTTTCAAAGAATAGTTATTTAACAGCAGCCGGCTTGATGTCACCGCCGAATGGACTAAGGAATGTTTTTTGATTAGAAGTATCCTTCCTTTCAATTGGCAACCTAGGGAATAATAATTCCGATACGGTATAGGCTTCTTCTAAATGCGGGTAGCCTGATAAAATGAAGGTTTCGATGCCTAAATCAGCATATTCTTTCATACGCGCCGCTACTGTATCCGGATCTCCTACAAGAGCCGTGCCGGCACCTGTTCGCACTAATCCCACTCCTGCCCATAGATTAGGGCTTACTTCCAACCGGTCACGGTCGCCTTCATGTAGGCTCGTCATTAAACGCTGACCTTCTGAATCCATCCGCTTAAATACTTTTTGTGCTTGTGCAATGGTTTCGTCATCCACGTGTTCAATAAGCTTATTCGCAGCTTCCCATGCTTCCTCTTCTGTTGGACGAACAATCACATGAAGTCTTATCCCGAATTTCAATGTTCTTCCTTGCTTAGCTGCAAGTTCACGCATTTTATTGATTTTTTTCTCCACTTGAGCTGGTGGCTCTCCCCATGTTAAATAGACATCAACATGTTCTGCTGCCACGTCCATGGCAACGGGCGAAGATCCTCCAAAGTAAAGGGGCGGATATGGTTTTTGCACCGTAGGGTATGGTAATTGTCCCCCTTCGATTCGTAAATGGTCTCCTTTGAATTCTACTTCTTCCTCTTCTGCAAGTAATTGTCTCCAAATGGTTAAAAACTCATCTGTTAGCTCATACCGTTCATCATGATCTAAAAAGACACCTTCTCCTGCCATTTCTACAGGATCGCCCCCCGCTACCACATTAATTAACAACCGACCATCAGAAAATCGATCTAATGTGGCAGACATACGTGCTGCAAAGCTAGGTGACATTAAACCTGGGCGTACAGCCACAAGGTATTTTAGATTTTTTGTTACAGGTACAAGTGTAGACGCGACAATGAATCCTTCTTCGCAAGTTTTTCCTGTTGGAATTAACACCCCTGTATAGCCTAGATCATCAACCGCTTCTGCAATTTGCTTACAATAGTTATACGTGGCAGGACGAGCGCCTTCACTATTATTTAATTGACGAAAGTCACCGTTTGTAGGGATAAACCAAAAGATTTCCATTTATTAATCAACCTCTTTCTCTAAAATCAAGTTTTATTTAACTGGTTTTACTGTTTCTTCTTTTGGTAGACGCTTCAGTAAATTCTTTAAAAAGCAGTTGTTACGTACTATTTAAGAATAGGGGGTAATCTCAGGTACCTGACCATTTAAAGCCCAGTTTCCGAGATCCCGAACTTTGTATTCAATCGGATCATGCAAGGTGTGCGTCCTTACATTACGCCAAAATCGGTCAAATCCATACTGTGCTGAAGTGGCCCTTGCTCCCATAACCTCAAACATGCGACTTGTCACCTCTAATGCCGTTTTTGCAACGGAAGCTTTAGCTGTTGCAATCATGATCCCACACTCACCTCGCTCCTGTTCTGTTAGTGACCACTCATTGTCCCACGCTTCTTGTAATGCCACTACCGCATTTTGAGCCAATGCTTCAGAAGCTTTTATCTGTATGAAGAAGTCCCCATAGTGACGAATGGTATAGGGGTCAAGAGTTGCTTGCTCAACACCGGAAGTCAACCAAGGGCGAGAAATGCTTCTGGTGTACTTTTTGGCTTCTTCAAACGCTCCTTCCGTCACACCGAGGAGAACCTGAACTAAAATCGTCTGAGCAATATGTGTTCGTAAAGTGGGAAAGAAGCCATCCTGATGTTGTTCGTAAAAACTCAGTACTTCCTCTTTTTCTAGCCGCACATCATTGAACATCACGGTTCCGCTATCTGTTTGACGTTGACCGAAGCTATCCCAATCTCCTCCGACAACTATACCGGTTCGCTTAGTCGGAATAACGGCAATGACAGGCCGGTCATGATCTGGGCTTTTGGCTGAGATAAGCAGTCGGTCCGAGTCTGTGGCACCGGAA
Organism: Peribacillus sp. NPDC097225; assembly: GCF_044761955.1. Classification (NCBI taxonomy): domain Bacteria; kingdom Bacillati; phylum Bacillota; class Bacilli; order Caryophanales; family Bacillaceae; genus Peribacillus; species Peribacillus sp. NPDC097225. The sequence goes on from NZ_JBIWDJ010000001.1 coordinate 1,014,296, forward strand.
CAAAAGGATTTCTTTCCATTCAATCGCAATGAATTCCCTTCTTGCCTTACTACTAACCCTTCATCACGTGGATTAAAGGCATTGCCCCAGAACCAATCATGTTCGGCTGTTTCTCTATAAAGCTTTTCCTTCTGCTGTTCAGTTCCGTATAAATGAACCGACGTCAAGCACAAAAAGTGGTAACCGAATAAATGAGCCATCGAGCCATCGACTTTAGCCAGTTCACGGGTTATTCGAAAAATGGTTTCCCAGTTCTCACCATGTCCCCCCAAATGCTTGGGAACGTTAAGAGCGAGTAATCCACTTTTGCGAAGTAAATCACGTTCCACTTTTGCCGTTCCACCTTGTTTATCTCGTTGAACGGCAGTTTTTGCGAATTCATTTGCTAATGATTGGGCGATTTCAAGATAATCCAGTTCTGTTCCTTTTTCAGCTATATTCATGAATGAGGATCCTCCTTCAAATGGACCAGATTTAAATCATATATTTATTGGTTTCCGTTTCCTTCATAAATTCGTTGAGCTTTTTAGTTAATCCGCCATTCCCGAATCGTATATATTTATGGCGGTCATCTTTCGCATTCTCTTCTGATACAAAGTCCAAAAAGGCTAGAAGATAGATTCGACGGTGAATAATATTAACGATTCCATCATGATGAAACCATTTATCTATCGTGTTATACACCCCTTTATTCACCCTATATTGCTGCTGACACAATAGAAAAAACTCGATATCCGGTAGGTTAAGATACTCGCTTTTTTCCAGATTTCTCTTTTGTATGGGATGTTCAGAAAGTTCGATTATCCTTAATTTCTCATCATTCATACTGAATGCTCCTTAATCATGGTTGGTTTAGAACGTTCACTAGCAAGACTATGATGGACGGTTTCAATCTTTAGCTTACTTCCCCCTACTTACTTGTTTCCCATAATAACCGCCAAATCGGCTCCGTGAAGGAAGCGTGGTCTGCTTCACTATACTGACTGGCAAAAGCACGAACCGGATCTCCCGCATAAAATCGTTCATACAGTTCATGCCGGGACCCTAAAGGACTCCCAATTAGATCCCAGGCCAGTTTAAATAACTGTACTTTTTTCTCTGCACTGACCGTCTTTCCTTCAAAGTAGTGTTGCATGTGGTTTGAAATCACCCCAAAGAAATCTTCGAACCTGGAGGGAACCTGAACAAATCCTCCACCGCCTATTTGTTGTAAAATCTCGATGGCCCTTGGGTAAAAACGGGTTCCGATGTTTCGAGCTGTATGGATATAGGATAGGTTTGGTACTAGCACTCCCGCCTCATCCGGCTTTGCCTGAACTTCTGAGGCAATCACGAGTGCTTTCATGGTATCAATCTGGGTAAGCAGCTCACCAAGTTTTTCCTGCACATGCAAATATTCATTCACACCTATTGCCTCCGCTACCGCAAAGGCGACCCCCGTCACGAATTCCAGCTTTGCCACGTACCGAACAATATTCTGATGAAAAGCAAGGGAATTAGCCGTTTCGTTGGCTCGAAGTGCTAATACATTCTCTGAATTGCCATGAAGCAAGACCCTTTCCCAAGGAATGAAGACATCATCGAAAAATAGCACGGAGTCCATTTCATCATATCTAGCACTTAAAATATGATCGGTTTTCCTCAGATCAGCAAAGGATTCGCGACAAACAATATGAAGACCCTGGGAGTTTGCTGGAACAATCAGAACATGTGCGTGTTTGGCCTGTTCCGGTTTGAATTTCAGAAAGGACGAGATGATAAAATCATGGGCATAGGGAGCACCCGTCGCAATCATTTTTGCCCCTCGGACAATCATTCCATCACTTGTTTCTCTAACAATATGGAGAAACCTGTCTGCCACTCTGACATCCTCCAGACCACTCGAGCGATCAATTTGCGGATCGACAATGGCAGTTGTTAAGAACAAATCATGATCCCTTGCCTCTGTATAGTAAGCTGTGATCTTCGATTCGAAATGAGGATCAAGAACACCCAATTGCTTCCTGGCCGCATACCATCCCGTAATCATGGATCGTGCATAATCAGACAACCTGCTCATCATGCCATGAGTCTCTTTAGACCAATAATGAAAGGCCCGGCTACGCTTTTGTAAATCTTCTTGTGTATAGGGGACTAAAAATGAGCTATGTGCATATGACTCTCTACCAGGCAATTTAAAACCAACGTTCTCTCTCTCGTTGGGATCATCGAGCATATTAAAGAGATGGGTAATGGTTTCGAGCGTTCCTTTAAACGCGGGATGCCCGGCCAAATCGGTTAACTTTTCCCCTTCAAGTAATACGCTACGTTCATCATTCAAGCTTTGAATAAAGCGATCTCCTCTGCTCAGCACTTACGAACCTCTTTTCATCCAAATTCAATCAAACCGTAAGCATACAAAAAAACAGACACCTTTATTGTTCGCTTAAAATCAGGGGATTCAAGCTTACATAAAAGTCTCTGGTAGTCCAGTCGACATATAAAATTAGACAAGTTCTAACATACACCCATAAATCACATGAATAAAATCGGAATTTGATATTTATTATAGCAAGACTCCACTCCGTTGCAACAAACAATTAAGGCATTTTTGACGTTTAGAGGACAGTGAATAACGAAATGTTCGATTAAGTAAAGTAAAACCACATTATGATTTATATTGTATTTTTCATGTTCCATCCGTTCTGGTCCCTGCTCCAATCACAAATATAACAATTCCTATTGATTATATATGAATTGATGGTCTATTATATTAATACAACATTGATACGAATAAAAGCATAGAGGCGTCAACAAACGATAATCACTTTACGTTCTACTTTCAATCTTTAGGAGGAAAAAATGGAAAGCCATCAACCGATTACAGATCGTCGAATCATCCGGACTCGTGAAGTCATCTATGAAACTGTTATTTCTCTACTATCCGAAAAGGAATTTTCACGAATATCTGTCAAGGACATCACCAATCAAGCCAATATTAGCCGTTCTACGTTTTATGCACATTATCAAGACAAATATGATTGGCTAGATAAAACGGTCCAAGAAAAATTATCAGAATTAAAAGAATCCTTGGTGAAGTCCATGCCGAACCATGGAAATGACCAGTTTAATCTTGAAATGGCTGATCCCTACTATGAGTCATTCTTTGAAAATATAGCTATAAATCAAAAGTTCTACCACACCATGTTCACTAAAATAAAATCCGAAGAATTTCTTCAAAACCTATATAAAGTGATTAGGGAGAACCTTTACCTTCGCATTTCAAGCATGAGTAAGGAACAAAGATTATTGGTCCCCTTAGATATATTGCTTGATTATAGTAGTTCATCCATCATAGGAATCACAAAGGTATGGGTGGAAAAAAACATGATTTACAGCCCTCATTACATGGCCTTACAATTAACTCGTTTAGCGATTGTCAGCCTTTATAGAGCAATGGGAAAAGTGAATTAAATACTTTCTTAAAATAATGACTATCGGATAGAACTCTTAACATACCTAACAAGTAGCCTTTTCAAAAGTCCCTTTTTCCAGTGAAAAAACGCAATAGAAAAAAGGCAGAAATGTTGTGATCGACATTCCCGCCTTTTGGGGCAGCCCCTTCTCTTCCAAAGATCAACCAAAGAATAAATCGAGCAGGTTACTTCCTGTGGACGATTGCCTATTATAAAATTCTGAGTACCCGCACTTCTTGCAATACACAACCGTAAATTTATTATTTTGGACATCGAACATCTTCGACAATCCTGTTCCCGTCATTGCCACGTCCTTCTTAGCCGCATCATCACTACCGCATTTTATACATCCTTTTTCACTCATGATTCCTCATCTCCCAATCCAATTGAATTCAATGAAAGTTTTCTTCCGTTTGCTTTTTCCTAGAAAAATCTATAAATCTTGTTCCCTGGAAAGTTAACGTACCGATATCTCCTTCAGCAAGCAAACCAAACTCCTTGCCTGAAATACGAAATTCCGTTCGATCACCACTGTCAAATTCACATGTTATAAAGTAGGTCGTAGAGGAAGAATGCGAATGGACATCGTTATCATGGAAATGATTATGCCTTGTGACATTCGTCCGTTTACTTATGACATGTGCCGGAACAGATAAACGAGGCGACTCTTCGTTTTCCTTCCACTGGCTAAGGCCATTGAATACATTCACTATGAATAGTATGAGAATGATAACAAAAATAATTCCTATAAATACTGGTGCCGCTGTGAAAAGTCCATCCCCTCCACCAACATCCACATCGTACATATGATATCCTCCTTGTTTTGATAATAAGCTATACGGATAATCTGAAAGAAAGTTTCAACAAACATCCAATAAATGTATTTTTTGACACTCAAATAACATGATAGTTTCCATTGAAAAACGCTTGGGGTCCCCAAGCTTTTTTACTTTTTATATCTCAAATTGCATAATAATATTTATCTTTTGTATAAGTTTACTTTACTTTTCTATAAGTATAATGTACTGTAAGATTATGGTAAAAAGGAAGGTGACGACTTTGAAGAAAGCAGTTGAGGATTATGTTGAAAATAAAGTATATGAACACCGGGTTTTAAAAAGATTGTCTCAAAAAGAATTGGCTGCCGCTGTGGGAGTATCCAAACAAACCATTTATGTGATGGAAAAGAATAATTACTCACCTTCTCTTGTTTTAGCTTTTCGAATAGCTGATTTCTTTAACGTAGAGGTAAACGATATCTTTATTTATGTGAAAGGGAGTGAACAAAATGAAAATTGAAGAACTATCAAATTCAGTCTTTTATCCTTTAAAAACCTGGACAGATGAATCAACTGGCAATTGGAATATGCTTATTGGTATCAGCTTTGTATTGCTTATAGTCGGAGTGATCCTCATCTATGTATTCTATAAAAAAATGGGTGCGGCTGACGAAAGGACCATTCAAATATCTTTAAAAGGCGCCCTCATTATGCTATATGGAATCATTTTATGCGACATCATCTTCCCGAAAGAATATATGTGGCAAATTTTCTTCTTATTTAAATATTCTCTTGCTTTCATAGCTTCCGGAATATATCTAGCTTTTCGATATAAAAAGGACTTTTTAAACTAATATTGTTCTAGATGGACTTGAACATAAATAAGAGAACGTACAACAGTGACGTTTCTTCCATAACAAAACAGCCACTTCCTTTCTGGAGGTGGCTGTTTTAAATGAGTTGATGACAACTAAAATAGTACGGATACGCTTATCCATTTTATTAAACGCATTCTATTACACTCACATCGAATCCAGAACCAGTGAAACGAGCAGCCCCGCTGAAGCGAAGATTCCAGTGATTGGACCTGAGTCTTCATACGCTTCAGGCATCATGGTGGACGCAACCATGGCAATGATTCCTCCACCTGCAAAGGCTGCCATTCCTGCCATCATCGCTTCCGATGCTTGATCGAGGAAGAGATAGCCCCCCAGTGACGACATGGCCGAAATGATCAATACGGAAAACCAGAGAGCCATGATTTTCTTCTTCGAATAGTGGCTATTCACTAACCCCGTCGTACTGGAAAGTCCTTCTGGAATGTTGCTGATAAAAATGGCGATGACGAGCAACCAACTGACCGCCCCGCCGCTGATCAAGCTGGCACCGATCATGATCGACTCCGGTATCGCATCCATCACGGTCCCAATAAAGATGGCCAACCCAGCTTCCTTTGTAGAAGCATGATTGGAGCGTTTCCTTTTAGATGCACCCTTTTTGGAAACAAGAAAATCCAAACCGGTAAACACTGCTGCACCTGCTATGAAACCTATGGACGTCGCCATGATCCCCCCATCCCGAACGGAATCGCCTAAAAGCTCATAGGCGGCTGCCCCGATTAAAACGCCCGTCCCAAATGCCATGATGTAACCGATCGCTTTCTTTTTAATTGGAACAAATAAAGCCATAAGCGCCCCAAGCAAAACGGCCGAACCTGAAACTCCACCCCATAAGACTGCGTTCCACATGGATCTTCCTCTTTTCTTCTTTTTATAAGTTAGTACCCAAGATGGCCCTGTGCCAAACGAACAAAAAATCTAGAAGTTTAAGGGTCATTTATAAAAAAATACATATTTCATGTCATGTACCCATCCCAATAACTTTGTAGGACCAATGGGTGCTACTGAACCTACTGGAATCACTGTGGTACTGGTTTAGCAGAGTTCGGATTTATTTACAACACAACAGCTCAAACAGTGGCTGCCGGAACGGATGTTACTTTTGATACAACTGGAATAACTACACCTGGTATTACGCATACAGCTCCTTCAACCGATATAACCGTTACCACACCAGGAACCTACGAAGTTACTTTCTCGGTATCGACTTTAGAACCTAACCAATTTGGTTTATTAGTAAATGACACATTGGTTCCAGGTTCCGTTTATGGATCCGGTTCAGGTAGCCAGGAAATTACCGGCCAGGCTCTGGTCACCTTAGCTGATGGGGATGTTCTCACCCTACGAAACGTCACAAATTCGTCTATCACTCTTCCGACTGGGACAGGGGGCGCAGCAGGAACGCTTCTATTATTCTTAAAAAGTTGGATGCAACTGCTTAATACTCTATATGAACTCCCCATTTTTTATGATGGGGAGTTTTTCATTGAAACCCACCTCTCCACTTGCGATAAACAGTATTTATTTACCATTTTTCAATATCCCATATAAGCAAAGTTCTTTAGACACTCGTAAATTAGCATGTTTTTTTAATGATTTACCACCTTTACTCGAAAAGATAAAGGTACTATTCCTTATTTTCCCAAAATGAGTGTTCCTACAAACTATTCATTTTGGCTGATTCGAGTTTATCGCCCTATAATCCGACATTTTTCTCATTCACCCGTTTGCTATCATTATGGGAACATCTGTGTTCTACATACTGGCCATCTAAAAAGAATGGAGGTGCAATGTACCTGTTAGATTGGCCAAAGGTGCTGTTCTTTGAAAATAGAATAAGGGGGAATTGACTTGCGAAAAAAACGAAGAACGAAGTGGTTAGCAATAGCATTTGTCATCATGCTTATTGGATCACTAATCATTCCAACGAACTCCATCGCTGCATCTACAAACAAGCTCCACACCTCTGCTAAAGATGAGTTAGCGGGAAAGAATCAAAAGAAAGTGGCCTCTAAGGTCCTTAAACAGTTTGAAAAAGATGAAAAGGTAACCTTTCTCGTTAAACTCAAAAAACAAGTAGACACCAAGGACGTATCCTCAAAAGCTGCCAAAACAGCAAAATCTCAAAAACTATCTGCAAATAATGCAAAGTTACTTAAACGTTCGAGTGTGGTCTCGGAGCTTCGCGCTACTGCTCTTGAAACACAAGTCGATATCAAGAACTACTTAGAAAAGCAAGAAAAAGCCGGCAATGCAAAAGATATTCAATCTTTTTATATCGTTAACGCGATTGCCGTGACAGCCACGAAGGAAGTAATGGAGCAAATCGCCATTCTTCCGGAAGTAGATAAAATCATGCCGAATGAAACAAGACAGCTTATTAAACCGGCAAGCAAGACCGTCGCTTCTAAAGCTGTTACAATCCCAAAATCAAGTAAAACCAAAGCAGACACATCTTCCATTGAGTGGAATATCGAAAAAATCGGGGCTCCGGCTGTATGGGATATGGGCATTGATGGAGCAGGAACCGTTATTGCTTCTATCGATACAGGCGTCCAATGGAACCATCCGTCATTAAAAACCAAGTACCGCGGATATAACCCTGCCAACCCAGATGTCGCAAACAATGAATACAACTGGTTTGATGCGGTGAGCGGACAAGCTTCACCATATGATGATTTAGATCATGGAACTCACACAATCGGTACAATGGTAGGCTCTGAGCCAAATGGTGCCAATCAAATCGGAGTGGCTCCAGGCGCTAAATTCATCGCAGTTAAGGCGTTTTCTGCAAATGGAGGTTCAGATATTGATTTATTGGAAGCCGGTGAATGGATAATCGCCCCAAAAGATGCGGCAGGTAATCCTCATCCTGAGAAAGCACCGGATGTTGTCAATAACTCTTGGGGAGGCGGAGCTGGCCTTGACGAGTGGTACCGTCCAATGGTACAAGCTTGGAAAGCAGCTGAAATCTTCCCTGAATTTTCTGCTGGAAATACGACATTAACGAATCCCGGCGGAGCTGGTTCAGTAGCTAACCCAGCGAACTATCCAGAGTCTTTTGCCACTGGCGCAACAGACATTAACAACGTAGTCGGAAATTTCTCTTTACGGGGTCCATCTCCATACGGAGAAATCAAACCGGATATTTCCGCGCCTGGTGTTAACATCCGGTCTGCTGTTCCTGGTGGTGGCTATGAAGGTGGCTGGAATGGAACATCGATGGCTGGCCCTCATGTCACAGCAGTCGCTGCTCTATTAAGACAGGTAAATGCCAGCTTAACCGTTGACCAACTTGAGGAAATTCTACTGACAACGGCGACACCTTTGACAGACAGCAATTACCCGACAACGCCTAATCATGCATATGGTTATGGCCTAGTAAACGCATTTGACGCGGTCTCTTCCGTTGTAAGCGGACTGGGTAAAATCGAAGGTCAAGTAACCAAGTCTGGTGATGACACAGAAGCAGCCGTCATTTCCCATGAAGCACCAGAAAATTCGTATAAAAAAATGAACCTAAAGCTTCAAGCTGAAGTATCAGATAATGTAAGTGTCACTGCCGTTAAACTCAGCTACAAAAAAGCGGACGGAAGCTGGGCTGAAGTCAAGGCAGAGAGAAAGAATGGTGATTATAAGTCTGGAACGTACGAAGCCACGATTCCAGGTTCTGATCTGACTGGAAATACAGTCACTTATAAATGGATTGCAACCGATTTTGGTGGATTCGTCACTACTTCCGATGCTTATTCCACTGAGCTATTGCCTGGAATCAGCGTGGGCTATACAGAGGATTTTGAAGAAAATCCAACTGGATGGACTTCTTATGGCACAAACAATAACTGGGAATGGGGCATTCCGACAAGCGGACCTGGATCAGCAGCATCCGGTCAGAAGGTCTATGCTACAAACCTGGCTGGAAACTATGCAAATAGCGCCAACATGAGCCTGGCCATGCCTCCGGTCGATGTACCAGAAGGCACAAGCTATTTACAATTCAAGCACTGGTATGAACTGGAAAGGAACTATGATTTCGGTCATGTCTTCATTTCCACAGACGAAACGAACTGGGTACAAGCTGCCCGTTTCAATGATAAGTCCAATAATTGGGTCGACGGAGAAGTCAACCTAAGCGAATATGCTGGAGAACGAATCTATATCGCCTTTAATGTCACAACAGATAGTTCCGTCCAAAAACCGGGCTGGTATATCGATGATGTTAAATTGGCCAATACTTCGATTCTACCAACGACAAAAGCAAAAGCAGGATTAGGTGTCAATAAGTCTGATTCTTCGGTATCGGCTAAACCGCAAGTGAATCCTGATAAAATCAAGCCAGTTTTGGAAAAAGAACAAAAAGAACCTGAAAAAGAACAACCTGCACCAGTGCTTCTTCCATTACAGGCACAGGTAAGTGTTTTAGAAACAGGACGTTCTGTATATACAAACCCACAAGATGGTTCATACCAACTTACACATGCAACAGGCTCGTATACCATGCAAGCAGAAACATATGGGTATCGTTCACAAACAGCGCCAGTCAACATCGAACAAGATGCAACATCAACAGCTAACTTTACTCTTCAAGAAATCCCTAAAGGAACAATCAATGGTACCATCACCAACAAGGTTACTGGTGAACCCGTCTCTGGTGCTACCGTTTACCTTCTAGAGGATGCGGCTATCCAACCAGTAACGACAAATGCAGACGGTGAGTACTCACTAACTGCTTATGAAGGAAATTACACGTTAAAAGTCATGGCTCCTTCTTATTACGGCAATGAAGCATCCGTGACGATTTCTGAAGGAACTAGCACGAAAAATATCGAACTAAAACCGTTCATCGGGTACCCAGATGAAATCAAGTATGATGATGGAACAGCTGAAAACGCTCGTGCCTATAATGCGGCAGGCAACAGCTGGGCTGTAAAAATGTCCTTGGCTTCAGGGAATAAAACGGCCAATGTAACCGGCGCTCTTTTACGCTTCTGGGATACAACATGGCCTACCCCAGGTGGGACTGAGTTCCAAGTTTCCGTATATGATGCTTCAGGAACAGACGGATCACCTGGCAAGAAAATCGCAGGTCCTTTCACCGAAACAGCCTTACGTAACGGTCAATGGACACATGTTGATCTTAGCGAACATGGAATCATGGTTGAAGGCGATTTCTTTATGGTTTATACCCAAACAAAAGCCAATCCGAATGCACCAGGTCTAGCTACAGATGAAGATGGACCGAATGCAGGACGAAGCTGGCAGGGTGTAAGCGGTGCTTGGTCACCAGCCCCAACTGAAGAAGGAAATTACATGATTCGGGCAACGGTCGATTACGAAGTAAAAGAACCTGTCATCACCTCTCCTAAAGACGGTTCTTATTCGAATCAAAAAGAAGTAACTGTTGAAGGTACATCCGCACCGACAACGAAAGTGGATATTTTCAACAAAGGGGAAAAAGTAGCAACGACAGATTCTACGAATGAAGGAACCTTCTCCGTTCCTGTCACATTAAACAACGGGGAAAATACGTTGACTGCAAAAGCACGGACTAGCCAAGGCACAACTGAGGCATCCGCTCCTGTAACGGTGATATTGGATACGAAAAAGCCAACACTCGCCATTACTTCACCAACTGATGGCAGCAAAGTAAACCGCGAAACGGTAACCGTGAAGGGTACCATCTCGGATGAAAACCTGGATTCAGTTAAAGTGAACGGGAAGAAGGCCGAAGTGAAAGATAACACCTTCTCTTATCGCCTTCTACTTGATGAAGGAATCAATAAAATCAAAGTAGTCGCTCTAGATAAGGCAGGCAATTCAGTCACTAAATCCATCTCCATCGATGTGAAATTCACAGCTCCAGAAATCTCTGGTTTAGTGCCAAATCAGGATAAGGTCTTAAAAAATGGGGAATCGGTCAAAATCGAATTTGACAGTGAACCAGGCTTATCCGCAGACTTCTCCATCTTGATGCCTTTGACAAATGCAGGAGGCGTTGCCAATGCAACGGAATTACCAATGAAAGAAACATCATCAGGACATTATGTCGGCTACTACACAGCCACGACGAATGTAAAAGCACCAGGTGCCGTCGTTGAGGTAAAAGCCCAAGATAGCTATGGGAATGTTACAACACAAAGAGCAACAGGTAAGCTTTGGATTAACGCTCAAAAGTAAAAGGAAAAAGCCATGCCTTTCAGCCTAACCGGCTAGGAGCATGGCTTTTTTTTATCGATTAAGTAACTGTTTACCTATTAATCTACTACCCTTTTATGACGTCAGGACGAGATTTCTTGGTAAACAAATCTGTGTATAAACACTTGCCTAGGTAGAGCAGTACAGCTGCGTCATCAACCTGTCCGAAACCTACTATAAAATCCGGAATGAGATCCGTCGGTACAATCACATATAAGATGGAAGCTACTAGAGCTACCTTTGTTTTCTTCGTTAATCTATTAAACACGGGCTGGTCAATCTCCTTTAAGACGAGTTTCATTCAGTATAGCGCACAATTCACGTAAAATCGATTCTTAAACAGAGCTGAAATCGGTATAATTCAACCACGGATAGGATTAATTCGACCATACAAGCTGATAATTCAACATTCACGCCAATAATTCAACATTCAACGCCAGTAATCCGACATTCAGTCTAAATAAAAAGACCCTTACCATGTAAGGGCCTTCCGATGACTAAAAACCTAACCAGTTTTCGATTAGCACGACGATATACAAAACAAACCAGATACCCTGTAGCAGAAGCGCAGCACTGAACAATCGGCTTTTCGTGTATTCATCCCGGATGAAAAGCCTCCAGGTCAGCATCAGAACCACCGATACACCTGGAATCAAAATCGCGGTCATCATGAAATAGTTGGATGCGACATTCCATACAAGCTGAAAAGCAATAATGATAAATGCAAGTAGAAAATGAACCTTTTCCTTCCGTGCCCGGATGACCCAAAGTAAGGTAAGCACCACTGTCGCAAGCAAGATGATTTCTGTCGCCACGATGAAGAAGATATCATATAACGTTACTCCGTCCAAAGCAATCCTCCTTCTCATTACAAGATCGCTTATATGTATATGCCACTTGGACGGAAGAATTGAAAAGTTTTCTACGTTTCCTCCAACAAAGGAAATCCTCCCTACAAAAAATGGTCTTTCGGTAAGTCTATAGCCCTTTACTGGAGGAAGAATTCATTTTCTAATTGTTTCTCTGCTTCAAGCTTGATCATGGAAAGAAACTGCTCCCACGTTAGGTTCTCTCTTAGTCTATTTTCCCCACACTGAAATTCGTCTATCATTTCACTTATGTCATACCATACATTCAGCTCATTAAAGTGTTCGCGAACCACTTCATACACTTCGTAAGCTATATGGGCGACATGTTTATCTTCCCCTAAGATTTGTCTTAATAAGTGATATAAGTAGGCTTTGGCACACTCTTCATGCGTAGGCACTGGCATTTCCCATTCTTTTATAACCCTTTGAAAATAATCTTCTACCTCGAATTGGTTAAGAGGTTCTCTAAAGGATGCTAGGATTTTTAATGAGTTCACCGAAGAATCATCCGTTAATTTTTGATAAGCCCAATTAACATAATCAATAGGCTTTGCTTTTCCTTCATATCTTTTATAATACAGGATTGTCGTATCCATGCCCGTCCCCCATTTGAAATCGCCCTTTAATAATTCATACCTTATTAATAGAAGGAAAGCAATTCTATAAAAAAGACCCTTTCGCTTTGAGCGAAAAGATCATTTTTTTTTACTACTTAATATTTATACGACTGTCCACCGTCGATTGGGATGACGGCGGCATTGATGAAGGTTGCTTGTTCGGAAAGCAGGAAAGCGACCAAGTACCCGACCTCTTCCGGTTTTCCAAAGCGTTTCATCGGGTTGACGCTGACGAATTCCTTACCGGCTGCCTCCCAATTCTCGCCACCCATCTGTTTCAAGGAAGCTTCGACCATCGGCGTCATGATCGCACCCGGGGCAATCGCCTTGATGCTGATGCCGTATTGGCCATACTCGATTCCGGAGTTTCGCGTCAGTCCGACGACACCATGCTTACTTGCCGCATAGCCTGATTGGTTCCCCACGCCGCGGATTCCACCGACAGATGCCGTATTGACAATTGTGCCGAATTTCTGCTTTTTCATAATTTCCAGTACATACTTCATCCCGAAGAAAACCCCGTTCAGGTTCACACCCACCACTCTGCGGAACTCATCGATTCCATAATCCTCCGTCAGGTTCTGTTTTCCTTCGATCCCGGCGTTATTGAAGAAACTGTCGATGCGGCCGAATCGATCCACCGTTTCATCCACATACTTCTTCACATCACCTTCCTTTGAAACGTCCGCCGTAATCAAGTGCACTTCCGCCTTGGGCACCGCTTCGCGAATCAATTTTTCCGTGGTTTCCAAAGAATCACTTTTCACATCCACCAAGGAAAGTTTCGCCCCTTCTTTGGCCACTTGCAGGGCAGAAGCCTGTCCCAGTCCGGACCCGGCTCCTGTAATCAACACGACTTTATCATCAAAACGATTGTTCATGTTCATACCTCCATTTAAAAAAAGTAATCAGACTCGCTGATATTCTTCCCTACCTGGTTTCAGTCATTCGTTTTTCAGATCATATTCACTGTAAAAATTGTCAAAATAAATGAAGGAACACGGAAAAGCTTCTTTAAGAGGGAACGCCTATCCATCTCCCCTAATGTCATCTATTTCTTGTAGCACAATATCATTGGATATTCCAAATTCAGCTTTTTTCTCTGTGAAACTTTTACCATCTAAAGGTCCAGTCACTTCGTCTGTAATCATTTCCAGTATCCAAAAGCTCACGTTCTTTTCATCAGGAATTTGATGGCCGTTGTCGTCATTTTTCAAACCAAGCTGCTTTGCGATAATATATTTATCATCCCAAGCAACTTCGGTAACTTTCGCAGGAATGACGCCGGTTCCCCAACTACCTTCACTAACTTTTGGTGCAATCTTGACTTCGTCGGCTGATGTTCTTATAACAGAATATCCTCCAGGTAGGTCCATATCATAGTCAGATGGGCCTGGACAACCTGTTAAGAATAAGAGTGAAAGTAAGCTCAATAATAAATAACGAAATAATTTAATTTGCATTACACTCTCCAATCCACGATGATTCAAAAATTCATCAAACAGCTCCGTTATATCTATATCTGCTTGAACAGTTTTAGTAGTTGAATGATCAAGAAAATCAAAAACGATAATACTATAAATAATCCTATACTTTTCATTTTGCTTTCCTTCCACAAATTCACTATTGAAATGATTCCGCCAATACTCAATAAAGCTATACCCATTCCTTTCATGGTATGTATGGGGAATACAGTTGATAAATGTGTTACGAAAGCCCCGATTATAAAAAGGCCAATTGTCAATAAAAAACATGGGGTCCTGAAATCATGAATGACTGATTTCCTATCGTCAGTATTCATTTTTAAATACCTCTAACAACCATGAATGCGGGTATTCCCCACATGATCATAAAAGTTACAATAGAATCAGTATGTATAGTCAATAATATTCTCTCCCATTCTATGTAACTATTTCACCACAAATGTCCATAAAATTTTAGGCTGGACACTTATTAGGTGGCCTTTTTATTTGTTCAAAAATCAACAGTAATCTTTAACAGATCCATTAAAAAAGAATGTCAATCCTTCTTGAATCAGCTCCCTAATGCAAAGCTGATTTTAACATCGGACATGTTTTCGTTTGAATCCAAGCCTGCCTCTAGCGATTTCTTTTTGAATACTTTCGTATGCGTTTAGGAAATTGCTTTTTTTATTGTCCCGTTTGACTTCCACGATTCCTACCTCATTGGCCGTCTTGCTAGCCTTTTCATGTAATGGCAAATAGGAAATTCCCACGGTGTATAGAAAATTGTTCATAGCGGATTTCGTTCGTTCCGGTGATTCTTTAATGGAATTTTTCACTTGATCAAGCATATGGGAAAGCTTCGTTCGGGAAAATTCATGGTCGGGGCGATTCCCTATAAGCCAGCAGTAGCAACTCCAGGCCGCTGACATTCTCAGCTCGTCACCGCTTGCAATCCATGTATCAGCAAGGTCTTGTGCTATATCTGATTCTGATAATGTGACCACTACCACAAAATCGGACAGCATATAGAAATACGCTCCATCCATCCACCGATTAAAATCCGACTCACTCATCGCTTTGGGGTCTGCAATAATGCCTGCAAAGTACATCGCATCGTAGTTCCCCGTGGCATAAAGCTCTTCGGCTAATGGTTGATTTATTTTTATTTTCTTTGCGATTGGTTTCATGGCTCCTGTAGCTACGCCAAAAAGAGGCTCCTGCGCCCCATTGGATATGTACATTTTTTTAGTGCGGTCCTTACCCAACGCTTCCAGCTCCTGCATCACTGTATTGAAATCCATCCTCTCACCCTTCCTTCTGCTTATACATATCCCATCCTAAAAAAAGAGGATAAATGCCTCTATCAACATCCTATCCTCTAATTCTTGGTTTCATTCCATTGTCATTACGTTGTACTTCTTTAAAATGTCCATTGTGATGGCTTTAGCATCTGTGCTTGTTCCGGCAATATTCGTAGCAAAACTATACGCATGATTGTCTGTTTTGATAAAACCGACATACCAGCCTATACCTGACCCTTGCCCTGTTTTCCCGTAAAGGGTAAAGTCATCCCCTTCCTTCTGGATCATCATGCGTTTCACGGTTTTCATGACATCCTTATCAAAGGGAAGGTTCTCTTTATATAGTTTCTCCATAAAGTCTACTTGTTCTATTGGTGAAATTTCTAGTGAACTGCTTAACCAGAACTGGTCGATGCCTCCACTAATATCTTGGTTGCCATAAGATATGGTACGAACCCATTCCTCCATTTGCTTCTCTCCAATGTCACGAGCCATCGCTTGATAATACCAAACGACAGAGTTTCTCATTGCAGACCCAAGCGTATGATCTTGGTTCCAGGCCTCAATCTCCCGCTCAACACCATCCCAATACTTAATGTCATATTCATCTTCTACAGCTCCGACTTGCAACCCAATCAAAGAATTTGGCACTTTAAAAGTCGATTGCGGTGCAAATCGTTGATTCGCACGTTCCTGGTTATAGACGAATGTCTTTTCTTTTTTCAGATCACGTAATATGAATGTTCCGTCATGGTTCGTAAAGAATTCATCGACTTCCAGCTTCTTAAGATTCAGGTTGTCCTTGGCAGCGTTCGCTTCACTTGGCTGTTGAACACTTGTAATGAATAGAACCACTGCACTCATGCACGCTAAGAAAAAAAGCAAATTCCTTCTATTATTCATATTCCCTTCCTCCCTCTGACTATATTTCCTGCCAATCTATCACTTTAAATATAACAAAAATATGGAAAAGCCAAAATGATGCTATTATACCGTTAACCGAATTTATTTGGACTTGAGCCGGAAATCACGTTTACTTTCATTCATGAACTTCGGCTTCTGAAACATACTATTCGTGTCTTGAAGACTTATCTTTTTAAAGGCAGAGAACCCCATGATATCTTCCGTTTTCCATATCCAACGCGTTTCTTTCTCTCCCCCATGCAGGTAGTAGACATTGTTATCTAGTATGTTCCCTTTGTTTTGCTTGAAAGGGTTGCTGATAAGGAGTTTGGAATCACCCGCGACCATGATGTTGTTTTCGATTCTATTATTCTTCGTATGATATTGAAGCAAAATCTGTCCGCCCTCTTGAAATTCTGTATCATTTTTATACAGGACGTTGTCGGTAATTGTACTGTTTATGGTGCTTCCTCTTTTCCTGTCATATCCACCTATTGCGATACCTGCACTTCTATTCTCATAAATCGAATTGTTTTGGATGGTGATGGAACGTGTAACTTTGCCCTCATGCTCGCTAGCCGCTTCAATTCCTATATCGTTTTTATAAACCCTATTCTTCTCGATAACGATATCTTTACCACCGTCGACATAGATTCCGCCAGCCGCATATTGGTTTCCGTAGGCTGGATTTCCGTAACTGGATATTTCATAGACTGTGTTGTTACGGATGATACCGTTCCTTGCCTGATCGAATTTTTCAACAGGAGACACACCTTCAAACCCAATAACATCGATTCCGATATTGTCATTTCTCCTGACGATGTTATTTGTAACCTGGAAGTTTGATATATTACCATTCAGCACCAACGTTTCACTGGCACCCAGTTTCATCTCTTCTAGTGTATTGCCTGAAAGGATGATATCTTCAATCGCTTGCGGTGCTTCGGTGCCATAAACAGCAATCCCATGGGCATTCCCGTTTTCATGAAGTGTTTCAATATGATGAATATGAGTACGCAAAATACGGATACCGTTTCCGCTTCCGCTAACAGATATTCCGATTGGCACTAAATCCTCTTGTTCGGTTTTGTAATTTTGGATGTCCAATCCATCGATGGTAATGTAGCTTTGATTATGTATCGATACTAAACCCTGGTCATCCCATGAAACCTCTAGGCCCCTCCCATCGATGATCGCCTTTTCTTTTGGATAGGCCTTAATGGTGATAGGGGCATTTTCTTTGCCTGATTTCCGTATGACGACTTGTTCATTGTAGACTCCTTTTCGAACATGGACAGTTGTACCCGGTTTTGCTAAATCGACGGCTTTCTGTATGGTTCTTAAAGGTTCTTTCTTACTTCCGACGTTTTTGTCATCCCCAGCGGAAGACACATACAATTTGTTGTTTTCCTGAGTGGCTTGCCCGGATAGTCCATAAAGGACAAGCCCAATAGAAAACACCAACAAAAGAAACAGTACGGCTCTTCTTTTCTTGTTCAAAACCACGCCTCCCCTCAACTTCTTGTTTGTCTTCTAATATTCTGAACCCCATGCTGATAAAAAGAATCTTCAACAAAAAAAGGTTAACCAATAAAAACTGGTTAACCTTATCATACGACTCGCCAAGATCATTGCAACCCCGTTAACAGTTCTGCTTGAGTTCCGCCAACGCTTCACGATCGGCAATAATCAATACATTTTCTAACTTCTAAGATTCAGGTTGTCCTTTAACACTTTCGCATCACTTGGGTGTTGAACTCTTAAGAACTGCGCGCTAATTAAGCTAAAAAACAGAAAAAAACGGGGTGTGAAAGTGGGAGCCCTAATCTTTATGAATGATAGCTCCCAGATAATATATCCATCTTGAAGTTTATTCCAATATACTTAATATTCTCTACGCAATCACACGCTAATTCCAATGAATTTTACCTGTATAAAACTTATATAAACATATATACTTATCCTATGAAAGCTTATCATGGAACTACAAAAGAAAATAAAGAGAACATTTTAAAAAACGGGTTTCGATTAGACACAGTACCTCGAAAGGGCAGGCTGAACGGGCATGCTATATATTTAACAACACGAAAGGAATGGGCTAAAACTTTTGGCGATGCCATTATCGAGGTCGAAATTAACATGAACGATCTAAAGATTTTTGAAGATGACTATTTAGACCTCTATGATTCTCATATTGAGAGCACACTCTATCCCCATATAAAAGTATAGATGATTTTGTACTTGATAGATTACGTTCTATAAAAGGGAAATTCTCTGATGTACTAAGAACACATGGTGATTCAATTTGTGAAGATGCCGAATTAAGAGTTGGTACAGCCCTGAAGAAAGACTTAATTGAACAAGGAATCCAAGGTTTTGCATTATTATTTTTTGATAAAGAACCTGAGTATTACGATATAACCATTTATGATACTTCCTTAATATCTATTATAAGGGACTAAATTTTACACAACGGGAACTTTCAATAATACGAGAGTTCCCAATTTTTGTATCTAATACTTATCATTAAACTTATTCGTGTGAAAAGATGGAAAAGAAACCCCGTTAACAGTTCTGCTTGAGTTCCGCCAACGCTTCACGATCGGCAATAATCATCACATTTTTATGCTGTTTTAGGATGGAAGCTGGGACTTGCTCATTGGTTGGTTCAGATAGTAGTTTGTATAAAATATGTGCCTTTTGCTTTCCGGACACGAGGAGTACGATTTGTTTACTCTTCATGATCGTCGAGATTCCCATCGTCACCGCGTGTTTGGGTACGTCGAAGGGATTATCAAAATAGCAGGCATTTTTTTCTCTTGTGGAGGCTGTAAGCTCCACTACATTCGTGGTGGAGGCAAAAGGTGTACCTGGCTCATTGAATCCAATATGGCCATTCACCCCAATCCCCAATAGCTGAAGGTCTATTCCACCAAGGTTTTCAATGAGCTCTTCATACCTTTGACATTCTGCTTGTAAGTCTGGTGCCATGGTATCCGGCAAATGAGTTTGTTGGATTGGGATATCGATATGGTTAAAGAGATGGTCCTTCATATATGTATGGTAACTAGTGGGATGATCTTTTTCCACTCCTACATATTCGTCCAGGTTCACGGTATGAACATGGCGATAGGAGGTCTGATTTTCCTGATAATCCTTCACTAAGTGTTGATACGTCCCGACCGGCGTTCCTCCAGTCGCAAGGCCCAATACAAGAGAAGGTGTCCGTTTTACCTTGTCCAGAATAAGGTGTGCTGCTTTCTGGCTCATTTCATCGTAGTTTTGAGCTTCAATGATTTCCATATTATTCAACCTCCATTATGCTATATGCCATTTCTCCTCTACAGATGGTCATGACCACTTCATTTTCCTCGTTCAAAATGACTAAGTCTGCATCTTTCCCTACTTTGATGCTTCCTTTTCTATCATCCAGTTGAAGCTGTTTGGCTGGGTTCAGGGCAGCCATTTCAATGGCATCTTCAAGCGGACAATTTGTATAGGATAAGAGGTTCTTAACCGCTTGCCCCATTTTCAGGATACTTCCTGCCAGTGTCCCGTCCGCAAGAACCGCCTTCCCATCTTTCACCGTCACGTCTTGGCCCCCTAAATCGTAGGTTCCGTTTTTCAGGCACTTCGCCCGCATGGAATCAGTAATTAATAGGAGCCCTTCTTTTGACTTTTGTTTATAGGCAAGCTTGATGATTTCTGGACGGACATGAATGCCATCCATAATCATTTCCGCTTTCAATTCATCACGCAAAAGGGCAGCTCCGGCAACTCCCGGTTCACGGTGATGTAGGCCTTTCATTTGATTAAACAGATGCGTGACTTGCGTTGCACCATCCGAAATCGCTTGATCCACTTCGTCATATGTTGCATCTGAATGGCCAATGGAAGCCACAATTCCATGCTCCTTTAAATAACGGATTAATTCGCTTCCACCTGGCTGTTCCGGTGCAAGCGTAACGACTTTGACATGATCATTCGATAACTCATTCCACTTTTTAAAGATGTGTATATCCGGATCGATCATATATTGTGCTGGCTGCGCCCCTGCCATCTTTGGATTGACGAAGGGCCCTTCTAAATGAATGCCAACGATTTCGGCCATTCCCGGTGGCTGATGGTCATCGATGTACTGACCGGCATTCATTAACGCGTTCTCGATGGCTTGGGGTTCCTGCGTCATGGTGGTAGCTAAAAAACTCGTCGTCCCTTCCATCGGAAGAGCAGCAGCCATACGCTTTAACGCTTCCTGCGTTGCGTCCATGGTATCGGCGCCATTTACGCCATGAATATGAATGTCGATCATTCCCGGTATCACCTTATAATCCGGCAGGGCATGAAAATCAATGATCTCACCCTTAAACTCTAAGTCATTAATATCATCCATAGAACCAAAGGCAACGATTTTTCCATCCTTCGCCATTAAAAACCCACATTCAATCCTTTTTCTTTCACTGTAAATCGTTATATTCTTAAGGATCATGCATTTCATTTTATTCACAAAATCCCCTTCTCTTATCCATGTATTTATGTTCACTATCCAAGGTTAAAAACCCTTTATTTATTTTCGTCATGCTTTGGGTAAATGGAAATGTAGTAAATAGCCAATCATCAACATGACTGGCTATCCTTATATTAGACTTTCTTACACTGCTTTAGACTTTGATTGCGGTTCTGGGTGTAGGTTAGGCTTCACATATTCTTCGTTTTTCGTATAAATGGTCAACCCTGTGGTGTTTTTGTTGAATTTCGGGAATAGCAAACTTACAACATAACCAAATCCAAAGGAAGTAATGAACGAGACGATACTAACGACGAAGGGTGTCAGGTCTGTTTGTTGCACGAAATAGGAGGTAATCGCACTTAAGAATAGACCGATCAATACTCCAGGTGTATTGGCACGTTTCGTGAATATCCCAAGAGCAAAGATACCGGCAATCGGAACACCGAATAATCCTGTGATAGCCAAGAACAAGTTCCATGTTTCAGCTTGATTGCTTGAAATGAGATATAAAGCGGCTGCCATACCTAGTACACCGGACGCGATAATGACAATTCTCGCCAATAATACATCACTTTTTTCATTTGCACCTAAAAATCTTTGTTTAAAATCGACGGTTACACAAGCGGAAATACTATTTAAACTAGAGGAGATTGTAGATTGGCAAGCGGCAAATATGGCGGCGATCAGTAAGCCCGCTACCCCCGCTGGTAAACTTGAAACGATGAAATACGGCACGATGGCTGAAGTATTAAATCCTTCTGGAAGGGCTTCAACATTCGTATAGTAACTATAAAGGACGGTACCAAATCCAAAAAAGACAGGGATCGTGATAAGAGCCAAGATTCCATTGGTCCACAAAGACTTATTTGTCTCTTTGATTGAACTAGTCGTTTGATAACGTTGTACGACGTCTTGACTGGCTGTATATTGATGTAGATTATTAAAGATGGAGCCTAAGAAGATAATCGGGATGGCTGCCGTGACGGCACTGAACTTGAAACTGTCTGCCGTTACCACTTTCTTGTTGTTGACCGCATCATCGATAACTGTCGAGAGCCCGCCATCGATAGAGAAGATTCCCAGGACGACAAGTAATATGGCACCGCCTAGAAGGATGATCCCTTGAATCACATCGCTCCAAATGACCCCTTCAATCCCCCCGAGGAACGTATAAACAATACATAAACCTCCAACCGCAAGCGCTATGATAAAGGGATTGATATCGGAAACGAGTGTAATGGCAAGCGTTGGCAAGTAGACGACAATCGCTATACGGCCAATGTGGAAAAGTGTAAAGAGTAAACTTCCTATCACGCGAAGAGATACACCGAAGCGCTCCTCTAAATATTCATAGGCCGTCGTGACATTCAGCTTCCTAAAGAAAGGAATATAAAAATAGATCAACACAGGTATGATGGCCAGTATTGATAGATTACCTGCTGCATAAGTCCAATCAGATAAAAATGCCTGTTCTGGTGTCGACATATACGTAATCGCACTTAACGTTGTAGCATAGATACTGAAACCCGCTGCCCAAGCAGGAATCTTACCGCCTGCGGTAAAGAACGCATCAGTATTCTTACCAGATTTCTTTGTAAAATAAAGCCCCACTGCTAGCATCGCTAGTAGATAGACCACCATGACAGCCCAGTTAGCCACGCCAAAACTAATCTTCTCCATATAATACACCCCTCATCATAAAATCATTTTATAGAGCTTCCTTAAAAGGTAACAAAAGCGCCTGCCCCCCTCTTCTTTTAAAAAAAGAGTGGCACGCCCTTGCGGTACATCGTGATTACAGAAAAATCAGATAGTTAAGTGTCCAACACATTCTATCTATGAGCTATCTTATAAGTTAAAATCTTTTACGAGTTGTTCCACTTCTTCCCTTTTGCTTGAATCAAATGGAGCCATCGGTTTTTTGACCGTACCTGCTTGGATGCCTTTTACATTCAGTACTTCTTTCAACGTTTGATATAATCCCAAATCTAGCACTCTTTCAATAAGGTCATTGGTGACGTGCTGAATCTCATACGCCTCCGCTACCTTGCCACTTTGCGCCAACTCCAAAATCTGTCTAGATCGCTTTCCATTGATATTATATGTACTCCCGATTGCCCCATCCACTCCTGAAATGGCTCCATAGATAAGCATTTCATCGAATCCAGAATAGATCAGTTTATCTGGGAATCTTTTACGAAGTCGCTCCAATAAGTAGAAGTCTCCATCCGTATATTTCACGCCGATGACTTTGTCATTTTGAAAGAGTTCCTCAAATTGATCCATGTTCATCGATACACCCGTTAAGAATGGAATGGCGTAAATGATCATATTATTGCCTGTATGATCAATGATGGTTTCATAGTAATGCTTGATCTCTTCAAAATTGAACTTATAGTAAAACGGCGTGACGGCTGATAGACTATCATAGCCAAGCTCTGTTGCAAATTGACCCAGTTCAACGGCTTCGTCCAGATTGATCGATCCTACCTGGGCGATTAGCTTGACCTCCCCTTTACTCTCTTCACTGACAATTTCGAAAATTCGCTTTTTTTGATCGGTAGATAGCATGAAGTTTTCACCTGAGCTGCCATTCACATATAGTCCGTCCACTTTCTGAACATCAATATTTTGTCTAACGATCTCACGCAAGCCTTGTTCGATAATCTTCCCATTTTCATCAAATGGTATCAGTAGTGCTGAAAATAACCCCTTCATATCTTAACCCCCTAATTAGTTTGAAAAATTCAGATAACAAAGATATAATATTGTCAGACCAATTTTTATTTACAAATTTATCATAAAAGCCTTTCATAAAAATGTCAACAAATTTCAGTAATCCCTTTCCTTCATTTCTATAATATGGTAGACATACATAAAGGGGTGGCGTCATGGCAATTCATAAGACCTCATTGGTCACAATCGCGATTGAAAGAATGAAGAGCCATATCTTAGAAAATAATCTGAAACCGAATGATAAGTTTTTAACAGAAAAAGAACTGGTCGAACAGTTGCAAGTAAGCAGGACGGTTATACGCGAAGCGTTAATCTCGCTCCAAACCGTAGGGATCTTGAACGTGAAGCCCGGTGGCGGTGTCTATATAGCTGAGCCTACACTCGATTCAATCAATACGATACTTAAACATTATTACGACACGCACGGTGTAAAAATGAAAGAATTGATGGAAATCCGGGAAGTCATCGAATTAGGGGCATTGCGATTGATCATCGAGAAACAAGTGGATGTCGATATTGATCATCTCATCAGCATAAATGAATCGTATTATCAGACGATCATCCAAAAACAAGACACGAAACAATTCGACCGTTTATTTCATCAAGCCTTAATTAAATCAACGGAAAATGAAGCCTATTTCAAGTTCAGTGAAGTGATCAGTGAGTACTTTTCCCTGGTTAGAATGGATTTTATCGAGAAAGAGGACACACTGATTGATTCATTCAAACAGCATGCAGACATCATCGATGCTATAAAAATTAAAGATTTGCCAGTGGCTCAAAAAGTCCTAAAGGAACATTTCCAACCCATTTTTCGTTTTATTACTACTTTGGAGGAAGCAAATGGAACCCATTAAAATGGAAGAAAAAAAGCCACTTAAGAAAACGGTCATTCAAGAAATTAAAAACTATATCATTTCGCAAAACTTAAAAGCGGGCGATCAACTCCCAACGGAGCGCAAGTTCACGGAAATGTTTGGCGTAAGCAGGTCCGTAGTGAGGGAAGCGTTGAGCTACCTTGAAAATACGGATGTCATACGCATCAGACAGGGCCAGGGCGCTTTTCTCAATGAATCCAATATAGAAAACCTTTTGGATAACTTCTTCTTTTTATGGCAAATAAACAGCGGGAATATCCGGGATATATTGGGTTTGAGAATTCTATTTGAATCAAGTGCCATTGATGAAATTGTAAAAAATCAGAGTATGGATGATTTGGACATGTTGAAGGAAGTGGTCGAAGAAAGCGAAAAGGCAACGACCCAAGAGGAATTCAAAGAAGCGGATACCCTATTTCATAAGCAGCTTCTGCAAGCCACGAATAATGATTTATTTATACAAATGACGAATATGATCACCAGTTATTTTTTCCAAGTGCAACATATCCATCTCTCCCTAGAAGAATTCAAAGGCCTCATCCAGGAACACAGGAATATTGTCGAAGCGCTACTGATGGGGAATGCCGATGAGGCAAAAACACTTCTCATTCAACATATTAAACAAACGAAAGTGTAGGAGGATATCCATGGCTGATTATTTATCGATTGATATCGGCGGTACGTTTATTAAATATGCCCTCTTGGACGATCAGAAACATCTGCATGGGCATCAACAAGTGAAAACAAAAGAAAATATCGACCAGGCTATACTGAAACAGGTGGAGGCCATCATTTCCGCTGTTTCCAATGAGACGGCCATTAACGGCGTGGGCATCAGCACTGCCGGGATCGTCGACCGGAAAAAAGGGGAAATCATCTTTGCGGGGCCCACTATCCGGGACTATAAAGGTACCGCATTCAAAGCCCATTTATCCCGTACATTCCCTTTCCCCGTTTCTGTAGAAAATGATGTGAATGCCGCTTTGATCGGCGAGCTTTGGCAAGGCGCTGCCCAAGGGGAAAACGATGTGTTTTGCATTACCTTAGGTACGGGGATCGGCGGGGCCTATTATCATGACGGAATCATGGATGGAACCCATCATCAGGCAAACTCCGTCGGCTATCTATTATACGATCCAGAAACAAAAACGAATTATGAAATGAGAGCATCCACAACCGCTTTAAATAGAATGATTGAAAAAGAGTTTGGTAAAAGTGTCTCCACGAAGGAAGTCTTTGAGAAAGCAAGACTCGGTGAAGAGCCATACATAGCCTTGATTGAGGCATGGAGTAAGGAAGTGGCTAAGGGATTGGCGCAAATCATCCTGTTAGTCGATCCGAAGTGTATCCTGATAGGAGGCGGCATATCCCGCCAAGGCGACTTTTTACTGAACCATATACAAAAGCAGCTCACCACTTATCTTCCTACTGATTTTTTGAAGACAGAAATAAAAATTGCTCAATTATATAATGATGCCTCCCTATTCGGGGCGGTCCATCCATTTTTCAAAGGGGGAAATATAGAATGTTAAACGAAGTTAAAGGTGGATTAATCGTATCTTGTCAAGCCTTACCAAATGAGCCTCTACATAGCTCATTCATCATGTCGAAAATGGCGTTGGCCGCTAAACAAGGCGGTGCAAAAGGAATCCGGGCAAACTCCGAAGTGGATATCATCGCGATAAAAAAAGAAGTGGACCTGCCCGTTATCGGCATCGTTAAACGCGACTATGACGATAGCTCCGTGTTCATTACCGCCACTTGCAAGGAAATCGATGAGTTACTGGCTAGTGGCTGCGAGATGATTGCCATGGATGCCACCCATCGGACAAGACCGGAGAATCTTCTTTTAAGCGATCTGGTCAACTATGTAAGAGAAAAGAATCCTAGCATTCAACTCATGGCGGATATCGCTACTTTAGAGGATGCCATACAATCGGAAAAACTCGGATTCGATTGTATTTCCACTACATTACATGGCTACACCGAAGAAACACATGGAAAGAAACTCTATCATGATGATTTTGAATTCTTGAAACAGGTTCTCCAGCATGTGAACATCCCCGTTATTGCGGAAGGAAATGTCATGACACCCGACATGTATAAAAGGTGCATGGAATTGGGCGCCCATGCAAGTGTCGTTGGAGGGGCCATCACACGTCCAAAAGACATCACACAGCTTTTTGTTAATCAAGTTCAAGGATGATTGGCTTTACCTGTTTGAAGTGGACATCGCACATTCAACCCATTGGTGCATAAAGGGTTGGGTGTGCGATGATAACTATTCAGCATCTTCTATTACGAAAGACATATCATTTATCTTGGCTAGTGTTCAATCGAACTTGATAGGAAAACATCTCACTTAAATGACCGTTATATACAAAAACGCCTTTCTTTATCAACATACGTAAACGGTAATCAATCCATGTATCGTTGATGTCATGCTCACTCCATCCTAAAACATGACCAATCAAGCGAGCAGCGTTGTAAAAATTATCGATACCGTATTCGGATTGCATGTCTTTTGCATACCGGATAATCTCTTGATCATCCCTGGACTCGTCATCCTCGATAATCCTTCCCCTAAACCATGTACGAACTATTGAATGCCCCTCCATTAATTGAAGCGCCTCTGCCTGTAAAAGAACGAGCTCATCTTCAGTAAGTGGATCTAGTAAATTCAGCTTTAGCATTCGCTTCATCTGCGAAGGGCTAACCTCACCAGAATGGCGAATATCATATTGTGTATGTTCATCTTCATGGAAATAAAGCATGGGAAAGTATGTATTGCACACGGAAATCGAACATTTTTTGCCTGACAATAGATGGCTTACTAAGCGTAACCCAAATTGTTCCGCCGCATTTTCACACGTCCAAACAATCACTTGCTCGCCTTCTTTAACCTGTCGAAGACTTGCAAGTGCATCATAAAACAAAGCCACATACTGTTCGCTCATCTTCCCATCAAATCGATAGGCTTCCTGTAGCCATTCCATCCTTTTGGAAAAACCTTTCTCCGTTAATAAACGATGGATGGGGCCTTCACCAAAGTAATCCGGAAACGTGATGATCTCAACATTTTCTCTTTTTAATGCATGGCTCAATGCACCGAATGCTGCTTGATTAAATAAGATATGCTTCACTGGAAAACCCCT
Organism: Peribacillus sp. NPDC097225; assembly: GCF_044761955.1. NCBI lineage: Bacteria > Bacillati > Bacillota > Bacilli > Caryophanales > Bacillaceae > Peribacillus > Peribacillus sp. NPDC097225. The sequence goes on from NZ_JBIWDJ010000001.1 coordinate 1,042,059, forward strand.
CCGTTATCCTAAACTTCCGTTCGAAACACCCACGCATAAAGAAGTCTTTATATCCCTTGTTTTCTTACAAACATAGACCATCCCATAACTATCATTCGTCACAGGTGTTTCATTCCAATCCTCGAAGATACGGACGATCTCCAGTCCGTTAACCGCTAGTATTCGTTCCATTTCTTTAGGGAAGACGTATCGTAACCGTATGTTCGTTCTTTGTTCATCTACTATTTCCCCACTTTGATCTACATACTTTCTGATCGTTGTGTAATGTTGGACCTGACTGAGTGAGTCATAGGTGCTTTTCGTATAAACATCGATCCTTTTTTGCGTATCCTTATCTTCAATGGTTCTCCAGTATTCTTCCGTGTCAGGTTGGAGTAATTCCTCCATGCTTGGAAACCTCGTGTCAAAGATGAATAGCCCATCAAGCTCTAAATGTTTATTTACAGATGATAAGAATCCGTCCTGATCTTCGTTTGTAAGAAAATGCTGAAAGGAATTCCCGACTGAAAAGATCAAATGACTTCTTACATTCAAGGTAAGCATTCTAGCATCCTGTTCGATCCATTCAATATGTACATTCAGGTCCGACGACTTCCTTTTTGCTTCGTCTAGCATTCCTTTATGGACATCCACACCGATAAGTTCATAGCCTTTCCTCGCTAAAGGAATGGTCGCCCGCCCTGTCCCACAAGCTAAATCAATGATGGGCCCTTCGGTTTTTGCAGCCCATTTCAATAGATAAGGAAGGTCTTGCCTATATGAATCATTTTCCTTATCATATAAAATCGGATCATCGTACTCTTCTGAATTGCCATTTATATTCTCCATACATGCCTCCTTCAAGAAATAGCAGATTACTAATATTTAGTTTACGTACATTCTTCCTCTAGTTTAAATGTTCTTATGCAAGAATATGATTCTTTCTATTTCTTCAAAACCATTTTTCTTATAAAATTCTTCGGCAGGTATCCCTCTATCTGTGAGAAGTGTAATGTTACTTATATGACTGCCATGAAGCTCCTTTATTAAATGATTTAACATCGCTCTTCCAATACCTTTATTTTGATATTGTGTTTTTACACACATTTCATTAATGAAAAACTCATCTCCGCTCCACCATACTCTTTTTACACCAAAAATAAAGCCGAGAATTTCATCGTTTTCTACCGCTAAAATGCCTAAAAATCCAGGTGTCTGGTAAAAACTCAGTAAATATTTTTCAGCCTTTGTACATGTCCATTCATCATTCCAAGGCTCATCATTAAATACTTCAATAAATGTTTCCGTACATTTAATTAAGTCATTTTTTGCTAGTCGTTTAAATTCCAAGGTACATTCTCCTTATCGCTAAATGGATGATTAAAACCACCTCAACCGTTCATTTATGGATTATTCTACCACAACGTTGTTCTAAGTGAGGCTCCTGTTCGACCCGAACCTGTGTTGGAGATGATGGAATACAAGAAAAAGAGATAGTTTCGGGAACTATCTCTTTTAGGGTCATGGCCCAAATTCAATCTGACCTGTGAACAGCATGATAATAATAATAACCCAATAAATAAAAAAAGATGATGACAGAATTAACCCAATAATCGGGAGCGTATTCTTTTCTGTTTTCTTTACGATACCTACAATAGAAATGATCATACCTAAACCAGTAAGGAAAAATGTTAGATAATCACCAATCAAACTACCAATGTTCGCTATCCTTGTAGGCGTGATAAAAACTATAAAAAAACAAATCATCCCTAAAACAATTGAAATGATACTAATGACCCCATGCTTCTTTTGATAAGTCACTTCTTTTAGTTCCAAGGAAACCAGCTCCTTTATTAGATACTTATTTATAAAGAGCGCCACAATTCAATCCATGGTATTCACGGTTGGCTCACACCTTACTCTCTTTTTTCCTTTTCAAGCAGCTCGATGACTTTATCAAGTTTTTGTTCTACGGCATTAGAATTGCGAGATTTTCTAACGAGGGTCCGGACAAAAAAGTAAACGGCAAAAATCATGCCAAACAGTACGATAAACATCATGAGTTGAAATAGTATATCACCGACATTAATATTCAAAATAATCCACCTTTTCCTTTTTTATCAATCATACCATATGATGGATGGCAGTTGTCTTAGGAGTGATGGGGGCATTTCATTGATTTATGTAAAACATTTTCGCATGAACGCGTTCCTTCTATATAATAAAGGGCGCACGGATAATCCGTACGCCCTGTTTATTATTCACTTTGGTTGAGCTATCGGAAATGTTTTTTTCAAAAAGTGATACAGGCCATCTTCTCGATAGGAATACTCGGTCACTTCATCCGCCTGTTCCTTTACCGATTCGAGCGCATTTTTCATGGCTACACAGTGGCCGGAGAGTTTGAATAGAGGAAGGTCATTTTCTCCGTCTCCTACGGCCAGAATATCGTCCGGAGAGAGACTAAAGTGATCAAGCAAGACTTGAACCGCTGTTGCTTTGGATACACCATCCACGGTCACTTCCACATTGTGATGTGTGGAGGATGCCGTTGTAAAGGCTGTTTGCTTCTTGAACTTTTCGAGATCTGTGATCCAGTCTTTGATGGCCTTCATTTCTTTACTGAAAAAATAAATCTTGGCGACACTTAATTCGTCGAGCTGATCGACCCAGTGGATTTTCTTCTCGACTGCGACCTTTCTGGACAACCATTCGTTTTCATCAACCGTCTCCGGCTTTGTCCCCGTCATTTGTTCGACCGTATAGTCTTTATCTTTTTGTAAGGCCATTCTAACGCCATCATTTGGATGGACTTCGTAAAATATCTTTCTCGCTGCCGCTTTATTAATCATGTCATCCACAAGTTCGGAAGGTAGTGCATGTTCGAAAATCTTCTCCGTTCCAATAAAGGCGGACATACCATTGGCCGTTACCATCCCATCGACGGTCAAATCCTCTGGCAGCACATCTCTTAATTCTTTTACCGTTCTTCCCGTTGCAATGAACACCTTCATTCCACTATTCCTAAGTTCGATTAAGTAGTTTTTCAGCGTATCGTTCACCGTATTCACTTCATTCAATGTCGTGCCATCCATATCGAGCACGATTGCTTTGTATCCCATGTTTCCACCCCGTCCATGCGAATTTCGTAACAAAAATGCCAACAGCCCATGATCTGTGAGATTGTAGGCTGTTGGCGAATCTATCTATTTTTCTAGTAGATTAAGAAAATCCTAACAGTTTCAAAATACTTAGTATTAATAGACCTACCACACCGAAATCTGAGTCACCGAATGTCGTGCCTTCAAATCCTATGTCACCTAATAATACCAGTAAAATGGCTGGTAAGAAACTAATGATGAGTCCATTTGCAAAAGATCCCAGCATAGCCCCGCGACGACCACCCGTCGCATTTCCAAAGACACCGGCGGCAGCTCCTGTGAAGAAATGTGGGACAAGTCCCGGAACAATAACCTTCAAGCCTAATACCGGCAGCAGGAACATCGATAAGATTCCCGCGATGAAACTAAATAAAAAACCGATAATTACTGCGTTTGGAGCAAAAGGAAAAATCGTAGGGCAATCTAGTGCAGGCTTCGTATTGGGCGCAATTTTATCTGCAATCCCTTTGAAGGCGGGCACGATCTCAGCAATCAACATCCGCACCCCAGCTAGAATGATATATACCCCAGCTGCAAATGTAATGGCTTGTATAAACGAAAATACAAGGAAGTTGGAACCAGAGGAAAGCGTTGATTCAATATACTCTTGTCCAGCAAACAGGGCGACAATCAAAAAGAAAATCGTCATTGTCAGCGATACAGCAACGGATGTATCTCGTAAAAACCCTAAAGATTTAGGGACCTTAATTTGTTCCGTTGTCTTTTCCTTGTTTCCGAACCATTTCCCAATCGTAGCGGAAACGAAATACCCGATCGTCCCAAAGTGGCCGATGGCAAAATCATCACTTCCGGTAATCTTTCTTACATAAGGCTGCAGAATGGCAGGAAACACGACCATACATAGCCCTAATAAAATGGAACCGGTAAGGATAAGCGGGAATCCATTCATTCCGCCAACCGACAAAGCGACAGCTAGTAGACAGGCCATGAATAATGTATGGTGACCCGTTAAAAAGATATATTTTAATGGAGTAAAGCGAGCTAATAAAATATTCACAATCATACCGAACACCATAATCAGGGCCGTCGATGTCCCAAAATCACTTTGCGCAGCCGCTACAATGGCTTCGTTGTTCGGAATGACACCCTCTACATGAAACGCCTCGTCGAACATTTGACTAAATATGTTAAGGGCACCTGTAAGGACGGCTGCTCCTGCTCCAATGATAATGAACCCCATAACCGTTTTCAGCGTACCTGACACGACATCCGCACTGGACTTTCTCTGTAACAGTAAGCCAATCAGAGCGAATAACCCCACGAGTATAGAAGGTGTGCCTAAAATATCGTTCATAATGATATCCAACATAGTCTATTCCCCTTTTACCGAGCTTTAGTTAGACAAGTGATTCCAATTTGGATGTAATTTCAGGAATGCTCATCATATTTTCCAATGTAACAATCGTACGGGTTCCATCATCCAGTTGGCCGACAATATCTGCTGCCCCTAGGAATATATCCGCTTGGACCGATTTAGCGGATGTGAGATCCGTATGGTCTACCTCAGCCGTTTTCCCCATTTGTGTTAAAGCCTTTTTCACATTCATCTCCATAATGAAACTACTGCCCAATCCATTCCCGCAAACTACCATGATTTTCTTCATTCTGTTTCCTCCTTAGAATATGTATGTACGTAATCCATAAGTATGGATGGATCCGTTGTCTCTAAAATCGCTTCAATATTAGCTCGTTCATTCAGTAATTGAGTCAGCTGAATTAATGCCCGTAAATGTGAATCGTTATCTACCGCAGCCAAAACAATGATCAACCTAACGGGTTTATCGGGTGCAAATTCCACCGGTTCATCCAATTTCAATAGACTCATAGATAATGAGCGAACACCTTGCTCAGGACGCGCATGAGGGATGGCCACGTCAGGCGTGATCACCACATAGGGACCATTCGTTTCGATTCCTTCAATCATTGCATCCACATATCTCTCTTCGACCGTTCCTAAATCAACAAGAGGCTGGGCTGCAACTCGAATCGCTTCTCTCCACTCTGTAACACGCGGCAGGATTTGAATCGTTTGTAGGTTGAGTAGTTCATCTAACACTGGTTTCTCCGCCTCCTTTAAGGAATATTTATTGACCTTGGGTGCATCTATGTACATCAGGGATTCAAGGGCCTTTTCAAGTTGATCAGGTTCATGGATGGTTGCATATTTTGAAATGACTTTTAACAGAGCGGAACCATCAACATTTTGTGTCGTATACCCATACAATTCCTGCATGACTTGCAGGCGCAGCTTATGTTTGTCCTGCCTCTCCAAAATGGGCGGGACCACAAATAACGGAACTTTGGTTCTCATATGTACCGTTGAAAAAACGAGATCGTACGCTAATGGATACTCGGACGCATTCCGAACAGATAATACATCCAAAAACAATATATCCGGAAATAATTCCTTCAATGTGTAGATGAGAATATTGCTGATGCCAATCCCATTCGGACAAACAACGATGGCTCTTTTGCGGTCATCCAAAGTAGTCCCTTGTCTTCGCAACCAGCCTCCAAAATAAATCGTAAAGTATGCCACTTCCTCTTCAGGTACCGGACGCCCAATCTCTTTCTCTAGTACCCATAATGATTTATTGGTCAGGTGATGCAGTTCAGGATAGACCTTTTGGACCTTTTCCGTCATCGGATTCATGGATGAAAGCCCGTATCTTAGACGATGATAGGCCGGTTTAAAATGAACGTACAATTGCTGGCATAGCTGGTCTTTATCATGTAAATGAACAAAGGCCAATTTTTCGAACTCTTTTACAATCTCCTGCAAAAGCGTTTCAATCACTTCATCCTCCTTGAGCGGAGATATATCCTTTGTCCGGTTCATGCTTAGCAGATGGAGGGTTACATATAAATTTTCCGTTTCGCTCCAAACCGATTCGAACGCATCGGTTTTCGTCATTTGCTCAACCGCTTTAAATTCATCTGTTGTCACAAAAGGTAGCCAACTCTGATTTACTTGCAATTCTTCCCCTTTTCCAATGAGCTGATCTGTACATAGAAATAAATAGGTCAATTCATGCAGCCGCTCATCCGTAAAGGTGATCCCCAATTCACGTTCAATCTGCTCCAGCTGATACCGGATGGATTGAATGTTTGGTTGTTGATTTCCCCAAATACACTCAATAATCAGATTATTATCCGGGCGATTAAGGACATCATGTACCAGTTGTTCAATCATGTATCGCTTGACTCTGCTTTCTCCCTTTATCACATAACCCTCTTGCTTGGAGTAGTGAATCTTAAGGTTAACTTCTTGCGCTTTCTCCTTGAGCTGCTTCAGATCCTTTAATACGGTATTACGTGATAGCCCCGTGATTGATTGAAAATGATAGACAGATAACGCTTCAGGACTAAGTAAAATCATGAGATAGAACAATTTCTCTCTATCTGTCTCAGAAAATACATAATTACGTTTGGTTAGTTTTACGTTCAATTCTTCCTCTTGAACTTTGTCAGGAAGGGAATATCCTAATTCTTTTTGATAGAGAATGGCTGGATACCCGTGATAGTGAAGCCAATCATTCACTTTGCCAAAAGCATATTGAATTTGTCTTCTCGTCAGACCAGTTTGCTCTTCAATATCTTTCATTTTTAAAATGGGTGAATGCTGTAATATTTTTATTAGGTTTGCGCTTCTTTCATCTAAAAACATCGGCTCTCCCTCTCCCTAATTCCACGATACCTTACTTTTCATTTGATATATATGGTTTCTCAGTCCGATTGTTGTCCACATGCCTGCACAAAAATATATTGTACAAATGATGTGCACCTTGGTTTTTGAATCAGTGTACCACATCTCGTTCCTTTTTTAGGAACAAAAATAAAACCTCGATCCTTAGGGATGAGGCTCGTTTCCTATTTTCGCTATATCACTTGTTCGTTAATGAAGGTACGCTTCATTACCTGTACTCTCTTTATTTCCTCAAGTTGACATATCGAGAAATCTAGATATATAATTACGTCCATGAATCCTATTGATGTATTCAAGGCGTTATCTAACGAAACAAGGCTTCACATCCTTAAGTGGTTAAAGGAACCAGAGAAGCACTTTCCCAAACAAGGCGCTCACCTACCAAAGGGGGTAAGTTATAAAGGTGGAGTATGTGTTGGGGATATTCAAGAAAAAGCCAAAGTTTCTCAATCTACGGTTTCTAGCTACTTAAACATGATGCAAAAAGCTGGGCTACTTGAATCGATTCGTCATGGACAATGGACATACTATAGGCGCAATGAAGAATTTATTCAACAATTAGCTAAGTATTTTAGAACGGAGATCTAATTTATCTTGATTTCTGTTTTCCACCTATTTATATCTATTTTTCTAGATATATAAATATATTAAAAAGGAGAAACTTTCTATGCGCTTTATATCTTATATACTAGCTCTGTTGGCTGGAGCAGCACTTAGCTTTGAAGGAGCTATCTATGCTGAATTGGGAAAAACAATTGGACAAATAGAAACAAGTTTTTATAACTTCTTCATGGGCTCCATTATCATGGGGCTATTGTGGCTATTTTTTGGAAAAGGACGGATTTCCTATACATTTGAAGCACCTAAATGGTCATTACTTGGTGGTGTCCTGGGTGTTGTTTATTTAACCTCCATTGTTATAAGTGTCCCATACGTCGGTGTTGGTATTACAATGGTTGCTGTCATCATCGGACAATTAGTCATGAGTATGGTGATTGAACATTTTGGGTGGCTAGGCAGTAAAAAGACTAGAATTAATAAAGAAAAGATACTGGCAGTTATTTCAATGATTATTGCACTTATATTAATCAACTAGGAGGTACACAATTATGGGGTTATTCATGATTTTATTTACATTTTTAGGCGGCATCACATTAAGCGCTCAATCATCTATAAATGGCACATTTAGTCGAAAAGCTGGAACCATTGAAACAACATTTTTGACCTTTCTCACTGGAACCATGTTTCTTACGATTTTCATCATATTTTTTGGCAGGGGAAATGTGCTTGCACTTCTAGAAGCACCAAAATGGCAGTTAAGTGCAGCATTTTTAGGCACCATGTATTTACTTCTGACTGTCATGGCCGTTCCTAGAATTGGGGTTATCGCAACCAATATTGCTGGAATAACGGGTCAACTTGTAATTGGTGTAATTATTGATCATTTTGGATGGTTCAATAGCTTAGTCATAGAATTAGATATGAAACGTGTCTTCGCATTACTATTTATGGTCATTTCCCTTTATTTTATCTATAAAGGGAATAAACGCTCGAGAGAAGAATCAAAAACAGCCTATTGATAGTCATACAGTAAATGCAATGATAGCAGCCAAATTGTTTACAGGCATGGTCTTAGGTGTTGCAATAGGTCTCATAAAAAAGTTTTTAAATTGTACTATGAAGAAGATTACTTGTTTTTTATTAAGAAAACAAATGATCTTCTTTATTTTTATTCGTTAAAGTAGCCTGCCCAGATATAAGAAAAAGGATTGCCGTAGTGACTTATTTCATAATATCTAGATGGTTAAATAAATTTATCTATTCCATACATGATAACTAAAGCAAATACTAGGTAAGTAAGTGTAATTACATATTGTTTGGAAGGTTTCAGGTACTTCCACTCCAGAAATGATTGAAAACCAATTAATACGTTCAAGAAAAGAACCCAATACCACTGAAGTATATTTTCGTACTCTAGTATCATGGGAAGTGCACATATAAAAATGAATAGGATGATACCTCTTCCCCATCGGTCAAGATTCTTACCAGGAGTTTCCGATATGCTTTCTTTCTTTTCTACACCAAGCCATTTCGTTAGATATTTATTTATAAAGTAGGCACCAATAAAAACAAGGAAGAAAACCACTAAAAATGACACGAAGAATCTCATAAAAACACAACCCTTTTCAATCCACTCAATCTATTATTCGATTGGCTCACACCTTACTCTCTTTTTTCCTTTTCAAGCAACTCGATGACTTTATCAAGTTTTTGTTCTATGGAATTGGAATGGCGAGATCTTCTAACGAGGGTCCAGACAAAAAAGCAAATGGCAAAAATCACCCCAAACAGTACAATAAACATAATGAGTTGAAATAGGATATCACCGACATTAACGCTCAAATAAATCCACCTTTTCCTTTTTTATCAATCATAACATATAATTTCATTGAATCTATGTATGCTGTTTTTGCCATGATCTCCTTCACTCCCGCCCTCCAAGCAGGTTATAAAAGTTTTGACATATAGTACTCATTATAGGATTTGCCTTGTATGACAAGTGAGTTTCTTTTCGTTCCTTCTATTTCAAAACCAAACTTCTTGTATAGTGCTACACCTGCCTCATTTTGAGTCACTGTCGTTAATTCCAATCGCGAAATATCGTGATGTGAAGCCCACTTAATCACATTTTGGAACAAACTAGTACCTATTCCTTTTCCTCTACACTCCTCTAAGATGCCGATAACAAGATAAGCTGAATGATTTGTTCTCTTCACGCTACCGCCAATGGCCATCAAATAACCGACCAGTTTCCCTTCGTCTTCTGCCACAAAAATGGTTGAATTTTGTTGTTTTTCGATCGCTTCTAATTGCTTTCGTTGTTTTTCAGGAGTCGCTTTTCTTTCTCCTGGTTCCATTAGCATAAATTCAGATGTATGTTCAACATCTTTTACTAGATTGATAAAGTCCCCGGCATCATCGACCCTTATTTCCCTTATTACCATACTAATAATCCCCTCTCATTTCCTAATAAATCATACTTGCTTGCTGTGGAAGCCTCCGAAAAAAACGGCACTTAATAATCCATACTCAATAATGAAGATAGGCCTACCGCATACCGATTCTTACGAGAAACGATTAATAAAACCATTTCTTAACAAGTTCCTATACCCTAATTTTAACATTTTTTATTTAGATTACATATCAACCATATACAAAGACGTTCATCCAACCTTCCATACATATAAAAAAGAAACCATAAAAATTTACGGTTTCTTCATCCTTGAATCCTATCTACTAGTTAGAAACATTAAATTGCTGCTAAACTTGGTACAAAAAAAGCTGCCTATGTCGACAGCCTGTGGATCTACAAAAACGCATTGAAAATTTCTTTAACAAAAAAAATCACTATAAATATCGCACCAATGATACAAAAAATTGACCAAATGATACTACTTATAAGCTTTATAATGCTAAAATCTTTTTTTTTACTTTTTCCCAACTCATTCAACTCATTTTCTATGTATTTAGCATGCTGTATAGGTATCCAAAAGATAGGGTGGAGTTAGAATAACCAACGAAATGTTATAATTAAACCTAAAATTCCACAGGAAAAGGTAATGAGCTTTATCCCGACTTCGTCAATAATCTTTGATAGTCTTTCAATCTTTTCAGAAATAATTTGCAAGTTTTTCGGCAATTTTTCAAGAAAGTCTACTAGCTTTTGATACATTTGATCCCCTTTTATTGTTATTTTATTTTTACGCTAAATAATTATACTACAATAGTATGGACATTTGTAGGGAAGTTACCAAAATAGAACAATGAATCGTTTCTTTCACTAAGACTAATGGAAACTCACAAATAGAATAACTAAAAAAGCGGCAACATCCATTGAACTGGATCTTGCCGCTTGTGTCGTATCTGCTTATTTCTTGTCTACGACAAGATAAGGTTGTAATTGGAATGGTTTTGGTGCGATGTTGCGGTCATTCCATTGGCCAAACCAACGCTCTAATGGATAGAAATAATAGCCATCTTGCGCGTGATCAGATGTATCATACGGGTCAGCGAAGATCAGTGTATCATCGCCAATGCCCGGTGTGCCGTTATTGTCATATCCGATAATCGATTGCCAATGGCCATCCCAGTCGCCCCATTCCACCATGATTGGACGATCGTTCTTCAAATGATTCGTCAGCCATTTCACGAAATAGCTATCTTTCGCATCTTCTACAAACGCTTCTGTCGTTTCACTGTTTTCGGAAGCATACAGGCTGTTCCACGTGAAGGTTGCTGGCAGGTTGCCAACATTATTCTCCGTGACTTCTTTACTAGCTTGAATTAAGTCTGCGTCATTGTATTCCTCGCGATAGCTTGATTCGACCACTTCAAATCCTTTTAAGTTCTTGAAAAAGTCATAGAGTTGGGAAACATTCGAACCATATTCCGGGAAGTTATTCGCGGTTCCTGGCAACGCGTCTTTAACATCCAAGTCCGTCATCGATTTCATTTGCTTCGCGATATCCATCTCTGTTAAATCCGTGTACCCAAAATGATTCGCGACCATTAAAGCCGTGGCAGGTCCACAAGACCATTCCGTCGTTTGTTGCATCGTTTGATAGTTTTCAATCAGAATTAACCGATCATCTGACTTCATATTATAGAAGTCAGGTGCTTTATAGTAACGAGAATCGGCATGGTCTCCCTTAGAAGCATAGGCATCCGCTCCACCCGTTTCATCGTAGTCTTTCCCTTTGATGGTCGCTGCAGCATCCGTTTCAGCTGACACTTTTGTATCTACTTCCTTCGTAACTTCTGTTTCCTTTGAATCCGTGTCTTCTGAGCACGCCGATAATAATAGCATGGAGGATGCTAAAGCTGCCGTTAGAATTCTTTTCATGTGTCCCCATCCTTTTCCTGTTTTTTTCACAAGATTTGATTATAGTGGATGGAATTGTCATCGTCAAGGAGTTTACTAGTTAACTAAATTCTCGCACAATCAAGAGCCTTGCTACACATTATGGTAGCAAGGCTCTTTTTTCATTTAATTAGCTTACTTTTCTAGTTTGACCCTTTGGAGACGCAATGCGTTCAAGACAACCGATACGGAACTGAATGCCATAGCAGCGCCTGCTACCCACGGTGCCAGAAGCCCCAATGCTGCAATCGGAATCCCAATCACGTTGTAGGCGAATGCCCAGAACAGATTCTGTTTAATATTGCGCATCGTTTTGCGACTCATGAGTATGGCATCCGCTATACTGTTCAAGTCCCCCCGAATCAATGTAATGTCGGCGGCTTCCATCGCAACGTCCGTACCGGTTCCTATTGCCATGCCAATATCCGCTATGGCAAGAGCGGGTGCGTCATTGATGCCATCCCCGACCATGGCAACCTTCTTCCCTTGTTGTTGCAACTTCTTCACTTCTTCCGCTTTCCCTTCAGGGAGCACTTCGGCAATGACGGCGTCAACGCCTACCTCTTTACCAATCGCCTGTGCGGTGCGCTCGTTATCGCCTGTCATCATCATGACTGTGATTCCCATGCCTTGTAAGCGTGATATAGCTTCTTTGGAAGTTTCCTTAATGGTATCGGCCACGGCCACTAGGCCTGCATACTGTCCGTTAATGGCCGCTAACATGGCTGTTTTCCCATCAGCTTCCAGTTTCTCCATCGTTGGAAGGATTGGTTGAATATCGATACCGTATTGTTTCATTAGTTTCCGCGTACCAACGAGGACACCTTGGCCTGAAACCGTTGCCTGTACCCCATGACCCGGTATCGCTTCAAAGAACTGGACATCGCCGAGTTCGATGCCTTTATCCTGAATGCCTTGCACGATTGCTTCTGCCAAGGGATGTTCGGATTGCTTTTCCGCAGCCCCGATCAATGATAGGAACTTCTTCTCATCCTGGTTAGTTGCCACATGAACATCCGTTAATACAGGTTTACCATGTGTGACGGTCCCTGTTTTATCCACAACCACCGTATCGATGCCTTGTGTTTGTTCTAAATGCTCGCCACCTTTGAATAAAATGCCGAATTCAGCGGCACGACCTGAACCTGCCATGATGGAAGTTGGCGTGGCTAATCCTAGTGCACATGGACAGGCAATCACAAGGACGGCAATCAACACTTCAAGTGCAGCCGTGAAATTCCCTGGATCCACCATGATCAACCAGGCCAAGAACGTAAGAATGGCAATCCCGATGACAATCGGTACGAACACACCTGAAATCTTATCTGCTAATCGTTGGATTGGCGCTTTTGTACCTTGCGCATCTTCTACTACCTTAATGATCTGGGCTAATGCCGTATCCCGGCCTACTTTTGTCGTTTTCATTTTAATGAAGCCATTTTTGTTGAGGGTGGAGCCATATAGCAGGTCACCACTAGTCTTATCCACCGGCAGACTTTCACCTGTTAGCATCGATTCGTCGACAGCCGTCGTTCCTTCGATTACCTCTCCATCAACCGGGATTTTCTCACCCGGTTTGACCAGGATGGTATCACCCATCATCACTTCTTCTAGCGGGATTTCTTTTTCCACACCTTCTCGAATGACCATGGCTGTTTTCGCTTGAAGCCCCATTAATTTCTTGATGGCTTCGGATGACCGGCCTTTTGCTTTTGCCTCGAATAATTTACCTAAAAGGATAAGGGTAATTAACACGGCACTTGTTTCAAAATATAGATGCGGACCATGATGCGCACCCATTGTAACGATGGCTTGGTATACACTGTAAAAATAAGCCGCTGAAGTACCCATCACCACGAGCACATCCATATTGGCACTACCGTTACGAAGTGATTTATAAGCACCTACATAAAACTGTTTACCGATGATAAATTGGACAGGTGTTGCGAAGATCATTTGAACCCAGGGATTCATTAAAAGATCTGGTACATATAGAAAGGATGTAAAAGAAAAGTGCCCGAACATTGTCCATAATAAAGGCAAGGATAGAATGGCAGAAATGATGAATTTCAGTTTCTGCTCTTTAATGGCCTTTTCACGATAATCCACTTGTTCTTTTCCGTCTTGCTTTTGATGGGCACCATACCCAAGCTTTTCTACCTTTGCAATGATGTCCGCAATCGTAACTTCAGATGGATTGAATTCTACCGTCGTTTTTTCAAGCGCTAAGTTGACGTTGGCAAATGATACACCATCCATTTTATTTAGGCCCTTTTCAATCCGTGTCGCACACGCTGCACACGTCATGCCCGTGATAGCGAATTCCTTTTTTTGTTTCACGACACCATACCCAAGCGCTTCAATTTTCTTTTCAAAGTCTTCTTCACTCAGTTTGGAAGGATCGTATGTAATCGTGGACTTTTCAAGTGCTAAATTGACGGAGGCTTGTTCGACCCCGTCCATTTTATTTAACCCTTTTTCAATCCGGTTCGCACACGCTGCACACGTCATCCCTGAAATTTGAAGATTTGATTCTTTCGCTGCTTTATCATTAGATGCGGTTGCCATCTCATTCACCTCCACTATACCCAATAGGGGTATATTCTTTCGAAAGAATTAGAGTACCAGTGTGGCACTCTTCATCTTTTCATTATGGTACCCAAAATCATTCTACTTCGTAGCCTTGATCATCAATGGTTTCCTTGATGGTATCCAGGGTTACTTTTTCCTTATCATACGATACAGTAACTTGACCAGCTTCTAGCTGAACTTTTACTTGATCGACACCTTCTAATTTTCCTACACTACCTTCCACTGCTTTTACACAATGTCCGCAAGACATCCCGCTTACTTGTAAGGTTACATTTTCCATAGTATCTACTCCTTATTTTTTCATTAGTCTTTGGATTGTCACGAGGACTTCATCGAGTACTTCCAAGTCCCCTTCTTGAATACGATCTACCACACATTCTTTCATATGTGTTTCAAGAAGCATCTTGGCCACACCATTTAAGGCGGATTGCGCAGCAGCTATCTGAGTAATCACGTCGTCACAGTATGTGTCTTTTTCGATTAACCCTTTTATGCCACGGATTTGCCCTTCCACACGATTCAGTCTTGTAACAAGATTTTTCTTTGTTGCTTCGGAATGATGGCTTTTCCGCTCAGTTGTACTCGAACAACAAGTATCTGTTTCTTTATTTAGGTCGAATTCCATTTGTCGCCCCCTCACTTATATACCCCCACACCCTATATTGAAACTATATCATACCCCTCCACCCTATGTAAAGTTCATGACATTCTACGAAAAAAAGCCAACAGAACAGAGTTGGCTTCATCAATCAATCATTCATATTTATTCTTCAAAGCTAGATCCATCTATAGGGAGCGTTACATGCTTTCTACAGATCATAAGATACACGAATGAAATACATAAGGAAACCGAAGCGACCATAAATACCACGACGATGCTGTATTGCTGGCCCAGTATGCCCATCACGAGAGTGGATATCGCGAAAGTTAGCATGATGAAAGAACTTTGGACGGCATACACCTTAGCCAAAAGCCTTTCCCTGACTACACGTTGGATGATCGTATGAATGGAAATCATCCTCATTTCTTCGAAAAGACCATAAGAACCAATGAACAAAAGGGCAAGGAAGGGATTCACATTCAGTCCAAATAAAAGGGTCAGCAGAAAGACCATGAACCCTCCACCCAACAGCACCTGTTGGATATTCTTATGAATGAAGGCGGACCGTCTATATGCAAGTATGCCCGCTAGAAATAATCCTAGTAATAAAGAGGCGTTGATATAGCCCCACCACTCCGTTCCTACTCCCAGGCGTTTATCTATAAACGGATAAAGGATCGAGGATACCCAGACCGGGCTAGCGATCGAACCAAAAAACAGGGTGAAGTGTAGGGCACGCAATCTCTTATCTCCTGCGATCAACCTCCACCCTTCAAACAGGGAATCCCTTTTGCTTTCCTTCCCTTCACGTTCAGATTGTTGTTGTTCCTTGACTCTAACGAATGCCAGCAAGAAAGTGGATAGCCCATACAAACAGCACGTTAACAATAACAGCCCGTGAGCATGCAAAAGTGCCGCCAAAATGCCACCTGCAGCCCATCCTCCCATCTGAATGAATGTCTGGATAGAAGACATGAGGCTATTTGCTTTTAATAAGGACTCTTCCGGAACAAGCTGAGGAATCAAGGCACTACTCGCTGGATTAGCGAACCCATCCAAAAACATGATGAAGAATATAAGGATATACACCGCTTCCATTGAGTCTTTCGAGAAAAGCGATGATACATATAGGGTTAGCACAAGTAAGAAACACGTTTTAACGAACTGGGAATGAAATAAAATCTTTTTCAACGGGTACCGATCGATGAGCAGTGGTGCTACTAAACCTCCTACAAACCCACCAAGCATATTTATGACAGGAACCAACGAAACATAAAATAACGAATGGGTGACAGCGTAAACACTTGTTATCAGCGCAACAATATAAAAAACATCCCCAGCATTCGCTAACGATTGTCCTGCCACCAATACAGTAAATGATTTATTCTTCAATGCAAACAACCCCTCTTTATTCATTTTTCTAAGAGAATAAAGAGGTATTTACATGCGTTTCACTCCTTTGCGACCGGTTAGATCTACTTCATTTCACTTTGGATTTGTATCAATGTCAAATACTAAGAAATCTAATAAGAAGAGAGGGGTGTTTGCATTATTTGTAGTGGAAATATATGTATGAATATAACATGAAAATGTCTTGTTTAGAAGTTGAAAATCCTAGGTTCTACAAGAAAAAAGAGATGCGAAAGCAACTCTCTATTTTGGAGTAAATCACCCCTTAGTTAAAGAAGTTTGAAGAAGAAAAAGAATTACTTGATCATCTTAATAAAGTATTTTGGTGATTCAATGTAGCCTTGGCGGGAATAAAATCGATGTGCATCGATTCTTCTTGAATGACAATGAACTTCCAGTCTGTCACAGTTTCGCTTCTTAGCCAACTCAGTACAAAACTCTTCAATCTCTTGTCCAATTCCCTTACCCCTATTTGTTGAATCTACTGCAAAATAACTAATTCTAGCAAAATCACCTATTAACGCTATTTGGGGTATGTAATGCATGGAAATAAAAGCAATGACTCTTTCATTATCCTCATACACCAATAATTCCTCATCAGGATGTATGGTAAGCCTTTCTATTTTATCTTTAATGAAGGTCTCGGTATTTAAATAATCCAACTGGCCTAGCAAATCCGATATTGCCTTCCAATCTTGTATATTTGCTATTCTGATCCCCACTTACCTTCACTCCCTAGGAAAAATTTATATAGTATATTCATCATCTTTATTGAACTATCCTGCCCCATTAGCTCCATAAAGAAAAAGAGCTGCGAAAGCAACTCTCTTTATGGTGTCAATCTTCCCACTCATACTCTGAATTAAATTCTTCCGGCTCTATATCTGCATTTTTATAGGTATCGGGTTTTTCATTCGGCAACGTGACCGTTATTTCGGTATGATCTTTATTCAATTCTAGTGTCAGAAAAGATGTCTTGTTTGATTTCTTGTTAAATAGTATGCCGGTCAGTTTTGATCCAGTAGATTTTGCTAACTGGAAATGCTTTATCGTCTTATCTTTCCCCGTTTTAGTGAATTTTTCTACTATGTATTTGGATCTATTCTTCCCATCGTAACCATCACTCTTGATCAGTATATAAGATTCATCGTTCATCCAGCCGCCATATATCTGAAACTTGGGCGCTTCGTACGAGGGTATATCCTCATGTTGTGTAGAATCTTGTACCTCTGTTTTCTCCCCTATTTCTACCTTTTCATTTTTCATGTCTTGTTCGTTATCACATGCAGCAAGACTCCCTATAAACAGAAGGCCTACGGAGATTTTTTTGAAAGAAAGCAAAGGCCTGACCTCCTAAAAGATGAACGTAAAATTTCGATTCTTCATAATAAATCCACCCGTTAGAGTTTTACATCAACTTATTTCCTTATGACTTCTTTCATTTTGAAGATGAATCTTTTTAAGTGTTGTGTTTATATTATTCAAAGCAATAAGAATAATCCCCAACATCACAAAGGTTACTATTTCCCCTGTAAACCAAGATACTATGCCTAAAATTCCAGCATACAGAATGTATAACCAATTACTCATTTTCCATATCCTCCTACCTCTATATAAATGAACCTAACTAATTTTACCATATATATTTGGACTAATTTCTTTATTAGTTAATAAAAGGAATTCTGTTTGTCAGTATGATTAGTAAATATTTTAGTAGCCTTCTTGGCCAATCTTCTTAGCCATCTACTGAACTACCACGAATCGACACATAGTAAAAAGCAATGAGGAGTTCCCTCGTTGCTCCGTTTCGCTACCCTAATGTTTGTTTTGTCATCATGACTTCTTGGCTTATTAATTTCTTTTGCTTGTTGATTCGATACCAGCCCATCACAACGGCTATGATCGATACAGAGCAAGAAATAGCAAGAACATAACTTCCATTGAGCTTTAAGAGAAATACACCAGCAATGAAGACCCCTATGGGTTGGGCCAATGTCACTCCAGCTGTCAGAAAACCCATGGCACTGCCCATGATGTTTTGGGGAATAGCCTGCTGCAATTCAGTTTGGAAGATGATTGTGACGGGAGCCGCTAAAAGTCCGAATACTCCAAACAACACAATACTCATGATCGTGGAATCCACTACAAAACCGGCAATCGTGCCTACGACTCCAGATAAAACATATAATACGATTGACATTTCAAAATTCATTCGTTTGATTTTATACGTAATGGTTGCTCCTAGGAGAGTCCCGATCCCAATGGCTGTAAAGCAGATTCCCAAAGCCGCTGAACCATTCACCTTAATTTCCGAGTATAAAGTGGGGAGTAAGACATCCATGATCATAACGAATGCCATATTCGTAAACACCGCTGCCGTGATAGCCGAAAAGATCCACTTCTGTCTTTTTAAAATCGAGAATGTTACCTTAATTGGTGTTTGTATACGATTGGTATCTTGATTATTGGCATCTTTCAGTACCGCCCTGTACCTAAGAATCACATAGCAAACAACAGATAGAAGAATCAGGATGATCGACGTTAGCATTGCCACCGTAAATCCCCCTATTACCAATAGACCACCAGCAAGTGCCGTACCTAATAAGTTTGCGATTTGGGTGATGGCCGTTATGAAACTATTGACCGATTTTAATTCTTCTGGCGAAGTTAACAATGGGATTAACGTTCTTTCAAGCGGTGTTAATATGGCGGAGGCCACACCCATGAAAAGAAGAACCAGGCAATAAATCCAGTAACCGAAGCCACTTGGTACTACTTCCATTAGTCCAATCGCGAATAATGCACATAACGTGAATAAATGCCAAACGCTAGCCCATAACCCTAAGGATATTTTATTGAATCGATCAATGAGTATGCCGCTTACCGCTGCCAATAATATCCCGGGTATATAACGAAATGCCATTAATGAACTAAACACCAAGGGCGAATGAGTGATGTTAATAAAGAACCAAGCTAACGTGAGGAAGACAATACTGGATTGTAAAGATTGTATACCAAGAGCCACAATAATGAGGTGTATGTTTCGCTTCACTCTTCTTCTCCTTATGATTTGTCGTTGGGTCATTTGGATTTTCAAGTTAATGATTGGTAACAGTATGTTCTTCTTTGACTAACATATCTTCTATAAGTTTCCAACCGAACCATTGTGTAAGGTCATTATAAACTAACTCTTGCCCTTATTGGAATAGGTTAATAAAGGCCCTAAATTCCCTATTTTGAATATTCAAATATATTTTCTTTACATATTGTGTTATTAAATAAATAATGGTATTTTATAAGTAATATTCCATATTGATCACATGTTACTGATTCGTTCAGGCAGGGTGGTACGGTTGAGAGAATTTCCGATTCTTTTAATTGGTTACTTCCGTGCCTTTTTTGCGTTCATTTAAAGTAAAATGTTAGAAAATCACACAAAAAATAGGTACAAGGAGATTCTAAAATGTTTTCAAAATTATTTAAGAAAACCCCAAAAACACCGCAGCTTATTTATGCACCTATAAGTGGAGAAATTCTTTCCATAGAAGAAGTACCAGATCCCGTTTTCAGTCAAAAAATGATGGGGGAAGGAATAGCTATTGTTCCGATTGATGGAAATGTGTCATCACCAGTGGCTGGAAAGGTTGTACAAATCGCTCCTACAAAGCATGCGATTGGCATAGTAGCTGATGATGGAACGGAACTATTGATTCATGTTGGTCTTGAAACAGTTGCTCTAAAAGGCGAGGGATTTGATGTAAAGGTAAACGTTGGAGATTCCATAACTGTCGGGCAGTTATTACTGACCTATCATTTACAGCATATTAAAGAACATGCAAAAAGCGACATGTTGATTATGGTTATTACAAACAGTCAAACGAATACACATAAATATGAAATGTCTTTGGATAAAGTTGCAAGAATGGGTGAAACGGTCGTGATTAAGGTGACGAATACGTAAACATTTCCTATGCCACATGTTTGAGGAGGAATATTCAAGTGAAAATAAAAAAAATCTTGAATAATAACGCGGTAGTGGTTGAAGACGGGCAAACCGAGAAAATAGCCATCGGTACAGGCATTGCCTTTAACAAGCGAAGAAATGATCTTGTCAAAACACAAGATGTTGAAAAGCTTTTTGTTATAGAGGAAACGGATAAGTTCCAGCAGCTTATAATGAGAATCCCTGAAAAACATTTCGAAATATCGGAAGAAATCATTTCCTATGCAGAAGAAAAGTTAGATGTGAAATTAAGTGACCATATCCATATTGTTCTAACAGACCATTTGTCCTTTGCGATTGAAAGAGAACAAGAAGGAATCCATTTACAGAACAAGCTTCTTCAAGAAATTAAAGTACTCTACAAAACTGAATTTGAAATTGGGATGTGGGCAATTCAGCACATTGCGAAGAGGTTTCACATTGAAATGCCCATAGATGAAGCAGGCTATATTGCCCTTCATATCCATACCGCTAAACCACAAAATGGAGATATGAAGGAAACCGTAAGACAAACAGCCATTATCAGTGATTTGATCCAAACAATCACTGAATACTTGGATATTACGATACATCATGATGATATTTCTTACCAACGTTTAATCACACATCTTTGTCATTCCATCTCTAGAATAAAGCATTTTGAACTTCATACCATGGATGAGGAAATGCTAGAGATGATAAAAAACAAGTTTCCGATTGCCTATCAATGCGCTAAGGAAGTATCTCAAGTATTAATGAACACTTATGAAATGGAACTTCCGGAATATGAACTTGGCTACATCACCCTCCATATAGAGAGATTAAAGCAGCGTTGGAGTATACCAGAGAAAATATAAAGAATGATAGTGTTATATTTTTCAATCAAAAAAATTGATAGGGGGTATTTTACATGATGAAATATCTACAGAAAATTGGTCGCTCATTGATGTTACCAGTAGCAGTATTGCCAGCTGCAGCCATTTTGATGGGGATCGGTTATTGGATAGATCCTTCGGGTTGGGGAGCTGATAATCCGATAGCTGCGTTCTTCATTAAAGCTGGATCTTCCATTATTGACAACATGTCCATCTTATTTGCAGTCGGAGTAGCTCTAGGTATGTCTAAACACAAAGACGGATCAGCTGCATTGAGCGGGTTAGTCGCCTACTTAGTCGTTACAACTTTGCTTTCGATAGATTCAGTAGCGATGCTACAAGGCATTGATGCAGATAATGTAAACCCAGCCTTTGAAAAAATAGAAAATCAATTTGTTGGGATTCTCTCGGGAATCGTAGCTTCGATCATGTACAATCGGTTTAGTCACGTACAATTGCCAGCTGCCTTATCCTTCTTTAGTGGAAAACGTTTAGTACCAATCATGACAGCGGTTTCAATGTTGCTGGTTTCCGTGATATTATTCTTTGCATGGCCAGTCATCTTTACAGGATTGGTATCTTTCGGTACAGCGATTAGTAAGTTGGATTTTGTGGGTGCAGGATTATATGGATTCTTCAATAGACTTTTAATTCCAACAGGACTGCACCATGCATTAAACTCCGTGTTTTGGTTTGATGTAGCTGGAATTAATGATATCGGAAATTTCTGGGCAGGAACGGGAACAAAGGGAACTACAGGGATGTATCAAGCAGGGTTCTTCCCAATCATGATGTTCGGTTTACCGGCCGCAGCTTTAGCCATGTATCATACTGCAAAAACGAAAAGAAAAAAACAAGCGGCATCGTTAATGTTAGCAGCAGGATTTGCTTCATTCTTTACAGGAGTTACAGAACCACTTGAATTTTCATTCATGTTTTTAGCTCCGGCTCTTTATGTAGTTCATGCCGCCTTAACAGGTATTTCATTAGCCATTGCAGCATTTTTCCATTGGACAGCAGGATTTGGTTTTAGTGCAGGACTAGTCGACTTCGTTTTAAGTTCAAGACTACCATTGGCTAATCAGCCATATATGTTACTACTTCAAGGTCTTTTCTTTGCCGTCATTTATTATGTATTATTCCGTTTCTTGATTACGAAGTTCAACTTAGCAACTCCTGGTAGGGAAGCAGATACAGATGAGGATATTGAAGTAGATGGTAGCCATTCACCAGTAGGAAATAAATTCGCTGTAATGGCGACCAAAATTTATGATGGTCTAGGCGGGGACGCTAATGTGACGTCTATTGATAATTGTGTAACACGCTTAAGAATTGAAGTCAAAAACATGGATGCGGTTGACCAAGATAAGATTAAATCAACAGGAGTACCAGGAATCAATATTGTCGGGCCACAAAGCATTCAAGTGATTGTTGGAACGCAAGTACAATTCGTAGCAGATGAAATGGAAAAAATCCGAAAATGAAGGAATGAAAGATAAAGAGCTGTGGATCTGTTATAGGTCCACAGCTCTTTGGTTGTTTCTTTTATCGCTATTTTCTTATCATTTTTAATTGGATGATCGGTATTCCCCATGAACAGGGTTAAATACATCTTCAGTAGATTGCCTAACAAGGGAAAAGTTATCTACATTATAGTGACCATGGAGGGTCTCGTTGTGATGGAGGATGATTTGTTTGGCAGATAGGATTTTCGAGTCGGTCGTGGAGTGTCCATCCCCCACTAACGTGACATCATAGTGATTGATCGTTGCTGTTCGTACCGCAGTATCAATGCAATGCTCGGTCTTGCATCCCATTATTACAAGGTGCTCCACATGGTTTTCCCGTAAATGTTCGTTCAACGGTGTACCATAAAATGAATTAGTGGCCGCTTTGTCCAAGATGGTAGACGTTAATGGAACGTTAATATCTCTATGTATCTGAAATCCAGGTCCTTCACCATTTGCCACATCTAGATCCCTGATGAAAACAACGGGAATCCTTTCGTTTATCGCTTTTTCAATGACAGTATTAATCGTATGAATGAGCCTTTCTTTCTCAAAAACCCCTTGTTCCTCTGAATTCCCTTCCATTAAATCCTGTTGAGCATCAATGATCAATAAGGTTTGTTTCAATCCTTTCCCTCCTAAATCTATTACCTACTAAAAAGTATTTCTTCTAGTCCCTTATCTTTTCGGCAAAAGATAGATGGATACCTTTTTCCCTCCCGGATTTACCCAGCTTATAGTATGTAAGTAGGTGTCAGCTATCAATTAGTCTCGACTTTACAGACTAATGACTCATTTACAAACTATTCAGTAAATTACATAATTAGGGATATTATGACGAAGGTGGGATTTTATGTATAGAAAATCATTAACAGTTCTATTGGCTACGGGGATGGTTCTATCATCTGGTACAGCATTGGCACAACCAAACGGAAACGGGGCACCTAATGCCCAGTCCAGCACAGCTTTTGATAACAAAGTGATTAAAAAAATCAGTGCGGACAATATGTATAACACGATTGCCTATCTATCAGAGGAACCGAGGGCAGCTGGTACAGAAGGCGAGATTCGTGCAGTCAAATACATAGAAAGCCAGTTTAAGAGTCTCGGTTTTGAAACAAAGATTCAGCCTTTTCCCATCTATGATACGGTGCAAACTGTAAAAGTGAAACTTGGTGACAGCGATTTAGGAGGAACACCGCGTGCCTTTAGCGGCAGTATCAGCGGGAAGGTCACCGCCGAACTTGTTTATGTTGGGAAAGCAAAACCAGAGGAGATTGGTGATGTATCCGGGAAAATTGCCCTAATCGAACGTGGAGACATTAACTTTGTTGATAAGGTTCAGAATGTCCTAAATAAGGGAGCGGTTGGCGTCTTGATGTACAATAACTCCCCTTCAGGAAATAACTTTGGACAAGTATCAGCCGGGCAAAATATTCCTGCTGTAGCCATTACCCAAGCCCAAGGATTAGAACTGGTCGAACAGCTTAAAACTAAACCGATCACGACCACTCTGGAAGTGGGCAAAGTGGAAAGAATCGAAAAGACATCCTACAATGTCATCGCTTCCCTAAAGCCAAAACCTAATAAGGATAATGGTCAAATCATCACGGTTGGCGCCCACCATGATTCTGTCCCAGGCGGCCCTGGTGCAAACGACGATGCTTCGGGTGTATCGGCTGTGCTGGAATTGGCAAGGATCCTGGCCAAAACGCCAATTGACACGGAAATTCGCTTCATGACGTTTGGAGCGGAGGAAAGAGGGCTCGTTGGATCATCCTTCTATGCGAATTCCCTTCCCAAATCGGATGTAGACCGCATGGTGGCTCACTTCCAAATGGATATGATAGGTGGACGTGATGCAGGCGCGGATAATCCAGCAGGCGGTTTAATCATGTATACCATCGATGGAAAGAAAAACCTGGTAACGGACCTGGGTTCCTCAGCAGGAGCAAGAACAATGGATGTGGCAATTCCTTTTGGACAGCTGGGCAGAAGTGACCATCAACCATTCCATGAGCTCGGCATTCCATCCGCCCTGTTCATCCATTCCCCTGTAGAGCCTTGGTATCACCAGCCTACAGATACACTGGATAAGATATCCAAAGAAAAATTACAGCAAGCCACTGAAATTATCGGTGCCAGCGTGTATCAAATTGCCCGTCCGGAAACGCCGGCATTAAAAAATGCACGGGTGGCTCCTGTCACGGTGGACTATGACTTTGAAAACCGTCCTGTAGACTGAGTACTGCATTGTACAAAAAAGCTAGATTAATAATGGATCTTAGATCAGGAGGGCAACTGTGTAGTTTACAGTTGCTCTCTTCTTTTTATGGGCTATTTCTAAGTCACTTAGTTGATGTAAAGAAGAAAAAGGGATAGCAACAATCTTTTATAACGTACACTTATCTTTACATCTTCAACTAACGCACCCATTAGTAAAAAATGAACCTTTCTTCAATATGAAGAAACAGTTTTATTCTTTCCTTTTCAATTTTCCGAATAAACCTATTGCAATAGCTGTGCCAATGCCGACAGCAAACCAAGTAGCGAAACTCAATTCAATCCCTCCTTTTAGACTTAAATGGTTCCATATCGTATTTTTACGAACTAGATACTAAAGTTTCACTAACCTGCCCCGTTAGTTTAAATTAGAAACATCACAAAACAGTGTATTATTTCTTTTAAACAATGTTTATATCAGGCTATGTTTAAGGTTGATTGAAAAAACGCAAAGGATTTGGTTATATATGTTAAAATAAAATAATGATGTTATAATTTCCACTTAAATTCTAAGAGCAGAAGGGAATGAATTTAATATGGATATAACTTTCACTTCATTTTTAGTTATTTTAATAATAATTTCAATTGTAATAAATATTTATTTATACATTCAGCTTAAAAGATATCAGGTAAATGACAGGGCTCATAAAGCTACGTGGCAAGAGGTTATGGGACTTCATAATCCAGTAAACCTATTAGTGTGGTTCTTTTTAACTGTGGCTTTATTTTTAGGGACGATAGTAATAATAGTCGAAGTATTCACCCTATAAAATTATCAGGTGTGTATTGCTTATTGAGAGTACGTCCTCAATATGTTCTTCCACTAACCTGTCCCGTTAAAGATAGCCACAATCTTCAACCAACTCACACCCCTTATAAGTTATTTATACCCTTGACCATCTGCCTGATTGCTCCTAAATGATATGCAGCATGGGCCAATGCCCCTAAGAGAATAGTGGCCGTAGAAGAATTCATATCTCGTTCCTGACTGATGTATTCATCCATCTTCATGTATTCATGATGAAGCCCATTCTTTATGTCCTCCCATTCACCGCTTGTCACTGCTCCGATTTCCCAACTTTCATCCCAATTGAAATCCTGCTCCTTGCCCTCCAATGATTGGTTATTCGCCCATAAGTGGTAACGTGTGTGATCCGTATGAGCCGCGATCGTCACGCCTTCGATTAGTACCGAAGCCTCCTCAGAGCTTAATGGATCAATAGTGCCGAACAATCCACTCCCTGGCTTCGATTCAGTGAACCAACTCGAGTTGCCTTCCGGGCCCTCAAATGTTTCACTTAATATGGTCTTTATTCCTTCCATCTCCAAATTGTAACCCCTCCTACACTATTTTTACTTATAGTATTCAACAATCGGATATACAGAATACTTCATTATAAATCAATCAATATTTCTTATTTTCAACTGCCATCACAACAAATGGGATAATTTTATAAAAATAGAAAACCTTCTTATAAGTACTATCGTCTATATATCTAGGAAAGGAAGTGTGAACTGTTTTGGAGGAGTTTGTGTTGAAGTGGTCTCAATTGAAAGATGATGAAGCCTTATTTGATGAAATGATGTCCCTTTATGGTCAGGATATTTTGCAATTGGTCTATTCCTATGTAAAAGATGCAGTTGTCGCCGAGGACCTGACACAGGAGATCTTCATCAAATCTTATAAAGCTTTGCCTACATATAACCAACAATCTAGTATACGGACGTGGCTTTGGAAAATCGCTATTAATCATTGTAAGGATTATAGGAAAAGCTGGTACTTCCGAAACGTTTCGACTGCGGATCAGGAGCTTGAATGGACTTCTACCAATAATGTGGAAGATGATGTCATTCAGCAGGATGAAGATAGAAAACTGGCTGATGCAGTCATGGCCCTGCCGATTCAGTATCGCGAGCTGATTTACCTTCATTATTTTCAAGAAATGAAGCTCAAGGAGATCTCTGAAATTACCGGGGTCAAACTCGGCACTGTGAAGACCCGTATGCGCCAGGCGAAAAGAAGGCTAAAAACCTATTGGGAGGAATCTACCGATGGAAGATAAATTAACACGCTTGAAATCGGCTATGAAAAAACATACATTTCCTGAATTGAAATTCACGGATGACCATAGAAGTTCCATCCATTCTTCTATCAAAAAGCAGGATGCGAGCATGGAAGACATCATGATTGCCATTTTCAGATCATTGGATAAGGAGAAAAGTGGTTATCAAATTAATGAATCGCTCTACCAGAAAGGCATCCGGAATTTTGAAGGTAAAGATGGTTCCTTGTATACTGTCTTGCATGAGCTTGAGAAGGAAGGCTGGCTCCTGTCTTTTTGGGAAACGGATGAAAGGAAACTCTATTCCTTGGATGAACGTGCGAAAAAGTGGCTAAAGAAAAAGGAATCAAAAAGTGGTTCTGCCTCAGCTCTTTGGAGGACAGCGTTTGAAGGAGGAAGAGGCGATTGAGAAGCAATCAATTTTTAGATGAGGTTTCGTCGTATATCCGATCAAAAGAAGCCAAAAAGTATATAGAAGCTGAACTAAAAGGCCATTTGCATCAAGCCAAAAAAGAATGGATCAAAAAAGGTTATCAAGAGGACGAAGCAGAGGAAATGGCTGTTAGGAATATGGGTAACCCCTCTGACATTGGACTGAAGATGGACAAGCTGCACAGACCAAAAATCGATTGGAAGCTAATGAGCATGTTTCTGTTCATGTCCGCTATGGGTCTGTTTTTATTATCCTTCTTATTTAAGGATGGTCATACCTTTTCCGTGCTGAAGCAGGTATATTCTGTAACAGGAAGTGTCATTTTGGCCTGCCTCCTACTTTTTTTCGATTACCGGAAATTACAAAGATGGGGCTGGGTTTTCTTTACGGTGGGATGTCTGATTCTTGTTCAGTTCATATTTTCCAATGTAATCATGCACGGGCGTCCTCAACTGAATATTCTGGGCTTAATGTCGGTCGATTCTATTGTAGTTCTGCCTATTTTCCTCCTGGCCTGGGCCGGAATACTGCAATCGAAAAAGATGAATGTTTATTTGGCAGCCTTTTTATACATTTGTTCCACTTTTTTGTTTATGAATACAGCCAACGTGCAGGCGGTGGGGCTATACTCATTGATGGTTGCTGTAATGGTCTGGCGAAGCGGCCTAAGTAAAAAGAAACTCCTTATCACGGCTGGGGTCCTGTTTACTGCATGTGTTTCCCTTATACTAGTCTCGGTATCCTTGAAAGATATAAAGACCTATCAATTTCAACGACTTACTGCCTTCGTTACGCCTGAAAAATTTAGTGAGACATCGGGGTATACCTATTTGAAACTAGAAAGGCTAATTGAGGATGCCGGATGGTTTGGCCATTTTGGTTCGCTTGGAGCGTTTGATTTTTCTAATGAAATGATGACGGATTTTATCTTTGTCACCATTACCTATAATCTTGGCTGGGTTGGGGCCTTGCTCATAGGTCTCCTATTTTTATGGATGATTTGGCGAATTTCTCGTATATTCCAAACTGTGAAAGACCCTTTTGGGAAAATGCTTGTTTCCGGCTGTTTTGCCATATTTACTGCACAAGTAACCATCAGCATCGGAATGTCTCTTGGCTTATTACCGATCATAAGCCTATCCCTTCCATTTATGAGCTATGGTGCATTATCTGCCATGATTAACGCCTTCTTGTTCGGTTTAATTTTAAGTGTGTATCACAAAAAAAACTTCATACAGATAAAGGCATGAAGTTTTGGAACCTTAATCAACGATTATAGTAGCGTAAATGTGGGGAGCCGTCTTTGATTATATTACATTAATCTTTTTCAATAATTCAAATCTGCCAATGGTTTTATATTGTTCCTTAATAAATGCAGTTACTTCAAATAAATACGGAGACAGTTTATTAATATAAATCTTAAATTCATTGAAAGTAGTATCAGAAACATTTTTACCTTCATAAAGTTTCATATACAAACACCACCAATCATAATGGATTGGGACTGGATAACCTAGTTTGGTTAAAAGTATTTCTATGTCGTCTAAAAAAAGCAATTCGGGTAATAAACCTGTTGGTTCAACAATATATAATTGTTCTTTTGTCTCTATTTTATTCAATTCTTCAACAGCATTTAATATCTAGGGCAGAAAATCAAATGGATCAAAACAATGCGGGATATTTGTAAACTCACTCTTATATTTTTGATTACTCTATCATTAATGATAGCAATTTCATCACTTTTTTCTACCGTTATTAGTGCAGAAGAAGTTGATTCAGAAGAAGTTGGAGAAATTAGCTGAACAACTCGAGTTTATTTATGAAGAAGCCAGCATAAAAGATGAAAATGGCAATATAATAGGCTTTGATTTTGAAGGATCTGCAACAGGCGCAAATAACATTACAATTGGTGAAAATTCATCAAACACAGGTATAACTACAATGGCAGTACCAAACAAAAATAAAATTGATGCCTGTGTTCAAAAAAAGATAAAAAATGCCTTTATGGAAACACTTACCCTTACTACTATAAATACTCTTCTGACCTTAGCAAAAGACAAAAAGTATAAAACTTTAGCTAAAAAATTATTGGCTCTTGGTATTAAAGGAAATGCACCTGCGATTGCACTTCAATTATTGTATTATAATGGTACATGTGTATACAAATATAATGATTGGTAAGCAGTAAAAAAGGGAACCATTTAATGGCTCCCTTTTTTACTGCTATTAGATTTTATAACTGGCAAAGCATTATACACACTAATTGCGAAATAATAGAGTAATATCATATTTAAAACATCACTTATAGGAACAGGGGTATCATCAAGTTTAAAGACGGAAAATAATACAAATATTACCACAAAAATTATTGGGAATATGATGTATTGACTGATAAAGTTTTTTATAAACATAGTATTTATACCATCGTTTTCTTTATTTACTAAAAAACAAATCATCATATGAATACCATTCATGGGAATAATTAGTTTTCTAACTCTAAATTACGTTACTATAAGATCCTAATAAATTCAACACTCTACCTTGTTTTTATCGAAGTTCTTTCTGATTTTCCCAAAGGTAATAGGTTATTGGAACTAAGGTAAATCCATCTTACTTATACTCAAAAATCCCCTCAAAATTTTCAGGCATAACCTGATGCATAACATTTTTTTCCAAAATGCTAAGTTATCGAGAGAAACCCTGAAGAATTATGGGTTTCTTTTTATGTAATTAAGTGAAGTAAAGCCCCAGCTCGTATTAATTTCGCTACTGAATAATTCACAATTGATTAAGATACCCCTATAAACATATAAGCAATAGCAATCTAAAACTATAAGCTAAACGGTTTCCAATTAGGATCTTTTATATCTTTGTCATTTGGCTTTCTTACAAACTCACTAAAGCGTTTCTCGGATACCCCAAATTCAGTGAAGTTATTTTGTGCTTGTCTTAATGACACTTCATTAGCCCCACCTTCATAATCAGGTTTTCGAAATTGAAGGCCGTCATCTTCCCAAAAGCATATTTTACAAATTTCATATGTATCGGTTGGTTCTTCATCTAATGTTTTATACCCACAGCAAGGACAAGTATATTTCATACAATCCACCTCGATAGTTTTTATGAATTTCACCATATTTTGGACTAACCCCTTCACCAAATATTCTTGACTATGCGAATCATCATTCTTGGTATAAGCATGATGATGTACCCAGCCACTTCACATATAATGGAGGCACTTAGCTCCTCTAAGATATCTTTAAAAAAGCCTTTCAGCCTATCTCTTTTCCTTTTTTTAAATTTCATCTTCTAACTCCTACTAACTCTACAATTGAAATTAATTATAATAAACGAATGTACTTAGTTTTCCTATCACTCTATTTTTTGGAAGATTTGATTCAACTAAAATGGTCAGAACTTAGATAAGACTTGGTTAAGGTTATTCCACTCGTATATCAGAAGATTCATCTCAGCACCTGCGATTGTTATTTTTTCTGATTTAAGTAGGCTTGCATCATAATACTCATAGAAATAACGGGTATTATTATCTTCCAATACTTCAACAAATACTCTATTGAAACCAAGTGCTTGAAATTGAAGAAAAAGCTGTTTCAATAGTTGCTTTCCAATCCCTTTTCCTTGATACTCTTCAAGGAGATAAATAGAAGTTAAATCACCAGATTCAGTGACAGTATTCTTTTCTTTTTTACCGCAATCGGCAAAGCCTACGATTTCTCCTTCATTATTTTCTGCTACAAAGACATAATTTCCTTCTTTAGAAATATTACGGATCCACAAGTCAGTCCGCTGATCATATGATAATTTCTTTAAAAATTCATCTGGAATGATGTTTTTATAAGTAGATCTCCAACTATCAACGTGTACCTTCGCAATATCTATCGCATCTGCTAATGTTGCTCTTCTTATAACCATTGAATTCACCTCTTATGAAAATATAAAGATCAAAGTATATATTTCATTTCCTCACCAAAAGGCGATTCATTTTAATTGGTTCCAAGATATAATCTCCACATTATTTATTTCAACCTCTCCCAGACTTAATAAATGGGGAATGTATGGAAAGAGACCAAATCTGTTACCCTTTTCATTTTCAGTTTTGTAATATTCTACTGATGCAGCGGGTATTTCTTTAAGTTCTCTATAAGTCTCAATGTTCAATAGCTTAATTTCATCTTCTTCAATATCTTCCGCTGGACCTTTATATTTCTCTTTTGTGTACAGATATATAGCATTCCTATTATGTGTTAGTCTTTCAATGGGGATTTTAAAAAAATTTTGTTCTTCTTTAGTTTTTATTCCTAAGCTTGCGAGAGCTTCATAAACAAAGTAAGGATGTAGAGGTAGAAAATGAAGGACATCATTCCATAAACAATTAAGTTTTGGAATTTGTTTTGTTAGCAATTTTGGTCTCTCAGGGTGATCCAAATACTTTCTCCTATATTTCTCATACAAATGAGGAAAGGTTTTACCTAATGCATGTAATGGTATAAGTTTGTCGCCAATCATCTCTTTAGGAACCATATGATATATATATTCTTGCATTGTGCACCTCCACTTTTAATTACACTTCAACAAAAGACCCATATTCTCCTCCTAATTTAAACAATCGATTCTGCCACATTCGTTACACAAAGAAAAAAGGAGCTGATGATCAGCTCCTCAGGCTGTCGACAAAGTCGATTAGACAGCCCCTTCTTCTATTCCTATTCTTCTATTCTAATAGAGATGGTCTTTGTTCTTGGCTCTTTTCTAAATGATTGTTGCTAATGGATAACAAAGGGATTGGAAAATTTTCCAGAAACAATAGTATAATAGTTCTTGGTAGGATAATTATTGCAGTAATTGAATTTGGAGGTGATGAGAATGAATTGCAAATTAATATTTACAATCTTGACATCTATTTTCATAACTTTAGCATTAACAGGCTGTCAATCCGAAAAGGAAAATGGAATGTTGATGGTTGATGTCAGCGATATAAAAGAAATCGCTATTTCCAAATCGACTGCTTTTGGAAAACTTAACAATGAATTCTTTGTAACTTTTGAAGACTCGAAAGAATTGGATACTTTAAAAAACGCCTTCATAACTGCTAAACAAGAGAAGGACAAGCTGGAAGGTGTGAATTATGATTTACTCATTACAGACTATAAAGGCGACAATTGGTTGTTACAATGTTATTTAGGCGAAGAGGGAGAACAAAGTGCATTTTTCTATATCGGTCACGAAGACAGAGTATATTTCACATCCAAAGAAATAACGCAGGAATTGAGAGAAATTATAAAGCAATAAATCTCAGAAAGACAGACCATCGTGAATATAACTTTGAAATTTGTAAGAAATGCGATATGTTTTGCACTCTAAAAGTAAAGTTATCGCCATAGAGGGAGTGTTTTACACACTTTTTCTAATACTTTCAACGGTTGTATAGTTCACACGTTTACAGGAAGCTATAGCAAATTCTTCACACGTTCTTGAAAAGGCATTTTCTTATTAAGTTCAAGGTAACGATGCCAGAAAAGGTAATTATCAAGATATTTAGTGGCTACTCCTTGAAATCTATCCATCCATTTTTTTAAGCGTTTATGATACCCATTAACGTGTTGAATATGGTAAATGCCCTTATTTTTGTACTGTTTTTTACTAACGTTGATTGCTTCGTGTTGCAACTTTTTCATTGTTGCAAACTTCTTATAGTTTGTGGCTGTATCAGTGCATAACAAAGCAGAGGAGTCTATATGTTTTCCTAACACCGAGTCTAATTCAATAGCCGTTATACGTCCTAATCCTGCTGTTTGAGAAAGAATTTGACCATTTCTATCGTGTGCAACTACTACACAAATTTGTTCTTTGGAAATTCCCCGTTTTTTAGCGACACCACCCCGTTTACGAGGTTTCCTGTGATGGATATGTTTTTTGCCTTTGTCACTCTCCAAACCAAACCATTGCCATTAGAAACACTCCGATTCAGTCTTTTATTCTACTATACAGTATGTCCTTCTTAGCAACAATCTATACGAAAACAGCCTTGTTCTTAATTCACCTCTTTGGTTTCCACTTCTTCTCCCGTACTATAACCACTAACCCAATACCCTTTTTCATCGCCATAATTAACATATACATTGTATTTTTCCAATGTAGTTTTGTCATAACCATTTACGCTGACAGTGCCTCCGCCTATAGCAGATGTAAATTCGATACTTTCAGGTTCAAATACTATATCTTTTTCTTCTTTTAAATAATTAATAGCTGCTTCATTTGCTTTTTCTGTGATTTCTTTTTTATCTTCTCCGCAACCGGTCATTAAAAATACCACTCCCAAAACTAAAAGTAATTTAATTACAATTTTATGCAAGCCATCC
The DNA here is from genome assembly GCF_044761955.1 of Peribacillus sp. NPDC097225. Classification (NCBI taxonomy): domain Bacteria; kingdom Bacillati; phylum Bacillota; class Bacilli; order Caryophanales; family Bacillaceae; genus Peribacillus; species Peribacillus sp. NPDC097225. The sequence continues at coordinate 1,075,974 of NZ_JBIWDJ010000001.1, forward strand.
CCTCGTTTTCTTTGCGTCCATATCAAAGCATTGTTAAAATTTATTATAGTTTAAAATTTGGGAGTGAATACTAATTAAAAGAATATCAACAGCTTTTTGAAAAAGGGGTTTGTCTACACTCTGAAAGGCATTCAAAGGATACTTTTACTTTTTATTCAATTGATCAATCAAGAATAACCCCTTCACCAAATGTTCTTGATTAGATGAATCATCATTCTTGATGCCTTCTTAACTAAAGCCCCCGTTAGTATAAGTACATTAATTCACAAACTTAGTCGCTCTAGCATACATAATTCATTTCCTTCATTTCAGAAATGCTGCCCGTTTGTCCAATAAGAGCTTTAAAAGAGCGTTAATCCTTCTTCTTGGATCAACGCCCCCAAATGAAAATTAACTAAAGAGCCATTACGTAAATTTGACAAGGATTCCACTCATCCCAAAGGGTAGGCAAACATTCAAATTCTTTAAACCCAAGATTCTTATAGAAGGCTATTGTTCTATCATAATTTTCATAGCACCCTTCTTTTACTGTTTTTACTTGCATATATAAGTAACCTTGTTTCTTAGAATACTCATAACAATATTGGAATAGTTGCTTACCTATTTTTTTCCTATGAAATTCTTTTAGCACTCCCATAACATATATTTCAACAGTATAGGGGCTTGTCTCTTTCAATACAGCAAACCCTCTTGTTTTTTCATCTTCAATATCGGCCCAAAAAGGCATATCCTTGCTGTAACGTATATATTCGTCCGTGCTTTCTGGGAGTCCAAACCAATCTGGTAGATCACACAATATATTTCTTGCTATTTTTTCTTTGTGTTCTTTATCATTGATAAGACATATCATAAAATTCCCCCTGTTTTATCCTCACTACTTCCTAATTTACCCCAGTCGATTCTTCACACCGTAACTCCTTAATTAACAGAAAATTAACATTCCATTATTTATTACAAAAAAAAGTGGAAAATTACGCAAAGTTTATTTCCTTTAATTACCTAAAAAACACCACTAACCTGCCCCTTTTCTACAATAAGAAGTTCAACAGAAAAGGGCATTAATCCTTCTAAGATCAATGCCCTATTAGCACAATAAGTAAAATCATTTTGCTTCATTTAGGATTTTTTCAATTCGGTCAAGTTGTTTTTTAATCTCCTGTATATCTGTTTCTTCCCTTTTGAATTTTTGTTCAGCTATTTTGCCATTAGCTAGATAACGATTAGCAATCTTTACGACATATACAATGAAGACAATGAGTACAACTAGTACCGCTAAAAGAACAAATGGTAGAACAGCTGTAAAAACCTCTACAAACGCTGATGTCTCCACCTCTGGCTCGATGGTTTTCTCCACTTAGTTATCACTCCTTTAAATAGTATAGTTCTGCATTGTTTTGAGCTATCCTGCCCCGTTAGTTGAAGTGTAACATTTCACAAGCAAAACAATCTTACGAAAAATCAACCCTTACCTTTAACATAGCTTTTTTATTAAAGGATATTGCGATGTTGCAACGGATCCTGCATCATTCTCACCCTTCTGTCACTTTGCGTTATATCGGCGTTACCGAAGAAGAAACGAATAACGTGTTGAAAAAATTCAGTGTCTTTCGTTAAGATTTACTAGGTTCAGCAAACACATTTTTTTGCCGAGAGTGAAAAAAACTGTGAATTAACACGTAAAGCAAAAAACCTGTAAACAAAATAACGTCATTAAGATAGTTGGAATAATGACGATATTATTCTTTTTCACGATGATCCTATTATCAATACTTCGGAGCTGCCTCTACAGTAATTGGGACTCACCTTGAACTTGATTGTAAAAATCAAAAAAACTCCTATATAGGAGTTTTTTTGATACTCATTGTTAGCGTGTGAATGGCTACTGTAAATTTAGAAACGCCCACCGGCAGCGAGGCCTTTTGGAGAGATACGTTCAATTTCTTCGAAATCCCCTGGAGTAAGTTGAACCTGTAGAGCGCCAAGATTCTCCTTCACCCGGTCTATTCGCGTTGTACCAGGGATTGGCGCAATGAAGTCTCCTTGGGCGAGCAGCCACGCCAATGCAAGTTGAGCAGATGTACACATTTTTTTTGAAGCCATCTCTTCTATCAGCCCTGCGACTTCCACATTTTTAATGAAATTATCGCCTTGGAACCGCTCATAATTTCGCCTATAATCATCCTCAGCCAAATCCTCAAACTTTTTAATTTGTCCTGTCAGGAACCCCCGTCCCAGTGGGCTATAAGGTACAAAACCAATTCCTAATTCTTTGAGAACCGGAAGTACTTCATCTTCCACTTCTCTACTCCATAAAGAATACTCCGTTTCCACTGCCGTAATGGGATGAACGGTGTGCGCACGACGGATGATATCAGCAGGTGCTTCAGAAAGACCGATAAAGCGAATTTTCCCCTCCTTAACCAAGTCGGCCATCGTTCCAATCGTTTCTTCAATAGGGGTATTCGGATCGTAGCGGTGTTGATAATAAAGGTCAATGTAATCCAATCCGAGATGGTATAAGCTAGCATCCACGGATTTTTTAATATACGCCGGATCACCTTTGGGCCCCTGGGTATGTGTTATACCAAATTTCGTGGCGATCACCACTTTATCCCTTCTATCCTTAAGCGCCCGACCTACCAACTTCTCGTTTTCTCCGAATCGTTGCTGTGCAAATTCACCATAAATATCAGCTGTGTCAAACATGGTGACACCGCTATCCAGCGCTTCCTGAATCACGCGAACCGATTCCTCATTATTCGGCATCATCATGGTTCCAAGACCTAATGCTGAAACCTCTAACCCCTCGCGTCCAAGCGTCCTTTTTTGTATAGCTTCCGACCTCATCTATTCTACCTCCTAGAAATAATATTGATGGCATTCATTTTTTGGGATTCCACTTGCCCAACCTCTTATTTAGACTTATCCGAAGCTGGTATTGAAGCCGCAGCCTTAGATGAAGCAGGACGCGTCAATCAATTGTATGATTGAATAGAATATTTATTCCAAGGTATGATCCGAAGAAATGGACATCATATTATGTTGCCAACTCGTGACTGGAATGATTAACTCTGTCATACAAGGCTATTTAGCAGGAAAATATTCTCTTGATGAATATCAAATTCAGCAGACTCTTGAAGCTTGCTGGAAAGCAATTAAGATTTAGTGAAAGACAATTTAGGTAGTAATTCCAAAACAAGTGCCTAGAAAGTGATTCTCAAGATCTATTTCATAACAAGTGGTCCAGCGCCAGATTTTCCTGCTGAAAACCACAGAGGATGTTATTCCAAGGCCCTGTTAAATTTTAATGTTGATTTTTCAAAAATATGTAGGGAACAAGTTAGATTGGTTCCCTAATTTGTAATAAGTCAGTGTATTTGTAAACGGTTGTTTTAAATGGACATACTCATTGTAATGGTTCTATTTTTGAATCCCATATTTTCATATAATTTAATGGCTTGATTACCAGCATATACACTTAAACGAACCTCTGAATATCCATCCTGTTTAAGATGTTCCATACCTGATTCTATCAAACGTTTTGAAATTCCATTTCCTCTAAATTCTTCTAACACAAATAATTCATAAATAAAACCATATTTCTTTTCAGTAAATTGGTCTTTACTTGTTCCTAAAAGAATCCATCCCAGTAGATTATCGTCTTCAGAAGCTATTAAATAGTAGCTTCCTTTCTGCAATAGCGGTTCAATAAGTTGTTTGATTTTTTCACCCGATGGTTCTACCTCCCCTAATGTACCATCGAATAAGGCTTGTGGCGAAAGCGATAAAATCCTTTTATATTCTGAATCGTTTGGTTTTCTTATTTCCATAAATTGAGTTCTCCTCTCCCAATTTAAGTCGAATGCCCGTTAATGCCTGTTTTAAGCAATGAACTTAGATAAACGAAGACTACTATAAGTTTCTGTCATTTCAAATACAAATGATGTTAAAAGAACCTCTTTAATATGTTGCTTAGTGCTTTCGTTACTGCGACTATCAATAAACAAGAACCAAGCAAGGTAATTGGCAAGATATTTTGTAGCTATACCTTTAAAACGGTCAATCCATTTCTTTATCCGAGAATGAAAGCTTTTGACATTTTGAATGTGATATAAGCCCTTTATGACATAAAATTGGCAGTAAATCTATAAGGAGATGCAACCATTCCTGAATATGTGACTGATATTTATAGAATATTTAATCAAAATCAGATTTTAAAGATAAAGAAAATTTAATGCAAATAAACAACTAGTTAACATAAACCAACTTATCGGGATATCGAAGATTCATGAGGTCGTTAACAAAGACCACTTTTTGAACCTTTAAGATGTCTCCTTATAGAACTAAAGCACCTGTTAATTTAAGACATCACTTCACAAACTTAGTTGTTTTTTGATTGATTAGTCATCACAGGAATGCTGCCCCGTTTGTGGAATAACAGAAAAAGAGCTGATTTGAAGTACGGCTCTTGATATGGAAGTAAAGCACCCGTTAGTCATTAAGCAAAATAAATAATTTGGCTCCTAACTTAATTTGCTATAAATTTTTTAGGAATTGTTGAATTAGCTCACCGATCTCTTTAGTATGTGTTTCGAGAGCAAAATGCCCAGTATCAAGTAAATGGACTTCCGCAGATGGAATATCACGCTTATAAGCTTCAGCTCCAGCGGGGAGAAAAGCAGGATCATTTTTACCCCATACCGCTAACAGTTTAGGTTGATACTTTCGGAAATAAGCTTGAAAGTCAGGATAAAGATCCACATTTGTTCTATAATCAAGAATCAAGTCCAGTTGGATTTCTTCAGCTTCCGGGCGTGACATGTAAGCAATATCCAAGGAATAGCCGTCTGGTGATACAAGGCTAGCATCAGCTCCATGCAGATACTGAAAGTTACGAATGGTCTCAGGGCTCAAGGAAGCGCGGCATGCCTCGCGATTTTCAGGTGTTGGAGAGTGCCAATACGTCTCCCAAGGTCCCCATGCGTCACTAAAACCCTCACTATAAGCGTTACCATTCTGACTAATAATTGCTTGAACTCTTTGCGGGTGAGCCATAGCCAAACGATAACCAACAGGTGCACCGTAATCAAACACATAAAGAACATACTGATTTAGACCTAAAGCTTCAGTAAAACCTTCAATAACTTGATAAAGGCTGTGAAATGTATAGTTAAATTGACTGCGTGGAGGAGTGATTGTATGACCGAATCCAGCGAGATCAGGGGCAATAACACGGTAGTTTTCTGCCAATTTGGGAATCAGATCGCGAAACATATGACTTGAAGATGGAAAGCCGTGTAATAATAAAATCACTTGACCATCCATAGGGCCGGCTTCTCGATAAAAAACTTCAACATCTCCAACTTTTTGCTGATGATAACTAGTCTTCATTTTTTCATCTCCTTCTGTATCTATTGCTGGTATTGCGGTAATTGGTTTTGAACTAAGGTTATCGTATATATTAAAAATATATATTTGACTCGCGAATAAATTGAATATCTACTATTTCAAATTGAAATAAGGAAGGGTAGAAAGATGTTGATAGATTCTTTAGAAGGACGTTTTTTTAGGCGTTTATTGCCTTACATGAAGAAAAAAGGTTCAGTCGAGTAGCCGAACAGTATCCACTCATATCCAACAATTGGAGAAAATTTGCGGTCAAAAAACTGTTTCATCGATATCAGATATGCAGAAGGTAACCTTACATCGGGTTGTGTTCACAATATCAAGATTTATAAAAGCGGCTGAACAGGATAAATCTAAGTCAACCGATTTTTAATCCTTATCGACTTCCACCGTTATGCTCCATACCCACCATCGACATCGAAGACAGTACCGGTAACATAAGACGCCTCAGGGCTAGCTAAGAATTGGATGCCTGCTGCAACTTCTTCTGCATCTGCAAAACGTTTGATTGCTAAGGTTGAAATTATTGCAGGTTTGGCTTCGGCATATGGCGCTGCCATATCCGTTTCCATGCCGCCTGCCTGAATGACGTTTACGGTAATGTTTCGTGGCGCCAAATCCCTTGCAGCACCTTTGGAGTAGCCAACAACAGCAGCTTTGGTCGCTGCGTAGTCGGCCAGACCTGGATGACCTGTTCGAGAAGCAACACCAGAGCCGACGGTAATGATTCGGCCGCCGTCTTCCATGACTTTTACAGCTGCGCGAATGAGGGCGATAACCCCTGTAACATTGACCGCATATTGATGATCCAGAGCAGCAATATCAATATCCGGGCTATCAATTGGGATTCCTTGATAAGCAACTGCCGCGTTATTAACAAGAATATCTAAGCGTCCCATCGTTTCAACAATACGCTGAATCAATTCATCAGCTTTATGGGCATCAGCTTGGTTAGATTGAATGGCAAATGCTCGAACCCCTTTAGCTTCTGCTTCACGTACCACAGCATTCGCTTTATCATTCGAACTCGATGAGACATAAGTAATGACAACATTGGCTCCTTGCTCAGCCAGTGCCAGAGCAGTTACAGCGCCTAGACCACGCGAACCGCCTGTTACCAAGGCAACTTTTCCTGCAAGTTTATTTAATGTATTTTTCAATTTCATCTCTCCTCTCGGATTAAAATATTCACAATACCATTCGGTATAGTGAATTCCTATTCACCTTACTTCCAAAATGTGTAAAAGTCAAGCGTAAAACATCATGTATTGTTTAAGACGTTTATTTTATGAGTCAAATCATGTACACTAAACGTTATCTATAGTTAGTTTTAATGTGGGGAGATGTTTAAATGCCAAGGGGGAATTTTCGCGCATTCGATACAGATGCAGCTTTGGACCGAGCTTTGAAAGTGTTCTGGGAAAGAGGGTATGAAGGTTCTTCTCTCACAGTGTTGACTAAAGCTTTAGGCATCAGTCGGCCTAGTTTATATGCTGCCTACGGCAATAAAGAACAATTATTTCAAAAAGTATTAGATCGTTATGAAGTTGGGCCGATGATGTTTCGGACTTATGCCATGCAAGAGCCGAATGCCCGTGCAGTTGCCGAGCACCTGCTCTATGGAACGATTGAGAATATAACCAATGAGGACACACCTAGTGGTTGTCTTTTCGTGCAAGCTGCCCTATCTTGCGGAGAAGAATCCGAAGATATACGTCAGGAATTAAATATGCGCAGGGCCTCGACGGAACAAGCACTCAGCAGACGATTCGCACAAGCTGTTGACGACGGCGACTTGCCATCCCATACGGACCCAGATCGTCTAGCGAGATACGTAACGACTGTCCAGCATGGGCTTTGTGTGCAAGCCACCGGTGGAGCCACTCGCGAAGAACTGCTGGAAGTAGTCGATATGGCAATGATGGCTTGGCCAAAGAATTCTTAAATATGATGCACAAAACCTCCTTTTATTGGTTATTACCAACCAACCCCCAACAGAACCGGAATTCATCGGTTAAATTGGGGGTCTTGCTTTGTATGGCCTTTACCTTTTAAATAAATATATTCCACTTTTTATTATCCATTTCCTTCTTCTACTAATCTGCCCCGTTAACGGAATAACAAAAAAAAGAGCTGAGTAATTAGCTCTTGATATTGAAGTAAAGCCCCCGTTAGTTCAACAAGAGTTCTAATATTTTTTGCGTTTGTTTATCATTTATTTCGTAATAACCATTCTTATTACTACTTAGAAGAGTCTTGTTCTTACCAAATTCTTCGAAGACGTCAATAACCTCCGTAGATTTATCTTTGTAGGTTAGTTGAATCTTGTATCTTGGTTCAGTTGCAATTTTGTACTCAGCATTTAGGTGATTTGCTCTATTCAAGATACCTCTAATAGTAGCTATCTTTCCTTTATCAGTTGTAGTTTTTCCATCTTCAAATGCTTCATCATATTTTTGTATTGTCATACTTTCAATTTTCGAAAACCCATTATAAAACATATTAAATCCTATAACGAATATAAAAACTACCATTATCAATATCAATATCTTTTTTTTCATATTACTCCCCCCTCTTTAGAATTAACCTCAACGTTATATTCTATCGTCTTCTACAACTAACCTGCCCGATAGTTCCATAACAAAAAGCTACATTAAATATTGGTCCGATCTTCAGCTAACGCACCCGTCAGTTCAACAAGGATTAAAGTTTTTATGAAACCCTTCAATTTAGGTTAAAAACCCGTAAATATTAGCAAGAAAAGCTAATAATCCGGAAACAATAAATAAAGTTTTAACTAACCAATAATTAAAAATATGAGGTAAAGGGGTGATTGTTATCAAAAATTCTAGACCTTCATCTTGGTTTTGGTAATTTTTCTTTGTTAAATAAAATATCCCTGCCCATATTAACGTAATGCCAGTAACTAAAACTACTGTCATCCCAATAAATTTCCCCACCCTGCATATCCCATAAAGTAATTATATTTGAAAATAAACTAACTTATTTAACTAACTTATTTGGAGTAAAGCCCCCGTTAGTTGAATAAAGTTTATTAATTCACCGTAAACCTATCTTCGTTCATAATGATTTTTACAAGGTCCTCTAAATCAGCATCATTATATCAACTATCAACCTATCTGGAAATCATTCGAATGTATAAAATCAAGTAACATTTTACAAACGAAACCACCTCACGAAAAATAACCCTAGACGGTAACATAGCTTTTAAAAAGATAATTGTGATGTACTTCGCTTGAATAAACCTGTTTCGATAGTTGGCTTGCATGGAACCACGCATCGCCAATTGGCGCAATCGGCAAGTAACTTGTCTCCCTTTACTAGTTACAGAAAGACATGGGGCAGGTAATATATAACTGTCCCACCAATTAGATAGATTATAATCACAATCAAAACTAGTGAATGTTTACATAGATAAAAGAAAGAAGGCTCATGGTATGACATCTCATACTCGAATTAAAATCCCGGCAGGATTTTGGGAAGGATTACGCCAACTAGGAATAACCGCCAACGACGTAGTTCAACAAGCACAACTGCCCCTCACCATTCTTACTGCACCAGTTGTCCCCACCGCCCAATACTTAGCAATCTGGCAGGCTTATTCCGATATCATGGATGACACTGCCAAGGGGATCATCAAGCTTGCGACCGTCTTCGAACCTGCGCAATATCCGCCGTCCGTCTTAGCAACGTATCACGCTCGTGACTACCGCGACGCTCTCAAACGAATGGCTCGATACAAACAACTTTGCCCCCCCGAAATTTTGCGCATAAACGAGGAAGATGAACACTGCACAATTGAACTGGATTGGTTGAATACCGAGCAATCCGGCCCGCCCTTGCTAGTTGGGATTACGCTGGCATTTCTTCTGGAGCTAGGGCGTCGGGGAACAGGCCAACCCTTGATGGCAAGTTCTGTAGAATTCTCGCAGCCGATGGGCGATGTTCAGGCACTTGAAGCTTACTTCGGTTGCCCGATACAGATCGGTGCAAATGGTAATCGGCTGACGCTACATCGAAGAGACCTGGACCGTCCCTTTGTCTCGTACAACGCAGATTTGTTGGAAATCCTGACACCCGTTCTGGACCGATCGTTGGGTGAGCATCAACGTATCATCCCCATTACAGAGATAGTTAAGTGGATCATTAAGCGTAGTCTAACAGGAGGGCGCCCCGACATACAGACGATCGCGAGGGAGATGGGGATGAGCGATCGTACCTTACAGCGCCGGCTTACTGATGAGGGCAGGAGCTTCAAGCACCTCTTGGCAGAAGTCCGTCAAGAGCAGGCACGAGTGTATTTAACAGACATCTCGCTCGATATTAAAGAAGTCGCCTTCCTGATGGGATATGAAGACCAGAACTCGTTCTACCGCGCCTTCCGCCAATGGGAAGGTGTTACTCCCTCTCATTGGCGCGCTGAACATTTAGGTACACAGACTCGATAAATGGATGGGCCTTAATAGTGAGTTTTTTCATATAAAAAGGGGAAATGTATGATGGATATGGGATTAAACAACAAAACAGCTCTAGTTACTGGATCAACAAAGGGCATAGGTAAAGCAATTGCCATAGAACTGGCCAGAGAAGGCGTTAATGTACTAATCAACGGAAGAAATTTCGAAGATGTAGAACGTACTGTTAATGAAATCAAGTCGGATTTTCCAGATACCTTTCCTCGAAATGCTACAGCAGATATTGTGGATATTCAACAAAGAGAAGCTTTATTCAAGGAATATCCCACTATTGATATTTTGGTTAACAGTATGGGTATTTATGAAGTGATGGACTATGAGGACGTGGACGATGAAATATGGGAAAAATACTTCCGCACCAACGTTCTTGCTGCAAATGGGTTATCTAAATTCTATTTACCAAAAATGCTGAAAAATAACGATGGTCGCATTATCTTTATTGCGAGTGAAGAAGCCATTATGCCTTCTGGACAAATGCCACAGTATTGCATGACAAAATCAATGCTATTGTCCTTGTCAAAAAGCTTATCGAAATTAACAATTGAAACAGAAGTTACAGTAAATACAATTTTACCGGGGCCAACACTCTCTGAAAATGTGCAGCAAATCATTGACGGTATCTACCCTAATGAAGATATGACGTTTTCAGAAAAGGAGAAAGAATTCATGACTACAAACCTACCACAATCTGAAATACAGCGATTTATCAGGCCAAGTGAAATAGGCCGACTAACTGCATTTGTATGTAGTCCTTATGCATCCTCCTTTAAAGGTTCTCCAATCCGTATGGATGGGGGGATGGTACCGACTATTTTTTAACGCTTCCTTTCAATTTAGATTGGGGGATGCGGGGCAGAAGCATTCCAAAAGGTCTCCGGGCTGGCAGTCTCGACAGTTCTGTTACACCATTTTCCTTTTAGCCAGCATCACATCCTGCCACATCACTCACCTCAGTAAGTCGTTCTCTGATTTTATCCCGACGGCCTCTTGTAGAAGTCTTTGAAGAACAGCCGCAAACGCCGCAATCACCATCGGCGCAAAAATCATCACCATTCCAACTAGGATAAGACCCGGTGCATCATCATTCTCCGCTAAGATAAAGACAAATGGTAAGCCGATTACATAAAGACCACTGATTATGAGGGCACAGTTTTTGATTTTCGTTAGAGCTCTAACAGATAACTCCGAGAAAGCCTGGTTCTTGTCAATATAACGCAAAAGGGTAAACGATTGATAAAGAGCGAAGTAGAATGGAATGACTGACAGATACATCACTACTAGAATTCCATATACCACATAGGCCAAGCCCCATCCTCGATCTGCTGCTTCATTGGCTTCATTCGCAATCTGAGGCAACACAAATAGGCACAAAGCAAGAACTGGAGTGCCAATGAAAATCACAGCCACCTTCAAAAAGAGTGTCGAACTTCGTTTCATAGAAAAGCACCTCATTTGTTTTAATGTCCATTGAACCTAACACGATTTTTATCGTAAAACAAAGGCAGAAACGTTGATTCAACAACATTTCCGCCTCTTTATTTCTGCAAAATTCACTGGAATAAGGACTATTATACAGCCCCTCTATCCCTTTGATTACCTCTACTCTATTACCCTTAAAAAAATCGTTAAAGTTGTACAAGCATTTTAAAGTCTTTGTGTTTTCTTCCGCCCGCTTCATATTCTATTACTTCTTTTCTTTCAAAACCAAATTGTTCATATAATGCAATTGCAATTTGATTATCGACAGAAGCACTTGTATAAAGTGGTACATGACCATATTTATTAATAAAAAACTCTATAAACTTTTGTATGACCATTTTCCCTATTCCTTTGTTTTGATCGTTCACATCAATCATAAATCTGCTCATTGACCATCCGTTAAGTTCATAATCAAAATCATATAAAATAAAACCAACCATTTTATTATCACAATAAACCCCTAATGGGTATAGATCAGGTTCATATGCACTTTGTACTAAAGAAAAAATATTAGAGGCGACAAAGTTTTCCTGTTCTTTATGTAAGCGAAGTTTTATGCACTCGTTATAATTTGATTGATCAATTACCTTAAACTCAATATTCATTTGGACCTCCCAGAAATCTTTTATATTAATAAGTATTTTAAGTCATCTCTTGGTTGTTTTCTTAACTGATTATGTCTTTGACTAACCTGCTTGAGTTTAAGTGTAACATTTTACAAACAATACCACTTCATAAAAATTTAACCGTTACCTTTAACATAGACTAACGAAAAAAAAGGTAAGCCACAAAGTCTTTGTCTGACTTTTGGGGCTTACCCTTAAAGATCAATATGTCTTTGGGATCCATGTTCATTTAATCAGACCCTATTTTCATTCATGCCTTTACGAATACGGTCTTAATGGACGTGTAAAATTCTTTTGCCGCTTCCCCTTGCTCACGGGAATGGGAACTGGATTGTTTCATTCCCCCGAATGGGGCTTGTAGTTCAACTCCAGCCGATTCAGCGTTAATCCGTACGAGGCCAGCATCCATTTCATTAATGAAGGAAAGCATGTGACCGATATTTTTGGTGAAAATAGAAGCACTTAGCCCAAACTTCACGTCGTTTGCAATGTGGACGGCTTCTTCCAACGTCTCCACTTTGATCAGGGCAAGCACGGGTCCGAAGATTTCCTCTTGGGCGATCGTCATCTTGTTATTAACGTTTTCGAAGACAGCGGGTTCCATAAAGAATCCATCGGCTAATTCCCCATCCTCTATCCGTTTACCCCCATGAATCAACGTTGCGCCTTCTTCGATTCCTTTCTTGACATAGGATAGTGCTGTATTAAGCTGATTCTCACTTGCACATGGACCCATCCATACATCTTCATTCAGGCCATTGCCAATTTTTATTTCCTTTATCTTCTCGATCAGTTTATCTTTAAACTCCTCATACACTTCACTTTGAACGATTACCCGGCTTGTGGCCGTACATTTCTGACCTGTGGAACGGAGACCTCCGCTGATCGTTGCTTCTACGGCCTGTGTTAAATCGGCGTCATTGGCCACGATGACAGGGTTCTTCCCGCCCATTTCCAACTGATATTTAGCACCACGCTTGAAAGCCCCCAGTCCAATCGATTTACCGACCGAATCAGACCCCGTGAATGTAACCGCATGGATATCCGGGTGATCGGTAATCGCCTGACCAATGACAGACCCCGGTCCTGTTACCATATTAATCGTCCCCACCGGAAGCCCCGCCTCATCAAAACATTCTATTACCTTGGCGGCGGTTACTGCCGCTTCTTGAGCCGGTTTCAGAATAACGGCATTTCCATAGATGAGTGCCGGCGCCATTTTCCAGATAGGGATGGCTACTGGGAAATTCCAAGGTGTGATTACACCTACAACTCCTAGGGGAACACGAGTCGTGAACATCAGGGCTTCGGAATCCGATGGAGGAATCACATCACCTATCTTCCTCATTCCCTCTCCTGCATAATAACGTAGAATGGCGACACCCCTAGCTGTTTCCCCTTTTGCTTCGGGGAACGTTTTTCCCATTTCACGCGTCATTGTTTCCGCAATTTCATCGATCCGTCGCTCGATTGCATTCGCGGCCTTATACAAAAACTCCCCACGGGCAGCACCGGATAGTTTCCTCCAATACACTTGGGCTTTTTTCGCAGCAAGCACCGCATGATCCAAGTCTTCTTTCCCAGACTGTTGTACATACCCGACGACTTCATGACGATTGGCTGGATTGATACTCGTATCGACCTTTTGAATAGAAGCCGATACCCATTTACCATTGATATAGTTTAAATACGTTTTTTCATCCGTTTTTACGTTCATCATATATACCCCCATATTCCTTGTAATGGTTTAATCGTGAAATAAATTAAGTGAATAGTTAGATTATTGTTATTGCACAAGTGTTTTCTACAAAATCAGTACACCATCTGCTTTACTCAAACTAAAATGTTCTTCGGCAGCTTTACATTATTTTTCAAGACACCGATTCCAGAGACTTCAATTTCAATCCGGTCTCCATCCAATAAGGTAAAGTCATTTTCCGGAATGATGCACGTTCCCGTCAACAATACAGTGCCGTCAAAAATTTGATTGTCGCGAACGAGGAACGAGACTAGTTCATGGTATTTTCTTTTTAACTGGCTGGTATTCGCTTGCCCCTCTACTTTAAGCTCGTCATTCCGGTAGATTCTACAGGTGATGTCGAAATCATAAGGATCTTTCACGGACTCGGCAAGGAGGATGGCTGGCCCGATGGAACAGGAGTTTTTCCACATTTTCGCTTGTGGGAGATAAAGAGGGTTCTCTCCTTCAATGTCACGACAGCTCATGTCATTCCCAATCGTATATCCAAGAATGCCACCTTCCCGGTCGATGACAAGGCCCAATTCTGGCTCGGGGATCTGCCAATTGGAGTCACTGCGTAAATATACGTCCTTCCCTGGGCCGACTGTACGCGCGGCCGTGGACTTAAAGAAAATTTCCGGACGTTCCGCCTCATAGATCTTGTCATAGAAAGTAGTGGCATCAAGCCTTCCATCTGTCGCTTCATAGTTACGGGCATCGCGGCTACGCTCATATGTAACGCCAGACGCCCATACTTCTTCCGCTACAATGGGAACGAGTAATGATAAATCTTCTAATGGTTGTTGAATAGGCATTGATGTAGAAAGGAAATTTTCTATGAAAGAGAGTGGGGATACTTGTTGTTCGTTTGCCTGTTGGATGAGTTCAATCAAGCCATCTTGAGGAAGGGGGTATACTTCTCCCCCATTGGTTACAGCTGCTAGCGTTGCATTTGAGTGCTCATTGATATATCGGATAATCCGCATGAAATAGCCTCCTTTTGTTTTATAATATAAAACACGGTTTTTATATATAGACAAAAGAGAAGGGAACCACTTCTATGAAATTGGTATCCCATTCCCCATTTGCTCGGATAATGCTAAAGTCGCCTGTTTCAGTTGTTCGATGAAAACGTCTAACTGAGAATCATTTATGCGACCTACGAGTGTAGAAAGGCTAATCGCTGCAATAACCTTATTCTCATGATTTCGAATAGGCGCTGCAATACAGCGAACGCCAGGCTCGTTTTCCTGGTTATCGATGGCGTACCCTTGAGATCGAACTTGTTGAAGTTCACCCATGAATGTAGATTCATCCGTAATGGTACGCTCCGTTTGTTTTAAATAGTCATATTCGTGTAGAATTTTTTTAATTTCTTCCGGATCCTTAAAGGCGATTAACGCTTTACCAACAGCGGAGCAGTGAAGTGGAATTCGTTTTCCTATTTTTGAATAAAGAATAACAGCCATCGGGCCTTCCACTTTATCAATATATACCCCTTCTTTTCCGTCCAATATAACCAAGTGGGTTGTCTGTCCGGTTTTTGCCGATAAATCCATTAAGTATTTTTTTGATAAATCTCTAATGTCCAAAGACTGAATGACATAGTTCCCTCTCTCAAACAGCTTCATTCCCAATCCATACTTCCCATTCTCAGGATTCTGGCTGATATAGCCATGATTTAAAAGCGTTTTCAATAATGAATGGATCGTACTCTTGTGAAGTCCCATTTGATTGCTGATATCTGTTATCTTCAATTCTGTTGTATGTTCATCAAACAAATCGAGAATGCGAAGAGCACGATCTACTGATTGAATAACAGGCATGATTGTCACCTACTTGTTTTAAATTATGAAACTCGGTTTTATAATGACAAAATTTTCTCATAATTCAATATAATACTAGATTTTTTGAAAAGTCAAGAAGCAATATGGCATACAGGGAATTTTTTTTGACCACAGAATAATAGGAGAAGAAACAGCCAGGTAGAGATTTTAGAGCATTCCCCTGTCCACCTCCCTCTAAGAAAACCCAATTGATATCCGAGTAAAATTTCTTATGAACAACTGGATATTTCCTAGGATAATTGCCCCAAAAAAATTGATTGACTTTCATGGAAATATATGTTTATTTTAAGTTACAACTTACGTTCTTCATAGAAAAACATTGTTTTATAATATAAAACAAAAGGAGGTTTTTCAAAAACTCCAAAGATAAATATAGGTCGTAGGCTTTTAGATGACTGAATATTTTATTTTTTTATATGCGGTAAAATAAAAATCTTATGACGGAGGTAGATATATGTCATTTCAATCAATATTTGGCGAAGAGGATCTCTCTCTTTACAAAATTCAAACGCATGCAAAAGGGGCAGATGGCTCCCTCCCGCTCACTTCGGAAATGCTGTTAGAATCACCAAGTGGTGATCTTTTCGGATTATCCCAAAATGTTGGAATGGGATGGTCCGCTTCAAACCTCCTTGGAAAACAAGTCCTCATCCTCGGTACTCAAGGGGGAATTAGGGATCATGATGGTACGCCTATTGCATTAGGCTATCATACCGGCCATTGGGAAATAGGTCTATTAATGAAGGCGGCAGCCGAAGAGATCAGTAAACAAGGCGGCGTTCCCTTTGCAGGATTCGTAAGTGACCCATGTGATGGCCGTACTCAAGGAACGACCGGGATGTTTGATTCCCTTCCGTATCGAAATGATGCCGCCATCGTCTATCGAAGATTAATCCGATCATTGCCTACGGGTCGGGCAGTTATTGGAGTGGCAACATGTGATAAAGGTCTTCCAGCCATGATGGTCGCTTTAGCATCCATGCACGACTTGCCAACTGTCATCGTCCCTGGAGGTGTGACGCTTCCACCTACCAATGGAGAAGATGCAGGAAAGATCCAAACCATCGGGGCGCGATACGCAAACAACGAAATTACGTTGCAAGAAGCTGCCGACCTCGGTTGCCGTGCGTGTGCAACACCAGGCGGTGGCTGTCAATTCCTTGGTACGGCTGGCACATCCCAAGTCGTGGCAGAGGCTCTTGGAATGGCACTACCTCACTCGGCACTAGCCCCTTCAGGCCAACCAGTATGGGTGGAGATGGCAAAGCAATCAGCACGTGCAGCTTTAGTAATGGAGAAGAAAAAGATATCCACCAAGGATATTATTACGGATAAAGCAATCGAAAATGCGATGGTGATTCACGCAGCTTTCGGAGGTTCCACAAACTTATTACTTCATATTCCAGCCATTGCCCATGCAGCTAAATGCAAGTTACCAACTGTTGAAGATTGGACTCGAATCAATAAGAAAGTCCCCCGCTTAGTCGATGTGCTACCAAATGGTCCGACTGGCCATACAACCGTCAAGGTATTCCTGGCAGGTGGAGTTCCGGAAGTTATGCTTCATTTAAGAAAATTAGGTGTCTTGCATGAAGATGTACTAACCGTTACCGGAGAAACCCTTGGTGCAAACCTCGATTGGTGGGAACAATCAGAACGACGGGCCATGATGAAGAAACAACTGTTAGAAAATGATGGGATCAATCCTGATGACGTGATCATGGACCCAGCCATAGCAAAAGAAAAAGGGCTAACGTCTACCGTAACATTCCCGAAAGGAAATATTGCTCCTGAAGGATCAGTCATTAAATCCACTTCCATTGATCCATCCGTAGTAGGAGAAGATGGAGTATATCGCCACACAGGAAAAGCCAAAGTGTTTACTTCAGAAAAGTCCGCTATAAAAGCGATTAAAACAGGAGGCATACAAGCAGGAGATATCATGGTTGTTATGGGCGGCGGTCCTTCAGGAACGGGGATGGAGGAAACCTATCAACTAACATCGGCCTTAAAACATCTGTCTTACGGAAAACATGTCTCCTTGATTACGGATGCGCGTTTTTCTGGTGTCTCTACTGGCGCATGTATTGGACACATTGGACCCGAGGCCTTGTCTGGCGGAGCAATCGGAAAATTACGTGATGGAGATATCATTGAAATCATCGTCGATCGCAATCAATTAGCGGGTTCGGTCAATTTCGTCGGAACGGAGAATGATAGACTTTCTTTAGAAGAGGCCACTACAGTCTTGGAAGGACGTGACCTTCATCCGGACCTTAGACCGGATCCCAAACTTCCAGATGATACTCGTTTATGGGCTGCACTTCAATCAGTGAGTGGAGGAACTTGGCGTGGAAATATCTATGATACAGATCGAATCATCGAAGTTCTAAAAGCCGGAGTAAAAGCATTGGGTGAAGAAAAAACGCTCGTTCAGAATTAATGAATGAAAGTGGGTAGAATATGGCGACCACTTTCAGAATGAAAATGAAAGCGTTTTCTATATAATTTTAAAACTACCCCCTTTTTATAACTAGTAAACAAAATAGCATAAGCCATCCTAGAGTTACGAACGATTGTAGTAAGTTTGAGCAAACCGAAATATTTTCATTATTTTATGGGAGGTTTATTATGCCATTACTTATAGTAGCGTTTGGGATTATCCTGTTGCTCATTTTGATTACTGGATTCAAGTTAAATACATTCGTTTCATTGATTGTTGTATCTTTTGTCGTCTCTTTAGCGCTAGGGACGCCTTTAAAGGATATTGTTACAACCATTGAAGGTGGATTAGGCGGTACACTTGGTCATATCGCTTTAATATTTGGGCTTGGTGCCATGCTTGGTCGATTAATTGCCGATGCAGGGGGAGCCCAGCGTATTGCCATGACCTTAATTAACAAATTTGGCGAGGATAAAATTCAATGGGCTGTCGTCGTTGCCTCTTTTATTGTCGGGATCGCCCTATTCTTCGAAGTCGGCTTAGTATTATTGATTCCGATTGTATTCACCATGGCCAAAGAACTGAAAGTTTCGATTCTGCACCTAGGTATCCCCATGGCTGCAGCCTTATTGGCCACACATAGTTTCCTACCCCCACATCCAGGCCCAACCGTCATAGCTGGTGAATATGGTGCAGATATTGGATTGGTTTTACTTTATGGGATCATCGTCGCCATACCAACCGTCATCCTTGCAGGTCCCCTCTATACGAAGTTTGCTAAAAAAATTGTTCCAGATGCATTCAAGAAAACGGGTAATATCGCTTCTTTAGGCGAACAAAAAACATTCAAGCTGGAAGAAACGCCCGGTTTCGGAATAAGTGTATTGACTGCCATGTTCCCTGTTTTATTAATGGCCATAGCTACCATCCTTGATATGGTTCAAAAATCAGTAGGATTTGAGGATAATACATTAATAGAAATCGTTCGTCTGGTAGGAAACGCTTCGACTGCCATGTTGTTATCCTTATTCCTTGCCTTCTATACGATGGGAATCGCAAGAAAGACTCCAATCAGGGATGTGATGGCTTCCTGTACCTCATCCATTGCCGCAATCGGGATGATGCTCTTGATCATTGGAGGCGGCGGTGCCTTCAAGCAAGTACTCATCACAGGCGGTGTAGGAGATTACGTAGCCGAATTATTCACAGGCAGTGCCATGTCACCGATCATCCTTGCCTGGCTAGTCGCTGCCATCTTACGGGTTTCCTTAGGATCAGCCACAGTTGCCGCCATTTCCACTGCAGGATTAGTCATCCCGATCCTGGCTCAATACGATGTGAATCTAGCCTTGGTAACGCTCGCAACGGGAGCAGGCAGTTCCATTTGCTCGCATGTGAATGACGCGGGATTCTGGATGATTAAAGAATACTTTGGACTAAGCATGAAAGAAACATTCTCAACATGGACCGTACTATCCACTATCACTTCTTTATCAGGATTAGGATTCATTTTATTATTAAACTCATCCCTGATTATCGCAGGAATCATCATCGTTCTCATTATCATCGGGGCCGTGTATTTCAGTATGACGGACCGGCCTAAAGACAAACGGAACACGGTCGGAGTATAAAGACGTAAAGAGTCTATATAGTGAAAAAGAGAAGTGGCTCTCCTACTAGTTGTAGAGGATCCACTTCTTTTTTTATCGTGTGTAAGACCGCTCAATCATTTAGGGATCTCTTCATAAGCCAGCTTCATGATGACATCTCTATGTTGAGGATATTTTGACAATAGCTCTTCTTGAGTGAACAGCTCAAAGTCCTGAAAATCAAAACCGGGCGAGACCATGCACCCAACTAATGAGAACGTATCTTCATCTCTGACGGAAGACCCGAAGATGGAATTTTTCGGGACCAACACTTGTGGGATTTCGCCTTCGTCCAGGTTAATCCCCAGCTTACGTTCTTTGTAATCTCCCTTTTCATCAATCACATGAATCGTTAAAGGGCTTCCCGCATGGTAATACCATAACTCATCGGATTTCAAACGATGTAGATGGGAAATGTCATTCGAGCCCAATAGAAAGAAGATGCTTGTATATAGCTTTCTCTTTCCTTCAAACTCTACTGATAACTCCTGGTCTGAAGTCCGCTCCTCGGATTCAAATGTCCGTTTATAAAACCCACCCTCTGGATGTGGTTCCATCCCGAGCTTGGTCACATAATAGTTCGCATCGTTCATAGTAAATACCTCCAAGGCAAAAAGTCCGCTCAATAGTAAGGACAGCGCGTGATTCGATCATATACCAAACGGTTCCTACATTTCAATCTAGTACGTAGGCTTATCCAAGCCTTCTTCCAGGATAATTTGCTCTAACGGCATTCCGCGGGGCATATCAGGTGGGACCCCATTTCCCCTAAACGTTTCACCACAATGAGTATTTGTGACAAAGAAATAGGAGCTGGTGTACTCGTAGTCATCTTTCTCTATGCCTTCCGTACCTCCAGTATTGATGCAGCTATCATCAATCTTCTCTTTATTTCCTTCTGCATCCACATAATAATATTGATCGTTGATTATGCCTTCGCTTTCAGGTAACGGGCTGAGTATGTAGCCTTCCTCATTGATTCGGTACACATCAAAGTCTTCACTTTTTTCAGGCGTTGGCGCACCCTTGACATTGTACACCACCCTCACTTCCCCCTCATACCCTTTTGGAATAAGATACGACTGATTGGTATACTCTTCAAACATTGAATCCGGAAGTGCCATTAACCCGAATAAAGCTAAAGAGAAGAAGAGAACAGTGGATAGCGCGTTCATGAAGATCATCTTGTTCGCAGGCTTTTGCCCCCTACCGTTTTCTCTCGCTCTCTGCCATTCCTCTGAAAGGAAGAAGAGCAAAGAACAGACAACGGCAAAGACTCCTAGATCTCGTAAAACGATGAAGGATAAAAACCCAAACACCGAATAGATCAAAGATGCCAAAACAAAACGATATCTTCCAGACTTTCTCGTGACAAAATCCGATAAAAACGAAACCGGTAGCCCGTACACGGCACATCCGATGAATGCATAAATCAATACGGGTATAACCATCCAAGGTTCCAATAGAAGAAAGAACCCACCGAGGATAACACTGACAACTATGACAGATTTAATTTTTCTACTGATGATGTGCTGCATGGTAATTCTCCTTTGGATGTAATCCTGTTTCCATATATCTAATTGCCCTTAATCCACGAGGCGAAAAAATTCCAATCACGAATCGTTCCATCATTATGTAAGATTTCTAGATATACCCCATCGCCTTTTCCAACCTGCCAAATGGCTTGTGCTGAATTAGGCTTATCCGTTATCCCCATGATTTTCATATAATGAAAGAATTGATCTTTACCTATGCAGTTATTTTCCGTAACATAAGCAACTAAGTACATATCAATACAATTTGCCCCGAAATATGTAGGTTCCCCATTTAAAATATGATCTCTTAACAGTTTGATTCGTTCATCACCTTCTACCGATAGTAACTCGGTCTTAATGCCTTCAAGCTGATACGCCTTAAAACACCTTTTCTCCCACTGTTTTAATTTGGATACATCTCCATTCACTTCTGTTAGTTTAGTAAGCATATTTTTCAAATTACAAACCGTCGGAATCACTTTTGAATGCAAACTTCTTCCCCTTAATATACTTGGCAAATGAATTGTTTCTAATCGATTAGTTATCATTCTAAATTCCTCTTTTCTATACATCGAGTAATTTTTATACTTAACTTACTTTTACTGTAAGTATAACGATAGTTCCATATTTATTCGATAAAATTACCCATAAAAAAATCCACTTTACAGATAGTAAAATGGATTGGCATCTTATTAAAGCAATCTAATATCAAACTTCAACGGTTTCTTCTAATGAAGAAATATCATAGTAGGAGCTTAAATTTTCAAGAAAGAGCTCTTTTAAATCATCCTTTTCAATCATAGGAGACATAATGACTGGATAACTTTTATTGAATTCGAAAATGACACGTCGTCCTACTCGCTCATCTTTTCCTAGATCATCTCGCCCGATAATTTTCGACTTCATTATTTTTGAGACTTGCAATTCATCAATGATGTCTAAAATATTTAATAAGAACCGGTCATTACGGAAAATTTCATATTTGATAATATAATTGTACATATCTAAGTTATCAATTAACAATTCATAATAACGTTGGCGTCCTGCTTCATCAGACACAGCATCGTTAATATATTGCACACCGAGAACACATTTATAAATATAACTTTCCCAGTTAAAATCCTTTAAAACGATGTTATTAAAATGATTGATGCCTTCTGAAATTTGTGGATATTGTCTTAGCAGATAATCCCGTTTCTTTACGGTGAGTAAAGAATGCCAAAATACTTCGTCAAAATGGAGATCACGATCGGTATTCAAATAGGAATGTGACAGGACTTCAAATGCTTCTAGAAACAATTCTTTTCGATCATTTTCGTTACGATGTGCCAAGTAAATCGGAAAATCTGGAGCTTCATCTATATAGACAACATCCTCCGAGAAATACTCATCTTTATATTTAACTTGATCGTCTAAAAAATCCTTATAAAACTGTTCGTTGTTTTTATAGCCTTTTTTGAGCAGTCTAATTTCCATTTGAACTTAGCCCCTTTACTGCTGCTGTGAATTTCTCTAAGATTTTTTCCGAAATGACATAGATGACTTCATCAATCGTATCGATACTTATTTCACGAATCATTTTTTTCTTCATTAAATTATATAGTTTTAAGTCTAATTGATCGTCTGGAAGTTCAATTTCTTCTAAATCTACTTGCTCGTCATCGCCATTATTAACGATAAAACGTTGTAGAGCTTTTTGAAGCCCCATATAAATATATGGATTATTTAATGAATTGCTCATTGGCAAATTATTAAACTGTAATTCTTCGCTTTTATAATGAATAATAATCGTTTCGTAGCCAAGTTCAATTTTGATATCACTCAATAAAGTTGGGTCCAATTTCTTCTGAAATAAATCTAATGGTTTATTACTACGGCTATCGAATATGACAACATTTGAGAATCCTAATGTTGAATGTTTCCTTACCATGATGACATCTCTATATTGCTGATAAATTCCGCTTAAATCGTTGTTATCATTAAAGTGAATGTTTTCTTTCGCTTGAAGATGTAGCTGTATCGATGTTCGTTTACTAACAGAAATACGTGACTTAGATATTTCAACGTACGTGTCACTCGGTCTTAGTTTATAGAATTTATTATCCTTGGATTGGATGACTAAAATGAGCTGAGCCTGTTCTTTTTCTAATAAGCGGTTCATAAAGTCCGAATCAATATTGTATGTGATGTTAAATCGATAAGTACTTGCATTCTCCTGTAAATCAACATCCAAAATAAATTGACTGCTTTCATAACTTGTTGATGTATTTGTTAATAATGGGTATGGGAAGTTTGCATCCTTTTTATAAATCATGTTACACCTCTACATAGTAAACAAATTTCAAGGATTTATTGAAACTGTTTTTTAACTCTAATTTTAGTTTAGATACACCTTGGGTAATTGAAACGTCTTTAATGATATTATTTTCAACTTTACATTCGTTACCGTTCGTACCATCGATAACACGACTGTAGTTGTTTTGTAGATTAAATTCGTCCGCATACTCAATTCCCATTCCATCAATAATGGCTAATGAAATATTACAAGATACCTCTTTGTTGATTTCTTTACTGTCAGTAAAATCGAAATGAACTATTTCATTCGATCCAACAATTAGACGCTCAACAATTTCTGGATTAGCAATGTATTTATCGCGTTCTGGTTCTATACCACCTTCATTATCTGCTGTCAGTTGATTCTTCACTTTCTTTACGAGGCTTTTCTTTTTCTCTGATCCGTCTTTAGTGTCTTTTGACTTTTTCTTCTTCTTCGGAATATCCGTTGTCATCTTCACAAGGGACTTCCCTTTAATTTTTACAGCCGACACCGTATCTGATAGATCTCGTTTAAATTGGTTTTCCATTACAAACAATATGTCTTTAGTATTCATTGGACCATCTGTAGGATTTTTATCCTTGATCGCTTCTTCAATGATGTTCGAAATTTCTCGAGATAGGTTATTAATAAATTTCTTTGCACGCTTTTGAAGGAGTGGATCTTTGATATGGTCAAAAGACAGTTCTGTATGAGATTCGTTTTCTAATGATTTTAAGTATGCATCTTCTGCTGCTCCACCAATTAATACTGCGTTAAATGGTTTATTAACGTTATTCTTAATTTTCTTGTCTTCGATTTTCATACCGATTGTTCTGACAATAGCCATTCTGCCTTTAACCATAGATTCATCATAACGAAAATAAAGATTAAATTGATAATCATTTACACCATCTGATACAGTTAATAACCTTGGCTTTTCATTTAAATATGTTCCTACATATAAAGGGGTAAAATCAGTCTTAATCTCTCCCATTTCTTGCACGTAATAATCCGGATTCTCAACATAATTCTTAATGGTTTCAGCTGAAATTTTATTATCATTAACAATTACTTCTAACTTCTTTTCCAAAATCGAAATAAAAAAGCTATCGCAGACACTCTTGATGATTTCCTTTTCATTGTCATACTCTTCACGTAAATACGGAATAATGATTTTCAAGCCACGTGTCTTTTTCTCGAATACTTCGTGGAATGTATTTTCAAATGGATAAAACTTAGTTTTGTAAGGTTCAGGTTCTACCATATCCGTGAAATAGCCAGAAGAGCGATAACTTTGGCTCTGATAAGTATGCTCAATCAATTGTACTGTGCCGCCAAGATGTTGATTCCCTTCTGCATCACAATTGGCAAAGTACATGAGGTTTAAATCAGAGGCTGCATTTGAGGCAATCTTCCCAACACCGTGAGATCCGCCCCGTGAAGTTTCTACTGCTTCATCCTCTTCTTCTGAGTGAACACCTTTGTTATATGCATAAATAGCCCATGTATCTTCCTTTGAATCACTTTGACCATTTTTAGCCCCTTTTAGGCCACGCGTATGGAAATCTTCAAATGAAATATACCCTACTTCGTCTTGGTCCATTTTATTACGCATATGTTCTATCGCTTCTTTTGTATAGTTGTTACGACCTTTCAGACATGATATGCGATCAATCACTTCTTCAATGCCGGGGATGTCATCTTTCTTGATGGTTCCAGTCTTAATTGTTAAAAGCACTGGTCCTTCATAATCAAGCAACCGTCCATCAAGAGCATTCTGTGTATTTTCACGTGTTAAGCCGGATATCCTTAGATTGAAAAATCGATCTAAAATTTTATTAAAGTTTGACTCCTCAATGTTCGGAATGGGTGAGAATTTCCAAAACTGTTTTGTATCTACCGAATTCATAACATGCTCCCTTAATAATTTATTTCCTGAACTTCAGAATTTTTATCTATAATTTTATTAATCTATCTCTTTCCACTCTAATTTTATTATTTTGTTCATTTACATAGTCGGCCCTTTTGATTCCATATGCATTTAGCCCTCTGTTCCCTTTCTTATACTTAATGTTAAGACGTTGAGAACCTTCGTATTCTTCATCTATATATAAGCATTCTTTCAGTTCCCCAGGGTACAGAAGAGCCAGCTCACTTTTAAAACGATCTTCAAAATCATTTATACAAACAAAAGCCAATAACAGTTTGTCACTTTCCCCTTCTAATTTCCTAATTTCCGCTATTTCAGCTTCACTAAAGGAAAATTGCCAGTTCAAACTATCCGAGTTTTCTTTCGACAACACCCGATACTTCGAGAAAATTTTATAATCTCCCTTATTGGTAGAAATCTTATAGATATTACGCTTTTCTCCTTGTTCTAATATGGCTGGAGTCAGCCCATTATTCACCAATAATGATAATAAAGATCCAAAATAGAGATCAGCCTTTTTCAATTCCATTTTCATTTCCGCCTTTTTGTTTTTTTATATAGATCGGAACTATATGTACGCTAAAGAGAGTGGGCTTCTTGATCACTTTACTCAAGACTGAATCTCTTGCCTTTTTTCTTGGGTTCTTTCTCAAATTTTTCTTTTAACAAAACCAATTCATTTTCCAATGTTAGAAAAATTTTCTCAACATCTTTATCTGTGTACTCATAATTATTTTTATTTGAACAATTCCCTAATAAATTCATGAGAGTAATAATTTTGTTCGTCCTTGTTTCCGCAACGCGTACGAATCGATCTCGCTTTGTCTCTAACACGAGTAAGTCATCCTCCCCATATTTTTCCTTATATTGATAATATATAGGTAAATATACACTAATACAATACTTCTTTTACTTTATTTCAAAAATGAAGTATAGATTTTTAAATAATATATGCATATTTTTATTCATATATATTAAGAACCAAGTAAATTCGTCCACTCTTTATAAAGAAGAGACTGTTTCAAAAGATTCAGCCTAAATTCTCAATAAAATTAAAGAGGCATACATGTTGGTGAACAACATGTATGCCTCTTTAACTTTGTTATTACTTGAAAATACTTTTCTGCATAATATAATAATCAGTGATTATCTAGCCTTCCGCTCAAAATGATAATGTAGCCGATATTCACAAATTTCCTTAGTCATCTCAAATAAAAGCGCCTGATCCTCTGGTGCAATATCGAAATTCAGCTTAAACATATCCTCTTCATACGAAATGAGACCCTTAGAACTTCCACTCCACTTGGTCATCGGCATCGTTGCTATTAACCTACTAACTCCAGCTTCATCATACTGCCATAGTTTCTTAGAAGAGTTGTCTGCAAAGTCGATTTGTTTACGATATTCGGTTTCAGTTAAGTAACCATGGAAGAAAGGAGCCGCTTGCCTAGATGTAATGGGTATGGACCAATCAGTCTGTCCGCGCTCCAGCATCGCCAGTAGAACCACCATCTTATAACTCTTCGCCATACCGGTCTTTTCTACTTCCACCAACCATTGTTCATATTTATGAAAAATGGCTGATTCACTTTCTGAAAGCTCCCCCGCCCATTCTAAAAATCCATAATAAGAAGAGAACTCCTGCCGATACTGCGGAGAATCAGAGGCCCCTTTTAGGTGTAATTCCAAATACGTCGGTCTTCTACCTAATTCCTGTTTTAAAGCTTGATAATCGCTCAGTAGTTTGTCCCGTCTAGGTTGTTTCTTCCTCGTCATTTCCTTTAAAAGATTAATAACTTGAACATCCAATTCTATATCACATAATTCAGGAACGACTGGCTCAATGATCTTGCTTTTCTTTTTGCCACTGAAGTCTTTATCAAACAAACTCAACTTAACATCTGCATTACGATAGTTGCCTATCAAATCGATGATCACGCAATGATCCTTGGTATCATGGAGCCGTAGCCCCCTGCCAATTTGTTGGGTAAAGACCGTTAAAGATTCAGTCGGTCTTACAAATAAAAGCGTATCTACGGCGGGAATATCGACTCCCTCATTGAAGAGATTAACCGTAAAAATAATATCCAGAGTTCCCTCATCAAGCTGACTTATAGCGTCATCTCGATTAAGACCCATTTGCTTGGAGTGAAGGCTAACCGTTCGATATCCCTTCCTATTAAAATAGTCAGAAAGAAAATCTGCCTGTTTAATCGAAGAACAGAATCCTATAGTCCGTGTCTGCTTTTTATCCGTCCAAGCCTTCAGTACCTTATCAGCCATCTCATCCCGTAATTGAAGCTGAAGTAATTCGGCTTCATCATACCGATTCCCGAGCCATGTAATCTGACTATAATCTGTCTCATCATAGACACCATAATATTTAAATGGTGAAAGCCAGTTCCGCTCAATTGCCTCCAAGAAATCCAATCGGAAAGCGACATTCCCACCACAAATTGCATACACATCTTTGTTATCGTTTCGATCCGGCGTGGCTGTTATCCCCAGCATGAATTTCGGCTTAAAGTACTCCAGCACCCGTTGATAAGAATCCGCTGCCGCATGATGAAATTCGTCGACCACAATCAAATCAAACTCTTTAGGATCAAACACTTGGAGATGCCGCTGCATGCTTAATGTATAAATGGAAGCAAAAGTGGTGTGTCCGTTCGTTTCCTTCACCTTGCCATTATAGATCGAAAACTCTTGATCAGGCATGACCGTCTGGAATGATTTCTTTGCCTGATGCAGGATTTCTTCAAGATGGGCAATAAACAGGACCCGTTTAAAATTACGGGCAAAGAAACCAGCAAGGTACGTTTTTCCTAACCCGGTCGCCATCACGACCAATGCCTTATCATAGTCTTCTTCTAGTGTTTTATTCAGTTCCTCGAGCGCTTCGATTTGTGCAAAACGCGGATAGATTTCTCCATATGGAGCCGGTGGATCCTGAATGACTTCCGTGGTTGGAATGGGTTCTTTCTCACTTGGAAGCATTAAATCCATTTCTTCTGTCTCTGTCCACTTTTGTGCAAGATTTGGCGTATGAATATGAAACTTCTCATACCGATCTTCGTACTCCTTCAGCGTTTCTTGATTCAATGGAATCGTTTGACCGGCATAAAACGTTTCTAAAAAAAGGTGCAAGCCTTCGGAAAAGACATCCTCATCATCACTAACGGAAAGACTCCACTCCACCCCATGACTTAAAGCAGACCTTGATAGATTGGAAGAACCAACAAACAAGCAATCCTGATTCTCCGTTTGGAAAAGGTAGGCTTTTGGATGAAAGGACACACCATTACTCTTCCAGAGCCTGACCTCAATCCTAGGATCAATCTCTAAAAACATTCTCAATGCTTCTGGCTGCGTCACAAATAAATAATCGCCTGTACACACCTTAATCTCTGCTCCACGTTCAGCTGCTACTTTTAAGGCATCTCTCAGATACTGAACACCAGACTTCATGACAAAGGAAGTCAAAATACATATCGAAGAAGCAGAATGAATCTGTTCCAATAAGTGCGTTCCAAGTTGATGGGTGATTAACTGAACCTTACTCATCTTCAACCTCAATCAGATAAATCTTCTCCTTAAAGCCACCTCGTTTAGCAGCCTTACTTCTCCGCACTTCTTCTACTTCTTCAATGGAAGATCCATGATACTCAGCTAGTGCATGCATGATTTCCAACACATCTGCCAATTCCTCAATCGCATCTTCTTTATTATCCGACTCTACATATTCCTGAAGCTCCTCAAAGCTTTTCTTTTTCAATTCATCTATGTATTCTTTATCATTTAACACTCTGGTTGTATATTTCTTACCCGTAGCCTCGATGATTTGTGGGATACGATCACGGACTAGTTTGTTATGGACTGGCATATTATAACAACGGCCTCCTTTAGGTTTATATCATGATTATATCAAAAGACCCTCTTTATTTTGTCATTTCCACACAGGCTCTCAATCATGATATTATTTACACATAGCAAAACCATAGGAGGATACCATGAAGAAGCTAGTTAAAGTAGTTGCAGCCATTATCGAAAACGAGAAAAATGAAATACTATGTGCGTTACGCTCTCCAGACATGAGCATTCCGAATATGTGGGAGTTTCCCGGTGGAAAAGTGGAAAAAGGGGAAGATGCCTTTTCTGCTTTAATAAGAGAGATTGATGAAGAATTGCAGTGTAAAGTAGAAACAGAAGGAGCGGTATTTAATGATAACACCCATGAATACGACACCTTCATTATTAATTTATTATCCATAAAATGTAAAATTATTGAAGGGACACCAACAGCAAGTGAGCATTCCAAGTTCATTTGGTTAAAACGGGAAAATTTAAGCTCTCTGAAATGGGCACCTGCTGATATTCCAGCAGTTGAGCAATTGATGAACGAAAAAAATAGTCTTCTCAAATGAGAAGACTATTTTTTTCATAACCGGCTTATTTCCCCAACTACTTCTATCCTCATACCACATTCGTTCTCTCTTTAGATATCGTCTTTTTCCGCTTTCTTATAAAAAGGGCTCAAGTTTATAAATAGTTTTTTCAACTGTTCTTCTTCAATATTATCCTTAAATATATATTCAATCAGTTCTTCTTGGCGTGCTTGTCCTAAACTCAGTCGGTAGAGAGCAAGGATTTTCATAAGCCGGTCATATTTTATCCCGTCTCTGCTAAGTGGATAGAGTGGAACAATCCTCTCGATTTTAATGTCCTGGTTGCCTGGAAGACTCCAAAACGGGACTAATTCCGATGTTTGATCATCTCTTTCCACGAAGTTTGCGGTATGAAACATCTCCTGCCATATGTTTTTTTCGAATTTTATATCACCGTATTTATTGGCGATGTTCTGTCGGATAGCTAGGGATTTATACCGGTTGATTCTACCCTCTCGCTGCTCCAGGTCAATCGGGTTTGAAGTGAGATTCCAATGGAAGATTTTCCGGCAATAATAGTGGAAGTCTAGTCCCTCCTGTCCGATTGAAGTTGTGGCTAACACAAAAGGACGAAAGGGCGAATTGAACGATAGCCGGATGTTTTCCTTTCGGTTAAGTGTTTTATCCTCATTTCTCGTATCATAAAAGCCAACGGCATAATTGGTTCTCATTTTGATGTAGGGGTCTTCTCCCTCTTTGTTCTTTTTGCCATCAGACATGATACGATTTTTAAAGCTTTGATACGTATCAACATTGTAGCTTGCCGTGTGTGTTTTTAGAGAATTGGCCATCACTTTAATCAGCTGTTTATTTCGCTGCTGTTTTTCTGCTTTGTTCAGCCCGCCTTCTTCAAGAAGCATATGGGCATATTCATCGAGCATGGCTTGGATGTTTCCATCGACACAGTATTTGAGCACGTTTTGCCAATACGCATCCTTACTATCCGTTCCATATTCCAGTTCGACAATAGAGATGGCTTCCTGTGTATTAAAACGGTCGACTATGACCTTAGCCAGTTGAATGGCTCCTGTCAAAGATTCACTGTCCAAATCCTCAAGCATCCTGGCTACGGCAACGGCGGGAGATCCTACAACCATATGAACGAGAACATCAAGTAAATTATCTGGCTGTCTCCCTAGCACGGGAAGCTTTTCACTGACAAAGATTGACCGAAGCTCTTCTACATGCTTCCTTAATACACCTTTATCCGCTCCGTTCTCTTCTTTTTCATCAGCCTCCAATGAAGGTAAAACATCCGATTTCTCAAACCACTCCTGGATCGCCTTTTCACCTAAATCGAATAACAATGGCGCCAGGTAATACCATCTTTCATCCTGACGTGACTGGTCTTCCTTCCGTTCATATGACAGTTGATCCAGCCTTTTTTGAATTTCAGCCTGTATCTCTCCTTTTACTTCGTCAATGGTAAGCTTCCTATTCAACACATCTACCGGGTTAAAGAGCTTAGCCAAGGTGATGGAAGGATATAAAAGAGTAAGATGATTCATATTGGCTGGCGCCTGATCTTTCATCGCAAACGTTAATCTTGGTGAAGGGAACCGTCGTTCTGCAAAGTAGTTTCGTGTTTTGTCCTTTTTCTTCTTTGGTGTTTTCTTAATCAATTCTCCTACTGTTCGACGCTCGGCTTCATAGGAAATAAGAGTCGCGATTGCCCGCGGGACCATTTCCCATGCAGAGAACGCTAGCACTTTAGAAAAACGGCTTTGCCCGGTGAAAGGACCCCCAAACTCATAGTAGGGAATGGACGGTGGGATCCACATAAGTCTCTCCGCTTTTTTTGGAAGGGAAGTTTCTTGCAGTTTCGTTAGCTTGGCATTCATGGCCGGCAGTTTCTCATAGTTTGCGATTGCCTTTCGATTCACCCAAAGCACAGGTTTTCTGGCCAATGTGATCTTATCACGGTTTTCCTTAAAATAATGGGTGATCTTTTGCTTCAGCTTATAATGCTCCATGAAGGACATAAGAAAAGGTGCGGATTTCACATATTCTGCCGGTACCTTGTCCTTTAAATCTGCATCCTCCAAAAGTCGGTCCATTTCGATATAGGACAGCACATCATTTTCGGTAATCCTCAGAGAACTCCCAACGGAAGAATCAATCAGCTCGCTCGCACCCTCCACAAGCATACGTTCAGTACGTGCTATACCTTTGTATAGGCTATCTTCTGCTTTCTGTTTCTTGATTGTGACCATCGCAAAATCTTGAAATTCTAATTGGCTTAAAGCGAATGAGTAATCATGCCATACTTTCTTGAAATTCTGTTGATGCTCCGGATGTTTTTCAAACAAAAAATCCGTGACCTGCATAAATTCCTTATAGTGATCATCGCTTCCCGTTTCACTCATTTCTTCCATTGTGGAATATAACTTGTAGGGAGTGGCTGACAATAAAAGAATGTTCACTTTTTCCTCATTTTCCTTGGAGCTGTTAAAAAACTTACTGGCTAGCAGGGCCGTTTCACTCTCTCCGTCAGAATCAATCAGCTCGGGGAAGCGCTGAAATTCATCCATAATCACAAGATCAGCATCCATTAAATCGACACTGATTTCTGCCATCATTTTTCGCAGCTTATGGATCAGTTTACTGGCACCGTCTACTCGTTTACCCGGAATTCCTTCCCTGCGTATCACGTGACAAACCTCTGCTAATATCTCCACCAAGTCCGATTCCTGCTTGAAAAAATCATCGACCTTCCCAAGGAGGACTGTACAATATTCTTTATTGCTCTGCGCGTCACAAGCCTCGACTCTCTCTTCATAAACGTGTTTCCACCAATCCCAGCTTTTTGTGGCCGTGTCCATCATCAAGGTTTCTAACTCAACTAGATAAGGCTGCAAAAGGGGATATCTTTTTAAAATAGCGAACATCAAAGCTCTTTCTAAAACACTTCCACATCCTCCAGTCATATCGAAGGAGGTTGATGGGGTTAACGGAATGAGCTGTATATAATGATCCTTCATTTCCGGATTGAATTTATTTTCAAATATTTTCAGATGCTGCATCGATAACCTTGTATCCGACAGGCCGTCCAACAAAACCTGTTGATCGATTTTCAGCTTCGCCAGGTTTTGGCCTGCAATGCTTTGATTGGAACAAACATATACGACCTTAAATAAATCATCATTCAATGCATGCCGGTGATAGCGGGCCATTTTGGCTATGACCCCTCTCGCTATCATTGTTTTACCGAGCCCGACTTCATCCGCTACTAGAACACGTGAATAATCATGGGTAAAAAGGTGATAGACCCTCTCCACGGTTGCTTGCTGAAAGTCTTTTAACCCAGAAAGGATTTCCTGTTCCTTTTGAATGAGATTCATCATCTTCTCACCTTCTTAGCTGCTTTGATGAATGTTTGATATAAGGCATGGAACTCATTTGGGATGATGTCTTCGTCATGGGTGATGATATCCATAATCGCTTCTACTTCTTTCAGTTTCTCTGGTGAACGGGAAGCTGCTTTCAGCATATTCTCATAGAGAACAGGGTAATCGCCTGTGGTCATATCCCAAGTCCCTGCACCGAACTTCTTATTCTGTGACTCCTCAAGGGCAGACATTAGTAAATCATCTGATAATAAAAAAGCCACATATTTCAGAAAGGTGTATGGGTCATTAATAATGGAACGGAAGATTTCTGATTCTCTTTCTTTTGGAATCCCTTCCGTCTCAATCTTGATGATTCTCTCCACCTTTTCGCCGTCTTTTTCTGCCCGTATATTATAAAATCCACCCAGCTCTAACAGGCTCAAATTTTGAATGAATGTCTCCTGTTTGAGTGGCTGCATGTTTTTACTTAACAATGGCCCAATTGAAAACTGGGTATCTTCAGGAAGCGAATCAAAAGTAATTCGCATAGTAAAGTGATTTTCTTCAGTAAGAATCATGGCTTTCGATGGTATTCGGCATAACTCTTTGATTCGCTTCTGTAGTTCATCGGTTACGTCTGATTCAAACTCGTCAGTGAATGGTGGAAGGGTTTCTATTTTTTCGAAGGGATTTTGGTCTTCATTCTCCCCGAATAAATCATCCAATAGATCCATAATCTTGAACCCATATTTTTGATAGTGTAATTTCAGCAAGAACTCTATGTTCCCGTTAAATGCATTGGATGAGCTATTGGCAGAACCTATATAAATATGATGCTGATTATATTTGGTTCTGGCATAGAGCTTTGCATGAATATCCTGAAATTGAGCCATGACATGTTCAGCATTTTCTTCACTAATGGAGGACTCGCCTTCAACCACACTATCTTTCAACACATATACATCAAAGTCCTGGAATACGTGTTCCTTAAGCTTAGATAATTCCGTTTTCCTTGTAATCAACACTTTAGTCGCATCTTTCAATGATTTATCATTTAGTTCTTTTATGATCGTTTCACTAAGGAATGGCGAAATGATAATCAGTTTATGATAGGTTTCAAATAGTTCCGTCTCTGCTTTTCCATATCCCTCAATGCCAATTGGACAGAACTCAACCTGAGGAATCGATGGATCAACCGTATCAAACTGGACGAATTCCAGCTCTGCTATTAATTTTTTGATTTGCTTTTTCTTTTGCTTATTTTTTGTATAGGGGATAAGGAACGACAAGAAATCGGATAATGGCTGATTTCGAGGATTCTTTCCTTTTACCTTCTTCCCTTCCAGCGCAATCGCCATATCCCAGCTTCTATCGAAGGTCAGATTACGGGACAGCACAAGCACCCGATATAATTCATTCCGATCTTTATCGCGATATTTTATGACCCAAACTTTTGGATGAAAAGAATAATCGTTTTCTAAAGCCACTTCAAACACTGAGTTCTCCATTAATGCGAATAGGTTGTTTCCGTTCTTCGGTGCCTTAATTTGTCCTGCTTCACAATATATCGCAAATGCGTCCACGCTTCTTCTTAACCCCTCAAGAACATAAATGGGATCATCCTGAAGTGTATGGTCCATTTCTTCTGAAAGACTCAGAGCCAAGGGAACACCAACAAGTGCCTCCAAGTCCAATGAGTAAGTCGTTCCAATGGCAAACTCCACATCATACCCTGGCGGGGGCATAAGCAAATCGCTATAATTGAGTCGATTCTCTGCTGGTTTAAGCATGGGGTTCCTCCAATCCTTTCATGGTATCTGTGAGCAGTACTTTTGCATTTGCAAAACGGTATTGAAGCTTTTCGGTCCCAACCCAATCCCCTTCTTTATAATGGTACACCTTCGTATTGTGAAGCTTGGCGCGGTCTTTTGTTTTCAGTTCTATTTCACGGTTTATAATAAGCTGATCCATGACCGACTCTTCCCCTGATATGACTGCTTTTTGCCACCCCTCAAGAAACCTGTTCAATCGAATGTTATGGATGCCAAGGCGATGGGTAAGCTCTCTGAATGGAAAGGATGAGAATTCTTGTTGGACAAAGGAACTCTCCTTCCACTTTTCCCACTTCTGCAGGGCTTCTTCATTCTCTCCATTAGAAAGGATTACATTGTACCGGATATTCGCACCAGAGACGAACTCGCTAAACCGCTTTGCCATCGAGTAATCATCTTTTAAATGGTCCGGAAGACGGAAAGCATCACCAATGGCTTCAAAATCATGATTTTTCTCTATTTCTTTAAAATCTCTTTTAAGCAAAAAGGCAAATAAACTCTCTTTACCTCTTTCGGATTTGACGATTTTCCCTTTTAAGAATTCCGCCTCATGATAACTAAGTTCCATAGTGAGACCTTCCCTCCAATCCGCTTCTGGAAGAAGGCAACTCCAAAACATACCATTATATTCATCTATACCTGTATTCACATCATCACTTTCTTCATTGCCTAAGAATCGTGCCGAGTTTTTATTCTTCTTCATACTGACAACTGCCTTTGCATAGTTGGCCAATGAAAGGGAGCTGTGCTTAAAGATTTCAAACGTTCGCAGTCCACTCCAATAGATACTGGAAGGTTTCCTCTTAAGCTTATGACCTGCACGAGCTCCAATAACGCCATCAACCTCTTGTTTATTCAAAATGTCAATTAACGCGATTTCTTCTATATCTAGCTTTTCGATAAGTTCCTTCGAAGATTTATAATTCTCTTTCTCTAGTTCCATCAATAAATAGGGGACAATAAAAAAATACTTCGCTCTCGTCTGGATGGTAGATGTACCAGGAAAAAGAATATCTGCCAAGCCATCCCGAATGGACCCAATTCCGAGTTCATCCAATGCTCCTGGGGAAGATAGGGCATCAAGGACTGCCATCACCTTATTTCGATGTTCCCCCGAATAATCAATCCAACCAATTTTTAAAGAATTCAATCTATCGCTCCTCTTTATTTAGTAGAATGAATATAGATAACTTTATATTTATATGCGCATATTGAAAAAACCCAAACCCATTTATATACAAAAATACGGACTTAGTTTCAGTCCTACTTACAATTGTATCAGTAATTCGATTTTGGAAAAATAAACGTTTTATTGGTAATGATTTACTTATCATTAGTTGAATCCTGCAAATTCAAGCTCTCTAAAACGGGCACCTTCAGATATCCCAACAGTCGAGCAATTGATGAACGAAAAAATAGTCTTCTCAAATGAGAAGACTACACTCTTTTCGTGAATTCTGTATATAAGCTTGCAGGAATTTCATTCTCTAATTCCATTTTAACGGTAATCGGCTTTTCTCCTTCATACTCCACGGTATTACCCTTGCCTATATAAATATAAGGTTCTATCTTGCCATCTATTTCTTTATACTTTCTCACAAATAGGTGTAGATGAACTCCTCTTTCCTGGTTAAATACGATATTTTTTCCTCTATCAGAGCTTGGAGCTGTACTATTTGGTGTCTGCCATTGGAAATATCGCTCATTTATAAATTCATCATGATAGTTAATACTTTCTTTAATGTCCTCTTCCTTATGCAAGTCAATAAATAAGAAATACTCATTCCCATTCGCAAGCAACCCTGATCCCCTAAAGGCACTTTGACTTTTACGATAATTTGAAAGAAGTGCGACATCACCCATTTGGTATTGTTCATATAATTTCAGATGTGGCACACCATAGTACTCTTCCTTAAATTCTTTCTCGTATCTAATAATCCCGTAAATAATAAGATCTTCGATATATTTTCTATACTCTTCATTCTGTAGAACTGTTTCATATACTGATGTCTTCGATAATAATCCATCTTGAAGTGTAAATAATTTAAGATTTCTTTTCCTCTGACCAGGATCATAGAAATTCTGATTTAGACATTCAAGAGCGTGCAGCGTACTATCTTCATCCACCTTTTTAACCCACTTCAATATCTCATGTTTTGCGGTTTCTAACGAGATCACATCATGATCTAATAAGTATTTAGCAATCACAAATTCGTATACCCTCTTAAGTGGTAGCTTACTTGATAATTCTTTTAATGCACCTTCAAAAGCTTCGTCTAGTAATAAACTTTTTAAGTGATCATTTTTCTCTACTTTTGCTACGAACTGTAAATACGTTTTTTCCCGGTTAATAAATTTAATAGGATCAGGAGCTCCGTCGAATTTCATATAGTCCATTAAAAACAATGGGATTTTCCCTTGATTCATTTTCTTAAATTCAAAATACTCTTCCTTCAAATATTTCAAAGAGTTAAAGTTCTCTTTATCAATTTGAGCTAGAATTCGTTCTTCCGAGATTTTATCCATTTGAATATGCGTACAACCTGGTATATTGGCAAAGCCAGTTGCGATGGCCACCTTCAAACTTTCTTTATCATAATAACGAGTCCCATTTAAAGCGATCGCAATCAAAAACGTTTTACTATGATTTCCGATAAAATCAAGGACGGTAAGAAAACTTTTATCTTTATGCTTACGAAGTCCACGTCCCAGCTGCTGGATGAATACAATTGGTGAATTAGTAGGTCTTAGCATCAAAACCGTGTTAACAGAGGGAATATCTACACCTTCATTAAAAATATCGACCGTAAAGATAAACTCTAACTCATCCCCATCATCTTCAAGCTTATTCATATAATAGGCTCTCCGCTCGACTGAATCCTCTCCAGATAAACAGATACTATGATAGCCTCTATTATTAAACTCTTGGGCCATATATTGGGCATGCTCGATCGTTACACAAAAGCCGAGACCTTTTCTCTTATCCCCATCATGTCCATAGAAATTCATATTCTTAATAATAAAGTCCACTCGCTCGTTAACCTTTAATCTCTTTGTGATCTCCGCTACATCGTCTATATCCACATCACTTAAATCGATACCCTCAATGTCGGTAATACCAAAGTAATGAAAAGGAATAACAAGCTCATCTTCTAAAGCCTCATGTAATCGAACCTCTAATGCCACGTTATTATCAAATAAATCAAAGACATTTTGCTGATCGCTTCTTTCAGGAGTTGCTGTCATTCCTAAAGTAAACTTCGGTTCGAAGTACTCCAACACAGCTTGATAACTAGGGCTTGTAGCATGATGCGCCTCATCATAAATAATATAATCAAACGCATCTCGTTCGAATTCCCGGAAGTATTTAGACATGGTTTGTATCGTTGAGAAAATATAATCCTTATCCTTTTGCTTATGGTTCCCTGTTAATAATCCAAATGATCGCTTTTCATTAGGAAGGAGCTTTTCAAATGTCTCTTTTGCCTTTTTTAATATTTCTTCTCTATGTACAATAAATAATAACCTTTTAGGTTTAACAGCCTTTACATCAAAAGCCGACATATATGTTTTACCTGTACCTGTTGCGGCGATCACCAGCGCTTTATTTTCCCCAATTGATCTAATTCGTTCAAGATTTTCTACTGCTTGCCTTTGCATCTTATTCGGAACAATATATTCGGAGCTTTCATAAATAAATGGCTGTGTATTGGTAAACCCACTTAATTTACTCAAGAACTCTTCATATTTACTAATAAACACGTCATCCGCAATCACACTACTATTCCATAAACTATCATATTCTTTTAATACATCTTTAAGGAACTGTGCATCCTCTTTCGTAATGATCTCAACATTCCATTCAATATTACTCTTGAGAGCACTCTGTGTAATATTCGAAGAACCAATAATCACTTTATACGAGTCCTTAAACTCAAAAATATAAGCTTTTGTATGAAATCCAATCGCTTTATCTGTTTCAAAAACTTTCAAATCGATATGACTAAATTCATTTATTTTCTTAAGTGCCTTAGCTTCGGTGAAATTTAGATAAGTAGAAGTAATAATCTTCCCCTCTACGCCTCTTTTCCCTGCTTCCTTGAAAGTATCCAATAAAAGCTGCAGCCCACTATAATTAATAAAGGCCACGCTAAAATAAAATTTTTCACATTCGTTTATAGAAGAAATGAGTTCATTTAATAGATTGGTTTTGTCTGAATTTACGATTAAATTTTTCTCAGTATACATGACTTACTCCTAACTGCACTTTAACATCTTGAGATAAAATACATGTTTGTATCATGATATCATACATTTCAAATCAAAAAACAGCCAACCCAAGGCCAGCTGTTCTCCATCTTATTTCTCTTCCTTTTCCCTCACTCTGTAATTAATATCACCAGGATCCTTACATAAGGTAAATCCACTTTCCGATTCAAATAAAAAGGTCTTTATCCTTTGGGTACGTGCAGCTAAGGTTGTATGGAGGAAGGCAGATTGATTTTTCTTGAAATCGATTTGATTGAGACTCATTGGTACGGATATACGATGGCCATAATTCGTTAGGACCATGGTTTCTTTTTTACTTATTGGTATTAAGTCACGTATGTGTATATAGGAAAACCAAATGCCTCCGGTTTTCCTGAAAGAGTTAGATGAGAACCAGACCATGCCGAGCTCAGCGTTAATGCAGACTGGTAGCCGGTATTTTTCACCCAGTACAGACTTTGCCCCTTTAAGGGCGCCCTCCAGATTATAGCCTAAATAAATGAATGTATTATTTAAGATGTTCAGAGGACTTTCTTTCACCAGAAACATCTCTTTTCCTTCTATTACTCTAGTCATTTCTTCACCGTTAACATGATATTCCCCCACCATTGCTTCAGTTTTCTGGTTTATTAGGTACCTTTTTCGTATAACCACTTCATCTGCCCCCCATCTAATGATTTTTTCTATAACAAGATATACTGGACATAGGGTCAGGTGTATTCCTGCTAGATGCCCTTGTGTAATAAATCCCTACACTTTCTAAAGTAGATTTTTACTCTTCTTCCATCACCCTAAATGCTCTATAGTGACTAACCCCTGAATCTGGTCCA
This sequence comes from Peribacillus sp. NPDC097225, assembly GCF_044761955.1. Classification (NCBI taxonomy): domain Bacteria; kingdom Bacillati; phylum Bacillota; class Bacilli; order Caryophanales; family Bacillaceae; genus Peribacillus; species Peribacillus sp. NPDC097225. The sequence continues at coordinate 1,116,148 of NZ_JBIWDJ010000001.1, forward strand.
GTGTCCAATCTTGTTGACTATCTTGTATGTATTTTGCCAAACACCATCGAGACCATTATCCTATTTTATGTATTTTTTGTAAAATCAACCTAAATATTTAGACCTATAAAAACTTGATCTTTTTGATTCATATTCCAGTTAAATGAACTTACTCTTTACAAAACAGACCCACAAAGGCATAATTTTTCATTTTCTCAATGAATATTCATTTATTTTTACTGATTTTCTAGTCATTTTGTGAAGTTTAATAGAACTTTTAGGTCCGGTCTCTTTGAAAATGACAATTTCATGAAATGTACAGACATGGAGCTCCCTTCACTTAGTTATTGACAAATATTAGTTAAACCTTTATGGTTATACACATAAGTATATAACCATATAAGTTTTATTATGGTGATTCTGAAAAGTGGTGAGGGAAATGAAACCGTTCCATCAGGATAAACCGATTTATTTACAGATACGCGAGAAAATCGAGGATCAGATTGTGAATGATCAGTTAAAAGAAGGCGACCAGGCTCCTTCCACGAACCAACTCGTCAGCTTTTATAAGATCAACCATGCTACGGTGTCCAAAGGGGTTAATCAGTTGGTGGAGGAAGGGATTCTTTTTAAAAAAAGGGGGATTGGCATGTTTGTAGCGGAAGGTGCTAAAAGCAAGCTTGTTCAAAAACGGAAAGAGGCGTTCGTCGATCAGTATGTCATCGGATTGGTTCAGGAAGCAGATAATCTAGGCATCAGTGAACGTGAAATAGTGGAGTTCATTAGACAGGTGAAAGGACGTGGGTTGCATTGACAGTAGAGGTTGTTGTGAATAATCTTGGTTTACGCTACGGGGAGCACCATGCCCTGCAGCATATTGATTTCAAGCTGTCTGGACCGAAGATTTACGGTCTTCTCGGCAGAAATGGGGCAGGAAAAACGTCCTTATTGTCCATTCTCTCCTCATTCCGCTCTCAAACGGAAGGTATGCTTACAATCAATGGTGAAGAGCCTTTTGAGAATGCAAAGGTCATGTCATTGGTTAATTTCATTTACAGTAAGGATTATAAGGAAGAATCCGAAAACGCTAAAAACCTTCTCCGGGATGTCGAAAGGTATCGAGCGAATTTTGACCGTGACTATGCGAACACCCTCCTCACGAAGTTCAATTTACCGGCAAATAAACCTTTGAAGAAATTCTCAAAAGGGATGCAATCTGCCTTTGACGTGGTGGCCGGCTTGGCTAGTAGGGCACCGATCACCATTTTTGATGAAGCCTATCAAGGGATGGATGCGCCGACACGTGAAATATTTTACCGGGAAGTGTTAGAGGATCAATCTCACCATCCGAGGATTATCATCCTTTCCACTCATTTAGTATCGGAAATGGACTATTTGTTTGATGAAGTAATGATTCTGCATGAAGGAAAGCTGTTACTTCAGGAAGAGTATGAATCGTTCATCACGAAAGGTGCTTCGATCACCGGAGAAACTGATGAGGTAGATGATTTTGTGCGTGGCCTTGAATTGAAGCAGTTAAGTGAACAGCAATTGGGCGGCACCAAGTCTGTAATGGTTTTCGGAAAACTAAGTGAAGCCAAACGAAAAGAGGCGCAGCAACGTGGACTCGAAGTGGGACCCGTTTCACTTCAAGATTTATTCATTCACTTGACTGGAGAGGATGTCTGAAATGAATCAAAAGCCTTACTTACAAGTAACGAGGGATATATTTTGGATGCAGTTTGTTTGGACACTCAGCTTCTTTGGCATCATGTTGCTTATCCATGTAATTAAAATAACCACTTCTCAGTTTAGCGAGGATGAAGTAAGTACATTTTTCGCCTCGTCTTCCATTACTTCCAATATATTTATGCTTGTCATCGGGATTATTTCCTCATCTAGTTTCATCAAACACTATGTAGGCCATGGAATCACAAGAAAAGATTTCTTTTATGGTGCCACTATCGCTTCCGTCACCTTGTCGATCATCATTCCCTTAATGTCAGCACTCATTAATCAGGTGATTTCGTTTATCATCAAGCTTGCTGATTTACCAATCGTTTTTCAAGGGTATAAGTCGGAGCGTATAGATGATGGCGGAAACCTTAGTGATATGATCCAATCCGTTATTTTAACACCGATTGTAGAACTTCACAGTGACCCGCTATTAGCCCTATTGATCTTCTCATTAAATATCCTCACCTATTATATAGTAGGATGGCTCATCGGGGCGGCCTTCTACCGGTTTGGAACCATTGCCGGCCTAGGCAGTATTGCATTGGGGGGCTTAGTTCTTTATATAGAAGACGTTCTCATTCATGCCGGACTCGGAATTGGGATGTATAACTACACCTTCACGATGCCTTTGTATGTTTCGGTCTTCGTAGTGCTGGTGATAGTAGGAATAATCCTTTGTATCATTCGGCAATTTACTAAAAGGGTGGCCATTAAGGTTTAATAGGTATGAGGATGCTGTTAATAATTATAAACGTAAAGCCTCACTACATGTCACATGTAGTGAGGCTTTGTTTTGCAGTTCAGCTGGTGGCTGTCACTCATCTTCATCCTCTTCATCTTCCCACACGGTTAATCCGCTTAAGAACGTTTCGAAGTCAGGAGCTAATTTAATGATCTTCTCATCTTCCACATCAACGAATATAACAGGTGGGTTTTCTTTCGTCTTTCTGTAATCGAGGGCCGTCCATGTATGTCCATCGCCGGAGATAAGGACAATATTTTTCGGCAAGTCCCATTCTTCGATTAAATAGTCGCTATCCAGGATGCCATCTTCTTCGGCAATTCCGCTGATATAGTCCACGTTCACATGGTCATCCGCCCATGATGTCGGAACATCAGTTGGATAGGCGTTGCATTCGATATAGCCACCGTTCTGTTCTTTAAGGAGCGTTATATAAGCTTGCGGTAATTTTACTTTCAGCTGTTTTTCCGCCATTTTGACCATTTCATCTGTTAATGGTGCTAACTTCTCTATTTCTACATCTTCTAACCAGATGCTTTTCCTCATTGTTTGCACTTCCTATACGTTCATATTTTCATTCAAGACACATGTTACATGGTTCATTATTACTTGTATAGGATTTTTATCCTTTTCCTGTTCAATATTCATGTTACGAATGTTTGGACTCCCAAAACTTAAGCTATATGTAAAAAATCTACGAACCGAAATACTCAATGATCTCAAAACCTACATAATCTGTTTTGGCTGGATATTCCCTTCTATAATAACAATCCCAATAACTTACTACTCGACTTTTGATTGTCTGATAAAATCTTGGATTCTCTGTTATGAATTCTTTTATTGTATCCTTATCAATATGACCTACATTTTCTTTTATCACGTGTAAGATTTCTATTACATACTCCCCCGTCAGCCGAATGATATAGGGAAGGATCCACCCATTGACGTCACTGCATTGATGAATGATCTTTTTTAAATACTTTTCTCTAATAAACCCATCGTGATGCCTTGTAAATAAACAATCTACCACTAGTTGTTGTCGATCTGTTAAGGATTGATAGTGCGATAGGGAAAATTCATTATTGTACATGCGTTCAGGAATCCTCAACCTACTTCCCTTAAAGTGAACCTCAAAACAAGAAGAGACGTCTATCTTGTTTGTTTGGGTCATCATACTCAACACCCTCAGCACATCTTCCTCTAATTCAGATGGAAATGCTTTTGCTAACTCATATTTTCTACCTACCATGTATTCACCAACTTTAATGTGCTTACTGTTCATTTTTTTTCAAAGACTCCGTTGGTTCAAGAAGGATCTTGATTATCATAGGCTTTTGACCAATGAAATGGTTGGATTTCCTCCAGTGTTTTATATACAAGTCTTTGATCTGGGTTCGTAATGGCTGCTTTTACATGAGGCCCCCAATACCAAAGTCTTTCTTGGCATACCCCGCAAGGAGTTAAGACTTTAAATTCAGCCTGTTCGTTATCTCTTGCCACACAAATAGAATGTGTAATCTTTGTGTTCAGCTTATGTGCTTCAAGAATCGCACCCGTTTCCATACACAATTCCGTCGATGCATTTATGACCTCTGGCGCAACGCTTGTCAAGACCTTGCCATCCTCCGTATACATTGCTGCGGCACCGCCCCATCCAGAAGGGTATCTCCTTGTGATCAATTCGATTGCTGCTTGATACAATCTTTGTTCAATCTTCATGTTTCTCCCCCCCATTACCTTGCAAAAATACTTTAACGTATTAGTTTACGTGTAAACTTTAACAATCCTATACCACTTTAGCATAAATTCAATTACCTAGTTTACTATTTTTGGTAATATATTAAAAGAGGCTTATTCAGCTAACAGTGCAATGGCTTAATGATCCTTAAATCTTTTCAAAAACATCATAAAAGGAAGTGTTTGAGATTGGGTAGTGAAGATAAACTCATAATTTATCCATTAAATAATGACTTGATAGAGGATATCAATCTGACAAATGATTATTTTACGTTATTTGGTAGGGTTGTCCCCCGTTTACAAGCAGGAAAGTGGTCTTATGAAGAGGTTCTTTTTGATAAAGCTAGAGAAACACGTTTTCCAGATGACGAACTGGATTGGAGTCACTATATAAACCAAGAGGATAAAGCGTTGTTTTTAGCTTATCTGAATGATACGTGCATAGGGCAAATTAGAATCATTCAGGATTGGAATCGCTTCTGTTATATTGAAAACATTGCGACCAAGAAAGAGTATAGAGGCAGTGGCGTCGGAACGTTGCTCTTACATCAGGCAGAAGAGTGGGCCAAACAAAGGAACCTGATAGGCATGTCCTTGGAAACCCAAGATGATAATCTTGGTGCCTGCAGATTCTATGTGAAACAAGGATTCATACTAGGTGGAGTGGACACACTCAAGCAGTCCTATAATCCTGATATTGAAACCACTTTATACTGGTATAAGGTATTCAAGTAACGGGGATTTAGCGGAATCAGCCATACAGTCATCGTACACTTAGCATCTTTCCCCCATACTGATCAAAAACATAAAGGGAAATTTCATCAGGTGAAAGATCAGGTGAAAGCGGTTCTTGAAGATAGATTTCAGGGAGAAGGTGTCCTATCCGAATATTTTAGAGACGTGTGGCGTAGGTAACTCTCAGTCCATATAAATGAATAGTTGTAAACTGGCATATAACCATTGTTATATGCCAGTTTTTTCTTCATATTCGAGTATGTCACCAGGCTGACAATGTAAGGTCTGGCAGATTTTTTCTAATGTGTCAAAGCGAATACCACGCGCTTTACCTGTTTTTAGTATGGATAAGTTAGCTTGGGTAATTCCAACTTTTTCCGCTAACACTTTTGAAGAAATTTTTCTTTCTAGCATGACTCGATCTAGATTAATTTTTATCATGAGGATCTCCCACTTAAATCACGTTGTTAGAATCGTCTTGCAAGGATATTCCGTATTTAAAAACCACATAAAGCGTATATACGATAGCTAATAGAAGAATGTTTCCTAGTAAACCTGGACTGGAATTTGAAAAAACATTACTGACATTGTAAGCGTGTAGTTTTGCAAAGAACAGCTGACTGATGAACTGCAAAATAGTGAAGCTTGTGATTGCGATTAGGATTTGTTTGAGGCACGTAAGATTTTGGTAAACAAAGAAGTCTTGTATATAAATATTACCGATCATTTTACGTAGCGCATGCATAATGATAAACAAACAAGCAATGATTGCTAGCGCCACTAAGCAAGAAAGTACTAAAAACCATACTGATGGGTTTGTGTTTAAGTTTGAGTTTCCATCTACATACTGTAGTAATTGTTTTTTAACTCCATTCGGAACTAACAATACAGCTCCAGTCCCAAATAGTAGCATTAATCCGGCAAACGCACAAAAAAATTGAGCAATCAGAGACATAATTGATAAGAATTTCAAAACAGACTTGGTAAAAAGACTCATTAGATATAGCCCTCCTTTATCATTTTACATTTATTTCCTTTTTATTATAAAACAATAAAGGATTATTGTAAAACAATAATTATAAGTTTTGAAAATTACTCGCAATCTTGTAAAAAGGAGATGCTCCTTAATCGAAGTATCTCCCTCTCGTCTCATTTTCCCCTTTCAAATACGACCCTTCCCGCCACGACCGTTTTCAACGCTTTGGCCGTCAGCATCTCCTCTGTCGTGCCATCGAATAGGTCACGGTCGAATATGGTGAAGTCTGCGACGTAGCCTGGTTTGATGTAGCCACGCTCATGCTCTTTGTTGATCGCCTGGCTACTGCCGATTGTGTACAGTTGAATCGCTTCGAAACGGGATAGCTTTTGTTCAGGTATGTAGCCTTCATGCTCGGCGCCTGGTCTTTTCCGTTCGACCGCTGCATAGATGGTTACGAGCGGATCGATGGCCTCTACCGGTGCATCCGTTCCCGCTGCACACATGATGCCCCGGTCCAGCAGCGTTTTCCATGGATAAGCTAAGGAAAGACGTTCTTCCCCGAGGCGGTCGATGACCCACGGGAAGTCGGATGGGACGAATGCCGGTTGAATGTCCACGACAAGCGGTAGGTTCGCCATTCTTTCGACGAGGTCCTCTCGCAAGATGCAGCAGTGGATGAAGCGGTCCAGCTTGCCGCTTGGTGCCGGATATTTTTCAATGACCCGAAGAACTTGTTCCGTCGCCGCGTCCCCGATCATATGGATGGCAACGGCTTCGTTATGCTTGCGTGCCAATTTCACCAACGTCTCCACCTCTTCATCGGTTTGGATGAAGAGTCCTTTGTTATTCGGTTGATCGGCATATGGCTGGGATAGGGCCGCCGTCGAACCGCCAAGGGCCCCGTCGGCAAAGATCTTCATCGCGCCCGGTTCTACATAGGGCTCGTCAAACTCTGCATTCGCTTCGATCATTTTTTCAAATACGGCGTTATGTCGCAATATATTCACGCGGAAATGCTTCTTCTTGCCGACGACGCGGTGAAACGCCGTGAGTGGATTCCGAAAGTCTCCGAAATAGTTCATTTCCTCTGTATGCCCACCCGTCAGGCCATAAGAAAGCATGTTATCCACAGCAAGGTTCAATGTGTTCGTCAATGAATCGATGTACGCTTCCCCTTCTTTTGGAACAGCTTCCGTCACAGGGTTCATCGCTTGGTCAAACAACAGGCCATTCAACGTGCCGTCCGCATCTCTCCCGATTTCCCCGCCTGCTGGAGTTTGGCTGTCTGACGTGATGCCACCTGCTGCAAGGGCCGCTGAATTGCCCAACACGACGTGATGGCAAACGCGCGTCAACAGGATCGGTTCACTTCGAATCGCATCCAGCTCCCCGATTGTCGGAATGCGCTGGTCTGGGAAATTATTTTCATTCCAGCCTTCCCCGTATAACCAGCTATCGCTTGGGGCTGTCTTGGCTGCCTCGCTCACCATCTCCAGCATCTCGGTTGCAGAATGGGCTTTCGTTAAATCAAGACGAATTAACTTTTCGCCTTGGAAAAGCATATGAAGATGGCTGTCAACGAACCCCGGATACATGACGGCCCCTTTCAAGTCCACTCGCTCATCTGCCTCGACGCTCAGTTCATCGAATGATCCCGTAGCGAGTATGGTGTCACCCTCGACAAGGACGGCTTCTACCGTTTCATGTTCTTTCTCCATTGTGTAAATTGTGCCGCCATACCAAAGTTTCTTCATAGGAAGGATCCCTTTCTCTGCGAGTTTTCGTTTACCTTAACGCGTCGACATCGATACGTCCTGTTTTACTTTCTCCATGGTTGCCAGTTTTCCCTTTATTCAAAAGCAATAGCCCCTCTAAAAATATGACCATCCATCTATACAATCGGCATTTTCCTACAACTATGAATCGCTTAGTCAAAAATAAGGCCCCCCTTCATCAAGGTGGGCCTCAGGCAAAGTCACATTATCTATCAAATTTCTCTCGAATAATGCTGTACTTTCTCTTTATCGATTTCCACCCCGAATCCAACTCCATCTGGAATGATGATTTCAAAGTTTTCATATTGGATGTCATTCACCGTGATCGTATCTTTGAACAATAATGGGCCAAATAATTCCGTACCGAATTTCATTTCCGGTATCGTTGCATATAATTGTGCACAGATGGCCGTCCCTAAGCTGGATTCGATCATCGTCCCCCCGTATAAGCCGATTCCAGCCGCTTCGGCAATGGCTGCGACTTTTTTCGTTTGAGTCATTCCGCCCGCTTTGCACACTTTCAGGGCGATGGAATTGCCTGCTCTGTGTTTCGCGATTTGGAAGCAATCTTGTATGGAGTTCGCCGATTCATCCGCCATGATTGGCACCTTGAATCGGCTCGTCAAGCGTGCCATTCCTTCGTTGTTCCATGTTGGGAGTGGCTGTTCAATCATGGAAATGCCACCGTCTTCTAAACGTGCAATGCAGGCATTCGCCGTATCTTCATCCCACGCCTGATTCACATCTACAGTAAGGCGCGCTTCGTCCCCGACGGCTTTTTTAATCTCCAATACATGTTCAACATTTTTAATCGGATCGCCTTTACCGATTTTCAATTTGAAGATATTATGACGTTTCTGGTGTAAGAGTTCCTTCGCTTCTTCAATATCTCTATCCGTATCACCGCTCGCCAAAGTCCAGGCGACTGGCAGCGATTTATGAATCTGGCCGCCAAATAGTTCAAAGGCAGGCACCTCTTTGCTTCTAGCTGTTAAATCGACCATCGCCGCCTCTATCAAGGATTTGGCAAAGTAGTTGCCCCTTACGTGTTTCGAGATGCCATACATGATTTTGTCAAAGTGTACGGGTTCCTTACCGATGATCAAAGGGGATATATATCGGTCAATATTGACCTTTATTGCTTCCGGCGTGGATTCCCCGTATGAAGCGCCGCCTATCGTCGCGACTTCCGACCATCCTTCATTTCCCGCTTCGTCCGTTAGACAGGCCACAACAAGGGTCTGTTCAACAATGGTATGCATCGCCAATTGATGCGGACGGATCGTCGGTAAATCTAGTATATATATATCTACTGAACGTATTTTCATAAGTTACCTCACTCTCACCTTTTTACACAATAAAATCGGCTTCTGTTTTTTCCTTCACTTCTGCAAGCGTTACACCTGGCATCAGTTCAACCAGCTTTAATTGTTTATCGACCACTTCGAATACCGCTAACTCTGTCACGATCATATCCACGCTTCTGGTCGATGTAATCGGGTAGGTACATGCTTTCAGAATTTTGCTTTGGCCGTCTTTCGAAGTGTGGCTCATCGTTATAATGACTTTTTTCGCACCGACCAATAGATCCATGGCGCCGCCTACCCCCAATATATTCTTACCTGGAACTGCCCAATTCGCAATGATTCCTGACTGTGCAACCTGTAAGGCACCAAGTATCGCCACATCGACATGACCGCCGCGGATCATCGCGAATGAATCGGAACTATCGAAGAAGGAGGTCCCCACGGCTTCACCGACTGGTAGTTTGCCTGCATTGACAAGGTTCGGATCGATATCTTCCTCTTCAACATCCGTTACACCCAACATGCCATTCTCGGTGTGCAGGAATACGTTCTCATCCTCGAGATATTCGGCTACTAGTGTGGGGATGCCGATTCCTAAATTGACGGTACAAGGACCGTGCAATTCCTTGGCCACACGCTTCGCAATCAGATGCTGCACCTCTTGTTTGCTCATTTGTTTATTCATTTGCTCACTACCCCTACCTTTGTCAAGATTTGCTGTGCTTGGATAATGGTATCGATATAAAGATGGGGTGTTACGATTTCCTCTGGATCCAATTCACCAGACTCGACGATCTCATCCACTTCTACGATGACTCTTTTCGCAGCGGTTGCCATCAATGGGTTGAAATTACGAGCCGTTTTGTAGTAAACGAGATTCCCTAGGGTATCAGCTTTATGCGCCCGGATAATGGCAACATCCGCGCGGATCGCTTTTTCCAGAATATAATTCACGCCATCAATATTGCGCTCTTCTTTTCCGATTGCAAGCTCGGTGCCGACACCTGTAGTCGTGTAATACCCGCCGAGGCCCGCCCCACCCGCACGCAAGGATTCTGCCAATGTCCCTTGCGGCAGTATTTCCAGTTCGATTTCCCCTCTTTGATATTTGGCTCCCACATCACGGTTGCTTGTAAAATAAGAGCCAATCCCCTTTTTGATTTTGTTTTGGTTGAGCAGGATTCCCAAACCCTTACCTGCTTCCCCGAGATTATTACTGACAATCGTCAAATCCTTCACGTCTTTTTTAGTCAATCCTTCAATTAGCGTAAGTGGTGCACCCACTAATCCAAAGCCGCCCACCAAAATCGTTTGACCGCTTTTGACGCATGATAAGGCTTCTTGCAGATCTTGTGTCACTTTCGTCATGCCTGTCCCTCCCTTGCCCGTTTCAGGGAATCGCTGATTTCAAACCAGGCTGGAATGCCGGCCGTCAGAATGCATATGTATCCCACATCAGCTAGATCCGCCTCTGAAGCTCCGGCCTGTCTCGCTCTTTCTATCCAGGCAATCGCCTCCTCACCCCTCAATTCGGTAATGTAATTGCCCACCATGTTCAGGTATTTCAATCTAGAAGACACGGTTCCCTCACTAAGGATTTTCTCCTCGATCCTCTCGGCTTCATTCGTTTGAATGACGTTCCATGTATCTACTAAAAAACGTGTATCCAGCTCTCCCATCCAGGCAATCATCGTAGAAATCACGTCTTCAATCGTTTCAGGGTCATTTGCTGGCTGTTCAACTGGTGTACCCGATAATTCCAGGGCATATGCCAAAGACTCAAGCGACACTTTAAGTGACGGAAGCCCCTTATATAAATAGGAAACTAGTAGGTATTCGACTAGTTCCGGAATCGTTGAACCATAATCCATGGCGCCCTTGGTGTGATACACCATGCTACGTGGGTATAGTCTTGCTGCGTTCATGCTGGCCACGAGTACATCCTTCTCTTTACGTGATAACGCGCCATCCTGCATAATTTCACCGCGCAACCCCGTATAGTGGTCTAAGACAACCGGACTGTAATCATGCATTTTTTGCACCCAGCCCGGCACCTCATCATAAACTTCCTTAAAATAATCCAACCCTTTACTCATTCATCATTCTCCCTTCTTATGTAGATTGCCATTTTTATAGTTTGATGGTTTTCAGGATGTAGGTCTCCTCACTTCTCTACTGCTTCAAAAACGTAAATGGTGTTTGTTCGACCCTCTTCAAAAAGGATTGAATATCTTGATTGATGTCATCACGTTTTTCAAAGACCATGGTGTAGTGATTGCAGTCCGAAACGACCGTTTCGATTCGTTCCGTATACTTCTGCGTTTCCTCATAGTCGGACAGAAAGAATAACGGTGGCATGGACCCGATGTCGCCCTCAGCATACACAAGCAATACGGGACATTGAATCTGTGAACAGATCTCTTTTGGACTAAAGGTATAAAAGCTTTCAAAGTCAGCGAGGATTCTTGATTCGGTTGATTTATTCTCCCAATGGTCAGCTACAGGAGCCACTTCATACTCGACGGCATCCTCCAGTGTTTCTGTCCAGGTGATTCCTAGGTTTCCGTAAATCTTTTTGATTTCTTCGACATAATGTTTTTGAGATTCGTATTCTTTACTCAATCGTCCCAACGAAGGCTGAACGATCCTTTTCTGGTGTTCGGACATTGTAGCAGCACCATCCAGCAGAATGACGGCTTTTACTGTATTTAATTTACTGGCCACAATGGCCGATATAAAGGCTCCCATGGAGTGACCCAAGAGGATAGGGTTTTCGATATTCATTTCTTCTATTAATGCCAGGATATCTTCGGCATGACGAAAGATGGAAGGCTCGGGATCTGTATCCGCACTATTTCCCCGTCCCCGCAGGTCGACCGAAATGAATCTGTATTCCCCTTTATAGGCATCCGCGTAATGGTGCATGTTTTTATGTGTACCTGTTAGGCCATGAATCGCGATAATCGGACCTTTTTCCCCCGGGTAATCCACCACTTGGTTTTCGTTCCCGTTGATCATTTTTTTATAAGAGTTCATGTATTGGCACCTCACCTTTATCCGTTATACGTATGGAAGGAATCTTTAGTGTTATGAAATAAAGGCTGCCGAAATGCTCTCGACAGCCTAGGAATTCGATTCATCAAGTATTAGAGGGTTCTCAATACAAAATTCAAGGATGCCTCTTTATGGTCCCCCACTTGTTCAAGTTTCGTTAACAAGGAAGTTCGAACGCCTTTGGCTACATCCGTTTCTAACCACTCATCCCCTTCAAAAAAGACTTGAGTGATCAGTGTTTCATGGCCTTCATGCTCGAGTTTCATATGGATGTGGGCAGGACGGTATGCATGGTACCCAGCCGCTCTTACAAATTCACCTGTTGGACCACTCGTAGGGATTTGGTAAGGAATAGGAACTCTCGCATGCACCTCGAAGTCTCCGTTCTCGTCTGTATAGAAATGACCTCTTAAGTTAAAGTCAGGTGCTTTTGAATCAAAGTTCGAGTATAGGCCGTCGCTGTCATCCTGCCACCACTCCACTTTTGTATTGGCCAATGGTTGCCCGTTAACGGAACTTGCATTTCCATAAAACACTAACTTATCTCCGGCTTCATCCGGTCTTTCCGGTATAATGAACGGTTGCTTTTCAAGTAACGGCGACCCTTCCACAAAGTAAGGTCCAAGAAGGGAAGGCTCTGTACCAGGCAACCCCTTATATTTAGCTTCCAATACATAGGTCTCGATGAAGACATCCAGGAATAGCGGGATTTCTCCACTTTTACCCAGACGATCTGCCCAATTCACGAAATTCGTATACTCTTCATGATTAAATTGTTGTTCATCTAAAAAATTCTTCAGATGCTTAGCAAAGCTTTCATACGCTTCTAATACACGCTTATTTTGTACAATTGTTTCTGACATCATTGTTTCCCCCTCAGATTTTAAATGGCCAACTATATTTACACTTTGTAACCGCATACATTTGCAAGTGAATCGTATAGGTAATCTTTTCTTGGAGGACTTGCAAAATGAATGAACAAATTGTACGATAACCGTACATAAATTTTCTATTCGTACAACTTTATTTTACACAGGGGGTATCATTTATGTCAACTGAATATTCAGAAAATATAAAAAGTGGCGACTATATCCAATCCCTAGAACGTGGGCTGCTTGTTATTCAGGCATTTTCACAGGAAACTCCGACACTGACCATAAGTGAAGCGGCGAAAATAACCGGTTTAAGCAGACCGACTGTGCGCAGGATCTTACTTACTTTGGTTCACCTAGGGTTTGCAGAGTCGAAAAATGGATCCTTTTCATTAACCGCCCGAACCCTGACATTAGGCTATGCCTATATTTCTTCGAAGAACATTTGGAATATGGCCTATCCCATCATGCGGGAATTTGTTGCCCAAATAGGTGAGTCCAGTTCCATTTCTGTCTTGGACGGCACGGAAATCATCTATGTTGCCCGTGTTCCTACGAAAAGAATCATGTCGATTAATCTGGATGTCGGATCCCGCCTCCCTGCTTATGCGACGTCCATGGGACACGTGCTTCTAGCTAATCTTCAGAAAGATGAACTAGAGAAACAGTTGGATCAAATTACGCTTCAGTCGTTTACAGAAAAAACGATTGCGGACAAGCAACAATTACTGAGCACCTTGGATGAAGTCCGTGAAATGGGTTGGGGAGGGGTTGATCAGCAATTCGAAGAAGGACTCCGATCCATCGCTGTTCCCATAAAAAATTCTGAAGGACAGGTCATTGCCGCCATCAATTGTTCCGCACATGCTGGAAGAATCAGTGAAGAAGTTCTCCAAGAAGAATTTCTTCCATTGCTATTAGACACGGCAGCCAAAATTAGTAGGGCCATCGCGACATCGAACTCCTCACATTTTTAATATATCTGCGTAAAATGCAAACCAATAAAAGCCGCCTGTTTGAAGGGACTCCCTCCTCAGGTGGCTTTTATCATGATTCTACACATTCTCTGGATGCCCTTGAATCACAAACTTACAGCTTCACTGGATTGGATGATTCGAAAAGTAATCCCGGATCATCTCTTTCATCTGTTCTTTATTCTCCGCGAATTGCCTGTGCCTATGTCCATTGCCCCCGGAAGGATGCGGGAATCCTAGTAGCAGATTGCTAGCATCGAGGTGATTCTGTTCCGCCAAGTAGGTGAGGACCTTGGAGACGTTGATGCCTAGCGGAATGATGAGTGGCTGGTCCATGTTGCTGATTTCGGTCGCAAACCCTTCCATGATATGCTTCCTTAGGAGCTTCGTCTTTAAGATGTCCGGCGTCGTCCCGCTGTAGTTTTTTCCCTTATAAAACACCGGATAGTTCAGGACGGATCCTGTATGGACCAAGGAATTGGCCTCGGCGAAAAGCTCGATCGTGGAGGATAGCCCCAAGTATTCATGTAAACCCAGCTCATCCAGCATCTTGACGAGGTTCTTTCGCATCGGCCCTTCAAAGCTGGATTGTTTCTTTACTTCGTGGAGGATTTCTTCCTCACTTTCTATGTAATCCTTGACTTCAATGACGGTTGAAAAGGATTTCTTCATCTGATGTAATCCTGGTGTGATTCCGGCGATCACGACCTTGGCATGTTCATTCACATATTCAAAAGGAGCATAATAGATTTCGAGGTTTTTCTTCTCATCCCGATCCAGCAGAAATTGCTTGTTTCGGATCATGTCCACTGTATACGAGGCCGGCAAGCTATACAGCAGATCCTTGTATTGCTCGAATTTCGAAAATTGTACGATACTCATGAGTGTTGATCCCTTCTTTTATAAGCTTGGTGTCGTGTAAAATAATGCTTGATCAAAGAATAGCACCAAATTCATTGCAACTGAATTCAATCGTGAAGGCTTTCTTTGTGGCTATACGATGTAAAGTATACACCCCTTCAATCAAAAGGCTATATGTACGGCCATTATCCACAAGTTTGGCCTCCGAGAAGGTTTGCTTCCATTCTCCATTAGAAGAACTGGCTATATGTGATGTAATCTGATCTACCTTTGAAAACATTTGGCCTTCCCGATTTTCATTATATTGTGTCTCAAACATACCTGAAACCTCTACTGAAAAAATCTTATCGCTAACATAAAGGTGGGCCGTTTTTTTCCTTTCTCCATTCGAACCCATAACGACTTCACTAGTTTGTGAAGGTAGATTACTTAATGCCTCACGTTCACTTGCCAAGAAGAAATCCATATGTTCTTGGATCCTCTGCTTATAGTCTTTTGGCTCAGCCCAATCTTGGGGTTCAAACTCCTCAATCGAAGGTACGCCCAGATTAATCCCTATTTTGGTCTCATTCGCCTGATGGACAATTTCCTCATACTGCTTGTGGTACTCTTCCTTTTGTTCCTGCGTCAATTGAAGGGGACCCGTTGTTTCCACAACATCAATTGGAGGATTGGATAAAGGTGCACCCTCTATAGTTTGTTCACCCCCTAACACTTTAGACGCCTCTTCACTCTTTGTCTGATTCGCTTCCTGATTTGTACTACATCCCGTTAAAAGCACCGTTCCTAGTATTGCCCCTAGGTATAAAACTTGTTTCATCATCATTCCCCCATCCCCATTCACTTGCCATTCATCGTTATAACGATTGTAAACTTTATCCAAATTAAAATGAATAGTTTTTAATTTGCTAAACAATTTTTAAGGCTAGGTTCAAGGAAAAGATTGATTTAAATAGGCTTAGCAACGAATGGATATTTATGTTAAATTAATGACAAGGAAAGAAATACACGTTAACTGGAATTTCAGTAACTTGTCACACTGTGAAATGAATTTTAGACTAAAGATAAATATAAGTATGAACAGTCTTTAGGAGGTGAGTGTTTTGTCCATCGGAATTCTTGCCCTTGTCACTATGGCGTTATGGATTGTACAAATTCATGAATTCTTTAAACCTGAAGAAAAGCAAAACAATAGAAAAATTATAATCTTAACTTCCTTCGGGTGCTTGTTTACCACGATTTTGACCATCCATCAAATTCAAAACTTCCTTGGGTAAAAGTAAATACCATCAGGAACCGCAGAAGATTATGACATTCAAAAAAAGGAATGTTCAAAGGAATATCAGATATAAATGCTAAGAACCTCCCCATCATAGAGAGATTGGGAGGTTCTAGTTCTTGCGACATACTATTTTTTCACAGCATGGATGTAATGAATGGTTTCGAATGCAGACAAATAATCTGTTCGACCACCAAAGAATTTATTTTGAATGGCAACAGGTGATAAATGTTCATAAATGAGTAAACCTGAGTTTTCTAACATTTTCTCCATTTCTTCATAAGTAAAACATGATTTCATGGGCTCACCACTAGCTGATGCCATTTGAACCATATTTTGCACGCGATTGGACAGCCCTTTTTCTTCAAAAAGGTTGTCATCTGCATAATCAAATACGATCGAACTCCCTGAAGGTAGATTGGCAAACCATTCATTAATCAAATTGGCATGTTCTTCTTTTGTTAAATAATATGAAACACCTAAAAGACTAAGAAAGGTTTTTTTGTTAGGCATGAAACCTTTTCCAATAAGATCTTGAATGGCAAATGGTCGGGTGAAATCCATTGGAACAAAATGAAGGGTATCCGGGATTTGATAATTTGCATTTTCTAACCTGATCTTTTTAAAGTCTTGTGTAGCTGGATAATCCACTTCAAATATATCGATGCTTTCGTTTAATTCCGGGTGTCGGAAACAAAAGGTATCTAATCCCGCTCCTAAGATGACATACTGTTGAACGCCCAGCACGATTTCATGGAGTACTACATTTTCGCAATAGGCAGCACGTGCTAAAGGAGTTGGAGAAAGTTGGACTTGTGTAATCCATTTTAACATTTCATCTGGGTCATCTCGAAATTTCTTTGCTATGCTATCATTAAAGAATGGAATGCCTTTAATCATGTTCTCTTGAATATCCGTAAATTCTTTTTGGCTAATTAAATCTTTTACAATAAAATCATCAAAAATTTTGGGTGTGTCGTATTGACTATGGTAAGCCCGACCAAAGGCTGATATTAAGGAAGTCATACTTGATTCGTTCTTCTTCATACATTCATCCCCCGTATAACAAAAATAAGATTCCCCTGGCCAGGAGAATCTCATTATACACACAAAAATTTTAACTGTAAATTATAGCATAAATAAATATTTTTGTCAATCTATTATACATCCTACCTGAATATAAAAAAAACGCCAAAGTGGCGTTTTTTCTTTAAGCAGTTTTCTTATAATACGAAAGATCTTCTTCGAGCGGGATGTTGGCTGCTCGTTGTTTTTTCGCTGCGACGAAGAAGGTGATGACCAGGATGACGCTGACGATGGCTCCGATGATATAGGAGGTATCCATCGATAATCGGAAACCGATTTGGGCGTTCAGGATATAGACCAACACCGTATATAGCATGAAGGTTCCTGGCAGTAAGGACACCCAGTAATTCTTCTTCGCGATGTACAGGTACATAGCTCCTACGAATAGGGCGATGACGGCTGTTGCTTGGTTGGCCCATGAGAAGTAGCGCCATAGGATATTGAAGTCGATTTGCGTCAAAGCAATGGAAATGACGAACAGCGGAACCGCGATGACTAAGCGGCTGCTCATTTTCAGTTGCGGGAATTTCACATAATCGGCAATGATCATCCGTGCACTTCGGAAAGCCGTATCTCCGGACGTGATCGGCAAGACGATGACACCCAGTACGGCGATGGTGCCGAATAACGCTCCAAGCGTTACTTTTGCCGCTTCACTTACGATCAATCCTGTTCCACCTGTTGCAAGAAGTTCGTTCAAGCCAACTGGTCCATCGAACAAGCTCATGGCAGCAGCGGCCCAGATCATGGCGATGATTCCTTCTGCAATCATCATTCCATAGAAGATTTTCCGGCCTTGTTTTTCATTTTGGGTCGTACGTGAAATGATTGGTGATTGTGTGGCATGGAAGCCTGATAGTGCCCCACATGAAATCGTTAGGAACAACAACGGGAAGATTGGCAGGTTATCCGGATGTAAATTGGATAACGTCAGTTCCGGTATCGGCGCTTGTTGGATGATCAAGGCTCCACCCACTCCGACGGAACTGATTAATAATAACGCCCCGAATATCGGATAAAACCGTCCGATGATTTTATCGATGGGCAGAAGTGTCGCCAGAATATAATAAATAAAAATGGCTACCGTGATGAGCGTCAGGCTCACCGTCCCATTCATTAAGTTATGAAGCAAGGATGCTGGGGACGTGACAAATACCGTACCCACCAAAATTAATAACAGGATGGCGAATGCGTTGACAACATGCTTCATCACTCTGCCCAGGAATTTACCTGCAAGTTCCGGTAAATGGGCTCCACGGTTCCGAATTGAAATCATGCCAGTTAGGTAATCATGAACCGCCCCTGCAAAGATACAGCCAAGTACGATCCAGATAAACGCAACAGGTCCATATAAAGCTCCCATAATCGGACCGAAAATGGGTCCGACCCCTGCGATGTTCAATAATTGGATCAAAGAATTCTTACTCGTGCTCATCGGCAAGTAATCGACGCCGTCCTGATTCGCATATGCCGGTGTCGGTCGGTCCGCTTTGACACCAAACATTCTCTCTATGAATTTACCATATGTAAAATATCCGATTAGTAATAGAATGACTCCACCTAAAAATGTATACATCTGTTTATGCCCTCCTTGGAATCGCTTACATATAGTATAAACGATGAATTGACAGAAAAGATTGAATTCTTATTATCATGTCGAATTCGGAGGGTAAGAGGTTCATATGTCGAATTAACGTGTAAAATGTTCAAAATTTTGTCACATGTATACGAGAAAGAATCTGAGAGTCTCGCTTGGATTCATATCAGATTCTTCCTACCCTATCATAACTCCAAGGCCGCTCGAAAAGCTTTGGCATACGTCCGGCTGACGGACAGCATTTCATCCCGTCCTTTCAATTCAAGCTGGTACGCCCCATTGAACCAGGGGGTAAGACGCAATACATAATTCATATGCACCAGATAACTTTTATGAATTCTGAAAAACGGGAATTCATGTAACCGTTCTTCTAATTCCTTCATCGTCGTTTTCACTTCATATTCATGGTCGACCGTGACGATCTTCGATACCTTTTCTTCCCGTGAAATGTATAGGATGTCATGAGGATGAACATAGAGGATTTCCCCCTCCACTTCGACAGCCAGTCTTCCGGCGCTTTTGACCGGCCTATTCTCCTCTTTCTTTAAGAATAGTTTTTCAAGGCGGCTAACCGTCTCTGCCAATTGTTCTTCATCATACGGTTTCAATAGATAATCCACCGCATCCACACGAAAGGCTTCCACACCGAACTGAGGATAGGCAGTCGCAAAGACGATTCTCGGGACGTTCTTCAATTCCTGGAGGGCCTTCGCTGCCTCCATCCCATTCATGAGCGGCATCTCCACATCGAGGAAAATCACATCAGGCTGCAGCTGCATCGCCAAGACGATGGCCTGTTCCCCAGATTCACCCTCGCCGATTATATCGATGGAGGGATGCTGCTTCAACAGATGAATCAATTCCTCGCGGCTATAACGTTCATCATCTATGACAAGTGTCCGAATGACCGATTTCATGTTCTTCCCCACTTTCTTCATTTACTTTGGAATGCGAAAGGATATTTCCGTGCCTTTTCCTGGTTCACTCCGAATCTTCAAGGCCGATTGTTGCCCCAGCATCATCGTGAGCCGTTTGTTCACATTATAAAGGGCAAGGCCTGTCCCGCTTTTGGATTCAACGATTTCTTGGCCAAGCTTTTGTAACTGACCTGGCTCGATACCAGCCCCATTATCCCTTATGACGATTCTAATCGAGGCTTCCGTTTCTTTTTCAAGAAGAATATGTATCGAACAGTTTTCCGTTTTGTTTTTAAACCCATGATGGATGCTGTTCTCGATTAATGGCTGGAGGATGAGCGGCGGGATCTTCGCATGGAGAACATCTTCACCCACTTCATAATGAATGTGCAGCTTATCGACAAACCGCATTTTTTCGATATTCGCATACGCTTGAAGATGTGAAAGTTCCTCCGATAAGGTCGTCCACTCCACCGTCGTACTGGCTAGGTTCTTTCTGAAATACTGGGATAAGTGAAGCAGCATTTTCCTTGCCTTGTTAGGATCAATCCTTATTAACGAGTTGATCGTATTTAAAGCATTGAATAGGAAGTGCGGATTGATTTGGGCCTGAAGGGCTCTAATCTCCGCTTCTTGTGCCAATTTCTGTGCATCGTCGAGCTGTGACACTTCCAGTTGATAGCTGAGGAGCATACTCAACCCTGACATCAACTCGACATCCACATTGTTGATTTCTTTTTCATGGCGAAAATATAACTTTAACGTCCCGACTGTCTGATTTCCTTTCTTTAAAGGACCAATGATGACCGCGCCTAACGGACAATCGGAAACCTGGCAATGAATATCCCGTTTTCCCACTACGATCAGCTCCCCACCTTCGATCACCTGGCGTGTGATTTCTGTCTGGAGCGGCCGTCCCGGCGAGTGATGGTCATCCCCCAAACCGATATGGGCGAGGATTTTCGTTTCATTGGTTATCGCGATGGCACTTGCCTTCACTTCATCAAACAAAATCCGGCATACCGCAGCAGCCGACTTTTCGTTCATACCTTGGCGCATATACCCGAGGGTTTGCCTTGCAATCCTCAATGACTTCTGTGCCTGCAAGGCAGCAGCCTTCTCCTCTTCATTCAGAACACTTCGGATGATTAATAGAAACAAGGCACTGCCTAGGCCATTGGCGATAATCATCGGAATACCAATATGCCCGACAAGGGAAAAGGCCTGTTCGGTCGGTTTCGACAGAAGAAGAATGATGAACATCTGCATCGCTTCAGCGAGGGCCCCGATCATTAAAGCCTTGGAAAGTTTAACATGTTTGTTTTTCTTATAAAAAAGACCCGCAAGCAGACCCGCAAGTATCGTGGCGACCCCACAGGAAAGCGCCGTGAATCCTCCCAATGCAAAACGATGAATCCCCGCGACGATCCCAGCACCAAGTCCGATGCGCCATCCCCCGAATAAACCGGCAAGTACAACGCCGATCACGCGGGAGTTGGCAATGGCCTCATCTTCCCCGACAGACCCGACCCATCGGTTGAACTCAAGCGATTCGGGACTCAATGTCAGTCCGGTATAGGTGCCAATGATGCCGAACACCCCAAAGAACAAAATGGCTTTGACCTGTTGCTTCCGGTTAAAATGATCCTCATTCAACATTTGTCGAAAGAAACGAAAACGGGTCACGATAAAGGCAATCGTCACGATGATCCCGAGCCGTTCCGTCATGGTAATCAACAATTCCATGATGATCTGCCTCCCCCAATCCCTCTTGCAATCCCTGTATGGATAGCTTGTACTCTACACAATACCTTCTATTATTATACGCTCGATGGATGGGTTCTCCATACCTTTTCTAAAGACCCAATCAAAAAAGCCGACTGATTTTATAATAAAATCAATCGGCTTATATGAGTGGTACTGTATGGGATTTAAGCATTTACGGTTTTACGTGCTTGACTTTCATGCAATTTCTTCATGGCAAACCTGGCTACTGGTTGAGCGATCAACGTTTCAACCCAGAATGCGATAAAGAAGTTACGTGGCCAGTCATAAAAGAACGTATGAATCGGCTTCCAGCTAATTTCCCCCATGCCAACCCAAGAACCGATAACTGTCAGTAAAACGGACAAGATGCTCACGCTAAATAATATTGTGAACAACACCCGTGCATTAAAGCCGTCCGTAGGTCCAGCAAACTTTTGTACAAGCTTAGTAACAAGTGGATTTACCACAAATGGTACCAATATAATGACACAAACCCAAACAAACGGAATCACTTTTAACGTATCAACATACACGTCCTTCGTGAATCCAAATTTAAATGCCATAATAAGTGGTGCGATAATGTTGACAGAAAGAATGGAAATGATGACTAAAAACAATATAAATTCTTTTCCGCCTCTTGGTAATCTTGTTTCCCCGTGCATATCGATCCATCTCCCATATAAAAAAATATTTCAGATGGCAGACGTATCATGAGACATATATTTTTGGCCCCCCAAAAAGAAAAGACCAATATCTCTACACACTGATATAGCTAGTTTATCATTTTCCCCAAATTAATTCCAAGTCCTTTTTTCCATGAAAAACACAGGCATCAAAAATACCATCCATTCGCACCATAACAGATATAAATGGAGTGATGAACATACAGAAAATATATTTTTTATTGTAACCTAGAGGAAGGGGTGTTTATCTTCCGATTCAAAAGGAGTATAATGGAAAAAGAGTCAGGTATTTACCTGCTCACGATCCCTTAGGTGACCGCCTTTTTAGGCCCCCTCTCCTAAGGTTTTTTGTTTTTTTAAATTGAACAAGGTTGCCGTATGGTCCCTTTATTTTTTTGATTGGGAGATTTACATCATACTTCGTCCCTTCCCCCGTGCTAAAATAGGAGAGTGGTCCGCTACATTCCACTTTTAAGTAAGACGCCGGGAAGTTTATTATTTTGAAACGGAGATGAGGGAGATTAAACAGCAGCGGTTAGTAGTTAAACGCAAAAGAACGCTAATAGAAATGATATTAGATATCATTTCGCTCTTATTTCTTATTTCAAGTGTTGTATACATAATGACGGAATGGTCTTCTCTACCAAGTCAAATACCCTTTCAATTTAATTCGTTCGGGAAAGTGAGTATTTTGGGTTCAAAGGAAAGCGTACTTGCCCTTCCACTATTTGGTCTGATCATCTGGATTGGCTTGACGGTCCTTGAAAGATTCCCACATCGCATTACCTTACCTTTTTTTCTTCAAGAGAATAAGGAAATGGAGTTCAGGAATAATCGGATTCTGATCAACATGACCAAGAATGTACTGGTCATCTTTTTCACTTATACGAACTGGACTAGCATACAATTAGTTTTAATCTGACAAATGACAATGGCGCTCAAATGAGCGCCATTTAAACGTTTCTATTTAAAAAATCGACTCTCCTTTCAATATAATATGTATTTTTTTCAAAATACTAGTTTACTAGAGTGTGGATTAGGATATACATGATACTGTAAGCAACACAAAAAACTTTTATAGGAGTGATTAACATAGCTGACAATAACAAAATGAGTCGGGAAGAAGCAGGTCGCAAAGGTGGAGAAGCAACTTCAAAAAATCACGACAAAGAGTTTTATCAAGAGATTGGTGAAAAAGGCGGAGAAGCGACCTCCGAGAATCATGACAAAGAGTTTTACCAAGAAATCGGTGAAAAGGGCGGAAAAGCTCGCAGCGATAACAATAACAATTAAACCATTCCATAAAACGAGTAATTGTCTTAACGGGCAATTATTCGTTTTTTTTGTTTGTTTTGTTTTTATCGGTCGATTCTTGGTATTTATCGGTCAATTCACATGATATATCGGTCAATTCCGGCTTTTTATCAGTCTAACTGCCTTTCATCACCAGTAACATCCAGAAGAAATGGTATACCGTGACGGCGGCATACGCGGCCAAACAAAGCAAGATTCCGCCATTCACCACTTTTCTACGTTTTAACTGCGGATAGATCCACAAAAGAAGCAAAGGAAGGAACAGTTTGCATCCGTAGAAGAAGGAGCGATTCCAATGATACACTTCTTTCATGAGGGGGTTCAGTTCTCTTATGTATCCTGCCTGGATGCCAAAATCGGTTACCACAGCATCGAACAGACATAGCACGAAAATCCATACGAGCATATTCTTCATCTTCTCTTTCGAAATCCTTGCTTCATCCACCATGATCTCCTCCTACCACTATCTTTTCAAAAGTACGAATGGAACATACCTTATCAAGAAGGAACAGTAAAGATGCCAGACAAATTGTTCTTAGTAAAGAACAGTCAATCCACACTCCCTTAAAGGAGCATGTTGATCAGGGAGTATCCATACAGGTCGTTTTGGATGGAAAAAATACAATTCTATAGTTTCCATCCAGCTCTTCTTTGATTTTTTCCGTTAATCGTAATCCCTTTTCATTATGTTCTTTTTCAAGAGTCATTCCGTCTGGAAGCATGATATCCGTTTCCCAATCTATCCAGTCTCCATACTCTCTCACCCAATCTGATAGCTCCTTTTTCAGTTCATCTGAAATGGGGACTTCATCTAAATCCAGGTTACATCCACAGAGATGGCACCATATCGGATCTGCGCCGGTATCTGCTTCCAATTTCAGAATGGACGGTTTCCGTCGTGCACATAAGCAATCCAGCTTCACTTATCCCCCTTTGGTTCTAAATTGGACGGGTTATCCACATAAGAACCAAGGATGAACCCGCAATTCGAACAATAATGAGAGGTGATCTTGGACGGCTTATTCTTTAAATGATCATAGGAGAACATTTGAACAAATTTGAACCCTGTCCCAAGTATCCCTTTCTTAATCGAGTATGAGTTACATTTCGGGCATTGATCCTCACTCAACTTTTTTCACTCTCCCTTCATCTATTTCTTCCACATTTTCTTCGGTTCCGTCTTCTTTGACCGCTTTCACTTTTACGTCCTTAATATCGCTAATGGCGTACCAGAATCTTTTCCCCTTCTCCACTTCGATGATTTCAGCAGGTTCATCTCCTGCAAACATATGTGAAATGGAGTCATCGGTAAGCGTCCCTGAGTATATGTAGGGTTCTTCGTTCATCGCAGACCATTGGACTGGATCGTTAAATTCTGCGCCTCTTGTTTGCTTCCACTCCCACTTCCCATTTTCTTTTTCTAAATAGGCAATAAAGATTTGGTCTCCATTTGGATTATGCTCCGTAAAAATGGCGATAGCATCATCATGTTGGTTCATTGTATGGACTTTTGTATATACGAGAGAATAGGCATAATCAAATTCATCCCCATACTCATCCTTCGTTTTTTCCATTTCGGTGTGAAAAAAATCCTCGAATGAAGGTTCTTCCGACTTTGAACAGCCAATTAGAAAGAGTAAGCACAGCATGCCCACAACTAGAATTCTGCTTTTCAATTTTGTTCCTCCTCTATGTAAGTAAAAAAGTCGGTTATTTAATAATTTTACCATTAATGGGATTTTTGTGGCTCATTTTTACAAACCGAGCAAACATACTATTAACGAACCTACAGAAGCTGAGGAAGAAGATGAGAAGAACATGTTAATCAATAGAACAAAAAAATAAGCTTGGTTCTCTAGCTCCAAGCTCATTTTTCACATGGCATATAGGTGTACCTTTTTCGTAAGCGTTATTACATTTAATTCATTAAAAAATTTTCCATATAATAAACTCCTTGGGCACATACAAAGCCTAAAATTATATGTCTAGATTTAGGACCATCTTCCTCCAAGACCCTCAATCTACTCATTAAAATAAGCAAGATCGACACCATGATAATCATTAGTGAAAAAAGATGCGTATTATGAAATGTAATGGCTTTAGCATTTAAAAGTATCAACATGATTAAAAAGTAATAAAAAGCTGGTTTAAACTTCATCTTTTTCCTTCTTTCCAATTCCCCTTAAGCTACTAGTTAGATAACTAGCCAACCGTGCTAATTATAGCTGAGAAATCGTTCCAAAGGGTAGGAATTCAACCATGCTAGGTGATAATTCGACCACACAACGTAAATAATTCAACCACAGATTCCATTTATTCAACCGCCCAACGCGATAATTCAACCACTCACCTAAACATCATTTATAAAACATGGAATCTCGCTTCACTCCGAACAGGCTGGTGAATAGTGTCAAACCAGCTACGACCGGTATGATCCTGAAGCTATCTCTTGTAAGCAGCCAATATGGGTCGGGAAAATAGGCTGCGCTTGGAAGAAAGGTGTACACGATTGGTACGTATAAGGATAGAATCAGACATGGAAGGGTGACGCAGATAAAAAGAGGCATATGAAGCTTGAATGTCCATCCCTTCACGAAAAGCAGGGACACGTATAGACCAAACACAAGGGGGACCATGCTATCGAACCAGAAAAGTGGCTCGATGATAAAAGTGGCTTCAACTTTCTTCTGAATGGTCAATCCAAGGGTATAACTGACAACAAGCAGGACAAATAACCCCGCCAACCAAAGTAATTTCACCACATAAGTAAACCAAGTAGGATAAGGACGCATCTAAACAACTCCCCGCATAAGTCACCTTTATTTTACCATTTTTACCAATATTGTAATGTGTTAATTGGAGATAAAACCAAATAACACTGCCTTTTATCATTAGTAGGCAGTGTTCCTATTTTCAGTCTAGAAGGAATACTTCATCTCCGACCCCTATTTCCCCTGTTCGAGTGACAGAGGCATACACGCCAAAATGGTTATCACAATTCTTTTGGACCGCTTTTTGCAAAGTGGGGTCCCGTTTTGCATCGTCCGGATTCACCGTGATGATCATGCACCTTTCACAGGGCCTTCTCAATTCGATTTCCACATCCCGGCCTATTTTCATCCGTTTTCCGAACCAGGTTTGTTCAATGAATGGGATTTTATCGGTTAACGAGATGACGAAGTTGGGCCGAAACCGTCGGTGATCGAGATGGTCTTTCCCCCATATCATTTGTAATTCGTTCAGGGACGCATCCGTCACCAGTTGAATAGGCTCCGCCTCTATCGCTCCCAATGGTACATGGGTAGGCGAATATTCAATGAAGGATATCTTCCGTTTCGATTCCATTTCCATGTCCCTAAGTAAATCCTCATCACCCCAAGCCATGACCTTTCCTTCCGGTGAGGTAATTTCAACTGTCGGATAGGCAACCATCGACTCTTCCCCGACAAATCGCGCTTGATATTGAACCATTTTCTGGTGTTGAGTGATGGTCAAAAATTTACCTGGCCTGCTTTCATCCAAAAACGCATGACTGCGATCCCCATATACCCCGTACTGCATGACATTCGTTTTTTGGACGCTCTCCCCACGAAACGATTTAACAGGGTGCCGCACGATTTCCTTGATATGACCGACTAACATGGTATCCCTCCTACGTACTGTCCATTGATATTCTGCCATAATGCCTGGATGTGATGGGAGCACGTGACAAAAAAGAACGGACTCTACACATGAGTAGAACCCGTTCCTTTTTTATATGCTTTCATTATTCCTTTTAGAACCATTACTATGTCCCTATCGTAAATACAAGGGGTGAACCGGATGCAGCTGCTGCAGAAGCGCCATTTTTCATGACACTGTTTGTTTTGATTTGGACATCAACTATCAAAATCAGAAATATGGTGTCTAGCATATGAAAAACCGAAACATAGACTGTTATCGGTTTCCTTATATATGTGAGCAAAGGATATCATGACGAGTGTACTTGTCGATCGCTTTTTACCTCGCCCGTTGCCTTTTGGTCAATTTTGATATATATTCGCTCCAATTCACGTTTGTCTTGAAGCAAAGTATTTCGGTTTTCTTTAAGCAGTTGATTAAATGACTTTGTTCTTCTAGGCATTCTTCATTCACCTCTTAGCTGATTGAATTCTTTTTGAAGTACAATAACTGGTAACTCATATAATTGTTTATCGTTTTTCTTGAAAATGCCGAATTTCAATAGTTCTTGGATAAGCTGATCTTTGATGGCTTCTCCCTTTTTATCTATTTGGGTTCTCATGAAAACCCTCCTTCATAAATAAACAGACTCTCTCCTAGGTTGGGATACATCATATTCGATTGAACGGAAAAATCTCCACTTTCTCTTCCCCATATAAGAGCATGATCTGCAAAATCTTCGCATTTCTTTACTTGATTATATGTAGTAGGTTCATGATGGACTTTAAGAATCCAATCACAATTTATGACCACAGCATTCTTTCATTTTTTCTAAAAAAATCTGTATCGCGTCACAAGGATTTCTATAACCCAAATCGCCCGAACTCAAACATATAATCTTCATTTCGCGCAAGATTTACTCGATTGCTTCATAAGGGCATTCCTCTTTATTCCATGTATATACACCGATAAAGGGTCAAATCAAACTCCTTTAAAGTATCTACTTCTCCGGTATCCAGCCTCTCCGTATATACTTTCAGCCTACAGTTGTCAGGCAATTCTTCATAATTACGGCCATATTCTCGGTAGTACCGGATAAAAAACCGATAAGTACCTTCTTCCTCTCACCTTCCTAATTGAGAACTTTTTTCACTATACCTTCACTATAAATGAAAATGATTCTCAATGTCAATTATATATATTCGACTGATTCAATAGAGGGGGAAGTTTACTTCATAAGTCATTTGGTGAAAGGCTCTAGTGGCCACCAGGTACCCAAAACCACCACGGTTTGTATGTTAACCGCATTGGCAAAATAGTCATCATCTTCTTGTTCCTCTATTGTTCGACTCGTTCATTGCAACTATGTTATCAATAAGCGGAGACCCATTAAATTGCGTACCAATTAAATGTCCGCCATGATCTCCTTGAGTACTAGGAGCTTTAACTCTATCTTCCCCCCCAGCAGCTAACTGATGTTTAGTATTACGCTCTCCCATCTCTAAAGTTAATTCTCCGGAAACTCTCTTAATTCTTCCTAAATCATCTGTTTGATATAAATATCCATTCGTTTCATATTGTACATTAGGTTTCAATTTGAATTCTTCTAAAAAATGACTACCATATTTAGTTACAGCAACAGCCTTACTACCCTCACCCTTCGCCGTAATCTTCTGCGCAAGATCCTTTACCGACGTCTTATCCACACCAATAACTTTATAAGTATTTCCAGTCGTATCGGCTACTGTCCTAACCTTAACCCCAATTGGCACTTCCACTTTCCCGATGGCCTTGCTCATATCCTTGATTGAGCCTTGGACTTTCTGGACTTTATTTTGCACAAATTCCTTGCTGTAGGGGATGAACTTTGTCCCGTTTGCCATTTTGTCTGCGACCTTCGTGCTCGCGGCTATTCGTTCGGCATTAAAAGTTTAGGAAGATCGAATGGATATGATAATGAGACTTTTTTTATTTGCGCCCACTTTTCGTACATAAATTAATTTATAAAGAGTTCTCTTTCGATATAGAAAATCCCGAACAACTAGGCACTTTTTTATTAGTGTCCGTTATCCGGGATATAGTTGTTATTTTTCTTTAACAGCTTCTTTTATTTGTTCAATTACTTGATAGAGCCACTGAAGTGGTTGTAAATCAAGAGCAGGAAAGTATACACCATCTGCACAACTTTGAATATATTCATTCTTTTGAATATCTGAATACTTACTACTTCTAATAAAATCTGTTAAAAAGACAATAGCAGATTCTAGATATTCTATACTTTCTTCTGTTAATAATTCTTGTAATGCCACTTCTGAAGAATCAATATCTTGATGAAAAGTTCCGGCCAAGAACTGAAAAACTGATTCTTCTAGTTTGTTAGAAGACAACATAACATCTCACCTCTTGAGTATTAATTTGGATAGCCAGTTAAAATGTAATTTCCTTCTCCATCCTTTTTCAAAATAATTCTAGCATTTGACATATTTTCAACAGTGGTAGAACCTCTTTTTACTCCACGCCCAATAACTTCGGTTCCTTCATAAGTCAAAACTAAGTTTGACTTACTTTGTGAATTACTCATCCAAGATTTAATCGCATTTTTGTTATTAATTTCGCTTAAGGCTGTACTAACAACTTTCTCAGCAATAGCCCTATCTTTAAAAGTAGAAGACCCATTAATTCTAGGATTATTCTTTATTCTCTCTAATAACTCTTCATCAGTTTTTCCAACATGTCTTTCAATCAAATGCCTACCTTTTACCTCATGTGCAGCCAATCCTCCACCAGGTGCAAGAGAACTCTTTTCTCCTGATTTACCATTCCCCGTACCCTTACTACCTTCACTCTTCGCCGTTATCTTCTGCGCAAGATCCTTTATCGTCGTCTTATCCACACCAATAGCTTTATAAGTATTTCCAGTCGTATCGGCTACTGTCCTAACATTAACTCCAGTTGGCACTTCCACTTTCCCGAGGGACTTGCCCATATCTTTGATTGTGCCTTGGGCTTTCTGGACTTTATTATGTACATATTCTTTGCTGTAGGGGATGAATTTCGTCCCGTTTGCCATTTTGTCTGCGGCCTTGGCTGCCCGCCTACGAACTCATTACATCTATCTTCTTTACGGCAAAAAGACCTTAACTGATATTAAGGTCTTACATTCTCTTTCTGGCTCATCAAAAATCTATTCTTATTCTCCAAAAACTTTATGATTAATATTTTCAAATATTAATACAATATATCTCCAATATTAAATCTGCTGTTTTGCTGTTACTCATAGAAATTTCACCTAACAACTAGTGAATTTAAATTGCGACATCTTGATACCCTACTTTTTACTTTTTCATTTATGAGACGAACCCCTAAACCAGTTTTATCATCCCACGTACAATCGAATGATACTCTTATATCACGTTCATCGCGAAGGAAATCATACGGAACAGAGATACCTTTTCGTATATAAAATCTATATGGAGCCTTTAAAAAACATCTACATCGTTTTCGTTTAATACTGCTTTTATTTCATTACCTTCAAAAACAACCATATAGTCATTTGGTAAAGCAAGCACTTGAATGATTTCTGGTTTAATTTTTAGTAGTTGATAAGCATATAGAGCATACAACTCCGTGTTATTATTATCTTCTACAGGACCTATATACCAACCTGAATCTCCTTTTTCTACATCTCCATTTCTTTGTAAATATATTTTCTCGAGTTCTAGTACACCTTTAGAAAGTATGATTTTATCACTAAATTTTATTGATAAACCTTCGACATTTATCTTTCTCAAAAAATGACCTTGTTCTAGTTGTACCCACAATGCTAAAGTTAAATCTTCTGTTATATCTTCAAATGGATTTCTAGTATAATCAGGAGAAGTCAATATAAAACTCCCGGTTTCTCTCTCATGTAAATAAAAGACGGACCAACCTACTTGTAGAGAGAAACCATGAATTAATTTATTACGATCTACCTGTTCTAATATAGCAAACAAAGTTTCTACTTGAGGTTCTAATTCTTTTTCGGCAGTCACTATAATGATTTTACCCATAATAATCTTTTCAAATTTGTTCATTACTTCAACCTCTCTTCTATAGCTACTTTTAGAGCTTCTCTAGCTTGTTCCTCTTTTTCTATCATTTCCATTCTAACATTAACAGGAACCTCTCCCATCTTAGAATGCCCTTTCCATTCAGCCCAACTATGAGCCCCCTTAGATGCATTCGAAGATTTTCCAAGACCAACAAAATTATCTTTTAGATTTAGAATTTCTATTTGTTGTTCTCGAGTTAACCCACTGAATCCATCCATTTCAGTTATTTCTTTCATTGAAACAATATGGTCTGCTTCAAACTTATCAACTTCATACCCGTATACTGGGTCTACTTTAGGACCATCTGGATTAACCATTTTTCTTATTTCGTTACTTGGTGTCTTTTTCCTCAAATTTTTATATTCACCTTTTGTAATACCCTTACTACCTTCACCCTTCGCCGTAATCTTCTGCGCAAGATCCTTTATCGGCATCTTATCAACCGAGATATGTTTGTAAGTATTTCGTATCCGGTACTTCCCTAACTCTAAACAGGCATACAATTACAATTAATTGTATGCCTGTTTGAATCGATAGTAGAACTTATAAGCATTTCATCATCTCAAGCTAATTTTCTTGCAATTAATTTCTTTTTTAAATTCTGCCATTTCTCTTCCTGATGTATTACTATCCTTCTCTAATTAAATCGGATTATCTGGAAATTCATTATGGTACTTCTCGATTAATGCTTTATAATTTTCATCATTTGGCACCTCATCTAAGTATTTATTTTTCCAAATAATCATTTGGTCACTAAAACTATATTCAGTATCGAACCAATTTGTATAATCATAATGCATTTTAAATTTCCCACTATTCTCAAGAGACATTGTAAAAGAGTACCAAAGCTCTTGCTGATTATTTTTAAAGATATTCCTTAGTTCATCGCACAACTCAAACAGCTTTCGTTTATTCTTTTTGAATTCTTCTTTATCAATAGAATAGTTAAATGGAATTTCCACACTATAATTAAAAAATTCTTTATTTTCAGGAGTATTATAAAAAAAATAAGTTCCTCCACCGGTTTCTGATATCTGTGAATAAAAATAAAATTTATCCCATTCTTCTGGAATCATTTCATTAACTGTTTCTGCTATTTCTCTATATAATTTATTCATTTCTTTTTCCACTTTCAATCAACTCCCAGCACTATTTCTAATCGTTTTCTCAAATATCCCTTTTCCTTCAATTTCATATAATATCTCAAAGTAACTTGGTCTTAGTGACTCTCCTGAATAAATTGGCTCAATTTTTACAGATACTTTTTTCGGTGGAATTTCTTTCAAAGCAGTTGCCCACTCATTCTCCATTTTATACCACTCTCCACCCGAGCGATTAATTTGTCTATTTTGAGCTACTAAATTGTCAATATCCCCAGAGCCATGAAATTGGGTTCCAATCAAGTGCCCACCATCATCATCCATTAACCTATCTTCCCGGCCTGCTGCCACTTGCATTCCCGGATTTCGTGTACCTTTTTGAAGTATCAATCCTTCTGCCTCAACATCTACTATTCTACCAATTTCATCTGTTGTATATTTATAACCATCCTCTGTAACATAGCGTACGTTGGGCGCAAGTTCTTTCCTTCCATTTTTCCCTTTGATAATTTGCTTCCCAAGATCCTTCTCTTTTATTTCAGTTATCTTACCAATATTACCCGTACCCTTACTACCTTCACCCTTCGCCGTTATCTTCTGCGCAAGATCCTTTATCGTCGTCTTATCAACCGAGATATTTTTGTAAGTATTTCCAGTTGTATCCGCGACTGTCCTAACCTTAACTCCAGTTGGCACTTCCACTTTCCCGATGGCCTTGCCCATATCCTTGATCGAGTCTTGGGCTTTCTGGACTTGATTTTGCACAAATTCCTTGCTGTAGGGGATGAACTTTGTCCCGTTTGCCATTTTGTCTGCGACCTTCGCTGCCCCGGCAACTCCGGCGATACCAAGGGCGTTCATCAGGCTGTTTTGGCGCTGTTCATCCGTGAGTTCGTTTCCAAACATGTCCTTGCCGGTCATGGCTTCGCCGAGTCCGTTGGCGGCGGTTAATCCATATAATCCGTATTCGGTTTGCTTGAGGACATCCAGCCCTTTACTAGATTTATAGGCGTCCAATGCATGGTCTGCAGCGTTGAGTCCCTTCACGGTTTTGTAGACGGCACTTCCACCCTTAATCGCACGCCCAGCCCAGCCGACGATGGGGATGAATCCGGCCGCGGCCATCGCGCCCGCGGCGATTCGTTCGGCTTCGGAGAGTTCACGGCCTGTTACGGGATCGACCCCCGTTGTCGCTCTTACTGAATCATAATACCCCGTGATTTCCCCTGTAAAGGTTTTTGTCGTGTCCCAGGCTTTTTCATACCATGGGCGGTTCTCGAGTTCTTCCATTTCCTGTTCGAGTTTCCGCGCTTCCTCTTCTTGCTTCTTGAAGTCCCGGTATCCTTGCATATTCTCGGCCACTTCATCCTTCACTTGATAAGCTTGGCTCGCTTGAAAGGCACTTTGGTTGAAGTTCATCGGGGAAACGGTACCATCCTGACTGGTGGCTTCAAGTAAGGCCTGGAAAAGGCTAATGGCTACACTTTCCTGGGCTTCGGTCACTTGGTATTCTTCTACTAATTTATTATCTACTTCGTGCACTTTCTTGATGGTATCGTTCTTTTCTTTTTCGGCCTTTTCCATTTTCTCATGGAAATCTTCTTGTTTGAACACCGTAAGCGGAAGGATATCATCAATGTTTTGGAAAATCTTTTGGAGATCGGTGGACTGCTGGTTCACCATGGACTTGGCGTTAGAGAGACCGTGGGTCACTTCCCCCTCTAAAAACGGCACCTCGACCACGGTCTCACCGGATAAGTCGGCGTCTTCCAATATGGCCGGAATGCCTTTTAGAAAGCTGATCTGTGTCGCGAATAATTCGATCCAGGCATTGGCCACCTCTACTTGTGCTCGATAAAAGTTCTTGATGGCCGTCGCCCCGGCTCCGGCCAGCTCTTCATCCAAATCGACGATTCCCTGAAATTCCTTTTTCAGTGTCTCTACTTGCCCCTTCAGGTCTTCATATTGCTTGGCCCGTGACTTGACTGCTGAATTCAGAGGTTTGGCTTCGAAGATTGTCATAATGGCTGATACCCCTGTACATTATGGGTGATGGCCTCATCCTGCTCTTTCAGTAAATCCACGTTCGCCCGGGTGTCTTCCAGATTCTTTTTGACGATCGTCAGGTATTGATTGAAGGTCTTTTCCAGATTGGTCTCCCGTTCTTCCCATTTCGATGTGAAGCTCAGATCGTTATTGCCGAGCTGGTCGGCCGGCAGTGCTCCGATTGTCGTCCCATCCACGGCCGTTTTTACCTGGCTTACTTGTTTTGTCACGACTGCATGATTCAGTTTAATTGTCGTCATTTAAAACACCCACTTCTTTAAATCCGATACTTTACTTTCCACTTGGTCAAGGAATTCTTCCCCTTTACTCAACAGTTCGCTCGCTTCACGGGCAGCTTTTTCGGCGGCCGCCATCGCAGCTTTTTGAATCTCCAGGAAGGTGATTTTCTGTTCAATTTTCGCTTGATAGTCATCATACTCATCCTGAACGATTGTCAGCATGACCTTGTATGCACCACTTCTTGACTCGTTAAAATCCGTTGCACGATTACCAGTCCAACTTTTTCCTAACTCCGGTTTTTTTATTTCTTTGATTTCTATAAGACTTGCTTCCTGTTCATTGTTGATTTGTGTTTTCGCCAGCTTCAATCGGCTAATTTGCTCCTCTAAATTAGCTATTCCACTAGAAAAGGACGAGCTATAATCGCTTATTACATCTACAAGTCCCAAAAGGATCACCTCATCATTTGGTATCTGTTTTACCATTTGTCATATTTTTCATATTTTCTTATTATAAGGAATATAGTCCGAGAGATAAATAGGGATAAGTATGCTATTTATAGCTCCCGTTAGGAAAATGGATGCACTCATTCCATTTCAAGTTCCAGTCTTTTTACCCTTATTTTACCAATATTAAACAATTAGAGTTTAAAAAAAGTAATGAAGAGCCTATGATCGCGATTTTTAACGGTTTTCCTTCTATTAATATGTAAAAAACGCTAGCCCTCTCGCATACTTGTCCAAACCAATATGCGCAATCCACATAGAATGATTATAACTACTTATATAGAAAGGAATGAAACAAATCATTGTTGGATAAAGATGCTCATGATTCTCCCACTGGCCCAAAAGGGAAAATAATAACTGGTCATACAAAGGAGTTTCAATCAGACACAATTGGTTTTCTTACACGGCTAGCTAAAGAATATGGGGACGTTGCAAAACTTCGGTTGGGGCCTTTCCAAAACGTTTACCTCATTTCAGATCCGGATTTAATTAAACAAATCCTTGTAACCAAACAAAAGTCGTTTTTGAAATCAAAAGACTTCGATAGCTTAAAGCCGCTCATTGGAGAAGGGCTCATTACGAGTGATAAAGATTTTCACATGCGCCAGAGAAGGCTTATTCAACCATCTTTCAAAAAGACCCATATTAGCAATTACGCACAAGATATGATTGATATAACCAAGGAATATATCTCAACCTGGAAAAACGGGGAAGAAAGAATAATCACCGAGGACACGATGAGCCTTGCTCTTGGTATAGTCAGCAAGACCATGTTCAGCACGGAACTCAAAGATGGATATAACCTGATTGGGGAGCCGATAGATGAAGTGATGAAGGTTGCTGTCAAAAGAATGAGGAATCTCTTTCAATTGCCTCTATGGATTCCAACAAAAAGCAACCGGGAATATAAAAAGGTGCTCGAACGACTGGATACCGTGATATATAGCATAATTGAAGGACGTAGAGAAGATGCAAAGAGTCATGAAGATATGTTGGGAATCCTGATGGAAGCCCGAGATGAAGTGGATGGTTTAGGGATGTCAGATCAGCAAGTACGCGATGAAGTAATGACGATCTTCCTTGCCGGTCACGATACGACCGCTACCTTACTTTCCTGGACATTCTACTTACTATCGCAGAATCCTGAAGTGGAAGCTAAGCTTTTCCATGAAATAGATACCGTAATCGGAAACCGCACCCCCACTCCTGATGATTTCATGAAATTATCCTACACGCAGAATATTGTCTGGGAATCGCTTCGCATCTATCCACCACTCTACGTCATATCACGGAAAGCTGCAGAAGATGTGTCCATCGGAAACTACCATTTCAAAAAAGGCGATATGTTTTTGTTAAGTTCCTATGTGATGCATCATAATCCAGAGTATTTCGATCAACCCGATTCTTTTATACCTGAGCGGTTTGAAAACAACTATTTGAAAACCATCCCTCCATTCGCTTACTTTCCATTTGGTGGTGGCCCGAGGGTGTGCATCGGCAATCACTTTGCTGTGATGGAAGCCGTGCTGGTCCTAGCCTCCATTGCCCAGCAATATCGAATCAAGCTCGCACCTGACCATCATGAAGTAAAACCCCTGCCCTTGCTTACACTCAGACCAAAGAGTGGATTGAGGATGATCGTGGAGGAAAGAAATAATGGATAAGGAAAGGTCATGTCAACGACAGTTGGATACCATTGTCGGTGATATGACCTTTCGTTTGGACTGCTCCTTATATGAGGACACTTCTGGATTGTTCGTTTTTTGTCGAAAAATCGATATATTGCCGATATCCACAGATAAAAGTTCGGTTTGCGTAGATAAATCGTAGAAACCGAAGATAAAAGTCCGAGATGGGAAGATAAAACACATTATGGATTGAGACGAATTGTGTGCGGAAGAATTTTTACATAAAACGAGGGCGGGAACTCATGTTAAGATCATCAATGAATGGAAAGAGGCTGTGACAAGATGTCACAGCCTCTTTCCATTCAAAAACTAAATTCCATTAGCTTTCTATGTTTTTCATTTAATCTGGTTACGGTATGTTCATAGTCTTTGATTTTTTTAGATAATGATATCTTACGCTCGTTAATCATTCGTTTTACTTCCGATGGGCTGGGCCCTCCTTGGATGTTGCGGATCTCGACAAAGTATTCTGGAGAGATAATTTTTTTCCACTCAGCATCTGTCAGTCTTACTCCAACGAATTCTTTAATAATTTGATTAATCTCGTCTACTTTCCAGTCATAGAGCTCTTTTTGCTCTGCAATAGTTACCTTGGCGATATGGCTGGCGATCGAATGGGCTTTTCTAAATGAAACTCCATATTCCCTGGAAAGTGTGTCCGCAAGCTCGGTGATTGTAATACTCGATTTAGCGGCCATTTTCTTGGTATATTCGTCATTCACTTTCAATGTTGTAATGACCGCATACATTAGCTTAAACACTCGATTTGCATTGGTGAACGAACGATACAAATGCGGTTGCAGATCATCCTCGGTATCCACAATATCACCAAACGGCGTATTATGAATCATGTTCATTGCGGCAAGGGCATCCCCGTATGCGGAGCTTG
Source organism: Peribacillus sp. NPDC097225 (assembly GCF_044761955.1). Classification (NCBI taxonomy): domain Bacteria; kingdom Bacillati; phylum Bacillota; class Bacilli; order Caryophanales; family Bacillaceae; genus Peribacillus; species Peribacillus sp. NPDC097225. Next base: position 1,153,766 of record NZ_JBIWDJ010000001.1, read on the forward strand.
CAATGGAACGAGAATGTTCAATCGACACCGGATTACGTTTTTGCGGCATAATGCTGCTCACCTGCACATAAGGATCTGCCACATAAAAGGTGCCAAATTCTCTTGTAACATGCTGAAGGAAATCTTGAATCCAGCGGCCGGTATCAACCATACACGTCATCAAGGCAGTCGCTGTTTCAAGCAGATAATCGGCCCCCCCGATTGCATCATAGGAATTCTCAACAATTCTATCAAACCCAAGTAAATCACATGTTCGATCCCGGTTGATTGGAAAGCCAGTCGTCGTCAGAGCTGCAGCACCAAGTGGAGATTGATTAACATTTTCATAGGCAGACCAGAGACGGCGGATGTCACGCTGTAAAACATCATAAATAGCGAGAAAGTAATGACCAAGCGTTGTCGGCTGTGCCGGTTGCGTATGTGTGTAGCCTGTAATATACGTGGCGTTGTGCTTTTCTGCTTGTGCCAAAATAGCTTCGCTTAGAGAATAGGCACTGCCAAGCAGCTGTATGAAATGATTACGCAGCACAAGGCGGTACATCGCAACCCCCATATCATTCCGGCTCCTGGCGATATGAATTTTGCCCGCCAACTCTGCACCAATTTCTTCACCAATCTTCGCTTCCATCATAAAAAACAAATCCTCAAACTGCGGTTCATAAAGCAGCATCCCTACATCCGTCTGCGCAACCTTATTAATTCCTTCCAACATCACTTTCGCTTCACCATCAGGAATGATCGCTTGTTCAGCAAGCATAATGACATGAGCCCGATGAATATCGAACATGACATGAAATAAGAAATCACGTTGATCATTAAAGACTGGCATGAGCAGTTCTTCGACATACGTTTTTCCAGGAAACGTCTGCCCTTCATTCTTTAAAAATTCATCTAGTTTATTCAATGTTTCAACCCCTTTATGTCAAAGATCGTTCAGCTTTCACTCCGAAGAATTTGTTTGAGATAAATAGGACGAGAGCAATTAAGGTAATTTGTATCATCCCATATGCAGCTGCCTGCCCCATATTAAACATCCGAAGTTGATTCATAATTTCAATTGAAATTGGCCGATTCGAGAGGGTATACAATAAGACAGACGTTGGAAACTCACCCACAGATTCAACAAAGGCAAGCAAAGTACCTGATAATACGCCAGGCATAATAATCGGCAGAATCACTTTTCTGAATGTATAAAACCATTTTGCACCAAGACTTCTCGATGCTTCCTCAATCGAATCATCCAACTGCTCAAGCACCGCATTTGTCGAACGAACAACGAGCGGAATATGACGAATAAAATAAGCCAGAGGCAGAATCCAAAACGTGCCGACCAAAATCTGGCCAAAACTGAAAATACTTTTTTCATTAAAGGCGAATACCAAGTTCATCCCGATAACCGTCGCAGGCAATGCCCAAGGTATCATTACCAAGATATCAATGAAGCTTTTCCCGACGAATTTCCGTTTCACCAGTACATACGAAGCAATCACACCAAAAACCAAATTTCCTGCAGTCGCAATCACCGCAAGCAGCAAGCTGTTCTTTAACGGCTTGAAGATATTCGGGTCCTCAAACAACAGACGGAAATTTTCAAAGTTAAAAGTTGACGGGTACGTTTGCCAGGTCCATGTACCATCAGGTACCAATGACAGTAGTAAAATCGTAAAATGCGGCAGCAACAAAATAATGACTCCAATCACTCCAACTGTAGCCATTACCCATTTCATCACCGGGTTTCTCACTTCACTGCGATGCGCCCCTATTCCTTTAGAAGCCATTCGATAATCCTTACGATTTTGATACCAGCGCATCAAGAGTAAGAAACCAATCGAAACAACTGAGAGAATCACGGATTGAGTAGCGGCAATTTCCATATCCCCGTTAATTTTCGAGAAATAGATTTGTAAGCTCAATACCCGGTACCCACCTGCAAGAAGAAAAGGTGCACTAAACGACGCCATGGAAATCATGAATACCAGTAGTGAGGCACCAACAATTGCCGGTGTCATTAAAGGAAAAGTCACCTTCCAGAATACCTTTACCTTACTTGCACCCAGATTAGATGCAGCCTCTTCGAGAGAAGGATCAATCTTATTAATGGCCGCTGAGACCATCATATAAAAATACACATACATCGTATAAGCATGAACAATCAAGATTCCCGAAACGCCGCCAATCTGGAACGGTACTTTTTCAAGTCCAAATAAATCTTTAATCAAATTGGGAATAAGACCTGATTCACCATATAAAAACATAAAGGCCATTACGCCTACAAGTGACGGCAGTACAATCGGCATAATGGCTGCTGTCGCAAACAGCCCCCTCCCAGGAAATTGATACCTATTAAAAATGAGTGCGAGGGGAATTCCAATTAATCCACTGGCTAACACACTTAAGATGGATATATATACCGAGTTCCATAACGCTTCTAAATTTGTTTTGGATTCTTGGCTGAAGAAATCCTGATAATTTCCTAGCGTCAGGCCCCCATCACTTTGCAAACTTTCAAAAAAGGTCCGCAATGATGGATAAAGCACATATGCCACGAGTACCAGGACAACCGGAATCAAAAGCATAAACGTTAAACGATGCTCACGGTTTTTCATCATACGCCGTCACCACTCACAACCGGGAGTACCCGAATATGGGCTGGCGGCAGTTCAACCCACACATCATCCCCTAACTTAAAACCATTTGCACCCTGATTATTCAGCATATTTGCCTGCAGCAACACCTCATTCATCCGAACACTAACGTTAAACGTGGAACCAAAGAACTCAACCTTTTCAATACTTCCTTTAAAAACATTCTCACCGCCGATATCGCTTCTGTGAACAGTAATCGCTTCCGGGCGGATTGAGGTCACAAGTCCACTATCGCCAACCGTTAAATTCCCTATTACATTCAGTTGATTATTATGTACTGCGAGTTTCATTTCATTAGAGGATTCAGTTAACCCCACACTCAGTTCTTCCTGATTCATTGCTTCAATCCGTGCCGGCAATAAATTACTTTCACCAATAAAACTTGCAACAAAATCATTCACCGGCGCATTATAAATTTCGGATGGTGTTCCCACTTGATGACAAACACCATAATTAAAAACAGCAATACGATCGCTCATCGACAGAGCCTCTGCTTGGTCATGTGTGACATAGATGGTCGTGATTTTATACTCACGCTGGAGTCTAAGAATCTCACTTCTCATTTCATCACGAAGTTTTGCATCAAGATTACTTAACGGTTCATCCAGTAAAAGTATTTCCGGTTCAATTACGAGTGCCCGTGCTAATGCTACACGCTGTTGCTGCCCACCGCTCAACTGACTCACTTGACGATCAGAATACTTGTCCAGCCTTACCTTCTGAAGGACATCCTGTACCCGCTTTTTCAATTCAGCTCCAGGTATTTTCCTTACCCTGAGACCGAAAGCCGCATTTTCAAAGACCGTCATATGAGGAAAAAGGGCATAGTTTTGAAAAACCATGCCTGTATTTCGTTTCTCCGGAGGCACACGCGTCATATCCTTATCACCAAAGCGGACAACACCTTTCGTTGGATAATAGAATCCAGCAATCATCCGAAGCGTTGTCGTTTTCCCACATCCGCTTGGGCCAAGAAACGTAAAAAACTCCCCGTCTTTGATTTCCAGATTTAATTGATCCACTGCAATGGTCTTGCCGAACGCCTTTTGGACATTTTCTATTTTTATCGACGCCATACCATTCCACTTCCTATTCTTTAATTTCTTTATCTCCACTCTTGATGTTTTCGTCCCAATATTTCATCCACTCGTCGCTTTTTTCCTGAAAGACCTTCCAGTCAATATCCATGCTTTTGATTTCCGTATCAGTAATCCACTTCGGAAGATCGGTTACATCACTTCTCGTTGGAATCCGGTAGAACTCTTCAGCTAGAGTTTTTGCAGCCTCAGGTGAATTCACAAATTCATAAAATGCTTCAGCGGCTTTAGGATGAGGTGCATCTTTCACTACAGCAATTCCTTCTGTTAATACAGGCGTACCGCTTTCTGGAATCACAAAGTCAAACGGGTAGTTTTTATTTTCCATCAGCATGACAACATCTGGCATCGCCCAAACCGACAACGCACCTTCACCTTTGGCGACTTTGTTATACATCATTTCTGGATTGGCTGAATATTCCTTCGTATTTTTATCAAGCTTCGTTAACCATTCATATCCTTTTGTTGGATCATCACTATCTTTAAAATCACGGTAAATCATCGCCGAAAAAATGGTTCTCATTGTTCCAGAAGCAAGCGGGTAACGGATAATAATTTCATCCTTCCACTTTGGATCTAGTAGTTCATCCCAATCCTTTGGAACCTCCTCTACACTCAGTTCTTTGGTGTTGTACATGATTACTTCCGGTGTTTGACTAGTTCCTGACCAATTCCAGTCTGGATCGAAAAAGCTGTCATCCAGATTGGACGCATAACTTGGTTTATAAGGTGCTAATAACGTTTCATCCTTAGCTTGATCGAAGCTCGTTGATGGTGCCCCCCACCAGATATCAGCTTGGGGATTATTTTTCTCCGATCGTACCCGGTCGAGAATTTCCTGAGACCCCATATCGAGCCATTCTACATCTACCCCGCTGTATTTCTCTTCAAATTGTTTCTCGAATTTCGAAAGAATGTCCTTACCGTGCGGGGAATAGACAACGATTTTCTCCTCTAGCTTATCTTTTTTGTCTTCTGTTTTTCCCACTGTTTTTTCATCTGAATTACAGGCACCAAGCACCATTACAGCTGACAATGTCATAGCCGTCAATATCGATTTCTTTTTCATGTTCATCAATAAAAATCCCCCTCATATTGATAATGTAGTATACTGTCATGCTCATGCAAAAATAGTGAAACGGCTCCTAAGACGCCCGCATTTTCCCCCAGTTGTGAAGTTTTCAATGTGACTGTGCTTGGCAAATAATGCGTGATCATGCTTCGCAGCTTCGGCAAGATATAATCTGCGGATTTAAAAACACCACCTCCCAAAATGATCACTTCTGGATTGAGCAAGCTCGCTGCATTGATAATTCCATAAGTCAGATGCTCAATTACTTCTTCGATGACGGCTTGAGCCAGCTTGTCGCCATTTTTCGCTAATGAAAAAGCCTCCTCCCCTGTAAGTTCTTCATTCTGAGCTTGTTCGTAAAGAGGATGGTCGGGTTGTTTCTGAATGGCCTCTGTTAGGTTAAGGCCAATCGATTTCCCGCCAGCCACACTTTCTAAGTATCCATAACGTTGGAAAATGGGTCTAAATGAAGATTTCATATCATTTTTATTCGTCACCATATACCCAATCTCACCAGCCGCACTAGTTGCGCCACGGTACAGCTGATTATTAATAATAATGCCACTGCCAATTCCCGTTCCAACGGCAATAAATAAAACATTCTTCTTATTTTTCGCATTCCCAAGCCACTGCTCACCTAGTGCTGCCGCATTCACATCATTATCAATGTATATTGGAAAAGAAAAATAACGCTTTGCTTCTGTAAGAAAGGGATATTGAACCCAGTTCAAGCTCGGCGCATCAATGATGAGACCGCTCTTTGATTCAGTAATCCCTGGTATACCAACACCCATTCCAAGAATCTCATGCTTTTTAATATTGCTTCTCTGGATCATCTGTTCAATCTCAGAAGCAAGCTGACTGAGTAAGCCCGAGTGTAAGTAGCGGCTCGTCTTAAACTCACTTTCCGCGATAATCGCCCCTCTTAAATCACATAAAATCGTCTTAACCTTTGTCCCGCCAATATCTGCACCGAGGATATACCATGCTTTTGCATTGAAATACAGCTGTATCGGTTTTCGTCCTCCTTGTGAAGTAGACTCACCGTTTCCTTTCTCGATAACCCACTTTTCAGAGATCAGCTCATCAACCAGCAAAGATGCGGTAGGTTTTGATATCTGAACCTTTACTGCGATTTCTGCTCGTGAGATTGCTTCATGATCGTGGATACATTGAAGGACTCTCTTCTTATTCATCAATTTAAGATTCATAGGTGTTTTATTACTCCTCATCACATCACGGCCTTTAATTTGGTTAGTAAAATTTACTAATTAACTACAATATAAAATAGGTTCCAAAAAATTACAACTAATATTTTAAATATTCTAACTACTTTTAATTTATGCATAAGATATTCCGTTTATTTCATCCGTTACTCATTTACAATATTATCCTTATATGGTATTAAATTAAATAAGGGGTTATCTTTCGTTAGTTAGGAAGATTTACTAACCTGCTTAATATCAGCAACTTAAGGAGGAGGAAAAATCGGTAGTTAGAAAATTTTAAAAAAATGCTTAACAATTGAAAGGGGTGCACGAATGAAGAAGGTTTTCTTGATTATTTTCTCGATTTTGTTGGTTGTTACAATGGCTCCTATTTCCAGTCAGGCTAAGACTGACACACATGATGTTGATTTATGGAATGTTGTTAAACCGTTAGAGACGACGGTTACTTTTTTAAATTCCGGGGCTCATCCAGATGATGAAAGAAGCGATTTCCTAGCCTACCTCTCACGTGGTCTTGGGGTAAAGACATCAAGTTTAATTGCTAACCGTGGGGAAGGCGGACAAAATGAGATCGGTGATGAATTAAACGATGCCCTTGGAATCATCCGCACTCGTGAAATGATTGAAGCTGCGAAGATTAATGGCGTGAAAGCATACCACCTAAGCGAAACCACCTCTGATCCTATCTTCGACTTCGGCTTTTCCAAAACTCCCGAAGAAACACTGGCTAACTGGGGAGAAGAACTGACCTATGAACGATTGATTGCCTTTATCCGCACCTACCAACCCGATATCGTGATGCCTTCCTTCCGTGATGTTGACACACAGCATGGACATCATCGGACGATGGCCATTCTTACTGAACGTGCCTATAAGGATGCAGCTGATCCTAAGGTTTTTCCTGAACAATTGAAAAAAGGCTTATCTGTTTGGCAAATCAAAAAGCTATATCTTCCGGCTGAATCGGCTGCAACCGCCACAACTTCTATTGAAATCGGAATGTTTGATCCAATCTACAACATGACGTACCCACAGCTTGGCGAACAATCACGCTACCTTCATAAAAGTCAGGGGATGGGCTCAGATATCCCGGCCGCTCCTAGGCAAACCCACCTTGAATTAATCCATAGCATAGTCAAAGTAAAGAACAACAATGACCTTTTTGCAGGCGTCCCTTATAACCTGACTGAATGGGCTCAAACGCTGCCTTACAGTGAATACTCAGTCAGAGCCAAGTTAAAATCATTGCAAAAAGAGCTGGATGGCATCGTTGCCGCCTACCCAAATTCCAACAGTGTCTATACAAAATCACAGAAAGCATTAAAAAATCTTACTACTTTAACTAAACTTACTAAAAAATCAAAACTCTCTAAATCCGTAAAGGCAGATTTGCTTCATAAGCTTTCCACAAAAGAAGAACAGCTTCAGCAAGTTAGCTTTGTATCCTCGGGACTTGAAGTAACAGCAAAAGCAGCAGCAAACGTTTGGACCAAAGGGGAAAAAACAACGGTTACGGTCAGCATGAAAAACACTGGCAAACAAACATTGAAAAAGGCGCAAGCCACACTAAAAATCCCAAATGGTTGGAAAGCGACTACCAAAACAAAGCCAACTAATTTAAAGCCAGGCAAATCCTTAGTTTATACGTATACACTGCAAATCCCAGCTAAGGCCCAAGATTATCACGCCTACGATGCTCCTGCGGTCACAGCTTCCATCAGTTATGAATCTGGCAGCACAAAAACCGTTCATATCGAAGAACTTGCAGGCACAACTGCAGTGCTTCCGGATGTTAGCTTGACTCTGTCTCCTGAAGATATTACCGTCAACACAGCAGATGTTCAAAAAGAAATCCCAGTCACACTAAAGGTAAAGAACTATAAACAAGGCAAAACGAAAGCATCAGTTAACTTAAAGGTGCCATCAGGCTGGAGTGTGACTCCGAAAAAGGCAGATGTTTCCTTCACAAAACATGCTGAAGAAAAAAGCGTGAAGTTCAAGCTCGTGCCCCCTTCTGATATTAAAGAAGGCAGCAAGAAAATTTCAGCAGAAGCCCACGTCAATGGAAAAGCATTCAGCTCGACTATTCAAGAAATACACTATGACCATATCGGTACCTTTTATTATCAATACCCGGCACAAGTTAACACCGTAGCGTTTGAGTTATTAAAGCCTGACAATCTAAAAATCGGCTACATTAGCAGCGGATTTGATAAAGTTGATGAGTACCTGACTAATGCAGGTCTTGACATTACAAACCTAAGCGAACGTGATCTCGCAACTGGCGATTTGAGTAAATACGATACGATTGTAACGGGAATTCGCGCCTATCTATCTAGACCTGATTTGAAGTCGAATAATAATCGCCTCATGAAGTATGTAGAAGACGGAGGGCATCTAGTTGTCCAATACCATAAGCCTTCTGACGGCTGGGATGCTAAGACTACCGCACCTTATGAACTTAAACTTGGTGATGTATCGATTAAATGGCGCGTAACCGATGAAAAGGCGAAAGTTACTGTTTTGAAGCCCGACTCTCCGTTGTTCAACTATCCGAACAAAATTACCAACAGCGACTGGGATAACTGGGTTCAGGAACGCGGCCTCTACTACCCAATGAAATGGGACGAACGCTTCGAAACCTTTGTCAGCATGGCTGACCCTAACGAAGCTCCATTTGATGGCGGTATCCTAATGACCAAACACGGAAAAGGCACCTATCTTTATACCAATCTAGTCTTCTACCGCCAAATCCAAAACCAAGTCCCAGGAGGATACCGAATCTTCACGAACCTACTCAGCTACGGCGTCAATAAATAAACCAAAGACGACAGACTCCTCATAGGGGAAACTGTCGTCTTTTTTAGTGTTGAAGAACCAGCAGGGGTGTGAAAATACTTCACGTATTAGATCCGAGTGAAGTTTCCAATACCTTTCCATAAGGTCTTTTACCTGTTTACCATTCTCTTTAGACGTCAGCATTTCCAGCAATAGAAAAGAAACATCAAACCGTACCATAATAAGTGGGCATGAAAAAGGCGTTCCCCATCGGAAACGCCCCTCATCGATACTATGAATTATTTAAAGCTGCGTTTCAGGAATGCTTTCGTCCGGTCATGCTGTGGGTTCGTCAAGACGTCGTCCGGGTGTCCGGATTCGATGATTTCCCCATTGTCCATGAAGATGACCCGATTGGCCACTTCTTTGGCGAATTCCATTTCATGTGTGACGACGACCATCGTCATGTGCTCTTCAGCCAGGTCCTTCATTACTTTCAACACTTCGCCTGTCAATTCCGGATCCAAGGCGGAAGTCGGTTCGTCGAACAGCAGGATTTCAGGATTCATCATCAGAGCCCGGGCAATTGCTACCCTTTGTTTTTGGCCGCCGGATAGCTGGGCCGGTAATGCCGACGAACGGTTGGAGAGCCCGACCTTTTCCAATAGCTCCGCGCTTCGTTGCTGGATGACGTCATAGGATTCCTTTTTGGCCATTTTTGGCGCGATTTCAAGATTTTCTTTGACCGTTAAGTGCGGGAACAGGTTGAAATGCTGGAACACCATCCCCATTTTTGAGGTGATTTGCTTGAGTTCTTTTGGATTCGAGTAAACCCCATCCTTCACCATATATTCCCCGGAGACAGCGATGCTGCCACCATTTATTTCTTCAAGATGGACGAGGCTTCGGAGCATCGTGCTTTTCCCGGATCCGGAGGGACCGATCACGGCGACGACATCGTTTTTATTCACATCCAATGTGATCCGTTTTAGTACATCTAGCTTGCCATATGACTTTTTGAGGTTGGACACTTCAAGGATAGCCACATTCACCACTCCTTCTATTCGATTTTGTATCGTTTTTCGAGCCATTTAAAGAACATCGTTAATACGAGTGTAATCAACAGATAAATGATTCCTGCCAAGAAGAACGGAACGATCGTAAAGTCACGGTTCACCGCAGTCTGGGCAAAGTGTAGCAATTCCGGTACAGCCACGGCATAGAGCAACGCGGTATCTTTGACCAGTGTGACCGATTCATTCGAGATCGCAGGAAGAGCGACACGGAACATTTGCGGCAGGATGATTTTTCTCATCGTTTGCCATTTATTCAATCCAAGCACTTGGGCGGCTTCATATTGACCTTTTTCAACTGCCAACAGACCGCCGCGGAAGATTTCGGCGTAATAAGCTGCGTAGTTCAAGATGAAACCTAAACAAGCCGCAACGAAACGATCCAACACCATGTATTCACCAATTACAGGCAGCATCGGCAATCCAAAGCAGATAAATAACAATTGTAGCAATAGCGGCGTACCGCGCATCAAATATATGTAACCCTCAGCAAGCCAGGCGACAGGCTTGAATTTACTCCTGACAAGAAGGGTTAGCAGGAAGCCCAGTGGAATGGAAACGACAATGGCAATCAAAAACAAGAGGACCGTTATTTGGGCCCCTTCTAGCATGGGCTTCAGTATGGAAGTAAGATAATCTATAGACATGAATCGATTCCCCCAAAAACAAAACAGGGTTCCCAAAAGGAAATCCTGTTTGCCTAATATTGTTCGTTCTTATTTTAATACCTTATTTTCGCCAAACCATTTCTCAGAGATTTTAGCGGCAGTGCCATCTTCATTCATTTCATCCAGTGCTTTTTGAAGGTCTTTCAGAAGATCTTCCTTTCCTTTTTTCACGCCTACTCCATATTGCTCCGGAGAAAGTGATTCATCCAGTACCTTGAATGTAGCTTCTTCTTTGGACATATAATAATCAATGACCACTTCATCAATGACTACGGCATCCAGACGGCCAGCCTTCAGGTCACTTAGGGCCAAGACGTTATCGGAGTATTCCGTGATCGTCTTGACCTCGGATTTAATCGGATTAGCATTCAATGCATCTGATGCGGAAGAAAGCGATTGAAGACCGACGACTTTACCTGCTAAATCATCAAGCTTAGTCAACTTGGAATCTTCAAGCGTCACGACCACCTGTGCATTTTCCAAGTAAGGTTTTGTGAAAAGGACCTTTTCCTTACGCTCATCCGTAATGGTGTACCCGTTCCAGATAAGGTCGATACGTCCACTACTTAACTCGGATTCTTTCGTTTTCCAGTCAATTGGTTGAAATTCAGCTTCTACACCCATTTTTTCAGTGGCGGCTTTGGCATAATCGATGTCAAAACCAGTAATTTCATTATCCTCATCACGGAATCCCATCGGGGCAAATTTATCATCGATTCCAATCACCAGCTTGTCTTCTTTTTCCTCGGAATTGGAGGAACAGGCTGCAAGAAGTGAAAACATTGCGATTATCGTTAATATGAATATACTTGAACGTTTCATTTCAGAAAAACCACCTTTGGCTGATTGTTGTTCTCTATGCTTTAGTTTACTAATGTACTAAAGTTAACATACACTAAAACTGATTGTCAACGGAATTTTTTAGGATGTTAGTCCCTCCTCGAAACCAAGACCATTCCCCCACTCCTGCCTGACTTCTTTGTACCTTCACACTCAAAATTTCAAACTTCTTGCAAAAAGTATGGAAAAACGGCAACAAGAGTTTTACTATTATTCTTGGGTATATATTCAATACGTATTTTGATTGAGCTAGATAGGAGAAGAGTGAGCATGAACAGACGCGAAATAATCGTGAAAGAATTTAAAAACAAGCCTTATAATAAGCAGTATCTCCTTTCTTTTCTAGAATCGTTGGGTTACAAAGACATAGAGGTTACGTTGACGGATGATAAGAAGTATTTGAGATACTATATGAAAGAATCGGAAGAGGCCAGAACCTTATTCATCAAGTGTGACCCGGCTGGAACGATCAACCAGATATCTTTATATAAAGGAAATCTTAAACAGTTTAAATCCGCTCCACTCGGCTACGGGTTATTATTACTAGCCATTGTCGTTGTGGCTATCGGCACTTGGTTCTTGATGACCAGATTTTAACCATAATAAAAAGGCAGGCACCGATTGAGGCGCCTGCCTTTTTTTTGCATCAATCCACATCCCGGCCACGAGAGCTGACCCAGATTTCATACCATTGCTGCCTGTCGAGCTTAAGCGATAGGCTATTAACCGCTGATTGAATGCGTTCAATCCGTCCGGATCCCACGATTGGCATGATGCCAGCCGGATGCTTCATCAACCATGCGTACATGACTTCGTCCATATCGTTCGCCCCGATTTCAGCCGCGGTTTTCTTCAGGGCGTCTCGCACCCTGATTGCCTTTTCCGTTTCACTGGTGAAGATAAGTCCCTGATTGAGCGGCGACCAGGCCATTGGCGGCATCTTCTTCTCGATGCACTGGTCCAGTACGCCATTCTCGAAGTTGTCTCGGTACATGACGGAAAGCTCTACCTGGTTCGTCACAAGCGGCATGTCCAAGGATGCCTGAAGCATGTTCACTTGTGATGGAAGATAGTTGGATACGCCAAAATGCCTGACTTTCCCTTGTTTTTTCAAAAGTGTAAAGGCTTCCGCTACTTCATCGGGATCGAGGAGCACATCCGGGCGGTGCAACAAGAGGACATCAATATAGTCCGTGTTCAGTTCCTTTAAGGATCGCTCGGCCGACTCGATGATATGCTCCTTGCTTGAATCATAGTGATTGAGCGAGAAGCCATTTTTGCCATTGGCGAGCTTAATGCCGCACTTCGTCACGATTTCCATTCGGTCCCGAAGGTCGGGTTTCGCTTTCAGCACCTTGCCGAAAAGCCCTTCGCATGTGTAATCACCGTAAATATTTGCGTTATCGAATGTAGTGATTCCCAACTCGAGACATTGCTCGGTCAGAGTTAAGAATTCCTGTGTGGACTTATTCCAGTCCGCCGCCCTCCAGTGCCCGTGGACGATTCTTGAAAAAGACAATCCTTCTTGCAGTGTAACTCGTTCCATAACCGACACCTCTTCCTATTTATTAGCCTTTCACCGCTCCGGCCGTCATGCCGGCGATGAAGTACTTTTGCAAAAATACATAGATAATGACCATTGGCGCTGAAGCAATGATGACTCCCGTAAACAGAAGCGGATAATTCGTCATGTATTCACCCTGAAATTCCAGTAAGGCAAGCGGCAGGGTCTTGAACTCGTCTTGCGTGATGAACAGAAGCGGATATAAGAGATCGTTCCAGTGCATCACGAACAGGAAGATGGCCGTTGCCGATAAGGACGGCAGGGATAGTGGCAAGACAATGCGGGTATACATCTGCCAGTTGCCAGCACCGTCCATGATGGCTGCCTCGAATATCGTCTTCGGCAGGGACTTCATGAATCCGGTCAGGATGAACACCCCGACTGGCATCGTCACCGCTATATTGACAATCATCAACCCGACAAGGCTGTTCGTCAATCCTAAATCATACATGAGCTGATAAAGCGGAATCATGTTCGTTTGGGCGGGTACCATCATTCCGAGTGCGAAGAAACTGAACAATAGTCCACCGGCCCAGCCACCCATCCTCACAATTGAAAAGGCAATCAGGCTGGCAAAAAACAAGGTCAGGATGACGGATACCAACGTGACGGTCAAGCTGTTCTTAAAGTAGGTTCCCATCGACTGGTCGATGAACACATTGACATAATTATCGAACTGAAAGGATTCCGGCAACCCCAGCACATTGCTGTACATTTCAGACATTGGCTTGAACGTCGACAGGAAGATCGTCAGGATCGGAATGATGATCAATGACGCATAGAGAAGCATCAGTACCGTTTTTGAAAGTTTCATAGCTGCGGTCTCCCCCCTAATAGTTTACTCGATCGGCCCGTAAGGCTTTGAATTGTATATATGTAATAACTGCCATCAGAATCATGAACAGGACCGATTCAGCTGAAGCGTAACCGAACTTGAAGCTACGAAACGCCGTGGTATAGATGAAGGTTGCCAGAATTTCCGTCGAGTAGTTTGGCCCCCCTTTGGTCATCGCGAAGATCAAGTCGAACGCCTTGAACGACTGAATCGTCGTATAGGCAATGACGATGGTCGCTGCCGGTGCGACAAGCGGCCAGGTGACAGTAAGGAACGTCTGCCAGCGGTTGGCCCCTTCAATTTTTGCCACCTCATACAATTCGCTTGGAATCGCCTGAAGTCCGGCGACGAAGATGATCAGCATCTGCCCCGTATGGAACCAAACTTGAACGGCTGCAATCGAGAAGATGGCGATATCCTCATCTCCCAGCCAATTCTGTGAAAGAGACTCGAGGTTCAGGCCAGAAAGCAGGCTTGATAATAACCCCATGTTCGGGTCATAAATGAAGGTCCAGATGAACGCGACCGATACCGAGGAAAGGATCGTCGGGAAAAAGTATAACGCCCGGAGAAACACATTGACCTTCGTGTTTTTGATCAAAAATAAGGCGAACAGCAGCGACAGGATCGTCTGGAAAATCACGACGAACAGCATGAACTTGATGTTATTCGTAAAGGCCTTCGCAAAAATGCTGTCCTCGGTCACTAGCTTCACATAGTTATCGAACCCGACGAACTGATAATCGGGTGTGATGCCATCCCAGTTTGTGAAGGAATAGAAAAGGGCGCTAAGCGTAGGATAGATGAAAAAGATGAGATACATAAGTAAACCTGGTGCAATAAACAGGAACAATCGTTTATTCTTCTTCAGCACGATGCACAACCTCCCCTAACAGACAAAAGAAAGAGAGAGAGAAAGATCTTCTCCCTCCGTACGCTTTTCATTCATCGATATTTTGTTTGACGATTTTCTGGGCGTCACTTGCCGCTTTATCCGGTTCCGTGCCGCCGATGACTGCCTGGATGGAAGACAGGACGGCTTTTTCCACGTTCGCGTTGGTGATGGTATATCTTGGCTGGAATCTTGTATTTTTATCCATCCATTCCGTTGAATCCTTCAGAATATCGGACTCATACTCGACATCGTTCAGTGTTAAAAGCTGACCCGTTTCATTGGCATAGGCCGACGCGTTTTCAGGCTCTGTTAAGAAGTCGATGAACTTCTTGGCTGCTTCCTGTTTCTTCGATTTGCTGTTCACCGCCAGCATGAAGGTTGTCGTATGGACGCCTTCGAATTTTGCCTCATCCTCGGAAACCGTAATCGGTGCCAGCATCTTCAGCTTGATATCCGGATTGAGTGCCTGGATGTTCGCCATCGCGAAGGACCCAGTCCCCAGCATCGCCGCTTTTTCCTGTGCCACCAAGGCAATGGCACCGTCATGCTTCACGCTTAAGGAGTCTTTTGAAATGTATCCTTTATCAACTAGCTCCTTAAATTGCGACAGGGTTTTGACCCACCATTCTTCAGTCAGCTCATTCTCGCCATTAACTAATTTTGTGAAAACTTCTTCGTCCGGAGCATTGTTCATGACCATCGAGTTGATCAGCTGACCTGGGCCAATATCGGCTCCTGGGAAAGCGATGGGCAGGTAGCCCGCCTTTTTCAACTTTTCGCATAGGGCAAGGAAGCCATCCCAGTCCTTGGCAGGTTCTAGTCCCAATTTTTCAAAAAGGCCGACATTGTAAACGGGCTGGTTGAAGACAAGCTGAAGCGGAAGCGCCAATTGCTTCCCGTCATCCTGTCCGGCTTCAATCAGGCTTTCATTGAATTTCCCAACAAACTCTTCACCGCTAAGATCCGTGAATAGATCGGCTTTCTTCAGAATCTCAAATTGCGATCCCGGGAACGCCGTGAAGACATCCCCTGTCGAGCCGTCCTTCAGGATGGTCTGGGCAGTAGATTGGTATTCCTCGGACGGGTATACCGTCATATTGACTTTGATATCCGGGTTTTCTTTTTCGAATTTAGAAATTTGCTCCTTGAAGGCCTTGTTGTCTTCCCCACGCCAGTGGATGAAGCTGATTGTCGTTTTCCCGCCGTCGTCTGTAGAGCTTTTCGAAGAACATCCGATGACAAGGACCGCCATCATCATACATATAAATAAAACCGAAAACTTTCTTTTCATGTGATTCCCCCCTATCTTTCTTCTCTTTTCAATCCTTTAATTTTGGAAAAAGCAATTCCGCAACCCTATATGATTCTTCCAGGTGTGGATAACCAGATAGAATGAAAGTGTCTACACCCGCTTCCTGGTACTTTTTCATATTGCTAGCCACTTGGTCGGGATTTCCCACCAAAGCCGTTCCTGCCCCTTCCCGGGCCAAACCGATTCCTCCCCAAAGTCCAGGACTGATTTCAAGCGAATCCCTGTTTTTGTACGAGATATCGCTCATCCTGTTCTGCGCATTGGAATCGAAGCCAGCCATCTTCTTTCTCATTTCATCAATTGTATGTTGATCTACATACTTGATTAGTTCATCCGCTGCGGCCCACGCTTCCTCCTCCGTCTCCCTGACGATCACATGAAGCCTTATGCCAAACTTCACCTCTCGCCCTTGTTGTTTCGCCAACTCCCTTACCGTGTCGATTCTTGTTTTGACCACATCGACCGGTTCACCCCATGTCAGATAATGATCGACATGCTTCGCCGCCACTTCATAAGCAGAAGCTGATGTCCCGCCAATGTATAAGGCCGGAGATTGCTTTGGAGTGGAAGGATGGAGTTGACTATTCTCAATATTAAAATAATTCCCTTTAAAGGTTACGGATTCCTGCTTAAATAATTGATTCCATATAGATAAAAACTCGCCGCTCATTTCATAGCGTTGATCATGAGTCAAATGAAGTCCGTCCCCGGCCAATTCTTTGGGGTCCCCACCCTGTACGATATTCAGCAGGAGGCGTCCTCCCGAAATTTTATTCAGAGTTGCCGCCATCCGCGCAGCAACGGGCGGAGCGACGAATCCAGGACGGACCGCAACCAGGAATTTCATCCGCTTCGTCAATGGGACAAGACTCGACGCGATCACCCAAGAATCTTCACAAGCAACACCCGTCGGCAGCAGCGCCCCGTCAAATCCGAGCGTGTCGACAGCCTTTGCCACCTGCTCAATATAACCAAACGTGACCTCACGCTTACCATGCTCCGTACCCAAATACCTGCCTTCTCCCGCCGTCGGTAAAAACCAAAAAACCTCCATGCCTATATCCCCCTTTTAAAATAAAAAAAACCAAACGCAAATCACCCATAGATATGGGTCGATGCCTTTGGTTTTCCAATCAGCTAATTATTCTTATTTGTTTACTGTGTTTTGTAATTACTAGCTAGTATAGTCGGATTGACCCACTGTGTCAAACCTTTTTTAATCAGGCATCTCCCTATTATTTAATGCCCGGGAGAAGAATTGGTGAAGAGGAATTCTTTAGAGGAATGCTAATCCTTTAACATAAGAAAAAGGAGCTACAATCGGAGGAATTTTGCAGTTTTTTTTAAAAGTTTTCATAGGCGTGGATGCCCATGTATTGTACCTGTAAGAATTTGTTCAGTGTGTTAATCGTTTGTTATTGATCCAAACGTATCTCCCCCTTAAAATAATCGTCTTATTATTCCACCTCCAGTGAAAATTATGGGCAGTATGTTTCTCTGATAGTAGCTTAGATGCATTAGACCGGAAAAGGACCTGTAGAGGACCGTCAAAGCTTCATAGAACTTGCATGTAGGGTCTTTTGAATAATCGGTAATCGTGTGTATTGAAAGAAGGATAAATATGATAAAATTAATAATAATTGGAATATATACTACTTAGAGATGGGGATTTGAATTGAAGAACGTTAAAAGACAAAGAATTATTCTAAGATTAAGTGTGCTCGTAGGTGCATTTATCCTTTTATCGGTCTATGAATACCTGGACACTCAAAAGAAGGTAGAACAGAGTCGGATTCATGAAAGAAAGCAATAAAATTATAAATGAATTTGATATTATATCAATCGGCGTCCGTGAGGATAAGAAAACGATTACCGTTTATGTACCGAGAGAGGGGAAAAATCAGAATCGAATCGCCTTTTCTGTGAAGAATATCGCCAAAGAGCATGCTATGGAAGATTTCAAAGTCAAGGTGAGTGCCATAAAAGACGGTGACCCCCTTGTCGATTAAAAGCTTTGCCTCGGATTTACCCTTTTGCATGCTTCAGACAGGATCGAGTTTCAGGTAGTTTAAAAGACTACCAATTGGAGGTCTTTTAAATGATCTACAGCTAATCACTTAATGTGAGTTTCATAACTACACCTTGGATACTGCCATAAATCGATAGAAACGAAAGAATCATAAGAAGGTAAACTACTATATTTGCCTTTTCATCAAAGGTAATATCCATACTAAATTTTCTTATTTAAGGGGCGAACCATATTTTGTTAGATATGTTTTTATATAATTGGCAGGTTAGAGAAGACTGGTTCAAATGGTGTGAAAGTTTATCTATAGAAGAGTTACGTGCTGAAAGAGTAGGTGGTATGGGGAGTATTCTCAAAAATCTTGTACATATTATCGATTGCGAACTTATTTGGACGAACCATATGCTTCAAGAACCTATTGATTATCCTGAAAAAGATACCATCTCCGATTTAAAGGATGTAATAAAATTTTCTCATTTCACCAAAACAGTAACTGAAAAGTCCCTTCATGATTCTACTGATTTTGAGAAGCGTAACATAAAAATCAATAGTAAGAACGGAACTACGTATACCTTTACATGCGCAAAGATCCTTCTCCATATCATAACCCACGAGATTCATCATATTGGGCAATTATCAATTTGGTCGAGAGAAATGGGATTAATACCAATCTCTTCGGATTTAATTATAAGGGATTACTCTTAATATAATATGCCCCTCGTTGTTTTCGTAAAGGGATAACGAGTCTTTCCCGTTAGTTACATAAAAGAGGCGCTGCCATGTATCCAAAATCATTGGGAATAAAAAGTAATAATCTTAATTTTAAGAATATTAATACATTTTTGTTGTGTTTAATAGTATTATGTATTCATAATATTGAAGAAATGAGGGCGAATTACTAGTGCTCAATAGACAACAGAATGATAAGCAAGATGTATATGATCGGGCATTTTTCGGGAAACCAGGATGTATGATAATAGTCATTTTATTTATAATTGTTTACTTTACAGCAAAGTCATACTTTAATTGGTAGGAAAGGCTATTAATAAGTATAAAAGGAACCCTCTTCACATAAAAGACCTTCATAAAGATTTGGAGTTCTTTTATGTGAAGAGCTTTATAAAGGATTTGTATTGATTTTTCACTTACTCACTAGATTCAGAAATCCTGAGGATGTTATTCCGTTCCAAACAATGGCGCTTAAGCGCCTAGTTATAACGTTACCTGAGAATGAAAATGGAGGATGGGAATATAATCCTTCGCATATATTAGTTGTATTTTCGAAATAAGAACACAATATATTGATGAAGCTTTATACAAAAAACAGCTGTCGACTTTGTCGACAGCCTGAGACGAACTCATTTAAGGTTCGTCTTTTTCTTTTTAAAGTTTTTAAAAAGTTTTACAAGCATTAAAATGATAAATAATATCATTACTACTGTAAACGCTGCTGTTACTACAAAAGACATAGAGGTTCCTTCTTTCTATCTTAAAATTGAGTTTTTGGTTATTTTACCTTTTGCATTCGATTCAACATTAACTCTTAAGTATTTTTCTTGCAATTTAAGACCATGCCCTTTAACTGTAAAACCTAAAATTGCGCTACCTTCTTGATAAGCAATTCTTCTTGAGCTACTAGGCTTTTGTATTGCACTTTTCTTTTCAACTACATCAATAAGAATTCCTGCAACATTTTCTGTTTTCATATAGTTCCCAGTTCTTCTGGCAGTCACTTTTTTTCCATCATAAGTAAATTCTGCACCTATATATGCCGTAACTAGTTTTAAACTTTTTATAGCTGTATCATAAATACTTCTTGAGTGTGAAGCATTTTTTATTTTCTTCTTTGAAGTTGCAGCGTATGCTTTATCAACAAATAGATTATCAACAAATGTAAATAAGTTAAGGTCAGTATTTTCATCTACTTCCCTTTCTGCTGATTCTTTAAATTCATCTACTATAACAAAATTATCGTCGAAAGTTACACTAAGATTTTCATTGATCTCAAAAGTTTCAGGTTCTATATTAGTTTCTAATTCTATTGACTTATGTAAATCATGATTTATAGTTTTTAATTTCTTTTCAATACCTTTATTTAACGTTTCTTGAGTATTCTCTTTTAACGTCTGCGAGATTATAGAATTAACAGATTTACTGCTCGTTTTAGTTTTTTCTTCGATTTCCGAAATAATATTTTCTCTATCAATAATAATTTTTTTTCGTTCGGAATTATTGAATTTTATTTTTATATCGTCATTATTTTGTGCTTGTACTGTATTTCCTTTTAATTCACTAGCTTGTACATTCAATGTTTCAGTTAAAAATATACTAATAAATAATACGCTTACAAAAAAAACAGTAAGTATTTTCTTTATCATTTTAAGGACTCCCCTTTTTTTTTACAAAAGTAAGCATATAAAAAAAAAGAAAGATTTAATATAAGTAAAAAGTCCTTAATTAACATTAGAACCCCTGATTTGACCGATCTCGGCTGAATTCAAGGGTTGACTCGTGTTTTGGCTTCAGTAGGGTGCTTTATGTGAACTAGATATGAAATTAATATAGTATTCATGTGATATTTTGAGCCTTGTTCAACTAATGGGCCAGATTGTGGAGGAATCGACTTACTTAATGTTATAAAGCAATTTTATATATACTTAAACCATTATTAGTAAAAATAATAAGGGGGAAACTAATATGGCTTTGGAGTTGTCACTAGAACAACGTGAAGAATTACTCAAAGCATTGAAAGTCCGTTTTGAGAAAAACATGAGCCGCCATAAAGGTCTTGAATGGGCTAACGTTCAAGCAAAATTGGAGGCTAATACTAAAAAGATGTGGTCGCTCAATGAGATGGAAAGAACTGGCGGCGAACCAGATGTTGTTGGTCATGATAAAAAGAAGGACGAATACATTTTTTACGATTGTTCAACGGAAAGTCCTAAAGGTCGCAGAAGTGTTTGTTACGATCGTGAAGGGCTTGAGACAAGAAAAAAATATAAACCGGAAAATAACGCGATTGATATGGCAACTACCATGGGCATTGAACTTTTAACAGAAGAACAATATCGAGCGTTGCAAAAAATCGGAAATTTCGATATGAAAACGTCGAGTTGGGTGCAAACCCCCTCTGATATTAGAGAACTTGGCGGTGCCCTTTTTTGCGATTTTCGTTTCGGGCACGTTTTCATTTACCACAATGGAGCTGAATCATACTATGCTGCCAGAGGGTTTCGTGGCTCGCTTAAGGTTTAGAGTTTGCACAGGCAGCTACATACGAATGTGAAACTGAATCACCTAAGGGAGTGACTTCATTTCATTCTTCCTCTATTTGGCCGGGTAGTTGGATTAGAGTTCCTGAATAAAGGGTAATTTCATGGTAAGGTTTACGTAAAGAACATCAATAATCATGAAAAGAGGGATGACGCTGAAATATCTAATCGTACTAACCTTTATGATGGTGATGATGACTGCTTGCGGAAATGAAGAGAAAGAAGCGGTACAAAAACAAAATCCTGAACAAACGGTGGATGTTGAAACAGATAAGAGCCAGACAGAAGAGCCAAATACTGAAACAGATAAGGAGCAAACGGAAGAGGTAAAGACAGAAACAAAAGAAGTGGATAAACCAAATACGAATGTAGCAAGTGATAGCAAAGCTGAAAAAGCCGATTTCCAAAGTATCATTCCAAGTGACTGGGGCATTAAGCTACCAACAGATTTCCCTGTGACCAAAGGAAAACATGTAACGGCTATCGCGTCTTCAACTCAGAATAAAGCGACTTTTACATTTTATAACACAGACAAACAACTAGAGATCAACGATCCAAAGATAAAAGAAACGGGGCAATTAGTTGGCAAGTTGGTCATTACTCGATATGAAACGGAAAAAGCAGCAAGTGAAGAAATCGATCAAACCGTTTTCTCAGATGGTGAAGCTGTTGATTTAGGGCATGGCATAACGGGGTATCAGGATGCAGGAGCAGGTTCATTATTTACAAGTTGGAATGAAGGACGCTGGGCCATTATAGCCCGTTCCACAACAGAAAAGTCAGAAGAAAGCTTAGCGACAGCGAAGGAAACTGTAGAATTTTTGGAAACGCATATGATGCCTGTTCCTAAGAAATATGGGCAATTGCATATCGATGCAAACGATACAGGCAGCCTTGCAAAGTGGCAAAAACAAAAGTTTGTTTATACGCTAACTGATTTTGGCGACAACACGCTTAATTCGCTGGTTACCTTTAAATAAATACACTTTTTGTATCTTGATTAAGAAGGCCGCTAATTGGCGGCCTTCTTTGTATGATCATTATAACCTCAACTAAAATGCTGCGGTCCAGCCTGCATCTGCGGTTATGACTGTGCCATTTACAAAGCTTGAGTCGTCTGAACCCAGGAATAGGGCCACTTTTGCAATTTCTTCAGATTGGCCTGCACGAGGGATGACAGATTGTGGGATTTTCGTACGGCTTGAACCAAATTCATTCAGATTTTTCATGCCGGCCGTAATATTGGTCATAACGGCTCCGGGTGCGATGGCATTACAGCGAATCCCTTTATTGGCATACATAAAGCCTGTATTTTTTGTGAATCCGACCACTGCATGCTTTGAAGCCGTATATGCAGCGCCGGCATGTGCTCCGTTCAGTCCACCTGTAGAAGCCGTATTGACGATGACACCTTGTCCTTTTTCCAAGAAAATCGGCAAGGCCTTACGGGTGGCACGCATGACACCTTTTGTGTTGATGTTAAAGATCCGATCCCATTTATCATCATCGATATCACCCGCTGGTTCGAAGCCATCCATAATTCCTGCGTTATTGACCAGGATATCTAATGTGCCATATTCTGATACAGCGGTATCAATCATATGATCAATATCTGCTTGTTCCCCGACATTTACTTTTATCGCTTTAGCCGTTCCGCCATTACTTTCGATGGCATCTGCGACCTTTTTCGCACCATCCATATCAAGGTCTGCGAGAATGACTTTGGCTCCTTCTTTAGCATACAATTCCGCAATCGCTTTCCCCATACCCGATGCTGCACCTGTTACCACGGCTACTTTATTTTGAAGTTTCATATTTATCCCTCCTATTAAGGTTTTTCAATCAATGAATGCGTTCATAGCTTTTCCAACCCTCCTGCTTTTCATGTACTGTACCTCTGGGTAACCACCAAACAATTTTCTCCTATGTAAAAAAAGGGAACTGTCTCCAGTTCCTCAAAAAGAATAGAATTTTTTTCTAAGGCCTGATTTTATACCAGCTGTTCAATCACGATGGATGCACTTAGGACAGCTGCAGATGCCGGACCGCTTATCGTATTATTCAGTGAAGTACCCCCGTCAATATTACGTAAAGTAAGAACGGTGCCCGCAGGCAATGTCACGATAACTTGTCCGCTATACGTTTGGTTACCAGATCCACTGCCATAATTGGAACCTGCTATTTGATCATCTCCAGCGAATAAGGCGAATGCTGACGTACCTTGTTGTGGATTTACTTCATACGTGATGAGGTACGTGCCTGCTTGCGAAATCGTGATCTCTGCGTCCCCCTCAGTATGATCAACGAACCCTGCAGGTACGATGCTTCCGTTAGTGTTAAACGTCACTGAATCATTTCCAGCAAGAGTTTGAGCTGTTGTGTCATAAATAAAAGCGAAGCCAGGTATCGTTCCTGTTGCCCCTGTCGCTCCTGTTGCCCCTGTCGCTCCTGTTGCTCCCGTTGCTCCCGTGGCTCCGGTTGCTCCGGTTGCTCCTGTTGCCCCTGTTGCTCCCGTGGCTCCTGTTGCTCCTGTTGCTCCCGTGGCCCCTGTTGCTCCGGTTGCCCCTGTTGCTCCTGTTGCTCCCGTGGCTCCGGTTGCTCCTGTCGCTCCTGTTGCTCCTGTTGCTCCCGTGGCTCCTGTCGCTCCTGTTGCTCCTGTCGCTCCTGTTGCTCCTGTTGCTCCTGTTGCTCCTGTTGCTCCCGTGGCTCCCGTGGCCCCTGTTGCTCCGGTTGCTCCTGTTGCTCCTGTTGCTCCTGTTGCTCCTGTTGCTCCTGTTGCTCCTGTTGCTCCTGTTGCTCCCGTGGCTCCTGTTGCTCCTGTTGCTCCTGTTGCTCCTGTTGCTCCTGTTGCTCCTGTT